>NZ_JFCB01000014.1 GCF_000725125.1 Streptomyces toyocaensis
GCCGCCGCACTGGCGGAGACCGTGGACGCGGGGCGGACCGTGGAGGCGCACCGCCTCGGCCCGCGGCGCGTCGCACTGACCGACCGGCGGGTCGGGGAGTGGACGGCCTGGGAGCGCTACACCCTCTGGCTGCGGTCGGTGCTCTTCCCCGTCGTCAACATCACCCATGTGACCGTTCTCGGCTCGGTGCTGATGATCGGCGGGGTGTTCGTCCTGCGAGGCTGGATCGGCGTCGGCCAGCTGACCACCGGCGCGCTGATCGCACAGATGCTCGTCGACCCCGTGGGGCTGATCCTGCGGTGGTACGACGAGCTGCAGGTGGCGCAGGTGTCGCTGGCCCGGCTCGTCGGGGTCCGGGACATCGAGCCGGACGCCGGGGACGCCGGTCTGGTCCCCGAGGGACGCCGGGTGCACGCGGACCGGGTGCGCTTCGGCTACCGGGAGGGCGTGGACGTCCTGCGCGAGGTGTCCCTGCGGGTCGCCCCCGGGACCAGGCTGGCGCTGGTCGGCCCCTCGGGCGCCGGCAAGTCCACGCTGGGCCGGCTGCTCGCCGGGATCTACGCCCCCCGGGACGGACGGGTCACTCTCGGCGACGCCGAGCTGTCGCGCATGACCGCCGAACAGGTCCGGGCCCATGTGGCCCTGGTCAACCAGGAGCACCACGTCTTCGTGGGCTCCCTGCGCGACAATCTGCGGCTCGCCCGCACCGGCGCCGGGGACGCCGAGCTGTGGGCGGCGCTCGGTGCGGTGGACGCGGACGGCTGGGCCCGTGCGCTGGACGAGGGGCTCGACACCGAGGTCGGCTCGGGCGGGTTCGCGCTCACCCCGGCCCAGGCCCAGCAGATCGCGCTGGCCCGGCTGGTGCTGGCCGATCCGCACACGCTGGTCCTGGACGAGGCGACCTCGCTGCTCGACCCGCGCGCGGCACGTCACCTGGAGCGCTCCCTCGCCCGCGTCCTGGACGGGCGGACGGTGGTCGCCATCGCCCACCGTCTGCACACCGCCCACGACGCGGACGTCATCGCCGTCGTGGAGGACGGCCGCATCAGCGAGCTGGGCAGCCACGACGAGCTGGTCGCGGCGGACGGCGCGTACGCGGCCCTGTGGCGGTCCTGGCACGGGTGACCGCGCCGTCGCACGGCGTGCGCCCGTCATCGGCGTCGGGCCGCGCGGCGGGCACGGGCGCGCGCCGCCCGCGCGGGGCGTGGCGTTGCGCGGTGGGGAGCTCCGGTGGAAGGCTGGAGTCAGGCACCGGCTCGGGGAACACCCGGATCCTGCCGGACCGGGGAGCGGGTGGCCAGTGCCCCGTGCGGCCGGCCCGGAGCGGGCCGCGGCGGGAACGGGCCCGTCCCCACCCTCTGGAGGTACCCGTGAACAGCGCCGACGGTTGGGGAGACGACGTCTACCAGCCCGACGCGTCCGAGATCCAGGACGACGCCGGACTGCTCGACGCCGAGGACACCCTGGAGAACGACGGCGTCGCCGACCCCCTCGACCGGGGCTGGTCCCCTCCGGAGCGGCCCTGGGCCGTGGAGCACTACGGCGTGACGGCGGCAGAGCGCCACGAGGGCGAGACGCTGGACCAGCGGCTCTCCGAGGAGATCCCGGATCCCGCCGCCTCCGACGGCGACGGGCTCGGGGATTCCTCGGGCACCGACGGGGAACTCCTGGACAACGAGGTCGGCGCCACACGCTCCGGCCGGCTCGTGGCCCCGGACGAAGGGGCGCACGAGGACGAGGAGGAGGCACTGGTCGCCACGGACGTCGGCATCGACGGCGCGGCCGCCTCCGCCGAGGAGGCCGCCATGCACGTCGTCGACGAGGACACCCTGCCCGGCTGACCCCGCCGCTCCCCCGCCGCAGCGCGGTCCCGAGTCGCACGAGGAGCACTCATGCAGCAGGACAAGCACCCCGACTACCGCCCGGTGGTCTTCCGCGACCGTGCCGCCGGATACGCCTTCCTCACCCGGTCCACCGCGACCAGCGAGCAGACCATCGAGTGGGACGACGGCGAGACCTACCCGGTGGTGGACGTGGAGATCTCCTCGGAGAGCCACCCGTTCTACACGGGCAAGGCCCGGACGGTGGACACGGAGGGCCGGGTCGCCCGCTTCGAGCGCCGGTACGGCGGTGAGGGCACCGGCTGAGTCCCGCGGGGACGGGACCGTCAGATCACGTTGAGCGCCGCCGCGCAGCCCACCCCGCCCAGCAGCATGAAGGCGGGCATCAGTACCTTCAGCTCCACCCAGCTGCCCGCCCGGAACCGCATGAACCGGGGCGGACCGATCGGGTACCAGCGCTTGCGGCCCACCGGTATGGGCCACAGGATCGGGCAGCCGGAGACGGTCAGCGCGTCCCCGATGTCGTGCACCAGTGCCCCCAGCACGATCGGCAGCCCCAGCCACAGGTACTCCTGGCCGGGCGCGGTGAACAGCCAGTCGGAGCCGTTGCCGGGCTTGTCCAGGACGTCCGCGATGATCCAGGCGGTGGCCGCCGCCAGCAGCCACACCAGGACGTCGCTGCTGGAGCCGCGGGTCGCCCGCCACAGCAGGCCCTCGATGGCGAGCACCATGTGCACGAAGAGGATGGCCAGTACCGCCCAGCGGCCGCCGTTGACCGCCAGGGCCGCGGTGCCACCGCCGATCAGGACGGCCCACAGCCAGGTGTGCGTGAGCGTGCGGTGCCCGCCGGAGCGGCGCGGGTCGCCCTGCTTCTTGGTGGCCTTGTAGACGGCGTAGGAGAGTTTGTCGACGACCTCGCACAACCAGCGGGACAGCGGCCCGAAGGACCGCGAGATGGTGGCCGCCTTGTGGTCCAGGTCCGGGGCGAGTGCGGCGCCCGCGCAGATCAGGGCACCGGCCAGGAGCACCGGCCAGGGCATCGGACGTCCGGCGGCGGCCACGGCCGCACCGACCCCGAGCCAGGCCGCGGCGCCCGACAGTGAGTGTGCTGGTCCCATCATCCCCGTTGCCCGCCCCATTCCTCTTTCGCCGCCGGACGGTTGACCGGCGGCGTCGGCACTCCGCCGGCGACACAGCGTAGCGGTCGTGATCTTCGGGCCCGTAGCCGATTCCCGCATCGGACCGGCGGGCAGGCAAGATGGGGATGTGACCCTCATCGATCAGCTGCCGCCGACCGCCGACCCCGACGCCCTGTACGAAGCCTTCGAGTCGTGGGCCCGGGAGCGCGGTCTCACGCTCTACCCCCACCAGGAGGAGGCGCTGATCGAGGTGGTCTCCGGCGCGAACGTGATCGTGTCGACGCCCACCGGGTCCGGCAAAAGCATGATCGCGGCGGGCGCCCACTTCGCCGCACTCGCACGCGACGAGGTCACCTTCTACACCGCGCCCATCAAGGCGCTGGTGTCCGAGAAGTTCTTCGAGCTGTGCAAGATCTTCGGCACGGAGAACGTGGGCATGCTCACCGGTGACGCGTCGGTCAACGCGGACGCCCCGGTCATCTGCTGCACCGCCGAGGTACTGGCGTCGATCGCGCTGCGCGACGGCCGGAACGCCGACGTGGGCCAGGTCGTGATGGACGAGTTCCACTTCTACGCGGAGCCGGACCGGGGCTGGGCCTGGCAGATCCCCCTGCTGGAGCTGCCGCAGGCGCAGTTCGTGCTGATGTCGGCGACGCTCGGCGACGTCTCCTTCTTCGAGAAGGACCTGACCCGCCGCACGGACCGCCCCACCGCGGTGGTCCGCTCGGCGACCCGGCCGGTGCCGCTGTCGTACGAGTACCGGTACACGCCGCTCACCGAGACGCTCACCGATCTGCTGGCGGCGCGGCAGGCTCCGGTCTACATCGTGCACTTCACGCAGGCGCAGGCGGTGGAGCGGGCGCAGGCGCTGATGAGCATCAACATGTGCACGCGCGAGGAGAAGGACCGGATCGCCGAACTCATCGGCAACTTCCGGTTCACCACCAAGTTCGGCCGCAATCTGTCCCGTTACGTCCGGCACGGCATCGGAGTGCACCACGCAGGCATGCTGCCCAAGTACCGGCGGCTGGTGGAGAAGCTCGCGCAGGCGGGTCTGCTGAAGGTCATCTGCGGCACGGACACGCTCGGTGTGGGTGTCAACGTCCCCATTCGCACGGTGTTGTTCACGGCGCTGACCAAGTACGACGGCAGCCGTGTACGTACCCTCCGGGCCCGCGAGTTCCACCAGATCGCGGGCCGCGCCGGACGCGCCGGCTTCGACACCGAGGGCTTCGTGGTGGCCCAGGCCCCCGAGCACGTGATCGAGAACGAGAAGGCGCTGGCGAAGGCAGGCGACGATCCGAAGAAGCGCCGCAAGGTCGTGCGCAAGAAGGCGCCCGAGGGTTTCGTCGCCTGGAGCGAGCAGACCTTCGACAAGCTCATCGTCTCCGAGCCGGAGCCGCTGACCTCGCGCTTCCGGGTCACGCACACGATGCTGCTGTCGGTGATCGCCCGGCCCGGCAACGCCTTCGAGGCGATGCGCCGGATGCTGGAGGACAACCACGAGCCGCGCAAGCAGCAGCTGCGGCACATCAGGCGGGCGATCGCCATCTACCGATCGCTGCTGGACGGCGGCATCGTCGAGAAGCTCGACCGGCCGGACGCGGAGGGTCGCGTCGTGCGCCTCACCGTGGATCTGCAGCAGGACTTCGCGCTGAACCAGCCGCTGTCCACGTTCGCGCTGGCCGCGTTCGAACTGCTGGATCCCGAGTCGCCGTCGTACGCGCTGGACATGGTGTCCGTGGTGGAGTCCACCCTGGACGATCCGCGCCAGATCCTCGCCGCCCAGCAGAACAAGGCACGCGGCGAGGCGGTCGCCGCCATGAAGGCCGACGGGGTGGAGTACGAGGAGCGCATGGAGCGCCTCCAGGACGTCACCTACCCGAAGCCGCTGGAGGAACTCCTCTTCCACGCGTACAACACGTACCGCAAGAGCCATCCCTGGGTCGGTGACCATCCGCTGTCGCCGAAGTCCGTGGTCCGGGACATGTACGAGCGGGCGCTGTCCTTCACGGAGCTGGTGTCCCACTACGAACTGGCCCGCACCGAGGGCATCGTGCTGCGCTACCTCGCCGGCGCCTACAAGGCGCTGGAGCACACCGTGCCCGACGACCTGAAGTCGGAGGACCTGGAGGATCTGATCGCCTGGCTGGGCGAGATGGTGCGTCAGGTCGACTCGAGCCTGCTGGACGAGTGGGAGCAGCTGGCGAATCCGGAGGAGATGACCGCCGAGGAGGCCCAGGAGAAGGCCGACCAGGTCAAGCCCGTCACCGCCAACGCGCGTGCCTTCCGCGTCCTGGTCCGCAACGCCATGTTCCGCCGGGTCGAGCTCGCCGCCCTGGACCAGATGGCGGAACTGGGCGAACTGGACGCCGAGTCGGGCTGGGACGCCGGCGCCTGGGGCGAGGCCATGGACGCGTACTGGGACGAGTACGAGGAGCTGGGCACCGGCCCCGACGCCCGCGGACCGAAGCTGCTGCTGATCGAGGAGGAGCCGGAGAACGCCCTGTGGCGGGTGAGGCAGATCTTCGACGACCCGAGCGGCGACCACGACTGGGGCATCAGCGCCGAGGTGGACCTCACCGCCTCCGACGCGGAGGGCCGTGCTGTCGTCCGCGTCACCGATGTCGGCCAGTTGTGAGCACAGGAGAAGCCCACCCATGACGAACCCGGCCGAGAGCCTTGTCGCCCTGCTCGACCTGGAACAGATCGAGGTCAACATCTTCCGTGGCCGCAGCCCGCAGGAGTCGCTGCAGCGGGTCTTCGGCGGCCAGGTGGCCGGCCAGGCCCTGGTCGCGGCCGGCCGCACCACGGAGGGCGACCGTCCGGTGCACTCGCTGCACGCGTACTTCCTGCGTCCCGGGCGGCCCGGGGTGCCGATCGTGTACCAGGTCGAACGGGTGCGGGACGGCAGGTCGTTCACCACCCGCCGGGTCACCGCGGTGCAGCAGGGCCGCACGATCTTCAATCTCACCGCCTCCTTCCACAAGCCGGAACCGGGGGGTTTCGAGCACCAGCTGCCGCCGGCCCGCGAGGTCCCGGATCCGGAGTCGCTGCCGACGGTCACCGACGAAATCCGTGAGCATCTGGGCACGCTGCCGGAGCAGTTGGAGCGCATGGCGCGCCGGCAGCCCTTCGACATCCGCTACGTGGACCGGCTGCGCTGGGCGCCGGAGGACGTCCGGGGCGCCGAGCCGCGCAGCGCGGTGTGGATGCGTGCGGTCGGCCCGCTCGGTGACGACCCGCTGGTGCACACCTGCGCCCTGACCTACGCCAGTGACATGACCCTCCTGGACGCCGTGCGGATCCCGGTGGAGCCGCTGTGGGGCCCGCGCGGCTTCGACATGGCGTCGCTGGACCACGCCATGTGGTTCCACCGCCCCTTCCGGGCGGACGAGTGGTTCCTGTACGACCAGGAGTCGCCGATCGCCACGGGTGGACGGGGTCTGGCCCGTGGGCGGATCTACGACCTCCAGGGGCGGATGCTGGTGTCCGTCGTGCAGGAGGGGCTGTTCCGGGCGGTGTAGGTCACCGGCCTCAGCGGCGCCGGCGGCCCAGCAGGCCACGGCGGGCCCCACGGGCCGGTTCCGCGGCGCGGCGCGTCCGCGGGACCGGCCGAGGGCGGCGGGGCGCCGGCCGGTGATCCCGTGCCTGTTGTGTCAGCCGGGTCAGGTCGGCCTGCAACCAGGCGATCTCGTCGGGTCCTTGGCCGTCATGAGGTCCTGTGCGAGGTGGGCCGCCGGTGAGCCGGGGCGCCGTGGGCGGGCGGCGGCCCGCGGAAGCCGTCGAGGTGTGACCGGCACAGTTCCCGCGCCGCACGGCCCGTCGTGACCCAGCTGTCACGGTCCCCCGAGGTCCGCTCGGCGGTCACGGTCACGTCGTGCGTACGGGTGTGGTGTCCGGGCATGCTCGTCTCCCCCGTGAAGTGTCGGCGGCCGGCGCCGGATGCGCCGCTTCGTAAAGGTAGCCACTCGATCACCCTGCGTGACAAGTCTGTGGAAAACTCCCGGGCGAGGGACGAACGACAGGTCAGAGGTCGGTACCGGGTTCCGGCCGGCGGGTGTCCACGTCCAGATGCTCGCCGACCCGGTTGACCAGCAGCGTCATCTCGTAGCCGATCTGGCCGATGTCGGCCTCGGCACCGCTGAGCACGCAGAGACAGCTTCCGGTGCCCGCCGCGGTGACGAAGAGCACCGCGTCGTCGAACTCGACCATCGTCTGGCGCACCCCGCCCGCGCCGAAGTGCCGTCCCGACCCCTTGGCGAGGCTGTGCAGGCCGGACGACACGGCGGCCAGGTGCTCCGCGTCCTCCCGGCGCAGCCCCGTGCTCGCGCCCGTCACCAGCCCGTCGTTGGACAGGACGAGCGCGTGCCGTACGTGTTCGACGCGTTGGGTCAGGTCGTCCAGTAGCCAGTCGAGTCCCTGGTTCTGCCCCATGTCGTCCCTCTCCCCCTGCTCTTCCCCGTGGTCTGCCCCGTGTGCCGTCCCCTCCCCGCGGGAGGGTCCCCGCGCCAGCCTTCCCCACGACGGGGCCCCGGGCAAGGAGGATGGAGGCCATGGGACACAAGATGACCGAGGAAGAGTGGCGGGAGTTCGTCTCGTCCGGAACCCGCACCGCCAAGCTCGCCACCGTCCGTGCCGACGGCAGCCCGCACGTGGCGCCGGTCTGGTTCCTGGCCGACGGGAACGAGGTGGTCTTCACCACCGGCGCGCGGACCGTGAAGGGCCGCAACGTGGCCCGCGACGGGCGGGTCGCCCTGTGCGTGGACGACGACCGTCCGCCGTTCGGCTTCGTGGTGCTGCACGGCCGGGCGCGGCTCTCGGAGGACGCCGAGCAGCTCCGGCACTGGGCCACCCGGATCGGCGCACGGTACATGGGCGAGGAACGCGCCGAGGAGTTCGGGGCGCGCAACGCGGTGCCCGGCGAACTCCTTGTCCGTGTCACGGTCGAGAGGGTCGTGGCGGAGGCGGACGTCGCGGACTGACACCCGGCCGGAAGGGGCCGGGATCCGGTGCGGCGGTGCGCCGGGGCGGCCCTGCGACGCGCGGACGTGCGCGCGTCGGTGCCGTCCGTCCCGGTGTGGGTCCTGCCGTCACTCCCGCCGTGCGGAATCATGCGGAGCATGAGCGACGACCACACACACGTCCAGGAGTTCTTCACCGCGCGCGCCGCGGACTGGGACCGCCGCTTCCCCGACGACGGCCCGGCGTACGCGGCCGCGGTCGCCGAACTCGGCCTGCGGGAGGGCGGCCGGGTCCTCGACGCGGGCTGCGGCACCGGGCGGGCGCTGCCCGCGCTGCGCGCGGCCGTGGGGTCCTCGGGCGTGGTGCTCGGCGCGGATCTCACCCCGGCCATGCTGCGGGAGGCGGCGCGGGCCGGGCGGGACCGCGACGGAGTGCTGCTGCTGACCGACGTGGCCGCGCTGCCGCTGCGTTCCTCCTCGCTGGACGCCGTGTTCGCGGCCGGGCTGATCGCGCACCTGCCCGACCCGGCCGGCGACCTCCGGGAGATCGCGCGGGTGGTGCGGCCCGGCGGTGTGCTGGCGCTGTTCCACCCGATCGGCCGGGCGGCACTCGCCGCGCGCCAGGGCCGCGCGATCACACCGGACGACCTCCGCGCCGAACCGAACCTGCGCGCCTTGCTGACGCGTTCGGGCTGGCGCATGACGTCGTACGCCGACGAGGACGACCGGTTCCTGGCGCTGGCCGTCCGCGCGGACTGAGCTCCCGGGCGTGCGCCGGGATCAGTCCGGGTGGCGTACCGGGCAGCCCCGCAGTCCCGGCACGGGGCTGGTCCCCAGGTCCGCCAGCCGGTAGCCGTCCGGGTAGCTCTTGATCTGCCGGTTCTGCCGGGCGAAGTGCGGGGCCCGGCGGGGCGGCAGCAGCCGGACGGCACGGCCCCGCAGCCGTACCGCGCGGCGCACCCACGCGCGGGTGGCCTCGCTGGGCGGGGGGTAGCGGAAGGCACGCAGGAGGGGTTCGTCGAGCAGGGCGAGCGTGGTGGTGCGCAGCAGGGGGGCGAGCGGGCGCGGGTACCAGGAGGTCATGAGGTCGAGGGTGGCGTCCGAGACCCGCCGGGCCTCCTCGTCCCAGCCGAAGTGAGCCTCCTCGTAGGCGTCCATGCGGCTTTCGAACTCCTCGTAGGTCCGGGGGACGTCCTTGATGCCCATGTACCGGCCGAGGGTTCGGTAGTGGACGGCACTGGCGACGATCTCGTGCCGCGAGAGCCTGCGCCATCCGTAGGCGTCGATCCACCTCCTGGGCATCACCACGAACGTGCACAGGACGTACCGCATGTCGTCGTCGGGAATGTCGTAGGCGTGGTGCATCCGGTTGATGCGGCGGATCGCGGTCCGGCCCCGCGTGCTGCCGAACCCGTGCTCGACGACGGCGTCCAGGAGCAGCGAGGTGTCGTCGTAGCGTTTCTGGGGCCGGTCGGTGAGTTCCGCCGTCGCGGCGAGCAGGCGGCCGATGCCGGGCACGGCGTAGGTGCGGTAGAGGGCCAGTTCCAGGGACCGGGTGAAGTCCCAGGGGAACTCGTACGCCACGCTGAGCCGGTGGATCTCCGTTGCCTCCCGGTAGGGGTCCATCCGCCGGATCCGTTCCAGCCGTTCGTAGCGTCGCACCGTGCCGCCCCCTTCTGCCGCCGACGCCGCAACTCTACGTTGGGCAGCGGGGGACGCACGGTCGGTGAGGGCAATCGGGCAGGGGAAGGTGAGCCGCGTGTGGCGATGGGTTCGTGAGATCGGGAGCAGAGCGCTCGGCGGCCTGCGGCCGGAGGAGCCGGCCAGGCGGGCGGAACGTCCGCACAACCTGTTCGAAGCCGCCGCGGCCTATGTCTCGGCCTGCGCGGAGGACGATCAGGAACGGATCGACGAGGCGGCCGGCTGGGTGTCGCCGGAAGCGCTGTCGTTCGGGGTGAACGAGCTGGCGTGCCGTGCGGTCGTCGCGCTCGCGCGGGAGCGGGACGAGTCCCCGGGGACGGTCGCGCGGGCGCTGCTGGGGCTCCCGGCCGCCTGAGACGCCCGCCGGTGCGTGGTCGATTCGCCCCGTCCGGCCGGAAACCTGCAGCTCCGGACGCGGCTGCGGGTCGTGACAAGGGGCTCGGGGTCGGCATAGGGTGCGCGCCGATGGACGAACCGATGGGGAGGCTGGGATGGCCGGGACGGACGAGGAAGCCGTCGCCGCCGTGGACGACGCGCTCTATGTGCTGACGGCGGCGCTGCTGACGCCCGCGAAGTTCCCGAGCGTGCTGGGCGACGACTATCCGGAGGCGTGCGCGGCACTCGGCCTTCCGCCCGTGGCCGACGGGTACGGGCTGGTACTCGGCCAGGACGGCTCAGGCGCCCGGTGGACCGTGGTCGTCGACGACGTCTCCCTGGTCGCCGTCGCGATCGCGTCCTGGGACTGCGGCATGGAGCACGACCTGTCGCCGGACGAGCGCACGGTCGTCACCGCGCTGCCCGGCTGGCCCCTGGCGGTGGCCGTGGCGGCGCCGAACGTGCCCGCGCCCCACGATCCCGGCCCCGACGTCGCGGACGGGCCCGCGCTGACGCCGCCGGATGCCGACGTCTGGGGGCCGGCCCAGCGCCGGCTGGGTGCCGACGAGATCGCGCTGCAGTGGGCCGTCTGGCGGGAACAGGTCGACGACACGGCGTTCCAGGTGCCGGGCGGCGCCTCGGCGGAGGCAGCCGGAGGCGCCGACGGCTCCACGGAGGACGGCCGGAAGGGCGTCGGCCCCGACCGGACGGACCGGAACGGCGACGGCCGGGACGTGCCGTCGGGCGGTCACAGCGGGATCCGGCGGGTCCTGGCGGAGGCACGCGCCTACGTCGACTCGCCGCCGCCGCTCGGCCGGGTCCGCTCGTCCTTCGCGCCGGGTGGCGCGCGCACGCTGCGCGCCGACGGGCCCGGCTGGTCCCTGGTGGCCAGGACCGACGACATCGCCTTCGTCCTGCTCGACGAGGAACCCGGCGAGGTCCTCCCGGTGGGCCGGGGGCCGGAGCTGCCGGGTCTGCTCGAAGCGCTCGACCAGATGGCCGTACGACCGCTCTGAGCAGGCGCGGCCTTCCGCGGTGGCCTGGGTGAGGGACGTTAGCGTGTGCTGCGACCCCACGTGCGGGCGCCGTTCCGTATGGCGCCAACCCATCGATGACGGCAAGGTCGGGCCCTCACCATGGGGCAGTTCTGTGATCAGCTCTCTGCCCGATGTCCGCTGCCCGTCCTTTCGGAGGCCGTCATGCGCCCCTCCCGTGGCGTTCCCTTGCTCGCCGCCGTCCTCGCCGTCGCCACCCTCTCCGCTCCGACTCCGGCCGGTGCGGCCGGGGACGCCCACTGCGCACGCCAGGATCGGGTGCGGGTGCCCGGCGCGGCGCATCAGCGCAGTGCCTGTCTCGCCGACCTGACCACCACGGGGCTGGCCGGCACCCCGTACACCGACATGGCCGACCAGGCCGGACTGACCGCGGCGGCCACCCGGTCGCCGTCCGGTGTGCCGGGGGTGCAGATCGACGGCTACTTCCCCGACTCCTCCCGGTTCAACGACACCCATGGCTGGGCCCACGACGCGCAGTTCGTGATCCGGCTGCCCGACCGCTGGAACGGCGGGCTGGTCGTCACCGGCGCGCCCGGCACCCGCAAGCAGTACGCGACCGACAAGGCGATCTCCGACCAGGTGCTGGCGCAGGGATACGCCTACGCGGCGACCGACAAGGGCAACAACGGTGTCGACTTCTACCGCGACGGGAAGCGGCCCGGTGACGCCGTCGCCGAGTGGAACGCGCGGACCACGCAGCTCACCCGGGCCGCCCGGCGCGCGGTGGCCCAGCGCTACGGGCACGCCCCGCGCCGCACGTACATGACCGGGGTCTCCAACGGCGGTTATCTGACGCGCTGGCAGTTGGAGAACCACCCGGAGCTCTACGACGGAGGGGTGGACTGGGAGGGCACCCTGTGGGCCGGCGAGGGCCGCCATCCGCTGCACTCCCTGCCCGTGGCAGTGGCCAGGTCGTACGGCGCGGCAACCGACGAGGACATGTACGCGGCGGGCTTCGCACGCGGGTCCGAGTTCCTGTGGCCCTACCACGAGAGGGCCTACTGGGGAGTCACCCAGAAGATCTACCGCGCGGAGTTCGACCCGGCCTACGACCCCGACTGCCCGGGTCCCTCCGCGGGATCGACGGTGGAGCGGATCCTGGCGCCGTGCCCCTCCGACGCCGCCTACGACTACGCCTCCCGTCCGGCGTCCGTGCACCGTGCCGTGGACCGGGTGGCGCTCACCGGGCGGATCGGCCGGCCGATGATCACCCTGCACGGCGATCTGGACGCGCTGCTGCCCAAGGCCGTCGACTCCGACGTGTACGCCGCGATGATCGAGTCGAACGGGCGTGGGCGCCTGCACCGCTACTACACGGTGCAGGACGGCACGCACGTCGACGGCCTGTACGACACCCATCCGGACCGGCTGCGGCCGATCCTGCCCTGCTACCGCTCGGCGTTCGACGCTCTGGTCGCCTGGGTGGAGCGCGGGGTCACGCCGCCCGCGGACCGGACCATCGGCAGGCCCGCGGACGGCGACGTGGTCGGCTCCTGCGCCCTGGGGGACGGCGGAGGGAGGCGGTAGCGCCGCCTCAGCGGCCCAGCTCCTTGCGCGAGACGCGGCGCAGCCTGCGCCGCTGTGCGGGGTCCAGGGCGAGGTACGCGGCGGCCGGGACTCCCAGGATTATCAGAAGGGCGGCCCACCAGGGCAGCCAGATGAGCAGGATGAGTCCGGCCGCCACACCTCCCGCGGCGATCTTGGCGTTGTTCGACATGAGTGTCGCCTCCTTCGCGGCCACTGCCGCTCTCTGTTGTGAGAACGGGCCCGCGCTGCCGGCGGTTCCGGACCGCGACCCCGAGTCGTCCCTGAGGTGCGCCCCCTAGGGTCTCCGGGACCCTCCCGGGCGCCCCACGGCGGCCGGCCCTCGGCACCCCCCTGGTGACGCGGCTCACAGTCCAGGCATACCCGGTCGCACCGTCCGTGCTGTACCCTCGGCGACTCCGGTTCCACTAGTCAAATTTGAGGACCTCGCCATCGCTGCGCAGATGACTCCCCCGGCCTCGGCCTCCGTGCCCTTCGCACCGGCCCGCTGTCCTGCCGTCTTCGTCCCCGGTGATCCCGCCCGCACCGGACGCGTCGCCTTCTGGCGGCCCGACGGCTCCGCTCCCCCGCCCACGGGCGCCGCGCCGGCCGAGCACCTGACCGTCGTCGTGCCCGGCGACGGCGGCGTCGAGAGGGTACGCGTCCCCGCCACCCTGCTGCCCGTGGACGCCGCGCTCCCGGTCCTCACGCGGGCGCGCGCCGCCGGTGAGGGGCACCGGGCCACCGTGTTCTGGGGCGCCGCTGCCGTGCACGCCCTGCATCTGGTGGCGCGCGGGCTGCTGCTGCCGGGCCTGTCCCCCGCCGGCCACGACGCCTGGCGCGCCGGCCCGCTGGACGCGGAGGACGTCGAGGCGATCCGCCGGCTCGCGGCCGCGATGCCGCCCGAGGCGCACGCCGTGCCGCTGGACGCCACCGGGGCGCCGCGTCTGCCCGAACCCGAGGCGCTGCTGCGCGCCTTCCTCGACGCCGTCGCCGACACCCTCCCCCGCTCCCCCGCCGCCCGCCTCGTGACGGGCACCGCGGCCTTCGCGGTGCCCCGGCCGCAGCGGCTGCCCGGACTGCGCGCCTGGGCCGCGGACATCGCCGCCGGCCACGACGCGGGCGTGCGGCTGTCGTTGCGCGTCGAGGTCCGCGGGCTCACGGACACGGGGGACGACGGCGCGGACGTGTCGTTCCGTGCCGTCCTGCAGATGCACGGCGTGAGCGATCCCGCCCTCGTCGCGGACGCCGCCGACGTGTGGTCCGGGACCTCGGACGCGGGCTTCGGTTCCCGTGCGCGGATGGACGCCCTGCTCGCGCTGCGCCGCGCGGCACGCGCCTGGGCACCGCTCTCGCCCCTGCTGTCGGCGACGGTGCCGGACGCGGTCGAACTCGCGGAGGAGGAGATCACCGGGCTCCTCGGCGAGGGCGGCCGGGCGCTGGCCGGTGCGGGCGTCGACGTGCACTGGCCCAGGGACCTGGTCCGCGAACTCACCACCCGCGCGGAGATCGGTCCCGCCGGCACCGGAGCGGCACCCGGGAGGAGCGGCCCCGCGGAGGGGCCGTCGTTCCTGTCCGCCGACGCGCTGCTCGCCTTCGACTGGGGGTTCGCCCTGGGCGACCGCCGCCTCACGCGCGAGGAGCTGGACCGGCTGGCCGAGCTGAACCGGCCGCTCGTACGGCTGCGCGACCAGTGGGTCCTGGTCGACCCCGGGGAACTGGCCCGGGCCCGCGCACGCCAGGACCACAAGATCACGCCCGTCGACGCGCTCGGCGCGGCGCTGACGGGCTCGGTGGAGGCCGACGGCCACCGGATCGAGGTGCGGCCCACCGGGTGGCTGGCGGCCCTGCGGGACCGGCTCGCGCACCCCGAGGCGCAGGAGCCCGTCGAGCAGCCCGCCGCGCTCGCCGCCACCCTCCGGGACTACCAGCGGCGCGGCCTGAACTGGCTGGCCCGGATGACCTCACTGGGCCTGGGCTGCTGTCTCGCCGACGACATGGGCCTGGGCAAGACCGTCACCCTGATCGCGCTGCACCTGCACCGCCAGACCGATCCGGCGGCCGCTGGACCCACCCTCGTGGTCTGCCCGACCTCGCTGATGGGCAACTGGCAGCGGGAGATCGAGCGGTTCGCGCCCGGCACTCCGGTGCGCCGCTTCCACGGTGCCCGACGGGCGCTGGACGGCCTCGCCGACGGCGAGTTCGTGCTCACCACGTACGGCACCATGCGGCTGGACGCCGGCCGGCTCGCCGGGGTCGGGTGGGGCATGGTCGTCGCCGACGAGGCGCAGCACGTGAAGAACCCCTACTCCTCGACGGCCCGGCAGCTGCGTTCCATCGGCGCACGCGCGCGCGTAGCACTCACCGGCACTCCGGTGGAGAACAACCTGTCCGAACTGTGGGCGATCCTCGACTGGACGACCCCCGGTCTGCTGGGCCGGCTCGGCACCTTCCGCGCGCGGTACGCGGACGCGGTCGAGGGCGGACGTGACCCGGCCGCCGCGGAGCGGCTGGCCCGGCTGGTACGGCCGTTCCTGCTGCGCCGCCGCAAGTCGGACCCGGGGATCGCGCCCGAGCTGCCGCCGAAGACGGAGACGGATCACGCCGTGTCGCTCACCCAGGAGCAGACGGCCCTGTACGAGGCCGTGGTGCGCGAGGCGCTGGCCGAGATCTCCGGCGCCGACAGCATGACGCGGCGCGGCATGATCGTGAAGCTCCTGACCGGCCTGAAGCAGATCTGCAACCACCCGGCGCAGTTCCTCAAGGAGGAGCGGCCGGTGGTCGCCGGCCGGTCCGGGAAGCTGGAGCTGCTGGACGAACTCCTCGGCACCGTCCTCGCCGAGGGGACCGGTGTCCTGGTGTTCACGCAGTACGTACGGATGGCCCGGCTGCTGGAGCGGCATCTGGCGGCGCGGGGGGTACCGACGCAGTTCCTGCACGGCGGTACACCGGTCGCCGAACGCGAGGCGATGGTCCGCCGCTTCCAGGACGGCGGGGTTCCCGTGTTCCTGCTGTCTCTGAAGGCGGCGGGCACCGGGCTGAACCTCACCCGCGCGGAGCACGTCGTGCACTACGACCGCTGGTGGAACCCCGCCGTCGAGGCGCAGGCGACGGACCGCGCGTACCGCATCGGGCAGACCCGGCCCGTGCAGGTGCACCGGATCGTCGCCGAGGGGACCGTCGAGGACCGCATCGCCGAACTGCTGGCGCGCAAGAGGGAGCTGGCCGACGCGGTGCTCGGCGGCGGCGAGGCGGCGCTCACCGAACTGACGGACGCCGAGCTGGCGGATCTGGTCGAACTGCGGGGGGAGCCGCGATGAACGCGTACGACACCGGGGCCGGCACGGAACGCACCTTCGCCGCGCTGCCGCCCGCACGGGGCCGGGGTTTCGCGCAGACCTGGTGGGGGCGGGCCTGGCTGACCGCGCTGGAGGGCACGGCACTGGACTCCGGGCAGCTCAAGGCGGGCCGCAGGCTCGCCCGTGCGGGCGCGGTCGGTGCGGTGTCCGTACGGCCCGGCCGCGTCACGGCGGTCGTCCAGGACCCGGACCGCACGACGCACCGCGCGGACGTCCTGCTGCAGGAGCTCTCCGGGGAGCAGTGGGACCGGTTCCTGGACATGACCGCCGAGCGCGCCGGTCATGTCGCGGCGCTGCTCGACCGGGAGATGCCCACCCATCTGGTCGAGGACGCGGAGCTGGCCGGCGTCGAACTGCTGCCGGGGCTCGGGGACCTGGAGCCGGAGTGCGACTGCGGTGCCTGGGACCACTGCGGTCACACGGCGGCACTCTGCTACCAGCTGGCCCGGCTGCTGGACCAGGACCCGTTCGTCCTGCTGCTGCTGCGGGGCCGGGGTGAGCGGGCCCTGCTCGACGCACTGCAGTCGCGCGGCGACGCCTCCGCGGGGCGGCCCGCACCAGGTCCGGGGGGCGTGGACGCGGCCGAGGCGTACGCGGCCGGGGACATCCTGCCGTCGCTGCCCGGCCCTCCCTCGCTCCCCGCGGGGCCGGGGGTGCCGCCGTCGCTCGACACGGAGGCCGCCCCGGCGGCCGGTGTCGACCCGCCCGCGCTGGAGTTCCTGGCGGCGCGGACCGCCGCACGGGCCCACCGTCTGCTGGAGGAGGCGCTGCGGGGAGAGCCCGACGCGCATGCCGTGGAGCCGTCGGTGGCGTGGGACGCGGTGCGGCTGGCCGCCGGTGAGCCCGACCCCGCGGTGACGGCCCGGCTCGCCGAGGGGTCCGGCCGGGGCCGGGAGGGACTGGCCGTGGCGGTGCGGGCCTGGCGGCAGGGCGGCAGGGCGGCACTGTCCGTGCTCGACGAGGAGTGGACGGTGCGGGGCGACGCCCTCGCACGCGCGCGTGCCGCCCTGGCAACGGCCTGGGAGGAGGACGAACGGCCGGCTCTGCGGGCCCGGGCCAACCACTGGACGGCCGTCGGCGCACCGCTGCAGCTGCGGCTGAGCCGCGACGGCCGCTGGTGGCCGTACCGCAGGGAACGCGGCCGCTGGGTCCCGGCGGGGGATCCCGCGCGTGACCCGGCGACCGCCCTCGCCTCGGCGGAGGCCGCCGCCGGGGCGTGACCGCGTGTCGCGCCGGCCCGTCAGGGCACGTCGGCGTCCCCCAGGGACGGCAGGAGCGACTCGAGACCGCTCGGGAGGTTGCTGGGCACCCCGCTCGGCAGCTCGGTGGGCAAACCGGAGGGCAGCTCCGTCGGAAGGCCGGACGGCAGGTCGCTGGGCAGCCAGGAGGGGAGGCCCGGCGACGGTCCGGAAGGGCTGCCGGTGACCGTGCCGCTCTCGCCGGGCCGCTTGTCCGGCGAGTCGTCGTCCCCCGTGGCCAGGAGCACGATGAGGGAGACGGCCACGACCGCCACGATCACAGTGAGTAGGACGAGCAGGACCCTGCGTCCGCCGGGGCCGCGCCCCGGCCCGCCGCGGTCCCCGGGTGGCCGGGGCGGTGGCGCTGCCCCGTGGGAGGGCGGTCCGGAGCCGCCACCCGGGGGCGGTGTACGGTCCGGCGGGCCGGGCGGCTGCTGGGGCGGTACCGGTGGCATGGCCATACGCACCATCGTCGCCTCGGACCCCGGGCGGGCGCGAGGACGCCGCCCGGATGTCGGGACGGACACGGGACAGCGACGTCGTGACTCCGGCGTACCCCCAATCGTGGGGCGGCGCGCCGGGACGGGCAGGCGGGGGCGGCCGTGGCGGACGGCGCGCCCGCGGGAGGCTCCCCGGCCGGTGCGCCGGTCGGCACGTGACGGTCACCGCGGGCGAGTGACGCTCCCGAGCGCCGCGCACGCGCGGGGGCTGCGACCGAGCGCCGCGCACGCTCCTCCGCTCAAGGGCGGGCCGGGACGGGCCGGGACCGTGGGGCGGCCCTGCCCCGCGCACACGGAGCGCGGACCGGTCGCCCGCCCACGCGCCGGGGCGCGGCCGTCCCGCCGCGCAGGCGGGGACGACCGCGCCCGAAGCGGCGGGGTGTCAGCCCCGGGCGCCGAGCAGGTGGTCCATCGCCAGCTGGTCGAGATGCTCGAAGGCCATGCCGCGCGCGGCGGCGGCGTCGGGGTCGAAGTCCTCGAAGGCGGACCGGTCGTCGAGCAGGGACTGGAGACCGTCGGCCGCCGTGGCCTGGGCGAGCTGGTCCAGACGGGCCGCGCGCAGCGCCTCCTGCACCTCCGGGTCCGCGCGGAAGGCCGCCGCGCGCTCCTTGAGGATCAGGTAGTTGCGCATGCAGCCGGCCGCCGAGGCCCACACGCCGTCGAAGTCCTCGGTCCGCGGCGGCTTGAAGTCGAAGTGCCGCGGGCCCTCGTACCCGGCCGACTCCAGCAGGTCCACCAGCCAGAAGGCGGCGCGCAGATCGCCCGCGCCGAAGCGGAGGTCCTGGTCGTACTTGATGCCGGACTGGCCGTTGAGGTCGATGTGGAACAGCTTGCCCGCCCACAGCGCCTGCGCGATGCCGTGCGGGAAGTTCAGTCCGGCCATCTGCTCGTGGCCGACCTCCGGGTTGACGCCGTAGAGCTCCGGCCGCTCCAGGCGCTCGATGAACGCCAGGGCGTGGCCGATGGTGGGCAGCAGGATGTCGCCGCGCGGCTCGTTCGGCTTGGGCTCGATGGCGAAGCGGATGTCGTAGCCCTGGGTGGTGACGTACTCGCCGAGGAGGTCGAACGCCTCCTTCATCCGGTCGAGGGCGACACGGACGTCCTTGGCGGCACCGGACTCGGCACCCTCACGGCCGCCCCAGGCGACGTAGGTCTGCGCGCCGAGCTCGGCCGCGAGGTCGATGTTGCGCATGGTCTTGCGCAGGGCGTAGCGGCGCACGTCGCGGTCGTTGGCGGTGAAGCCGCCGTCCTTGAACACCGGGTGGGTGAACAGGTTGGTGGTGGCCATCGGCACCTTCATGCCGGTGTCGTCCAGCGCCTGACGGAACCGCTTGACGTGCTCCTCGCGCTCGCTGTCGCTCGAGCCGAAGGGGATCAGGTCGTCGTCGTGGAACGTGACGCCGTGGGCGCCCAGCTCGGCCAGGCGCCGCACCGACTCGACCGGGTCGAGGGCACGCCGCGTGGCGTCGCCGAAGGGGTCCCGCCCCTGCCAGCCGACGGTCCACAGACCGAACGTGAACTTGTCCTCGGGGGTGGGCTGGTAGTTCATGCCGGGGCTCCTTGCTCGCTGAGACTATTTCGTCATGGCGGTTTACAAATTAGTATGCAGGAACATTTCTGGGAAGAGACACACCCCGCCGGGGCGCGGAAGAGGGAGAAGACCGATGTCAGCAGCCGAGGGTCCGCTCGTCGTCGGCGTGGACACATCCACCCAGTCCACCAAGGCCCTGGTCGTCGACGCGGCCACCGGCAGGATCGTCGCGAGCGGCCAGGCACCGCACACGGTGACCTCGGGCGCGGGCCGGGAGACCGACCCGCGCCAGTGGTGGGACGCCCTGTCCGAGGCACTGCGCCAGTGCGGCGAGGCGGCGCACGAGGCCGCCGCGGTGTCCATCGGCGGGCAGCAGCACGGTCTGGTCACCCTGGACGGGCACGGCGAGCCGGTCCGTCCGGCGCTGCTGTGGAACGACGTGCGTTCGGCGCCGCAGAGCCGCCGGCTGATCGAGGAGCTGGGCGGTGCGAAGGTCTGGGCCGAGCGCACCGGAAGCGTGCCCGCCGCCTCCTTCACGGTCACCAAGTGGGCCTGGCTGGCGGAGCACGAGCCGGACGCGGTCCGGGCCACCAGGGCCGTACGGCTCCCCCACGACTACCTCACCGAGCGGCTCACCGGGCAGGGCACGACCGACCGCGGCGACGCCTCGGGCACCGGATGGTGGGCGTCCGGGACGGAGGCGTACGACGAGGAGATCCTCGCGCACGTGGGCCTCGACCCGGCGCTGCTGCCGCGGGTGGTCCGGCCCGGCGAGGTGGCCGGGACCGTGCGCGGCAGCCACGACCTGCCGTTCTCCAAGGGCACCCTGGTGGCCTGCGGCACCGGCGACAACGCCGCCGCCGCGCTGGGCCTCGGGGTGCGCCCCGGGACCCCGGTGATGAGCCTCGGCACCTCGGGCACCGTGTACGCCGTGTCGCGGCACCGGCCGGCCGACCCGACCGGCACGGTCGCGGGGTTCGCCGACGCGCGCGGCGACTGGCTGCCGCTGGCCTGCACCCTCAACTGCACGCTCGCCGTGGACCGGGTCGCGGCCCTGCTGGGTCTGGACCGCGAGGCCGTGGAACCCGGCCGCGGCGTCACCCTGCTGCCGTTCCTGGACGGCGAGCGCACCCCGAACCTCCCGGGCGCCTCCGGTCTGCTGCACGGGCTGCGCCACGACACCACCGGGGGCCAGCTGCTCCAGGCCGCCTACGACGGCGCCGTGTACTCGCTGCTGGCCGCGCTCGGTCTCGTCCTCGACGAGGACGCCGATCCCTCGGCGCCCCTGCTGCTGATCGGCGGCGGCGCCCGGGGCACGGCCTGGCAGCACACCGTGCGGCGGCTGTCGGGACGGCCCGTGCAGGTCCCCGAGGCCAGGGAACTGGTCGCGCTCGGCGCCGCGGCGCAGGCGGCCGGACTGCTCACCGGGGAGGACCCGGCGTCGGTCGCCCGGCGCTGGAACACGGCCGCGGGCCCGGTGCTGGAGGCGGTGGAGCGTGACGAGGAGACCCTCTCCAGGCTGGCCGGGGTACTCTCCGACGCGGCCTCGCTGCTGAGCCGCGGCACGGACACCGACTGACGGCCGCGCGAGGACGGCGGAGGACCGAGGATTGACGGAGGAATGAGCACACCGCTGAACAGGACCCGCCCGGCAGGCCCGGAGCGGGCGCTGCCCGACACCCAGCAGGGCATGCGCCGCCGCAACCTCTCGCGGGTGATGCACACCGTCGGCGCCGAGGGACCCCTGTCCCGGGCCGCCGTCGCCTCACGCATCGGCCTGACCCGCGCGGCGGTGTCGACGCTGGTCGACGAGCTCATCCGCTCAGGCCTGCTGGAGGAACTGGGTCCGGAGCGGCCCGGGCGGGTGGGCCGGCCCGGGTCGGCCCTCGCCGTGAGCGGGAACGGGCCCGCGGGGATCGGCGCCGAGGTGGGCGTCGACCATCTCGCGGTCTGCGCGGTCGACCTGCGCGGCCGGGTACGGGCGCGTGCGGTGCGGCACGTCCCGAACCGGGACCGCTCCCCGGAACCGGTGCTCGGGGGACTCACCGCGTTGATTCACCGGGTCGTCGCCGAGGCGGAGGGCGAGGGCCTGTGGCCGGCGGGACTGGCCGTGGCCGTACCCGGTCTGGTGGCCCGCGACGCCCGGACCGTCGTGCGCGCCCCGAACCTCGGCTGGCTCGACACCGACGTCGGCGACCTCCTGCCCCCGGGGCTGCCGCTCACGGTGGCCAACGAGGCCAACTTCGGCGCACTGGCGGAACTGTGGCTGGGCGAGGACACTCCGCGCGACTTCCTGCACGTGTCGGCCGAGATCGGCATCGGCGCCGCGGTCGTGGTCGACGGGCGGCTGCTGCACGGGAACCGGGGCTTCGCGGGCGAGTTGGGCCACGTACCGGTGTGGCCCGACGGACCGGCGTGCGCCTGCGGCGGACGCGGCTGCCTGGAGCAGTACGCCGGCGAGGAGGCGGTGCTGCGCGCGGCCGGAATGGAGCCCGGGGAGGACCGCGTCGGCCTCCTCGCGGGCCGCGCCGAGCAGGGCGACGCCCAGGTGCGGCGCGCCCTGCACGGCGCGGGAACGGCACTCGGCATCGCCCTGACCGGCGCGGTGAACCTGCTGGACCCGCAGAGCGTGGTGCTCGGCGGGGCCCTGTCCGGGCTCGCGCCCTGGCTGCTGCCCTCACTGCGGTCCGAACTGGCCCGGCGCACAGCGGGGCCGGCCTGCCCGGTCACCGTGTCCGCGCTGGGCTCCGAGGGCCCTCTGCTGGGCGCGGCGCACTCGGTGGTCCGGGAGGTCCTGGACGACCCGGCGGCCGTGGCCGGGCGGGTCTGACGCCCGGACTCGGGGCGCCGCGTCAGGCCGGCGCCAACCGCTCCTCGAGGGCGGCGCGGTCGTTCACGAACCACACCTGACTGCCGCGGTTGGCCTCGCGCACCCAGTCACGCAGGGCGTCGCTGTCCGCGACCCGGGAGGCGATGTCGCCGACGATCACCAGGCGGATCCGGTAGTTCACGAACTTCTGCACCACGTCCCCGGCGACGCCCGAGCGCAGGGTGAAGAACTCGTCGGCCACCCGCTCCACGGGTACGGCCACCACCTCCGCCTGACAGCCCATGGCGTCGCCGATCAGCTCGAGTGCGGTGTCGCCGCTGCCGAGCTTCCGTCCGTCGTCGCCGCAGACGAGGACGGCGACGCCGTGGGTGGTCAGGAGATCACTGGTTGCCATGAACTGAGCCTATGTCAAGGGCCGGTCAGGAACGGGCGCTCCGCTGGACCGGCCACCTCACCGGTCGATTACGAATCGCCCAACTACTGGTGGCCCGAGGTTGAGCAGGCAACGATGAGGGCATGACACCGGCGCAGCGAGCCATGGAGCGACTGCTCTCATGGACCGATCTCTCGGCCTGTCCGGCCGGGTGCGGTACGGGAGCGGCGCTCCGCACCGTCCACGACGAGATCGTCCACTTCCACTCCGCGCGGGACGTGGACCTCCACCTCACGCACCGCGCGATCCAGCGTTTCCACTACGACCTGGGCGGGTCGAGCGCGATCCAGCTGGTCCCGGGCTCGTGCTGGGTCACGGTGCACCTGGACTGCGCGACGGACGTGGACCTGCTGCTGAGCCTGGTGAGTGTCGCCCTCAAGGCGCACCAGAACCGTCCCCCGTCCGCGCCGCCCTCACCGGCCGGGTGCAACTACCACCGTGTCACCGTGCTGCCGCGCGACGCGTCGGCCGGCCGCTGAGCCGCGGTCTTCGGACGGGCCTCACGGCCGCAGACCGCCGACGATGTCGGCGGTCGCCGTGAGACCACTGTGGATGGTGGGCGCGAGGCTCGTGCCGGCCAGGTAGAAACCCAGCAGCAGACAGACCAGCGCATGGGAGACCTTCAGCCCGCTGTTGCGCAGGAAGATCACCGCCAGGACCGAGAGCAGCAGCACCACAGAGATGGAAACGGCCATCGTCAACCTCCTCCGCCACATCCGATGCGCGGCGTTCGGCCGCAAGTGTGGCGTAACGGAGGGTTCGTCCGGGTCGCTGAGCTGTCCTCCGAACGTGTGGTGTCACGCCCTCCGGTGGGCGTCGAGGAAGGACGCGAGCCCCGCGAGGTCGTCGGTGTTGAGGTGGTCGACGCCCGCCGCGACCAGTTCGCCCCACAGTGCGTCACGGGCGGGTCCCGGCAGGTCGGGGGTGGCCCAGAAGCGCACCCGCCGGCCGCGGGCGTGCGCGGTGCGCACGATGCCGTGCAGTTTCCGGCGCTCGGCGTCGGGGAAGGCCCCCACGCCCCGCCAGGTGAAGTGGAGCGCCCAGTTGTCACTGATCAGCGGGACGAAGGAGGCCGGTGCGGGACCGCCGAGGTCGGTGAGCCGGCCGTCGTAGAAGGCGCGGCGCACCCGTTGGGTGTCCATGGGCACGCGGGCCGCGCGGTCGCCGGAGACGACGGCCGTGACGGGTCCGGGGAGCACCCTGCCGTGCACGTAGGTGGTGAACAGGTGCCGGTGGCGCCGCAGCCGGCGGTCGAGTTCGAGGTAGGTGGACGAGCCCTCGGTCTTGATGTCGATCAGCAGCTGGAACGGTCTGTGCCCTCCGCGGTACACCGCACCGCGGTTCGCGCGGACCCGGGCGGCGAGCGGGTTCAGGTACAGGGATTCGAGGGTGCGGGAGGGGTCGAGGTCCTCGGGGTCGTGGGCCACCAGGAGTTGGCCGTCGACCAGGAAGATGTCCGCCTCCACGCTGCCGAAGCGGTGGTCGAGGGCGTCGAGGAGGGGGCGGGGGTGCTCGTAGTCGTTGTGGGCGTGGGCGCGCCACAACGGGCGCGGGCGGTGAGCCCGTTCGCCGGCCCGCGCCGGGGCCGCGGGCAGCGCGGCCGAGACGGCGAGGGCGGCGCCGAGGGTGGTGAGGGCTCTGCGGCGGGTGGTGAGGGCCATGCTCTGCCTCCCTGGAAGTGCCGTAGGTGACCCCAGTGAGTATGAGGTCGCCCCACGGTCAAGGAGCAGTGCCGTGCGACGAGTTGGCCGATCCGCCGCTGTGTGTTCACCTCACCCGTGCCGGGCGCGCGAGGAAGCCCGCCCCAGGAAGGGGCGGGCTGTCCGTGTGGTGGGGCCGGTCAGGGCGCTCGCAGGTCGACGAGTCCGGCGAGCGCCTCGCGGTGGGCACCCGCCGTACCGTGCGCGAGGGAGTCGGCCTTGGCGCGCTTGAGGTGGAGGTGCACCGGGTGTTCCCAGGTCATGCCGATGCCGCCGTGCAGTTGCAGCGCCTCCTCGGCGGCGCGGACCGCGACGGGCGCGGCGTAGGCCTGGGCGACGGCGACCGCGACGTCGGTGTCCTCGCCGGTGGCCAGGGCGTCGGCGGCGCCCCGTGCCGCCGCGCGCAGGCTGACGACTTCCAGCCACAGCTGGGCGAGCCGGTGCTTGAGGGCCTGGAAGCCGCCGACCGGGCGGTTGAACTGCTTACGGTCCTTCAGGTAGCGGACGGTCTCGGTCAGCGACCATTCGGCGAGGCCCAGTTGCTCCGAGGCGAGCAGTCCCGCGCCGGCCCTCAGAGCGCGGCGCACGGCGGGTCCCGCGTCGCCGAGGCGACGTCCCGGGGCGCCGTCGAGGGCGACGCGGGCGAGGGGCCGGGTGAGGTCCAGGGAGGTCTGCGGGGTGATGACGACCGCGTCGGCCTCCACCGCGTACAGCCCGCCGTCGTCCGCCGGCACGAGCAGGACGTCGGCGACGGCGGCGTCCGCGATGCCGGTCAGCTCCCCGTGCAGCGCGCCGCCCTCCAGCCGTGCGGTGGTGAACACCGGGCCGGGAGCGGTGTGCAGCCCCACGGCGAGGGCGCCGATCCGGCGCCCGGACGCGAGCTCGGCGAGCAGCTCGCCCGCCGCGCCGCACGCCAGCAGCGCCTCGGTGGCCACCACGGCGCTGGTCAGATACGGCACCGGAGCGACCGCCCGGCCCAATTCCTCCAGCACGACCGCCGCTTCGCGGTGGGTGGCGCCCTGGCCGCCCCGGTCCTCGGGGACCAGCAGGCCGGCGAGACCCATGCCGTCCGCGAGCGCCTTCCACAGGGCCAGGTCGTGCGGGACGTCCGATTCCGTACGGGCGATCACGCCCGCCGCGTCGCAGCGGTCGGTGAGCAGGTCCCGGACGGCGGCGCGCAGCGCCTCTTCCTCCTCCGAGTACAGCAGGTCGGGCTGTGGGCTCATCGGGCCAGGTCCTTCCATGCGACGTCCTTGTCGGTGCGCGGCTCGGCCGGCAGGCCGAGGACGCGCTCGGCGACGATGTTCAGCAGGATCTCGCTGGTCCCGCCCTCGATGCTGTTGCCCTTCGAGCGGAGGTACCGGTAGCCCGCGTCGCGTCCGGTGAAGTCGACCAGCTCGGGGCGGCGCATGGTCCAGTCGTCGTACAACAGGCCCTCCGCGCCGCGGAGTTCCACCTCCAGGCCACTGATCTCCTGATTGAGACGGGCGAAGGCGAGTTTCATGCCGGCCCCCTCGGGCCCGGGCTGTCCTGCGACGAGCTGCTGGCGCAGGCGCTCACCGGTGAGGCGGGCGACCTCGGCGTCGACCCAGAGCTTCAGCAGCCGCTGGTGCAGGTCGTGGGTGCGCAGTTCGGGGCGCTCGCGCCAGGTCTTCGAGACCGGGCCGATCATGCCGCCCTCGCGGGGCAGGCGCATGCCGCCGATGGCGACGCGCTCGTTGTTGAGCGTGGTCTGCGCGACCCGCCAGCCGTCTCCGACCATGCCGAGCCGGTGGGCGTCGGGGATGCGGACGCCGGTGAGGAACACCTCGTTGAACTCGGCCTCGCCGGTGATCTGACGCAGTGGCCGGACCTCGACACCGGGGTCGGTCATGTCGCAGACGAAATAGGTGATGCCCCGGTGCTTGGGCACCCCCGGATCCGTGCGGGCGATGAGGATGGCCCAGCGCGCCAGATGGGCGCTGGACGTCCAGACCTTCTGCCCGTCGACCACCCAGTGCTCGCCGTCCTGGACGGCGCGCGTGCCGAGTGCCGCCAGGTCGGATCCGGCGCCGGGCTCGCTGAACAGCTGGCACCAGACCTCCTCGCCGGTCCACAGGGGCCGCAGGAACCGCCGCTTCTGCTCTTCGGTGCCGTACTGGAGGATCGTCGGCGCGGCCATGCCCAGGCCGATGCCGATGCGGCGCGGGTCGTTGTCGGGGGCCCCGGCGGCTTCGAGTCCGGCGTCCACGACGGCCTGCAGGGAGCGCGGGAGACCGAGCCCGCCGAGCCCCTCGGGGAAGTGAACCCAGGCGAGTCCGGCGTCGAAGCGGGCGCGCAGGAAGTCGAGCCGGCCGGTGTCGGCCGGTGGGTGCGCGGACAGGAACTCCTGCGTCCGGCGGCGCAGTTCGGCGGCGTCGGTCATGCGGCGGCTCCGTTCTCCGGTGCGGGCAGCACGGCGATCCGCCCGGTGGTCAGACCGTCGGCGACCCGCTGCACGGCGTCGGCGGCCCCGGCGAGCGGGACGCGCTCGCTCACCAGCGGCCTGACGGCTCCCCGGGCGGCGAGGGCGGTGAGCTGTTCGTGGCAGTGCTGGACCAGCTTGGGGTTCCTGGTGTTGTACAGGCCCCAGTGCAGGCCGAGGATCGAGTAGTTCTTGACGAGCGCGTGGTTCAGGGCGGGGCTCGGGATGGACCCGCTCGCGAAGCCGACGACGACGATCCGGCCCTCGAAGGCGACGGTCTTGGCGGACTGGGCGTAGGCCTGACCGCCGACCGGGTCGTAGATCACGTCGGCGCCCCGGCCGCCGGTGGCCTCCTTCACGGCGGCGACGACGTCCTGCTCGCGCCGGTCGATCACCACGTCGCAGCCCAGCTCGCGGGCGACGGCCGCCTTGGCGGCGCCGCCCACCACGCCGATGACGGTGGCACCCGCCGCCTTGCCGAGCTGCACGGCCGCGCTGCCCACCCCGCCCGCGGCGGCGTGGACGAGCAGGGTTTCGCCGGCCTCCAGACCGGCCCGGCGGTGCAGGCCGAACCAGCCCGTCTGGTAGCCGATGTGCAGGGCGGCGGCCTCGGCGTCGTCAAGGGCCTCCGGCGCGGGCAGCAGTGCGGCGGCGTCCGCGACGGCGTACTCGGCGAAGCCGCCGTACGGCAGCGCGGGGTTGGCGATCACCCGGCGCCCGTCCTCCGTCTCGCCGCAGATCTCCACACCCGGGGTGAACGGCAGCGGGGGCCGGACCTGGTACTGGCCCCGGCACATCAGCGCGTCCGGGAAGTTGATGGTGGCGGCGCGCACCCTGAGCAGGACCTGCCCCTCACCGGGTACCGGCCGCTCCGTCTCCGCGAGGTGCATCACCTGCCCCGGCTCGCCGAGCTCGTGCACGTGCCATGCCTGCATGCGGGGCCTCCACGGGGCTGTGAACGTCGTGTTCGCCTGACCGGGTCCACCGCATACTAAGCGGTCGCTTGCCGATAGGGAACACTCTCGTCCGTCACCCCCGTCCGGGCCGCGCCCGTACGTGCATCCGTTCCCCCTGCGGACCGAACAGGCTGAGGAACTCCACGGGCCCCTCGCCCGTGGATCCGAACCAGTGCGGCACACGCGTGTCGAACTCGGCGGCCTCGCCCGCCGCCAGCACCACGTCGTGCTCGCCGAGCACCAGCCGCAGCCTGCCGGACAGCACGTACAGCCACTCGTAGCCCTCGTGGGTGCGCGGCTCGGGCTCGAGTCTCCGCTTCGGTTCGAGCACCTTGTACGCCTGCAGCCCGCCGGGCTGCCGGGTGAGCGGCCAGTGGGTGCGTCCGTGGCGCCTGATCGGCTCGGACGCGCGGATCCGCGGATCTCCGACCGGCGGGGCGCCGACCAGTTCGTCCAACGCCACCTGATGGGCCTGTGCGATCGGCAGCAGCAGCTCGAGGCTGGGCCTGCGCAGCCCGGACTCCAGCCGCGAGAGGGTACTGACGGATATGCCGGTCGCCTCCGACAGAGCCGCCAGCGTCACCTCCCGCTCCTTCCTGATCCGGCGCAGCCGGGGGCCCACACCCGCGAGAACGTCGTCGGTCGTCATGCCGCTATTGCAGGATCGGCAAAGTTGTTTGTCAATGCGGCACTCACTGGGCGACCGTCGTCGTGGAGGTGGTCACGATGAACGAGACGGACCGAGGCGGGATCCACGACGTGGTCGTCGTCGGCGGCGGGGCGGCGGGGCTGTCCGCCGCGCTGGTGCTGGGGCGGGCCCGGCTGCGCACGCTGGTCGTCGACGCCGGGGAGCCGCGCAACGCGCCCTCTTCGCACATGCAGGGCTATCTGTCCCGGGACGGGATGGCGCCGGCCGAGTTCCTGGCCCGGGGACGGGAGGAGATCGCACGCTACGGCGTCGGGCTCGTCCGGGACCGGGTCACGGACGTCACCAGGGGTGAGGAGGACTTCACCCTCGCACTCGACGCGGGTGGGAGCGTGCGTGCCCGGCGGCTGGTCGTCGCCACCGGGCTGAGGGACGAGCTGCCGGAAGTCCCCGGGGTGGCCGAACGGTTCGGGCGGGACGTGCTGCACTGCCCGTTCTGCCACGGCTGGGAGGTGCGCGACGAGCCCTTCGGCGTGCTGGCGTCCGGCGCGACGAGCGTGCACCAGGCGTTGATGGTGTCCCAGTGGTCGAAGGACGTCACCTTCTTCCTGCACCGGGTCGCCGAGGAGGAACTGTCCGACCAGGACCTGCGCCGGCTGGCCGCCGCCGGCGTGGAGGTGGTGCCCGGTGAGGTCGCGGGGCTGGTGGTCGAGGACGACCGGCTCACCGGGGTGCGGCTGGCCGACGGCAGCACGCACGCGCGCTCGGTGCTCTTCACCGGCCCGCGGCCGGTGCCGCAGACGGGTCTGCTGGAGCGGCTGGGTGCCGAGCTGGCGGAGACGCCGTCCGGCGCCTACCCGGTGGTCGACCCGACCGGTCTGACCACGGTGCCCGGCGTCTGGGCTGCGGGCAACGCGATCGGCTTCGCCGAGCAGGTGGTGCACGCCGCGAGCGGCGGCTACCGCGCGGCGGCCGCGATCGTAGGGGACCTGCTGATGAGCCGCCTGGACGCCGCCCTGAACGGATAGGCGACGCGCGGCCGGGGTGTGGAGCGGCCGCCTCCGTAGCACCATGGCTGCATGCTGCTGTTCCGGCTGGCCCGTGTGTCCCAGGAGGTCGCCGCCACTTCGGCGCGGTCCCGGAAGATCGCTCTGCTCGCCGAGCTGTTCCGGGAGGCGGAGGCGGAGGACGTGCCGATCGTCATCCCGTATCTGGCGGGCCGGCTGCCGCAGGGGCGGATCGGCGTGGGCTGGAAGGTGCTGAGCCGTCCGGTCGCCCCCGCCGCCGAACCGTCCCTGACCGTGCGCGAGGTCGACGCCCTGCTCACCACGCTGGGCAAGGTGTCCGGTCCCGGCTCCCAGGCCGAACGGTCCCGTCTGGTCGCCGAGTTGCTGGGGGCGTCCACCGAGGACGAGCAGCGGTTCCTGTTCGGGCTGCTCACCGGCGAGGTACGGCAGGGCGCCCTGGACGCGGTCGCCGTGGAAGGGCTCGCGGAGGCGACGGGGGCGCCGCCGGCCGGTGTCCGGCGGGCGGTGATGCTGGCAGGCTCCCTCCAGTCGGTGGCCGGGGCCCTGCTGGCGGACGGCCCCGGAGCGCTGGACCGGTTCCGGCTCACCGTCGGCCGTCCGGTGCTGCCGATGCTGGCGCACAGCGCCTCCTCGGTCGCGGAGGCGGTGGAGAAGCTGGGGGCCTGCGCGGTCGAGGAGAAACTCGACGGCATCCGTGTCCAGGTCCACCGCGACGGGGACACGGTGCGCGTACACACCCGCACCCTCGACGACATCACCGGGCGGCTGCCGGAAGTGACGTCGGCGGCGCGGGAGTTGCCGGGTGATCGGTTCATCCTGGACGGGGAGGTCATCTCCTTCGACGGCGACGGCCGTCCCCGCTCGTTCCAGGAGACCGCCGGACGGGTCGGCTCCCGGGTGGACGTGGCCACGGCCGCCCGGGAGGTCCCGGTGTCCCCCGTGTTCTTCGACGTCCTCTCCGCCGACGGGCGCGACCTGCTGGACCTGCCGTTCTCCGCGCGGCACGCGGAGCTGGCCCGGCTCGTCCCGGAACCGATGCGGGTGCGGCGCGCCGTGGCGTCCGGCCCCGGGGACCTGGGCACGGCGGAGGAGTTCCTCGCCGAGACGCTGAAACGCGGTCATGAGGGCGTCGTGGTGAAGGGGCTGGACGCCCCCTACAGCGCGGGCCGCCGTGGTGCCTCCTGGCTGAAGGTCAAGCCCGTGCACACGCTCGACCTGGTGGTGCTGGCCGCCGAGTGGGGCCACGGCCGCCGCACCGGCAAGCTGTCCAACCTGCACCTCGGCGCGCGCACCGCGGACGGCGGCTTCGTCATGCTCGGCAAGACCTTCAAGGGCATGACCGACGCGATGCTGGCGTGGCAGACCGAGCGGCTGCGGGAGCTGGCGGTCGAGGAGAGCGGATACGTCGTGACGGTGCGCCCCGAACTCGTGGTGGAGATCGCCTACGACGGCCTGCAGCGCTCGACCCGCTACCCGGCCGGCGTCACCCTGCGCTTCGCCCGCGTGATCCGTTACCGCGAGGACAAGCGTCCCGAGGAGGCCGACTCGGTGGAGACCCTGCTCGCCGCGCACCCCGAGGTGCGGCCGTGAAGGGCTCGCGGAGCGCCGGACTGCTGCTGTTCCGACACACCGGCTCGGGCCTGGAGGTGTTGCTCGGGCATATGGGCGGGCCGTTCTTCCGGCGGCGGGAGACCGGGGCGTGGACGGTGCCGAAGGGCGAGTACGACCCGGGGGAGCCGGCCTGGGAGGCGGCACGGCGCGAGTTCCGGGAGGAGCTCGGGCTGCCGCCGCCGGACGGGCGGGCGCTGCCGCTCGGGGAGGTCAGGCAGGCCGGCGGGAAGACCGTGACGGCCTGGGCGGTCGAGGCCGACCTCGACCCGGCGACGGTGGTCCCCGGCACGTTCGGCATGGAGTGGCCGCCGAAGTCGGGACGGATCCAGGAGTTCCCCGAGCTGGACCGGGTGGCGTGGTTCCCCCTGGACCGGGCCCGGGAAGTGATCGTCTCCGCGCAGGCCGCGTTTCTCGACCGCTTGGCGGAGCACTCGTCCTGAGGAGCCCTCCCGCGTTGCGCGGCCCACCGCCGCGCGGGAAGGTCGGAAGGCACAGCCCGTCCCCAGGGAGGTCAAGCGATGCACATCGCCACGGTGAATCCGGCGACCGGCGAGACCGTCAAGACGTACCATCCCATGGACGAGGAGGAGCTGGAGCGCCGGCTCCAGCTCGCGGAGGCCACGTTCCGCACGTACCGGACGACGACCTTCGACGAGCGCGCCCGCCTGCTCCACCGGGCCGCCGAGATCCTCGACGAGGACCAGCGGACCATCGGCCGGGTGATCACCACGGAGATGGGCAAGCCGGTCAGGCAGGCCCGTGCGGAGGCCGCGAAGTGCGCCAAGGCGATGCACTGGTACGCCGATCACGCGGCGGAACTCCTCGCCGACGAGGAACCCGACGCCTCCGACGTCAAGGACTCCGGCGCCTCCCGGGTTCTCGTGCGCTACCGGCCCCTGGGTCCGGTGCTCGCCGTGATGCCGTGGAACTTCCCGCTGTGGCAGGTGGTGCGGTTCGCCGCGCCCGCACTGATGGCGGGCAACGTGGGGCTGCTCAAGCACGCCTCGAACGTGCCGCAGACCGCCCTGTACCTGGAGGACCTGTTCCACCGCGCGGGCTTCACCGAAGGCTGCTTCCAGACGCTGCTCATCGGCTCCGCCGCGGTCGACGACCTGCTGCGGGACGAACGGGTCAGGGCGGCCACCCTGACCGGGAGCGAGCCCGCGGGCCGCGCGGTCGCCTCCACCGCCGGAGAGATGATCAAGAAGACGGTGCTGGAACTGGGTGGCAGCGACCCGTACGTCGTCATGCCGTCCGCCGACCTGGACCGGGCCGCCGAGGTCGCGGTGACCGCGCGGACGCAGAACACGGGGCAGTCCTGCATCGCCGCGAAGCGGTTCATCGTGCACACGGACGTCTACGACGCCTTCGCCGAGCGGTTCACGGCCGGAATGAAGGCGCTGAAGGTCGGCGACCCGATGGACGAGGAGACGGACGTCGGTCCGCTCTCCAGCGAACAGGGCCGGAGCGACCTGGAGGAGCTGGTCGACGACGCCGTCCGGGCCGGTGCCACCGTGCTGTGCGGCGGGGAGCGCCCCGAGGGGCCCGGCTGGTTCTACCCGCCGACCGTGCTGGCCGGGATCGGGCGGGAGATGCGCATCCACCGGGAGGAGGCCTTCGGCCCGGTCGCCACGCTGTACCGCGCGGCGGACCTGGACGAGGCGGTGCTCATCGCCAACGACACCTCCTTCGGGCTCAGTTCCAACGTCTGGACCCGGGACGAGGCCGAGGTCGACCGGTTCGTGCGGGACCTGGAGGCGGGCAGTGTGTACGTGAACGGCATGACGGCGTCCCACCCGGCGTTCCCCTTCGGCGGAGTGAAGCGGTCCGGTTACGGGCGTGAGCTGTCCGGGCACGGAATCCGCGAGTTCTGCAACATCACCACGGTTTGGCAGGGTGCGTGATGCCCGCACGACTACGATCCCGACTGTGAACCGCGAAGTGACTCTTCCTCTGATCGTCGACGACCGCGGGACCTTGCAGGTTGCCGCCGCCGATGTCAGCAGACTGCTGCGCACGGTGGGTGGGCGGTGGGTCCGGCTCGTCGAGGCCGGGGAGGACGGGCTCGACGAGGACACGGTCGCCGCGCTGACGATCGAGCTGGCGAAGCTGGCCGACCGGATCGACGTGGCGTGCATCGCCCACAGCAGCGGGAGCGCGCCGTAGGTCCCGCTGTTCTCCGGGCCGCCCGCGTCCCCGTCCGGCCGGCACCGGAAGAGGGGATGTGACGTCATCCTTACGCCGGCGCCGGAGAGGCTGACGGGGGACGTCCGGGTGGTGTGAACTCCTGAGCGACCGAGTGATCGATCGTGCGATGGAGTAGTGATGAGACGGAACCGTTCCGCGTCCGCCGCGGCCACGGGCCTTGCCGCCGCCTGCCTTGGCCTCGGCCTTCCCGCCACAGCGTGGGCCGCCACACCCGACGTCCCCGAGGCGTTGCGGATCTCCACCAGTGCCTACGCGGGCTTCCAGCAGTGCGGCGCCGCGACCCCGCCGACGTTCAGCACCACCAACAGTTCCGCCCCGTTGTTCGCCGCCTCGGTCAAGGGCCTCGATCCCCAGCCCGGGCTGGACGGGACGATGGAGCTCGCACGCCTCGGCGAACAGCCGTTCCGCACCTTCCGGACGGACACCGGGGCCGGTTACGTATGGGCCCTGCAGATTCCCACCAGCACGTTCAGCCCGGGTGACTACCAGTGGCGGATCCGCGCCGAGGGCGCCGACGGCCCGTCCGACTGGTCCGCCTGGTGCACGTTCACCGTGACCGGCCCGGAGCCCACGCCCACGGAGTCCACCTACAGCCCCGACGGCGGCGAGCACTGTCTGGACGTGAGCGGCGCCGGCACGGAGGACGCCACGAGGGTGCAGCTGTGGGACTGCAACGGCTCCCTGGGCCAGACCTGGAGGACCACGCCCGAGGGCACCCTGGTGAACCCGAACTCGGGCAAGTGCCTGGACGTGGCCGACGGGGGAACAGCCAACGGCACCGGCGTGCAGATCTACACCTGCAACGGCACCGGCGCCCAGCAGTGGCGCTACGACCAGACAGTCCCGGCCGCCTTCGTCAACCCCCGGTCCGGCAAGTGTCTGGACGTGCCCTACGGAAACTTCACCAACGGCGTCCAGCTCCAGATCCACGAGTGCAACGGCACCGACGCCCAGGTCTGGAAGGAACTCACTCCTGTCTGACCGGGGCGGCCGAAGAGCACAGGGTCTCCCAGAACATGGCCTCGTAGCTCTGCAGGAGACGCCCGTGACGGCGTGCGTGGTGCTCGTCCAGGCTGCCCGCGTCCATGGCGGCCCTGACCGCCGCCAGGGCCGTGCGGTCGAGGTCGGGAGCCGGTTCGGCGAAGAAGTCGAAGAAGGCGCAGGCCTCGTCGGTGAAGCCGTAGTGGGCGCGCAGGGCCTTGGCAATCGTGGCGCAGTAGCCGCCCCAGGCGGAGAAGTTGGCCGTCACGGCGAGGACGGCGTCGGCCGGTGCGGCGTTCAGGGCCAGCCAGGCGACGTGGGCCGGGTAGGCCTGACACCCCGGCAGGGCCTCGTACGCGTCCGCCCGGGCCGCGTCGACACCGCAGGCGGCGGCGAACGGCTCGAGGTGCTCCCCGGCGAGTGCCTCGCCCTCCGCGAGCGCGGTGAAGAACGCGGCGGAGTCCGGTTCGGCCGCGGACCTGTCCGCCAGGTGCTGGAACGCGCGGCGGTCCGCGGGGATCACCAGGCGCTGCTCCAGGGCCAGCGCGGCCAGGACGCCCCGGTCCGCCTCGCCGCGGGCGATCAGCGGCACGAGGGGGTTGGCGCGCGGGTCCGGCGCCAGTTCGCGGATGGTGATCTCCATCAGGTCCCGGGCCGTGCGTGTCATCGCGTCCTCCCTCGCGTCGGTCACCCACGAGCGTTCCCCGGGAGCGGGGCGGGGACAACCCGGCGGTGCCGCCGCACCGCCGGGTCGTCCGCGCGGCGGGGTCAGCGGATGGGCATGCCCGACAGGGTGCGGGCGATCACCAGGCGCTGGATCTCACTCGTGCCCTCGAAGATGGTGTAGATGGCGGCGTCGCGGTGCATCCGCTCGACCGGGTACTCGCGCGTGTAGCCGTTGCCGCCGAGGATCTGGATCGCCTGGGCGGTGACCTTCTTGGCCGTCTCGCTGGCGAACAGCTTGGACATCGAGCCCTCGGCCGCCGTGAACGGCTTGCCGTTGACCGCCATCCAGGAGGCACGCCACACGAGGAGCCGGGCGGCGTCGATCTGGGTGCGCATGTCGGCGAGCTGGAAGGCGACGCCCTGGTTGTCGATGATCGGGCGGCCGAACTGCTCGCGCGTGGTGGCGTACTCCAGGGCGACCTCGTACGCCGCGCGGGCGGTGCCCACCGCCATGGCGCCGACGGCCGGGCGGGACGCCTCGAACGTCGCCATGGCGGCGTTCCTGACGCGCTCTCCGCCCTTCTTCGCCTTCTCACGGGCGCGGGCGAGACGCTCGTCCAGCTTCTCCTTGCCGCCGAGCAGGCAGGAGCCGGGGACGCGCACGTTGTCCAGGATGACCTCGGCGGTGTGCGAGGCCCGGATGCCGTGCTTCTTGAACTTCTGCCCCTGGGAGCAGCCGGGGGTGCCCGGCGGGATGATGAAGGAGGCGTGGCCCTTGGAGCCGAGGTCCGGGTCGACGACCGCGACGACGACGTGGACGTTGGCGATGCCGCCGTTCGTGGCCCAGGTCTTGGTGCCGTTGATGACCCACTCGTCCTTGGCCTCGTCGTAGACGGCGCGGGTGCGCATGGAGGCCACGTCGGAGCCGGCGTCGGGCTCGGAGGAGCAGAAGGCGGCGACCTTGACGTCATTGGCGTCGCCGTACATCTGGGGGATCCAGGTGCCGATCTGCTCATCGGTGCCGTTGGCGAGGACGCCGACGGCGGCGAGGCCGGTACCGACGATCGACAGGGCGATGCCCGCGTCACCCCAGAACAGCTCCTCCATGGCCATGGGAATGCCGAGGCCGCTTGCGTCGAAGTACTGCTGGGCGTAGAAGTCCAGGGAGTAGATGCCGACCTTGGCGGCCTCCTGGATGACCGGCCAGGGAGTCTCCTCACGCTCGTCCCATTCGGCGGCCGCGGGGCGGATCACATCGGCGGCGAAGCCGTGCAGCCAGTCGCGGACCTCCTTCTGTTCGTCGTTGAGCTCCATGGTGAACTCGGCCATGACCCCTCCAGCGGCGGCGCACGTGCATGTTACTTGCGGTAACCCCGAGTCTGTTACTGGTCGGTAGGAAAAGTCAACTCCCCAGGACCTGTCGTATCCCGTTCGATGGCCGTGAGGCCTTCAGTGTTAGTTTGCGCAGGCGTCACGGAATCAGCACGGGTGGGGAGAGCTCATGGACACCACACAGCGGACCGATCAGCAGCGCGCCGCCGACCGGCGTCGGCGCGAGCTCCTGGAGGCCGCCGACCGAGTGGTGCTGCGCGACGGCCCCGGGGCCTCGATGAACGCGATCGCCGCCGAGGCCGGCATCACCAAACCGATTCTCTACCGGCACTTCGGTGACAAGGGAGGACTCTACGCCGCTCTGGCCATGCGGCACACCGACGCGCTGCTCGACTCGCTGCGGGCGGCGCTCGACGCCCCGGCGGACCGGCGCGAGCGGGTCGAGGCCACGCTGGACACCTACCTGTCGGCGATCGAGGCACGCCCGCAGGTGTACCGGTTCCTGATGCACCCGGCGGAGGGCTCGCAGAGCGACCAGGGCTTCGACACCGGCAAGCACTCGGCACCGCTGCTGCGGCGGATGGGCGAGGAGCTGGCGCAGGTGATCGAGGAGCGGCTGGACCTCGGGCCGGGCAGCCAGCAGCTGGCCCGGGTGTGGGGGCACGGCATCGTCGGGATGATGCACGCGGCCGGTGACTGGTGGCTCGGCGAGCGGCCCTGCTCCCGCGCGGAACTGGTGCGCAGCCTGGCGGACCTGCTGTGGGGGCGTCTCGCGGCGGCGGGCGACAAGGTCGGCGGCCCGGGGTTCTGAGCCCGCGCCGGCCGCCTCCCCCGGGCCCCTCAGTCCGGCCGGTTCCAGGAAGCCCGCCTCACCTGCCGCATCAGCCGCCGGTGCCGCCACCCCGTCAGGCGGTCCGCGTAGATCCGGCCCTCCAGGTGGTCGCACTCGTGCTGCAGGCACCGGGCGAAGAATCCGGTGCCGTGGACGGTGACCGGCTCGCCGGTCACCGTGAAACCCTCGACGACCGCGTGGTCGTGGCGCTCCGTCCCCGCCTCCAGGCCGGGCAGCGACAGACAGCCCTCCGGGCCGCGCAGCACCAGCCCGTCCGTCTCGATCAGCCGCGGGTTCACCACGTGACCCCGGTGCCGGACGTCCTCGTCGTCCGGGCAGTCGTAGACGAACACCCGCAGCGGCTCGCCGATCTGGTTGGCGGCCAGGCCCACGCCCCGGGCCGCGTACATCGTCGCGAACAAGTCCTCCACCAGGCGGGCCAGTTCCGGGCCGAAGCCGGTGACCTCCCGGCAGGGCCCGTGCAGCACCGGGTCGCCGAGCAGGGTGAGGGGCCGTACGCGTCCGTGGACGCCGGGGATGGAGCCGTGTCGCATGGCGGCAAGAGTACGGTCCTTGCAGCATCGCCCGTCTCACGATGGTGCCGCGGTTCTGGAGTGCGAATGGATCTCGATAGGCTGAGGTCTCACCACGTGGCCGTCAGGCACAGACGCGGCGCGTACGCAAGGAGGATCGAGAACTGATGGCAGGCAACTCGGACCCGCTCACGCCGCGGGCCAAGCTGGCCGTGACCGCGGGCAAGGCGGTCGCGGCGGCATCCCGCGCCGCCGGGCGCGGCAGCGGTTCGGTGATCGGCGGCCGGGTGGCACTCAAGCTCGACCCCGATCTCCTGGCCCGGCTCGCGCAGAACCTGGACTGCGTCCTGGTCTCGGCGACCAACGGCAAGACCACCACCACCCGGCTCATCGCCGAGGCGCTGCGCGCCGCGGGACCGGTCGTGTCCAACGCGCTCGGCGCCAACATGCCGGCCGGCATCACCTCCGCGCTGGCGGGCGGCTCGGACGCGAAGTTCGGCGTCATCGAGGTCGACGAGAAGTACCTCGCCGGCGTGGCCCGGGACACCGACCCGAAGTGCATCGCGCTGCTCAACCTCTCCCGTGACCAGCTCGACCGCGCCGCCGAGACCCGGATGCTCGCGGAGAACTGGCGCGAGGGTCTGGCCGGTTCCAAGGCCGTCATCGTCGCGAACGCCGACGACCCGCTGGTGGTGTGGGCCGCGTCGTCCTCCCCCAACGTGATCTGGGTGGCCGCGGGACAGATGTGGAAGGACGACGCCTGGTCCTGCCCGTCCTGCGGCGGTGTGATGCAACGCCCCGGCGACGACTGGTTCTGCGGCGAGTGCGGCTTCCGCCGGCCCACCCCGAGCTGGGCGCTCTCCGGCGACCACGTGCTCGACCCGCACGGCTCCGCCTGGCCGATCCACCTGCAGCTGCCGGGCCGCGCCAACAAGGCCAACGCCGCGTCCTCGGCGGCCGTCGCCGCCGTCTTCGGGGTCCCGCCGCAGGTCGCCCTGGAGCGCATGTACCAGGTGCAGGCCGTGGCCGGGCGCTACGACGTGGTCCAGTTCGAGGGCCGGGACCTGCGTCTGCTGCTCGCCAAGAACCCCGCGGGCTGGCTCGAGACGTTCTCGCTGATCGACCCGCCGCCGACCCCGGTGATCCTGTCGGTGAACGCGCGCTCCGCCGACGGCACCGACACCTCCTGGCTGTGGGACGTCGACTACACGCGGCTGACGGGCCACCCGATCTGCGTCGTCGGCGACCGGAGGCTCGACCTCGCGGTGCGCCTGGAGGTCGCGAACCAGCAGTTCCAGGTGTGCGAGAACCTCGACCAGGCGGTCCAACTGTGCCCGCCGGGCCGGATCGAGGTCATCGCCAACTACACCGCGTTCCAGGACCTGCGCCGCCGCGTCGGCAACTGACCACCACACCTCAGGGGACTTGAAGTGAGCGACAACCAGCTGCGGGTCGTCTGGATCTACCCGGACCTGCTCAGCACGTACGGCGACCAGGGCAACGTGCTCGTCGTGGAGCGCCGGGCGCGGCAGCGCGGCCTGGACGTGGCACGGCTCGACGTGCGCAGCGACCAGCCGATCCCGACCTCCGGCGACATCTATCTGATCGGCGGCGGCGAGGACCGTCCGCAGCGGCTGGCCGCCGAGCGGCTGCGCCGGGACGGCGGTCTGCACCGCGCGGTCGAGAACGGCGCGATCGTGTTCTCGGTGTGCGCCGGCTACCAGATCCTCGGCCACGAGTTCATCAACGACCTCGGCCAGCGCGAGCCCGGCCTGGGACTGCTCGACGTGGTCTCGGTCCGCGGTGAGGGCGCCCGCTGCGTGGGCGACGTCCTGGCGGACATCCATCCGCAGCTGGGGCTGCCCCCGCTGACCGGGTTCGAGAACCACCAGGGCGTCACCCACCTGGGCCCCACGGCCCGCCCGCTCGCCCAGGTCCGCTTCGGCAACGGCAACGGCACCGGGGACGGCACGGAGGGCGCGTTCAACGAGACCGTCTTCGGCACGTACATGCACGGTCCCGTGCTGGCCCGCAACCCGCAGATCGCGGACCTGCTGCTGAAGCTGGCACTCGACGTCAACGCGCTGCCGCCGACCGACGACCACTGGTACGAGGCGCTGCGCAGCGAGCGCATCGCGGCGGCGCAGCAGCCCGCCTGAACCGGCCGCGGACCCGCGCCCGCGCCCCTTGCGCACCAGGGCGCGGACGGGTCCCGCCGGCCCGTCTGACGGCTGCTCCGCACAGGTGAGCGGGGTCGTCCAGCAGGCGGACGCGAGGTGCGGCCCCGCCCCCCGATGCCGCTAGGGTGGCGGGGATCGAGCCGGACAGCGCGGTCCGGTCCCGGCCCTCATCGAGAAGGTTGTTTCGGGCTATGCGCATTGGTGTCCTCACGTCCGGTGGCGACTGCCCCGGCCTGAACGCCGTCATCCGGTCCGTCGTGCACCGCGCCGTCGTCGACCACGGCGACGAGGTCATCGGCTTCCGCGACGGGTGGAAGGGCCTCCTGGAGTGCGACTACCTCAAGCTCGACCTCGACGCGGTGAGCGGCATCCTCGCCCGCGGCGGCACCATCCTCGGCTCCTCCCGGGTGCGCCCCGAGCATCTGCGGGACGGTGTGGAGCGGGCCAGGGGGCACGTCCGGGACCTGGGCCTGGACGCCATCATCCCGATCGGCGGTGAGGGCACGCTCAAGGCCGCCCGGCTGCTGTCCGACAACGGCCTGCCGATAGTCGGTGTGCCGAAGACCATCGACAACGACATCGCCGTCACCGACGTCACCTTCGGGTTCGACACCGCCGTCGGGGTGGCGACCGAGGCCCTGGACCGGCTGAAGACCACCGCCGAGTCCCATCAGCGCGTGCTGATCGTGGAGGTCATGGGCCGGCACACGGGCTGGATCGCGCTGCACTCCGGCATGGCGGCCGGCGCGCACGCCATCGTCGTGCCCGAGCGGCCCTTCGACATCGACGAGCTGACCACGAAGGTCGGCGAGCGGTTCTCGGCCGGGAAGCGGTTCGCGATCGTGGTCGCCGCGGAAGGTGCCAAGCCGAAGGCCGGCACCATGGACTTCGACGAGGGCGGCAAGGACGTGTACGGCCACGAGCGGTTCGCCGGGATCGCCCGGCAGCTCTCCCTCGAGCTGGAGTCCCGGCTCGGGAAGGAGGCGCGGCCGGTGATCCTGGGGCACGTGCAGCGCGGCGGGACGCCGACGGCGTACGACCGGGTCCTGGCCACGCGGTTCGGGTGGCACGCGGTGGAGGCGGTGCACCGGGGCGAGTTCGGGCGGATGACCGCGCTGCGTGGTACCGACATCGTGATGGTCTCCCTCGCGGAGGCGGTCGAGACGCTGAAGACGGTGCCGGACTCCCGGTACGCGGAGGCGGAGTGCGTGCTGTGAGTGCGCTGCGCCGGTAGGAGCCCGGTCCCCCGGGTTCGTCGACGTCTGCCGTCGGCGTCCGCGGGCCGTGCGCGGGCCTGTCGCGCGGTTCCCCGCGCCCCTGAGGGTGCTCCCCGACCCCGGTCACAGGTGTGGCCGGGGCCGGCCGTACTCTGAGTGCGGACGGATCGCGTACAACCTGCACGAAACGGGAGCCGGCGGATGGATCACAGCGGGCACGGTATGACCATGGATCTGCCGCCGTTCACGCTGGGGCGGGGGCTCGCCTGGTCGGCGGACCCCTTCTTCCTCGTCGCGTGCCTGCTGGGGCTGGCGCTGTACGGCTGGGGCGTGGTCCGGCTGACGCGGCGCGGCGACAAGTGGCCGGTGGGACGGACCGTCGCGTTCGCCGCCGGTGTGCTGAGCATCGGGCTCATGATGTGCACCAAGCTGAACGACTACGGCATGGTCATGTTCAGCGTGCACATGGTGCAGCACATGGTGATCAGCATGGTGTCGCCGATCCTGATCCTCCTCGGTGCCCCGATCACCCTGGCCCTGCGGGCGCTGCCGCCGGCCGGGCGCGGCCGCAAGGGGCCGCGTGAACTGCTGCTGATGCTGCTGCACAGCCGTTACATGCGGATCATCACCCACCCGGTGTTCACCATTCCGATGTTCATCGCGAGCCTGTACGGCCTGTACTTCACCCCGCTGTTCGACTTCCTGATGGGCTCCCGGGTCGGGCACATCGCGATGATGGTGCATTTCCTCGCCGTCGGCCTGGTCTTCTTCTGGCCGATCATGGGTGTGGACCCGGGTCCGCACCGGCCGGGCTATCTGATGCGGATGCTGGAGCTGTTCGCGGGCATGCCGTTCCACGCGTTCTTCGGTATCGCCCTGATGATGGCGTCGACGCCGATGGTCACGACGTTCGACAATCCGCCCGCCTCACTCGCCGTCGACGCGCTGTCCGACCAGAACGCGGCCGGCGGCATCGCCTGGGCGTTCAGCGAGGTCCCCTCCGTCCTGGTGCTGATCGCCCTGCTGTTCCAGTGGTACGCCTCCGACCAGCGGCAGGCGAAGCGCGAGGACCGCGCGGCCGACCGGGACGGCGACAAGGAGCTCGAGGCGTACAACGCCTATCTGGCCTCGCTGCACGCACACGGGAACTGAAGGCACTGATTCGGGCACCATGGGGGGAGCCGAGTCATGAGGAGGGTGTTGCGATGCCCGGTACCACGAACGGTTCCACCTCGACGAAGACCATGGGAGTGCTCACCGTGGGCGCCCTGGTCGCCGTGACGGCGTACACGGTGGCGCTCGGGAGCAACGGCTGGCTGTGGTTCGGCTGGGTCGTCCTCGGCCTGATCACGCTCGGGATGGTGGCCACCCGCAGCACCTGAGAAGCGTCCGGGGCGGCCCGGCCTCACTTCGGGGTGAGCCGCCCCGTCAGGTGGACGCCCGGCTGGTACTTCGGCAGCCGGACGGTGATCTTCATGCCGGCACCCACGGCCGTCTCGATGACGAGGCCGTGGTCGTCGCCGTAGACCTGGCGGAGCCGGTCGTCGACGTTGGACAGCCCGATGCCGCCGGTGGGGCTGGCCTCACGGGCCAGGATGCGGCGCAGCAGGCCGGGGTCCATCCCCGCGCCGTCGTCCTCGATCACCACGAGGGCCTCGGCGCCGGCGTCCTGCGCGGTGATCTGGATGTGGCACTTGTCGGCCTTGCCCTCCAGGCCGTGCTTGACGGCGTTCTCGACCAGCGGCTGGAGACAGAGGAAGGGCAGCGCGACCGGCAGCACCTCGGGGGCGATCTGCAGGGTGACGGAGAGGCGGTCGCCGAAGCGTGCCCGGACCAGTGCCAGATAGTGGTCGATGGCGTGGAGCTCGTCGGCGAGCGTGGTGAAGTCACCGTGCCGGCGGAACGAGTACCGGGTGAAGTCGGCGAACTCCAGCAGCAGCTCGCGGGCGCGCTCGGGGTCGGTGCGCACGAACGAGGCGATCACGGCCAGCGAGTTGAAGATGAAGTGGGGCGAGATCTGCGCCCGCAGGGCCCTGATCTCGGCCTCGATGAGGCGGGTGCGGGACTGGTCGAGGTCGGCCAGTTCGAGCTGGACGGACACCCACCGGGCGACCTCGCCCGCGGCCCGCACCAGGACGGCGGACTCGCGGGGCGCGCAGGCGACGAGCGCGCCGTGCACCCGGTCGTCGACGGTGAGCGGGGCGACCACGGCCCAGCGCACGGCGCAGTCGGGGGTGTCGCAGGTGAGCGGGAAGGCCTCGCCGCGGCCGGTGTCGAGAGGGCCGCTCAGGCGTTCCATGATCTCCGTGCGGTGGTGGGCGCCGGCACCGTCCCAGACGAGGACCTGTTCGCGGTCGGTGAGGCACAGGGCGTCCGTGCCCAGCAGCGAGCGCAGTTTGCGGGCGGACTTCCCGGCGGTCTCCTCCGTCAGGCCCGCGCGGAGCGGCGGTGTGGCCAGGGAGGCGGTGTGCAGGGTCTCGAAGGTGGCGTGTTCGACGGGGGTGCCGAGTCCGGCCAGGCTGGTGGGCCGCGCGGTGCGCCGGCCGAGCCAGAATCCGGCCGCCAGGAGAGGCAGCACGGCGACGAGCAGACCGGCGAGGAAGCCGCTCATGCGGACACCTCCGTGCGCAGTTCCTCGGGCAGGTGGAAGCGGGCCAGCACCGCAGCCGTCCCGGGCGGTACCCGGCCGGGCGTGGCCAGGGACACCAGGATCATGGTGAGGAAGCCCAGCGGCACCGACCACAGCGCGGGCCAGGCGAGCAGGGCGTGCCAGGGCCCCGCGCCCGGGTAGCCGGCCATGGTCGCGGCGACGGCGAGGAACGCGGAGCCGCCGCCCACCAGCATCCCGGCGGCCGCGCCCGGCGGGGTGAGCCTGCGCCACCAGATGCCGAGGACGAGCAGCGGGCAGAACGAGGACGCCGACACGGCGAAGGCCAGCCCCACGGCGTCGGCCACCGGCAGTCCGCCGACCAGGACGCTCGCGGCGAGCGGGACGGCCATCGCGAACACGGTGCCCAGCCGGAAGTGCCGCACGCCCCGAGAGGGGAGCACGTCCTGGGTGAGCACGCCCGCGACGGCCATGGTGAGTCCGGAGGCCGTCGACAGGAACGCCGCGAAGGCGCCCCCGGCGACGAGCGCGCCGAGGAGGTCGCCGCCCGTTCCGCCGATCATCCGGCCGGGCAGCAGCAGGACGGCGGCGTCCGCGTGGCCGGTGAGGGTCAGGTCGGGGGCGTACAGCCGGCCCAGGGCGCCGTAGACCGGCGGCAGCAGGTACCAGGCGCCGATCAGGCCGAGGACGGCGACGGTGGTGCGGCGGGCGGCGACGCCGTGCGGGCTGGTGTAGAAGCGGACGACGACGTGCGGCAGCCCCATGGTGCCGAAGAAGGTGGCGAGGATCAGGCCGTACGTGGCGTACAGCGGGCGTTCCTCGCGCGACTCCGCGCGGGAGGGCGACAGCGCGTCGTCGGCGCCGCGCCCGGCCGAGGGAACGGCGGTGCCCTCGGCGAAGGTGAGCCGCGTACCGCCGTCGATGCGGTGGGTGCCGGCGGGCAGGCTGACGTCGGTGCCGTCGTGCGCGCGGCCGTCGACGGTGCCGTCCACCGTCACGGTGAGGGGCTCGGCGAGCCGCAGGTCGACGGTGTCGTCGACGCGGACCACCCGCTGTTCGCGGAAGGCGGCGGGTTCGTCGAAGGCGTGGCTGGGCGCGCCGTCGCTCTGCCAGGCGAGGACGAGGAAGAGGGCGGGGACGAGCAGGGCGGTCAGTTTCAGCCAGTACTGGAAGGCCTGGACGAAGGTGATGCTGCGCATGCCGCCCGCGGCGACGATGACGGTCACCACGACGGCGACGATCACCCCACCGAGCCAGTCGGGGGCGCCGGTGAGAACGGTCAGGGTGAGCCCGGCGCCCTGGAGCTGGGGCAGCAGGTACAGCCAGCCGACGCCGACGACAAGGCCGCCCGCGAGCCGCCGCACGGCGTGCGAGGCGAGCCGGGCCTCGGCGAAGTCGGGCAGGGTGTAGGCGCCGGAGCGGCGCAGCGGGGCGGCGACGAACAGCAGCAGGACCAGATAGCCCGCGGTGTAGCCGACCGGGTACCACAGCATGTCCGGCCCCTGGACCAGGACGAGCCCCGCGATGCCGAGGAAGGAGGCGGCGGACAGGTACTCGCCGCTGATGGCGGCGGCGTTGAGGCGGGGGCCGACGGTGCGTGAGGCGACGTAGAAGTCGGAGGTGGTGCGGGATATGCGCAGGCCGAAGGCGCCGACGAGGACGGTCGCGAGGGCGACCAGCGCGACGGCGGTGACGGCGTAGGCGGAGTTCACGGTGGTGCCGGTCCCCGGTCTCAGCGGTCCTCGACGAGCCGCACGAAGTCGCGTTCGTTGCGTTCGGCGCGGCGTACGTACCAGCGGGCGAGCAGGACCAGCGGCGGGTAGAGGCCGAAGCCGAGCACCGCCCACTCCAGGCCGGCGTCGGGGGCGGCGGCGAAGACCAGCGGGAGCGGACCGACGAGCAGCACGAGCACGGCGAACACGGTGAGACCGGCGCGGAGCTGGGTGCGCATCAAGGAGCGCACGTAGGTGTGCCCGAGGGTGGTCTGCTCGTCGATCTCGGTGCGCGGGCGGTAGTAGCCGGAGGCGCGGCGGGTGCGGCGGGGCGGTCCGGTGACGACCACGCGGCGTTCCATCGGGTCCTGGGGCATGCGTGCTCCCCCTGTCTAGCTCGTGGTCCGGCGCATCAGCAGGTCCCGCAGCTCACGGGCGTGCCGTCGGCTGACCTGGAGTTCCTCGGCGCCGATCAGGACGCTCACGGTGCCCGCGCCGAGCCGGAGCTCGCCGATGTGGCGCAGGGCGACCAGGTGGCGTCGGTGGATGCGGACGAATCCGCGGGAGCGCCAGCGCTCCTCCAGCGTGGACAGCGGGATGCGCACGAGGTGGCTGCCCCGGTCGGTGTGCAGGCGGGCATAGTCGCCCTGGGCCTCGACATGGGTGATGTCGTCGACGGCCACGAACCGGGTGACGCCGCCGAGCTCGACGGCCATGTGGTCGGGATCGGGTTCGTGCACGGGGATGCGCGGGGCGGTGCCGCGCTGGGCGGCGGCGCGGCGGACGGCCTCGGCCAGCCGTTCCTTGCGGACCGGTTTGAGCACGTAGTCGACGGCCTTGAGGTCGAAGGCCTGGACGGCGAAGTCCTCGTGGGCGGTGACGAACACGACGAGCGGCGGCCGGGCGAACCCGCTGAGCAGCCGGGCGAGGTCGAGGCCGTCGAGGCCGGGCATCTGGATGTCGAGGAAGACGACGTCGATGGCCTCGGGCCCGTCGGGTCCCGATTCGAGGGCGCGGTTGATGCGGCGCAGCGCCTCGGTGGCGTCCCCCGCGCCCTCGGCGCTGCCGATGCGCGGGTCGGCGTTCAGCAGGTACAGCAGTTCCTCCAGCGAGGGACGTTCGTCGTCGACGGCGAGGGCGCGCAGCATGAAGGTGGAGTGTAGGGGTGATTTCCACGTCTGGACACGTACCGGGCGCGGCTCACCCGCCGGTGCGCCGACGGTCCCGCGGTGGCGGGGGCGAGCGGACGCCGCTGGATACAGTGCCCGCATGAACAGCAGGCCCACGGCGTTCGACGAGCTCGACCGGAAGATCGTCACCGCTCTGATGGCGAACGCCAGGACGTCCTTCGCGGAGATCGGCGCGGCCATCGGGCTGTCGTCGACCGCGGTCAAGCGCCGGGTGGACCGGTTGCGCGAGACCGGGGTGATCACCGGGTTCACGGCGACGGTGCGGCCGTCGGCGCTGGGCTGGCGCACGGAGGCGTACGTCGAGGTGTACTGCGAGGGGGCTGCGCCGCCCCGGCGGCTGGCGGAGGTGGTGCGCAACCATCCGGAGATCGCCGCCGCCATGACGGTGACCGGGGGCGCGGACGCGCTGCTGCACGTGCGGGCGCGGGACGTGGAGCACTTCGAGGAGGTGCTGGAGCGCATCCGCCAGGAGCCGTTCATCCGCAAGACGATCAGCGTGATGGTGCTGTCCCACCTGCTGCCCGACAGTCCTGAGGCGGGAGTGACCCAGCCCGCGCCGGACGGCGCATCAGACGTGCGCTGAGCGGCGTGAACACGCAGTGATCCTGCGTGAACGCGCAGCTCTCGTTCCTTGTCGTCCGTCCCGGTCGCTTCCTACCGTGGAGGCACCCCCTGTCGGCACCGCATGGAAGCGGAGGAACCCCTCTGTGCCCGGATCCCGTGTGGCGCGCCGGCGGCGATACCTCGTCTGCGAACCCAGACACTTCGCCGTCCGGTACGCGATCAACCCCTGGATGCACCCCGACCTTCCCGTCGACGTCTCCCTCGCCCAGCGCCAGTGGCGGACGCTGATCGGCGTCTACCGCGACCACGGCCATACCGTGGAGACCGTGAACCCCGAGCCCGGACTGCCCGACATGGTGTTCGCCGCGAACGCGGCGGTCGTCGTGGAGGGCCGTGTCTTCGGCTCCCTCTTCTCCGCGCCGGAGCGGCGCCCGGAGTCCGTTCCGTACGAGGCGTGGTTCAAGTCCGAGGGATTCGAGGTCCAGCATCCCGAGTCGGTGTGCGAGGGCGAGGGCGACCTGGTGCCCGCCGGGCGCTGGATCCTCGCCGGCACCGGGTTCCGCACCACCCGGGAGGCGCACCGCGAGGTGCAGGAGTTCTTCGGCGTTCCGGTGATCGGCCTGACCCTGGTCGACCCGTACTTCTACCACCTGGACACGGCGCTGTTCGTCCTGGACGACGAGAACATCGCGTACTACCCCGACGCGTTCTCACCGGGCAGCCGCGAGGTGCTCGGACGGCTGTATCCCGACGCGGTGATCGCGACGCGTGAGGACGCGATGGCGTTCGGCCTGAACTCCGTCTCCGACGGGCGCCACGTCTTCATCGCGCCGGAGGCGACGGCCCTCGCCGGCCGGCTCGCCGACCGCGGTTACGTTCCCGTCCCCGTCGACCTGTCCGAGTTCCACAAGGCGGGCGGGGGCATCAAGTGCTGCACTCAGGAGATCCGCTCATGACCTCTGTCGTCCCCGCGCGTACGTCCGCCGAGTTGATCGGCGCGGAGGAGCCGGTCCTCGCGCACAACTACCATCCGCTGCCCGTGGTCGTCTCCCGCGCGGAGGGCACCTGGGTGGAGGACGTGGAGGGCCGGCGGTACCTCGACATGCTGGCCGGCTACTCGGCGCTCAACTTCGGTCACCGGCATCCCGCGCTGATCGAGGCGGCGCACCGCCAGCTCGACCGGCTCACCCTGACCTCGCGCGCGTTCCACAACGACCGGCTCGCCGAGTTCGCGGAGCGCCTGGCCGCCCTGACCGGGCTGGACATGGTGCTGCCGATGAACACCGGTGCGGAGGCGGTGGAGAGCGGTGTGAAGGTGGCCCGCAAGTGGGCCTACGACGTGAAGGGCGTCCCGGCCGACCGGGCCACGATCGTGGTGGCCGCGGACAACTTCCACGGCCGCACGACGACGATCGTGAGCTTCTCGACGGACGAGGTGGCCCGCGCCGGGTTCGGCCCCTTCACCCCGGGCTTCCGCGTCGTCCCGTACAACGATCTCGCGGCGCTGGAGGCGGCGGTCGACGAGACGACGGCGGCGGTGCTGATCGAGCCGGTGCAGGGCGAGGCGGGTGTGATCGTCCCGGACGACGGCTACCTCGCCGGCGTGCGGGAACTGACCCGCCGCGAGGGCTGCCTGTTCGTCGCGGACGAGATCCAGTCGGGCCTCGGCCGCACGGGCCGCACCCTCGCCGTCGACCACGAGTCGGTCGTCCCGGACGTGGTCCTGCTCGGCAAGGCGCTGGGCGGCGGTATCGTCCCGGTGTCGGCGGTGGTGGCCCGGCGGGAGGTGCTGCAGGTGCTGCACCCCGGTGAGCACGGGTCGACCTTCGGCGGCAACCCGCTGGCCGCGGCGGTCGGCACGGCGGTGGTGGAACTGCTGGAGACGGGTGAGTTCCAGCGCCGGGCGGCGGACCTGGGCGAGGTGCTGCGCGAGGGCCTTCAGGCGCTGGTCGGCAAGGGCGTCGTCGGCTTCCGTTCCCGTGGCCTGTGGGCGGGCGTGGACGTGGACCCGGCGATCGGCACCGGCCGCGAGATCAGCGAGCGCCTCATGCGCGAGGGCGTCCTGGTCAAGGACACCCACGGCTCCACCATCCGGCTTGCCCCGCCCCTGACCATCACGGCGGAGGAGCTTCAGGGCGCCCTGCGCACCCTGGAGAAGGTGCTCACCGCGCACGCCTGAGACACCCGGTGCGGTGCCCGGCCGGTCCACCCGCCGGCCGGGCACCGCATCGCCCTGCCCCGCCCGGCAAGCCCTCGCTCCCCACAAGGGTGAAGATGGGGACAAGAGGTGGTAGACCACTCTCAGCGACAGAGAGGTCGGCCGTGGGCGGACACAACGAGCAGGACGCTGCCCGGCAGGGGTACGACGTGGCCGACGCCGCTCCCCTGTTGCTCGACCCGCACGGCATGGTGACGAGCTGGACCGGTCACGCCGAGCGGATGCTGGGGTACGGCGCGCAGGAGGTGCTGGGGCGGAAGTTCTCCGAGCTGCTGGTCTCCGACGACGCCGAGCGGGTGCCGGACCTGGTCGAGCGGTGCCGTTCGGGAGGGGACTGGGCGGGGCTGATGACGGCGCTGCACCGGGACGGGCGCCCGGTCGCGGTGATGGTGCGGGTCACGCCGGCCGTGGAGCCGAGGGGCCGGACGTCGCTGCTGGTGCTGCTGTCCGGGGCGGCCGGTTCGGCCGGCTGGGACATGAGCCGCACCGTGCTGGAGCGGATGGTCGCCGGGTCGCCGATCGGCATCGCGATCATGGACACGGACCTGCGCTTCGTGTGGTCCAACGCCGCGCTCGAGCAGTTCGGCGGCGGCCCGGCGGAGCGACGGCTGGGTCTGCGGCACGCCGACGTCCAGCCGGGCATGGACGCCGAGGCCGTCGAGGCGCGGATGCGGCACGTGCTGGAGACCGGCGAGCAGGTGGTCGGCTACGAGCACGTCGGCCGCGTACGGTCGGCACCGCTGCGCGAGACCGCGCATATGCTCTCGTTCACCCGCCTCGACGACGAGCGGGGCCGCCCGATCGGCCTGTACTACACGGTCGTGGACGTCACCGATTGGCACCGTGCCCGGCAGCGCCTCGCCCTGCTCGACCGGGCCGGCGGGCACATCGGCCGCTCCCTCGACATCACGAGCACCGCGCAGGAACTGGCGGACGTCGCCGTGCCGGGCCTCGCGGACTTCGTCACCGTGGACCTGCTGGAGACGGTGCTGCGCGGCGCCGAACCCCCGCCGGGCCCCGTCGGCGACCGGGACCGGGTGCCCCTGCGCCGGGCGGGCCACCGCTCGGCCTACGAGGACCTGCCGCGGACGGCCGTCGACACCGGTGCGGTCGTGCCCTATCTGGCGGACTCCCCGCCCGTGCGCTGCCTGACCACGGGCCGGCCCTGGCGTCAGGAGCAGCTCGACCCGCTCGCCCTGGAGTGGGCCGCCGTCACGCCGGGCGACCGGGCGCACACCTTCCTGGAGCTGGGGCTGCAGAGCGTGATGATCGTCCCGATCCGGGCCCGGGGCGTCACCCTGGGCGTCACCACCTTCTTCCGTCGCCGCCGCGAGAACCCGTTCGACGCGGACGACCTCAGTCTCGCGGAGGACCTCGTCTCCCGCGCCGCCGTCAGTGTGGACAACGCCCGGCGCTACACCCGTGAGCGGGACGCGGCGCTCGCCCTCCAGCGCAGCCTGCTCCCCCGCCGGCTGCCCGCACAGGACGCCGTCGAGGTGTCCGCGTGCTACCGCCCGGCCGACGAGCTGACCGGTCTCGGCGGCGACTGGTACGACCTCGTCCCGCTGTCGGGCGCCCGCGTCGCCCTGGTCGTCGGCGAGGTACCGGGGCACGGCATCGACGCCGCCGCGGCCATGGGACGGCTGCGCACGGCCGTACGGACGCTGGCCGCGATCGATCTGCCGCCCGAGGAGGTGCTCGCCCACCTGGACGACCTGGTCTCCCGGTCGGAGCGGGAGGAGGGCGAGGGCGAGGCGGAGCCCGGGGACGACGACCCTGGCCGGTCGCTGGGGGCCGGCTGCCTGTACGTCGTGTACGACCCGGTGGACGGCCGGTGCGCGATGGCCGCCGCCGGTCACCCCGCGCCCGCCGTGGTGGCACCGGACGGCACGGTGACCTTCGTCGACCTCCCGCAGGGCCCCCCGCTCGGTGTGGGCGGCCCGCCGTTCGAGGCGGTGGAGCTGACCCTGGCCGAGGGCAGCACGCTCGCGCTGCACACGGACGGTCTGCTCGCCCGTGGGGACTCCTGGTCCGTCGACGCGGACCGGGAGCGGCTGCGGCGGGCGCTGGCCGGGGCGCCGGCCGACCTTGAGCTGGGGTGCCGGGCCGTCGTCGACGCGCTGGTCCCGGCCCGTCCGTACGACGACGTGGCCCTGCTGCTGGCCCGTACCAGGCGTCTCGCGCCGGAACAGGTCGCGGTCCGCGAGCTGCCGGTGGATCCGGCCGTGGTGGCCGAGGCACGCAGGGCCACCGCCCGGCAACTGGCCCGATGGGGGCTGGAGGAGCTGGCCTTCACCACGGAGCTGCTGGTCAGCGAATTGGTCACCAACGCGATCCGGCACGCCACCGGGCCGGTCACGCTGCGGCTGATCCGTGAGCGCGCGCTGTTCTGCGAGGTCCTCGACGGTGGCCCCACCGCGCCGCATCTGCGTCATCCCCGCGCGATGGACGAGGGCGGGCGTGGACTGCTGCTGGTCTCCCAGCTGACACAGCGGTGGGGTACGCGGTTCGTCCCCGACGGGAAGATCATCTGGGCGGAGCAGGCACTGACCGCGCCGTCGGAGTGAGGCGGTGGCCGGCGACCGGCGCCGGCCGCCGGGGTCAGGAACCCGCGCGGGTGCGGTCGAGGCGTGCCGTGCGTTCCACGTTGCGCCGGTCCGCCGGGTCGTCGCTGGGCGTGGCCGCGAACCAGGCGTCGAGGATCTCGCCGAGCAGCGGCGCGGACGTCAGCCGCAGGCTGAGCGCCAGGACGTTGGCGTCGTTCCAGCGGCGCGCCCCGTCCGCCGTGTAGGCGTCCGTGCACAGGGCGGCGCGCACGCCGGGCACCTTGTTGGCGGCGATCGAGGCGCCCGTGCCGGTCCAGCAGCACACCACCGCCTGATCGGCCGTTCCGTCGGCCACCTCACGCGCCGCCGCCGCCGAGCAGACCGCCCACTGCGGATCGTCCCCGGGGCTCAGCGCGCCGTGCGCGCTCACCTCGTGGCCGCGGTCGCGCAGTTCGGCGAGGAGGGCACGGGCCACGGGTTCGTCCATGTCGGAGGAGACGGAGATCCGCATGCCGGGGAGCCTACTCCCCGGAGCCCGTCCTCCGGCCGGTCCGGACGTCCGGCCGGTCCGTTCCTCTCGCGCCGAACGTGGTGCCGGGCCGTGCCGCGCGGTCCTAGACTGGCACCTCACGACGTGCCGGACGACCTGCTGGAACGCGGCGGCACTGCCCGTTCGTCAGAGTCGAGGAGCGTGCTTTTGTTCTACTACCTGCTCAAATACGTGCTGCTGGGCCCGCTGCTGAGACTGACCTTCCGGCCACGCATAGAAGGCCTGGCGCATGTTCCGTCGTCCGGCGCCGCCATCGTCGCGGGCAACCACCTGTCGTTCTCGGACCACTTCCTGATGCCGGCCGTCCTCAAACGGCGCATCACCTTCCTCGCCAAGGCCGAGTACTTCACCGGTCCCGGCCTCAAGGGCCGGCTGACGGCGTTCTTCTTCCGCAGCGCGGGACAGATCCCCGTCGACCGCTCCGGCAAGGAGGCCGGGCAGGCCGCCATCCGCGAGGGGCTCGGGGTGCTGAGCAAGGGGGAACTGCTCGGCATCTACCCGGAGGGCACGCGCTCGCACGACGGACGCCTCTACAAGGGCAAGGTGGGCGTCGCGGTGATGGCCCTCAGGGCGGGCGTCCCGGTGGTTCCCTGCGCGATGATCGGCACGTTCGAGGCGCAGCCGCCCGGCAAGGTCGTCCCGCGGATCCGCCCCGTGGTGATCCGCTTCGGCGAACCGCTGGACTTCTCGCGCTACGAGGGGATGGAGAACGAGAAGGCGGTGCTGCGCGCCGTCACCGACGAGATCATGTACGCCATCCTCACGCTGTCCGGCCAGGAGTACGTCGACCAGTACGCCGCCGTCGCCAAGGCCGAGGAGGCCGAGCGCGGGGCGGAGGACAAGCGCCGGTTCCCGCGTCTGCCGCGGAACTGATCCGGGGGAACACACGGGCGAGGGGCGGCCGGAGAGTTCCGGCCGCCCCTCGTGTCGTGGGAGGAAGGCGCTACGGCTTCGGCGTGGCGTGCGGTGCGCAGGTCACGTCGGACCGGTCCAGCTCGCCGGTGAGCAGGTAGGCGTCCACCCGGTCGTTGACGCAGGGGTTGACCAGACCGGTGACCCCGTGGGACCCGGCGTCCCGCTCGGTGACGAGGCGGGAGCCCCTGAGCCGCTGGTGCAGTTCGACGGCGCCCGTGTACGGGGTGGCCGCGTCGCGCTCGGCCTGGACGATCAGCACCGGGGGCAGGTCCTTGCCGGACTTGACGTCCACGGGCGTGTGCTGCTTGACCGGCCAGGTGGCGCAGGGGAGGTTCATCCAGGCGTTGGCCCAGGTCATGAACGGGTGGTCCTTGTGCAGCCGCGTGTTGTCGCGGTCCCAGGTGCGCCAGTTGGTGGGCCACTTGGCGTCGGTGCACTCGACGGCCGTGTAGACGGCGTTGCCGTTCTCCGCGGCCGCGTTGCCCGCGGTGTCGGTGAGGTCGGGGGCGGCGGCGTCGACGAGCGCCTGGGTGTCACCGGCGACGTACTTGCTGAAGACGGTCGCGACGGGGATCCACGCCGAGTCGTAGTACGGGGCGCTCTGGAAGAAGCCGATCAGCTCGGCTGGTCCGACGACTCCGCCGATCGGGTCCTTCGCGGCGGTGGCGCGCAGCTTCAGCCACTGAGCCTGGACGGCGTCGCGGGTGGTGCCGAGGTGGAAGGTGGCGTCGTTCTCGGCGACCCAGTCCTGCCAGTCCTTCCAGCGGCCCTCGAAGGCGACGTCCTGGTCCAGGTTGGCCTGGTACCAGATCTTCTCGCGGGAGGGGTTGACGACGCTGTCGACGACCATGCGGCGCACGTGGCCCGGGAAGAGGGTGGCGTAGACGGCGCCGAGGTAGGTGCCGTAGGAGACGCCGAGGAAGTTGAGCTGCTTCTCGCCCAGGGCGGCGCGGATGACGTCGAGGTCGCGCGCGGTGTTCGGCGTGGTCATGTGCGGCAACATCTCGCCGCTGCGCTCGTAGCAGCCCTCGGCGTACTCACGGGCGAGCTTGCGCTGAGCCAGCTTGTCGGCCTCGTCGCGGGGCACCGGGTCCATCTTCGGCGCCTTGACGAACTCCTGCGGGTCGGCGCACGAGATGGGCGCCGACTTGCCCACGCCGCGCGGGTCGAAGCCCACGAAGTCGTACGCCTTGGCCGTGTTGGCCCAGACGGGGTTCTTTCCGGTGACCCGGGCGGGGAAGCGCAGGCCCGAGCCGCCGGGGCCGCCGGGGTTGTACAGCAGCGCGCCCTGTCGCTCGCCCGGGGTACCGGTGTTGCCTATGCGGTCGACGGCGAGCTTGATCTGCTTGCCGTACGGCTTGGCGTAGTCCAGGGGCACCGAGACCCAGCCGCACTGGATGGGCTTGGCCAGGTTCCAGTCGGCGGGGCAGTCCTGCCAGTCGATGCCGCGCTCGGCGGCCCGGGCAGCGGCGACGGCCACGCCCCTGGCCTCTCGGTCCTTGCCGTGGTACGCAGTCGCCGTGGGCGCCGTGGCGTTCGCCGTGGGTGCCGCGACGGCGCCGGCGACGAGTGTGGCCGCGACGAGCACGCCGGCCGAACCGAGCGCCTTGGCCCGCCTCTTCGGTCCGCTGTCCGTCAAGTGGTGCCTCCCCGTTCCTCGTTGTGATGGATACGGGGGATCCTCGCCGCTCGGGGGTTCCCGGGAACAGGGGCGATGCCCCTTCTTTGCCAATCCGATAACCGGATAAGCGGGTTCCATCAATCGGACACCGGGCCGAAGAAGGCCGATGCCCCGCCGAGGAGGCGGCACAGCCGCAGCGCACGGCGGGCACCGGCGCGGCGGGGCCCGGGAGGGTCAGGACGGCGGCACCTCCTCCCGGCGCTGCCGCGGGGACGGGCTGGTCCTCGAACCAGGGCCACACCATGACGCGTTGAGACGGCTCGTGGTCCGCCCGGCACGGCAGGGGCGTCCCGGCCACCGGGCGCCCCAGGGCCGCGGGCCAACCGCTGGTCGAGGACGGTTCGACCCGCGATCCGCAGGGTCGGACGGGAGGTGAGCCGTCCGGGGTCCACCCGTGGGCACGGGGCGGGCGAGGGGCCCGGGCCCCCGGGACAGGTCCCGGCCACGGGGACCCGGAGGGCGGCCGGGCGGCGTTCCGGGACGTCGACCGCGCGGTACGCCCCGCCACGCCTACGAGGTGGCCGGCCCCCGGTGCTCGGCGGCGATGCCGAACCGCCGGTGTTCGCGGGGAGCGGACGCGACCTCGCGCACGCCGGCCACCGTGCTGATCACCCGCTCCCCCGCGGACTCCTCCTCCTGCTGCTGGAGCTCCTCGAGTCGTCGCAGGTCATCGGCGGACACGAGAGCGACCAGGGGCTTGCCGTGCCGGGTGACGACGACCCGTTCGCCGCCGTACACCACACGGTTGATCAGATCGGCCAGCTCGGCCCTCGCTTGGGTCACCGGAATCTCGTAGGCCATGGGTCCATCATAACGTGATGTACGTCCTGTACATTTTTTACAGACGCCACCAGACAGGAGGGGCTCTCATGACCCGACCGTCCGCCCGCTACGTCCTGCCCGAGTTCACCGAACGCACGACATCCGGCCAACGGACGACGGACCCCTACGCGAAGCTGCTCCAGGAGCGGATCGTCATCCTCGGGACGCAGATCGACGAGACGTCCGCGAACGACGTGATGGCCCAGTTCATGTACCTCGAGCACCACGCCCCCGACCGGGACATCTCGCTCTACGTCAACTCCCCCGGCGGCTCCTTCCCCGCCATGTCGGCGATCCACGACACGCTGCGCTTCGTCACCTGCGACGTGGAGACGATCTGCCTGGGCCGGGCGGAGGGAGCCGCCGCGCTGCTGCTGGCCGCCGGCACCCCGGGCAAGCGGTTCGTGCTGCCCGGCTCCCGCGTGGTGCTCCGCCAGCCCGCCCTCCCGAAGCCGGTCGAGGGGCAGACGAGCGATCTGACCATCCAGTCGCAGGAGTTGTCCCGGATCCGGGCCCGGATGGAGGAGATGCTCGTCCGGTACACGGGTCGCACCGCGGCGCAGGTCCGGGCCGACGTCGAGCGGGACACGGTCCTCGACGCGCAGGGTGCGGTGGACCACGGCCTGGCGGACCGCATCGTGCCCCACCGCAGGGCCGTGCACCCGGCCACCGGCGCGAGGTGAGCCACGCATGCTTCCCCCGGAACTGCCTCCCCTGCCCGCGCTGACCCGCGCGGAGGCCGAGCTGATCGACCGTTACCTGGAGGTCGTGGACCTGCTCGGCCGGATCAACCCGGCCGCGGCCGGCGACACCTACGGCGGGTTGCGCGCGGCCCAGGCCCTGGTCGGCAAGGCCGTCGCGCTGCGTGACGCGCTGACCGTGATGCACCGCCGCGGCGAGACCGACCTGCACTCCGCCACCCTGGCCCGGGCGCTGCGGGTGCTGGACGGCGAGCGGCGCACGGCGCGGGTCACGCTGCCTCCGGAGCCGGGGAGTTGACACCGGCACGCGCGCGGACGACGGACCGGACGGCGGGCCGCCACGCCGGGGGTTGAAACGGCCCGAACGGCGTACCCCCATCCGGCGTAGACGAACCTCCTGTTTTCGGGCGGTTCGAGTTGCACAACCCACGCGCCCCGAGGGCGGAATGGCGCATTCCGCTGCTGGTCCGGGGCTCCTCCCTGCCCTGGACGGAGGATCGAACAGGGCAGTGTCCACCCGAACGGGTGATTGGTGAGTAACAACACAAACCCCACGTTCCGTTGGGTTTTCGATCGCGTCATGAGCCAAGATCCCTGACTGACGACAAGACCCCGCCGCCGCGGCGGGGCGATCCGGGCGGACGCCGAGTCCTGCCGCCGCCCGGATGACCGGTCGACAGGAGTGGATCGGCAGGAGTGGAGGACCCAAGCACGACGGGTCGCCGGAACGTCCGTTCCGAGCAGCCCTTGGGGTGAAGCCGCACTCGTGCGGCCGGGCAACTTCGCCAGCCCGAATCCGACAGGTCATCCTTCACAGGCGGCTGACGAAGGGTTGCGCATGACTGCGCTCAATCGTGTCCCGTCTCTCATGGCCCGCGCCGGTACGGCCTCGGCCCTCACCCTGGCCGCCGTGGGCGCCTCCGTCGTGGTCCCCGGCACCGCCTCGGAGGCGGCCGCCGCGAGCTCCGCCACCAAGGCACTGCGCGTCGCCGCCTCCAAGGAGGGCGCGCCGTACCAGTGGGGCGCCATCGGACCGCACCGTTTCGACTGCTCGGGTCTGACGCTCTACTCGTTCAAGAAGGCGGGCAAGAAGCTGCCGCGCACCGCCGCCCAGCAGTACAACAAGACGCGTCACATCTCCGCGGGCAGCCGCAGGGCCGGAGACCTGGTGTTCTTCCACTCGGGCGGCTACGTCTACCACGTCGGCATCTACGCCGGTAAGGGCAAGATCTGGCACGCCCCCAAGACCGGAGACGTGGTGCGTCTGCAGAAGATCTGGACCCGGAGCGTCTCGTACGGCCGGGTCGGGTGAGCAGGCGGGGCGGCGGCACCCGGCGAGTACCGCCGCCCCCACCTGCTCGACCACGCGTGGTCCCTACGGTTCCTGCTGTCCCGCCGCCGTGACCGCTTCGCCGGCCTGGGCGGTCCAGGTCCAGGGGAGGTGGACCGAGACGGTCTTGCCGCCCTCACGCGTGGAGCGGATCCTGAGCCCTCCCCCGCACTCCGCCATCAGCCATCGGATGATGACGAGCCCGCGTCCGTTGTCCTGCTGGACGGCGGCGGGCAGCCGCTTGGGGAGACGGGGGTGACTGTCCGTCACCCCGATGTACACCCGTTCGTCGCGGACCAGGGCGACGTCCACCGTGAACGTGGGTGACTGCCCGAACGTGTGCTGCACGGCGTTCGTGGCGAGTTCGGAGACGATCAGCCGCACGGTGTCGGACAGCTCCGTCCCCGCCGGCATGCCCCATTCCACCAGCGTGCCCACCACGTGGGCCCGTGCGGCGGAGACCGAGGCGGGATCGCTCGGCAGAGTGATGGATGCTTCCAGGTGGTCTGCCATGGCGAGTCGTCCCTTTCCCACGGGACCGCAGTCCGACACGGAGCGGTTGGTTCGAGTACGGTCCCGCACTGGTGCTTCGCCGCCAGACTGCCATCACCGCACGGCACAGAGCGGCGATCCACCAGGATATGCATATATCTGTCGCTCAATGCGGTGAACTCTGCGACGGGAGACCGTATACGGGCGGCTCGGAAGGAGTAAGGAGAAGCCCATGCAGCACGGCCCCGCGGTGCGCCGCCGGAAACTGGGCGCCGAATTGCGCGCGCTGCGCACCTCGGCGGGACTCACCAGCGGTGAGGCGGCCCGGCTGGCGGGCTGGCACCAGTCGAAGGTGAGCCGGATCGAGACGGGCACGAGCGGGGTGAAACCGGCCGATGTGCGCCTGCTGCTCGACGTCTACGGGGTGGCCGACCGGCAGTTGCGGGAGTTGCTGCTGGTGCTGTCGGGCAGCAGTGACGACGGTGGCCGGCACCACTGGTGGCACGCCTACCGCGGTGTCCTGCCGCCCACCTACCGGGACTTCATCAGCCTGGAGTCGCAGGCGAGCGCGATGCGCACCCTGGAGACCACGGTGATCCCGGGGCTGCTGCAGACGCCGGAGTACGCGCGGGCGGTGACCGAGGCGGCCCTTGAGGGCACTTCGGCGGAGCGGCTGGACGCCCTGGTGGAGGTGCGGCTGGCCCGCCAGGACGTGCTGCGGACCGAGCCTCCTCTGGAGCTCAGCGCGGTCCTGGACGAGGCGGTGCTGCGCCGGGAGGTCGGCGGTCCGGGGGTGATGAGCCGCCAGCTCGGCCGGCTGGTCGAGGCGGCCCGGCTGCCGCACGTACGGTTGCAGGTCCTGCCGTTCTCCGCCGGGGCGCACATCGGCGTCACCGGCCCTTTCGTCATTTTTTCATTTTCGCGCACTTCTGATCTCGACGTGGTTGTTCTCGACCACTTGACGAGTAGCCACCATCTGGAGCGGAAAGAAGACCTCCGGGCCTATGTGGAGGCCTTCAACGCCCTTTCGGTCCACGCCCTTTCACCCGAGGACTCGTTGGATTTCATCGCCGGCGCAGCAGCCGGCGCGTAAGGAGGCACGATGCCCGCACCGCCTCGGACCATCCCTTCCAGCCTTGATCTGGGCGACGTGCGCTGGCTGCGCAGCAGCTACAGCACGGGCGCCAACAACTGCGTCGAGACGGCCCGGCCGGCCACAGGCCCCCTGGCCGGGCTCCTCGCCGTGCGCGACTCCAAGACCCCGGACGGACCGGCGCTGCTCTTCTCCCCAGCGAGCTGGGCGGAGTTCACGGCCGCCGTCGGCTGACCCGGCCCCCGTTCACCGGTCCCACCGGTCAACCGTTCGTGCGACGCACGGCCGTGCCCCGCCGACTCATGGCCGCGTTTCGCCGATCACCCGTACAGCGCGTTCGATCTCTGCCCCGGACAGGTCCGTGCGGGCGGTCAGTCTGAGCCGTGAGATGCCGTCGGGCACGGAAGGAGGACGGAAACAGCCCACGGACAGGCCGGCCGCCCGGCAGTCGGCCGCCCATCGCACGGCCTGCTCCGGGGAGGGGGCGCGTACGGAGACGACCGCGGCGTCCGGGGGCACCGCCTCCAGACCCGCGGCCGTCAGCCGGTCGTACAGCTCACGCGCCACCGCGCCCGCCCGTGCCGCACGGGCGGGCTCCCGGCGCAGCAGCCGGAGGGCCGCCAGTGCCGCACCCGCCGCCGCCGGAGCGAGACCCGTGTCGAAGATGAACGTCCGTGCCGCGTTGACCAGATGCTCGATCACCCGGGCCGGTCCGAGCACCGCTCCGCCCTGGCTGCCGAGCGACTTGGACAGCGTCACCGTCACCACGACGTCCTCGGCGCCCGCGACGCCCGCCGCGTGCGGGGCCCCGCGGCCGCCGTCGCCCAGTACGCCGAGCCCGTGCGCGTCGTCCAGCACCAGACCCGCGCCGTGCTCGCGGCACGCCTCGGCCAGTCCCGTGAGCGGGGCGGCGTCCCCGTCCACCGAGAAGACCGTGTCGGAGACGGCCACCGCGGGTCCGTCGTGCCCGACGAGCGCCTGGCGCACCGCGTCGGGGTCGGAGTGCGCCACGACCTGGGTCGTCCCGCGGGCCAGCCGGCAGCCGTCGATCAGGGAGGCGTGGTTGCCCGCGTCGGAGACGATCAGGGAGCCGTGCGGGGCCAGCGCGGTGACGGCGGCGAGGTTGGCCGCATAGCCGGAGGAGAAGACCAGGGCCGCCTCGAAGCCGCAGAATCCGGCCAGCTCACGTTCCAGTTCGGTGTGGAGTTCGGTGGTGCCGGTGACGAGCCGGGAGCCGGTCGCGCCGCCGCCCCAGGTCCGCGCGGCCCGCGCGGCCCCCTCGGTGACCTCGGGGTGGCGGGCCAGCCCCAGGTAGTCGTTGCTCGCCAGATCGAGCAGCGGCGTGCCGGCGGCCCGGGGGCGCAGGATGCGGACCAGTCCGGCCCGGCGGCGCAGTTCCGCCTGCTCGTCGATCCAGCCGAACGCCATGGGTCCTCCGGTCGTTTTGTAGGCAGTGCACAGACACTAGCGGGAGGCCGGGCGGACCACTGTGTGGTGATACCCACACCTCCGAGCGCCTCTGTTGTACGAACTCTCCTTGGCCCGAGTGGGTCGGATACGACAGGATCGGCTCTCATGGACCTGCTGAACACGCTGGTGGACAAGGGGCTTCGGCGCGAGACGCCGACCCGCGCGGAAGCGCTGGCCGTCCTCGCGACGTCCGACGACGACCTGCTCGATGTGGTGGCGGCGGCCGGAAGGGTGCGCCGGCACTGGTTCGGCCGCCGGGTGAAACTGAACTATCTCGTCAACCTCAAGTCCGGCCTGTGCCCCGAGGACTGCTCGTACTGCTCCCAGCGGCTCGGCTCCAGGGCCGACATCCTGAAGTACACCTGGCTCAAGCCGGACGAGGCGTCACAGGCCGCCGCCGCCGGTCTCGCGGGCGGTGCCAAGCGGGTGTGCCTGGTGGCCAGCGGCCGGGGCCCGACCGACCGTGACGTGGACCGGGTCTCCGACACCATCAAGGCGATCAAGGAACAGAACGAGGGCGTCGAGGTGTGCGCCTGTCTGGGCCTGCTCTCCGACGGCCAGGCCGAACGGCTGCGCGAGGCGGGAGCGGACGCCTACAACCACAACCTCAACACCTCCGAGTCGACGTACGGGGACATCACGACCACGCACACGTACGCCGACCGGGTGGACACGGTGCACAAGGCACACGCGGCCGGCCTGTCCGCCTGCTCGGGGCTGATCGCCGGCATGGGCGAGTCCGACGAGGACCTGGTCGACGTGGTCTTCGCGCTGCGCGAGCTGGACCCGGACTCGGTCCCGGTCAACTTCCTGATCCCGTTCGAGGGGACGCCGCTCGCGAAGGAGTGGAACCTGACCCCGCAGCGGTGTCTGCGCATCCTGGCGATGGTGCGGTTCGTCTGCCCGGACGTCGAGGTGCGGATCGCCGGCGGCCGTGAGGTCCATCTGCGCACGATGCAGCCGCTCGCGCTGCACCTCGCCAACTCGATCTTCCTCGGCGACTACCTGACCAGCGAGGGCCAGGCCGGCAGGGCGGACCTGGAGATGATCGCGGACGCCGGGTTCGAGGTGGAGGGCACCGACCGGGTGACGTTGCCCGAACACCGCGTGGGTGGCGGCTGCGGGTCCCACGAGGGCGGCGGGGCGTGCGGTCCGGCGGCCGCGGGTTCCTGCGGGAGCGCGGCCGATGAGCCGCGCCCGGATCTGGTCGCCGTGCGCCGCCGGGGCGCCGGAACGGACCTCGCGCCCAATGCCTGAGCGGTCCGTCGCCGAACTGCTGGAACTGGACCGGCGGCACGTCTGGCACCCGTACGGGCCCATGCCGGGCCGTCAGGAACCGCTCGTCGTGGAGTCGGCGAGCGGGGTACGGCTGCGGCTCGCCGACGGCTCGGGGGAACTGGTCGACGGGATGTCGTCCTGGTGGTCGGCGATCCACGGCTACAACCACCCGGTGCTCAACGAGGCCGCGCGCGACCAGCTCGGGCGGATGAGCCATGTGATGTTCGGCGGGCTCACCCACGAGCCCGCCGTGCGGCTGGCGAAGCTGCTTGTCGACATGTCGCCGGACGGTCTCGAGCACGTGTTCCTCGCCGACTCCGGGTCGGTGTCGGTCGAGGTCGCGGTGAAGATGTGCCTGCAGTACTGGCGTTCGCTGGGCCGGCCGGAGAAGCGGCGGCTGCTGACCTGGCGGGGCGGTTACCACGGTGACACGTGGCAGCCGATGTCGGTGTGCGACCCCGAGGGCGGGATGCACGAGCTGTGGTCCGGGGTGCTGCCGCGCCAGGTGTTCGCCGAGGCGCCGCCCGAGGGGTACGAGGAGTCCTACGCGGACCATCTGCGGGAGACGGTCGAACGGCACGCGGGAGAACTCGCCGCGGTGATCGTGGAGCCGGTGGTGCAGGGGGCGGGCGGGATGCGGTTCCACTCCCCCGCGTACCTGCGGGTGCTGCGCGAGGCGTGCGACGCGCACGACGTGCTGCTGGTGTTCGACGAGATCGCGACGGGGTTCGGCCGCACGGGCGCGTTGTTCGCGGCGGGGCACGCGGCGGTCACGCCGGATGTCATGTGCGTGGGCAAGGCCCTGACCGGCGGTTATCTGACAATGGCGGCGACGCTGTGCACCGCGCGGGTGGCCGAGGGCATCTCCCGCGGTGAGGTACCCGTGCTGGCGCACGGTCCGACGTTCATGGCCAATCCGCTGGCGGCGGCCGTGGCCTGCGCCTCCCTCGGGCTGCTGCTCGGGCAGGACTGGCTCGCGGAGGTCAAGCGGATCGAGACGGGCCTGCGGGAGGGACTGGCCCCGGCGGCCGGGCTGCCCGGTGTCAGGGACGTGCGGGTGCTCGGCGCCATCGGGGTCGTGCAGCTCGGTCACGCCGTCGACGTGGAGGCGGCCACCCGGGCGGCGGTGCGCGAGGGGGTGTGGCTGCGGCCGTTCCGCGACCTGATCTACACCATGCCGCCGTATGTCACGGGTGACGCGGACGTGGCGCGCATCACCCGTGCGGTGTGCGCGGCGGCCGAGGAGGGATGACATGCCTGTACTGGTGATCACGGGCACGGGCACCGAGGTCGGCAAGACGGTGGTGACGGCCGCGGTCGCCGCGACGGCGCTGGCCGCCGGCCGGTCGGTGGCCGTGCTGAAGGCGGCGCAGACGGGGGTACGGCCGGACGAACCCGGGGACGCGCAGGAGGTCGCACGGCTCGCGGGCGCGGTGACGACGGCCGAACTCGCCCGTTATCCCGATCCGCTGGCTCCCGCCACGGCGGCCCGCCGGGCCGGCCGGCCGCCGGTGCATCCGCACGAGGTCGCGGAGCGGGCGGCCAAGCTCGCCACCGACCACGATCTGGTGCTGGTGGAGGGCGCGGGCGGGTTGCTCGTCCGGTTCGACGCGGCCGGCGGTACACTGGCGGACGCGGCGGCGCTGCTCACCGCGCCGGTGCTGGTGGTGGCGCCGGCCGGGCTCGGCACCCTGAACGCGACCGAGCTGACGGCGCGGGAACTGCGCGGGCGGGGGCTGGACCTGGCAGGCGTCGTGATCGGCAGCTGGCCCGGCGAGCCCGACCTGGCGGCGCGCTGCAACCTGCTGGACCTGCCGGACGTGACCGGGGCCCCGCTGCTGGGCGCCGTGCAGGCCGGAGCGGGTGCTCTCGACCCCGCCGCTTTCCGGACGTCGGCACCCCGGTGGCTGGCTCCCCGCCTGGAGGGGGTCTGGGACGCGGAGGCGTTCCGGGTGCGCGAGTCTCCTTGACGGCGGTGGGGGTGCGGGCGGCCCGTCCGGGGGAGAATCCCCGTAGGCCCGTCCCGGGGGAGGTCGTCATGCAGCTGTGGTCCGCCCGCTCCACGAAGGTGCCGCGGGATCCCGTGCACCACCCCGTGTTCGCCCGCTACTACGCCCGGGCCAGTGTCGCCGCCGAGACCCGGGCGGGGATGGCGACGGTGCGGGACACGCTGCTCCGCGGGCTGTCCGGCCGGGTGATCGAGGTCGGCGCGGGCAACGGCCTGAACTTCGCGCACTACCCGGGCGCCGTCTCCGAGGTCGTCGCCATCGAGCCGGAGCGGGCGCTGCGGGCGCTGGCCGTGGAGGCCGCGCTGCGTTCCCAGGTGCCGGTGGACGTCGCGCCGGGGGTGGCGGAGGCGCTGCCGGTCAAGAGCGAGGCCTTCGACGCGGTGGTGCTGTCCCTGGTGCTGTGCAGTGTCCGGGACGTGCCCCGGGCCCTGACGGAGGTCAGGCGTGTGCTGCGGCCGGGCGGAGAGGTGCGGTTCTTCGAGCACGGCCGGGGCGGAGGCCGCGTCATGCGGCTCACCCAGCGGGCGCTGGACCGCACCGTGTGGCCGCCGCTGGCCGGTGGCTGCCACGTGGCGCGGGACCCGGTCGGCGCGCTGCGGGAGGCGGGCTTCGACCTCGGCCCCTACCGGCGCGTGATGATGCCGGAGAAGGGACCGGCACTCCCCCCGTCGTACTGCGTCATCGGGACCGCGTGGCGGCCGGTGGACGACGCGGTGACCACCGGCGGCTGACGCCCGCTCAGTCGGCCCGGCCGCGATGTCGTCCAGGCGTGCCGGACGAGGAGTGTGCCCCTTACATCCGCATCGGTGACCGGACCTGGGGTGGAGACGGCCCCGCACCCCCGGGGGATACCGGCTGTGGACCGGATCGCACTACCCTTGCGCGACGGGCACGACCGGATGTCCATGCGGAGGAGGCGGCCTTGTCCACACCTGCTGCGGAGCACGCCCCCGGCCTCGCGTCGGCCGACGGGATCGCGGCCCGCGCCCGCGGCCTGACCAAGGCGTACGGCTCGGGCGAGACGACGGTGCTCGCCCTGGACTCGGTGGACGTGGACATCGTGCGGGGAGGGTTCACGGCGGTCATGGGGCCGTCGGGATCCGGGAAGTCCACGATGATGCACTGCCTGGCGGGGCTCGACAGCGTGTCCGCAGGACAGGTGTGGCTCGGAGACACCGAGATCACAGGCCTGAAGGACCGTGAACTGACCCGGCTGCGCCGGGACCGGATCGGGTTCATGTTCCAGTCGTTCAATCTCATCCCGACGCTGAACGCGCGGGAGAACATCACCCTGCCCATGGACATCGCGGGCCGGAAACCCGACGAGAAGTGGCTGGACCGGGTCATCGACACGCTGGGCCTTCGGGACCGGCTGGGGCACCGGCCCGCTCAGCTGTCCGGCGGGCAGCAGCAACGGGTGGCCTGCGCGCGGGCGCTGGCCTCCCGGCCGGAGCTCATCTTCGCGGACGAGCCGACCGGCAACCTCGACTCCCGCGCGGGTCTGGAGGTGCTCGGCTTCCTGCGCGAGGCCGTGGACACGCTCGGGCAGACCGTGGTCATGGTCACCCACGACCCGGGCGCCGCCGCCCACTCCGACCTGGTGCTCTTCCTGGCGGACGGCAGGATCGTGGACGAGATGCGGCAGCCCACGGCGGAGTCGGTGCTGGAGCGGATGAAGCGCTTCGACGTGATCCGCGCCCCGTCGGACGACGGCGGGAACGTCCCGGCGGATCCGGCGATGTCCGGCGAGGACTGAGACGTGCTGAAGGCGACCCTGAGGAGCTTCCTCGCCCACAAGGGCCGGCTGCTGCTGTCCGCGCTGGCCGTCGTGCTGTCGGTGGCGTTCGTGGCCGGCAGTCTGATCTTCTCCGACACCGTCTCCCGCACCTTCGACCGGCTGTTCGCCTCCTCGTCCGCCGACGTCACCGTGGCGCCCCGGGAGGACCTGGAGTCGTCGGTGCCGACGGGAGCCGTCCGGACCGTCCCGGCCTCGCTCGCCGAGCGGCTGGCGGGGGTCGAGGGCGTCGAGGCGGCGCACCCGGACGTCGAGGTCGACAACGTCACGGTCGTCGACAGCGGGAACGAGTCGGTGGGGCCGACCACCGGCGCGCCCACCCTGGCGGTGGACTGGCATGTCACCGAGCGCAGCGTCGTCGAACTGACCTCCGGCAGCGCCCCCCGCGGAGCGGGCGAGGCCGTCCTGGACGCGGACACCGCCGACAGCAGGGGCGTGGAGATCGGCGACACGCTGTCGGTGCAGGCCCGGCCCGGCACCTTCCGGGTGGAGGTCGTCGGCATCGCCACGTTCACCACCACCAACCCGGGCGCGGCACTGGTCTACCTCGACCCGGCGGTCGCCGCCACCGAGCTGCTCGGCTCCGCGGACCGGGCGACCGGCATCTCGCTCACCGCCGGTCCGGGCGTCTCCGACGAGCAGCTGAAGCGGCGCGTCACCGAGGAACTCGGCGCCGGTGCCTACGAGGTGCGGACGGCCGACGAGACGGCGGCCACGGCCACCGAGGAGCTCGGCGGGTTCCTCGACGTGATCAAGTACGTGATGCTCGGCTTCGCCGGGATCGCCGTGCTCGTCGGCGTCTTCCTGATCGTCAACACCTTCTCGATGCTGATCGCCCAGCGCACCCGCGAACTCGGCCTGCTCCGTGCGCTCGGCGCCGACCGCAGGCAGGTGCGCCGGTCGGTGCTCACCGAGGCGGTGCTGCTCGGTGTGGTCGGTTCGACGCTGGGCCTGGCCGCCGGTATCGGGCTCGCCTTCGGTCTGATCCGGCTGATGAGCGCGTTCGGCATGAATCTGAGGACCACGGAGATGGTCGTCGGCTGGGTCACGCCCGTCACGGCGTACGCCGTCGGCGTGGGCGTCACCTTCGTCGCCGCGTACCTCCCGGCCCGCCGCGCGGCGGGCGTGTCACCGATGGCCGCGCTGGCCGACGCGGACGTCGCCGGTACGGGGCGGCCGCTGCGGGCCCGCGCGGTGACGGGTTCCGTGGTGGGCGCGCTCGGCGCGGCCGCGCTGGTGGGCTGCGTGCTCTCCGGCGAGACCGCCTCCGCCGCCTCGCTGCTGGGGCTCGGGGTCGTCCTCACGCTGATCGCGACCGTCGTCGCGGGTCCGCTGCTGGTGCGGCCGGTGATCCGGGTGCTGGGCTCGGCCTTCCCCGCGCTGTTCGGCTCGGTCGGCCGGATGAGCCAGCGCAACGCCCTGCGCAATCCGCGCCGTACCGGCGCCACGGCCGCCGCGCTGATGGTGGGGCTCGCTCTGGTCGGCGGGATGTCGGTGGCCAGCGCGTCGATGTCCCGGTCCTTCGACGAGCAGATCGACAGGACGCTGGGCGCGGACTTCGTGATCCAGAACGCCAACTTCCTGCCGTTCTCCCAGGAGGTCACCGACCGGGTGCGGGACACGGACGGCGTGGGGCTGGTCGTACGGCAGCGGTTCGCGCCGGTGGCGGTGCGGCTGCCGGACGGCGAACGGGTCGAGACCACCGCGGCCGGGTACGACGACCGGGTCGACGACGTCGCGCGCGTGAGGTACGCCGCCGGCGACACGGCGGCCGCCCTGGCGGACGGCAACATCTCCATGGACGCGGGCTTCGCGGCGGAGCACGGCGTCCGCATGGGCGGCACGGTCCCGGTCGAGTTCCCCGGCGGCAGGAGCACCGAGCTGACGGTGGCCGCCCTCACCGACCTCGAGGGCGGCGAGGGCTTCGGGACGCGGGGCGGGCTGGTCTTCGGCATCGCGACGGTCGAGGAGTACGTGCCGGACGGGCAGGACTCCGCGCTGTACGTCAACGCGGCCGACGGGACGAGCGTGGACGACCTGCGGGAGCGGCTGGACACGGCGCTCGACCCGTACCCCCAGGTGCAGGCCCGCGACCAGGCCGACTACAAGGAACTGGTGCACGACCAGATCGCCGTCCTGCTGTACCTCGTCTACGCCCTGCTGGGGCTGGCGATCATCATCGCGGTGCTGGGCGTGGTCAACACCCTGGCGCTGTCGGTGGTGGAGCGCACCCGTGAGATCGGTCTGCTGCGGGCGATCGGCCTGTCCCGGCGGCAGCTGCGGCGGATGATCCGGCTGGAGTCGGTGGTGATCGCGGTGTTCGGCGCGATTCTGGGCCTCGGCCTGGGGCTGGTGTGGGGGCTGTGCATCCAGCAGGTGCTGGCTCTCCAGGGCATGACCGCCCTCGCGATCCCGTGGGGCACCGTCGCCGCGGTGGTGATCGGGGCGGCCGTGGTGGGCATCGCGGCGGCTCTGCTGCCGGCGCTGCGCGCGTCGCGGATGAACGTGCTGGAGGCGATCGCCCACGAGTGAGCCGCGCGGCGGCCGGTCCGGATCATGGAATTCCGCGCCGGCCGCACCACTGGGTGGCGAGAATCGGCGCATGAGTGAGCTGCGGATACGGGCCGCCGGGCCCCAGGATCTCGACGACGTGCTGGCGTTCTGGAAGGTGGCCGCCGAGGGCACGAGCATCAGCGACGACCGGGCCGGGGTGGAACGGCTGGTCGCCCGTGATCCCGGGGCACTGCTTCTCGCCGAGACCGACGGTGGACTGGCCGGCACGGTGATCGCGGGCTTCGACGGCTGGCGGTGCCACCTCTACCGGCTGGCGGTGCACCCGGACCGCCGTCGTCGGGGCGTCGCCTCCGCGCTGCTGAGCGCCGCGGAGGAGAGGTTTCTGCGTCTCGGCGGGCGCCGGGCGGACGCGATGGTGCTCCAGCGCAACGAAACCGCGCATCATGCGTGGGGCGCCGCGGGGTATGCGCCGGAGGAACGCTGGCGGCGCTGGGTGAAGCCCCTCACCGGCTGATCCACGACCCGACGGCCATTCTTTGCCCATCTTTTACCCTCGGATGGCCACCCGGCCCTCCATGAAAGGTTGTGTGCGTCCCCCCATGGGCGAGCCTCCCGGTCCGCGACACCGCGCATCCGTTCCCGTCCTGTCCGACCATGGGACAGAGGTGACCCGATGACCGAAGTGCTCCTCCTTCTGGCGGCGATCCTGCTCTCACTCGCCTGCGGCGTGTTCGTGGCGGCCGAGTTCTCCCTCACCACGGTCGAACGGGCGGAGCTGGAACGAGCCGTCGAACGCGGCGAGCGGGGCGCCACGGGCGCGCTCGAGGCCGTACGGAATCTGACCTTCCAGCTCTCCGGCGCGCAGCTCGGCATCACGGTCACCAACCTGGTGGTCGGCATGCTCGCCGAGCCGTCGATCGCGGCACTGATCGCGGGCCCGCTGGAGGACGTCGGCGTGTCCGGCTCGGTGGCCCGCTCCCTGGCACTGGTGATCGGCACGGCGCTGTCGACCGTCTTCCTGATGGTGGTGGGCGAGCTGGTGCCGAAGAACTGGGCGATCTCGTCACCGCTGGCCGTGGCGAAGCGGGCGGGCAACGTGCAGCGCTGGTTCAGCACCGCGTTCCGCCCGTTCATCACCCACCTGAACAACACGGCCAACCGCATCGTGCGCCGCATCGGTGTGGAACCGGCGGAGGAACTGGAGTCCGCGCGCGGGCCCCAGGAACTGGCGGCGCTCGCCCGGCACTCCGCCAGGGAGGGCGCCCTGGAGCCGGACACCGCCGAGCTGTTCGTGCGCACGCTGAACCTCGCGGACCTCACCGCGGAGAACGTGATGACCCCGCGTGTCCAGGTGATCGCCCTGGAGGTGCGGGCGACCTGCGAGGACGTGGCGAACGTGACCCGGGCGACCGGGCTGTCCCGGTTCCCCGTCTACCGCGAGACCCTCGACGCCGTCGTCGGTACCGCTCACGTCAAGGACGTACTGGCGCTGCCCGCGGAGCGGCGTGCCCGGACCCCGGTGTCGGACCTGATGCGCGAACCGCTCCTGGTCCCCGGATCGCTCACCGTCGACCGGCTCCTCGACCGGCTCTCCGGGCGGCGCACCATGGCCGTCGTGATCGACGAGTACGGCGGCACGGCGGGGGTGGCCACTCTGGAGGACATCGTCGAGGAGGTCGTCGGCGAGGTCCGCGACGAGCACGACCCGCACGAGACCCCCGACCTGGACCGGGCCGGCACCGACGAGGACGGGCGCACGTTGTTCTCCGCCGACGGCGCCGCGCGCGTGGACCAGCTCGCCCGGGTCGGGCTGCGCGCGCCGGAAGGGCCCTACGAGACCCTCGCCGGGCTGGTGGCCGCCACACTGGGCCGGATCCCGGACGTCGGCGACACCCTTCAGGTCGCGGGCTGGCGGCTGGAGGTCGTGGACGCCTCCGGCCACCGCGCGGCACGCGTCCTGCTGCATGCGCCCCCCGGTGACCGGACCGGCACGGAGCGGCGCACGGAACCGACCGCGGACGACGAGGGAGCGCGGCGATGACCGTCGTACAACTGCTGATCGGTCTGGCGACGCTGGTCGTCAACGCCTTCTTCGTCGGCGCCGAGTTCGCTCTCATCTCGGTCCGCCGCAGCCAGATCGAGCCGTACGCCGACCGGGGCGAGCGTCGTGCCAGGAGCGTGCTCTGGGGCCTTGAGCATGTGTCCGCGCTGATGGCCGCCGCGCAGCTCGGCATCACGCTGAGCACGCTGGTCCTCGGCATCGTCGCCGAGCCGGCGATCGCGCATCTGCTGGAACCGGTGTTCCACGCGGTGGGCGTCCCCGCCGGCGCGGGGCACGCCGTGTCCTTCGTGATCGCACTGGTCCTCGCGACGTATCTGCACATGCTGCTCGGCGAGATGGTGCCGAAGAACGTCGCGCTCGCCGAGCCGGTCCGCAGCGCGCTCGTCCTGGGGCCGCCTCTGGTGGCGCTGTCCCGAGCGCTGCGACCGGTGATCTTCACGATCAACGCCTTCGCCAACACGCTGCTGAAACTGTTGCGCGTCGAGGCGCGCAACGAGGTCGTCGCGTCGTTCTCGGACGCCGAACTGGCCCAGATCGTGAAGGACTCCGGTGAGGCCGGACTCATCGACGACCGTGCGCGGGAGCGGCTGCACGACGCGCTGGAGCTGGGCCGACGGCCGGTGCGGGACGTGGTGATGCCGTTGAAACGCGTGATCTACGCGCGCGTGGGCGTCACCCCGGAAGGTCTGGAGCAGCTGTCGGCGGAGTTCGGGTTCTCCCGCTTCCCGGTGGTGGACGAGCAGCGCCGGATCGTCGGCTATCTGCATGTGAAGGACGCCTTGGACGCCTCACCCCGCGACATGCCGTTCCGGCTGTCGGACATGCGCTCCATCGCGCGCGTGCGGGAGAGCACCCCGATGGACGACGTCCTCACCGCCATGCGCGGCAGCCGTACGCATCTGGCGGCCGTCCTGGGGACCGACGGACGGCTGGCGGGGCTGGTGACGATGGAGGACGTCCTGCGGGAGCTGTTCGGGCAGCGGGCCTGACCCGGCGGTCCGCCCGACCGACCGCTGGGTATGTGCCAGGGGATACCATCTCTGTCGCCATGCAGACGAACCCCACCTACAGCAGCCTCGTCGCCCTGGGCGACTCCTTCACCGAGGGCATGTCGGATCGGCTCCCCGACGGCACGTACCGCGGCTGGGCCGACCTCCTCGCCGCCCGGATGGCGGCCACCGCTCCCGGCTTCCAGTACGCGAACCTCGCGGTGCGCGGAAAGCTGATCCGGCAGATCGTCGACGAGCAGGTCGAGGTGGCCGCGGCCATGCGGGCCGATGTCGTCACCCTGGTCGGCGGGCTCAACGACACCCTGCGGCCCAAGTGCGACATGGGGCAGGTGCGGGATCTGCTGACGGAGGCCGTGGAGCGGCTGGCCCCGCACTGCAAGCAGCTCGTGCTGATGCGCAGCCCCGGCCGCCGGGGGCCGGTCCTCGAGCGCTTCCGGCCGCGCATGGAGGAGTTGTTCGCCTGCGTCGACGAGCTCGCCGGGCGGCACGGCGCACTGGTCGTCGATCTGTACGGGGCGCCCGCTCTCGGCGACCCCCGCCTGTGGGACGTGGACCGGCTGCACCTGACCGCCGAGGGGCACCGCAGAGTCGCGGAGGCGGTCTGGCAGGCGCTCGGCCATCCGCCGGAGGACCCCGAGTGGCACCTGCCGCCGGAGGCGACGCTGCCGCCGCACTGGGTGGCGCGTCGGGCCGCCGACGCGCGGTTCGCCCGGCAGCACCTCCTGCCGTGGATCGGCCGCCGGCTCACCGGCCGTTCGTCGGGCGACGGCCTGCCGCCGAAGCGGCCCGAGCTGCTGCCCTACGAGGATCTGTGACACGCCTTGTGGTTTCCTCCAAGTCACCCCGGGGCACCGGCCTGCAGGAATCGCCAGTAGAATCCCTGTACGTGACTGCTGCGCCCGCCAAGCCCCGTATCCCGAACGTCCTCGCCGGACGCTACGCCTCCGCCGAGCTCGCCACGCTCTGGTCCCCCGAGCAGAAGGTGAGGCTGGAGCGCCGGCTCTGGCTCGCCGTGCTGCGGGCCCAGAAGGACCTCGGGATCGAGGTGCCCGACGCGGCGATCACCGACTACGAGCGTGTCCTCGACCAGGTCGACCTGGTCTCGATCGCCGAGCGCGAGAAGGTCACCCGCCATGACGTGAAGGCACGGATCGAGGAGTTCAACGACCTCGCCGGGCACGAGCACGTGCACAAGGGCATGACCTCGCGCGACCTCACCGAGAACGTCGAGCAGCTGCAGATCCGCCTCTCGCTGGAGCTGATGCGCGACCGCACGGTCGCCGTGCTGGCGCGCCTCGGCAGGCTGGCCGCCGAGTACGGCGAGCTGGTCATGGCCGGCCGCTCCCACAATGTGGCCGCTCAGGCCACCACCCTCGGCAAGCGCTTCGCCACGGCCGCCGACGAACTGCTCGTCGCGTACGGCCGGGTGGAGGAGTTGCTGGGACGTTACCCGCTGCGCGGCATCAAGGGCCCGGTCGGCACGGCGCAGGACATGCTCGACCTGCTCGGCGGTGACGCGGACAGGCTCGCGGAGCTGGAGCGGCGGATCGCCGCCCACCTGGGCTTCTCCGAGGCATTCACCTCGGTCGGCCAGGTCTACCCGCGCTCGCTCGACTACGAGGTCGTCACCGCGCTGGTGCAGCTGGCCGCCGCCCCGTCGTCGCTGGCGAAGACGATCCGGCTGATGGCCGGGCACGAACTGGTCACCGAGGGCTTCAAGCCCGGCCAGGTCGGCTCCTCCGCGATGCCGCACAAGATGAACACCCGCTCCTGCGAGCGCGTCAACGGCCTGATGGTGATCCTGCGCGGCTACGCCTCGATGACCGGGGAACTCGCCGGCGACCAGTGGAACGAGGGTGACGTGTCCTGCTCGGTGGTGCGCCGGGTCGCGCTGCCGGACGCCTTCTTCGCGCTCGACGGCCTGCTGGAGACGTTCCTGACGGTGCTCGACGAGTTCGGTGCGTTCCCCGCGGTCGTCGCCCGGGAGCTGGACCGCTACCTGCCGTTCCTCGCCACCACCAAGGTGCTGATGGGAGCGGTGCGCGCGGGCGTCGGGCGGGAGGTCGCGCACGAGGCGATCAAGGAGAACGCCGTCGCCACGGCCCTGGCCATGCGCGAGCGGGGCGCCGAGCGCAACGACCTCCTCGACAAGCTCGCGGCCGACGAGCGGCTGCCGCTCGGCCGGGACGAACTCCAGGCGCTGATGGCGGACAAGCTGTCCTTCACCGGTGCCGCGAGCGACCAGGTCACGACCGTGGCCGGCCGCATCGAGGAGATCGTGAAGCAGCACCCGCAGGCCGCCGGCTACACCCCCGGGGCGATCCTCTGACGCGCTTCACCCAGCAGGAGCTCCAGGCCGCCCGCGACCGCCTCGTACCGGACGTGGTCGCGGACGGCCTGCGTGTGCTGTTCTGCGGCATCAACCCGGGTCTGATGACGGCCGCGACCGGCCACCATTTCGCGCGCCCCGGCAATCGCTTCTGGCCGGCGCTGCACCGCTCCGGATTCACTCCCGTGCTGCTGCCGCCCTCGGAGCAGCGGGAGCTGCTGTCGTACGGGCTAGGCATCACCAACGTGGTGGCGCGGGCGACCGCGCGTGCCGACGAACTGAGCGCAAGGGAGTACCGGGAGGGCGGGCGGCTGCTCGCCGTGAAGGTGGCCAGGCTGCGTCCGCGGTGGCTGGCCGTGCTGGGGGTCACCGCGTACCGGGCGGCGTTCGACGACAGGAAGGCGCGGGTGGGGCCGCAGGTGCGGACCATCGGCGGGACGCGGGTGTGGGTGCTGCCCAACCCGAGCGGGCTGAACGCGCACTGGACGCCGGCCACGCTGGCCGAGGAGTTCGCCCGGCTGCGGGAGGCCGCGGAGGAGGGGTGACGCCCGGCGGTCAGGGCGGGGCGGTCTCCGTGACCACCGCCAGGAGCTGCACGTCGTCACCCGCGTCACGGTCGGCGACCGCCACCGCGACCCAGCGGCCGGTGCCCCGGACCTCCCACAGCCACGCGACAGCCGCGCGTGCGCCGAGCCAGGCCCAGGGCTCGGGTATCTCCTCGTGCTCGGTGCGCAGCAGGACCGTCTGCAGGTTCCAGGGCGCGACGTCGCCCCAGCGTGAGGCCAGCACCTCGTAGACGGCGTCGCGGTCCTTCTCGAACTGGTCCACCGTGACCGCCCATTCGGCGGGGTCGCCGCCGCGCGGACCGGGTCCGCTCCGCAGGACCGCCACGTGATGGCCCGGCCCGCCGAAGCCGACGTCCGACGGGCCGTGCTCCGCCGGGAAGGGGCGGAAGCACAGCTCGTCGATGAGGGCGATGTGCTGTGCGATGTCCATGCGTCCAGTAAACCCGCCGCCACTGACACTTGGCGGTGCGTCAGTCCGGTACCCGGTCAGGCGTCCCTGCGGCGCAGGCTCCACGCACCGGCCAAAAGGGCGGCGGCCGTCCACAGCGCCGTCACCGCAAGTCCCGTCCAGGGGCCCAGGATTCCGTCGGGTGTCTCCAGCAGGACCACCTGTCCGGCCCGGTCGGGCATGAACTCGACGGCGGTGCCGGCCGCGTCGCCGATCACGAAGGACACCACGAGGATGAACGGGACCAGCACGGACAGGGTGGCCACCGCGCTGCGCAGCAGGGTCGTCAGGCCCGCGGCGAACAGGGCCATCAGCGTGAGGTAGAGGCCGCAGCCCACGACACCGCGGGTCTGCTCGGCCAGGGACAGGCCGGCCGCCTCCGGGCCGAGCCCCGCCCGCGCCACGAGGAGAGCGGCCAGGGCGGTGAGCAGGCCGGTGAGCAGCGTCGGGACGGCGATCGCCGTGAGCTTCGCGGCGTACCAGAGTCCGCGTCGCGGGACCGCGGCCAGGGAGAGCCGCAGGGCTCCGTTGTGGTACTCCGCCGATACGGCCATGGCGCCGAAGGAGAGGGCGGCGATCTGGCCGGGAGCGACACCGGAGAGGGCCATGAAGAGGGGGTCGGACTCGGGGTCCGACGTGTCCGAGACCCCGGCGATCGCGGAGAACGCCGTCGTCGCGGCGAACAGCGCGAGCAGGGTCGCCGGGAGCGGGCGGACGGTGCGGATCTTCAGCCACTCGGCGCGGAGCACGGGTGCGAACGGCATGGTCAGGCCTCCTGGTGGTGCGCGGCGAACTCGGTCTCGGTGGCGGTCAGGTCCAGATAGGCCTGTTCCAGCGTGCCCTCGTCCGCCGCGAGTTCGAGGATCGGCACGCCCGCGCCGGAGACGAGGCGTCCGATCTCCTCCACGCGCGCGTCGGCCACGGTCCAGTGTCCGTCCGGGTGTTCCACGGCGTCGTGACCGTGCGCGGCGAGGGCGCTGACGAGGACAGCGGGGTCAGAGGTGCGGATGCGGACGGCGGGGCGCACGCGGGCGTCGATGAACTCCCGCACCGGGGTGTCGGCGAGCAGCCGGCCGCGTCCGAGGACGACGAGGTGGTCGGCGAAGGAGGCGGTCTCGTTCATGAGATGGCTGGAGACCAGGACGGTCCGTCCCTCGTCCGCGAGCCGGCGCAGCAGTGTGCGGATCCACACGATGCCGTCCGGGTCCAGGCCGTTGGAAGGCTCGTCGAACATGATCACCCGCGGGTCGCCGAGCAGCGCGGCGGCGATGCCCAGCCGCTGGCGCATGCCCAGCGAGTAGGTCCGCACCCGGCGGCGCCCGGCCGGACCCAGTCCTGTCTCCTCCAGCACCTCGTCGACCCGGCGGTCCGGGATCCGGTGGCTCGCGGCGAGGACGCGCAGATGGTCACGGCCGGTGCGGGAGCCGTGCGCGGCCTGCGCGTCGAGCAGGGCGCCCACCTCGCGCAGGGGCTGGGGCAGGGTGGCGTAGTCCCGGCCGCCGAGGGTGGCCGAGCCGGACGTCGGGCGGTCGAGGCCGAGCACCAGGCGCATGGTGGTGGACTTGCCGGCGCCGTTGGGGCCGAGGAAGCCCGTGACGCGGCCGGGGAGGACGCGGAAGGTGAGGTGGTCCACGGCTCGCCGGGGGCCGTACTCCTTGGTGAGGTCCTGCACGTCGATGCTGGTCATGCGGCACAGCCTGACCGCAGGGCGGGGGCCGGGTCCTCCCCCGGCCGGGGAGACGTCCTCCCCCGTGCGGGGGAGGCGGGCGGCCGGGGGGCGCTGGCACGATGACGGGATGGTTCGCCTGCTGTGCCCGTTCCGGCGGGCGGTGACGTACACACGCTGGCTGCATCTGTTCGTCGCCGTCGTGTGGCCGGTCATGTGGTATCTCATCGACAACACCCGGATGTACCTGGCCGCGGTGCTGCTCGCGGTCGCGGGACTCGTGCCGGCGATGCGCACGGTGGAGGGGGTGCAGGCCACCGGACTGCTGCTGGGGCGGCGGTACGACGAGCGGGACGCGGAGATCGTGCCGGCGCCATCGTCCACCTGGGCCGATCGCGGGCGGACCGTGGTCTGGCTGGAGTGCCGGCTGTTCCTCGGCGGCGGCGTCGCCTTCCTGACAATTCAACTGCCCATGCTCGCCATGGATCTGGCGAGCACGGCGCGCGGCGGCGGGGCGGACCCCGCGACGTTCGTGCGGGTCCCCGGGCAGCACTGGTGGCACGCGCTGCTGGTGCCGGTCCCGTTGCTCGTCCTCGCCGCGGTGGTCGTCCTGGTGGGGAACCTGATCACCGCCCTCGCCCGGCGGCTGCTCGGTCCTTCCCCGGCCGAGCGCCTGGCCGCGCTCGAGGCGCGCACCGACCAGCTCCTGGAACGCAACCGCATCGCCCACGAGCTGCACGACTCGATCGGTCACGCCCTCACCGTGGCGGTGGTGCAGGCGGGTGCCGCGCGGGCCGCGGGCGATCCCGCCTTCACCGAGCGGGCGCTCGACGCCATCGAGGAGACCGGCCGGGCGGCGCTGGAGGACCTGGAGCGGGTCCTGGGCATCCTGCGCGAGCCCGACAGGCCCGTCGCCGGCCGTCCGACGCTGGTGGACGCCGGCCGTCTGCTGGAGTCCGCGCGGGCATCCGGGGCGACGGTGGACGCCGAGGTGAACGGCGCCCTGGACACCGTGCCGGGCCCCGTGTCCCGCGAGGGCTACCGCATCCTGCAGGAGTCGCTGACCAACGCGCTGCGGCACGCGGGGGCGGTCCCCGTGACGGTCCGGGTCGGCGTGGCCGGCGCGACGCTGCTGCTGGAGGTCCGCAACCCGCTCACGGACGGCGTGCCCGGCCCCGGGCGCGGCAGTGGCCTGCGCGGCATACGCGAGCGTGCTGCGCTGCTGGGCGGCCGGGCGTGGACGGGTCCGGACGCGGGCGACTGGCGGGTGCGCGCCGAGCTGCCGCTGGGCTGATCTAGGCTGGCGGGATGCCGGTGACCGTCCTGCTCGTCGACGACGAGCCTCTCGTCCGCGCGGGTCTGCGGGCCGTGCTGGAGGCGCAGCCGGACATCGAGGTCGTCGGGGAGGCCGCCGACGGTGCCGCGGTGATCCCGCTGGTGCGGCGGTTGCGGCCCGACGTGGTCGCCATGGACGTGCGCATGCCGCTGCTGGACGGGATCGAGGCGACGCGCGCGCTGCTGCGGACGGTCGGGGCGCCACCGAAGATCCTCGTGGTGACGACGTTCGAGAACGACGAGTACGTGTACGGGGCGCTGCGCGCGGGAGCCGACGGGTTCCTGCTGAAGCGTGCGCGGCCGGCGGAGATCGTGCATGCCGTACGGCTGGTCGCCGAGGGCGAGTCGCTGCTGTTCCCCGCCTCGGTACGCCGGCTCGCGGCCGAGTACGGCGACGACGACGGCAACCGTGCCGCGCGGGCGCGGCTGGAGCGGGCGCGGCTGACCGACCGGGAGGGGGAGGTGCTGCGGCTGATGGCGCGGGGTATGACCAACGCCGAGATCGCCGCCCGGCTCGTGGTGGGGACGGAGACCGTGAAGAGCCATGTGAGTGCCGTGCTGGCGAAGCTCGGGGCGCGCGACCGCACCCAGGCGGTGATCGCGGCGTACGAGTCGGGCTTCGTGGCGCCGGGCTGATCCGTGCCGGCGCGGTGCGCCAGGGGTGCCCCCAGCCCTGAGGTCGCCCGGGTCCGCGGCGCCGAGTACGATCCGCCCAACACGCGCACGAGCTGGGAGGACGTACGGTGGCTCGGCTGACCGGCGGGGACCCGTCGCTGCTGCGAAGGATCAACTCCGCGGTGGTGCTGCACGCGTTGCGCGCCACGGACTGCGCGACGCTGACCGAGGTCACCCGGGTCACGGGGTTGTCCCGGCCGACCGTCGAGGGCGTCGTGGAGGGGCTCATCGAGGCGGGTCTCGTCGTGGAGACGGCGGCCGAGGAGGGCGCGGCGCGGCGGCAGGGCCGGCCGGCGCGGCGGTTCCGGTTCCGGGCGGAGGCCGGGCATCTGCTCGGCCTGGAGATCGGCGTGCACCGGGTGGCCGCGCTGCTGGCCGATCTGGACGGCCGGGTGATCGGCGCCCAGGTGAGGGACGTCGACGAGACGGTCGACGCCGACGAGCGTCTGGAGCGGATCCGCGCGGCCGTCGCGGAGCTGCTGCGCCGGGCCGGTGTCCCGCGCGGCTCCCTGCGGGCCGTCGGCGTGGGCACCCCCGGGATCGTCGAGGCGGACGGCACGGTGCGGCTGGGCACGGCGCTGCCCGGCTGGACCGGACTGGGACTCGGCGAGCGGCTGAGCCGGTCCTTCAAATGTCCGGTGCTGGTGGAGAACGACGCCAACGCGGCGGTCGTCGCCGAGCACTGGAAGGGCGTCGCCAAGGAGACCGACGACGTGGTGTTCGTGCTGGCCGGGCTGAGCCCGGGCGCCGGATCACTGATCGGCGGACGGCTGCACCGGGGTTACGGCGGGGCTGCCGGGGAGATCGGGGCGCTGCACCTGCTGGGCCGGGAGGCGACCCCCGAGGCGTTGCTGTCCACCACGGACGAGCCGCTGCACCCGCTCGACGAGCAGGCGGTCGCGGCTGTCTTCGCCCAGGCACGCGAGGGCGACCAGCGGGCACTGGCGGCCATGGACCGTTTCCTCCACCGGCTGGTGCACGACGTGGCGGCGCTGGTGCTGGCCCTCGACCCGGAGCTGGTCGTGATCGGCGGCTGGGCGGCCGGCCTGGACGGCGTGCTGGAACCGCTGCGCGGGGAGCTGGCCCGCTACTGTCTGCGCCCGCCGAGGGTCGCCCTGTCCCTGCTGGGCGAGGCGGCGGTCGCCACGGGCGCCGTACGGCTCGCTCTCGACCACGTGGAGGAACAGCTGTTCGCGGTGGAGGGCACGGTGACGGCCCGCCGGCTGGCGGCAAGGCCGTGAGGTTTGCGGGTGGGGCGCGTCGTCAAGGCTCGCGGATGCGAGGTTGCTGATGCTGGTGGTGGCTGTGTAGCTGGTCCGGTCGATGCGGGGGCCGCGGGCCTGGTACGTGGAGATGGCGCGTTCGACGACGCGGGGGCCGACGCGTAGCCGCCGCCTGCGCCCACCCGCCGTCTGATGCGGGTGGGCGGAGGGTTGCCGCGGAGCGCCCGCGGTGGCTGCGCGGGGCCGTTCCCGGGGTGTGGCACGCGTGCGGCCGCATGGCGGGCTCGTCGGGGCGCCCTGGCGCCCTGGCGCTCTCAGGGGATGATGTGGAAGGTGACCTGCGCCTCGGTGTCGCTGATCTCCACGGAGCGCAGGTAGCCATGTGCCGTGCGGTAGGCGCCCGTGCCGCCGGTGATCGCGGTGATGACGGGGTCGGTGCGGGGCAGGAGGGACAGCCCCTGCAAGGTGATCTGCCCCTTGGGCAGCGCCACGGTCGCCACGCACTGCACATCGCCGGTGTCTTCGTCCGCGCCGGCGCGGGTCACCGTACAGACCTGGCCGTAGGTGCCCACCTGCGTGTCCCCGCGGACCAGGACTCCGCTGGAGACGATCTCGTCGCCGAGGCTGGGCCCGGACGGGCCCCGGTCGATGTTCTCGACCTGGACCAGTCGCGCGACGGCGCGGATGATCTGCTCCCTCCCGTGGTCCGGACCGACGAATTGCGTGGTCGTGGCCGAAGCCACGGGAGCGCACAGGAGCGTGACGAGGGCGGTGCTGACCGCGCCCAGACCCATACGTTTGGCGTGATGCATGTGTGCCTCTCTCGGACGGCGATGACGGTTCCATGGCTTCGCACCACAGGACAGCCACCATCGCCCTCCCGGCCCGCTGCGGCGCGCGCGGCGCAGCTGACCGCCCGCCACCCGGGCGAGGACGACCGCCCGTTCGGACCCTCCCGCACGCCTTTCCGGGCGACGGCGGCCAGAGCCCGCGGGCACCGCTCGGGCCCGCTCCCCCGGCGTCACGAACCGTCGGCGGGCGTGACGCCCCCGTCCCGGCGTTCGCGCCTCCTGGCCTGTGCCGTCCCCGCCCTCTGCGCCCTCCCGACGCCCGGCCCCCGAACCGGCAGGCTCTTCCCGCGGAGCGATACGCAACGACGGGCTGGGGGAGCCCGTCACCGGTGTGCACGAGGAACTGGTCACCCAGCGGCTGGCCGAGCGCCTGCGGGGACTCGGCGCGTCGCTCCAGGAGCGGATCCAGGAGCGGATCCGGGCGTGCCGTTCGGTAAGGACCATGAAGGTCCGGGCGGGACGCCGGCTCGTGGAGGCGTGGTTGCGGACGTCGGAGCCGGTCCAGTACATGACGGCCCACACGGCGGCGAGGCAGGCGTCCGGGGGACGCAGGCGTGCAGGAGGTCGGCCTGGGAGTCGACGAACGTTATGCCGGGCCGGCCCTCCGCGCGCCGCGCCGCCACCCCGGTCCGTGTGCGCGCCGTCCTCGCACGGCGCCGCGCCGCCGGCCCGTGGAAGGGACCGGGGCGGCGGCGCGGGGGCGCGTGACGTGCTGTCAGGAGGCCTGGCGCTCCGGGCCGTGGTGGATCTCCACGCCGCCGGAGTCGCCGAACGTGAGCCGGCAGGTGTCCGCCCGGTACGTGGCGACGGAGAGCGCCGCGGTCCGTCCGCGGGCGACGAAGCGCGTGGTGACGACGAGGACGGGTGCGCCCGGCAGACGGTCCAGTTCGCGGGCGTCGTCCGCGCGGGCGGAACCGAGCTCCACGGCGTTCTCCTGCCGTTCCAGCTCCAGGCGCTGCAGTTCCCGCAGCACCGCACGCGCGCGTGCCGTGCCGGAGGGAGCGTCGATGCCGGACAGGTCGGGCACCGAGTCGGCGGGGATGTACAGCAGTTCGGCGGCGACGGGCCGGCCGTGGGAGACGCGGGAGCGGCGCACGATGTGCACGGGCTCGTCACGGCCGGTGACCAGGGCCTCGGCCACGGCGGCGGGCGGCACCTCGAGCGCGCAGTCGAGCGTCTGCCAGGCGTCGTTCGGCCCGCCGGGCCAGGCGTGCTGTGCCGTGCCGACGGCGACGCCCACGCGCGGCGGGGCGACGGTGGTGCCCACGCCGCGGCGGCGCTGCAGCCGGCCTTCCAGTTCGAGCTGTTCCAGGGCCTGCCGGAGCGTGGCACGGGCGACACCGAAGCGGGCGGCCAGATCGCGCTCGTTGGGCAGGATCTCGCCCACCGAGAACTCCGAGTCCAGCGCCTCGCTGAGCACGGTCTTGAGATGCCAGTACTTCGGTTCCGGCACCGTTTCCAGCTGCGTGGTCCCCACCCTGTCCTCCACGATCGCCGAGTCCGGCCGCGTTTCAGCGCCCTTGTTTATTAAAGGTTGTTTCACTTGTCTGCGACGATAGGGCGGCCGTCACCCTTGGTCAATACCAATCGGCACGACGAGGAGGCCCCCGTCACGGCGTGACGGGGGCCTCGGGGGCGGAGGGCGGGACCGCTACCGCACCGCGGGGAGCGAGCGGAGCTTGTCGGGGTTGCGCAGGACGTACACCGTCCGGATGCGCCCGTCGGCGACGTCGAGCTGGAAGACGGAGTCGGGCTTGCCTCCGGACAGGACGAGCACCGCGGGGCCCCCGTTGAGCTCCAGGAAGCGCACGGCCGCGTCCGGCACCCCCTTGCCGGCCACCCCGACGAGGAAACGCCCCACGTGGTCGGCGCTCTCCAGGACCCGCAGCGGGCCGCGCGCCTTGCCGCCGCTGTCCCCGACGAGACGCACGTCCGGTGCGAGCAGTTCGATCAGTCCCGCCAGGTCTCCGCCGGCCGCCGCGGCCAGGAAGCGCTCCGTGAGGGCGCGTCGCCGGACGGGGTCGACGTCGTAGCGCGGGCGCCGCTCCTCGACGTGCCTGCGGGCGCGTCCGGCGAGTTGGCGCACGGCCGGTTCGCCGCGGTCGAGCATGGCCGCGATGTCGGCGTACGGGTAGCCGAACGCCTCCCGCAGGACGAAGACCGCGCGTTCCAGCGGTGACAGGGACTCCATGACGACGAGGACGGCGAGGGAGACGGAGTCGGCGAGTTCGGCCCGCTCGGCGGTGTCCGGAGCGGTGTCGCCGAAGTCGGTCGCGTACGGTTCGGGCAGCCAGGGGCCCACATAGGTCTCGCGCCGCGCCTTGATCTGGCGCAGCCGGTCGACGGCGAGACGGGTGGTGACGCGCACCAGGTAGCCGCGCGGCTCGCGCACCGCGGTCCGGTCGCCGCCCGACCAGCGCAGCCACGCGTCCTGGACCACGTCCTCCGCGTCGGCCACCCGGCCCAGCATGCGGTAGGCGACGCCCAGGAGAACGGGACGGTGCTCTTCGAAGACGTCGGTCGGGGTGTCGGTGGTCACGCCACCATCCCAGCCGACCCGCGCGGTCGTGTCCAGGCGCCGCCGCCCCGGGGCGGCGGTGCGCCGGCCGGGAGGAAGGGGCTACCTGTCGGTAGCAATTGCTGACAAGCTGTCCACGGCGCCGGGCGGCGTCCGTTTCCGCGAGTCCCAGACGAGGAGCACCCCCATGTCCGCGACCGTCTCCTTCAAGGTCACCTCTCCCCTCGGCCCGCAGACCGTGACGGTGTCCTACGCACGCCTGGGCCGCGGCGAGCCGCTGCTCCTGCTGCACGGCATCGGTCATCACCGCCAGGCCTGGGACCCGGTGGTGGACATCCTGGCGACCGAGCGCGAGGTGATCGCCGTGGACCTGCCCGGATTCGGCACCTCCCCCTCGCTGCCCGACGGCCTCGTCCACGACCTGCCCACCATGAACGCCGCCCTCGGCGCCCTGTGCGAGGCGCTGGAGCTGGACCGGCCGCACGTCGCGGGGAACTCGCTCGGCGGTCTGCTGGCCCTGGAGCTCGGCCGCGCGCGACGCGTCCGGTCCGTCACCGCCCTCTCCCCCGCCGGCTTCTGGACGCAGGCGGAGCGGCGGTACGCCTTCGCCGTGCTGCTCGGCATGCGACGGCTCGCCGAGCGGATGCCGCTGCCGCTCGTCGAGCGCCTCTCCCGTTCCGCGGCCGGCCGGGCGGCGCTGACGAGCACCATCTACGCCCGTCCGGGGCGCCGTTCCCCGGAGGCCGTCGTCGCCGAGACGCTCGCGCTCGCCGAGGCCACCGGTTTCACCGAGACCCTCCGCGCGGGCACCGCCGTACGCTTCACCGACGACGTGCCCGGCATTCCCGTGACCGTCGCCTGGGGCGCACGGGACCGGCTGCTCCTCCGCCGCCAGGGAGTGCGCGCCAAGCGGACCATCCCCGGGGCGCGGCTGGTCCGGCTGCCCGGCTGCGGTCACGTCCCGATGAACGACGACCCCGCGCTGGTCGCCCGCGTCATCCTCGACGGCAGCCGCTGAACGGTCCGGGGCCGCACGGCGACGGTGCGTACCGCCCACCGCCCCGGCCCGGTGACGGCGGCACCGCGGCCCTCCGGGCGCTCCCCCTCCGCCCGGGTGGCGCCACTGCCCGCCGTCCCCGCGGGGCACGCGGGCGCGCGGCTCCGCGGGATGACGGCCGGAGGTCTCCGCCGGTTCGGGTCGCGACGCGCCGCCCGCCTGCTCCCGCGCGGGCGCGATCGGTTGTTCACTCGTTGTTCGTGCGCGAGCCGCGCCGGCCGCGTAAGTGTGGCAGCGCACACCGGCCGGATCCCGTCCCTGGAGGCGTCTCCATGTCACACCGTCCGTTCCCCGGCCGCCGCGCCGTGCTGCGCGGCTCGCTCGCGGCCTCGGCGGCCCTGACGCTGCCCGCCGTGCCCGGCACGGCGCCCGCCTTCGCCCGCTCCGGACGACCGGAGGCCGGCTGGGGCGTGCAGACCGGTGACGTGACCCGTGACTCCGGGCTGGTGTGGGTGCGGTCCGACCGTCCGGCCCGGATGATCGTCGAGACGTCCACGACCGAGTCGTTCCGGCATACGCGCAGCCTGCGTGGCCCGCTGCTCGGCCCGGGCACCGACTTCACCGGCACCACCCGGCTGCACGGGCTGCCGCCCGGCGAGCAGATCCACTACCGGGTGCTGCTCGCCGACCCCGACGACCCGCGCCGCACCGGTGAACCGGTGACCGGCACCTTCCGCACCGTGCCGGCCCGGCGGCGGGACGGCGTGCGCTTCCTGTGGTCCGGCGACCTGGCCGGGCAGGGCTGGGGCATCAACCCCGACCTCGGCGGCTACCGCATCTTCGACGCGATGGCGCGGCTGGACCCGGACTTCTTCCTGTTCAGCGGCGACACCGTCTACGCCGACGGCCCCATCGCCCCGACCGCCACCCTCCCGGACGGCGGCATCTGGCGGAACGTCACGACCGAGGAGAAGTCGAAGGTCGCCGAGACCCTCGCCGAGTTCCGGGGCAATTTCCGCTACAACCTGCTCGACGAGAACCTGCGCCGGTTCAACGCCCGGGTGCCGTCCGTCGTGCAGTGGGACGACCACGAGGTGCGCAACAACTGGTATCCCGGCCAGCGGATCGCGGACACCGACACCCGCTACACGGAGAAGAGCGTCGACGTCCTGGCGGCCAGGGCGCGGCGCGCGTTCGGTGAGTACTTCCCGATGTCGACACTGCGGCCGGGCGCCCGGGAGGGCCGGGTGTACCGGGTGCTGCGGCAGGGCCCGCTGCTGGACCTGTTCGTACTGGACATGCGGACGTACCGGGCCGCCAACTCCTCCGGAGACCAGACCGTGGACCCGCAGGGCATCCTCGGACGGGAGCAACTGGACTGGCTCAAGCGGGAACTGGCGCGGTCGCGCGCCGTGTGGAAGGTGATCGCGGCCGACATGCCCATCGGCCTGGTCGTGCCGGACACCACCGAGGGGCGGAAGAACGTCGAGGCGGTCGCCCAGGGCGACCCGGGGGCGCCCCTGGGGCGGGAGCTGCAGATCGCGGAGCTGCTGCGGTTCGTCAAGCACCGGCGGATCACCGGCACGGTGTGGCTGACGGCCGACGTGCACCACACCTCGGCCCAGCACTACCAGCCCGCGCGTGCCGCGTTCGGCGACTTCGAGCCGTTCTGGGAGTTCGTCTCCGGCCCGCTCAACGCGGGCGCCTTCCCGGCCGTCGCGCTCGACGCCACCTTCGGCCCGGAGCGGGTGTGGGTGAAGGCACCGACCGCTTCGAACGTCTCGCCCGCCGGCGGCCACCAGTACTTCGGCGAGGTCGACATCGACGGGGACAGCGGCGAGTTGACGGTGCGGATGCGGGAGCAGGACGGCACCGTACTGTTCACCAAGACGCTCCAGCCGGGCCTGGTCGGTCAGTAACGCGGCAAACAGGACAGAAGTACGCCTTTACCCATCAGTCACAGTGCGTTCGTGACCAGGAAACACGATCCCTTCACAGTGGCTGCATGAGTCGAGACATGTCTGACGAGATGAACACCCCGCACGGAGGTTCAGCGCACCGCCGGTGGAACCCGGCCGGGCTCGCCGCGCGGTGCACGGCGGCCTACCGCGCATGGCGGGTACGCCGCCACGGCCACGCACCGCCCGCGCACGATACCGGCGATGCCCCGCCGCCCTCCGCCCCGGCCGGGGAGAGCGTGCTGTGGCGGATGCGGACGACGGTGAAGGACGAACCGGGCGCGCTGGCCGCGGTGTGCACCGCGCTGGCCGAGCGGGGGGTCGACATCCTGAGCCTGCAGACGCACCCGCTGGGTGCGGGCACCGTCGACGAGTTCCTGCTGCGGGCGCCGGCGGGAACGGATCTCACCGGCGCGGTGTCGCTCGCCGGGGGCGCGGAGACCTGGACCGAGCGGGCCGACGCCCACGACCTGGTGGACGCACCCACCCGGGTGCTGGGGCTGGCCGCCCGCACCGCCACGGACGCCGCGGAACTTCCCCTGGCCCTGCGTGAGTTGCTGGGCCGGTGCACGATCCGCTCCCGGCCCGCTCCGCTCTCCGGACGGGCCGGGGCCGTGACCGTGCCGGCGGAGGGCTCCCTGGAGCAGACCGTGATCCGGCTGCGCGACCCGGAGGGCGGGGTCCTCACCGTCGAGCGGCCGTATCCGCCGTTCACCCCCACCGAGTTCGCCAGGGCCCGGGCCCTGGTGGAACTGGACGCCCGGCTGGGCCCGCGGATCCCGCGCGGCCGTGACGTGCTCACATTGCCGGAGGGCAGCGACATCTCCGTGCGCCGGGCGGACACCGGTGACCTGGCCGCCGCACGGGAGATGCACGAGCGGTGCTCCGCAGAGACCCTGCGCATGCGCTACCACGGGCCGGTCGGCGACGCGGACCGCTATCTGAACCACCTGCTCAGCCCGCGCTTCGGGCGGACGCTCGCCGCGCAGACCGCTTCGGGCCGCATCGTCGCCCTGGGCCATCTGCTGTGGGACGGGGACGAGACCGAGGTCGCGCTGATCGTGGAGGACGCGTGGCAGCGCCGGGGGGTGGGCGGCCGGCTGCTCAACCGGCTGGTGGCGCTGGCGGCCGAGGCGGGATGCGCCCAGGTGTACGCCGTGACGCAGGCGTCCAACACCGGCATGGTCGCCGCCATGCGCGGCCTCGGCCTGCCGCTCGACTACCAGGTGGAGGAGGGCACCCTGGTCGTCACGGCCCGTCCGGACGCCGTACCGGCCCACCGGGTACGACAGTCGGGCGAGCACATCGGCCGGGCGTAGGGGGAACGGCCCGGCGCCTTCCGCCGGGCCGTTCCCCCCGTGGCCGGTGGGCCTCAGCCCTCAGCCCTCAGCCCTCAGCCCCGGCCAGTTCCTCCGGGCGGGCGGGCGTACCGGCCCGCTCCCCCAGGGCCGAGTCCAGGTCGGCCCACAGGTCCTCGACGTCCTCCAGGCCGACCGAGAGCCGCAGCAGCCGGTCGCCGACCCCGGCGTCCCTGCGGTCACCGGCGTCGACGATGCGGTGGCTGATGGACGCCGGGTGCTGGATGAGGGAGTCCACGCTGCCGAGGCTCACCGCCGGGGTGATCAGCCGCACGCCGGCGATCACCTCGTGCGGGTCGCCGTGCACCTCGAAGGAGACCATGGCGCCGCCGATGGCCGGGTAGTGCACGCGGTCCACGCGCGGGTCGTCGGCGAGCCGGGCGGCGAGTTCCGCGGCGTTCGCGGACGCGGCCCGCACCCGTACCGGCAGCGTCGACAGTCCCCGCAGCAGCAGGTAGCCGGCCAGCGGGTGCAGCACGCCGCCGGTGGCGAACCGCACCTGGCGCAGCCGTCCGGCGAACTCCTCGTCGCAGGCCACCACGCCCGCCAGGACGTCCCCGTGACCGCCGAGGTACTTGGTGGCGCTGTGCAGCACCAGCCGGGCCCCGTCTTCGGCCGGGCGCTGCAGGACCGGCGTGGCGAAGGTGTTGTCGACGAGCAGCGGCACGGAACCGCAGGCGTGGGCCACGGCCCGCAGGTCGATCTCGGCGAGCGTGGGGTTGGCCGGGGACTCCACCAGCACCAGACCCGTGTCCGGGCGCAGCGCGTCGGCGACCCCGGCCGGGTCGGTCCAGGTCACCTCGGAGCCGAGGAGCCCGGCGGTCAGCAGGTGGTCACTGCACCCGTACAGCGGGCGCACCGCGACGACGTGCCGCAGTCCCATCGAGCCGCGGACCAGGAGCACGGCGCTGAGCGCGGCCATGCCGCTGGCGAACGCGACGGCCGACTCGGTGCCCTCCAGCCGCGCGAGGGCGGTCTCGAAGCGGGCGACGGTGGGGTTGCCGAGCCGCCCGTAGACGGGCGGGCCGTCCGGTTCGGCTCCGCTGGTGGCGAAGGCGTCGATGCGGGCGGCCTCCGCGCGGCTGTCGTACGAGGGGTAGGTGGTGGACAGGTCGATCGGCGGGGCGTGCAGTCCGAGTCCGGCGAGGTCGTCCCGGCCGGCGTGCACGGCCTCGGTGGCGAGTGCTCTGGTGGTGCGTCGCGTGTCCATGCCCAGGTCCATGTACGGAAGGGTGAACACCGGCCGGGGATCGGGGGCCGGTTTCCGTGCTACGTTCGGCCAGTGTCCGAATCCGTCGTACTCGATCCGGTGGACCTCCATCTCCTGCGGCTGTTGCAGAACGACGCCCGGACGACGTACCGGGACCTCGCCGCACAGGTCGGGGTCGCTCCGTCGACCTGTCTGGACCGGGTGACCCGGCTGCGCCGTTCCGGTGTGATCCTCGGGCACCGGCTGAAACTGGACCCGGCGAAACTGGGCCGGGGTCTGCAGGCCCTGCTGTCGGTGCAGGTCAGACCCCACCGGCGGGAACTGGTGGGGCCGTTCGTGGAGCGGATCCGGGCGCTTCCGGAGTCGCTGACCGTGTTCCATCTGACCGGGCCCGACGACTATCTGGTGCATGTCGCGGTCGCCGACATGACGGATCTCCAGCGGCTGGTGCTCGACGAGTTCACGTCCCGGCGGGAGGTGGCGCGGGTGGAGACGCGGCTGATCTTCCAGCAGTGGGACTGCGGGCCGCTGCTGCCCACTTCGCCCTCGGCTCAATCCGGGTGACGCGCGGCGGGCCGCGTACCAGGATGGTCCGCATGTCACAGACCAACAGCGCGCTCCCCCGTCAGGTCGCCGACGCCTACGTCGACGAGCTCATCGCCCTCGATCCGGTCACCGGGACGTTCCTCGGCGTGCAGGAGAGCTCCTCCCTGCTGCCCGACCTCTCACCCGCCGGCCAGGAAGCCGTCGCCGAGCTTCAGCGTGCGACCCTCGCGCAGCTCGACGAGGCCGAGCGGCTGCCCGGCGCGGACAGCGACGTCGAGCGCCGCTGTGCGCGCCTGCTCCGCGAACGGCTCACCGCGCACCTGGCCGTGCACGAGGCCGGCGAAGGGCTGCGAGAGGTCGGCAACCTGGGCACGGTCGCCCACTCGGTGCGCGAGGTGTTCACCGTGACGCCGGCCGCGACGGAGGAGGACTGGGCGGCGATCGCCGAGCGGCTGCGCGCGGTCCCTGCCGCGCTGGCGGGCTACCGGGAGTCCCTCGCGCTGGGCCTGGAGCGCGCGCTGTACGCGGCGCCGCGCCCGACGGAGACGTTCACCGGGCAGCTCACCGAGTGGGCGGACACGGGCGGGGGCCGCGGCTGGTTCGAGGACTTCGCGGCCGCGGGACCGGACGCGCTGCGCACCGAGCTGGACGAGGCTGCCCGCGCGGCCACCGCGGCCGTCGTGGACCTGCGGGACTGGATGCGCGACGTGTACGCGCCGGCGATCGAGGGCGCGCCGAACACGGTGGGCCGCGAGCGCTACGCCCGCTGGTCCCGCTACTACAACGGCACGGACCTGGATCTGGACGAGGCGTACGCGTACGGCTGGTCCGAGTACCACTCCCTGCTCGGCGAGATGAGGAAGGAGGCCGAGAAGATCCTGCCCGGTGCCGCGACGCCGTGGGTGGCGCTGGCCCACCTCGACGAGCACGGCCGGCACATCGAGGGCGTCGACGAGGTCCGCGACTGGCTGCAGGGCGTGATGGACCGGGCCGTCGAGGCCCTGGACGGCACGCACTTCGACCTCGCCGAGCGGGTGCGCAGGGTGGAGTCGCGGATCGCTCCCGCCGGCAGCGCGGCGGCCCCGTACTACACGCCACCGTCGGAGGACTTCTCCCGGCCGGGCTGCACCTGGCTGCCCACGATGGGACTGACCCGCTTCCCCGTCTACGACCTGGTCTCGACCTGGTACCACGAGGGCGTCCCCGGCCATCACCTCCAGCTCGCGCAGTGGGTGCACGTGGCCGAGGACCTCTCCCGCTACCAGGCCTCGGTGGGCATGGTGAGCGCCAACGCCGAGGGCTGGGCGCTGTACGCGGAGCGGCTGATGGACGAACTCGGTTTCCTCACGGACGCGGAGGAGCGGCTGGGCTACCTGGACGCGCAGATGATGCGGGCGGCCCGGGTCATCGTCGACATCGGCATGCACCTGGAGCTGGAGATCCCGGCGGACTCGCCGTTCCACCCGGGTGAGCGGTGGACGCCGGAACTGGCCGAGGAGTTCTTCGGGGCGCACAGCAGCCGCCCGGCGGACTTCGTGGAGAGCGAGCTGACCCGCTATCTGACGATCCCGGGCCAGGCGATCGGTTACAAGCTGGGCGAGCGGGCGTGGCTGCTGGGCCGGGAGAACGCGCGCAGGCGGCACGGAGACGCTTTCGATCTCAAGGCCTGGCACATGGCCGCGCTGTCCCAGGGGTCGCTGGGTCTGGACGACCTGGTGGACGAACTGTCGGCGCTGTGAGCCGGGGTCAGCGCCGGAAGCCGCCCTCCGAGTCGATGACCTGACCTGTGATCCAGTCCGCCTCGTCCGTGGCCAGCCACGCGATGAGGCGGGCGGGGTCGTCGGGCATGCCCCAGCGGCCGGCGGGGAAGAGGGCGGCGACGGCGTCGTACGTCTCACGGCTCAGGTGGTCGGTGTCCACCGGGCCGGGGTTGACAATGTTCACGGTGACCGCGTGCCCGGCCGGAGCGGCCGATCAGGGCAGCGGCCTGAGCTGCACGAGGATCAGCCAGGTCTCGGGGCCCGGCTGCGCCTGCGCGGCGCGGACCGCGTAGCGGCCGGGGGTGAGGGTGAGACGTACGTGGCCGGTGCCCGTGGAGTGGGCGCCGGGCCAGGCCGCGTCGAACAGCACGACCGTGCCCGGCACGTTCCAGTGCACCTCGGCCTGCCACCGCGCGGCCTGCAGGGCGGCAGGGACGCTCGCCAGCAGTTCCGCCTCCGCGTGTCCGGCGACCCACCGGACGAAGGTGCCGTGCTCGGGGAGGAAGGCCGTGGCTGCGGGCTCGTCGCCCAGGACGAGGGCCGCGGCGTCGCCGACCGGGAGGAGCCCGACAAGTCCGTCCACCTCGCAGGCCCGGTCGTAGTCCGAGGCCGTCTCCTCGCCGTCGGCCCCCGTCCAGAACGGCAGCACCGTCTCCGGTACCGCGATGAGCGGCCCGCCGCCCGACTCCACCCACTCGGCCGTGCACGGCTCCGCGTATCGCACCATGGCGCAGAACCTACCGGGTCCGCTCCCCTGCCCGGCCCGGGGGTTCAGCATCCGCAGTCGTCTGCGCCCACGGCTGCGGTCAGCGGGTCGGGGACACGGCGCTCGCGGCCCCACCGCGTCTCGAACTCCAGGCCCTCGCGGACCCAGTACTCGAACCCGCCGAGCATCTCCTTGACCCGGTAGCCGAGTCCGGCGAGGGCGAGCGCGGCGCGGGCGGCGCCGTCGCAGCCGGGGCCCCAGCAGTACGTCACGACCGGCACCGACGGGTCCAGGAGCCGCCCGGCCCGCTCGGGAACGAGCGCGGTGGGCAGGTGCACCGCACCGGGGACGTGGCCCTGGTCCCAGGCCTCGGTGGAGCGCGAGTCCAGCAGGACGAACCCGGGGTCGCCGTCCGCCGCGAGCGCGGCCGCCACGTCGGAGACGTCGGTGTGGAGGGCGAGGCTCGCGCGGAAGTGGGCGGCGGCCTCGGCCGGGGAGGCGGGGGCGACACGCAGGACGGGGTTCACGGTGGTGGTCATGGGAGAGAAACTACGGTCACGGCGTGCGGGCCTGAAGTGACGATTCCCGGCCTTCGGGTTGATCGGCCGGGGGATCCCCTGCTACTTCTCGGGGATGACCGCGTATTCACCGGACGCCACGGACTGGCGCATTCTCGACGTCCTCCAGCGCGAGGGACGGGCCAGCTTCGCCGAACTCGCCCGTGCCGTCTCGATGTCCGCCAGCGCGGTCACCGAGCGGGTGCGCCGGATGGAGGAGGCAGGCGTCATCCGGGGTTATGCGGCGGTGGTGGACCCTGAGCGGCTCGGTCTGCCGATCCTGGCCTTCGTACGGTTGCGCTATCCGACCGGGAACTACAAGCCGTTCCACGACCTCGTCGCCGCGACGCCCGAGATCCTGGAGGCGCACCACGTGACGGGCGACGACTGCTTCGTCATCAAGGTCGCCGCCCGTTCGATGCGGCACCTGGAGGAGGTGTCGGGCCGGATCGGCACGCTCGGCTCGGTGACCACCAGCGTCGTGTACTCCTCGCCCCTGCCGCGCCGCCCGCTGGGGCGGTGACCGTCCTCACCGCGTCCCGCACTGCCGCAGCTGCGAACCCGAGCGCCCCTTCACGACCTCCAGCTGGGCGTGTATCCGCCGGCGGAGATCGGCGACGTGGCTGACGATGCCCACGCTGCGGTCGCGCTCGCGCAGGGAGTCCAGAACGTCCAGGACCTCGTCGAGGGTCTGGTCGTCGAGGCTGCCGAAGCCCTCGTCGATGAAGAGGGTGTCCAGCCGGACCCCGCCGGCCTCGTCCGTGACGACGTCGGCGAGGCCCAGCGCGAGAGCGAGGGAGGCGAAGAAGGTCTCGCCGCCCGAGAGGGTGGCGGTGTCGCGCTCCCGCCCGGTCCAGGCGTCCACGACGTGCAGTCCGAGGCCGCTGCGGCCGCGGCCGGTGCGGTCGTCGGAGTGGACGAGGGCGTAGCGGCCGGACGACATGCGGTGCAGCCGCACGGTCGCGGCGGCGGCGACCTGTTCCAGCCGGGCGGCGAGGACGTACGACTCCAGGCGCATCCGCCGCTCGTTGTCCGCCGAGGTGCCGGCCGCGAGACCGGCCAGACGGGCCACCCGGTCGTACTCCTCGCGCAGCGGTCCCAGCCGGCGTACCGAGGCGGCGGCCCGGGCGGAGAGCCGGTCGAGCTCGGCGCAGCGCCGGACGGCGGCGTCAAGGGCGGAGGCCGCCTCACGCGCCCTGCGGCCGGCTTCCTCGGCGGCCCGCCGCGCGGAGGCGAGGTCGGCGGGCGGCCGCCCCGCGGCGGCAGCGGTCTCCGGCTCGGCAAGGACGGCCCGTACGGCCGCCTCCTCCTGCTGCCGGGCGTCCAGGCGCCGTTGCAGTGCGCGGTGGGCGGCGTCGTCGAGGAGCGCGTCGGCCGCGGCCTGCGGGGTGTCGAAGCCCGCCCGGAAGGCGGCGTCGGCCAGCCGGGCGTCGGCCTCCTTGAGCCGCCGGGCCGCGTTCTCGGCGGTGCGGACGGTGTCGGCGGCGTCGGTGAGCAGCGCGACGCTCCGTTCGAGCTGCGCGGCGCGCGCGGTCACGCTGGCGGCGTCCCCACGGGCCTGCGCCAACTCCGCTTCCAGGGTCTCGCGTTCCCGGTCCAGCCGCTCACGGTGGCCCACCCGGGAGGCGGCCCGGACGGCCGCCTCGCGCTGGGCGGCGACCCGCAGTTCGTACTCGTGCTCCGCGTGGCGCAGTTGCTCCTGCGCGGAGTGCAGTACGGAGGCGGCCTCCCGCGCCCGCGCGTACTCCTGCTCCAACTCGTCCACCGCGCGGGAGAGTTGTTCGGTGGCGCCGTCCCCGGCCTCGGCGCTCGCGGCGGCCAGTGCCTCCCGGGCGGCGCCGAGCCGCCGCTCGGCCTCCGCGCGGCGCTCGTCAGCGCTCTGGTGCTCGGCGAGGGCGCGCTCCTCCGTCTCGCGGTCGACGTGCCCGTCGACCCTGCGGGCGGGGGCGGGGTGCTCGGTGGCACCACAGACGGCGCAGGGGTCGCCGTCGGTGAGGCCGGCGGCCAGTTCGGCGGCGATGCCGTTCAGCCGCTGTTCCTTGAGATCGAGCCACCGCTGCCTGGCCGTGAGCGCGCGCTCCCGGGCGGCGCGGGCCTCGTCGTCGGCCGTGTCCGCGTCCTCGGCGAGCCGGTCGCGCAGGCGCGCGGCGTTCAGCCGCTGCCGCGCGGGGTCCCGCCGCACGGCCAGTTCACCTGCCCTGGCCGCGGCCTGCTGCGCGGACTCGATGCGGCTCTGCAGACCGGTCCGGGACTCCTCCCAGTCCGCGAGCCAGGACTCCGCGTCCTGGAGGGCCTCCTCGTCGGCGCGTTCCTGCCGGTCCAGGCCGGCCCGCTCGCCGAGGAGATCCGTCAGGCGCCGCTCGGCGCGGCGGGCCGACGCCAGCCCGCCCAGTTCCTCGGCGGCCCTGCGGGCGGCGACCGCGAGTCCGTCCGCTCCCGCGTCCGCCAGGGACGCCGGGAGGAGGGCTCGCGCGCGCAGTTCGGCGGCGGCCGCCCGCCGGTGCTCGGTCTCGGCGGAGTCCCGCAGGTCCAGCGCGGGGGCGACGGTCTCGGCCTTGCGTGCCCGCTCCATGCGGGTCCGCGCCTCCCGGTGGGCGCCGGTCTCCTCCTCGAGCCGCGCCGCCCGTTCCCGCGCCTCGGCGAACCGCCTCTGCAGCCGGTCCCGTTCGCGTTCCTCGTCCAGACCCCGGCCGGCGTCGGCCAGGGCGGACTCGGCGGCGGTGAGCCGGCACCGGGCGGCGGTGAGCTGTTCCCGCGCGGTGCTGCGGGCGACGGCGGCGGCGCTCAGCACGGCCTCGGCCAGCCCCGGTTCGCCGGGCGCCGGCCCGGGCAGCTCCATGGTGCCGCCCGCGGCCTGCTGCATCCGGTGGGCGTCGGCCAGCAGGTCGGCGTCGCCGTCGCGCACCAGGGACTCGGTGGCGCGCCTCCGTTCGGCGAGGCGCTTCTCCACGTCGGCGAAGCGGCGCGTGTCGAAGAGGCGGCCCAGCAGCTTGCCCCGGGCCTCGGCGTCGGCGCGCAGGAAGCGGGCGAAGTCGCCCTGGGGCAGCAGCACGACCTGGCAGAACTGCTCCCGGCTCATGCCGAGGAGCTGGGTGATCTCCTCGCCGATCTCCTGGTGCGAACGGCTGAGGTCCTTCCAGGCGCCCGAGACGGCGACGCGTTCCCGCAGCCAGGTCTGGGCCTTGTCCAGGGTGGTGCCGGTGCCGCGCTTCTTGGGACGTTCCCAGGGCGGCTGCCGGGTGATCTCCAGCCGCCGTCCGGCGACGGTGAGCTCGAGCGTGACCGAGGTCCGGGTGGCCGGGGCGGCGTGGTCGCTGCGCAGCGCCGTGCCCTGACCGCTCTGCCGGGCCCCGGGGACGGAGCCGTAGAGCGCGTAGCAGACGGCGTCCAGCACGGAGGTCTTGCCGGCGCCCGTGGGACCGTGCAGCAGGAAGAGCCCCGCCGCGGACAGCTCGTCGAAGTCGACGCTCTGAGTGCCCCCGAAGGGCCCGAAGGCGGTGATGTCCAGCCGGTGCAGTCTCATCGCGCCGCCTCCCGTACCGAGTCGTCCGCCCGGACGGCGTCGAAGGCGTCGCGCAGGACGGCCCGTTCGTGCGCGTCGGGGCCGGTGCCGCGCACGTGGGTGACGAAGTCCTCGGCGATCCGCCGGTCGTCGCGGCCGGCGAGGCGGCGGGCGTAGGAGACGTCGGGGTCGTCCGTGGTGCGGGCCGGGTCGAAGGCGAGGCTGAGGGTGTGCGGGAAGCGCTCGGCGAGCCGGGCCATGGGGTCGGCCGGGCGGACCGGGTCGGTGAGCGTCGCCTCGACCCACGCCTCCTCGTGGCGCACCAGCGCGGGGTCGGCGAGCAGGTCCTCCAGGGTGCCGCGGATCCGGGCCAGAGCGCGCGGCACCGGGCAGTCGACGCGCTCCGCGGTGACGGCTCCGTCGGCGGCCAGGTCGACGAGCCACATGGTCTTGCGGTGGGCGGCCTCCGAGAAGGAGTACGGCAGCGGGGAGCCGGAGTAGCGGACGCGTTCGGTGATGGTCTGGCAGCCGTGCAGATGGCCGAGCGCCGCGTAGTCGACGCCGTCGAACACCCCGGCGGGCACGGCCGCCACCCCGCCGACGGTGATGTCCCGCTCGCTGTCGCTGGGTTCGCCGCCGGTGACGAAGGCGTGGGCGAGGACCACGGAGCGGGTGCCGGGCGCGCGGCCGGCGAGATCGGCGCGGACGCGGTCCATGGCGGCGGCGAGCACCGCCTCGTGACCGGCTTTCTCCACCGCGAACTCGTCCCTCACCAGGGCCGGTTCCAGATAGGGCAGCCCGTAGAAGGCGACGTCCCCGTGGGCGTCGGACAGCAGCACGGGGGTGCCGCACGCGGACGGTTCGGTGCGCAGATGGATGCCGGCCCGCTCCATGAGCCCGGCGCCGACGCCCAGGCGGCGGGCCGAGTCGTGGTTGCCGGAGATCATGACCGTGGGCACACCGAGGGCGGCGAGGCGGTGCAGGGCGTCGTCGAACAGCTCGACCGCGGCGAGCGGCGGTACCGCGCGGTCGTACACGTCTCCCGACACGACCACCGCGTCCACGTCGCGTTCGCGCGCGGTGGTGACGAGGTGGCCGATGAACTCGGCCTGGGCACCGAGCATGCCGACCCGGTGGAAGGGCCGGCCGAGGTGCCAGTCGGAAGTGTGCAGCAGTCTCATGATGGCCGCAGCGTAACCGGAGGGTACGACAGCACGGGCGGTTACTCCCGTATCGCTCCGTCACGACCCGGTCCGTATTCGCCCGTTATGGACCGTAAGCGGCGCTCGGTGGCGTCAGACGTCCCCGTACGCCTCACCGCCGAGTTCGAAACCGGCCGTCCCCGCGGTCGCGTCGGCGAGCCAGGCGCGGAAGGCGGGCACGTCGGCGTCCGGGAGAGCGATCTCGATCGTGACCTCCTCGCCGTAGTGCACGTCGCGCACCTGGCGTCCGGTGGCGCGCAGGTCGTTCTGCACCTTGCCGGCGCGCTGGTGGTCGACGGTCACCGTGGCCAGCCGGAACCGGCGCCGGGTGCGGGTGCCGACCGTGTCCAGCGCCTCCCCCACGGCGCCGCCGTAGGCGCGGATGAGGCCGCCCGCGCCGAGCTTGACGCCGCCGTAGTAGCGGGTGACGACGGCGACGACGTACCGCATGTCACGGCGCAGGAGCATCTGCAGCATGGGGACGCCGGCGGTGCCGCCGGGCTCGCCGTCGTCGCTGGCCTTCTGGACGGAGGCGTCGGCGCCGATCACGTAGGCCCAGCAGTTGTGGGTGGCGTCGGCGTGCTCCTTGCGGACGCCGGCGATGAAGTCCTGCGCCTCCCGCTCGGTGGCCGCCGGGGCGAGGGCGCACAGGAAGCGGGAGCGGTTGATCTCGGTCTCGTGCACACCCGCGCGCGCGACGGTGCGGTACTCGTCCTGCATCCGGCCAGCCTATGCGCCGCCGTACGGGCGGGACGCCGCGGCTGCCGCTCGCCGCACCGGGGCGGCCGGGAAGGGCGCGCGGACCCGGTCCGGCGTGTCGTCCGGCCCGTCGCCCGGACGGGCCGGGGCGCGCGGGGGCGTGCGTGGTCGGTCACGCCCGCCGGCCGGACGTGGCGTGGCGCGGGACGGCCGGACGGCGCGGGGGCCACGCGCCGGCACGTGCGGTCACGGCGGGCTTCCCAGGTCGCGGGTGAGGTCGAGGCCGAGCATGCGGTCGGCGTAGGCGTAGGTCTCGAAGCGGGCGCCGTCCGCCATGTCCGGGTCCGTCTCCACCGCGCGGAGCACGTTCAGCACACCGGCGGTGTCCAGGTCGTCCTCCCACGCCGCGCGCAGGTCCGCCCGCACCGGGTCGGGGACGGGACGCGAGGGCCGGTGCGCCCAGGCGGCGACCGCGCGGCGCCAGCGTCCGAGGGTGTCCCCTGCGTCGCCCAGGGCGGCCGGGCCGACCGTCACGGGTGTGCTCCGGGGATGCGCGAGGAGGGCCAGGCGCAGGACGGCGGGGTCGGTGTCGCCCGGCGGGCCGGGCGCCTCCCAGTGCACGGGTGCCACGGTGAGGCGCACCCCGTCGGGAGCCTCACCGCCCTCGCTCACGACGTGCAGCACCTGCGCCTCGCCCAGACCGGCTCCGGAGTCCCGGCCGTCCTCGAAGGGGCGGACACCGAGGGCCGCGCCCGCCGCGCGGAGCTCCGCCTGCTGCCCCTCACCGGTGAGCAGCGCCCACACGGGCGTGCCGCCGAGTTCCAGGGCACGCACGAGCAGATCGGCGACGAGCAGTACACGCAGGTCCGTCGGGCCGGACCCCCGCGCGTGGGCCTCGACCCGGGTCAGGCCCCGCCGGGCGGGGGCGGCGTCCACGGGCTCGCCGGTTCGGGCGTCGGTGATGCGCAGCACGAGGCGAGCGTAGGCGTGCGAGCGGACGTACGCAGGCTCTCGCACGCTTTTCGGGTCGCCGTGCCCGATTCCGGCACCGCGCGTCGCGGCGGCCGCTACAGTCTGCCGTGCCCGGGCCGGCGGCGCCGGGAATCACCGTGTGCCCTGCTTCGTTGTCCGGAGCAACAGCTTTCGACGACCTTCGGGAGGCCCACGGTGTACGGCGACGAGGCGACGGTCCGCAAGATCCTCACCGGGCTCGGTGACACCTGGGCCGTGGTGGGCCTGTCGTCGAACCGGCGGCGCGCGGCGTACGGCGTCGCCCAGGTGCTCCAGCGGTACGGCAAGCGCGTGGTGCCGGTGCACCCGAAGGCCGAGACGGTGCACGGCGAGCGCGGGTACGCCTCGCTCGCCGACATTCCCTTCGCGGTGGACGTCGTGGACGTGTTCGTCAACAGCGACCTCGCCGGTGCCGTCGCGGACGAGGCGGTGGCCAAGGGCGCGAAGGCGGTGTGGTTCCAGCTCGACGTCGTGGACGAGGCGGCCTACGGGCGGACCCGTGCGGCCGGCCTCGACATGGTGATGGACCGCTGCCCGGCGATCGAGATACCCCGGCTCGGCTGACCGCTCCCCCGGAGGTCCGGCTCCGAAGCGCCCCGATGCCCGTTCAACCCGTCAGTCGTGCGGTGGCTGGTCGCCCAAGCGGTGGTCGGCCACGTTCAGCGCCTCGTCCACCAGCCGCCGCAGGTGGCCGTCGCGCAGGGAGTAGATCACCCGGCGGCCCTCCTTGCGGGTGTCCACAAGCCCCGCGAGGCGCAGCCGTGCGAGGTGCTGGCTGACCGCCGGGCGCGCCGCCCCGCACGCCTCGGTGAGCGTGGTGACATCTGCCTCGCCGCCGCTCAGGGCGTGCAGCAGGGCCAGCCGGGTGCGGTCGCCGAGCAGCGCGAGAAGCTCCGCGGCCAGCGCGAACTGCTCCTCGCCCGGAGTGTGGGGGTGCGCATCGTGCGCAGGTGACAGGTGCATGCGTGCGCTCATACGCACATAATGGCTCCGTGGGCGCCGCCGCGTCCACCTCGACGGCCGTACGCACCGGAAGGGGACGATCGTGACCGACCGGCACCACCACGCCCATCACGAGCACCGCCCTCACATTTCCCTGCTCCACCGCCTCACCCACCTCCTCGCCCCCCACTCCCACGAGACCGCCGACAAGGTCGACCCCGCGCTGGAGTCGTCGGCCCGGGGCATGCGCGCGCTGTGGATCTCCCTGGCGGTACTGGGGGCGACGGCACTGGCGCAGGCGGTCGTGGTGCTCCTCTCGGGCTCGGTGGCGCTGCTCGGCGACACGGTGCACAACGCGGCGGACGCGCTGACCGCCGTACCGCTGGGCATCGCCTTCGTCCTGGGGCGGCGCGCCGCCACCCGCCGGTTCACCTACGGCTACGGGCGGGCCGAGGATGTGGCCGGCATCGTGATCGTGCTGACGATCGCCGCGTCCGCGGCCTTCGCCGGCTGGACCGCGGTCGGCCGGCTGCTGGACCCGCGCCCCGTGCAACACGTCCCGGTAGTCGCCGTCGCGGCCGTCGTCGGGTTCGCGGGGAACGAGTGGGTGGCCCGCTACCGCATCCGCGTCGGGCGGGCCATCGGCTCGGCGGCGCTGGTCGCCGACGGGCTGCACGCGCGGACGGACGCGTTCACCTCGCTGGCGGTGCTGCTGAGCGCGGGCGGCGCCGCCCTGGGGTGGCGGTACGCGGACCCGGCGGTCGGACTGGCGATCACGGTGGCGATCGCCCTGGTCCTGCGGGACGCCGCACGGGAGGTGTTCCGGCGGGTGATGGACGCCGTGGACCCGGCGCTGGTGGACCGGGCCGAGCAGGCCCTGACAGGGGTTCCGGGCGTGCGCTCGGTGGGTGAGCTGCGGCTGCGCTGGATCGGCCACCGGCTGCGGGCGGAGGTGGCGGTCGTGGTGGACGGCGACGCCACCGTGCGCGAGGCCCACCGCATCGCCGTGGATGCCGAGCACGCACTGCTGCACGCCGTTCCCCGGCTGACCGCCGCCCTGGTCCACGCCGACCCCGAACCCGTGCCGGGCGCGGCGGACCCGCATCTGCCGCTGGCCCACCACGCGGCGGGCCCCCTCTGACCCGGTCGCGCGGTCCCGGGTGGCCTCAGGCGGCCACGCCCAGGCCCTCGAGTACGACCGCTCCCGAAAGCTCCGCGAACGCCTTGCCGGGCACCAGCAGCTTGCCGCGCCCGCCGACCGCTGCCCACGAGCACGTACGGCAGGTCCACGACGGCCGCGTCGACCGGCAACGGCCAGTCGTCGGACAGTCCGATCGGGGCGATGCCGCCGTACTCCATGAGGCAGTGCGGAGCGGGCGTGGCGTGGCCGAAGTGTTCTCAGCGCACGGGCGGCACCGAGACGGCCATGATCATCTTCGTCGGAGCGTCTCCCCGATTGCCGTACGTGTGGGGCACGTCGGCCTCGAAGGAGGCGCTGGCGCCGGCCGGCACCCGGTGCTCGGCCCCGTCGACGGTGAGTGTCAGCTCTCCGGTGGTGACGTGCAGGAGTTCGACCGTGCCGGCGGGGTGCGGATCGGAGTCGCTGCTCTCACCCGGCATGAGCCGCCAGTCCCACATCTCCAGCGGGCCGGGGGCCTCGGCGCCGGCGAGCAGCCGGTTGTAGCTGCCGCCCCCGGTGTGCCACAGCCGCACGGCCTGATCGGCGGGAACGATCCGGACCTGGGGGCCCCGCTCGTAGTCGAGCAGGGTGGTGACACTGACCCCGAGCGCGTCGCCGATCTTGACGACCGTGCCGATGCTCGGGTTGGTGCGGGCCTGCTCGATCTGGATGAGCATGCCGCGGCTGACCCCCGCCCGGGCCGCGAGCGCGTCCAGGGTGAAGCCACGCTCGGCGCGCCAGCGCTTGACGTTGCGCGCCAGGGACTGGGTCAGCAGGTCGAGGTCCGACACATTCCGTCCGTTCCGCTTCATTTGACTACGGTGTGGTGCACCCGTTCGTTCACCGCACTGTACTGCGGGGCCCGCCGTGACAGCACTCTTCGCCCTGGCCACCAGCCTGCTGTGGGGTACGGCCGACTTCGGCGGCGGGGTGCCGACCCGGCGCACCCCCGCGCTCACCGTCGTCGTGGTCTCGCAGTCCGTCTCGGTGGCCGTGGTTCGCGGTCGCCGCCGGTCCGGTCGGCCCGGTGGCGGTGCTCGCGTTCCACAGGGCGCTCGCCCCGGGCCCGATGGGGGTCGTCCCCCCCGCTCGGCTCGATGTCTCGGCGCGGTGCGGGCGGCCGGGCGGGCCCTGGTGGGGTCGGTGCCGCCGGCCACGGGGTGAGTTCCGGTCAGCCCCCCGGTTCCAGTTCCGCGAGCCGGGCGGTGCCGTCCGCGAGCCGGTGAGCGCCGTCCTCGTCCAGTTCGGCGAGCCGGGCCACACCCTCCTCGTCCAGCAACGACAACGCCCGCAACTGCTCCGGGGTGACGCCCTCAGGGATCGGTACGGGCGCCGGGGTGCGCAGCGGCGGCTGCCAGCCGTCGTCGGGGGTCCAGCGGCGCACCACCCGGGCCGGGGCTCCCGCGACCACGGCGTGGTCGGGCACCGTGCCCCGGACCACCGCGCCCGCTGCCACCACCACGTTCCGGCCGACGCGCGCCCCCGGCAGGATCACCGCGCCGGTGCCGATCCAGCAGCCCGGGCCGATCTCCACGGGCTCCATCCGCGGCCACTGCTTGCCGATGGGCTCGTGCGGATCGTCGTAGGAGTGATTGGTGGAGGTGACGTAGACGTACGGCCCGAAGTAGCAGTCGCTGCCGATGGTGATCGTCGTGTCGGCGATGACATGGCTGCCGCGGCCCAGGACGACCCCGTCGCCGATGCGCAGGATCGGCTCAGGACCGAGGTCGAGGCCGGGCATCAGACCGGCCGTGAGGGTGACCTGTTCGCCGACGATGCAGTGCGCGCCGATCCGGATCCACGACTCGCCGAACACCGTGCCGAGCGGGAAGGCGAGCCTGGTACCCGTTCCCATCGCCGCGAAGCGGAAGCGGCCCGGGTGCTCGGCGGTCACCGAGCCCGTGCGCTGCACCCAGGCCCAGCCCGCGTGGACCACGCGCTGAGCGAGGCGGCGCGGCCAGGACGAGAACGTGTTCTTGCGCTTCGGCACCCGCTCACGGTAGTCGGCGGGCGCCGCGCCGACGGGCCGGTGACCCTGTGATCTTCACCCCACCGGGTGTGGCGTACCGTTCCCCCATCACCCGACGAGGAGGCGACGATGACCCACCAGGCGCTGATCAGCGGCATCGGCGGCAAGGAGCCGCAGGTGGACCCGGAGGCGTTCGTGGCGCCCACGGCCTCCGTGATCGGGGACGTGACGCTGCGCGCCGGCGCGAGCGTCTGGTACGGGGCGGTGCTGCGCGGCGACGTGGAGCGGATCTCCGTCGGCGCGCACAGCAACGTGCAGGACAACTGCACCCTGCACGCCGACCCGGGGTTTCCGGTCGGCGTGGGCGAGCGGGTCTCGATCGGGCACAACGCCGTGGTGCACGGGGCGACCGTCGAGGACGACTGTCTGATCGGCATGGGGGCGACGGTGCTGAACGGCGCCGTGATCGGCGCGGGGTCGCTGGTCGCCGCCCAGGCGCTGGTGCCGCAGGGCATGCGGGTGCCGCCCGGGTCGCTGGTCGCGGGGGTGCCCGCGAAGGTGCGGCGGGAGCTCAGCCCCGAGGAACGGGAGGGGCTCACGCTCAACGGCACGATGTACGCGGAGCTGGCGAAGGCACACCGGGAACAGCACGAGGGATAGGGGCACGAGCGGTCCGCCGGCGGACGTTGTTCCCCGCGCCCGCGGGGCGTTCAGTCGCCCGCCGTCACGGGCGCGGGTGCCGCCTTGTTCGCCTTCCTCTTGAGGACCAGCACCGACGTCACGCCGATCAGCACGGCCAGGACAAGACCCAGCCACGAGAAGCGCTTCAGCCAGGACTCGGCGACGATGCCGACGTAGTAGATGACGGCCGTGGTGCCGCCCGCCCAGAGGATGCCGCCGAGGACGTTGGCGGTGAGGAACTTCCAGTACGGCATCCGCAGCACGCCCGCGAGCGGCCCGGCGAAGATGCGCAGCAGGGCGACGAACCGGCCGAAGAAGACGGCCCACATGCCCCACTTCTGGAACGACCGCTCGGCGGTCGCGATGTGCCCCTCGCCGAAGTGCCGGGGGAACTTCGCGCCCAGCCAGGCCAGCAACGGCCGGCCGCCCTTGCGGCCGATGGCGTAGCCGATCGAGTCGCCGATGATCGCGCCGGCGGTGGCGCAGACCCCGAGGACCAGCGGATCGATGTCGCCGTGCTGGGAGGCGAGCAGCGCGGACGAGACCAGGATGATCTCGCCCGGCAGCGGGATACCCAGACTCTCCAGCCCGATGACCAGACCCACCAGCGCGTACACGGCGACCGCCGGCACGGTCTCGAGCCACTCCTGGACGTGCAACGCCGTTCCCTCCCGGTCCACCGGTCCTGCGTTCCCCTGCGTGCGCGCGGACACGGCACACGCAGGGGGCGAAGCCTACAGGGCGGGGAGGCGGCGACCGGTGCTCACGCGTTCCAGCTCCACTCCGCCACCTCGGGCAGGTCGGTGCCGTACTCGCGGATCCAGGCGTGGTGCCGGCTGCGCGCGTCGGCCATCCGCTGCCGCACGGCGGCGGCCCGCACGGCCAGGCCCGGGACACGGTCGATGACGTCCATGACCAGCCGGTAGCGGTCCAGGTCGTTGCGGACGACCATGTCGAACGGTGTCGTCGTGGTGCCGGACTCCTTGTAGCCGCGCACGTGCAGGTGCGGGTGGCCGTTGCGGCGGTAGGCGAGGCGGTGGATCAGCCACGGATAGCCGTGGTAGGCGAAGATCACCGGCTTGTCGGCGGTGAACAGGCCGTCGTACTCGAAGTCGGTCATACCGTGCGGGTGCTCCCCGTGGGGCAGCAGCCGGGCGATGTCGACGACGTTCACCACGCGGACCGCCAGCTCGGGCAGGTGACGGCGCAGCAGCTGCGCCGCGGCCAGCACCTCCTGGGTCGGCACGTCACCGGCGCAGCCGAGCACCACGTCGGGTTCACCGCCGTTCTCGGTGCCGGCCCACTCCCATATCCCGGCACCCCGTGCGCAGTGCACGCGCGCCTCGTCCATCGACAGCCAGTCGTGGCAGGGCTGCTTCCCGGCCACGATCACGTTGACGTAGTCGCGGCTGCGCAGGGCGTGGTCCGCCACGGACAGCAGGGTGTTGGCGTCCGGCGGGAGGTAGACCCGTACGACGTCGGTGCTCTTGTTGAGCACGTGGTCGACGAAGCCGGGGTCCTGGTGGGAGAAGCCGTTGTGGTCCTGGCGCCAGACGTGCGAGGTGAGCAGGTAGTTGAGCGAGGCGACGGGCGCCCGCCAGGACAGCTCGCGCGAGGTCCTGAGCCACTTGATGTGCTGGTTGACCATCGAGTCGACGATGTGCACGAACGCCTCGTAGCAGGAGAACAGTCCGTGCCTGCCGGTGAGAAGGTATCCCTCGAGCCAGCCCTGGCAGAGGTGTTCGGAGAGGATCTCCATCACCCTGCCGTGCCGGTCGAGATGTTCGTCGAGGTCGAGGACGGCGGCCTGCCAGGCCTTGCCGGTGGCATCGTAGACGGCCCCCAGCCGGTTGGAGGCGGTCTCGTCGGGGCCCACGAGCCGGAAGTCCCGTCGGTCCGCGGTGTCCCGCATGATCCGTTCGAGGAGGTCGCCGAGAACCCGGGTGGGCTCGTGGAGGGTGGTGCCGGGCTTGTCGACGGGCACGGCGAAGTCGTCGAGCGAGGGCATGGGGAGTTCGCGCAGCAGCAGTCCGCCGTTGGCACGCGGGGTGGAGCCGAGGCGACGGGCGCCCTCGGGAACACAGGCGAGCACGTCGGCGACGGGCCGGCCGGAGTCGTCGAACAGCTCTTCGGGCCGGTACGACTTCAGCCACGCTTCCAGTTGCCGCAGGTGCCCGGGGTTGTCACGGACACCGGAGAGCGGCACCTGGTGGGCGCGCCAGGTGCCCTCGACGGGCTTTCCGTCCACCTCGGCGGGGCCGGTCCAGCCCTTCGGGGTGCGCAGCACGATCACCGGCCAGCGCACCCGCTCGGTGGCGCCGTCGTCGCGGGCGGCGCGCTGGGCCTCGGTGATGCGGTCCAGGGCGGTGTCCATGGCCCGCGCCAGCGCGCGGTGAACGACGGCCGGGTCGTCGCCGCTCACGTGGAGGGGTTCGTGGCCGTAGCCGCGCAGCAGCGCGTCGAGTTCGGGTTCGGGCAGGCGGGCCAGGACGGTCGGGTTGGCGATCTTGTATCCGTTGAGGTGCAGGATCGGCAGGACGGCACCGTCGTGGACCGGGTCGAGGAGCTTGTTGGAGTGCCAGGACGCGGCCAGCGGCCCGGTCTCCGCCTCCCCGTCACCGATCACGCAGGCGACGAGCAGTCCGGGGTTGTCCAGGGCGGCGCCGTAGGCGTGGGCGAGGGAGTAGCCGAGCTCGCCGCCCTCGTGGATGGAGCCGGGCACATCGGGCGCGACGTGGCTGGGCACGCCACCGGGGAACGAGAACTGCCGGAACAGCCGTCCCATGCCCTCCGCGTCACGGCCGACGTCCGGGTAGGTCTCGCTGTAGCTGCCTTCCAGCCAGGAGTTGGCCAGCACGGAGGGGCCGCCGTGGCCGGGCCCCCAGACGCACAGCGCGTCCAGTCCACGGGCCGAGATCGCCCGGTTGAGGTGGGTGTACACCAGGTTCAGTCCGGGTGAGGTGCCCCAGTGACCGAGCAGCCGGGGCTTGATGTGCTCGGGCCGCAGGGGCTCGGTGAGCAGCGGGTTGGCGAGCAGGTAGATCTGTCCCGCCGCAAGGTAGTTGGCCGCCCGCCAGTGGGCGTCCAGGGTGCGCAGTTCCTCGTCGCTCAGTACGGTCCGGGTGTCCTGGTCCTCAGGCATGGATGACTCCGTCGAGTGGTCGGCCCGGGTGGGCCGGGCGGTGTCGGCGGGCGGAGGGGCCGAGGGCGGCGCTCCGTGCGGGTTCGGGAGCGGGGTACCAGTTTCCCGGGCTTCGATGCCCCTCGCGCGGCCGGACGGCGCCATGTGGCGCAATGCGCGCGCCGGTACGTGGCGTGGCGGAACTCGGCACCCGTCGCGAGCGGGCTCGGGCCGGCCCGAGGGGCCGGCCCGCTTTCGTCGCCCTCAGTCGTGTGCGACGACGGCGACCGGTGCGGTGCCGTGGTGCATGACCGCGTGCGCGACGGAACCGATGTGCGCGCCGAGCGGGTTGCGGCGGGCCCGCCGTCCCACGACCACGAGCGAGGACTCCGCGGAGGCCTCGACCAGGCGGATGGACGGGCTGCCGCCGAAGGACTCCTCGACGACCTCCACCTGCGGGAACTTCTCACGCCAGGGGGCGAGCACCTGGGTCAGCTTGCCGGCTTCCTCCTGGGACACGTCGTGGTAGGCCTCCGGGGCGGCCGCGAGGCCGTAGACGTAGTACGGGGGCAGCGCCCAGCCGTGGACGACCCGCAAGGTGGTGGCCCGCCGCGCCGCCTCCGCGAAGGCGAACTCGATGACCGACGCGTGGGGCCGGTCCGCGTCCAGGCCGAGGAGCACGGGCCGGTAGTGCGTGGCGGCGGACGGGATGCCGGCGGGGTCCGGTTCGTGCTCGTCGGCGGCCTGCGCGCCGGCCCGGACGAGGACCACGGGCTGCTCGGCGTGGGCGACGACGACGAATCCGACCGAGCCCACCAGGAACCCGCCGAGGCCGCCGAGGCCCCGGGAGCCGAGCACCAGCAGTTCGGCGTCCTCCGCCGCTTCGGTCAGCACCTCGTACGGCATGCCGTCGATCCGCTCGTGGGTGACCTGGACACCGGGGTGGCGCAGGCGCAGGCCCTCGGCGGTCCTGCGCAGCATCTGCTCGCTCCAGTCCACCCGCGAACCGGCCGCCTGCGGCGAGGGCTCGGCCACGGGCCCCGGGTCGGGCCGCCGGACGTGGAGCAGCCTCAGCGGCAGATCGCGTAGCACCGCTTCACGGGCCGCCCACTCGGCGGCGGCCCTGCTCTCGGCGGAGCCGTCGAGTCCGACTGTGATGGTGCGGGTCATGGTGGGGACCTCCTGGTGTCTGGTGATCACCACGAGTGTCGCCCGGACGCCGGTCCCCGCAACAGGGCCGCAGGTCCCGGCCCGACGCCGAAAGGCCCGCGAGGAAACGAGAGGAAACGAGAGGAGGCCGGAGCGGCCGGAGGGGGCGGCGGGGTCGACGCGGGCCGGAAACCCCGCTCCACCGCGCAGGAGTGAGGCGGTCAGCCGTGCGGACGCAGGGTCCACACCACGGTCATCTCGCCGGCGACCGCGCCGTCCTCGCGGTGGATGGCGATCGAGACGGGGAACTCGGGCCGGCGGCCCGCGTCCAGTTCGGCCACGACCTCGGCGGCCGGGCGGCCGAGGGTGGCGGTGGCGGTGACCGGGCCCATCGCCGGCTTCCGGTAGGCGATGTCCGCGCGGACGGCCAGCGGCACGGCGCGGGGCAGCTGGTCCCCGAACGCGGAGAGCACGATCGCGCCGCTCGCGGACTCGCCGAGGGTGAACAGGGCGCCGGCGTGCGGGCCGCCCACGTGGTTGTGGTAGTCGCCCTGGTCCGGAAGGGCCACCACGGCACGCTCGGGCGTGGTCTCCAGGAACCGCAGGTTGAGGGTACGGGCCATGGGCACCGTGGCGGCGAGCATCTCGCCGACGGACATCCGGTCTGCGCTCATGACCGCACGTTACCCATGAGTAGTACGGGGCCCTCCCGGTGGCCGCGCCGGAGTTGCTACGTCCCTGTCAAAGGGCGGTGACCCAATCGTGTCCCGGGCGCGGCTAGGGTTGCTGCCCATGTGGCCAGGACAGCAGCCGCCCGGGGGCGAGCAGAACCCGCAGTCGAACAATCCGTACCAGCAGCCGGGATACCAACAGCCGAATCCGTACCAGCAGCCCGGCTACCAGCAGCCGAACCCGTACCAGCAGCCGCAGTGGAGCGATTCGTCCACGGTCGGCACGCCCCAGCCGCCGCAGGGCGGGGGCGGCGGGAACCGGACCAAGCTGGTGGCCGTCGTGGCGGCGACGGCCGTGGTGGTGGCGGCGGGCGTCACCGGGTTCCTGGTGCTCGGCGGTGACAAGGACGACGAGGCCGACGGCAAGAAGGACGCCAAGCCAAGCGCGACCGCCTCCAAGGACACCTCCGCGGAGCCGAGCGCCTCCGCCTCGGGAAACAACCCGCGGGGCGGGGACGGGGAGAAGGCGACCATTCCGGGCTGGCAGGTCGTGGTCAACACACGCTTCGGCACCAAGTTCGACGTCCCCGGCGACTGGGAGATCGAGACGCCGGGCACCAGCGTGGGCTTCGAGTGGGAGGAGAAGGACGGTGAGATGGGCCGGACCACCGTCACCGCCCCGGCGTACCTGAAGTCCAAGTGGTGCACCAGCGACGACGAGAAGGACGGCCGCGAGGAGGACACCGCCCTCGCCACCGCAGGAACGCGCGGTGAGAACGGCGCCAAGACCACCAAGGAGGCGGCCGAGACCCGGGTGCCGTGGTGGATCTTCGGCGGCTACACACAGCCCGACAAGAAGAGCGTGAAGTTCGACGCGCCGAAGGCGTACACCACGACGTCGGGCATCAAGGGCCACGTGGCGACGGCGCACTCGGAGAACACGCCGCAGAAGGGCAAGTGCGACAGCGAGGGCAAGGCGATCACCTTCGCGTTCAAGAACGGCGCCGGTGACTTCGTCACCTGGAACCTGTACGGGGCCGCGAAGGTCGACGAGGAGATCCCGGAGGCGACCGTGCAGAAGATCCTCAGCACGGTGCGCCTGACCGAGGAGGCACCGACGGGGTCGTAGCAGGCAGGGGGGCCGGCAATCCATTTGGCAAGTCGGCCCCCGCCCGTGGATAGTCACGGGGTGCCGACCTCCGCCCTCCGTCGCCGTCCCGTCTGGGCCGACCGCAACTACTCCCTGCTGACCGCCGCCGCCGTGGTGACCAACCTGGGCAGTCATGGCGCGCTGATCGCCGCCGCGTTCGCCGTGCTGGGCACGGGCGGCGACGGCGGCGACGTGGGTCTGGTCGCCGCCGCCCGCACCCTGCCGCTGGTGCTGTTCCTGCTGATCGGCGGTGCCGTCGCGGACCGGCTGCCGCGGCACCGGGTGATGGTCGCGGCCAACGTCCTGAACTGTGTCTCGCAGGCCGCGTTCGCGGCGCTCGTGCTGGGGGGCGAGGCACGGCTGTGGCAGATGATGCTCCTCAGCGCGCTCGGCGGCACCGGTCAGGCGTTCTTCAACCCGGCCGCCGAGGGCATGCTGCTGTCCTCGGTCGACGGCGAACAGGCCGGCCGGGCGTTCGCCGTGTTCCGCATGGCGATGCACGGGGCGACCCTCGGCGGTGCCGCGCTCGGCGGCGCGATGGTCGCCGCGATCGGACCCGGCTGGGTGCTGGCGGCGGACGCGGCGGCCTTCGCGGTCGCGGCGGCACTGCGGGCGTTCCTCGACGTGAAGCACATACCACCGCGCGCTCAGGGGAACGGCCTGCTCTCCGACTTGAGGGACGGCTGGCGGGAGTTCGCCGGCCGGCCGTGGCTGTGGGGCATCGTCGTGCAGTTCTCGGTCGCCAACGCGGTCGTCGGCGCCGCCGACGCGGTCTACGGGCCGCTCGTCGCCCGCGACCACCTGGGCGGTGCCGCGCCGTGGGGCGTGGCGCTGGCCTTCTTCGGCGGGGGCACGGTCGTCGGCGCGCTGCTGATGACCCGCTGGCAGCCGCGGCGTCTGCTGCTGGTCGGCACCCTGTGCGTGTTCCCGTTGGCCCTGCCGTCAGCGGCGCTGGCCGTTCCGGTGCCGGCCGGGGTGCTGTGCGCGGTGATGTTCGTGACCGGCGTGTCCGTGGAGGTGTTCGGCGTGTCCTGGATGACCGCGCTGCACCAGGAGATCCCGGAGGAGAAGCTGTCCCGGGTCTCCGCCTACGACTGGTTCGGCTCGGTCGCGCTGGTGCCGGCGGCGATGGCGCTGGCGGGCCCGGCGGAGACCGCGTTCGGCCGCCCGGAGGCACTGTGGGGCTGCGCCGCGCTGGTCGTGGTCGTCACGGCGGCGGTCCTGTGCGTCCCGGACGTGCGCGACCTGCGCCGCCGTTCCCGCCACGTCACCGGCACGGTTCCCGCGCCGGCCGGTGCCGGGAGCCGTACCGGTGACCTCGGGACGGTGCCGCGGGACTGAGCCGCGGTACGTTCCGCCGCAACCGCCGTGCCGGCGCGGGCCGTGGGTCAGCCGATGCCGAACGCCCCCGCGGGCGGCTCCGGTGAGGGCACGGCGTCCTCGTCCCGCACCGGGCGCGCGCCGCCCGTGAAGTCCCGCAGCGCCGGGCCGTGTTCCACCCGGGCCGGGAAGGCGTCGGCGGCGGTGGCGCGGGACAGCCGCGTGATGTCCAGGGGGCGGTGGGCGGCGGCCAGCACCGCGTTGCCGAACCGGCGGCCGCGCAGCACCCCGGGCTCGGCGATCAGCGCCAGTTCCCCGAACCGCGTGGCGAGGGTGGCGAGCTGGGACCGCAGGAAGGCGAACGGGGCCGCGTCGGCGAGGTTGGCCAGGTAGACCCCGTCGGACCGCAGGACGCGCGCGGCCTCGCGGACGTAGCCGACGGAAGTCAGGTGCGCCGGCACCCGGGAGCCACCGAAGACGTCGGCGACCAGGACGTCCGCGCTGTCGTCGGGGGCCGCCTCGAGCCACGCCCGGGCGTCCGCCGCGTGCAGGGTGACATCGGCCCCAGCGGGGAGCGGCAGGTGCTCGGCGACCAGTTCCAGCAGCCCCCCGTCGAACTCCACGACGTGCTGCCGGGAGCCCGGCCGGGTGGCGGCCAGGTAGCGGGGCAGGGTCAGCGCGCCGCCGCCGAGGTGCAGGGCGTCCAGCGGGGCGCCCGGTTCGGCGAGGACGTCCAGCAGGTGCCCGAGCCGCCGGGCGTACTCGAACTCCAGGTGCGTCGGCTCCTCCAGGTCGACGTACGACTGCGGTGCCCCGTCGACGGTCAGCAGCCAGGCCCGCTCCCGGTCCACGTCCGGCATGAGCTTGGCGGTGCCGCGGTCGGTGACGCGGCTGACGGGTACGGCTTCGTTCACCCCCTCATTGTGCGGGTGGGCCGGTGCCTCCGGGGCGCGGGGGACCGCCGGCCGCCGGGCCGGCCGGCGGTCCCCCGCGCGGGCGGACGCCGTCCCTATCCGACGGCGGTCACGGTCCCCGCCCCCACGGTGCGGCCGCCCTCGCGGACGGCGAAGCCGAGCCCGGGCTCCAGCGGCACCTCGCGCCCCAGCTCCACGGTCAGGGTGACCGTGTCCCCGGGCAGGGCGACCGCCGCATCGCCGAGGTCGACGTCGCCCACCACGTCCGCCGTGCGGATGTAGAACTGCGGCCGGTACCCGGTCGACACGGGTGTCGTCCGGCCGCCCTCACGGGCGGACAGCACGTACACCCGCGCCGTGAACCGTCGGCTCGGCACCACGCTGCCCGGCGCGGCCACCACGTGCCCGCGCCGTACCGCGTCGCGCGGCACCCCGCGCAGCAGCAGTGCCACGTTGTCCCCCGCCTGCGCCTCCTGCATGGGCTTGCCGAAGGTCTCCAGACCGGTCACCACGGTCTCCACGCCGGCGCCGAGCACCTCGACCCGGTCGCCGACGCGGACCGTGCCGCGCTCCACCGCACCGGTCACGACGGTTCCCCGGCCGGTGATCGTGAGCACGTTCTCCACCGGCAGCAGGAACGGCGCGTCCAGGTACCGCTCGGGCATGGGCACGTATGTGTCCACCGCGTCGAGCAGTGCGTCGATCGACGCCGTCCAGCGCGGGTCGCCCTCGAGCGCCTTCAGTCCGGACACCCGTACGACGGGGACCGACTCACCGCCGTAGCCGTGCGCGGAGAGCAGGTCGCGGACCTCCAGCTCGACCAGGTCGGTCAGCTCCTCGTCCCCCGCGTCGGCCTTGTTGAGGGCGACGACGATGTGGTCGACGCCCACCTGGCGGGCGAGCAGGACGTGCTCGGCGGTCTGCGGCATGATCCCGTCCAGCGCGGAGACGACGAGGATCGCCCCGTCGAGCTGCGCGGCACCGGTGACCATGTTCTTGACGTAGTCGGCGTGACCGGGCATGTCGACGTGCGCGTAGTGCCGGGTGTCGGTCTCGTACTCGACGTGCGCGATGTTGATGGTGATGCCGCGGGCGGCCTCCTCCGGGGCCCGGTCGATGCGGTCGAACGGCACGTAGCCGGCGGAGCCGCGCTCGGCGAGGACCTTGGTGATGGCGGCGGTCAGGGTGGTCTTGCCGTGGTCGACGTGGCCCATCGTGCCGATGTTCAGATGCGGTTTGGTGCGGACGTACGCCGTCTTGGACATGGCGGTACCTCGAAGTCTCTCGGTGGTGACGCGTGACGGCCCGGGGCGCGGCGGATCGGCGCGCGGCCGGGACGGGGACCCCAGGGACCTGGCCGACCCTCCCCCTGGGGGGTCCGCCGGACGATCCGGGGAGGGTCAGCTTCGGGCGCCGTCGACTGCGGCGAGGAGAGCGGGAACGGCAGCCTTCGGGGCATCCGCGACCGCGGATGCTGCGAGGTGGAAGGCGTACCGGAACATGGCGTCGATCATCACCGACGGCCCGCCCCCGCGTCGAACGGTTTTCGCGGGCGGCGTCCGGCCGCTACGCGCCGATGTTCCTCAGCGCCTCCCGCACCGACAGCGGCGCGAGGCGTCCCCGCTCACGCGCCAGGAAGGCGCGTACGGCGTCCGGGTCGGTCCTGGCGTACTCGCGCAGGCACCAGCCGATGGCCTTGCGGACGAAGAAGTCCGGGTGCCCGGACTGGCGCAGGCAGTAGCCGAAGAGGCGTTCGCTGTCGGTGCGCTCCTTGAAGCGCAGCTGGTGGAGCAGGGCGGCGCGGACGAGCCACATGTGGTCGTCCGTGATCCACTCGTCCATGTCGGCCGCGAGCCCCGGGTCGGCGGCGACCAGGGCACCGGCCACGTGCGCGGCGAGCGGGTCGACGGTGTCCCACCACGGGACGGTGGTGACGAGGTGCCGTACGACGGGCAGGAAGCCGGAGGTGCAGTGCCGTACGTGGCGGCGCAGGTAGTCGACGGCGAAGTACTGGTACTCGCGCTCGGGCAGGTCCCAGCAGCGCAGGGCGACGGCGGTGCAGTCGCCCTCGCCGGGCCGGGGCACCCCCGCCACGACGGTGCGGGACAGGGCACGGCGGACGGGCGTGGCCAGCCCCAGGAAGGGGGCGACGTCCTTCATGTACGCCCGCATGGCCGCTGCCCGCTCCGGATCGGCCGCCGCCCCGTAGGCGGCGGTGAGCCGCTCGATCACCGTGTCGGCCGACGGGCTGTCCGGTGCACGTGGTGTCCCGGCCGCCGGGCCGGCTCCTGTGACGCGCATGAGACGAACACTACGGCGATCACAGACATGTGTCGGTTAGTGTCACCGGATGCTCGATGCCACCACCCGCTCTGGGGGCACCGCCGCGGTCTCTCCCCGGGCCGCCGCAAACGACCTCGCGGTCGCCGTCCCCACGGCCGCTCCCACTCTCGCGCCCGCCACGGGTTTCGCCGCCCGGTGCGCGAGAGTGCTGCTGTCGCCGTGGTCGCGGCTGTCGCTGCTCGTCGTGCTGCTCGCCTCCGCGGCGTCGGCGATGCTGGTCCTCGAACCGCAGCGGCTGCTGACGGACGGCTGGCCGGACCGGCTGGGCGGCGCCGCGGCGGTCCTGGCGTACGCGGTGGCCTACGGGGTCTGCACGGTGGCGTTCGTGCCGCGCCCGCTGCTGAACCTCGCCGCGGGGGCGCTGTTCGCCTCCCAGCTGGGCCTGGCCGCCGCGCTGGGCGGTACGGTGCTGGGCGCCGGGCTGGCCTTCTGTCTGGGGCGGGCGCTCGGCCAGGAGGCGCTGCGTCCGCTGCTGCGTGGGCGCTGGCTGAAGGCGGCGGACGACCAGCTCAGCCGGCACGGCTTCCGCTCGATGCTGGCGGCCCGGCTGTTTCCCGGCATCCCCTTCGCCGCCTCGAACTACTGTGCCGCCGTCTCCCGGATGGGCCTGCTGCCGTTCCTGCTGGCGACGGCGCTCGGTTCGGTCCCGAACACCGCCGCCTACGTGGTGGCCGGCGCCCGCGCCTCGACGCCGACGTCCCCGGCCTTCCTGATCGCGCTGGCCTGCATCGCGGTGCCGGGCCTGGCGGGCGCCGCCGTGGCGTGGCGCAAGCGGCACAAGCTGCGCGGGCGGTGAGCCGGCCGCCGGGGCGTCAGACGCTCTCGAGCACCATGGCGTTGGCCAGTCCGCCCGCCTCGCACATGGTCTGCAGGGCGTAGCGGGCGCCGCGCTCGCGCATCGCGTGGACCAGGGTCGTCGTGAGCCGGGTGCCGCTGGCACCGAGCGGGTGGCCGAGGGCGACGGCGCCGCCGTGGACGTTGACCTTGCCCAGGTCGGCGCCGGTTTCCTGCTGCCAGGCCAGGACCACACTGGAGAACGCCTCGTTGACCTCGAACAGGTCGATGTCGTCGAGCCCGAGACCGGCCCGGCGCAGCACCTTCTCGGTGGCCGGGACGACACCGGTGAGCATCAGCAGCGGGTCCGAGCCGGTGACGGCGAAGCTGTGCAGCCGCGCCAGCGGACGCAGGCCGAGCCGCGCGGCGGTCTCGCCCGAGGTGATGAGGACGGCGGAGGCGCCGTCGTTGACGGGGCTGGCGTTGCCGGCCGTGACGTTCCACTCGATCTGCGGGAAGCGCTCGGCGAAGACCGGGTCGTGGTAGGCGGGGCGGAGGCCGGCCAGGACGTCGGCCGTCGTGTCCGGCCGTACGCACTCGTCGCGGGTGACGCCGTCCAGGGGCGCGACCTCGGCGTCGAACAGTCCGGCGTCCCAGGCAGCGGCGGCCCTGTGGTGCGAGGAGACGGCGAAGGCGTCCATCTGCTCACGGGTGATCGACCACTTGGCGGCGATGAGCTCGGCGCTGATGCCCTGCGGGACGAGCCCCTCCGGGTAGCGCCCGGCGACTCCGGGGCCGAAGGGGTCCTTGCCCTCGGGCACGTTGGACCACATCGGCACCCGGCTCATGGACTCCACACCGCAGGCGACGACGAGGTCGTAGGCGCCCGCGAGGACCCCCTGGGCCGCGAAGTGCACGGCCTGTTGCGAGGAGCCGCACTGGCGGTCGACGGTGGTGGCCGGGACGGACTCCGGCAGACCGGCGGAGAGGGCGGCGTAGCGGGTGGTGTTCATAGCCTGCTCGCCGACCTGGTCGACGGTGCCGCCGATGACGTCGTCGATCAGCGCGGGGTCCACACCGGAGCGCTCGACGAGGGTGCGCAGGGTGTGGGCGAGGAGTTCGACGGGATGGACGTGCGCGAGGGCACCGTGCGGCTTGCCCTTGCCGATGGGGGTGCGTACGGCTTCGACGACGACTGCGTCACGCATGGTGCGGGCCTCCTTGGCCGCCCGGGCGGTACCGGGGGCGGGTCGGGAACGACGTACCGGTGAGTAGGAAATCCGGACTCACCATAACCGGGTAAGTTGGAAAAGCAAACCTCACGTAGACTCGCCCCCATGGCCGCCCCCAAGGAACCGCGCCCCTGCTCGATCGCCGACGCGCTCGCGCTCGTCGGCGAGAAGTACTCGCTGCTCGTCCTGCGCGAGGTGTGCCTCGGCAACGGCCGTTTCGACCAGCTCGTGCGCAACATCGGCGCGCCGCGCGACATCCTGGCCGCGCGGCTGCGACGACTCGTCGACGCCGGGATCCTGACCAAGGTCCCCTACAGCGAACGCCCCCAGCGCTTCGAGTACCGGCCCACCCGGGCGGGCCTGGACCTGGAGCCCGTGCTGCTGCTCCTCAAGGAGTGGGGCGACCGCCATCTGCGCCCGGGCGGCGACCTGCCGATGGTGCTCGAGCACAGCTGCGGCGACGAGTTCGTCCCGGTCGTCACCTGCCGGGCCTGCGGCGACGAGGCGCGGCACGCGGAGCTGACGCCGCACCCGCAGGCCCCGGGGTGGACGGTGGGCGGCCCGGCGGCGGCCTGAGCCCTCCGGGGCGGCGGACCGCAAAGCCCCTGTGCGGCGGGTTCATCTTGGGGCGCTACGCTTCCCCCTCGGCGCGCCTGTTCATCGATCACCGCACACGGCGGTGCGGTGCGCCCTTCGTCCGTCCCACGATCGGCACTTGGACTCCGCTACCTCATGTCTTGGTTTGAATCCCTCATCCTCGGACTCGTCCAGGGGCTGACCGAGTTCCTGCCCGTCTCCTCCAGTGCGCACCTGCGGCTGACCGCGGCCTTCTCCGGCTGGGAGGACCCGGGTGCGGCCTTCACCGCGATCACCCAGATCGGCACGGAGGCGGCGGTGCTGATCTACTTCCGCAAGGACATCGGGCGGATCCTGTCGGCCTGGAGCCGCTCCCTCACGGACAAGGAGATGCGCCGGGACCAGGACGCGCGCATGGGCTGGCTGGTCATCGTCGGCTCGATCCCCATCGGTGTGCTCGGGGTGACCCTCAAGGACCAGATCGAGGGGCCGTTCCGCGATCTGCGGCTCACCGCGGCGATGCTGATCGGCATGGGCGTCGTGCTCGGCGTCGCCGACCGCCTCGCCGCGCGGGACGAGAGCGGCGGCCGGCACCGGGTGGCCAAACGGCGCAAGGAACTCGGGGACCTGACCGTCAGGGACGGCCTGATCTACGGCGTCTGCCAGGCCATGGCCCTGATCCCGGGCGTCTCCCGCTCCGGCGCCACCATCAGCGGCGGCCTGTTCATGGGCTACCGGCGCGAGGCCGCGGCCCGCTACTCCTTCCTGCTCGCCATCCCCGCGGTCCTGGCCTCCGGTCTGTTCGAACTGAAGGACGCGGCGGAGGGCGGGCACGTCTCCTGGGGTCCCACGCTCTTCGCCACGGTCATCGCCTTCGCGACCGGCTACGCGGTGATCGCCTGGTTCATGAAGTTCATCTCGACCAAGAGCTTCATGCCGTTCGTCTGGTACCGCATCGCCCTCGGCGTGGTGATCATCTTCCTGGTCGCCACGGGTGCGCTCAGCCCGCACGCGGCGGAGTCGGCCGGCTGAGTCCCGTTCGGGACGTGACCGGGGCACGTGACCGAGAACATACGGGTTGCGTAGCCGTCCGGTAGCGCACCGTCAGTCCATGGCCCTAGGCTGGTCGGCATGTCCCCCGATTTAACGACCCCTGGTTCCGTGCGGTCCGCCGCCGAAATCAACGAGCAGATCCGCGCCCTGTGGCTGCGCGCGGGTGGCTCCCTGTCCGCCCAGGAACGCGCGGAGTACGAACTGCTCGTGGTCGAGTGGGCGGCGGCGATCCGCAGCCGGGTCGTCGAAGCGGCCTGATCACCCCCGCCCCCGCCGTCACGCCTCAGCGTCCGCCCGCGACCCGCAGCACCGCCCCCGTGGTATACGAGGCGTCCGGCGACATCAGCCACGCCACGGCCGCCGCGATCTCCTCGGCCTGCCCCGCCCGCCGCAGCGGAACGGCACCGGCGACCTGCCGCGCACGGTCGGGGGCGCCCATGGCGGCGTGCATCTCCGTGTCGATCACGCCGGGAGCGACCGCGTTGACGCGGATGCCGTCCGGACCGAGCTCCTTGGCCAGTCCCACGGTCAGCGCGTCGACGGCGGCCTTGGTCGCCGCGTAGTGCACGTACTCGTTCGGACTTCCCAGCGTGGCGGCGCCCGAGGAGATGTTCACGATCACGCCCTCGCCCCGGGGGACCATGAGCTGCGCGGCCCGTCGCGCACACAGCAGCGTCCCCATCAGGTTGACGTCGACGACCCGCCGCAGGGCGCCCGTGTCGGCCTCGGTCAACCGCCCGAGCGGTCCCGTCACCGCCGCGTTGTTGACCAGCCCCGACACCGGACCGAGTTCCCGCTCCGCCACCTCGAAGAGCCGCTCGACCTCCGCCTCGACGGACGTGTCCGCGCGCACGGTCACGGCCCGCGCCCCGGCCGCCCGCACCCCCTCCGCCACCGCCTCGGCGGCGGCGCGGTCGCGGGCGTAGTCCACCACCACGTCGTGCCCCTGCGCCGCGAGCCGCAGACAGGTCGCGGCCCCGATCCCCCGGCTCCCACCGGTGACCACCGTGACCAGACGCTTCATGAGTACCTCCTGGCAATGAGCACGAGACGAAGATCCTCAGGCTGCCAGAAGCGCGAGCCCCTTGTCGTCGAGGGACGAGCCGTCGCCCGAAGGCGTCGTCCGACGACCACGGCGGGCCGGACCGATGACCGGATGCGGACGCACCGGGAGGAAACCGGAGAAGGCAGCCCGACGGCTGTCACCGCGCCCACGGGGTGGGGACGGGACCCGACGCCAGGTCACGCACAGCCGCCGCTATCGGAGCGGGCACGCGGGGCCAGTCGATGCCGAGGAAGCGGCGGCGGAGCCGGTCCGCCGCCGCGCGTCCGGGCGCGTACCGGCGGAGTACCGGGTGGTCGACACCCCGCGTGAGGCACTGGTCCACCGCGGTCAGGACCTCCTCATGAGACGGTACACATTCCCAGGCCACCCGGGACGAATCCATGAGGGATTCCCATACCGGAAGGTTGCGCGGATCCGCCAGTGCACTTTCTTCCGTGCCCAGCAGCCTCCGCGCGTAATCCTCACCCAGGAAAGCGGTGGTCATGAGGTAGCAGAAGCAGCACTTGGGGCATCGGCCGCACCAGGGTTTTCCGTAGTTGCACGAATGCGTGCGGAGGAGCAGGTCGGGCCGAGTGGCGACTATACGGTAGATCGCGTGGTCGTAAAGACCTCGCAGCGTGGAATCGAAGCCCTTGAACCAGTCACAGCCGGTGAGTTCCGCAAAAAGGGACGACGCTATCGACTGGTACTCCCCGCTCTTGCACCACTGATGACTGATCTCCTCACCCTCCCACAGGACACGAGGGTCGTCCGCGGATCGCTCGATGTTGAACCAGACGCGGTCGTAGCCGCCGTGCAGGAGGACCGGCATGTATCCGACGTAGCCGGCCGTGTGCCCGACCGCGAAGTCGGTCCGGTAATGATCCGCCGTCACACCGGCGTCGGTGAATTCGGCCGCCGGCCTGCCGTAGAAGTCGTCGTGCACGTATACGCGGACCACCTCGGTGCGCCGCGCCTCCGCGCCCGCCCGCAGGTTCTCCAGCAGGTGCCGCTGCAGTCCGTGGTCACCACCGACGGGCAGGTAGGCCTCGTACACGTCGTGATCGATCCCGCTCCTGCCGAGAATCATCATTCCGGCCAGGGTGTCCTTGCCGCCGCCGTTGGTCAGCAGTGCGCGGCCTCCGGTGTGCGACGTACCGCCTCCCCCGCGCACCTCCTCCACGGGCACACCCGGGGCCGCCACCAGTTCCGGCGCGCTGCCGCGGTAACGGATGCCGTTGCGGTAACGCCACTCACCGAACTGGTTCAGGAAACAGCGGCGCCACGGCGCACTGACGACGGCGTCGCAGGGAAGGCCGGGGGGCAGGACGAGACGCTCACCTCCCAGCGCGAGAAACCGCATGGCATCCCATGCGATCAGGGCGCTGACCAGCCGTAGGGCGTTCTGCCGTGAGGGCATGACGGCGAAGACGTCGGACCACGCCGGGACGGACGTGTAGGAGATGCTGGACGAAAAGGTGAGGGGGCCCACTTCCACGCGGTAGCGCAGGCCGGCGGGAGTGTCCGTGAGGGTGTACTCACGCACGACCACGTCGTATTCCGGCCGGGCGGTCAGAGTGCGACTCGGGGCGGAAGGTGACAGATGAGGTGTCATGGTCCTGAAGGTGCTTCCCGACGCGAGGCGGTGGTAGCCCGATGGCCCCGGCAAACGGCTGCGTTTTCACTCTAGGAGTGGCGGGGCCGGTGCACCACTTGCGGGTCGGCCCGTGCACGAAAGCAGAATTCCCCGAGGGGAACCTACGCTGTCCTGGGTTCCTTGCGGCGGGGCATCAGCAGGAAGGCCGCCACCGCCACGACGAGCGGCAGGATGCTGACGACCAGCATGGTGAGCCGCAGTCCGTCGGCGAAGTCCGGCCCGAGTTCCAGCCCCGAGGCCTGACGGAGCAGGTTCGGGTCGTACACGGAGCTGCCCGGGCTCTGGGCCATCCCGCTGCGCACGGCGTCCACGGCCCGCTCGGCCCGGGTCGCCGACAGCCCGCGTGACTCCGCGTCCGCCAGCCACTGCCGCCGGAAGAAGAGACCGAGGAACAGGAGATACACGGTGGGCCCCATCGCGGCGCCGGTCACCGCGAAGGCCATCTGGACCGACGCCACCGTGCCGGATCGCCCGTGCGGCGCCTGGGCGAGCACCGTTTCGGACACCGCCGCGGACGTGACCACCGCCCCGAGGTTGCACAGCCAGATGGCCGGCACGAGCAGCCACACCGCCATCGTGGGGCTGACGGTGCCCGCCATCAGCAGTCCGCCGGCCGCCATCACCAGCAGACCGGTGACCATCACCGGCCGCGGGGTGTACGTGCCGACCAGGCGCCCGGCGAGGATCACCGCGCCCGCGATCAGCACGGTGCCGGGCAGGTACAGCAGGCCGATGGACTCGGGGGACAGCGACAGCACCACGGTGCCGAACTGCCCCAGGACGATACCGAGCCCGGCGATCAGGAAGTTCAGCGTGAGGGTCGCCGCCAGGGCGACGGTGAACGGTGCGCGGCGGAACAGCGCCAGGTCCAGCGCGGGCTCGGGAGCGCGGCGGGCGTGTACCACGAAGAGCGCGACGAGGACCGCGCCGGTCACCAGGGGTGCCCAGGTCGCGGGCCGGGCGACGCCGTTCTGCGCCGCGGCGAGGCCCACGACGAGGGCCAGCAGTGTCATCCCGATCAGGGTGACACCGACCGCGTCGAGGCGACGGCCCCGCTGAACGGGCGGCTCAGGGACGTACCGGGCGACCAACCAGAAGGAGACCAGGCACAGCAGCGGGGTCATCAGGAAGACGACCCGCCATCCGGCGGCAGTGACGGCCCAGCCGGTGAAGGGGGGAACGACCCCGCACACGACCACGTAGACGGCCATCAGCACACCGATGGCCACCGGCCGCCTCTCCGGCGCCACGGACGCCTTCAGGAGGGCGAGCGGCACTCCCAGCAGCGCGGTCATCCCCAGCCCTACCAGGAAGCGCATCCCCAGCAGGAAGCCGGTGGAAGGCGAGAGTACGGACAGCACGTCGACGACCGTGACGAGGGCCAGCCCCAGCATGAGCAGCCGCTTGAGCCCCACGGCGTCCCCGACCCTGCCCGCGGCAAGGACGGAGGCGGCCATCACCAGCGTCGCCGCTCCGCCCAGCAGTCCTACGACCTGCGGCGGGACGCTCAGAGCCCGCGTGACCTGCGGCATGTTCAGGCTGAGCACCAGCGGATCGACGACCGTGACCGTGAAGGCGAGGGAGAGTCCGATGACGATCGGCCAAGGTGGCGCGTCGGTGCGAGGTCCGGCGGCCGGCATCGCGACACCTCCCGGGCTCCCACGGTCGCATGCCGGTCGACGCTAACCCGGTCACCGCGTGCCGCCGGGATTCCCCGGGCCGACGCGCGCAGCGGCACGGCATTCGGGTCAGACGACGGTGCACGGCCTCGGGCCCGGAGCGCCTTCGCGGTGCCGTGTACGGACGACGGCCGGCGGCCGAGCGGGGTGGCCGTACGGGAGAAGCGAACGGCGCGCCCACGGCCGGCGGGCGGCTCCTGTGATCAACTGAACCGGCGTGCGCTGTTCCCGATCACCTCCGGGACGCACACTGGAGGCACCACGGGGTAGGGAGGCGCCTATGAAGACGCTCGGCCACTGGCTCACCTCCCCGTGGCGCCGCTCGACCGTAGCCGCGGTCGTGGGTGCCCTGCCCGTCCTGGCGTTTCCCGCCCCGTCCCTGTGGTGGTTCGCCTACGTCGCCCTGGTCCCCTGGATCCTGCTGGCCCGTACCGCTCCGACGGGGAAACGGGCGGCCTTCGACGGGTGGTGGGGCGGGTTCGGCTTCATGCTGGCCATGCACCACTGGCTGCTGCCGAACCTGCACGTGTTCACGTTCGTCATCGCCGCCCTGCTCGGCGCACTGTGGGCGCCGTGGGGCTGGCTGGTGCGGCGGCTGCTGGGCGGGGTGCCGTCGCGCGGGCGGGTCGCGGCCGCGCTGGTCGTGGTGCCCTCGGGGTGGCTGGCGATCGAGTTGGTCCGCTCCTGGCAGGGGCTCGGCGGCCCCTGGGGCGTGCTGGGCGCGAGCCAGTGGGAGGTGGAGCCGGCGCTGCGCCTGGCGTCGGTGGGCGGGGTGTGGCTGCCCAGCTTCCTGGTGGTGACCCTGAACGTCGCCGTGGCCGTGCTCGTCGCGGTCCGCCGGGCCCGGATCCCGGCCCTGGCCGGGCTGGTCGCCACGGCCGCGGCCACCTCCGCCGCCTGGGTGTGGTCACCGCGCCCGGACACCGGCGACCGGGTCCGGGTCGCGCTCGTGCAGCCGGGGGTCGTCTCCGGGCCGGACAGTGCCGACCGCCGCTTCGACCTCGAGGAACGGCTCACGCGCGAGCTGGCCGGCCAGGACGTCGGTCTGATCGTCTGGGGCGAGAGCAGCGTCGGCTTCGACCTCGGGGACCGGCCCGACCTCGCACGGCGGCTGGCCGCGCTGTCCCGCGAGACGGACGCACGCATCCTGGTCAACGTGGACGCCCGGCGCTCCGACAGGCCCGGCATCTACAAGAGCTCGGTCCTCATCGGCCCCGACGGCCCCACCGGGTTCCGGTACGACAAGATGCGGCTGGTCCCGTTCGGTGAGTACATCCCGGCCCGTTCCCTGCTGGGCTGGGCGACGTCCGTCGGCAAGGCGGCCGGTGAGGACCGCCGCCAGGGCTCCCGGCAGGTGGTGATGGACGCGGGGAACGGGCTGCGGATCGGCCCCATGGTGTGCTTCGAGTCCGCGTTCCCCGACATGAGCCGGCATCTCGCCGAGGGCGGCGCCGACGTGCTGCTCGCCCAGTCCTCCACCTCGACGTTCCAGCAGAGCTGGGCGCCCGGGCAGCACGCCTCGCTGGCCGCGCTGCGCGCCGCGGAGAGCGGCCGTCCGATGGTGCACGCGACCCTGACCGGCGTCTCCGCCGTGTACGGGCCGGACGGCGCGCGCGTCGGCCCGCGGCTCGGCACGGACACCAGCGCCGCGCAGGTCTACGAGGTGCCGCTGGCGCACGGCACCACGGCCTACGTCCGCTACGGTGACTGGCCGCTGTACGCGGCGCTGGTGGTCCTCGGGGTCTGGGGCGTCACCGAGGTGGTGCGCGTCAGGCGGGGCGCTCGTGGATCGCTCGTACCACCCGTTCGCACAGCTCATGGGTCGCCAGCGCGTCCCGGGCACTGAGCACCTTGCCCGCCCGCACCGCGTCGAGGAAGGCGAGCACCGCCTGCTCGATGCCGCGCTGTCGTGCCACCGGCACCCAGTCGCCCCGCCGCCGCACGGTCGGCTGGCCCTTGTGGTCGATCACCTCGGCCAGGTTGACCACCTGGCGCTTGGTGTCCTGCCCGGAGACCTCCAGGATCTCCTCCGCCGAACCGCTGAGCCGGTTCATCACGCCGAGGGCGGTGAAGCCCTCCCCGGAGAGCTGGAGCACCACGTGGTGCAGGAGCCCGTCCTCGGTGCGGGCGCGCACGGTCACGTCGTCGACCTGGCCGGGCGCCAGGAAGCGCAGGGTGTCCACGACGTGGATGAAGTCGTCGAGGATCATCGTGCGCGGCTCCTCCGGCAGCCCGATCCGGTTCTTCTGCATGAGGATCAGCTCGCGCGGATGGTCCGCGCACTGCGCGTAGCCCGGGGCGAAGCGGCGGTTGAAGCCGACGGCGAGGCTCGTGCCCCGTTCCTCGGCGAGTGCCACCAACCGCTCGGAATCGGCGAGTTCGTAGGCGAGCGGCTTGTCGACATACGTCGGTACGCCCGCCTCCAGGAGCCGCGTCACGATCTCCGGGTGGACCTGGGTGGGCGCGTGCACGAAGGCCGCGTCGAGGTTCTGGGCCAGCAGGGAGGCGAGGTCCGCGTGGCGCCGGCCCGCCGGGAGACGAAGGCTGTCCGCGACCCGGTCGAGGGTCGCGGCGGTGCGGGTCTGCAGGTGCAGTTCCACCCCGGGCTGCACGGCCAGCACCGGGAGATAGGCCTTCTGCGCGATGTCGCCGAGTCCGATGCAGCCGACCTTCACGGGGTGTTCTCCTCTAGCCCTCGCCTGCCGTGTCTGCGAGCATACGGCCTTGCCCGCTCCCGCCTTCACTCGAGTGGGCGGTGCCCTGGGGCGGCCGCCAGTCGGCGATGCCGTCGAATCCGCGCAGGAACAGTCCCGGAGCGGCCCTCGACAGCGCGACGAGGGCGTGGTCGCGTACCGCGGTGCCCACGCGGCCGGTCATCAGGTTGACGCGGGCCACCTGCACGGCCCGGCGGGTGATCACGGTGGTGCGGGGCAGCCGGGCCGCGGTGTAACCGGGCAGGTCGTCCAGGTGGCCGGCGAGGGTGATCGCGTCCTCGACCGCCTGGTTGCCGCCCTGTCCGAGGGTCGGCGGCATGCCGTGCGCGGCGTCGCCGAGCACCGCCACCCGGCCGTGGTGCAGGGCGGGCAGTGGCTCGGCGATGTGGTGGACGTCGTGGCGGAGTACGTCCTCGGGGCGGGCGGCCGCCAGTACCTCGGGGACCGGGGTGTGCCAGTCGCCGTAGAGGCGCAGCAGTTCGGCGCGCTCGTCGTCCGGGGCGTGCTCCCCCGCGGGGGCGACGGCGGCGGCGTAGGCGTAGACCCTGCCGTCCTTGAGCGGGTGCGTGCCCCAGATGCGGCCCCGGCCCCAGGTCTCGTGCGAGGCGAAATCCACGCCGGGCAGCGGGATCACCACCCGCCAGGTGGTGAACCCGGAGTACACCGGCCCGGGGTGACCGGGGAAGAGCGCGCGGCGCACGGCGGAGCGGATGCCGTCGGCGGCCACCACCAGGTCGGCCTCCAGTTCGCCGCCGGGGACGGCGACGCGGGCCGGCCGGCCGGAGCCGCCCACGGCACCGGGGTCCAGGAGGCGCGCGGCGGCGGCCGTGCGGACGGCGCCGGACGGCAGCGCCGCGGCGAGGTGGTCGACGAGGGTGGCGCGGTGCAGCAGGACGAGGGGGCCGCCGAAACGCTCGGCCGCGGCGGCGGCACTGGTCCGGGCCAGCCACCGTCCGCCGGGCGCGCGCAGCCCTCCGTCGCCCTGCCAGGCGGCCAGGGCTCGGATGCCGTCACCGAGTCCGACGACGTCCAGGCCGCGCAGCGCGTTCGGTGACAGGGAGATGGCCGCGCCGACCGGCTCCAGGGAGCCGGCGCGCTCCAGAACCGTGACGCGGACACCCTGCTGGTGCAGGGCGACCGCCGCCGTCAGACCGCCGATTCCGCCGCCGATCACGATCGCCCGCTCCACCCGTGTCATGGCTCCTCCTCGGGTCGTCAACTACGTCTGTAGTGAACCGTCGGCTCCAACGTACTACACCCGTAGTGCGGCGGGTAGTTTGACTCCATGTCCGTACACACCGCAGGCGCCTCCCGCGCCGATCTCGTCGCCGACACCGCCCTGGCCCTGCTCGCCGAACGCGGGATGCGCGGACTGACCCACCGGGCGGTCGACGAGGCGGCCGGGCTCCCGCAGGGGTCCACGTCGAACCTGGCGCGCACCCGCCAGGCACTGCTGGAACTGGCCGTGCGGCGGCTCGCCGAGCGGGAGGCACGGGTGCTGGGTCTGCACGAGATGCCGGACCCGCGGGCCGGCGCCGGACCCCTGGTGGACGCCATGGCCGTGGCCGCGCACCGCGCGCTCACCCGGAACCGGGCGCTGACCCTCGCCCGCTACGAGCTGGCCCTGGAGGCGACCCGCCGCCCGGAGCTCCGGGCGTACTTCGACGCGGCCGGCGCCCGCTTCCGCGAACAGCTGACCGCCCTGGTCACCGGACTCGGCTCCGGGGACCCCGAGCGCCATGCGCTGTCCCTGATCGCCTGGGCGGACGGCCTGATGTTCTCCTGCGTGGCCGGTTCCTTCAGCACGCGCGTACCGGGCCTCGCGGAGGTCCGCGCGGACCTGCGGGAACTGCTGGCCGGGATGCTCGGCACCGAAAAGCCCTGGTGATGAGGATCTTCCCTGGGCAGGATGGCGCCATGACGACCGAGCGCCGTGAACCCGCCGCCGACGCCGACGAGCGCACCATGCTGGAGGGATGGCTGGACTACCACCGCGGCACCCTCGCCCGGAAGTGCGAGGGACTGAGCGGGGAACAGCTGCGCACCGCGTCGGTGCCTCCCTCGGAGCTGTCCCTGCTGGGCCTGGTCCGGCACATGGCCGAGGTGGAGCGCGGCTGGTTCCGCAGGGTGCTCGCCGGCGAGGACGCCGGCCCGCTCTACTACGGCGAGGCCGACCCCGACGGCGAGTTCCACGTCACCGAGGCGGACACCTGGCAGGAGGCATATGCGACCTGGCAGGCCGAGATCGACGCCGCCCGGCGCCACGCGGCCCGCTTCGGCCTGGGCGACCCGTCCCTGGGCCGCCACCGCTTCAGCCCCGACCCGTACACGCTGCGCTGGATCTACACGCACATGATCGAGGAGTACGCGCGGCACAACGGCCACGCCGACCTGATCCGCGAGCGGCTCGACGGCGTCACCGGAGAGTGACGTCACCCCCGCGCCACCGGGGCCTCCGTACGGGGCGGGAGATCACTCTTGCGGGGCATGCTGCGCCTGTCCGCCCGCTCCGGGGCGGCCGGAGCCAGCAGAGTGGAGCGGGTGCATCGAACGACGACCACAGCAGCGCTTCTGGTGACCGTGGCGGTCTCCGTCCTCTCGGGCTGTGTGACGGTCCAGCGTCCCCTGGCACCCGGCCCCCCGGCAGCACCGTCCCAGCGGACCGAGCCGGTCCCGGCCGGGCGGAACGAGACGCAGGTCGTGCAGGCACCGGCGCGCGAGGCCCTGGAGAGGGTCGGCCCGTCCCGGCCACCGAGGAAACCGGCGCCGCCGGCGCACCGCACGGCCCCGCCGGAGCAGAACACGCCTCCGGAGGGCCGGAACGTCCGGCCGCGGCCGGACGGCCACGTCCCCCCGCCGCGCCCGCCGCTGGACCTCCCCGGCGCCGGGAAGCCGGTGAACCCAGCCCCCTCGGTCAAGCCGGACCTCTGTGCGCTCGGCCGGGAGTACGGCGGCTGGCGCGCGGACAGTCCGGAGGCGGCCATCTGCCAGGAGACCTACGGCCGCTGAGCCGGCAGCGACGCCGCGGTCAGCCGCCGGACGCCCCGGGGCCTGTCCGGCGGACACGCCGCAGACGCGAGGTCCGGAACGCCCTCCCCGGACGCCGGTGTCTCCAGCGGCGCCGTCGGTTGCCGGTTCCCCCGCCCACCTCGGCGGCGGAGCACAGCCCGATTCCTCCGCTCGGACCTGCCGCACAGGCCTCTAGGGGCGCTGTCTCGGCGGTGCCCAGCCGCCGGGTGGCCCGTCCACGCCCAGCCGGACCTCCAGCCGTCGGATCGCGGCCCGTACGCCCTCGCCATAGCGGTCGGCGGCGAGGGTGAGGGCCGCGCCCCGGGCCCGGCGGAGGTGCGAGCGCGCGGCGTCGGTGCGGCCGAGGCGGGCGTAGTCGGCGGCCAGGTCCAGGTGCAGCGACGGGTAGAGGGCGCGCACCGCGGGAGCCCCCTCGTACCCTGCGGGCCGGCCGGCCGCGGCCTCCTCGGCCGCCGTCAGCGCCCGCAGGTCCCAGGCCAGTTCGTCCTCGGGGTCGTCCTGCGTGTCGGCGAGGTAGTGGGCGAGTGTGCAGCGGTGCAGGGGGTCGCCGTGCTCGCCGATCTCCGCCCACAGTCCGAGGAACCGGTGCCGGGCCTCCTCGCGGTCCCCCGCGTGGTGCAGCATCACGAGCTGACCGATCCGCGTCAGCACGGCGTCCGGCGCCGCCTGCCCCTGTCGCTCCGCCACCACGTCCTCCGCACCTCGCCGGGTCTCGTCCCCCGACGCTAACCGCAGGCCTGGGCAATACCGGACAAGCCGCTCCGTGGTCTCCCGTGCGGTCCGGGTGCGGGACCGGCGTGCCGGTCCCACACCCGGCAGGGCGGCGGCAAGCGGTGCGTCAGCCCACGTTCGGGACGGTCCAGTCGATCGGATCGTGGCCCTGCGCGGCCACCGCCTCGTTGATCTGCGTGAACGGGCGGGACCCGAAGAACTTCTTCGCCGACAGCGGCGAGGGGTGCGCCCCCTTGACCACCACGTGACGGCTCTCGTCGATCAGCGGCAGCTTCTTCTGCGCGTAATTGCCCCACAGCACGAAGACCGCCGGGTCGGGACGGTTCGCCACCGCGCGGATCACCGCGTCGGTGAACAGCTCCCAGCCCCGCCCCTTGTGCGAGTTGGCCTCACCGGCGCGGACGGTGAGCACCGCGTTGAGCAGGAGCACACCCTGCCGGGCCCACGGCATCAGATACCCGTTGTCCGGGATGGGCGTGCCCAGCTCGGCGTGCATCTCCTTGTAGATGTTGCGCAGGGACGGGGGAATCCTGACGCCGGGCCGGACCGAGAAGCACAGGCCGTGACCCTGGCCCTCGCCGTGGTACGGGTCCTGGCCGAGGACCAGGACCTTCACCTCGTCGTACGGCGTGGCCTCCAGCGCCGCGAAGACCTCCTCGCGGGGCGGGTACACGGGACCGTTCGCCCGCTCCTCCTCGACGAACTCGACCAGCTCCTTGAAGTAGGGCTGCTGCAGCTCGTCGCCCAGAACCCCGCGCCAGGACTCGGGCAGCATGGCGATGTCGGTCACGTCAATGTCCTCACGTGTGCGGTCACTTCCAGGCCACAGAACCTACAGGCGACCACTGACAACCGGCTCCGCGGACGGTCGTACCGGGCTCTACCAGCTGGTCTTCCGGGAGAGCTGCCACAACATCATGATGGTGGACGGATCCAGCGCCCGCTCCGCACCCGAGACGTCCCGGCTCGCCGCCACGTACTGCCGGCCCTGCCACAGCGGCAGCAGCCGCACGTCGTCGACGAGTATCTGCTGGGCCTCCTTGAACTGCTTCACCACGTTGCCACGGTCGCTCTCCCGCCGGGAGCTGGGCAGCAGATCGTTCGTGATCCTGGTCGCCTCGTAGGGTGTGCCGAGCGCGTTCTGCTTGCCGACGAACGGGGCGATGAAGTTGTCCGCGTCCGGGAAGTCGGGGAACCAGCCGCGCCCGAACACCGGGTACTGGCCCTTCTGGTAGCCCTCGACGTACGTCTTCCAGGGGCGGCTCTTGAGGGTGACCTCGAACAGCTTCGACGCCTCCAGCTGACGCTCGAGTTCCTTGAACTCCAGCGCGGTCTCGGAGCCGTAGCGGTCCGTGGTGTACCAGAGGGTGAGCGGGACCGGCTCGGTGATGCCCGCGTCGGTGAGGATCTCGCGGGCCTTGTCGACGCTGGGGTCGCCGTAGTCGTCGAAGAAGCCGGTGGTGTGCCCGGTCAGACCCTTGGGGACCATGGAGTACAGCGGGTCGACGGTGTCCCTGTAGACCTTGTGAGCGATCGCCGCGCGGTCGATGACCTGGGCGACGGCCTGCCGCACTTCCTTCTTGCCGGCCCACGGGTCCTTCGGGTTGAACACCAGGTAGTTGATGTCGGTCCCGCTGCCCTCGATGAGCTGGATCTCCTCCTCCTTGGAGACCCTGCCCTGGAATTCGATGACGTCGCCCGCGGCCAGGCCGCGGTAGGTCAGGTCGATCTGGTCGTCGCGCAGTGCCTTGACCATGGCGCCGGAGTCCTGGAAGTAGCGGATGGTCACCGCGTTGTTCTTCCGCTCGGCGTAGCCCTTGTAGCGGCCGTTGCGCGCGAGTTCGGCCTTCTCGCCCTCCTCGTACGACTGGAGGGTGTAGGGCCCCGAACCGACGATCCCGCTCTCCTCGCGCAGGGCGTCGGCCGGGTAGGCGTCCGGATCGACGATCGACATGGCGGGGGTGGCGAGCACGAACGGGAAGGTGGCGTCCGGCTTGTTGAGGTAGAAGACGACCTCGCGCTCGCTGGGCGCCTGTACCCGTTCCAGGCTGCCGAGCAGACCGGCCGGACCGCCGTTGACGTTGATCTGCCGGATGCGGTCGATGGAGTGCTTGACCGCCTTGGCGTCGAGCGTGCTGCCGTCGGAGAACTTCAGCCCCTCGCGCAGCTCGCAGCGGAACACCTGGTTGGAGGTGTCGGAGAACTCGCAGCTCTCCGCGGCGTCCGGCTGAGGCGTGGTCGCACCGACCGGGTAGCTCAGCAGGGTCTGGTAGATGTTGCGGAACAGCTCCCAGGAGCTGTCCCAGGAGGCGGCAGGATCCAGCGTGCTGGGCGAACTGGTGGTGCCGACGACTATGGGTCCCTCGTCGTCCGCGCTGTCCGACGACAGAATGCCGCATCCGGTCAACAGGGACGATATGGACGCGATGGCCGCCACCCGCCGCAGGCATCGTTTCCGGTTGAACACGCGCACGCTCCTCGATCTGCCATGCCAAGGGTCGGCAGACCATACCGCAGTGTCACCCCGGCTGACCCTCCCGTGTACGACCCTTGAGATCGATTCGCGATGACTACGTTGTCACCGGCCGTCGCGGGCCGGAGACACCGACACGGACGCCGTTCTCGTCAACGGATCGCCCGCGCCGGGACCGTCCCGCTCGTTCCCGCGCGCGTGCCCGGCACACGCGCGCGGGCGTGCGCGTCAGGCCACGCCGGCGTTCAGGAAGATGCCGCCGTCAACGACCAGGGTCTGACCGGTGACCCAGTCCGACTGGTCCGAGGTGAGGAACGCGGCGGCACCGCCGATGTCCGAGGGCACACCGAGCCGGCCCAGGGGGTAGCCCGCCGCCGCCTCCTCCTCCCGGCCCTCGTACAGCGCCTGCGCGAACTTGGTCTTGACCACCGCGGGGGCGATGGCGTTGACCCGCACCCGGGGCGCGAACTCGTGCGCCAGCTGCTGGGTCAGGTTGATCAGCGCGGCCTTGCTGACGCCGTAGGCGGCGATGAACGGCGAGGGCGCGAGGCCCGCGACGGAGGCGATGTTGACGATCGCGCCGCCGTTGTCCTTCTGCCAGGCGTGCCAGGTCTTCTGGGCGAACCCGAGCGCCGAGATCACGTTGGTCTCGAACACCTTGCGCGCCACGTTCAGGTCGAGGTCGGCGATCGCCCCGAACACCGGGTTGGTGCCGGCGTTGTTGACCAGGTAGTCGACGCGGCCGAAGGCCTCCATCGCGCGCTCGACGGCGACGGCCTGGTGGGCCTCGTCGTGCGCCTTGCCCGCGACGTACACGGCCCGGTCGGTGCCGAGCTTCTCGACGGCCTCCTTGAGGGCGTCCTCGCCCCGGCCGGTGATGCAGACCCGGTCGCCGCGCGCGACGAGGGCCTCGGCGACTCCGTAGCCGATGCCGCGGCTGGCGCCGGTGATCAGGGCGACCTTGCCCGAGAGTTCCACTGCAGTCATGTTCCCGGTCTTCCTAGTCGAGCGGTCCGCCGGCGACGTACAGCACCTGGCCGGAGACGAAGCCGGCCGCCTCGCCGGTGAAGAAGGCGATCGCGTTGGCGATGTCCTCGGGCTCGCCGACGCGGGCGACCGGGATCTGGGTGGCGGCGGCGGCCTTGAAGTCCTCGAAGCCCATGCCGACGCGGTCGGCGGTGGTCTTGGTCATCTCGGTGGCGATGAAGCCGGGCGCGACGGCGTTGGCGGTGACGCCGAACTTGCCGAGCTCCTTGGCGAGGGTCTTGGTGAAGCCCTGGAGGCCGGCCTTGGCGGCCGAGTAGTTGACCTGGCCGCGGTTGCCGAGCGCCGAGGAGGACGACAGGTTGACGATCCGGCCGAAGCCGGCGTCCACCATGTGCTTCTGACAGGCCTTCGACATCAGGAACGCGCCGCGCAGGTGCACGTTCATGACCGTGTCCCAGTCGGAGACGCTCATCTTGAACAGCAGGTTGTCGCGCAGCACGCCCGCGTTGTTCACCAGGATGGTCGGCGCGCCGAGCTCCTCGGCGATCCGCGCGACGGCGGCCTCGACCTGCGCCTCGTCGGAGACGTCGCAGCCGACCGCGAGGGCCGTGCCGCCCGCGGCGGTGATCTTCTCGACGGTGTCCTTGCAGGCGGCCTCGTCGAGGTCGATCACGGCGACCGCGCGGCCCTCGGCGGCCAGTCGTACGGCGGTGGCGGCCCCGATGCCGCGCGCGGCGCCGGTGACGACCGCGACCCGCTGCTCAGTGGTGGACATTGCTGCTTCTCCTCGCCCTTGGGATGCGGCTCCGCGGCCGGACCCGATTCGGTGAGCGACCGCTTAGTACCTTCAGCAGACGTGACGCTAGAAGCCCTGGCACCCGGTGTCAACGGCACACCGCGCGTGTGTGATCCATTCCCCGCGCGGCGACCCCTTCCGGCGCGGGGCGCCCCCGGCCGCCCGGCGCCACCCCGTGGTCCGTGCGAAGCACCCGATCGGCCCACCGCGGCGCGCCTGCGCGCCCGGCGGCCCCTAGCGTCGAAGCGCGAGCCACCCGCGGCCGGAAAGGAGGCGCTCCATGCGCCGTCGCACCGGTGCCATGGGCACGCTGATCGCGCTCGCCGCGATCGTGCCGTTGGCCGACACCGCCCACGCCCAGGACCTGAACTGCAGCGATTTCACCTACCAGGAGGACGCGCAGACCTTCTTCGAGCTGGACCGGAGCGATCCGCACCGGCTCGACGAGGACCCTGGTCCGGACGACGGGGTGGCCTGCGAGGCGCTTCCCCGGCGCGGTCTCACCTCGTCCACCTTCCGGCCGGCACCCGCCACGTCCGCCCCCACCCGGTCGCCGTCACCGTCACCGACCAGCGCTCCACCCACCCGGAGCGCGCCCCCCACCACCGCGCCCACCACTGCGTCGGCGCCCGTCGGCTCCGTCCCGCCGACGCGGGGTGTGCAGGGCGGGCTGGGTGGCTCGTCGGCGTCCGGGCCGAGCGGCTGGGACCTGGGCATCGGCGCGGTGTTCGTGACGGGCGCCGTGCTCGCGGCCGGATACCTGGTGAGGCGCCGCCGCGCCTGACGGTCCGTGGACGGCCGCGGTCAGCGCACGAGCAGATCGAGCAGCCGCCCCACCTCGGCCGCAGGATCGGCGGTGAGCCCGGTGTGCACCGGACCGGGCTGGACGATGGTGGACCGGGGCGCGATCAGCCAGCGGAAGCGCCGCCCCGCGTCGTCGCCCGCGGCCTGACCCGCCGCGTCCCCGCCCGCGCACACGCCCTCGACCGCCCGCAGCGCGGCCCGTACACCGGGCAGGTCCACCGACGGGTCGAGGGCGAGCAGCCGCGCCTCGTCGAGATGGGTCCGGGCGGCGACGAAGGACCTGGGCCGGCAGTACACGAGCACCCCCGCGTTGACGCACTCGCCGCGCTCGATGCGCGGGACGACCCTCAGCAGCGCGTACTCGAAGACGTGCCGGTCGCTCACCGGTCCCCCTCGAGGCCGTGGATGCGCTGGTGGACGGTGGCCGCGCGGGCGATCAGCGGCCGCGTGTAGGCAGACCGGAGCTCGTCGGGCGTGTCGAACCCCTGCTCCCCGGCCAGCCAGACGTCGGGGATCTCGGCGGTGACCTCGGCCAGCAGGTCCTCGGTCACCCGCGGTGCGAGATCCGCGGCGGCCGACGCGATGTCCGGTGCGAACGTCCTCAGGGCGTGGTCGGAGGCGTCGTAGGGACGGGCGGCGGAGGCGGCGGCGCCCGGCCAGTTGTGGTGCCAGATCATCGTCGCGCCGTGGTCGATGAGCCACAGCCCCTCGCTCCGGCGGAGCATGTTGGGGTTGCGCCAGGAGCGGTCGACGTTGTTCACCAGCGCGTCGAACCAGACGATCCGGCCGGCCTCCTCGGGGCTCACCTCGAAGGCGAGGGGGTCGAAGCCGAGGGCGCCGGAGAGGAAGTCCATGCCCAGGTTGGTGCCGCCGCTGGACTTCAGCAGTTGCTGCACCTCCTGGTCGGGCTCACCGAGCCCCAGCACGGGGTCGAGTTCGACGGTGACCAGCCGCGGCACCCTCAGCCCGAGCCGGCGGGCCAGTTCCCCGCAGACGACCTCGGCGACCAGCGTCTTGCGGCCCTGCCCGGCGCCGGTGAACTTCAGGACGTAGGTCCCGAGGTCGTCGGCCTCGATCAGTCCGGGCAGCGAGCCGCCCTCGCGCAGCGGCGCGATGAAGCGGGTCGCGATGACTTCCTTGAGCATCGCCCCAGGCTACTGGCGCGGCGCCGCGCACCGGAGGCCGCCCGGGCGGGAAGGGCCCCCGCCCGGCAGCGGAAGGACAGCCGTGACGTACGCCCCTCCGACCGCGGGCACACCGGACTCCCGGCATCCCTGAACGACGTGGACCCGCCGGCCGTACCTCTCCCCGAATCCCCCGCATCCCCGGAAGGGACATCAGCATGACCGCATCACCTCTGCCCACATCGGGACCCGCCCGTCGAACCGTCGTGGCGGCGGCCGGAGCGGCGGGCCTCGCCGTCGCGCTGACCGCGTGCGGAGGTACCGACGACGCGTCGAGCTCCTCCGTGGACTCCGGCTCCACCGCGGGCCCGCCGGACGACGGTGCGGGCGGCGCCGGTTCGGAGGGTGGTGGCGCCGCCGAGCCGCTGGCCTCGACCGGGGACATCCCCGAGGGCGGCGGAAAGGTCTTCGCCGACCGTGAGGTGGTCGTCACCCAGCCGGCGGCGGGCGAGTTCAAGGCCTTCTCGGCCACCTGCACCCACCAGGGGTGCGCGGTGGGGAGCGTCGCCGACGGGGTCATCAACTGCCCCTGCCACAACAGCAACTTCTCCATCGCCGACGGCAGCGTGAAGAGCGGTCCGGCGACCAAGCCGCTGCCCGCGGTGGAGATCACCGTCAGCGGGGACTCGATCACCCTCGCCTGAGCCGTCGGGCGGCGTCTGGCACCCTGCACGACATGAGAGAAGAGGAGGCCGTATGACCGCCACGCAGCGCCGGGGCCGCAAGATCATGATGACGCCCGGAGAACTGGACGATTTCCTCACCGTCCAGCGGACCTGCCGGGTCGCCACGGTGTCCGCCGGGGGCGCGCCGCACGTCAGCACCCTCTGGTTCGCCTGGGACGGCACCTCGCTCTGGCTGTACTCCGTGGTGCGCAGCAGGCGCTGGGCGGATCTGCGGCGGGACCCGCGGGTGGCGATCGTGGTCGACACGGGCGAGGAGTACGACGAGCTGCGCGGCGCGGAGCTGTCCGGACGGGTGGAGTTCGTGGGCGAGATCCCGCGCACCGGCGAACTGTGCGCGGAACTCGACGTCCCCGAGACCCTGTTCGCCCGAAAGAACTTCGGCCTGGACGAGATGCCCCACGACGGACGGCACGCCTGGCTCCGCCTGACGCCGGAGAAGATCGTGTCCTGGGACTTCAGAAAGCTGCCGGGGCTGTCCTAGGAACGCCCCTCGCTCACCCCGGCCGGCCCGACGTGCTCCCCGGCCGCCCGCAACGCCTCCACCGCCGCGCGGATGGAGGGGCGCCGGTCGGCGTCCGCACGCCAGACCACGAAGACGTGCCGCCGCACACGCTGCCGCAGGGGGACCGTCACGACCCCCTCCGGCAGCGGGTTGCGGCCCAGCAGGGGGGCGATGCAGACGCCGAGACCCGCCGCGACCAGGCCCAGCTGGGTGTGGCTCTCGGCGGCGCGGTGGCCGACGATCGGCTCGATGCCCTTGGAGCGCAGGGTGAACATGAGCCACTCGTGGCAGAACTCGCCCTCGCCCCAGGTGATCCACTCGTCCTCGGCGAACTCGGCGAGGTCCACCTCGTCGCGGCCGGCCAGCGGGTGGCCGGCCGGGAGCGCCACATCGGCCGGGTCGTCGAGCAGGAGTGCCTTGACCAGTCCGTCGGGCAGCGGCATCGGCTTGTTGTACCAGTCGAGCACCACGGCGAGGTCGAGGTCCCCGCGGACCACGCCCCGGATGCCCTGCTCCGGTTCCAGCTCGCGGGAGCGCACGCGCAGCGCGGGATGCCGGGCGCGCAGATCCGCGAGCGCGACCGGGAACAGCCCGCGGGCGGCGGTCGGGAACGCGGAGACGCGCAGCTCACCGGCGACCTGCCCGCGCTGCGCCTCCAGATCGGACTGGGCCAGCTCGACCTGGGACAGGATGCGCGCGGCGTGCTCGGCGAGCAGCCGGCCCGCGTCCGTGAGCCGGACACCGCGCCCGTTCTTCGCCAGCAGCCGCTGGCCGACCTCCCGCTCCAGCTTGGCCATCTGCTGCGAGACGGCCGAGGTCGTGATGTGCAGCCCCTCCGCCGCGCCGCTGACCGAGCCGTGCCGGGCGAGGGCGTCGAGGGTGCGCAGGCGCTCCAGGTTCAACATGTAAGCGATGCTACGAGGTACCGCGTGCGAAATCTCGATTGTGCTACGAGATGGATCTCCCGCATCGTGTACGACCATGAGCAGCGTCACCGCGACCACCACCACGCCGGGCCCGGTCGGTCCCGCCCCGGACAGCGCCCTCCCCCGCCTTGACTGGCGGCTGCGTTTCGGCGCACTGTCCCTGATCTGGGGCTTCAGCTTCCTCCTCATCAAGGTGGGCACCCAGGGCTACGCCCCGTTCCAGGTCACCTTCGGCAGGCTGGCCTTCGGGACCGCCGTCCTCGCCGTCGCGATGGCGGTACGCCGGGAGCGGCTGCCGCGCGGTGCGCGTACCTGGGGGCATCTCGCGGTCGCCGGATTCCTGCTGAACGCCCTGCCGTTCTCGCTGTTCGCCTTCGCGGAGCTGACCATCCCGTCCACGCTGGCCGGCATCTGCAACGCTACGTCGCCGCTGTGGGGCATGGCGCTGTCGCTGGTGGCGCTCTCCGAGGACCGGCCGACCCGGGTGCGGGTGGCGGGGCTCGGCCTGGGGTTCCTCGGGGTGCTGACCGTGCTGGGGGCCTGGCAGGGTTTCCAGGGCCTGGACGCCCGCGGCACCGCCCTGGCGCTGCTGGCCTCGCTGAGCTACCCGGTCGGCTGGATCTACGTCCGCCGCACCCTGGCGGGCAGCAGCCACTCGAACCTGTCCCTGACCGGGGGCCAGTTGTTGCTCGCCACCGTTCAACTGGGCGTTGTCACGCCGGTGTTCACCACCCTGCCGACCACGTTCGCCGTCGGGCCGCTGCTGGCGATCGCCGCGCTGGGCACGCTGGGCACGGGGCTGGCCGTCCTCGTCCAGTACGGTCTCGTCGCCGAGGTGGGTCCGACGACCGGGCAGATGGTCACCTACTTCGTCCCGGTGATCGCCGCCGCGGCCGGCATCGTGCTGCTCGGTGAGACCCTGACGTGGTCGACACCGGTGGGCGCGGCGATCGTGCTGGCGGGCGCGGCACTGACGCAGGCGAGGCCGAAGCGGCCGGTCTGACCGCGACGCCGGCGGGCGCCTCAGGCTGCCGCGCGGAGCCGGCCACCGGACGGGATGCGCCGGCCGTCTTGGAAGCCTCCGGCGTGTGTGTGTGTGGGGGGGGAGCGCCGGTGCCCCAGCCGTGACGGCCGGGCGCCGCACCCGCGCTTCGGAGCACGCCCGCGTCGGCCCACCGCAGGCCCGCGTGCCGCGGCCGCGGCACCACCGCTCCGCGCCGGCCCGGGACGCGGCCGGCCGCCGCGCCCCGCGCCTACGCGTAGGTCCGCGCCTGTCCCCCGGCGGGGCCGATCGCCGCGGCGATGGCCTCGGACAGCGGCTCGATCTCGGCCTCGGTGAGCGTCGAGACGGTGACCCGGATGCCCGGCGGCGCGCTCATCCGGAAGCGGGCGCCAGGGGCCACCGCCCAGCCCGCGTGCAGGAGCCGGGCGACGGCGCCGGTCTCGTCGGGGACGGGCACCCACACGTTCATCCCGCTGGGTCCGTGGGCGGCGATCCCGCGCCGGGCCAGCGCCCCGATCAGCGCGTCGCGGCGCCGCCCGTAGCGCGCGGCCACGGCCGCCGGGTCCACCGCTCCCTCGCTCCACAGCCGCACCACCGCACGCTGGACGATCCGGCTGACCCAGCCCGGTCCGAGCCGTTGCCGTCCGCGTACCCGGTCTACGGTCACCGCGTCCCCGGTGAGCACCGCCAGCCGCAGGTCGGGACCGTAGGCCTTGGCCTCCGAGCGCACGAAGGCCCAGCTCCGGGTGGCTCCCGCGAGGGGATGGAGCGGGAGGTCGACGATGTGGTGCCCGTGGTCGTCCTCGACCAGCAGGGTCCCGGGGTGCTCGGCGAGCACCGACCGCAGATCACCCGCGCGTGCGGCGCTCAGCGCGGCGCCGGTCGGGTTCTGTGCCCGGTCGGTGACGACGAGGGCCCGCGCCCCGCTCGCCAGCGCCTGCCGCACGTCGTCGGGGAACGGGCCCTCGCCGTCGACGCCGACGGGAACGGTCCGCAGGCCGAGCGCCGGGACCAGGTCCAGCAGACTCCCCCACCCGGGGTCCTCCACCGCGACCGCGTCACCGGGTCTGAGGTGGGCCGTGAGCACCCGCTCGATGGCGTCCAGCGCGCCCGAGGTGACGGCGACGGGCCCGTCGGGGACACCGTCGGCGTCCAGCGCGGCCCGGGCCAGTCGTGCCAGCTCGGGCTCGACGGGCGCGTGGCCGTAGAGCACCGGGTCGCGGTCACCCTGGGCGGCCGCCGCCGCGAACGCCCCGGCGAGCGGGGGCAGCAGCGCGGGGTCCGGGTTGCCCTCGGACAGGTTGCGCACGCCCGGCGGGACCTCCACCCGGATGAGTTCGCGTGCCGTGGTCGCCGGTTTGGGCCGCACGCGACTCCCGCGCCGGCCCGCGGTCTCGATGACCCCGCGCTCACGCAGGGTCCGGTAGGCGGCCGCGACGGTGTTCGGGTTCACCCCGAGCCGGTCCGCCAACTCCCTTAGGGGAGGCAGAACTTCGCCCGGTCGCAGTGCCCCGTCCCCCACCGCCAGCTCGATGCTCGCGGCGATGTCCGCCGCACGCCGCCCACTGATCCGATACTCTCCTAGCACAAAGCCAAGTATGCACTAGTGCAACGGAGACCGCCATGCAGGGGACCCAGCCGCAGCAGCGGCCCGCCGCCACCTACCCGCCCACCGGGCGCACCGTCCCCACCCGCTCCCCCGACCGTGCCTCGTACGACAGGGAGCTGGTGCACGCGATACTCGACGAGGGCTACGTCTGCCACCTCGGCTTCGTCCGGGACGGCGCGCCGGTGGTCCTGCCCACGCTGTACGGCCGGGTCGGTGAGGTCCTCTACGTCCACGGCTCGACCGGTTCGCGTCCGCTGCGCGCCGCGGGCCGGGCCGGTCAGGGCCTGCCCGTCTGCCTGACCGTGACCCACGTCGACGGGCTGGTACTGGCCCGCTCCGCCTTCCACCACTCGGTCAACTACCGCTCGGTGGTGGTGCACGGCCCGGCGTACGACGTCACCGACCCCGAGGAGAAGCGGCAGGCGCTCGACGCCCTGGTCGACCACGTCGTACCGGGCCGGGCCGCCGACTCCCGCCCGGCGAACAAGAAGGAGCTGGCCGCCACGGCGGTGATCCGTCTGGAGCTGAACGAGGTCTCCGCCAAGCTCCGCACCGGCGGCGTCAACGACGAGCCCGAGGACCTGAACCTGCCCCACTGGGCCGGCGTCGTCCCGCTGAACAAGGGCTACGGCGCCCCGCTCGCCGACCCGGGCCTGGCGCCCGGCGCCGAACTTCCCGGCTACCTGGCGGCCCTGTGATGCTGATCCACCCCTGGGACGCGCCCCGCGACGACGAGTGGCAGCGGTGGCTGGCCGTGCACGACTTCGGCCAGCTCGCGGTCAACGGCCCTCCGGGCGAACCGCCGTACGTCCAGCCCCTGCACTTCGCGTACGACGCGGAGCGCGACGAGGCGGTCACCCACCTGGCCCGGCCCAACCCGCTCTGGCACGCCCTCGAGGCGAACCCGGACGTCCTGCTGAGCGTGGTCGACGACTACGTCTTCGTCCCCGGCCCCTGGCAGGCCGAGCCAGGCACCCCGCCGGAGCACGGCGTCCCGACGAGCCTCTACGCCGCCGTCCAACTGCGCTGCCGCGCCCACGTCGTGGACGACCCGGCGGGGAAGGCCGCGCTGCTGAACCGGCAGACGGGCCACTTCCAGCCGGAGGGTGGTTCCGCGCGGGCGGCCGAGGGCGAGGTGCCGTACGGATGCTGCTGTCCGGGATCCGCGGCCTCCGGCTCGAAGTGACGGGCGTACGGGCCAAGTTCAAGTACGCCGGCAAACGGTCCGAGGCGGTGCGCGACCGGATCGCGGCCGGGCTGGCGGACCGGGACGGCGCGCGTGACGCGGAGGCACGCGCGCACGTCCTGCACCGCCGGACGGCCTGAACCGCGTGCCCTCCCCGCCGGGAGGGCACGCGACGTCACACGGGTGCGGCTTCCGGCTCGACCCCGCGGGTCCGCGCACCCCGCGCCTCGCCCACCGCGAGCCCCGCGACCGAGCCCAGCATCAGCAGGGTGCCGGCCACGGTGGCCGCCGTGAGCCGCTCACCGAGCAGGGCGACCGCGAGCACCGCCGCGCTCACCGGCTCCAGCAGCATGATCACGGACACGGTGGCCGACCGTACGACGGCGGCACCGGCGAAGTAGAGGCCGTACGCGAGCGCCGTCGGCACGGACGCGACGTACGCGACCAGGCACAGCAGCACACCGGGGGCGCCGGTGTGCGGCACCAGGCCCTCGACCGCGGCGAACGGCAGCAGTACCAGGCTGGTGACGGCGAACGCCCTCACGGTCGTACCGGCGGAGTCCGTACCGCCGCCACGTCCCCACCAGCGGGTGAGCAGGGTCATCGCCGAGTATCCGGCCGCGGACAGCAGCGCGAGCAGGACGCCCCACGGGTCCACGGTCGTCTCACCGCCACCGAGGACGAGCACCACGAGTCCGGCGAGGGCACCCGCGACGGCGGCCAGGCCACCGCGCCCGAGCCGCTCGCCCATGGCCAGCCGGGCACCGAGCGCGATCAGCACGGGCCCGGCGCCCAGGGTGACGACGGTGGCCACGGCGAGTCCTGTGGCGGAGACGGCCGCGAAGTAGGCGGTCTGGAAGATCGCGAGCCCGACGCCGGTGGCTCCGGCCCGCAGCGCCCGGCGGCCGAACGGCTCCGGGACGGCGGGCCGGGGGCGCCGGGCCAGCGGCCGGACGGCGAGCAACAGGACCAGGCCGACGGCGCAGCGCCAGAAGGAGAGGGAGACGGGGCCCATGTCGCTGGTCCGGTAGACCAGCGACGCGGCCGCGCCCGCGGTGCCCCAGGCGGCACCGGCGACGATCAGATAGAGGAGGCCTCGCCCGACGGGCAGGCCGGATACGGCGTTCGACACGTGTTCTCTCCGCAGATGCGCACACCACGCGCGTCGGCGTGGGCGCGGAAGTTCGGGAAGGGATCCCGGAGGGGCCCCGGCCGGGGCCGGAGCGGCGGGATCATCGGACTTCGTCTGCGGGCAGCACCGTCACGCCCCGGGCGACGTGCCGGGGCGGATGTACCGGAGGGCCCGCCTCAGACGGCGGGAGGCGGAAGAACGAGTGCGCGCGCATGCATGATCAGCACCTTATGCGGTCGTTCCCGGCGTGGACAACTCACGTTCGGGGCCGCCGCCCGCCACCGGTGTCGCGGAGGCCTTCGCCGGGGCCGAGGACTGGGCGATGAAGGCGCCCGCCAGAACGACCGCGCCGCCCACGATCTGCGGTGCCGACAGATGCTCTCCGAGCAGGACCCAGGCGAGGACGGTGGCGATGACCGCCTCGAGACAGGCCACGACACCGGCGACCTGGGGCGAGAGCCGGCGCACCGACACCACTCCGGTGACGTATGCGGTCACCGTGGCGACGAGGACGATCCAGCCCAGCAGCACGAGGGCGGCGACCGGGGTGCCGTCCATCTCGGCGCTGCCGGTGAGCACGGACCATTCCATGGACCAGGGGCGGGCGACGACGGTCAGCACGGCGGCGCCGATCAGCAGTCCGTAGGCGATCACACCGAGCGGATCGGGCGCCTCGTCGGCGTCGCTGCCCTGGTCGGACAGGACGAAGTAGCCGACCTGGCAGCAGGCGGCGCCGAGCGCCAGCAGCAGTCCGAGGGCGTCGAAGCCGAGGCCGAACCACACCTCCACGACACAGGCGAGCCCGCCCACCGCGAGGACCACGCCGACCGCGGCGGCGCGGGTCACCGGCCGCCGCTGCACGAAGCGCACCCAGCCGAGCACGAGTGCCGGCGCCAGATACTCGACCAGCAGCGCGACACCGACGGGGATGCGGGAGATGGCGGCGAAGTAGCAGGCCTGGACTCCGGCCACGGCGAGCAGGCCGAACCCGACGAGCAGCCCCGGCCTGCTGCGCAACAGGCCCCGGTGCCGCACCGCCAGCGGCAGCATGACGAGCGCCGCGCCCGCCACGCGCAGCCATACGACGTGGAGCGGGTCGAGGCCCGCCTCGATCAGCGGCTTGGCCGCGACACCGGATCCCCCGAAGGCCACGGCGGACAGCAGCGCGAGACTGAGCCCGACGCCCCGTCCACGGTGGTTCCGGGTACTGACAGTGGTAGGCACCGGCACATGATGACAGGCGCCGACAGGAGCGTCACCCCCCATGACACCTGTCTCACCGACTGGACGGCGCCTTGAGCAGGGTGGACAGTGCGCGGGGGTCGATCCCGGCGCGTTCGAGCACCTCGACGGCGCGCGCCTGCGGGTCCGCGACGAGCGCGGCGAGCAGGTCCGTGCCGCGTGCCGGGCCTTTGCCGTTGCGGGCGGCGCGCCCATGGGCGCACTCCATGCAGCCCGCCGCCAGCGGGGAGAAGCCCGCCGTCACGGTCACCGCCGGGACGCTTCCCGAGTCCTCCACCGCGCCCTGCCAGCGCAGGCCGTAACCGATGCTGCGCTGGACCAGATAGCCGAGCAGCCGGGCGAGCCGGGGCCCCTCGCCGAGGACGGCCCTCACCTCGGGGTCGGACTCCAGGAGCGAGTGCAGCAGATGGGCCGTGTCGATCTGTCCGTCCCCGTCCCGGACGGCCCTGCGGCGGGCCCCGGCGACCACCGCCGCCAGCTCGGCGCTGAGCCTGGCATCGTTGTCGCCGCGATGAGGGCCCTGCTCCTGGAACTCCTGGGCCTGCGGCCGGGGGATACGGGGTTGCACGTCCCCCACCCCATCAGTCCCGTGCCGTCCGGACATCCCCGGCGGGAAGCATCTTGGCGTCCCACGGAAAGTGGACGCCCCGGACGGGAATCTCCTCCTTGCGGAGGAGATCAGGGTGTTCGGTGCCGAGAGGCGCGCGCCGGTCCGCGTCACGCCCTTCGCCGGGTCCGCGCCCGTCCTTGTCGTGCCGACGACCCTCGGGGAACTTCGTCAGTCCTCGTCGGCGAGAATCAGGTACAGCTTCTTGCGTGCCTCGTTGATGACGGCGAGGGCCTTCTCGCGCTGCCCCTTGCTGCCGGTCTTCCAGACCTGCCCGAAGGCCTCCATCAGGCCGAGGCCGGCCTGCCGGATCTCGCTCAGCGCCTCCCAGTCGACCCCGCGCGAGGCCTCCTCCCAGGGCGCCTCGGGACCTTCCCCGGCCGCCGTACGGCCGGCCTCGGTGAGGGAGAACAACTTCTTGCCGCCCTCGGACTCGCTGATGATGAGCCCCTCGTCCTCCAGCAGCTGGAGGGTCGGGTACACCGAGCCGGGGCTGGGCTTCCACGCCCCGCCGCTGCGCTCGGCGATCTCCTGGATCATCTCGTAGCCGTGCATGGGGCGGTCCTTCAGCAGGGCCAGGATCGAGGCCCGTACGTCACCGCGCCGCGCCCTTCCCCTCGGTCCGCCGCGCCCTCGTCCGCCCCAGGGACCCCCGTGGCCGAAACCCGGGCCGAAGGGCCCCCCGGGGCCGCCCGGGCCACCCGGGCCGAAGGGACCGAAGGCCGCACGCAGCCTCTCGAAGTCGCCCCAGCCGCCTCGGGGGGCGTCGTGCCCGTGCTCGTGTCCATGCGTACGCATCGTCGCCACTCCACTCGATCGTTGATCGGTCGCGATGCTTCAACGATATATCGGAGAACGACGGGCGACAACCCCCTCGGCCGACCGGACACTCCCGTGACCGGTCCACCACCCTCCGATTGGCCTTGGCCCGCGGCTCCGCGCCGCCCGTACCGTCGCGCCATGCGGATCCGAATCGTCGACGCCTTCACCGACCGGCCCTTCGCCGGAAATCCCGCCGGAGTGCTGCTCCTGGACGCCTTCCCCGACGACGCCTGGCTCCAGAGCGTCGCCCTGGAGGTCAACCACGCCGAGACGGCCTTCGCGCACCCGCTCGCCGACGGCGGCGAGGCCGACTGGGCGCTGCGCTGGTTCACCCCCGCCGTAGAGGTCGCACTGTGCGGCCACGCGACACTGGCCACCGCGCACGTCCTGCACAGCACCGGCGCGCACCGAGGTCCCGTACGGTTCGCCACCCGCAGCGGGGTCCTGGTCGCCACCCCCGGCGCTGACGGCGCCGTCACCCTGGACTTCCCCACGGCCCCGCTCACCGCCGTCGACGTCCCCGAGGGCGTCGCCGAGGCCCTGGGTACCGCGCCCCTGACGGCGTTCGACACCGGCCCGAACATCGGGGACCTGCTGGTCGAGGTGGCCGACGAGCGCACGGTGCATGCCCTGCGGCCCGACCTCAAGGCGCTGGCCGCCCACTCCGAGCGCGGCCTCATCGCCACCGCCCGCGCCGAGAACCCCGCCCTCGGCTACGACTTCGTCTCCCGCTGTTTCTTCCCGAACGTGGGAATCGACGAGGACCCGGTGACCGGCAGCGCGCACACCGCGCTGGCTCCCTACTGGTCCGAGCGGCTCGGCCGCCCCGCTCTCACCGGTCTCCAGGCCTCACCGCGCTCCGGCCGCGTCCGCACCGAGGTGCGCGGCGCACGCACGCTGCTGAGCGGACGCGCCGTGACGGTCATCGAGGGCGACCTGCTGGTCTGACGCCTATGTGGTGGAGGGGCGTACGGCAGTCCGCACACCCCTCCCTCGCCGTCTCACGCCGTCGGCAGCCAGTCCACCTTGCCGGCCAGCAGCGCGTACCCCACGAACGCCCCGATGTCGAGCAGCGTGTGCGCGACCACCAGGGGCCCCACGCGCCCCCAGCGCCGGTAGAGGTGGACGAACACCACGCCCATGACCATGTTCCCGATGAAGCCGCCGACGCCCTGATAGAGGTGGTACGAGCCACGCAGCACCGCGCTGCCCGCCATCGCGGCGCCCGGGGTCCAGCCGAGCTGGTTGAGCCGGCGCAGCAGATAGCCGAGGACGATGACCTCCTCGACGATCGAGTTCTGCAGCGCCGACAGGATCAGCACGGGGTACTTCCACCACACCTCGGGCAGCGCCTCCGGTACCACGGTGAGGTTGAAGCCGAGACCCCGCATGGCCAGGTAGAAGGCGATGCCGCTGCTGCCGATGACCGCCGCGACCGCCGCTCCGCGACCGAGGTCGAACCACGGCCGGGTGCGGTCGAAGCCGAGGACGCGCAGCCCGGCGCCCTCGCGCAGCAGGAAGTGCGCGACCAGCGCGACCGGTACGAGCGCCGTGGTGATCCCGAAGAGCTGCCAGGCCAGGTCCAGCCACGGGCGGCCCGGCGCGGCCGAGGCGTTCAGGGTGGCCGCCTGATCCTCCAGTCCACCCGGTTCGGTGACCGAGCCGACGAAGCTGATCAGCGCGGACACGCCGCTCGCGCCGAGCGACAGCGCGAGCACGAGCAGCGTCTCGTTGCGCAGCGTCCTGCGCGACAGTCTCCGCTCAGGAAGGGAATCGGCCCCCGTACCCGCCTCCACCCGCACACCTGCCTCCACATCACCGATCGGTCCGATCAGTATGAGGGCAGCGGCTGTGCATGCGGCCGGGGGGCCGCGCCGCGGTCAGGCCGTGGGCACCGGTTCCGGCAGGCCCACCGGCCAGCTGTGCACGGGCTCTCCCTGTTTCGCCAGCTCCCGGTAGCGACGCGTGGTGGCCGCCAGGGCGGCGTCCCGGCCCAGGCCGAGGTCGAGGGCGCGGTGGAAGGTCGCGGCCTGCCACGTCGCGCCGTTCACCCGCCGCCGGCACCGCTCCTCGATCACCCCGAGGTACAGGTCGCGGTCGGCGGGCTCGATCCCCCACGCGTCCAGCCCGGCCTCGGCGAGCGGCAGCAGCTCGTCCCGTACGAGGGTGACCGCGTCCACCTCCCCGAGACCGCCCAGACGACCGCGCCGGGGCCAGGTGAGGCGGGCTTCGATGCCGTGCTTGCAGGCGGCGTCGAAGTTCGCGGCGGCGGCCTCGAAGGGCAGCCGGGTCCACACCGGGCGGCTGTCCTCCGCGAGGGCGCGGACCACTCCGTAGTAGAAGGCCGCGTTGGCGATGACGTCCGTGATGGTGGGGCCGGCGGGCAGCACGCGGTTCTCCACCCGCAGGTGGGGGACGCCGTCTGCGATGCCGTACACGGGCCGGTTCCAGCGGTAGACGGTGCCGTTGTGCAGGACGAGTTCGGCGAGCGTGGGGACGCCGCCCCGGTCCAGCACCTCCAGCGGGTCCTCGTCGTCACAGATCGGCAGCAGGGCGGGGTAGTAGCGCAGGTTCTCCTCGAAGAGGTCGAACGCCGAGGTCACCCACCGCTCCCCGAACCAGGTGCGCGGCCGCACGCCCTGGGCCTGCAGCTCGGGCGGCCGGGTGTCGGTGGACTGCTGGAACAGCGGCGGCCGCGACTCGCGCCACAGTTCACGCCCGAACAGGAACGGCGAGTTGGCGCCGACGGCGATCTGCGCCGCGGCGACGGCCTGGGCCGCGTTCCACACTCCCGCGAAGCGTTCCGGGGTGACCTGGAGGTGCAGCTGCACCGAGGTGCAGGCGGCCTCGGGGGCGATCGACTTCGAGGTGCAGCTCAGCCGCTCCACACCGTCGATGTCCAGGGTGAAGTCCTCGCCGCGCGCGGCCACGATCTGCTCGTTGAGCAGGGCGTAGCGGTCGACATCGGAAAGGTTCGAGGAGACGAGGTCGTCCCGGTCCAGGGTCGGCAGGATGCCGATCATCACGATGCCCGCGTCCACCTCGCCGGCTTTCCGGTCGGCATAGGCGAGCGAGGTGCGCAGTTCCTCGTCGAGCCGGTCGAAAACCCGTCCGCTCAATCGGTGGGGCGCGATGTTCACTTCCAGATTGAACATCGCGAGTTCCGTTTGGAAGTCCCTGCTGGCAATCCTTTCGAGGACTTGCGCATTCAACATTTTCGGCATGCCGTCGGCGCCCGCGAGATTCAATTCGATCTCCAGCCCCATGAGGTTCTTGGGGCGGTCGAACCGCTTCTCCGCCAGGAGTCGCTCCAAGCCCGTCAGGCAGCTGCGGAGCTTCTCGCGGTAGCGCTGGCGATCGGACAGGTCGAACTGACCTGCCACGACCTTCTCCCCCATCGAAGCGTCCCTCCTCGGATGGGCGGACCGAAGAACGGCCGCCGGGGTCCCGGTCCACACAGGAGGATGCCCCGCGGATGCGATCGATAACGTCCCGGGCCCCACTGTCGGCCGCTAGTCTGGTCGATGGAGACCAGTGGCACATTCACGGGGCATGGCACAGAACGCATGGTGCGGGCCGGATGCGAAGTCGTGAAAAACGCCGACGAGAATTGGCCGACCGCTTGACGGCCGTTATCCGAGGTCATCGGCGTGCACCCTGCCTGGAATCGGGATGATTTTCGCGTTTCTCCGGCCAGAAGTACCCTTGTCGGCCCGACTGAAAACAGCTAGCCGAAACAAAGCCTGAACACACGTCGTATAAACTTCGCCCACAAGGCAGAAGGTGGGCGCCCACGGTCGATCGATCCAGCCGGAAGACGGCGTGCGGCAGCTCTCATCCCCGTCACCCGCGTTCGGACCCCGGTCCCTGCCTCTCTGACCTTCGCGAGCAGACAGCGCCGTCCGCCACGCCACGCCCCGCCCTCGCGCCACCGTGCCTTCGAATGAGAGGCGACCCACCATGCCGCTGCATGTCCCCCCGGCTCCCGCGCCCGCACTGCGTTCCGTCCTGACCGCGCTCTCCTCACCGACCGCGGTGCGTGAGGCGCGGACTCCCTCCCTGCTCGGCGCCCCGGGACCCGTCTCACCCGAGCTTCCCCTCCCCGTCCACGTCCTGGACCACGTGACCGCCGAGGGCGGGACCGCGACACGGCTGGCCGGGTGGCGTTTCCTGATCCGCACCGGCGACCGCGCGGTGGCCGCCGCGGACAGCGTGCTCACCGCGGACGGATGGACCTTTTCCCGCTTCTTCGAGGGTCCGTACATCCCGTCCACCGAGCTCGCCCTGCGCCAGGCCGAGGCCATGGCCCAGCCGTACCAGCCGCGGCTGCTGTCGGTGCCCGGCCTCTACATGCTGGCGCTGTGGCTGCACGGCGATCCCACCGCGGACGCCACAGGCGGCCGGCCCGCCGCCACCGATCTGCTCGTCCCCCTCGCGCCGGCGCCGCCCGGCATCGCGGCCCACCGCCCGCACCGGGTCACCGAACTGCTTCCGGTGCTGACACACCGGGTGACACCGACCCGGCTGCTCGGCTCACCCGCCTGAGGTTTCCGCGTCGCGTGCCCCGCCGTCCGGCCACCCCGGACGGCGGGGCACGGGCATGCGGACCGGACCGTCCGTTCCGGATCGGCGGAGGGAAGCAACGGCGGGCCCGTGCCCGGGCCGGTCCGGTCTGCTGCCGCTGCAACCGGGCGGCCTCATGTGCCGGATCGAGCCCTCTGCTCCACCGCCACGATGCGCTCCACGGCGGCCGTCACCAGTTGTTCACGCTCCTCCTCCGTGAAGACGTCCGGCAGGGTGAGCTGCTCAACGATCAGCCAGTTCAGCGTCAGTATGAGCAGCTTGACTGCCGTGGCGTCGCCCGGGAGGCCGGAAGCCTCGTGATAGGCGACATTGCCGTCGACGTCGGCTCGGACCCGGTCAGTGAGGACCCTGCGAAGTTCGGGGCGGCGGGTGGCCTCGAGGCGGAGTTCCAGCAGCGCGAGGTAACCGGTGCGGAAGGAGGCGATGCGGCCGACGAGCTCGCGCATCAGTTCGGCGTAGGTCTCAGGGTCGCGGTCGGCCGCCTGCTGGCGGGCGATCGTGGCCTCGTCGGGCTGGAGCCGCTCGTAGACCCGGGCACCGGCCTGAGTGAAGAGGTCGTCGCGGCTTGCGAAGTAGTTGGACGCCGTGCCGGCGGGAACGGTGGCCTCGGCATCCACGGCCCGGAAGGTCAGGCCGCGTGCGCCTTCTCGGGCCAGCACCTCGATCGCCGCGTCGACGAGCGCCGCGCGCCGCTGGTCGTTCCGTCTCACCATCGACCACTCCAGATGTAGTACTACGCCCACACCACTTCACGGAGAGTACTACGAGTGGGGGCCACTGGGGATCACCAGCCCGTACGCGCACCTACGGACGGAGTCCGGCAAGGTGGACGACCGCTGCCGCGCCGCTGCCGGGGGGCCCGCCGGGACGGGGATCACGGCGCGGATCCCCCGCTGGTGAACGTGGGCGCGGACGGCACGTGAGGAGTACACCCCGTCAACCGGAACCACGAGGACCAGCGCCATTCGGCCACGGCGAACCACCCGAAGTGACAGTGCAGTTGGGATGAACCGTCCGCGCGGGTGATGCGTCATCAACCTGTGAGGAGCGGTGCCGCGAAATCCCTGCGGATCGTCGTCCGTGGGGCAACACTGGTTTCCGACCGACGTATCACACCGGGGGGCGGTCATGAACGAGGCTTCACGCCGCGGAACTGAAACGACAGCCGACTCACAGGTCACCACAGAGCGAGAGAACCCACCCATGTGCCAGCACCAGCCACCGTGCCCCTCAGCCGACTCCGCCGACCGGGAATCCGCCCGTCTCGTGGCGCACCACCCGGAGCAGGGCTGGAGCCTGCTGTGCAACGGTGTCGTGCTCTTCGAGGACACCGGCGAGCTCCTCCCCGACGGCAGGATCATCGCCCCGCAGCGCCCCCGGGGCGCCAGCCTGACCACCGCCTGAGCGGGGGGGGCGGGCGTCACCGGGAGAACAGGGGCCGGCGCCCGACCCCCGGCCCGCCGCTGCCCGCACCGCGGCCTAGGGTGACGGGCATGCAGTCGTACACGATCGGCCAGGCAGCGAGGCTGCTCGGAGTGAGCCCGGACACCGCCCGCCGCTGGGCGGACGCCGGGCGCATCTCCACGCACCGCGACGAGGGTGGACGGCGGCTCGTCGACGGGCGGGACCTCGCCGCCTTCTCGGTCGAGCTCGCCAGGGCGGGCACAGCCGAGCCGGACACCCCCTACACCTCCGCGCGCAACGCCTTCCCCGGCATCGTCACGGCGATCAAGCTCGGCGACGTCGCCGCCCAGGTCGAGATCCAGGCCGGCCCGCACCGCCTGGTCTCCCTGCTCACCCGCGAGGCCGTCGAGGAGCTGGGCCTCGAAGTAGGTATGGAGGCCACCGCCCGGGTGAAGTCGACAAACGTCCATATCGACCGCACTTGAACGGAACGGCACGCTCACGAGAACGCGCGTGCACACCTGGTCGCTGCTTTTCCTCGCTCATGCGAGGCGACTGGACGGAAAACCTCGCAGACGCGTCAGTATGATCGGCGTAGGGGAGGGTCGTGCGGGCTCTTCCCCCCGCCCGTCGAGGGAGTCAGCGATGCCCCGTTCCGCCCACCGGTCGCACCGGGCCGTCGGCCTCGGGGCCGTCGTGCTGCTCGCGCTGAGCGCCTGCTCGCCGTCCGGCTCCTCCTCCGGCCCGGGCGCACAGGACGTGAGCGGCACGGTCACCGTGTTCGCCGCCGCCTCGCTGAAGGAGAGCTTCACGGAGCTGGGCCGGCGGTTCGAGAAGGAGCACCCGGGAGTCCGGGTCACCTTCAATTTCAGCGGCAGCGACTCCCTGGCGGCCGGCATCAACAACGGAGCGCCCGCCGACGTGTTCGCGGCGGCCAGCGCACGAACGATGAAACTCGTCACGGACGAGGGTCACACGGCGGGCAGCCCGAGGACGTTCGTCCGCAACCGGCTGCAGATCGCCACCGAGCCGGGCAACCCGCACCGGATCGACTCCCTGCGCGACCTGTCGGCCCCGGGACGGAAAGTCGTGCTGTGCGACAGGACGGTGCCCTGCGGCGCCGCCGCGCGGACCGCGCTCACGGCCGCGGGCGTCGAACTGACACCGGTCTCCTACGAGCAGGACGTCAAGAGCGCGCTGACGAAGGTCGAACTCAAGGAGGCGGATGCCGCCGTCGTGTACCGCACGGATGTACGCGCGGCCGGTGACAAGGTGGAGGGCGTGGAGTTCCCCGAGTCCGCCGAGGCGGTCAACGACTATCCGATCGCCCGGCTCGAGAACGCCCCGAACCCCTCGGGGGCGACGGCGTTCGTGGAGCTGGTGAGGTCGGAGGAGGGCCGGGAGGTCCTGGGCGAGGCGGGGTTCCTGAAGCCATGACCACCGGCGCGGAAACTCCCCGGAAGGCCCGCCCCCGCCCGCCGGGGCGCGGTGTCCCGCTCGCCCTCCTCGCGCCCGCCCTCGTGGGCCTGGCGTTCCTTCTGGTGCCCCTCCTGGCCCTCCTCCTCCGCGCTCCCTGGCGCAGCCTGCCCGAACAGCTGACCAGTCCGGAGGTGTGGGAGGCGTTGCGCCTGTCGCTGTTCTGCGCCACGGCGGCGACCGCGCTGAGCCTGGTCGTCGGAGTCCCGCTGGCCTGGCTGCTCGCCCGCACCGACTTCCCCGGCCGTGGTCTGCTCCGTGCCCTGGTGACGCTCCCGCTGGTGCTGCCCCCGGTTGTGGGCGGTGTCGCCCTGCTGCTCGCGCTGGGCCGCAACGGCGTCGTGGGCCAGTGGCTGGACGCGTGGTTCGGCGTCACCCTGCCGTTCACCACCGCGGGCGTCGTCCTCGCGGAGACGTTCGTGGCGATGCCGTTCCTCGTCATCAGCGTCGAGGGCACGCTGCGGGCCGCGGACCCGCGCTTCGAGGAGGCGGCCGCCACACTGGGCGCGTCCCGGTTCACCGCGTTCCGCCGCGTCACCCTGCCGCTGATCGCCCCGGGCATCGCCGCCGGTGCCGTGCTCGCCTGGGCCAGGGCCCTCGGCGAGTTCGGCGCGACGATCACCTTCGCCGGCAACTTCCCCGGCCGCACCCAGACCATGCCGCTGGCCGTCTACCTGGCCCTGCAGAACGACCCGGCGGCCGCGATCGCGCTCAGCCTGGTCCTGCTGGCGGTGTCCATCGCCGTCCTCGCGGGGCTCCGGGACCGCTGGATGAGGACGGTCTGACGCCATGCCCAAGCATCCCGAGACCCTGCCCGGCCCGGCGGGCGCCATGCCCGGGCCCGGCTCCGGCCCCGGCCCCGAGGGACTGGACGCCCGGCTCGTGGTGGACCGCGGTTCCTTCCACCTGGACGTCGCGCTGACCGCCGCGCCCGGCGACGTCGTCGCCCTGCTGGGCCCGAACGGCGCCGGCAAGACCACCGCCCTGCGTGCCCTGGCGGGCCTGGCGCCCCTCACCGCGGGCCATCTGCGTCTCGACGGCGCGGACCTGCACCGCACGCCGCCGGAGTCCCGTCCGGTGGGTGTCGTCTTCCAGGACTACCTGCTCTTCCCGCATCTGACCGCCCTCGACAACGTGGCCTTCGGGCCGCGCTGCCGGGGCGCCGGGAAGGCGGAGGCACGTGCCCGGGCCGCCGCGTGGCTGGACCGTATGGGGCTCAGCGAGCACGCCGGGGCCCGGCCCCGGCACCTCTCCGGCGGTCAGGCCCAGCGGGTGGCACTCGCCCGCGCCCTGGCCACCCACCCCCGGCTGCTGCTCCTGGACGAACCGCTCGCCGCCCTGGACGCACGCACCAGGCTGGAGGTGCGGGCACGGCTGCGCCGTCATCTGGCCGCCTTCGAGGCCGTGGCGGTCCTGGTCACGCACGACCCGCTGGACGCCATGGTGCTGGCCGACCGCCTGGTGGTCGTGGAGCGGGGCCGGATCGTGCAGGAGGGCACGCCGTCCGACATCGCCCGCCACCCGCGCACCGAGTACATCGCCCAGCTCGTCGGCCTCAACCTCTACCGCGGGCAGGGCGACGGCCACACGGTGCGGCTCGACGCGGGGCCCGCCGTCAGCACCACGGAGGACCTCTCCGGGCCGGTGTTCGTGGCCTTCCCGCCCGGCGCCGTCACCCTGCACCGGGACCGGCCCACGGGATCGAGCGCCCGCAACCTCTGGCGCTGCGCGGTGGCCGGACTGGAGACCCACGGGGACCAGATCCGCGCGGAACTCACCGGCGAACTGTCCCTGGCCGCCGACCTGACCACGGTCGCCGCGGCCGAACTCGACCTGCACCCGGGCGCGCCGGTGTGGGCGGCGGTCAAGGCGACGCAGACACACGCGTACCCGGCCTGAGGGGCCGCCCTGGCACAGCGAAGGGCCCCGCTCCTGCTGCTAGCGGGGCCCTCCTGGTGCGTCAGTCCTCGTACGCGTCCAGCGGCGGGCAGGAGCAGACCAGGTTCCGGTCGCCGAAGGCCTGGTCGATGCGGCGCACCGGCGGCCAGTACTTGTCGGCGGCGCTCACCCCGGCCGGGAAGACCGCCTCCTCACGGTCGTACGCGTGGTCCCACTCCCCGCCGAGGGCGGCCGCGGTGTGCGGTGCGTTGCGCAGCGGGTTGTCGTCCGCGGGCCACTCGCCGGAGCCGACCTTCTCGATCTCCGCACGGATCGCGATCATGGTGTCGCAGAAACGGTCGAGCTCGGCCAGGTCCTCGGACTCGGTGGGCTCGATCATCAGCGTGCCGGCCACCGGGAACGACATCGTCGGCGCGTGGAAGCCGTAGTCGATGAGGCGCTTGGCCACGTCGTCCACGCTCACACCGGTCGCCTTGGTCAGCGGGCGCAGGTCGATGATGCACTCGTGCGCGACCAGCCCGCCGGGACCGGTGTAGAGCACGGGGTAGTGCGGCTCCAGGCGCTTGGCGATGTAGTTGGCGCTGAGCACGGCCACCTGCGTGGCCCGCTTGAGCCCCTCACCGCCCATGAGGCGGACGTACGCCCAGGAGATGGGCAGGATGCCCGCCGAGCCCCAGGGCGCCGCCGAGATGGGCCCGACGCCCGTCTCCGGCCCGGCCTCCGGCTGGAGCGGGTGGTTCGGCAGGTACGGGGCGAGATGCGCCCGCACGCCGACCGGGCCGACGCCGGGGCCGCCGCCGCCGTGCGGGATGCAGAAGGTCTTGTGCAGGTTCAGGTGGGAGACGTCGCCGCCGAAGTGACCCGGCTTCGCCAGACCGACCAGGGCGTTGAGGTTGGCGCCGTCCACGTACACCTGGCCGCCGGCCTCGTGCACCTCCGCGCAGATGTCGGCGACGTGCTCCTCGAACACACCGTGCGTCGAAGGGTACGTGATCATGAGCACCGCGAGCTCGTCCCGGTACTGCGCGATCTTCGCCCGCAGGTCCGCGACGTCGATCTCACCGTCGTCGGACGTCCTGACCACGACGACCTTCATCCCGGCCATCACGGCGCTGGCGGCGTTGGTGCCGTGCGCGGAGGAGGGGATCAGGCAGACGGTGCGCTGCTCGTCGCCGCACGCCCGGTGGTAGCCGCGCACGGCGAGCAGACCGGCCAGCTCACCCTGGGAACCGGCGTTGGGCTGCAGGGACACCTTGTCGTAGCCGGTGACCTCGGCGAGACGTTCCTCCAGCTCGCGGATGAGTGTGAGGTAGCCCTGCGCCTGCTCGGCGGGCACGAAGGGGTGCAGCTGCCCGAACTCGGGCCAGGTGACCGGCTCCATCTCGGTCGTCGCGTTGAGCTTCATGGTGCAGGAGCCCAGCGGGATCATGCCGCGGTCCAGCGCGTAGTCGCGGTCGGCGAGGCGGCGCAGGTAGCGCAGCATCGCGGTCTCCGAGCGGTGCTGCTGGAAGACGGGGTGCGTCAGGTACTCGTCGTTGCGCAGCAGGGCGTCCGGCAGCGTGTCCCGGGCGGCCGCGTCCAGGGCCTCGATGTCGCCCTCGGTGCCGAAGGCGCTCCAGACTGCGGAGAGGTGCGCCCTGGTCGTGGTCTCGTCACAGGCGATCGAGACGTGGTCGGCGTCGACGAGACGCAGGTTGACGCCGTTGTCGCGGGCGGCGGCGACGACCTCGGCGGCCCGCCCGGCGACGCGCACGGTCAGCGTGTCGAAGTACGAGCGGTGCACGATCTCGGCTCCGCCGGCCCGCAGCCCCTCGGCGAGGATCGTGGCGTACCGGTGGGTGCGCCGGGCGATGATCCGCAACCCCTCCGGACCGTGGTGGACGGCGTACATGCCGGCCATGACGGCGAGCAGTACTTGAGCGGTGCAGATGTTGCTGGTGGCCTTCTCGCGGCGGATGTGCTGCTCACGGGTCTGCAGCGCGAGGCGGTAGGCCTTGTGCCCGTCCGCGTCGACGGAGACGCCGACGAGGCGCCCGGGCAGGCTCCGCGCCATCTTCTCCTGCACGGCCATGTATCCGGCGTGCGGTCCGCCGAAGCCCATCGGCACACCGAAGCGCTGGGTGGTGCCGACCGCGATGTCCGCGCCCAGCTCGCCGGGCGACTTCAGCAGGGTGAGGGCGAGCAGGTCGGCGGCGACGGTGACGAGCGCGCCGAGCCCGTGCGCCTGGTCGATCACCGGCTTGATGTCACGCACGGCACCGGAGGCGCCCGGGTACTGGATCAGCACACCGTTGATCTCGCGCTCGGCGAGCCCGGCGGGGATGCCGTCGCTCAGGTCGGCGACGACGACCTCGACGCCGGTCGGCTCGGCGCGGGTCTCGATCACGGCGATCGTCTGCGGAAGGGCGTCCGCGTCGACCAGGAACAGGCCCTTCTTGTTCTTGCCCATGCGCCGCGACAGCGCCATCGCCTCGGCGGCGGCGGTGCCCTCGTCGAGCAGGGAGGCGCCGGAGGTCGGCAGTCCGGTGAGCTCGGCGACCACGGTCTGGAAGTTCAGCAGCGCCTCGAGCCGGCCCTGGGAAATCTCCGGCTGGTAGGGCGTGTAGGCCGTGTACCAGGCGGGGTTCTCCATCACGTTGCGCAGGATGACCGGCGGGGTGAAGGTGCCGTAGTACCCGAGCCCGATCATGGAGCCGAGCACCTCGTTGCGGTCGGCCAGCGACCGCAGCTCGGCCAGCACCTCGGCCTCGCTCCGCGCGCCCGGAAGGTCCAGCGCGTCGGCGTTCTTGATGACATCCGGCACGGCGGCGGCCGTCAGCTCGTCCAGCGAGCCGTACCCCACCTGGGCGAGCATCTTGGCCCGGGCCTCGTGGTCGGGGCCTATGTGGCGCTGTTCGAAGGGAATTCCCTGTTCGAGCTCGGAGAGCGGAGTGCGAGGGGCGGTCATTGAGGAGGCCTCCTGGTCCGACGACCTTCGAGGGGCACCACGGCGCAGGTGCCCGGACGGCCTCCCCCTCTGTCATCTCAACCTGAGAGCTTCACCGGACCGCCCGTGGGGGACCCGGCTTTCACCGTCGGTGAGAGCGGAAGCCGTCGACACCCGCCCTGCTTTCCAGAGTGACCTCGTCCGTGCGGTACGTGTGCCTGAGAGATTCCGGGGAGGATTTGCTCCTTCGGCGCCTCCGATGGTGCCTGGAGGACTCTCCCGCACGGGGTCAGCGGCCGATTGCCAGCCTACCAGCGAGCACCGCGCCGGGACCTCGAGTGGCCGCGCCGCCGATTGTGCCGTTCTGTAGTGCTTACGGATGAGTTTGCGACCAGTGGAGGGCCCGTGCAGACCGACATCGATCCGCGCCATCTGATCGGCCGCAAGGCGTTCGACCGCAACGGAACCCGGATCGGCACGATCGACGAGGTGTACCTCGACGACGCCACCGGCGTACCGGAATGGGCGGCGATACGCACCGGTCTGTTCAGCAGGGACGCCTTCGTCCCCCTGGAACCCAGCGAGCTGATCGACGGCGCCCTCCACGTGCCGTTCGAACGCGCCCTGATCAGGGACGCTCCCGACTTCGGCGTGGGCCGCCACCTCTCCCCCGAGCAGGAGCTCCAGCTCTACCACCACTACGGCCTGGACGTCGCCGCCCCACCCGCCCTGCCGGACCGCGACTTCGGCAGGCTCGCGGGGAAGGACAAGCAGGTCTGACCCGCCCCGCTCACCCGCTCCCCGGCCCTCTCCCCCCGCCGGCCCGCACGCCCTCGCTCTCCCCCGGTCCCCGTGACACCAGCGGCAGCGGCTCCGCCGGTTCCAGGGCCGGGTCGTCGACGCGGAAGGTCTTCACCCGGCCGGGCTCCGAGTCGGGGGTCTCGAAGCGCACCGTGACCCGGCCCAGTCCGCTGCCCTGCACCCACCCGTGCCCGTGGAGGGCGTGCCGTACGTCGTGTCCCGCCGGCCAGCGCCGCTCGGCGGGCGCCGGGCTCTCCGCCGCGGGCACGGCCTCGGGCTCCTCGCCGGCCGCCTCCCTCACACCGCCGCCCGCCGCCTGTGCGAACAGATCCTCCTGCGTGTAGTCGGCCAGTCCGCTGACCCCCACCCCCAGCAGCCGCACCCCGCCCGTGGTGTCGACCGAGTCCAGCAGCCGTGCCGCGGCCTCCCGCACCACGGCCGGGTCGTCGGTGGGTCCGCGCAGGGTCTCCGACCGGGTCAGCGTGGAGAAGTCGTACCGCCGTACCTTCAGCACGATGGTCCGCCCGGACAGGCCCGCCCCGCGCAGTCTGCGCACACACCGGTCGGCGAGCCGCTGCACCTCCGCCCCGACCCGCCCCCGGTCGTGGATGTCCACGTCGTAGGTGTCCTCGACGGACACCGACTTCGTCTCCCGCTCGGCCACCACCGGCCGCTCGTCGCGCGCCAGGGCCATCGCGAACAGCGCGTGCCCGTGGGCCCGGCCCAGCAGCCGTACGAGCTCGTCCTCCCCCGCCTCGGCGAGCTCGCCGACCGTGTGGATCCCGGCCCGGCGCAGATGGTCACCGGTCGCAGGGCCCACGCCCGGCAGGGTCCGGACCGACAGCGGCCCCAGCAGCGCCCGCTCCGTCCCCGGCTCGATCAGCACCAGCCCGTCCGGTTTCGCCTGCTCCGACGCGATCTTCGCGAGCATCTTGGAGGCCGCCAGTCCCACCGATCCGGTGAGCCCCGTCACCGCCCGTATGTCCGCGCGGAGTTTCGACCCGGCCAGGCGGGCCGACCGCTCGTCCCAGGCGGTACCACCGGCCTCCAGATCCACGAACGCCTCGTCCAGGCTCAGTGGCTCCACCAGCGGCGACACGGCCCTCAGCAGCCCCATCACCTGCTCGCTGATCGACCGGTAGAGGGCGAACCTCGGCACCAGGTACGCGGCGTTCGGCGCCAGCCGCCGGGCCTGGGCCATGGGCATCGCCGAGTGGACGCCGAAGACCCGCGCCTCGTACGAGGCGGTGGCGACCACACCACGCGGTCCGAGCCCGCCCACGACGACGGCCTTCCCGCGCAGACTCGGCTTCGACGCCTGCTCCACCGAGGCGAAGAAGGCATCCATGTCGAGATGCAGGATCGTGGGCGCGGATCTCACATGTCCGATGCTGCCCTACGCCACTGACAACGCCCTCCCCGGAGGGCCAGGAACCGCCGGGCGGCGCCTCAGACGGCCTTGTTGCGCCGGCGCGCCAGCTCGTCCATCGGGTTGTGGCCGACCAGGGTCTCCCCGGTGTCGATGCGCTCCCCGTGCAGCTGAGACAACGCGCTCTCGACGTCCCGCCACACCACTCCCACCGCGATGCCGAAGACCCCCTGGCCGCCCTGGAGCAGGGCGTGCACCTCGTCGGGCGAGGTGCACTCGTAGACCGTGGCCCCGTCGCTCATCAGCGTCATGCGCTCCAGGTCGCTGAAGCCTCGCTCGCGCAGATGCTGCACGGCGGTGCGGATGTTCTGCAGGGAGACGCCCGTGTCCAGGAACCGCTTGACGATCTTCAGCACGACGACGTCGCGGAAGCTGTACAGACGTTGGGTCCCCGACCCGTGGGCCGGTCGCACACTCGGCTCGACCAGCCCGGTGCGGGCCCAGTAGTCCAGCTGCCGGTAGGTGATGCCGGCGGCGGCGCAGGCCGTGGGCCCCCGGTAGCCGACCTCCTCGGACGTCATGGCCGCCGCCCCTCCGCCGCTCAGCACGGCCGTCGGCCGCTGCGGAACGTGATCGATCGTGCTGCCCTGCACCCGATACGCCCCTCCCGCACGGAGCCGCGAGCTCTGGGGAGGATACGGCCCGCTCGCCCCGAAACCGGGTCCGGGGGCACCCCCAGCCGTACCGTCGCCGCTGCTTCTCACGCCGACCTCCGTCCTTGACCTGCCTCCTCGACGGTAGGCAGTCACCAAGGGTGCGTCAACGATCGCCACACTCGGCACGCCGAGTGATAATCACCCTAAGAGTGGTTTAACGTGCCCCACCACGGGGAAAGGCTAGCCGAATGCCCCGAGGGGAGCGTCGCGGCCGGCTGACGCGGTGGCGACCGCATCCGCTCACTGGTTGCTGCTTCCGAAGTCCTCCGGCGAGATCTGGTCGAGGAACTCGCGGAACTTCTCCACTTCGTCCTCCTGCTCGTCGGGAATGGCGATCCCGGCATCGTCGAGCACCGTGTCGCTGCCGTAGATGGGCGTGCCGGTGCGCAGGGCCAGCGCTATGGCGTCGGAGGGACGGGCACTGACCTCCACCCCGCTGGCGAAGACCAGCTCCGCGTAGAAGACGCCCTCGCGCAGGTCGGTGATACGGACTTCCGTGAGCTCCTGTCCGACGGCTTCCAGCACGTCCTTGAACAGGTCGTGGGTCAGCGGCCGTGCGGGTGCCATGCCCTGCTGGGCGAAGGCGATGGCCGTCGCCTCCCCGGGTCCGATCCAGATGGGGAGGTAGCGGTCGCCGCCCACTTCACGCAACAGCACGATCGGTTGGTTGGAGGGCATTTCGACCCGGACACCTACGACATCGAGCTCGTTCACACAGCAACCCTAGGCCGTGCCCGGGACGTTTGGGTAGTCGGGCAGGGAACGGGTGGCCGATCCGGCCCTCCGCCCGCTCCCCTCAGGGCAGCCGCACACCCAGCGCCGACCGCACCAGCGCCGCGTGGAGTCCCGCCGTGAGCGCGGCCAGCTCCTTCGTACGGGCCTCGGCGTGCGCCCGGGTCTGCGGGTTGCGGTGGCGCCGCAGCGGGGCGACGACCTGGTCCACCAGGCCGGCCTCCCGGTCGGCGGCGGCCTTCATCGCCCTCAGATGACGTGGCTCGATCCCGAACCGCCCCAGCTCGGTGATGAGCCCGGCCACGGTCACCGCCTCGGCGTCGTACATCCCGCCCTCGACCGGGGCGAGCAGCCCGTACGACTCCCACTCGGTGAGCTCGGCCTCGTCGACGCCCGCGGCCGCGAGCAGCTGAGCACGCCCGACACGGGCCGCGGTGGGCCCGTCCGCGGCCGGTTCCCTGGCGGCCTCACCATCACCCGGACGGCTCAGCGCCGGCAGCTGGACGGCCTCTCCGCGCTCCATGGCCGCCAGGTGCTCACGGATCACCTTGAGCGGCAGGTAGTGGTCCCGCTGCATCCTCAGCACATGACCGAGACGCTCGACGTCCCCGGCGCTGAACTTGCGGTACCCCGACGGGGTCCGCTGCGGTTCGATCAGCCCCTCCGTCTCCAGGAAACGGATCTTGGAGATGGTGACCTCGGGGAACTCCTCGCGCAGCACGTTCAGCACCGCGCCGATGCTCATCAGCCCGGTGCCCGTCGCGGCGGCGCCGTTGCCGGCACCGCCGCTCGGTGTCTGAAGCATGGACCTTCCCCGAAGTTCCCCGGACGGAGTCCGGGGCGGTCAGTAGCCCCGCTGGCTCGCGTAGAAGACCAGCCGGTACTTGCCGATCTGCACCTCGTCGCCGTTGGACAGGGCGACCTGGTCGATCCGCTCACGGTTGACGTAGGTGCCGTTCAGGCTGCCGACGTCGGCCACGGTGAACGAGCCGTCCGGGCTGCGGCGGAACTCCACGTGTCGGCGGGAGACCGTCACGTCGTCCAGGAAGATGTCGCTCTGCGGGTGACGCCCGGCCGTGGTCAGGTCGCCGTCCAGCAGGAAGCGGCTGCCCGAGTTCGGCCCGCGGCGCACGACCAGGAGGGCGGAGCCCATCGGCAGCGCGTCGACGGCAGCCTGCGCCTCGGGCGAGAGCGTCGGCATCGGCGTCTGGCCGGTGGCCTCGGCGTCGTAGGCCTCAAGACCGGAGATCGAGATCGTGGACGTCGTCTCCGAGGGGCGCTCCGGGGCCACTCCGGGGCGCAGCGGGGCGCCGCAGTTGGAGCAGAAGCGGCTGTTCTCCGCGTTGCGGTTGCCGCACCTCGTACAGACCAGGGCCGACATGGACGGATCCTCCTGCCGCGGCTGCCCACCGGGGGCTTGGGACGCGTACGGGTCGGAGTACCCACCACCCGCACCTGAGGTCGACGGCTGCCCGAAACCTATGCCGCCCGACTGCGCGGGGTCAACGGACGGCGCACCCTGACCCACCTGGTCCCGGAACAGCGGACGCTGGCCTTCCGCGTCAGGCTGTGCGCGGTGACGAGCGGTCGCGTTCTCGCTGCCCTCTCGCCGCGCGCTCTTGCCGAACAACTTCGCAAACAACTTCACGGGCGATTCCCCTTGACCGAAACAGACCCGCCCGTGGGGCAGGACGAACCCTGACTGAACACATTGGCCGACCCGGACATCTTCACAACGTCCGCCTCCGCCAGACAGTTTCCACCACGCACCACCCATTCGGTGCGCCGACCCCCCGCAACCTCATGCCCTCGCCGGACACCCCCCATGCACCCCCGGTTCACTGGGAGGACGACCGAGCGTAGTCAGGCCGCTTCGCCGCCCGCAAGGCATCCACGACGATCTTGGTTGACCGCTCCACGGTAACGGTGGCCTGTTCCTTCTCTAGAGTCTGCACCACGCCTCCGGGGATGTTGAGCGCCGGCTCGAGGTCCTGCGCCTTGCCGATGACCTTGAAACGATAGGGCGCGGTGATCTTGTTCCCGTCCACGCCGACCCCGTTCCCCGATTCCGTCAGATAGGTGCCCGCCACCACCCGCACACCGTTCACCTGGATCGCCTCGGCACCGGCCGCGCGCAGCTCCTGGACGGCGTCGAGCAGCATGTTCGCCTCGACCGTCCCCTTCGTGTCCTCGATGGTCATCGTGATCCCCGGCCCCTGCGCGGCCACGGTGCCCGCGAGGACGCCGAGCTGGCGCTCCTTCTCGATCGTCTGCTTCCGGGCCTCTTCCGCCTGGTCGGAGCTGTTCTCCAGCTCGTCGCGCTGCTGCTCGAGTCCCTGCTTCTCGTCCTCAAGACGCTCCGTGCGGTCGTCCAGTTCATCGAGGATGCGCACAAGATCTTCCTGGCGCGCCCCGCGCAGCGCGCTGTCGGTGTCGCTGGTGGAGGCCACCTGGACGGCCAGACCGAAGCCGAGTCCGAACAGCAGCAGGGCGACGATGAGTTGCGCCCGGGTCACCCGCGGCGGCCACAGCCCCTTCACCAGCCGTTGCCGCCCGGTCAGCGCCGGACCGCCCGGTTCCTGCGGAACGTCCTGCCGCGCAGCCGCGGGGGCGGGCACCTCCGCGGGCAGCTCCCGGCGCAGTCCGGCCGGCGGCGGGGACTCGGGAGCGGTCCTGGGCGGTGACACCGACGGACGCGTGGACTCGTCGTGCTCGTGCTGACTCATCGGCCTCACGCCCGGAACACGTGCCGGCGGATCGCCGCGGCGTTGGAGAAGATGCGGATGCCGAGGACGACCACGACACCCGTGGACAGCTGGGCCCCCACGCCGAGCTTGTCGCCGAGGAACACGATCAGCGCGGCGACGACGACGTTCGACAGGAACGACACCACGAAGACCTTGTCGTCGAAGATGCCGTCGAGCATGGCGCGGAGCCCTCCGAACACGGCGTCGAGCGCCGCGACGACGGCGATCGGCAAGTAAGGCTCGACAACCGCCGGAACCTCGGGCCGGACCAACAGTCCGGCCACGACTCCCACGACGAGGCCCAGTACGGCGATCACGATGTGCCCTTCTCGGTTATCGGCTGTGCGGTACGTACGGTCACGCTCGGTGCGGCGGGCAGCCGGACCTCGTCCTCCACGGAGATGGCCGTCCGGATGCCGTAGTTCTCCTGCAGGGCGTGCAGATACAGCCCGTCCGGGCTGTTCTGGAAGCGGTCACTGAGCCGACCGCCGTCCCCCACCGCCAGCACCGTGTAGGGCGGCACCAGCGGTCTGTTGTCGACCAGTATCGCGTCTCCCGCGGCCCTGATCGCCGACAGGGCGGTGAGCCGTTGCCCGTTGATCGAGACGGCCTCGGCCCCCGACTCCCACAGGCCGTTGACCACCCGCTGCATGTCGCGGTCGCGGACCCGCCCGGTGTCGGAGAATCCCGAGGTCGACCGGGCGTCGCCGTCACCGCCCGCGCTCGTGTCCTTGGCGTCGTCGACCACGAGCCGCACACCGGGCCCGTGGACCGCGGTGGCGCCCGACAGGATGCCCATCAGCGCGGACCGGTCGTTCCCGCCACTGTCGCGGAGCGCCTCGCGCTGCCGTGCGCTCACATCGGCGCGCAGCTCGTCGACGCTGTCCTCGAGCCGGTCCGCGGTCTCGGTCTCCTGATCGATCCGGTCGATCAGCTCTTCGCGCTCCTTGGCGACGACGGGAGCCTCGACCCGCGCCTGCGCGGCACCGACGGTCACGATCAGCGCGGCCAGCACCAGGCCGCCGGCGAGACCCAGTTTCGCCCTGAGAGTTCTCGGCAGACCGCCGTCCCCGTCGGCCTTCCTCCGTGCGGCGGCCTCGGCATATCCGTCATCGAGGCTGTGGTCCATGACGTTGGTGATCAACGACATGGACGCGTCCGGGCGCGCGGGCCGCGCGGGGGTGCTCCGAACGGGGGGTTGCTGCGGCATGCCGCACATCGTCGCACGCCGCGGCCACTACCTCCGAACGGCCCTGCCGACGTGCCGGACAGGCCCCGTTGGGGACACTTGTCCGGCACGCACACGTACCGCTCGTTCTACCGTCCGGCGCTGTCCACGACGGCCGACCACTCGTCGAGCAGCGCCTGCGCGGAGGCGTCGTCGGGGCCCTCGGCCCAGAGATGGGTGACAGCCTCGGCGGGGTCGGGCAGCACCATCACCCAGCGGCCGTCGGCCTCCACCACACGCACGCCGTCGGTGGTGTCCACGGAGCGGTCTCCGGCCGCCTCGACGACCCGCCGCATCACCAGGCCCTTGACGGCCCACGGGGTCGCCAGGTCCCGCTTGAGCACGTGCGCCCGCGGAATTCGCGCGTCGATCTGGCTGAGCGTGAGCTGGGTGCGCGCCACCAGCCCGATGAGCCGCACGAAGGCCGCGGTGCCGTCGTAGACACTGCTGAACTCCGGGACGATGAAGCCGCCCTTGCCGTCTCCGCCGAAGATCGTCCCTTCCTCGCCGCCCACCCGGGTGAGGTCGTCGGGCGACGTGGTCGTCCACTCGACCTGCGTGCCGTGGTAGGCCGCCACCTGTTCGGCGATCCGCGTGGTGGTCACCGGCAGCGCGACCCTGCCACTGCGCCGCTCGGAGGCGATGAGGTCGAGCATCACGAGCAGCGCCCGGTCGTCCTCGACGATCCGCCCCTTCTCGTCGACCAGGGACAGGCGCTCGCCGACGGGGTCGAACCGCACGCCGAACGCGGCACCGGAGGACGCCACGATCTCCCCGAGCCGGACCAGCCCCGAGCGCCGCATGTCGGCCGTCTCCGTCGGCCGGGACTCGTCGAGGCCGGGATTGATCGTCAGCGAGTCGACGCCCAGCTTGCCGAGCAGGCTCGGCAGCACCAGGCCGGCGCTGCCGTTGGACGCGTCCACGACCACCTTGAGCCCGGACTCCGCGATGCCGGTGATGTCGACATTGCGCAGCAGGGACCCCGTGTACGAGTCGAAGACGCTCGACGGGAAGTGCAGATCCCCGATCTCACCGGGGAAGGCACGCCGGTACTCCTGCCGCGCGAACACCCGGTCCAGCTTCCGCTGGCTGCCCTGCGACAGGTCGGCGCCCTGGCCGTCGAAGAACATGATGTCGACGGAATCCGGCACTCCGGGCGTGGTACGGATCATGATGCCGCCCGCGCTGCCCCGAGCGGTCTGCTGCCGCGCCACGGGCAGCGGTACGTTCTCCAGGTCCCGGACGTCGATGGCACTGGCCTGCAGCGCGGAGATGACCGCCCGCTTCAGGGCACGGGCACCTCGGGAGTGGTCCCGGGCCGTGGTGACGGTCGAGCCCTTCTTCAACGTCGTCGCGTACGCGCCGGCCAGCCGCACCGCCAGTTCGGGCGTGATCTCGACGTTCAGGATGCCGGACACGCCACGGGCTCCGAAGAGATGGGCCTGTCCCCTGGACTCCCAGATGACCGAGGTGTTGACGAACGCACCGGCCTCGATGGTCTTGAACGGGTACACCCGCACATTGCCCTGGACGATCGATTCTTCACCGATCAGGCACTCGTCACCGATGACGGCGCCGTCCTCGATCCGCGCGGCCCGCATGATGTCCGTGTTCTTGCCGACGACACAGCCCCGCAGGTTGCTGTGCGGCCCGACGTACACGTTGTCGTGCACGACGGCCTTGTGCAGGAAGGCTCCGCTCTTCACCACGACGTTGGACCCGACGACCGTGTGCTCACGGATTTCCGCGCCGGCCTCGACCTTGGCGTAGTCGCCGATGTACAGCGGCCCGCGCAGGACGGCATCGGGGTGGACCTCGGCGCCTTCGGCGACCCACACGCCCGGGGAGATCTCGAACCCGTCGATGTCGACGTCGACCTTGCCCTCCAGGACGTCGGCCTGCGCCTTCACGTAGCTCTCGTGCGTGCCGACGTCCTCCCAGTAGCCCTCGGCGACGTAGCCGTAGACGGGCTTGCCCTCCTTCATCAGCTGCGGGAAGACGTCACCGGACCAGTCGACGGGAACATCGGCCTCGACGTAGTCGAAGACCTCGGGCTCCATGACGTAGATCCCGGTGTTCACCGTGTCGGAGAAGACCTGCCCCCAGGTCGGCTTCTCCAGGAAGCGCTCGACCTTGCCTTCCTCGTCCACGATGGTGATGCCGAATTCCAGCGGATTGGGCACACGGGTCAGGCAGACCGTGACCAGGGCGCCCTTTTCCTTGTGGAAATTGATCAGCTCCGTGAGGTCGAAGTCGGTGAGGGCATCGCCGGAGATGACGAGAAAGGCATCGTCCTTGAGCGCCTCCTCGGCGTTCTTGACGCTCCCCGCGGTACCGAGCGGCTTCTCCTCGTTGGCGTAGGTGAGTTCCATGCCGAGCTCTTCGCCGTCACCGAAATAGTTCTTGACGAGTGACGCGAGGAACTGGACAGTCACAACGGTTTCGTTGAGCCCATGCCTTTTGAGCAGCCTCAGGACGTGCTCCATGATCGGCCGGTTGGCCACCGGCAGGAGCGGCTTGGGCATGCTAGAGGTCATGGGGCGAAGACGGGTGCCTTCGCCTCCGGCCATCACGACGGCCTTCATGTCGGAAGCGTCCTCCTCGAAGAGACGACGGTCGAGCCGACCTCCCCCGCCCGAGTTGTCCCGCACTTATCCACTGCGAGTCAGCGCGCCACATTGCGCGCACAATCAGCGAGGTCAATCGGCCACGGCGTCCGCACGGACAAGGCGGCGGACCTGGACCACGTAAAGCACTCCTGCCCACCAATACAGGGTTGTACCCCATCCGGCGAACGCCCAGCCGAAAATAGCAGCGAGTGACGAGATCCAGCCCGTTCCGTCACTGAGCAGGAGCAGTGGGAAGGCATACATCAGGTTGAACGTGGCGGCCTTCCCCAGGAAGTTCACCTGCGGCGGCGGATAGCCGTGCCGCCTGAGGATGCCCACCATCACCAGCAGGACCAGCTCACGGGCCAGCAGTATCGCGGTCAGCCAGAGCGGGAGGATCTCGCGCCAGGTCAGACCGACGAGAGTCGACAGAATGTAGAGCCGGTCGGCAGCGGGGTCGAGTAGCCGGCCCAGGCTGCTGACCTGGTTCCATCGTCGTGCGAGCTTGCCGTCCAGGTAGTCGCTGACCCCGCTGAACGCCAGTACCAGGAGCGCCCAGCCGTCGCTCTTCGGACCACCGAACTCCGGCCTGAGGATCAGCCACAGGAACAGCGGTACGCCAACGAGCCGCGCCATGCTGAGCATGTTCGGGATGGTGAGGACGCGGTCTGTCTGGACCCGCGTGTCCTGGACCTCCACCCGGGATCCTCCTGTGGGAAACGTGTCGACGATGCTTCCTGACCTTACCTCAACGCAAAAAAGCTCTGGCTCTCGGGTTGTATTCCCGAGAGCCAGAGCTCACTA
>NZ_JFCB01000015.1 GCF_000725125.1 Streptomyces toyocaensis
AGTCTCACGAGAACCAGGCCGCAGGATCGAACGGCTCCTCCGTTCCATCAGCGTCAATGATGACGATCTCGCTTTCGACACTACTGAGCCCACTCCGGGTCGAAGGGGGCTCAGTAGTCGCCAGAACGCTTCAGCAAAATTCCGAGAGCCTCAGACCCACTCCACCTCTGAGTGGATGGCCGAGGCCCCTCCCGGGCCCGGCAGGGGCGTACAAGGCCCGCACTGCTGCTCCGGCTGCCGACGGCTCGTAGCCCCGACAGCAGCCAACGCAGCAGCCACCTCGGCCTCACTCGCGCCCGCCAGGGCGTCCATCACCCGAACGAGTGCGTCACTCACCTCAGTGCGAGTGACCGCTCGGCGCCGGCGCGGCATTCTTGACCGTGAGAGGCAGCAGCTTCTTCCCGGTCGGACCGATTTGTATGGCCGTGTCCATCTGCGGGCACACCCCGCAGTCGAAGCACGGGGTCCAGCGGCAGTCCTCGACCTCGGTCTCGTCGAGGGCGTCCTGCCAGTCCTCCCAGAGCCAGTCCTTGTCGAGGCCGGAGTCGAGGTGGTCCCAGGGGAGGACCTCCTCGTAGGTGCGCTCGCGGGTCGTGTACCAGTCGACGTCCACGCCGAACTCCGCCAGCGCCTTGTCCGCGCACGCCATCCAGCGGTCGTAGGAGAAGTGCTCGCGCCAGCCGTCGAAGCGGCCGCCGTCCTCGTAGACCGCGCGGATGACCGCGCCGATGCGGCGGTCGCCGCGGGAGAGCAGGCCCTCGACGATGCCGGGCTTGCCGTCGTGGTAGCGGAAGCCGATCGAGCGGCCGTACTTCTTGTCGCCGCGGATCTTGTCGCGGAGCTTGGCGAGGCGCTCGTCCGTCTGCTCGGCCGACAGCTGCGGGGCCCACTGGAAGGGGGTGTGCGGCTTGGGGACGAAGCCGCCGATGGAGACCGTGCAGCGGATGTCGTTGGAGCCGGAGACCTCGCGGCCCTTGGCGATCACGCGGGTGGCCATGTCGGCGATCTGCAGGACGTCGTCGTCGGTCTCGGTGGGCAGGCCGCACATGAAGTACAGCTTCACCTGGCGCCAGCCGTTGCCGTAGGCCGTGGCGACGGTCCTGATCAGGTCGTCCTCCGAGACCATCTTGTTGATGACCTTGCGGATGCGTTCCGAGCCGCCCTCCGGGGCGAAGGTGAGGCCCGAGCGACGGCCGTTGCGGGTCAGCTCGTTCGCCAGGTCGATGTTGAAGGCGTCGACGCGGGTGGAGGGGAGGGACAGGCCGATCTTGTCCTCCTCGTACCGGTCGGCCAGGCCCCTGGCGATGTCACCGATCTCGGAGTGGTCGGCCGAGGACAGGGAGAGCAGACCGACCTCTTCGAAGCCCGTCGCCTTCAGTCCCTTGTCGACCATCTCGCCGATGCCGGTGATCGACCGCTCGCGGACCGGGCGGGTGATCATGCCGGCCTGGCAGAAGCGGCAGCCCCGGGTGCAGCCGCGGAAGATCTCCACGGACATGCGCTCGTGGACGGTCTCGGCGAGCGGGACGAGGGGCTGTTTGGGGTAGGGCCACTCGTCGAGGTCCATCACCGTGTGCTTGGAGACCCGCCACGGGACGCCCGACCTGTTCGGCACGACACGGGCGATACGGCCGTCGGGGAGGTACTCGACGTCGTAGAAGCCGGGGACGTAGACCCCGCCGGTCCTGGCCAGGCGGAAGAGGAGTTCCTCGCGGCCACCGGGGCGGCCCTCCTCCTTCCAGGCGCGGATGATCCGCGTGACCTCCAGGACGGCCTGCTCGCCGTCGCCGATGACGGCGCAGTCGATGAAGTCGGCGATCGGCTCGGGGTTGAAGGCGGCGTGGCCGCCGGCCATGACGATCGGGTCGTCCAGCGTCCGGTCCTTGGCCTCCAGCGGGATGCCGGAGAGGTCCAGGGCGGTGAGCATGTTGGTGTAGCCGAGCTCGGTGGAGAAGCTCAGGCCGAACACGTCGAAGGCCTTCACCGGGCGGTGGCTGTCGACGGTGAACTGCGGGACCTGGTGCTCCCGCATCAGCGTCTCGAGGTCGGGCCAGACGCTGTAGGTGCGCTCGGCGAGGACCCCGTCCTGTTCGTTGAGGACCTCGTAGAGGATCATGACGCCCTGGTTGGGCAGTCCGACCTCGTACGCGTCCGGGTACATGAGCGCCCAGCGGACGTCGCAGGAGTCCCAGTCCTTGACCGTGGAGTTGAGCTCTCCGCCGACGTACTGAATCGGCTTCTGCACATGCGGGAGCAGAGCTTCGAGCTGCGGGAACACAGACTCGGCGGCTTCGGCAGGCATCTCGCGAACCTTCGTGTGGTGACTGCGGGGTCCCCCGGCCGGAGGCTGGGGGCGGGTGACCATCCAGCGTAACCCGGCCGACGGGGTCCCCCGTACGTCGCTCAGACGGCGGTCCTCTTGGTGATCGCGGACCACGCCTCGGGGAGTGCGGCCTCGGCGAGCTGCGCGCGGTGTTTCTCGCGGCCGTGGAGGACGCCGTAGGTGAAGGCGCTCTCCCCTGCCGCGTGGGCGACGGCGGCGAGCTCGCGCAGGGTCCGGCGGGCCATCACGCTGTCCTGGTGGTCGCCGAGCAGGCCCTGGAGCGACTTCATGGACGTGACCAGGTCGTTCGCCGGTTTCCCGAGGGCGGGGGCGGCGGCCTCGGCGGCGTAGCGGGTGCGCTTGGTCTTCTTGCGGGCCTCGTGCAGGGCGACGTCGCGTTCGGTGCCGGGCGGGAGGTCGAGGGCCTGGGTGACGAGGCCTTCGAGCTTGCCGAGGTCCTTGCGCAGGGCCTTGGTGAGGGTCTTCGCGGGTTTGGCTCCGGCCTTCTTGCGCAGCGGCGGGTCGTCGAGCAGGGCGTCCAGGGTGTCGAGGAGGGTGAGGTAACGGCGGGAATCGAGGAGGGCGGTGAGGCGGCCGTGGGCTCCGCTGTGCCGGGCCCGGGACCAGGCGGTGAGGCGGTCGGCGACGGGGCCGTGGACGAGGGCGTCGGGCAGGTCGGCGAGGGCGGTGGTGAGGCGTTCGGCGAGGACTTCCTGGTCGCGGTCCACGCCCAGCGCGTCGGCCAGCCATTTCAGGTCGTCGGCGACGGGGTCGGTGGTCTCGCGGTCCAGGACGTCGCGGAAGGTACGGAAGGTGCTGCGCAGGCGGCGGGTGGCGACCCTCATGCGGTGGACGGAGTCGGGGACGTCCTGGCGGACGGCGGGGTCGAGCTCGACGAGGGCGTCGCGCTGGGCGCGGACGTAGGCGAGGACGTGGTCCCCGGCGGTGACGGGTTCGCCCACCGTCCGTGGGCGCCGTTTCTTCTTCGGGGCCGCCTCGGGTGCTGTGGCGGGGGCGGGTGCCGTCGCGGCCGTGGTGCCGTGGGGGGCGGTCTCGGCGAGTGCCCTGGCCAGCTTGGAGGTCGACGTCGAGGGGCGCATGCCGGCCTTGCGCAGGCGTTTTTCGACCTTGTCGAGGAAGGCGGGGTCGCCGTCGTCGGCGAGTTCGACCTCGATCTCGGTCCACCGGGCGGTGCCGCCGCCGGTGAGTCGTTCGGCGTGGACGGTGTCGAGGCTGACCTCGGCGAGCAGCTCGCCGTCGGAGTCGACCAGGTGGCGTACGTCACGGTCGGAGCGCAGCCGGACGAGCGGCAGCAGTGGGTGATCGCGGACGCGGGAGCGGACGAGGGCGGCCAGTTCGTCCGGGAGGGTGTCGGAGAGCGGGGCGCGGATCTCGTCACGTACTCCGGGGGCGACCGGGAACTTCAGGTGCCAGCCGGCGTCCGAGCCGCCGGTGCGGCGGCGCAGGGTGACGGCCGACGCGGCGAGGCGTTCGTCGGCGGTGTCGTGGTAGGTGGCGTCGAGGTGGGTGACGCCCTTGTCGAGGACGGATGCGACGCCGGGGACGCGGGTCAGGTCGGGCAGTCCGCCGTCGTCGGACTCGTACTTTCGCTCGATCTCGCGCTTGGTGTCCGCCATGAACCGAATCTATCCGCCGGGGGCCGATGTAGTCGCGTGGGTGCGGAGCGGCGGGTGGGCCGCTCCGCACCGGTGACGTGCGGGCCGGGCGGGACGCGTCGCTAGGCGGACATCGGCCGCTGCATCCGGATGGACTGGAGCAGGCCCACGGCGAGCCATACGGCGAACATGGAGGAGCCCCCGTAGGAGACGAACGGCAGGGGCAGTCCGGTGACCGGCATGATGCCGAGGGTCATGCCGACGTTCTCGAAGGTCTGGAAGGCGAACCAGGCGACTATGCCGGCGGCGACGACGGTGCCGTACAGGTCGGTGGTGTCGCGGGCGATGCGGCAGGCGCGCCAGAGGATGACGCCGAGCAGGCCGATGATCAGTGCGCCGCCGACGAAGCCGAGTTCCTCGCCGGCGACGGTGAAGACGAAGTCGGTCTGCTGCTCGGGCACGAACTGGCCGGTGGTCTGTGAGCCCTGGAAGAGGCCGGAACCGGTCAGTCCGCCGGAGCCGATGGCGATGCGGGCCTGGTTGGTGTTGTAGCCGACGCCGGCGGGGTCGAGTTCGGGGTTGGCGAAGGCGGCGAAGCGGTTGATCTGGTACTCGTCGAGGACACCGAGCTGCCAGACGGTGATCGCGCCGGCCGCTCCGGCGCCGAGGAGGCCGAAGACCCATCGGTTGGAGGCGCCGGAGGCGAGCAGTACGCCGAGCACGATGACGACCATGACCATGACCGACCCGAGGTCGGGCATGAGCATCACGATCAGCATGGGGACGACGGCCAGGCCGAGTGCCTGGAGGACCGTGCGGTGGTCGGGGTAGGGCTTGTCGCCTGCGTCGACCCTGGCGGCGAGCAGCATCGCCATGCCCAGGATGATCGTGATCTTCACGAACTCGGAGGGCTGGAGGGAGAAGCCGCCGGGGAGCTTGATCCAGGAGTGGGCGCCGTTGATGGTGGAGCCCAGCGGTGTGAGCACGAGCAGGATCAGGAAGACGGAGGCGCCGTACAGCAGGGGCACGGCGGTGCGCAGGGCGCGGTGGCCGAGCCAGAGGACGCCGATCATCAGGGCGAGTCCGATGCCGGTGTTGAGCCAGTGCCGGACCAGGAAGTAGTAGGGGTCGCCCTGGTTGAGTTCGGTGCGGTTGCGGGTGGCCGAGTAGACCAGGAGCGAGCCCAGCAGGGACAGGGCGACGGCCGACAGCAGCATCGGCCAGTCGAGGCGGCGGGCCAGGGAGTCGCGGGCGAAGACCCGTGTCCAGCCGGCCCGCTCGGGTCCGTATCCGGAGACCTGGAAGCTGTTGACGCCGCCGGTCATGACGCCGTCCTCCGTGTCCCGCCGCGGCCGCTCCGTCGTCGCTCGCGGCGGCGGGTGTCGCGGTTGGTGTTCTCCGGTGAGGGGACCGTGCCGGGCTGCTGCGGGTCGGCGGGGTCGTCCTGTTCGGTGGTGGCCCGGGCGTCGGGCGAGGGCTTCGTCCGGTCCTTGGCGGGGTCCTTGGAGACCTTCGGGGCCTGGATGGTGCCGTCGGTGCGGACCTTGGGGAGGGTCTTCTGCGGTGTGGGCAGCAGCGCCTTCTTCTTGTCGATCTCGCCGTCCTCGGAGACGCCGTACAGGGCGTTGTAGATGTTGCGCACGGCGGGGCCCGAGGCGCCGGAGCCCGTACCACCCTGGGAGATCGTCATGACGATCGAGTAGTCCTTGGTGTAGGTGGCGAACCACGAGGTGGTCTGCTTGCCGTACACCTCGGCGGTACCGGTCTTGGCGTGCATCGGGATCTCGTCCTGCGGCCAGCCCCCGAATCGCCACGCGGCCGTACCGCGGGTGGCGACTCCCTCGAGGGCTCCGTCTATCTGGCTGAGGGTCTTCTTCGTCATCGGCAGTTTGCCGTGCGACTCGGGCTCGATCTCCGTGACGGTCCTGCCGTCGGGGCTGATGACGGCCTTGCCGACGGTGGGGTCGTAGAGGGTGCCGCCGTTGGCGATGGCCGCGTAGATGGTGGCCATCTGGATGGGGGTGACGAGGGTGTCGCCCTGGCCGATGGAGTAGTTGACGGAGTCACCGGCGCGCAGCCGGTTGCCTTCGAGGCAGTTCTCGTAGGCGATGCGCTCGGCGTAGCTGCCGTCCTTCTTGCCGGTCTTGCACCAGACGTCCTTGTTGGCCTTCCAGTAGTCCAGTTTCCACTGGCGGTCGGGGACGCGGCCGGTGACCTCGTTGGGCAGGTCGATGCCGGTCTCCTTGCCGAGGCCGAACTGGTGGGAAGTCTTGTAGAACCAGTCGTCGGGCTTCTTCTTCGGCTTGTTGCCGCCGTCGCGCTTCCACTCCTCGTGGGAGAGGGCGTAGAAGACGGTGTCGCAGGACACCTCGAGGGCGCGGCCGAGGCTGATGGGGCCGTGGTTCTGGGATTCGAAGTTCTTGAAGACCTGGCTGCCGATGGAGTACGAGCTGGAGCAGTTGTAGGGGCCTTCGAAGGAGTACCCGGCGTTGATCGCGGCGGCCGTGGGGATCACCTTGAAGATGGAGCCGGGTGCCGACTGGCCCTGGATGGCGCGGTTGAGCAGCGGGTAGTTGGAGTCCTTGCCGGTGAGGGCGGCGTAGTCCTTGGCGGAGATGCCGCCGACCCAGGCGTTGGGGTCGTAGGTGGGGTTGGAGGCCATCGCGACGACGCGGCCGGTCTTGGCCTCCATGACGACGACGGCGCCGGAGTCGGCTTCGTAAGTGCGGTTGGTGTTGCGGTCGTGCTGCTTGCGGGCTTCCTTCATCGCCTCGTTCAGCTCGTACTCGGCGATGCGCTGGACGCGGGCGTCGATGCTGGTGACGAGGTTGGCGCCGGGCTCGGCGGGGTCGGCCTCGGCCTGGCCGAGGACCCGGCCGAGCTTGTCGACCTCGTACCGCGTGACGCCGGCCTTGCCGCGCAGCTGCTTGTCGTACTGGCGCTCGAGGCCGGAGCGGCCGACCATGTCGGAGCGCAGGTACGGCGAGTCGGTGTCCTGTGCCTTCTGGATCTCCTCGTCGGTGACGGGTGAGAGGTAGCCGAGGACCTGGGCGGTGTTGGCCTTGCCCGGGGCCGCGTAACGGCGCACGGCCTGGGGTTCCGCGGTGATGCCGGGGAAGTCCTCGGCGCGCTCGCGGATCTGCAGGGCCTGCTTGGGGGTGGCCTCGTCGGTGATGGGGATGGGCTGGTACGGCGAGCCGTTCCAGCAGGGCTGGGGGGTCTTGGCGTCGCAGAGCCGGACCTTCTCGCTCACCTCCTTGGCGCTCATGCCGAGGACGCCGGCGAGCTTGGTGAGGACCGCCTTGCCGTCGTCCTTCATCTTCAGGAGTTCGGTGCGGGAGGCGGAGACGACCAGCCGCGTCTCGTTGTCCGCGAGGGCCACTCCGCGCGCGTCCAGGATGGAGCCGCGGACCGCGGGCTGGACGACCTGCTGGACGTGGTTGCCGGAGGCCTCCCTGGCGTACTGGTCGCCCTCGCGGATCTGGAGGTACCACAGGCGCCCGCCGAGGGTGCCGAGGAGGGAGACGACGAGGACCTGGATGACGACGAGCCGGATCTGGACCCGTGGGCTGCGGCCGGTCTCGGGGATGTTGGTCACGCGGCTTCCTCCCCTCTCAGAGCGCGTGCGCGGGTGCGGGTACGAGTGGTGAACGGCCGGTACGCGGGTCGGCGTTCCGCCGCCGTTCACCCGTTCCGGTGAAGTTCGGCCGGGTCACAGGCGTTTGACCCCCTTGATGCGTCCGGCGCGCGCCGTCCGGGCCCGGGCCACCTTGACGCGCAGTCCGCCGCGCTGGCCGCCGATGCGCAGTCCGGTGCCGCCGGACAGCCAGCCGGAGGAGATGTCGCCGGACGTCGCGGAGCCCGTCTCGGCGAGCGGATCGTTCTCGGCGCGCCGCGCCAGGGCCATGACGCCGGGGACGACGAACGGCGCGAGCAGCAGGTCGTACAGCGCGGCGGTGAACAGCAGCCCGCCGAGGCCGACATGACGGGCCGCGGTGTCGCCGACGGCGGCGCCGACACCGGCGTAGAGCAGGGTGGAGCCGACCGCGGCGGCGACTACCACGACCATGGGGCCGGTGGCCGACTTCACCTGGCCGCTCTCGGGTTTGACGAGTCCGGCGAGGTAGCCGATGACGCACAGCACGAGGGCGTAGCGGCCGGCCGCGTGGTCGGCGGGCGGGGCGAGGTCGGCGAGGAGGCCGGCGGCGAAGCCGACGAGGGCGCCGCCGACATGACCGTAGACCAGGGCGAGGCCGAGGACGGTGAGCAGCAGCAGGTCGGGGACGGCGCCCGGCAGGTGGAGGCGGGAGAGGACGCTCACCTGGATCACCAGGGCGACGACGATCAGCGAGCTGGAGAGCAGGATCCGGTTGACGCGCATGGGGTGACAGCTCCTACTGCTCTTGCTGGTTCAGGCCGTCGGCAGGGGCGGAGGGGGTGACGGTCACCGTCACGGTCGGTGTGGGGGTCGGCTTGGGCTTCTTGGGCAGCACCGTGTCGCGCGGGTCCTTCTCGGGGGCCTGGACGACGACGCCGACCACGTCGAGCTTGCTGAAGCTGACGAACGGCGTGACGTGCAGGGTGCGGGTGAGGTTGCCGCCGGTGGGGTCGACGCGGGAGACGACGCCCACGGGAACGCCGGGCACGAAGGGCTTGTCGGCCTGCGAGCCGAAGGTGACCAGCCGGTCGCCCTTCTTGATCTCGGCCTTGCTGTTGAGCAGTTCGACGCGGAGCGGGCGGTCGCCCTGGCCGGAGGCGAAACCGAGTTCGTCGCCGGACTCCATGCGGGTGCCTACGGTGAAGTCGGGGTCGCTGGCGAGCAGCACGGTGGCGGTGTTCGGGCCCACGGTGGTGACGCGGCCGACGAGTCCGTCGCCGTTGAGGACGGTCATGTCGCGTTTGATGCCGTCATCGGCTCCGGCGTCGATGGTGATGGTCCAGGAGAAGCCCTGGGCCGCTCCTATGGCGATGACCTGGGCGCCCTTGATGCCGTACTGGCCCCTGCCGGAGATCTTCAGCAGTTCGTCGAGCTGGGCGAGGCGGCTGCGGCTGCGGTCGTCGCTGCCGAGTTCGGCCTTGAGCGCGGCGTTCTCCCGCTCCAGTTCGGCCAGCCGGTCGTGCCGGTCGCCGGACTCGCGGACGGCGGTGACCGCGTTGCCGATCGGGTCGACCGCGCTGGACACGCCGTTCTCGATCGGGCCGAAGACGGTCGCCGCGGCCTGCCGGGCACCGTCGACCGGTGAGTCCTCCCCGCCGCGGATGTCCACCGTGATCAGCGCGAACGCGATGGCGATCAGCAGCACCAGGAGCAGCCGGCTCTCTCGTGTGTCCCTCACGTGCGGCGGCCGTGCCTTCCTCGTCGAGAACGGGTGTGCGGTGTGGTCTTGTTCAGATGTCGGGCGGTGACCGACGGGCCGTGCGCGGCTCGTGGACAGCCTGTGGCTCTACACCAGCGCTCCGCCGTACGAGACGCGAACGTCCCGTACGGCGGAGTCGAGGAGTCGTGTCATCTGCGGGGCTGGGCGTCCAGCACCTGCTGCAGCGCCTCGAACTCCTCGACGCACTTGCCGGAGCCGAGCGCCACGCTGTCCAGCGGGTCCTCGGCGATGTGGATCGGCATGCCCGTCTCCCGGCGCAGCCGCTCGTCGAGGCCGCGCAGCAGGGCGCCGCCGCCGGTCAGCACGATGCCCCGGTCCATGATGTCGCCGGACAGCTCCGGCGGGCACTTGTCGAGGGTCGTCTTGACCGCGTCGACGATGGCGTTGACCGGTTCCTCGATCGCCTTGCGGACCTCGGCCGCGGAGATGACGACGGTCTTGGGCAGTCCGGACACCAGGTCCCGGCCACGGATCTCGGTGTGCTCGTCGGTGTCGAGGTCGTACGCCGAACCGATCGTGATCTTGATCTGCTCGGCCGAGCGCTCACCCAGCAGGAGCGAGTACTCCTTCTTGATGTGCTGGATGATCGCGTTGTCCAGTTCGTCGCCCGCGACGCGGATGGACTGTGCGGTGACGATGCCGCCGAGGGAGATGACCGCGACCTCCGTCGTGCCGCCGCCGATGTCCACCACCATGTTGCCGGTGGCCTCGTGGACCGGCAGCCCGGAGCCGATGGCGGCGGCCATGGGCTCCTCGATGATGTGCACCTGGCGGGCGCCGGCCTGCGACGACGCCTCGATGACGGCGCGGCGTTCGACGCCGGTGATGCCCGAGGGCACACATACGACGACCCGCGGACGAGCCAGATACCGCCGCTTGTGGATCTTCAGGATGAAGTAGCGCAGCATCCGCTCGGTGATCTCGAAGTCGGCGATGACGCCGTCCTTCAGGGGGCGCACGGCAACGATGTTGCCGGGCGTGCGCCCGATCATCTTCTTCGCTTCGGCGCCGACCGCGAGGATGCCACCGGTGTTGGTGTTGATCGCGACGACGGACGGCTCGTTCAGTACGATCCCACGACCCCTGACGTACACCAGCGTGTTGGCGGTCCCGAGGTCGACAGCCATGTCACGGCCGATGAACGACATTGAGTTCCCCATCAGGATTCGTCTGGCCTTCCCACGAGCTTTTGAGGGCTTTTCAGGTTGGCGAGGTGGGTGCGGTGACGTGAAGGCTTCCATCGTAGACGCGCCTTCGCGAACACTGTGCGAGGGTCTTCGCCATTGTCATCAGACGGCGCGTCGCGCTGCTCCTGGAGACGGGCCATCGGGGGCATCCGTTCCCCCGAACGCGTCGCATATGCCAAAAAATGGCCCGGGGGCAAAGCCCCCAGACCATCCGACAGACGGCAAACGTACTCTACGCGGCCGCGACATGATCGTTATGCACGCGGCCCACGCACGACCGGCCGTACGGCGTTACGCGCGGCCCGGGAAGAAGATCTTCACCTCGCGCTCGGCGGACTCCTCGGAGTCGGAGGCGTGGATCAGGTTCTCCCGGACGATCACACCGAAGTCGCCGCGGATCGAACCCGGCTCGGCGGCGATCGGGTCCGTGGGGCCCGCCAGCCGGCGCACCCCCTCGATGACCCGCTCGCCCTCGACGATCAGGGCCACGACCGGGCCGGAGGCCATGAACTCCACCAGCGGCTCGTAGAACGGCTTGCCCTTGTGCTCGCCGTAGTGCTGCTCCAGCGTGTCCTGGTCCAGGGTGCGCAGCTCCAGCGCGGTGATCTGCCAGCCGGCCTTGCGCTCGATACGGCTGATGATCTCGCCGGTCAGGCCACGACGGACGGCGTCGGGCTTGAGGAGGACGAGGGTGCGCTGGGTCACGACGGAGCTCCTTGTGCGTGAAGTGGTGCGGAGTGACGAGGTTACCGGGCGTGTCGGGGCCGGTGTCACGCAGCGTCAGGCTGGTCGGCGCGGGCGGCGAAACGGGCCTTGGCTTCGTCCACCTTCCGCCCGAAGTGCACCGATGCCCACCACAGCAGCGCGAAGACCACGCCCAGGAAGAACATCATCGGAACGAAGACACCGGAGGCGACGAGGGCGATCTGCAGCGCCCAGCCGAGAGCCACCCCGCCCGGCCGCGTGATCACCCCGCACAGGGCCACGGACAGGAACATCGCGATGCCGCAGACCGTCCACACCGTGCCGGTGGACAGGTCCGGGTCCTTCATCGCGACCAGCCCGGCGAAACCGATGACGAAGAACTCGCCGATCAGGGTCGAAGCACAGAGCGTACGCACGGGATCTCAGCCCCTCCCCAGGAGCAGTCGGGCCTCGCCGACAGTGATGACGGAACCGGTGACGAGCACACCGCCGCCCGCGAACTCGCCCTCCTCCTCGGCCAGCGTGATCGCGGCCTCGAGCGCGTCCGGCAGCCGCGGTTCGACCTGGACGCGGTCCTCGCCGAACACCTCGACGGCGATCGCGGCCAGTTCGTCGGCGTCCATCGCGCGATGGCTGGAGTTCTGGGTGACGACGACCTCGGCGAAGACCGGCTCGAACGCCTCCAGCAGCCCGCGCACGTTCTTGTCGCCGCTCGCGCCGACCACGCCGATGAGCCGGCTGAACTGGAACGCCTCCCCGATCGCCTCGGCCGCCGCCCGTGCGCCCGCCGGGTTGTGCGCGGCGTCCAGGACGACGGTCGGAGACCGCCGCACGACCTCCAGCCGGCCCGGCGAGGCGACGGCGGCGAACGCCTTGCGCACGGTGTCGATGTCGAGCCGCCCCTCACGCTGGGCGCCCACGCCGAAGAACGCCTCCACCGCGGCGAGGGCCACCGCCGCGTTGTGCGCCTGGTGCGCGCCGTGCAGCGGGAGGTACACCTCGGGGTACTCGCCGCCCAGCCCGCGCAGGGTCACCTGCTGGCCGCCGACGGCGACCTGCCGGGCGACGACCCCGAACTCCAGGCCCTCACGGGCCACCGTGGCGTTCACCTCGACGGACTTCTTCAACAGCACCTGAGCGGCGTCCACCGGCTGCTGCGCCATGATCACGGTCGCGTCCCGCTTGACGATGCCGGCCTTCTCCGTGGCGATCTCCGCGGGCGTGGTGCCGAGGCGGTCGGTGTGGTCCAGGTCGATCGGCGTCACCACGGCGACACCGGCGTCGATCACGTTCGTCGCGTCCCAGCTGCCGCCCATGCCGACCTCGACGACCGCCACGTCCACGGGCGCGTCGGCGAAGGCGGCGTACGCCATGCCGGTGAGGACCTCGAAGAAGGACAGCCGGTACTCCTGCGACGCGTCGACCATCTCGACGTACGGCTTGACGTCCCGGTACGTCTCGATGAAGCGCTCGGCGGAGATCGGGGAGCCGTCCAGGCTGATCCGCTCGGTGATCGACTGCACGTGCGGGGAGGTGTAGCGGCCGGTGCGCAGCTCGAAGGCGCCGAGCAGGGCCTCGATCATGCGGGCCGTGGAGGTCTTGCCGTTGGTGCCCGTGATGTGGATCGACGGGTACGACCGCTGCGGCTCCCCGAGGACGTCCATCAGCGCGGAGATGCGGGCGACCGAGGGCTCCAGCTTGGTCTCGCCCCAGCGGGTGGCGAGCTCCGCCTCGACCTCGCGCAGGGCGTTGTCGACCTCCGGGTCCTCGGGGCGCGCGGGCACGTCCGCCTGCGGCGGGCCCCCCTGGGTGCGCAGGGTGCGGCTGCCGGCCTCGATCACCGCGAGGTCGGGGTCGCGGCGGGTCTCCTCCTCGACGAGCTCGGCGAACTCGTCGAAGGTGTCGTCCGGGTCGGGACCTGCTGATTCTGGGCGCTCGCTCACGGTCCCCAGTCTACGGAGCGGCCGGGACGCCGCCCGGCAGCCCCCGTCTCCCGCGTCAGCCGAGCCATCTGCGCATCCCCAGACGGCCCCACAGCACGCTCGCGGCGAAGGACAGGGCGGCGGCGGCCACCGCCGTCACGGCGAGCGCCACGGGTGCCGGGAACCCGTGCGGGAGCCCCTCGGCGACGGGTCCGACCAGCAGCAGCACGAACAGCAGGTGCACCAGGTACGTTCCGAACGACGCGTCCGACAGCCGCTCCAGCACCGCCCGCGCCCTGTCCGGCACCCGCACCCCGCCCACCGCGCCGAGCACGGCGAAGGTCAGCGCGGCCACCGCCGGGCTCCCGTAGGCGGCGGGCTGCCGCACGGTGAGCTGGTACGCGGTCAGGGCGACGAGGGCGACCGCCGCGCCCGCGAGCCACAGCGCACGCGGACCGCGCCGCCGGGCGGCGAGCAGGGCCGCGCCCGCCACCGCGTAGCCCAGGGTGGACAGCGACACCTTCCAGTCCCAGGCGGGCAGCGGCAGCCCGGTGAGGGCCCGCCCGTCCCCGGCGAGCACCGGGGCGACGGCGAACGCGACGAGCAGCAGCAGCGACCGGCGGGGTGCGGCACGCCGGTGGAGGACGAGCACCACGACGCCGAGCAGCAGCAGGAGCGGCACGTAGGTGTAGAGGTACCAGAGGTGGAAGGCGGCCTCCACGGACCCGAAGAGGGCCCGCAGCGCCTCCTCGGCACCGCCGTCGAGGGGCGGCCCGTACAGCTGCTGCCAGAGCAGGTACACCGCCGTCCACACCGCCATCGGACGCAGGATCCGCCCGAGCCGGGTGAGGAGCTGGGCCTCGCCGCGCACCGGCGAGCCCACGAGGGCGGCCCAGCCGGCCATCGCGAAGAACGCGGGCACGGCGAACCGGCCGGCCGAGTCGCCGACCACACCGGTCGCGCGGTGGCCCGCGTCCAGGAACTCGGCGGAGGCGTGGACCAGTACCACGGCGGCCGTGCACAGGACGCGCAGCAGGTCGATGTCGTACCGCCGCTCCCGGCCGGTTCCGCCCCGCGCGGTCGGTCCGGCGGGCGGCACGGCGGTGGGAGGCGCGGTGCGGGGCATCGTGGGGGTGCTCCTGACGGCGTCGGCCCGGTCGGCCGGGCGGTGGGCGAAGCCGCAGGTTCTCCCCGGCGGGTTACGCCGTCCTCACCGCGACGTGAACGGCCCCCGGCCGGGAGGTCACCGGTCGGGGGCCGCGGGCGGTCCGGGTGGGCCGTCAGGCCTGGGGCAGGCGGTCGAGCTGGGACTGGATGCGGAGGATGTCCTCCTCCGCCTTCGCCAGCCGCGTGCGGATCTTGCCGACCACGTGGTCCGGGGCCTTCGCCAGGAACGCCTCGTTGCCGAGCTTGGCCGTCGCCTGGGCCTTCTCCTTCTCGGCGGCGGCGAGGTCCTTGGCGAGCCGCTTGCGCTCGGCGGCGACGTCGATCACGCCGGACAGGTCCAGCGCGACCTCGACACCCGCGACGGGCAGGGTGGCCGTCGCCGTGAACGCCTCGCCCTCCGGCTGGAGGCGCAGCAGCTGCCGGATGGCCGGCTCGTGCGCGGCGAGCGCCGTGCCGTCGAGGCTCAGCCGGGCCGGGACCCGCTGCCCGGGCTGCAGTCCCTGGTCGGCCCGGAAGCGGCGGACCTCGGTGATCACCGACTGGAGCGTCCCGATCTCCCGCTCGGCGTCCGCGTCCCGGAAACCGCTGTCGGACGGCCAGTCGGCGATGACGACCGACTCGCCCCCCGTCAGCGTCGTCCACAGCGTCTCGGTGACGAACGGGACGACCGGGTGGAGGAGCCTGAGCGTGACGTCGAGGACCTCACCGAGGACGCGCTTGCTGACCTCGGCCGGCTCCCCGCCCGCCTGGAAGGTGGTCTTGGACAGCTCGACGTACCAGTCGAAGACCTCGTCCCACGCGAAGTGGAACAGCGCGTCCGACAGCTTGGCGAACTGGAAGTCGTCGTAGTACGCGTCGACTTCGGCGACCACCGAGTTCAGCCGGGACAGGATCCAGCGGTCGGTCGGCGACATCGCCGACGCGTCCGGCAGCGGGCCCTCGACCGTCGCGCCGTTCATCAGCGCGAAGCGGGTCGCGTTCCAGATCTTGTTGGCGAAGTTGCGTGAGCCCTGGACCCAGTCCTCGCCGATCGGCACGTCGACGCCGGGGTTGGCGCCGCGCGCGAGCGTGAAGCGCAGGGCGTCGGAGCCGTACTTGTCCATCCAGTCCAGCGGGTTGACCGCGTTGCCGAAGGACTTCGACATCTTCTTGCCGAACTGGTCGCGGACCATGCCGTGCAGGGCGATGGTGTGGAACGGCGGGGTGCCGTCCATCGCGTACAGGCCGAACATCATCATCCGGGCGACCCAGAAGAAGAGGATGTCGTAGCCGGTGACCAGGACGGAGTTCGGGTAGAACTTCGCGAGCGACTCGGTCTGTTCGGGCCAGCCGAGGGTGGAGAACGGCCACAGGCCCGAGGAGAACCAGGTGTCGAGGACGTCGGTGTCCTGGTGCCAGCCCTCGCCGGCCGGCGGCTGCTCGTCGGGACCGACGCAGACGACCTCGCCGTTCGGCCCGTACCAGACCGGGATGCGGTGACCCCACCACAACTGCCGCGAGATGCACCAGTCGTGGAGGTTGTCGACCCAGTCGAAGTACCGCTTCTCCATCTCCTGCGGGTGGATGCTGACGCGGCCGTCACGGACCGCGTCACCGGCCGCCTTCGCCAGCGGACCGACCTTGACCCACCACTGCATCGACAGCCGCGGCTCGATGGTGGTCTTGCAGCGCGAGCAGTGGCCGACGCTGTGGACGTACGGCCGCTTCTCGGCGACGATCCGGCCCTCGGCGCGCAGCGCGGCGACGATGGCGGAGCGGGCCTCGAGCCGGTCCAGGCCCTGGAAGGGGCCGTGGGCGGTGATGACGGCGTGCTCGTCCATGACCGCGATGGCGGGCAGGTCGTGGCGCCGGCCGATCTCGAAGTCGTTCGGGTCGTGGGCCGGGGTGACCTTGACCGCGCCCGTGCCGAACGCGGGGTCGACGTGCTCGTCCGCGACGACCGGGATGGAACGGTCGGTCAGCGGCAGCTTGACGAGCTTGCCGACCAGGTGCTTGTAGCGCTCGTCCTCGGGATGGACGGCGACGGCCGTGTCACCGAGCATCGTCTCGGCGCGGGTCGTGGCGACGACGATGGTGTCGTCCCCGTCGCCGTACTTCATGGAGACGAGCTCGCCGTCGTCCTCCTGGTAGTCGACCTCGATGTCGGAGATCGCGGTCAGGCAGCGCGGGCACCAGTTGATGATGCGCTCGGCGCGGTAGATCAGCTCGTCGTCGTAGAGCCGCTTGAAGATGGTCTGGACGGCCGTCGACAGGCCCTCGTCCATGGTGAAGCGCTCGCGCGACCAGGCGACACCGTCGCCGAGGCGGCGCATCTGGCCGCTGATCTGGCCACCGGACTCGCCCTTCCACTGCCAGACCCGCTCGACGAACGCCTCGCGGCCGAGGTCGTGGCGGGACTTGCCCTCCTTGGCGAGTTCCCGCTCGACGACGTTCTGCGTGGCGATGCCCGCGTGGTCCATGCCCGGCTGCCACAGGGTCTCGAAGCCCTGCATGCGCTTGCGGCGCGTGAGGGCGTCGATGAGCGTGTGCTCGAAGGCGTGCCCGAGGTGCAGGCTGCCGGTGACGTTCGGCGGCGGGATGACGACGGTGTACGGCGGCTTGTCGCTCTTGGCGTCCGCCTCGAAGTAACCGCGCTCCACCCAGCGCTCGTACAGCGGCCCCTCTACGTCGGCCGGCGCGTACTGGGTCGGCAGTTCGGTGGTGGGCGCTGGTGGCTGCTGCTGAGCGTTCTCGGTCACGGGGCTCAGTTTAGAGGCGTCACGGGCCTGTCCCGAAACGCGTTTCCTTTGTAACGGTGCGACCCCCACTGACCTGAACGTGTCGCTCCTGAGTCAGGATGTCGGCAACGCATGAGCATCCGGAGGGGAACCCAGTAATGAGCTACAACCAGCCGGGCCCGTACGGCGGGCAGCCCCAGCAGCCCGGGCCGTACGGCCAGCAGGGTCCTTACGGCCAGCCGCCGCAGGCTCCGCAGCCCGGCTACGGCTACCCCCAGCAGGCGCCCCCGCCCGGCCAGCCCGGGTACGGCTACCCGCCCCAGCCCGGCCAGCCCGGCGTCCCGCCGCAGCAGCCGTACGGCCAGCAGCCGCCCTACGGCCAGGCCCCGTACGGCATGCCGCCCCAGCCCCCGGCGCCGGGCGGCGGCGGCAAGAAGGCGGCGATCATCGTCGGCGCGGTCGCGGTCGTCGCGGCGATCGGCGTGGGCGCGTACTTCGTCATCGGCGGGGGCGGCGGCGCGGGCGGTCTGGAGGACGACGGCCCGCACAAGCTGTCCACCCCGGCGACGGTCCTCGACGAGTACAAGCGGGTCGGCGACGGAAACCAGTCGAGCGATGCCGACGTCACGAAGGACATGGCGAAGAGCGGCGTCAAGAACGGTACGGCCGTCGTCGGCCAGTGGTCGACCGCCGACTTCAGCGACTACGACCCGCAGGACCCCACCACGCTTCCCGACCAGTCCGAGCTGCTGACCGCCAAGGGAATGACGATGGTCGGAGGGTACGGCGAGATCGCCGACCCCCAGGCCGTCCTGGACAAGTTCTTCGCCAACATCCAGAAGGAGGTCAAGGAGAGCTCGACCAGCGACACCGGGGGCATGCAGAACGCCGAGCTGGTCGGTGACCCCGAGGAGGTCGAGATCGACGGCGCCGTCGCCAAGTGCCAGGCCACGAAGGCCACCAACGCGCTGACCAAGAAGGAGTCGACCGACTGGTTCTGCGCCTGGGCGGACCACAGCACGGTCGCCATGGTCTCCCCCGGTGACAACGGCAGCACCGGCGTCGGCAAGGACACGGCGGTCGACCTGACCACCAAGCTCCGCGAGCAGGTCCGCGTCAAGGCCTGACCGGCGGCGCACGAGCGACTGGAGGGGAACCCCGTAATGAGCTACAACCAGCCGGGCCCGTACGGCGGGCAGCCCCAGCAGCCCGGGCCGTACGGTCAGCAGGCTCCGCAGCCCGGCTACGGCCACCCGCCCCAGCCCGGCCCGCCCGGCGTTCCGCCGCAGCAGCCGCCCTACGGCCAGGCCCCGTACGGCGCGCCGCCCCAGCCCCCCGCGCCCGGCGGCGGAGGCAGGCGGACCGGTCTGATCGTCGGCGCGGTCGCGGTCGTGGCGGCGCTCGGTGTGGGTGCGTACTTCGTCCTCGGCGGGGGCGGCGGGGCGGACATCGCGGACGACGGGCCGCACAAGCTGGTCCCGCCGGCCTCGGTCGGCGAGTACAAGAAGGGCGGGTCCGGTTCGAGTGACGGCGGCCCGACGGGGACCGACTCCGCCGCCGACCTGGAGAAGATCGGCATCAAGAGCGGCACGGTGGTGAAGGCCTCGTACGCCAGCGGCTCCTCCGCGAAGCTCGGCAAGGCCATGGCGTTCAACGGCGCCTACGGGAAGATCGGCGACCCCGGGGGCACCGTCGACAAGGGTTTCGCCATCGCCCACGCCACATCCGGTGACACCGGCGACAACACCGGTGCGAAGGAGACCGTCACCTGGAAGGGCAGCCCGGAGACGGTCGAACCGGACGGGCTGGACGGTGCCGTGATGAAGTGCCAGACGGCGTCGATCACCGAGGGCACGACCGAGCTGGAGATGCCGGTGTGCGTATGGGCCGACCACAGCACCTACGGCGTGGTCAACGGCCTGGACCTGGCCGCCGCGCAGAAGGGCGGCAGCGGCGGCCTCGCCACGGACGACGTCGCCTCGTTCGCCGCCGAACTGCGCTCCGCGGCGCGGGTCGAGGCCTGAACGCAGGAACACCGAAGGGGCCCCGGGTCGACCCGGGGCCCCTTCGCGTTGCCGTGGCGGCGGTCAGGCCGTCTTCTGCTCGCCCGAGCCCCGGCCGCGGGCGTCGCGGGGGATCAGGGTCGGGTTGACGTTGGAGAGGACCACGTCCGCGGTGATCACGACGCGGGCGACGTCCTTGCGGGACGGGACCTCGTACATCACGCCCTGGAGGACTTCCTCCATGATGGCGCGCAGGCCGCGCGCACCGGTCTGGCGGAGGATGGCCTGGTCGGCGATGGCCTCCAGCGCCTCGCGCTCGAAATCCAGCTCCACGCCGTCGAGTTCGAACAGACGCTGGTACTGCTTCACCAGTGCGTTGCGCGGCTCGACGAGGATCTGGAGCAGGGCCTCCCGGTCCAGGTTGTGGACGCTCGTGATGACGGGGAGCCGGCCGATGAACTCGGGGATCATGCCGAACTTGACCAGGTCCTCCGGCATGACCTCCTCGAACTGGTCCTTGGACTCCATCTCCCGCTTGGAGCGGATCGTCGCGCCGAAACCGATGCCCTTGGCTCCGGCCCGGCCCTCGATGATCTTCTCCAGACCGGCGAAGGCGCCGCCCACGATGAACAGCACGTTCGTCGTGTCGATCTGGATGAACTCCTGGTGCGGGTGCTTGCGTCCGCCCTGCGGCGGGACGGAGGCGGTGGTGCCCTCGAGGATCTTCAGCAGGGCCTGCTGGACGCCCTCGCCGCTGACGTCACGCGTGATCGACGGGTTTTCACTCTTGCGGGCGACCTTGTCGATCTCGTCGATGTAGATGATCCCGGTCTCGGCCTTCTTGACGTCGTAGTCCGCCGCCTGGATCAGCTTCAGCAGGATGTTCTCGACGTCCTCGCCGACGTATCCCGCCTCCGTGAGCGCCGTGGCGTCGGCGATCGCGAAGGGGACGTTCAGCATGCGGGCCAGGGTCTGGGCCAGCAGGGTCTTGCCGGAGCCCGTGGGGCCCAGCAGGAGGATGTTGGACTTCGCCAGCTCGATGGCGTCGTCACGGCCCTGTGCGCCGCCGTTCTCGCCGGCCTGGACACGCTTGTAGTGGTTGTACACGGCGACGGAGAGGGCCTTCTTGGCCGACTCCTGCCCGACCACGTAGCCCTCGAGGAACTCGTAGATCTCGCGGGGCTTCGGGAGCTCCTCCCAGCGGACCTCGCTGGTCTCGGCGAGCTCTTCCTCGATGATCTCGTTGCAGAGATCGATGCACTCGTCGCAGATGTACACACCGGGCCCTGCGATGAGCTTCTTGACCTGCTTCTGGCTCTTGCCGCAGAACGAGCACTTGAGCAGATCGCCGCCGTCACCGATGCGTGCCACGGTGTGCTTCCCCTTCGCCTGGGAGACGCCCGGACGTCCGCGTCCGGTCGGCTCCTGGTGCTGCCTTATGTCCGACGGTACCTTGCCGAGCCCCCCGTTCGGGCCCCCCTTGGCACGGTTCACTTTGACGTGGACCGTGCCAAACCGTGCCAAGGGGCGGCAGACGTTACACCCCCGCCCCGCGTCAGCGCAGGCTGGAGTTGTCCATCTTCCGGGTGGTGATGATCTGGTCGATCAGGCCGTACTCCAGCGCGTCCTCGGCCGTGAGGATCTTGTCGCGCTCGATGTCCTCGCGGATCTTCTCGATCGGCCGGGTGGAGTGCTTGGCCAGCATGTCCTCCAGCTGCGTGCGCATCCGGAGGATCTCGTTGGCGGCGATCTCCAGGTCGGAGACCTGGCCGCGGCCGGTCTCGCTGTACGGCTGGTGGATCAGCACCCGCGCGTTCGGCAGCGCCATGCGCTTGCCGGGCGTGCCGGCGGCCAGCAGGACGGCGGCGGCGGAGGCCGCCTGGCCCATGCAGACCGTCTGGATGTCCGGCTTCACGTACTGCATCGTGTCGTAGATCGCCGTCAGCGCCGTGAAGGAGCCGCCGGGGCTGTTGATGTAGACCGAGATGTCGCGGTCGGGGTCCATCGACTCCAGGCACAGCAGCTGCGCCATGACGTCGTTGGCGGAGGCGTCGTCGATCTGCACGCCGAGGAAGATCACGCGCTCCTCGAAGAGCTTCGCGTACGGGTCGTACTCGCGGATGCCCTGGGAGGTGCGCTCGACGAAGCGCGGGATGACGTAACGGGACTCGGCCGCGGGGCCGGTGTACTCGGCACGCGCACGGTCGTACAGGCCGCTGCCGGAAAAGTCGTTCACGGTGTCTCCTGGAAAGGGGCTGAGGCGGTCGGCTGGGGCTGCTGGGGCTGTTCACCGGGCCCGGGGGCCCGGCGGGGCCGGTACGGGGCCACAGGGGCCCCGTACGGCCGCTCAGGCCCCGGTGCCGCCTCCGCCCGGCATGCCGGCGGCCGTGGGGATCACGTCGTCGATGAGGCCGTACTCCTTGGCCTCGAAGGCGTCGAACCAGCGGTCGCGGTCGGAGTCGCGGGTGATCTGCTCGACCGTCTGGCCGGTGTGCTGGGCCGTGAGCTCGGCCATGCGCTTCTTGGTGTGCAGCAGCCGCTCGGCGTGGATCTTGATGTCCGAGGCCGAGCCGGCCAGGCCGGCGGACGGCTGGTGGATCAGGATCTCGGCGTTCGGCAGCGCGAAGCGCTTGCCGGGGGTGCCGGCGCTCAGGAGGAACTGGCCCATGGAGGCCGCGAGGCCCATGGCGATCGTCACCACGTCGTTCTTGATGAACTGCATGGTGTCGTAGATCGCCATGCCGGCGGTGATGGAGCCGCCGGGGCTGTTGATGTACAGGTAGATGTCCTTGTCCGGGTCGGCGGCAAGGAGCAGCAGCTGTGCGGTGATCTTGTTGGCAATGTCGTCGTCGACCGGCTGGCCGAGGAAGATGATCCGCTCGCCGAGCAGCCGGTTGTAGACCTGGTCGCCGAGGCCACCACCGATGGAAGGCTCGCCGGCGGCTGAGGGCATCAGATTCGTCACGTATCCACCTGCTCGTCTTACGACGGCGCCGGGCCGTCTCACGTTTCCCTGCGGGGGGCCTGCGGCGATCTCGCCGTGGTATTCCGGCCCCGTATTCATGGACCCTAACGCGGTGGCTCCGCCGGGGAATCCCGGTAACGGGGGTGTTCGCCGGGGGCGTAGAGGGGTGTACGCCGCGGGTTGCTCCGCAGGGTGCGCCGTTCGCCTTCCCGGCGGCGGCCACCGGTCCGCGGGCGGCTGCCGCCCGGGGGAGGGCCGGTCGCGCGGTTCCCCGCGCCCCTGGGCCGGCCGGCCCGCAGGCCAGACAGCAGGGCCCCGGAGTGATGCACACCCGGGGCCCTGCTGATCACGTCGGAGTGGCGCGGGGCTCAGCCCTCGGTCTTCTCCTCGGCCGGGGCCTCCGTGGACTCGGCCTCGGTGGTGGCCGGGGCCTCGGTGGCCTCGTCCTCTTCCTCGTCCTCGAGGTCGACGATCTCGCCGTTGGTGTCCTTGACCGTGGCCTTCTCGACCACGACGGCCAGGGCCTTGCCGCGGGCGACCTCACCGACGAGGAGCGGGACCTGGCCCTGCTCGACGACGGCCTGGGCGAACTGGTCGGGGGACATGCCGGAGGAGGCGGCGCGGCGCATGAGGTGCTCGGTGAGCTCCTCCTGGTTGACGTTCAGCTTCTCCTGCTTGACGAGCTCGTCCAGCACGAACTGGGTCTTGATGCCCTTGACCGCGGCCTCACGGGTCTCGGTCTCGAACTCCTCCTCGGTCTTGCCCTGGATCTCCAGGTACTTCGCGAGGTCGAGCCCCATCTGGCCCAGCTGGTGGTGCTCGAGGTTGTGCTTGCGGGTGTTGATCTCGTCCTCGAGCAGCTTCTCGGGGACGGGGACCTCGACCAGCTCGAGCAGCTTCTCCAGGACACGCTCCTGGGCCTGCGTGGCCTGGTCGTACTGCTTCATGTTCTCCAGGCGCTTGCGGCTGTCCGCCCTGAGCTCCTCGAGGGTGTCGAACTCGGATGCGAGCTGCGCGAACTCGTCGTCCAGCTCGGGCAGCTCACGCTTGGCGACCTGGGTGACCTTGACGGTGACCTCGGCCTCCTTGCCGGCCGCCGAACCGCCCTTGAGCTCGGAGGTGAAGGTGGCCTCGCCACCGGCCTCCACGCCCTTCACGGCGTCGTCGATGCCGTCCAGCAGCTCGCCGGAGCCGATGGTGTAGGAGACGTCGCTGGCGACGCCGTCCTCGAGGACCTCGCCGTCGACCTTGGCCTCCAGGTCGATGGTGACGACGTCGCCGTCCTCGGCGGCACGCTCCACCGGGGAGGTGGAGGCGAAGCGCTCGCGGAGCTGCTCGACGGACTTGTCCACGTCCTCGTCGCTGACCTCGACGGCGTCGACCTCGACCTCGATGCCGGAGTAGTCCGGGATCTCGATGGCCGGGCGGATGTCGACCTCGGCGGTGAAGTTCAGCGTCTCGCCGTCCTTCAGCTCCGTGATGTCGACCTCAGGCTGGCCCAGCGGGCTCAGCTCCGCCTCGTTGACCGCGTCGGTGTAGAACTTCGGGAGGGCGTCGTTGACGGCCTCCTCCAGCACCGCACCGCGGCCGAACCGCTGGTCGATGACCCGGGCCGGGACCTTGCCCTTACGGAAGCCCTTCACCGTGACCTGCTGGTTGATCTTCTTGTACGCCGCGTCGAGGCTGTCCTTGAGCTCCTCGAAGGGCACCTCGACAGTGAGCCGAACCCGGGTCGGGTTCAGGGTCTCCACGGCGCTCTTCACGGTTCGGTCTCCTTGTGGCTGACTTCTCGGGTTCTGCCGGGACCAGAACGGTCCGGCCGATTCGCCGCCCGGAGGACTTCCAGAGACACACGGGCGTGCAGCTTGCATAGTAACGGCAGCGGCTGCGGCACCCAAAAGGCGATCACCGGTGCCTGAGCAGGTGGCTGGTCGGGGTGGCGGGATTTGAACCCACGGCCTTCCGCTCCCAAAGCGGACGCGCTACCAAGCTGCGCCACACCCCGTTCGGTGCGACACGTAGGGTACATGCACCCAGGCGGAACGGCCGCCGCAATTTCCCGGCGCGGTGCGGCGTCGGCGGCCGGACGGAGACGGGGTGTGCGACGAGGGCGCACAACCCGCTACGATGCCTGTCAGTGCCGTGCTCCTGCGACGCGCGGCGCACTCCGTGCGGGCGTAGCTCAATGGTAGAGCCCCAGTCTTCCAAACTGGCTACGCGGGTTCGATTCCCGTCGCCCGCTCTGTACGGCTCAGGGCCGGGTCGAGATCTTCCTCGACCCGGCCCTGATCGTTGTGGTGGACCGGTTCCGCGCGGCGGGGCGGGGTCAGAAGCTGATCGAGTTGATCATCTCCGCTATCGAGTCCAGGAACCGCTGGATGTCGTCGGCCATGCCCGTCGAGGCGAGGAAGAAGCCGAAGAGCACGGCGACGACGGCCGGCCCGGCCTTGAGGGAGCCACCTCTCAGCAACACCACCAGGATGATCGCCAACAGCAGCACCACTGACAGTGAAATGGCCACAACTGATCACACCCTTGGTCGGTTCGGCTTCCCCGGCCCGGGCGACGCGACCCCGCGCACCCCGCCAGAACCATCGTGCCACCAACCGGGCCGCCCTATGCGGCCGCTGACACATCGTCCGCCTCACAGTGTCCTGGCGGCATCGTGCCGCGCGTCGTCCACGCCCGCGCACGGGGGCCAACAGCTTTATGTCGCACGACAATTCGAAGGAACACCCGCCAGGGAATTCGCTCGGATCGTTTCCGTCTCCACACAACGCGTTCGCAGGTAATTCGATGTGTCGCCGCAGGTGTACCGACGAACCGCGCGACCCACCCCGGAAAGGCGGCGAAGCCGGACATATCACCGGAGTCGCCTGCCGGTCACATGCACGGTTTAGTCAGGAAGAATCCGGACAAGATGGCCTGCGGTACGGTCAAGTCGTGTAACCGGTTGACGTGTTGACCATCACCTCAGCGGCATGCACACTTTCGCGAATGCGGGGTACCCGGACGGGATAACCAGGAATGACGTCGGGCGTTTTACCAAATCCCACGGACAACGCTAGGGTGCCTCAGATGTTTCACGCTGCCTCGTCCCCCGCAAGCGCAGCGAGCTCACCGATCGCCTCCCCGAGTTCCTGCCGGGAGGGTCAGTGACGAACTCGCAGCGACCGTACGGCAACCACAGAACGCCGCTTCCCCCGGCACGGACACCGGCGAACGGAGTGCCGAGCCCCCGCACCCATCCCCAGGAGAGCGACCGGCCGGCGCCGTCCGGCAAACAGCGCGACGCGTTCTTCGACAACGCCAAGTATCTGGCGATCGTGCTGGTGGCCGTGGGTCACGCCTGGGGGCAGATCCTGGACGACGGGGCGGTGGAGACCGCCTACCGCGTCGTGTACATGTTCCACATGCCGGCGTTCATCGTGATCTCCGGTTACTTCTCGCGTAGCTTCGACCTGCGCCCCAAGCACATCAAGCGGCTGGTCACCGGTGTCGTCGTCCCCTACGTCGTCTTCGAGACCGCCTATTCCCTGTTCCAGCGCTACGGCAACGACGACCCGGACCACGGCATCACGCTGCTGGACCCGACGTACCACCTGTGGTTCCTGTGCGCGCTGTTCGTCTGGCGGGTGACCACCCCGTTGTGGAAGACGATCCGTCATCCGCTGCCGGTCTCGTTCGCGCTCGCCGCCCTGGGCTCCGTCTCACCCCAGATCGGCGACGACCTCGAACTGCAGCGAGTCCTGCAGTTCCTGCCGTTCTTCGTGCTGGGCCTGCTGCTGCGGCCCGAGCACTTCCAGCGGGTGCAGCGCCGCTCGGTGCGCCTGATGTCTCTGCCGGTGCTGGCCGCGGCGACGGTCGTCGCCTGGTGGTCGATGCCGCACATGCGGCTCGGCTGGCTCTACCACAGCAGTGCCGCACAGGAGCTGGGCTCGCCGTGGTGGACGGGCCCGGTCATGGTGTTCGGGACACTCGGCTGCTCGCTGGTGCTGACCGTCTGTTTCTTCGCCTGGGTGCCGCGCCGGCGCATGTGGTTCACGGCCCTCGGCGCGGGCACGATCTACGGCTACCTGCTGCACGCGTTCCTGGTGAAGGCGGGCAACTACTCCGGCTGGTTCGACCACCCGGTGCTCGAGGAGCCGGCCGGCGCAATCGGGCTGACCGTCTTCGCGGCCGCCGTCGTCACGGTGCTGTGCACCAGGCCGGTGCAGCGGGCCCTGCGGTGCGTGGTGGAGCCCAGGATGGCGTGGGCCTTCCGGCAGGATCCCGGCGAGGCGGCCCGGGACCGGGAGCGGCTGGGGACCACCGAGGTGCGTACGCGGGGCGAGAAGGTCCCGGTCTAGCGCGCCGTCCGGCTCATCCGTCCAGGCCGAGAAGTGCGCGCATCCGCGCGTACTTCTCGGTCAGCCGGGTGCGCGTGGCCTCGTCGAGGACGGCGAGGCGGGCCGGGTCGGCGTTGTGCGCCAGGTCCGCCTCCTTCACCAGCGCCGCACCGGGGGTGGCGAGGACACGGGCCGCGTACGACTCGGGCGTCTCCCCGGACCGCTTGGTGACCGCCAGGACGATGTCCTTGGTCCGCCGGGTGAGCGCGGCCTCGTCGAGCCACTGCCGCGTCAGCCTGTCGTCCTCGACGGCGTCGTGCAGCCAGGCCGCCGCGATCTGCTCCTCGTCGCCGCCGCGTTCCCGTACGCCCTCGGCGACGGCCCGGAGGTGCTCGGCGTAGGGCCGGCCCGCCTTGTCGGTCTGGCCGGCGTGCGCGGCGCGGGCGATGGCCTCCACCCGGTCCGTGGTCAGCGTGATGCGCGGTGTCCTCGTCACCCGTTCAGTGTGCCCCGGGCACGGGGTCAGCGGATCGCCGCTGCGGCCGTCGGGCCCTGCCTGCATATGAGCAGCAGGGCCCGGTCGTCGTTGACGTCCTTGGCGACGGACTCGATGAGATGCCACGCGGCGCCGTGGAAGCCGCCGGCGACATAGCGGTCGGCCTCGCCGGTGAGGCGGTCGATGCCCTCGACCATGTCCCGGTCGGAGGTCTCCACCAGGCCGTCCGTGAACAGCATCAGGACGTCTCCGGGACGCAGCGAGCCCTTCACCGGGTCGAACTGGGCGCCGTCGTACACGCCCAGCAGCGGGCCGTCGGCCGCCTTCTCCTCCCAGCGGCCGCTGCCGGCGCTGAGCTGGAGGCCCGGCGGGTGCCCGGCGGAGTAGAGCTCGTAGTCGCCGGAGTCGAGGTCGAGCACCAGATGGATGGAGGTGGCGAAGCCCTCGTCCCAGTCCTGGCGCAGGAGATAGCCGTTGGCGGCCGGGAGGAAGGCGTGCGGCGGGAGGCTGCCGAGCAGACCGCCGAAAGCACCGGAGAGCAGCAGGGCGCGCGAGCCGGCGTCCATGCCCTTGCCGGAGACGTCCGTCAGCACGACCTCGAGGGTGCGCCCGCCGTTGGTACGGGCCGCGACCACGAAGTCACCGGAGAAGGACTGACCGCCCGCCGGGCGCAGCGCCATCTCCCGGTGCCAGCCGTCCGGCAGCTTGGGCAGCTTGCTCTGCACCCGGATGCGTTCGCGCAGGTCGAACAGCATGGTGCCGCCGCGCCGCCACGGCACGCCCACCCGGCTGCGGAACTGGGCGACGAGCAGACCGAAGGCACCGCAGGCCGCGACGGTGAGGACCACGCCGGGGGTGACCCGGGCCGCGCCCTCGGTGTAGGGGCCGAGCTGTACCGCCTCCACGATCAGTGCGGTCGCCGCCGCCGCGTACAGGCCGAGCAGGCTCGCCGGGCGCAGCAGCAGGCCGCCCGCGACGATCGGGACGACCAGGGCGGCCGGCGCGCACCACACGGAGTTGGCGAGCGTCCCGGCCGCGATCAGCGGAACGGTGAGGAGCAGCCCGGCGAGCGCTATCCAGTCCGAGCCGTCCCCGCGGAAGTAGTCGACAGCGGCCCGGCGCACGCCGACCCGGGCCCGGTGCCACTGTTTCTTCAACCGGGCCATGAACGTGTCGGCTTCCGCGCGCCGCTGTCGTCCTGCTGCCATTAGTTCGGGACCCTATCCATCGGACCGGTCGCTTGGCACGGGAGGTCCTGGTTGTCCCCCTGACGGGGACCGGACTCACAGTGAACTTCACGGGACGGCGTGATGGGGCCGCCCCCGGGAAATTCCCTCGCTCGTCCCGCATCGCCCTGGTAGGCATGGGCCCATGGCGAACGAGCAGACGGGCCCCGCGCCCGAACTCCGGGTGCTGCGGCCGGATGAATGGGACACGTCGTACGCGAACCTCGTCCGCGCCTTCGGCGGGCCGCCGGAGGCGGACGAGGAGCGGGAACTGTGGAGGGAGCTGACCGAGTTCGGCCGCTTCCTGGCCGCCTGGGACGGCGACGCGTGCGTGGGGAGCGCGGGCGCCTTCTCCTTCCGGCTGACCGTGCCCGGCGGCGCGTCCGTCCCGGCCGCCGGCGTCACCATGGTCAGTGTCGCCGCCACGCACCGGCGGCGCGGGGTGCTGACGTCGATGATGCGACGGCAGCTGGACGACGTCCGCTCCTGGGGCGAGCCGCTGGCGGTGCTCACCGCGTCCGAGCCGGCGATCTACGGCCGGTTCGGCTACGGGGCGGCGACCTTCCAGACCAACGCGGAGATCGACACCCGGCGCGCGGGCCTGTCGGTGCCGGCCGGCACCGACGACGTGGGGCTGCGCTACGCGGACCCCGCCGACGCGCTGGACGCCTGTGAGGCGGTCTACGCGCAGCTGGTGCCGGGCCGTCCGGGAATGCTGGCGCGCGGGCCGGGCTGGGAGCGGCTGGGGTTGCTCGACCCGGAGAGCGAGCGGGGCGGTGCGTCGCCGCTGCAGTGCGTGCTCGCCGAGCGGGGCGGCGAGACGGTCGGGTACGCGCGGTTCCGGGTGAAGCCGTCCTGGGGGCCGGGCGGTCCCGACGGCGAGGTGATCCTCAGCGCCCTGGAGGCGCTGGACCCGGCGGCGGGGGCGGCGCTGTGGCGGTTCCTGTTCGACATCGACCTGACGTCGACGCTGGTGGCGCGGGGGCGGCCGGTCGACGACGGCTGGCAGTACCTGGTGTCGGACATACGGCGGTGCCGTCCGGCGCTGCGCGACGCGCTGTACGTGCGGCTGGTGGACGTCGGCGCCGCGCTCGATGCACGGACCTACCAGGCGCCGGTGGACGTCGTGCTGGACGTGGAGGACGCCTTCTGCCCCTGGAACACGGGGCGTTGGCGGCTGACCGGGGACGTGAAGGGCGCGTCCTGCGAGCGCACGCAGGACGCGGCCGACCTCGCCCTGTCCGTGCGGGAGCTGGGGGCGGCGTACCTGGGCGGGGTGGGACTCTCGGCGCTCGCCGCCGCGGGCCGGGTGCGCGAACTGCGGCGGGGCGCGCTGGCGGAGGCGTCCCTGGCGTTCGGCAACGCCGGTGCGGCGCCGTGGCTGCCGCACGGCTTCTGAGGGTTCTCAGGGGCGCTGGCAGGCGGGACACCAGAAGAGGTTGCGGGCGGCGAGGTCGGCGGTGCGGATCTCGCCGCCACAGATGTGGCAGGGCAGGTGGGCCCTGCGGTAGACGTACACCTCGCCGCCGTGGTCGTCGACGCGCGGCGGGCGGCCCATCGCCTCGGGTGTGTGCTCGGGGCGCACGGTGTCGATGCGGTTGTCGCGGACGCCCTCACGCATGAGCGCGACGAGGTCGGCCCAGATCGCGTCCCACTGGGCCGGGGTGATGTCCCGGCCCGCGCGGTAGGGGTCGACACGGTGCCGGAAGAGGACCTCGGCGCGGTAGACGTTCCCCACACCGGCGATGACCTTCTGGTCCATCAGGAGCGCGGCGATCGTCGTACGGCTGCGGCTGATCCTGCGGTACGCGAGGGCCGGATCGGCGTCCGGGCGGAGGGGGTCGGGGCCGAGGCGGTCGTGGACCGCCCGCTTCTCGCCGTCCGTGATCAGGGCACAGGTGGTGGGGCCGCGCAGATCGACGTAGGAGGCGTCGTCGGCGAGCCGCAGGCGGACGGTGTCCGTGGGCGGCGGCACCGGGGCCGGGCCGAAGGTCACCTTGCCGAAGAGGCCGAGGTGGATGTGGACCCAGTCGGTGTGTGCGGGCCCGGGGTCCTTGAAGCCGAGGAACAGGTGCTTGCCGTGGGCGTCGGTGGTGTGCAGCGGGGTGCCGTCGAGGAGGGCGGCCGCGTCCGTGAACTTGCCCTGGGGACTGGTGACGCGGAGGGGGGCTCCGGCCGGGAAGGTCCCGGCGTAGTCCTCGGCCAGCCGATGGATCGTGTGGCCCTCGGGCACGGCTCCCCCCTCGCTCGCTCTGCTTCGTCGTCCCGCCTTACGCCGCCCTACTGCTGGGGGTGGTGGGCCGGGATCGGGGGGAGGTCGCCGCTGGTCTCGTACGCGGAGAGCATGTCGATCCGGCGGATGTGACGCTCATCACCGGAGAACGGGGTGCTCAGGAAGGTCTCGACGAACTTCGTCGCCTCGTCCTGGCTGTGCATACGCGCGCCCACCGCGACCACGTTGGCGTTGTTGTGCTGACGCCCCAGGGCCGCCGTCTCCTCGCTCCAGGCCAGGGCCGCCCGCACGCCCGCGACCTTGTTCGCGGCGATCTGCTCGCCGTTGCCGGAGCCGCCGATCACGATGCCGAGGGAGCCCTCGTCGGCGGCGGTCCGCTCCGCGGCACGGAGGCAGAAGGGCGGGTAGTCGTCCTGGGCGTCGTAGAGGTGCGGGCCGCAGTCGACGGGCTCATGGCCCGCTTCCCTGAGCCACTCGACGAGGTGGTTCTTGAGTTCGTAGCCCGCATGGTCGGAGCCGAGATACACGCGCATGCGTCGAGTGTGACACGGCCGCCGCGGGGAATCGGCGCGGGGTGCCCTCCGCGAAAAGTGTGACCGAAGCCATAGAAGACCAGGCAAAGGCCGAGCAAAGAACCTAAATCAAAGGTTCCCTCATTCGTTCACCTCCGTTTCACTGGTCCGGCTCGTGCACCGCTCGTACGGGTACCGCACAACCGGCTCACAGGAAGACCACCCCATGACTTCGCAGCCGACCCAGACCAAGGCCGGCAACGGCCCCGAACGGCCCGGCGGCCACGGAACCCCGCCGGATTCCGGCCTCCAGGCCGGGCTCAAGAACCGCCACCTCTCGATGATCGCCATCGGCGGTGTCATCGGCGCCGGCCTCTTCGTCGGTTCCAGCTCCGGCATCGCGACCGCCGGACCCGGCATCCTCCTGTCGTACGCCCTCGTCGGCACGCTCGTGGTGCTGGTGATGCGGATGCTCGGTGAGATGTCCGCGGCGAACCCGACCTCCGGGTCCTTCTCCGCACACGCCGACCGTGCGCTCGGGCCGTGGGCCGGGTTCTCCATCGGCTGGCTGTACTGGTTCTTCTGGGTCGTCGTGCTGGCGGTCGAGGCGACCGCCGGTGCCGCGATCCTCGAAGGATGGATACCGGCCGTTCCCCAGTGGGGGTGGGCGCTCATCGTGATGGTGGTGCTGACCGCCACCAACCTGGTGTCCGTGGGCTCCTACGGCGAGTTCGAGTTCTGGTTCGCCGGGATCAAGGTCGTCGCCATCGCCGCGTTCATCGTCGTCGGCGGCCTGGCCGTCTTCGGAGTGCTGCCCGGCGTCGACAGCGACCAGGCGGGGCTCGCCAACCTCACGGACCACGGCGGCTTCCTGCCCAACGGCGCCGGCGCGATCCTCACCGGCATCCTGCTCGTCGTCTTCTCGTTCATGGGCAGTGAGATCGCCACCCTGGCCGCCGGCGAGTCGGAGGACCCGCAGCGGGCCGTCACCAAGGCGACCAACAGCATCATCTGGCGGATCGGCGTCTTCTACCTCGGCTCGATCTTCGTCGTGATCTGCCTGCTGCCCTGGGACAGCAAGAGCATCGCCGAGGACGGCTCCTACGTCGCCGCGCTGGACTCCCTCGGCATCGCGCACGCCGGGCAGATCATGAACTTCATCGTGCTGACGTCGGTGCTGTCCTGCCTCAACTCCGGGCTCTACACGGCCTCCCGGATGGCCTTCTCGCTGGGGCAGCGCGGAGACGCGCCGAAGGCGTTCGCCCGGACCACGAGCCGGGGCGTGCCGCAGACCGCGATCATCGCGTCGGTCGTGTTCGGCTTCGTCGCGGTGTTCTTCAACTACAAGTTCCCGGACTCCGTCTTCCTCTTCCTCGTCAACTCCTCCGGTGCGGTCGCGCTGTTCGTATGGCTGGTGATCTGCTTCTCGCAGCTGCGGATGCGGAAGATCATCCAGGCGGAGGCGCCGGAGAAGCTGGTCGTGCGGATGTGGCTGTACCCGTACCTGACGTGGGCCAGCGCCGCGCTGATCGTGTTCGTGCTGGGCTACATGCTGACCGACACGGAGCACAACGGGCGGACCACGGTGCTCCTGTCGCTGCTGGTCGCCGGCGTCGTCGTCGCCATCGCCGTCGTGCGGCAGCGGGCGGCGGGGCGCCGTGCCGTCGACGCGCCGGGCACCGCGGACCGCGACGAGGTCCGGGTCGGCTGACACGGGTGCCCCGCCGGGATTCCGGCAGGGGCGGGGCCGGGGCCGGCGGCACGGGTGCCGTAGGCCCCGGCCCCGTCGTGTGCACGGCCCCGGCCGCCCCGGCCGGCGATGCGCCCCGGCCGAGGTCCCGGCAACGGCCGCGGCTCGATCGCCCCTCTCCCGCCGGGGTGGCGACACATACGCAGAGGCCCGCCGGCGCTGCGGCCGGCGGGCCTGTCGTGCGTGGGGACCGCTCGGCGGTCAGCGCTTGTCGGCGAGCTTCCAGGCGGTCGGCAGCAGACCCATCGCCAGGGCGGCCTTCAGGGCGTCACCGATGAGGAACGGGGTCAGGCCGGCCGCGATGGCGGCGGAGGCGGACATGCCGGTGGCGAGGGCCAGGTAGGGCACGCCGACGGCGTAGATGATCGCCGAGCCGAGCACCATGGTGCCTGCCGTCCGCCAGGCGGAGCGGTCGGCACCGCGGCGGGCCAGCGCTCCCACGACGACGGAGGCCAGCAGCATGCCGAGGATGTAGCCGAAGGACGGCATGCCCATCCCCGACGTGCCCTCCGCGAACCACGGCACGCCGGCCATGCCCGCCAGCGCGTACACCGCGAGGGAGACGAAGCCGCGCCGCGCGCCGAGGGTGGTGCCCACCAGGAGCGCCGCGAAGGTCTGGCCGGTCACCGGCACCGGGGAGCCGGGGACGGGCACCGCGATCTGGGCGGCGAGACCCGTGAGCGCGGCACCGCCGAGCACGAGCGCGGCGTCCCGGACGCGGGAGGCCGGGACGAGGTCGGCGAGGACCTGCCCGGAGCGGGCGGACGTGACGGTGGCGGTGCTCATGAGGTCTCCGCGGGGTGAGGGCGGTGGGGGACACCGTGACGCTATACCGGCGTCCCCGCGCCGATCACCATCAGCGCCCGACAAAGGCACGATCACGGACTTGGTGGGCTCCGGACAAAGATCGGCCGTGACCAGCGGTACGAGGTGACGCCGGTCACGGAGGTGAGGTGGCATCACCGACATCCGGCGGGAGCGGGGCGGCTGTGGGGAACCGCCAAAGGGAACCACGAAGGGAACCACGAAGGGAACCGCCGGGGGACCCGCCGGGTAACCGGGCCCCCACCCTCCGGACGACCGGTGTCCACATGCTGGGCAGCCACCCCCTGACCGCCGGGAGACCGCCCAGACTGGGCGGCGTTTTGTCGTCTCCCGCATTGGACGAGCCGCGCCCATGCCCAGCACCACCGTCGAGACGCCCCCGAAGCCGGACGGCGCCTCCCTCTCGCACGGCCTCAAGCAGCGCCATCTGTCGATGATCGCCCTCGGCGGGGTGATCGGCGCCGGGCTGTTCGTCGGCTCCGGTGCCGCCATCGCCGCCGCCGGGCCCTCCGTCGTCCTCGCCTACACCCTCTCCGGCATCCTGGTGATGCTGGTGATGCGGATGCTGGGCGAGATGTCCGCCGCGTACCCGTCCTCGGGTTCGTTCTCCGCGCACGCCGAGCGGGCCATCGGCCCCTGGGCGGGGTTCACCGCGGGCTGGTCGTTCTGGGTGCTGCTGTGCACGGCGGTCGGCCTGGAGGGCATCGGCGCCGCGAAGATCGTCACCGGCTGGCTGCCGGGCACGCCGGAGTGGGCGTGGGTGGCGCTGTTCATGGTGGTGTTCTGCGCGACGAACCTCGCGGCGGTGAGGAACTTCGGCGAGTTCGAGTTCTGGTTCGCGGCGCTGAAGGTCGGCGCGATCACCCTGTTCCTCGGGCTGGGCGTGCTGGCCGTGGCCGGTGCGCTGCCCGGCACGGACTCCCCCGGCACCTCCCACCTCACCGACCTCCTGCCCAACGGCGGCGAGGGCCTGGTGATCGGACTGCTCGCCTCCGTCTTCGCGTACGGCGGTCTGGAGACGGTGACCATCGCGGCGGCCGAGTCGGAGAACCCGGTCAAGGGCGTGGCGAGCGCGGTCCGTACGGCGATGTGGCGGATCGCGGTGTTCTACATCGGTTCGATGGCGGTCATCGTCACCCTCGTCCCGTGGGACTCCCCGGCGGTCGTCGAGGACGGCCCCTACGTCGCCGCACTGGACACCCTCGGCATCCCCGGCGCCGGTCAGCTGATGAACGTCGTGGTGCTGGTGGCGCTGCTGTCCGCGATGAACGCCAACATCTACGGCGCCTCACGCATCGGCTACTCCCTGGTGCGCCGCGGCCAGGGGCCGAAGGCACTCGGCCGGGTGTCGGGCGGGGTGCCGCGGACCGCCGTACTGGCCTCCTCCGTCTTCGGGTTCGCGTGCGTGCTGCTGAGCTACTGGCGGCCGGACGACGTCTTCGCCTGGCTGCTGAACATGATCGGCGCGGTGATCCTGGTCGTCTGGATCTTCATCGCCGTCTCCCAGCTGCGGCTGCGCCGCCGGCTCGAGCGCGAGGCGCCCGAGAGACTCGCGGTGCGGATGTGGGCGTTCCCGTGGCTGACGTGGGTGGCGCTGGCCGGCATGGCGGCGGTCTTCGTCCTCATGGCCCGGGAGCCGGGCACCCGGGTGCAGCTCTACTCGACGGGCGGGATGACGCTGGTCCTGGCGGCCGTCGGCTACGCCTGGCAGCGGGCGCGCGCCCGGAGCTGACCACGGACAGCCCTTTCTGCTGTTAGCGTGCAGTTGCGAGCTATTTGCAACAAGAACCCTGCCTCGTGGTCGTCTTCTCACCGTTCACCCGGCAGGCGGACAGAGTGAGGCCCCCGCGGGGACATGACCCGCGGGGGCTTCCGGTATGCGGCGATCCGGGCCATCGTTGCGCAATGGCGACACAGAGGACGAAGAAGGACTACTGCTGGACCTGCGACGGGGACCAGCAGCACCGTCAGCTCACCAGGAAGGAGGAGGACTGGCTCAAGGAGCGGCTCGGCCGGTCCGGGGTCGGCGAGTTCTGGCTCTGTGTGAACGTGCTCGACGCCGACACCGGAAAGCAGTGCCGCAACCTGCGCACGGGCTTCAACAAGAAGCCGTTCGCCGCGGCGATCAAGGTACCCGTGCTGGACTGACCGTCACAGGTTGCTGAAGTCCGGCCCCTTCGTCCGCGTCCGCTTGATCTCGTAGAAGCCGGGGACGGAGGCCACCGCGAGCGTGCCGTCCCACAGGCGGGCGGCCTCCTCGCCCCGGGGGGCGGGAGTGACCACCGGGCCGAAGAAGGCGATCTCCTCGCCGTCGGGACCGGGGACCGCGACGACCGGGGTGCCGACCTCCTGGCCCACCTTCTCGATGCCCTCCTTGTGGGAGGCCCGCAGCTCCGCCTCGTACGGGGTGGAGTCCCAGTGCTCCATGAGGGAGGCGGGCAGACCGACGTCCTCCAGGGCGGCGGCGACCGTCTCCTTCTCCGGCCCCTCGCCCCTGTTGTGGATGCGGGTGCCGAGCGCGGTGTAGAGGTCGCCGAGCACCTCGGCGCCGTGCTCCTGCTGGGCCGCGATGACCACGCGGACCGGCCCCCATGCCTTGACCTCGAGCATCTCGCGGTACTCCGCGGGGAGGTCGTCGAGCTTGTCCTCGTTGAGCACCGCCAGGCTCATCAGGTGCCAGCGGACCTCGATGTCCCGCAGCTTCTCCACCTCCAGCACCCAGCGGGAGGTCATCCAGGCCCAGGGGCAGAGCGGGTCGAACCAGAAGTCGACAGGCGTGGCGGGGGACTTGTCCGACATGTCACTCCTCGTGAAGGCGGTATCTCTGGGAGACAACGCCGCGGCTCGTCCTGGCCATTCCCGGCTGCCCGGCGTCAGGGGCACATGGCAGGATCGGTCCTGTTCATCCATGTCGACGACGCATGAGGAGTCCGCACGTGCCCGGTGAGAATCTGACCCGCGACGAAGCCCGGGAGCGGGCGGCCCTGCTGTCCGTGGACGGATACGAGGTGTCCCTCGACCTGCGGTCGGCGGTCGGCGGGAACGACGGTGAGGGTGCGCGCACCTTCCGCTCCGTGACCACTGTGCGCTTCCGCTGCGCCGAGCCGGGCGCGAGCAGCTTCGCCGACCTGATCGCGCCGGGGGTGACGAGCGTGGCGCTCAACGGGCGCGACCTCGACCCCGGCCAGGTCTTCGACGGATCGCGGATCCTGCTGGAGGACCTCGCCGCCGACAACGAGCTCGTCGTCGACGCGCAGTGCGCCTACTCCCGCACCGGCGAGGGCATGCACCGCTTCGTCGACCCCGAGGACGGCGAGGTGTACCTCTACACCCAGTACGAGCCGGCCGACGCCCGGCGCGTCTTCGCCAATTTCGAGCAGCCCGACCTCAAGGCCCCGTACCGCTTCGAGGTGCGGGCGCCCGAGGGCTGGACGGTGTGGAGCAACGGCGCCGGGGAACTCACCGACGGCGTGTGGCGGTTCGCCGAGACCAAGCCCATCTCCACGTACATCACCTGTGTCGTCGCGGGTCCGTACCACTACGTGACGGACACCTATGAGCGGGAGTTCGAGGACGGCACCCGTCTGCGGATCCCGCTGGGCGCCATGTGCCGCAAGGGTCTCGCGCCGCACTTCGACGCCGACGACGTGTTCCTGGTGACCAAGCAGGGCCTGGACTTCTTCCACGACCACTTCGACTACCCGTACCCGTTCGGGAAGTACGACCAGGCCTTCGTGCCCGAGTACAACCTGGGCGCGATGGAGAACCCGGGGATGGTCACCTTCCGCGAGGAGTTCATCTTCCGGGGCAAGGTCACACGGGCGTCGTACGAGGGCCGGGCGAACGTCGTCCTGCACGAGATGGCGCACATGTGGTTCGGCGACCTGGTCACCATGGAGTGGTGGGACGACCTGTGGCTGAAGGAGTCCTTCGCCGACTTCATGGGCGCGTTCTCCCTGGTCGGGGCCACCCGCTTCACCGACGGCTGGATCACGTTCGCCAACCGCCGCAAGGCGTGGGCCTACCGCGCGGACCAGCTGCCCTCCACGCACCCGATCACCGCGGACATCCGCGACCTGCAGGACGCCAAGCTCAACTTCGACGGCATCACGTACGCGAAGGGCGCCTCGGTCCTCAAGCAGCTGGTGGCGTACGTCGGTCAGGACGCGTTCCTGGAGGGCGCCCGGCGCTACTTCAAGCGGCACGCGTACGGCAACACGCGCCTCGGTGACCTGCTCTCCGTCCTGGAGGAGACGAGCGGACGGGACATGGGCGCATGGGCCCGTTCCTGGCTGCAGACGGCGGGCGTCAACGCGCTGACCCCGCAGGTGCTGCTCGGCGCGGACGGACGCGTCGACGAGCTGGCGGTGGTGCAGGAGGCCGCCGAGTCCCATCCCGAACTGCGCCCGCACCGGGTGGCGGTGGGCCTGTACCGGCGCACGGAGTCCGGCACCTTCGAGCGGTACGCGCAGGCCGAGACGGACGTGGAGGGCCCGCGCACGGTCGTGGCGGAGCTGGCGGGCGCGGACGCGCCGGAGCTGGTGCTGGTCAACGACGACGACCTGACGTACTGCAAGACCCGCTTCGACGAGACGTCCCTGGCGGCGCTCCGCGACGGCCTGGGCGACCTCACCGATCCGCTGGCCCGCGCCCTGTGCTGGTCGGCGCTGTGGAACATGACGCGGGACGCGCTGCTGCCGGCCCGGGAGTTCATCGGCCTGGTGCTGCGGTTCGCGGGCCGGGAGTCCGACATCGGCGTGCTGCAGATGCTGCACGCGTGGGCCGAGTCGGCGGCCGTGCACTACACCGCGCCCGGACGGCGGGAGCAGGCCGGGCGTCTGCTCGCCGAGGGCGCCTCGGCCCAGCTCCACGCCGCCGAGGCGGGCAGCGAGCACCAGCTCGCGTGGGCGAGGTTCTTCGCCCGCGTCGCCGGCGCGCCGGCCGACTTCGAGCTGCTGACCTCGCTGCTCGAGGGCACGGAGGCCCTCCCTGGGCTGGAGGTCGACCAGGAGCTGCGCTGGGCGTTCCTGGCGCCGCTGGCCGCACACGGGGCGGCGGACGAGAAGAGGCTGGACGCCGAACTGGCCCGGGACGACACCGCGTCCGGCAAGCGGCACCACGTCCGCTGCCTGGCCGCCCGCCCGTCGGCGGCGGTCAAGGCGCAGTGCTGGGCGCAGGTCGTGGAGTCGGACGCGCTGTCCAACGCGCTGGTGGAGGCGACGATCGCGGGCTTCGCTCAGTCGTCCCAGCGGGAGCTGCTCGCGCCGTACACCGAGAAGTACTTCGCGGCGATCGAGCGGGTGTGGACCGAGCGGTCGATCCAGATCGGCATGGATGTGGTGCGGGGTCTGTTCCCCTCCTTCCAGGACTCGCGGGCGACGCTCGACGCGACGGACGCGTGGCTCACGTCCCACGAGGACGCCGCCCCGGCACTGCGCCGGCTGGTCCTCGAGGCCCGGGACGACCTGGCCCGGGCCCTGCGCGGCCAGGCGTGCGACGCCACGGCGGACTGAGCCGCCCCCGCGCACCCCGCCGTCCGCGGCCGTTACCGAACGCGGGCAATCACGCCGTAACCCCTGGTTCTCACCCGAACGGACCAGGGGTTTTCGGTGTCCGAACAGACGTCCTTCAGTGCGGGCTTGTCCTTGTTCGTCGACGAGCCTGTAACAGGGGTTCGAGGGGCGGCCGGAGACGGGAAATTGCCGGGCATGAACCACAACACCCCGCTCTCCCCCCGCCCCCTGCACCACCTCCCCACCAGCACGGGACGCCGTGTCCTGACCCACGCGCAGCTCCGTGCCCACGGCGTCTCGGCCGCGGAGGCCGGTGCGCAGTGCCGCCCCGGCGGGCCCTGGCAGCAGCTCCTCCCCGGCGTCGTCCTGCTCCACCCCGGCCCGCCGACCAGCGAGGAGCGGCTGCACGCGGTGCTGCTGTACGCGGCACGGGAGCGGACCACGGGCGTTCCCGTGCAACCCGGCGCGGACGGGCCGCCCGCGTCCCCCTACGGCGAGGTGATGATCACCGGGTTGGCCGCGCTGACCCTGCACGGCTTCTCCTCCGCTCCCCCGCTGCCGTCCCTGGAGGTCCTCGACGTCCTGGTCCCGCGGCTGCGCCGGCTGCGCTCGACGGGTTGCGTCCGTGTCGTCCGGGCCTCCGCCCTGCCGCCCCCTCAGGAGGTCACGGGCCTGCCCGTGGCACCGGTCGCGCGGGCGCTGGCCGACGCCGTGGCGGACCTGGGGGACGCGGGCACCGTGCGGCGGCTGCTCACGGAGGCGGTGCGGGGCGGGCACTGCGAACCGGCGGCGGTGGTCCGGGAGCTCACCGCCGCCAAGCTGCTCAGCCGGCCGCACGTGGTGGACGCGGTGGACTCGCTGCTGGCCGAGGGCCGGGCGCTGGCGGAGTCCCGGCTGTACCGGATGGTCCACGACCACGGCCTGCCGGACCCGTGCTGGAACGTCGAGCTGCGGCTGCCCGGCGGTCCCCGTCTCGGTGGTGTGGACGCGTACTGGCCGGAGCAGTCGGTGGCGGTGGAGCTGGACACCCGCGCGCCCCGTCCGGGCGGGCGGCCGGAGGACGACGCCGAGTGGTCGGAGTACGCCCGCAAGCGGGAACACCTGGAGCGGCTCGGCATCACGGTCGTCCGCATCGCCCCGCGGGCGCTCCGGGACGCGGCGGAGCAACAGGCGGCGGTGGTCCGCACGGCCCTGACGGCCTCGGCCGACCGCGACCCGGCGGCCCACGTCCTGGTCCTGCCCCGCTAGGGCCTGTCCGGCCCCGGGCGGCGCACCGTGCGGATCAGGCCGGTTCCGCCCGGCCCGTCGCCGGGCGTTCGCGCCACAGGCGCAGGGCGATGTCGACCAGGCGGATCCGGACCAGGCCGGGGACGGCGTCGAGGGGCTGCCAGGCGGCGAGGTCGGTGGAACCGCCCACCTCGTTGCGCAGTTCGCCTCCGGTGACCCGGGCCTCGTAGAGCAGCCGGACGCCGTGGTGGTCGACGGCGCGGCCGAACCGGCCGGGGAAGGTGCGCCGGGTGGAGTGCACGCCGAGCAGGCCGGTGACCTCGACGAGGTGACCGGTCTCCTCCTCGACCTCCCGGCGCACGGTGTCGTAGGGGTCCTCGCCGTGCTCCATGCCCCCGCCCGGCAGCACCCACTCGGGGACGCCGCCGGGGCCGGGGGACCGGGCGAGCAGGAGCTGTCCGTCGCGCACGCACACGGCGTAGGCCGCCACCCTCAACTTCCTTCGCATCCGTGGACGTTAACCCGGCGGCTGCGGATTGGCAGGTGAGTACTCGGGGGCGGACCAGCGCAGCGGGAGCGCGTGCGGGGTCTCCAGCGCCTCGTGCACGGTGAAGCGGACCCGGCGTTCCCCGCCGGGGCCGAACTCGGTGCGCGCCTCACCGGTGAGACCGAGGGTCGTGCCGGTCGTCCAGTCCGCGAAGAGCAGACCGGCGCGCGGGTCGGCGGCGAGGTTGCCGAGGGTGAGGAACATGGCGTTGCCCGGGTAGTCGCGCCATGTCAGTTCCGTCGGCGAGGCCACCCGGACGAAGCCGGGGTTGCCGCCCCGGTGGCTGGCGTCGGCGCCGTCACCGTGCACGGTGGCGATGAAGAAGGTGTCGGCGTCCGCCACGAACGCCGCCTGAGCGCGGCTCAGTTCGCCGGAACGGCGCGCCGTGCCCGGCGTGCGGTCGCCGACCGTCTCGTAGGACTGCCGTCGTTGCAGGTACTTGGGGCAGTTGGCGAACACCTGGTCCGCCTCGACGGCGAAGCCCCCCGGCGTGGGCCGGAGCCGGCCGTTGAGGCGCATGCGGCGGCGGGTGCGCGGGTCCAGGGCGAGGGTGCCGACCGGGGTGCCCACGGTGGTGAGGGCGGTGGCGAGCGGGTCGGCCGCCGGCACCCGGCCGGTGACCGACATCTGCCGAGTGCCGGTGGCCCGGACGAAGCCGGGGGTTCCGGTGAGCGCCCCGGCCCACACCCGGCCCGAGTCCGGGGCGGCGGCGCCGATCACCAGCATCGGCTGGAGGCCGAGGAACGCCGCGGCCACCGGTTTGATGTCCCGTCCGATGGACCGGCCGACGTGGTCGGCGTTCCGGCGGACGCCGACCCGGTCCTGCACCGTGCGCGAGCCCGCGTGGTACACGGCCGCGGTTTCCGTCATGGACGCGTCCCTCCTAGAAGAAACCGCAGGTGGGTGCGGACTGGCTGGGCGCCGGGGCGCCCTCGGCGCCGCTGGGCGCGTAGATCTCCAGGCGGGTGCCGTCCGGGTCGTGGAAGAAGATGCCGCCGGAGGCCGCGCCCTCGCCGTGGGCGACGACGCCCTCGTAAGCGAACTCGGTGCCGTGGGCGCGCAGGGCGGCCTCGTACTCCCCGACCCGCTCGATCGACTCCACCTCGAACGCGAGGTGGTGCAGCCCGGCACGGTCGGCGCCGTACGGACGGTCCGCCTGCTGCCAGAGGGCGACCACGAGGTGGCGTCCGTCGCCGAGGAACGCGTAGCGCCGGCCTTCCTCCTTGCCCTCGCCGATCAGGGTGAAGCCCAGGACGTCCCGGTAGAAGGCGAGCGAGGCGCCGAGGTCGGTGACGTTCAGGCCGATGTGGCCGGTGCGCAGGGTCATGCGTGTCCCTTCGTCGGGTCCCGCGGGAGCGGGACTAACCGTTGAAGTTCACGTTAGACGGTTAGAAGAAGGGATGCAACCAGTCCCGTACCCTTGACTGGTTAGTACGAAGGGAGCCCTCATGTCCGACCCGGACCGCACCGACCCGCGACCGCTCACCGGCGAGCCGCTCGCGCTCGACCTGCTCAACACGCGATGGGGGAAGGGCTCCGCCGCGCGGGACCTGCTCACCGGCACCGACGGGCTCGCGGTGTGGCTCGGCGCCAACGGACTGGACGCCCGCTTCACCGCCGACGAGGCAACCCTGCGGCACACCCTGCGGGCACGGGACGCCCTGCGGGAGGCCGTGGAGGGGACGTCCGGCGAAGGAGCGGCGGCCGTGGACGCCGTACTCGCGCACGGGCGCATCCGGGCGACGCTCACCGCGGACGGGCCGGGCGAGCGGCCGGAGTTCGACGACGCCTCCTGGGGGCCGGCCTGGCTGGCCGCCCGCGACTACCTCCTGCTGCTGGGCACCGCTCCCGACCGGATCCGCCGGTGCGCCCACGAGGCGTGCACGCTGCACTTCCTCGACACCTCACGCAACGGCACCCGCCGCTGGTGCTCCATGGCGTCGTGCGGCAACCGGGCGAAGGCTTCCCGCCACTACGCGCGCACCAAGGACGCCTGACCCTACGCACGCGCGGCGACTTGTCCGCTTCGGGCCCCATCTCCCCATAAGGACACCGGGGGTTTTCCCCACACATCCATTTCGTTTCGGTCAACCCTCCCCAAACAGCAGACCCTTGAGTAAGGCTCAACGATCGTCCGGGACCGCGTTCCGGACCGTCGCGGCCAGGGTCGATCGGCTCCGGTCGCTCCCGATCGTTCCTTTACGTGCAAGGGATGCCGATGACCCACACCCCCCAGCGCGACCCGATATCGGGCACCAGACGCGCGGCCCGCATCGCCGTCGCTGCCGGTCTCGTCGCCGCGCTCGCCGCGGCCGGGCCGGTGCCCGTGGCCCTCGCCGCCGACACGCCGCCCGCCGCGCCGGCCGACGCCGACGTCAAGACGGCACCCGACAAGCTCGGTTCGGACGACGCCGAGCTGCTCGCCGAGGCCAAGGCCGACGGCGCCAAGCACGTCACGATGATGATCGCCACCGCTCCCGGCAGGACCGAGCAGGTCGCCGAGCAGCTCGGCGCGGTCAAGGGCGGCTCGGTCGGCCGGACCGACGACAAGCTCGGCTACGTCCGCGCCACCGTCCCCACCGCCAAGGCGGACGCGGCGATCGCAGCCGCCACCAAGCTCTCCTCCGTGCACGGCGTCGACCTGCGCGACGAGATCCCGCTGGACGACCCGACGCCCAGCGCGGACACCACCCGCCAGGCCGGCAGCCAGGGAACCGCGACGTACCCGGCCCCCGGGAAGCGGACCCCCGCGAAGAACCCGTACAACCCGTCCTTCGAGACCGGCGCCGTCGAGTTCGTCGAGGACAACCCGAAGGCGGACGGCCGCGGCGTCACCATCGGCATCCTCGACTCCGGCGTGGACCTCGGCCACCCGGCGCTGCAGAAGACCACCACCGGCGAGCGCAAGATCGTCGACTGGGTGACGGCGACCGACCCGATCGTCGACAGCGACCGGACCTGGCGCCCCATGGTCTCCTCCGTCTCCGGACCGGCCTTCACCTACGGCGACAAGACCTGGACGGCCCCGGAGGGCACGTACCGGATCAGCACCTTCCTGGAGTCCTACACCGCCGGCGGTGACGCGGCCGGTGACGCCAACCGCGACGGCGACACCACCGACTCCTGGGGCGTGCTCTACGACGCCGCCGCCGGCACCGTCCGGGTCGACCTGAACAACAACCAGGACTTCTCCGACGACACGGCGATGAAGCCGTACAAGGACGGCTTCCAGATCGGGTACTTCGGCACCGACGACCCGTCCACCGACGTCGCCGAGCGCCAGCCGTTCGTCGTGGAGATCCGCAAGGACGTCCCGATGGACCCCTACGGCGGCGACTGGACCGGCAAGAAGGCCGACTTCGTCAACATCGGCGTCATCGAGGGCTCGCACGGCTCGCACGTGGCCGGCATCACCGCCGCCAACGGCCTGTTCGGCGGGCGGATGGACGGCGCCGCCCCCGGCGCGAAGATCGTCTCGTCCCGCGCCTGCACCTGGACCGGCGGCTGCACCAACGTCGCGCTCACCGAGGGCATGATCGACCTCGTCACCAACCGCGGCGTCGACATCGTCAACATGTCCATCGGCGGCCTGCCGGCGCTCAACGACGGCAACAACGCCCGCGCCGAGCTGTACAACCGCCTGATCGACGAGTACGGCGTCCAGCTGGTGATCTCCGCGGGCAACTCCGGCCCCGGCGCCAACACCATCGGCGACCCCAGCCTCGCCGACAAGGTCATCTCCGTCGGCGCGTCCGCCTCCAAGGAGACCTGGGCCGCCAACTACGGCTCCGTGGTGGAGAAGAAGTACGCCATGATGCCCTTCTCCTCGCGCGGTCCGCGTGAGGACGGCGGCTTCACGCCGACGCTGGTCGCGCCGGGTGCGGCGATCAACACCATCCAGACCTGGCTGCCGGGCGCCCCGGTCGCCGAGGCGGGCTACTCCCTCCCGGCCGGCTACGGCATGCTCCAGGGCACCTCGATGGCCTCCCCGCAGGCCGCGGGCGCCTCCGCGCTGCTGCTGTCCGCCGCGAAGCGCAAGGGCATCGACCTCACCCCGGCGGAGCTGCGCACCGCCCTCACCTCCACCGCCGATCACATCAGCGGTGTGCAGGCCTACGAGGAGGGCGCCGGCCTCATCGACATCGAGGACGCCTGGGACGCCATCCGGGACGGCGCCACCGCGCACCGGTACACGGTGAAGGCGCCGGTCGACACCGCGATCGACCAGTTCCTGAAGACCCCGGGCTTCGGCACGGGCCTCTACGACCGCGAGGGCGGCCTGAAGGCCGGCCAGAAGAAGACGTACGACGTCACGATCACCCGTACGTCCGGCCCGGACCGCGCGATCCGCCACGAGCTCGGCATCGAGAACAACGCGGGCCGCACCTTCCGCGTCCTCGGCGACGACGAGGTCCGCCTGCCGCTCAACCAGCCGGTGACCGTCAAGGTCCAGGCCGCGCCCGGTTCCGCCGGCATCAAGAGCGCGATCCTGGAGGTCGACGACCCGCGCACCGAGGGTGTCGACCAGCAGATCATGACCACCGTGGTCGTCTCCGCGCCGCTGAAGCACACCTTCGCCGCGTCGGGCACCGCCCAGCGCAACAGCACGACCTCCTACTTCGTCACCGTGCCCGAGGGCGCGAAGACGCTGGAGATCGCGATGAGCGGGCTCAAGGACAAGAGCCAGACCCGGTTCGTCGCCATCCACCCGTACGGCGTCCCGGCCGACCCGACGTCGACGGTCAACTGCTACCCGAACTACAACAACCCGGCCAACACCTGCCGCCCCGACGTGCGTTCGTACGCGAATCCGCAGCCGGGCGTCTGGGAGATCGAGGTCGAGTCGCGCCGCACCTCGCCGCTCCTCGACAACCCGTACAAGCTGGACGCCGCCGTGCTCGGCGCGGCCTTCGACCCGGAGACCGTGACCGTGCCCGAGGCGAAGGTCGGCACGCCGGCCGCCGCCTCGTGGAAGGTGACGAACGAGCTCGCCGCGCTGGAGGGCAAGCTGGTCGGCGGGCCGCTCGGCTCGTCCAGGACCGACCGCCCGGCCATCAGGACGGGTGAGAAGCACACGATGACGGTCGAGGTGCCCGAGGGCGCCGCGTCACTCGACGCGGCCATCGGCAACGTGTCCGACGCCTCCGCGGACCTGGACCTGACGGTCTACGACAAGGCCGGCAACCGGGTCGCCCAGTCCGCGGACGGCGACTCGGAGGAGTCGGTGTCCATCGCCTCCCCGGCGGCCGGTACGTACACCGTCGAGGTCGTGGGCTACTCGGTCCCGGCCGGTTCCACGGACTACGACTACCGGGACGTGTTCTTCGCCGCCTCGCTCGGTTCCGTCAGCGTCGACGGCTCCGCGACGGTGAAGCTCGGCACGGGCGACTCCGCCACCGTCTCCGGCGACGTCACCGTCGCGGCGGCGGCTCCCGAGGGACGGGCGTTCTTCGGGCGCGTGCAGCTGGTGAACGCGCGCGGCACGGTCGCGGGCGTCGGCAGCGTGGCGATCGGGAAGGTCGTCCCGTAAGCGCCGGCTGACGAAAAGGGGGCGGGCGTCCGTACGGGCGCCCGCCCCTTCGTCGTCACCAGCCGCAGCTCAGCGTGCGTGACTCGGGCAGCGCGGCGATGATCCGGGCCCGCTCGGGGGCGATCTCCTCCTCGCCGACGAGCACCATGTCGGGGCGGTCGCCGTCGCGGAGCATGCCGATCAGCACGCGGTCGCCCCGGCGCAGCGGGGGCTCCACGACGGCGTCCCGGAGGAACGTGACCTCGCCCTCGCCCTTGTAGTACCGGCTCACCCTCAGTGTGACCCGTTCGGTGCCGGCGGCCCCCGGCACCTGCTCCACCGCCGTCACCGCACCCTCGGCGACGAGCCGCGCGCACGCGAGGTGGCGGGGGCTGCCGAAGGCGACCCCGCCCGCCTCCTTGGCGTCCGCGGCGGCACCGCTGTCCGCCGCTCCGGCCCCTCCCCCGCCCTGCGCCACGAGCCACCCCGTGCCGAGGACCAGAGCGGCGGCGGCAGCGGCGGCGAGTCCGCCGAGGACGGCCCTCACCGGCCGGCGACGGGGACGCCGGGACGGCAGGCCCCTCAGCGGGGCGGGCCCGGTCTCCGCGTGGCCGGGCGCCGCGCCGCCCGGGGCGTGCGTCCCCGCGTCCGCTCGCTGCGGCCCGGATCCGGTGTCCGGCCGCTCCCCGGGGCGGGCGGCCGCGTCTCGCCCCGCCGGGGCACCGTCCGGCGGGCCGGCGAGCGCGTCCGCGATCACCGTCAGCTGCTCGCGCAGGACCACGAGGTCGGCGAGGGCCGCGTCTCGCGCGGCCAGGAACTCCGGATCCCGCCGGGCCCCCTCCGGCAGCGGCTCGTCGAGGAGGGCGGCCGTCAGGGCGTCCATGCCGTCGTGCTCGGGCCCTTCGCGGGACGGGTCCCGGGCCTCGTCGTGGGCGGTCATGTCACACCACCTCGTCCTCGTGCAGGCGGGCGCGCAGGGCGCGTACCGCCGTGTGCAGCCTGCTCTTGACCGTGCCCTCCGGAACACCGAGCTGCTCGGCTATGGAGCGCACCGGCAGGTCGGCGTAGAAGCGCAGCACGACGACCTGGCGCTGCGCGTCGGGCAGCCGGTCCAGGCCGCGGGCGACGGCGAGGGAGAGCAGGCTGGTCTCCTCGCCGGAGGGCGCTTCCGCCGGCCGCAGCGCGGCCAGCCGCTCCCCGAGCCGCTCCTGGCGGCGCTTGGCCCGGTGCCAGTCCATGGCCAGGTTGGAGGCGACGACCGCCGCCCACGCCGAGACGTCCCGCGGCGCCTCCCGACCGCTCGCGGCCCGTTCCAGCAACCGCAGGCGGACCTGCTGCACCCCGTCCGGCAGGTCCGCCTGCGGCACCCCGCCCAGTGCGAGCACCGCCCGCACCCGGCGTTCCTGCGCCGCGTCCAGCGGGTCGGCGTCGGCAGCGACGTATGACCCCCGGCCGCGCCGGATCCTTCCGCGCAGCACTGGCCACCCCCCTCACGCTGTTTCTCCTACGACGCCGCTCCCGCGCGGAACGTTCACGCGTTTTTTCCGGATCCCGCCGAGGCGTACGTCACATCTCCGTGTGGAGGAGGGCGGGCCGGGCAGGGGACCTTGCGGTCCACGGCCCCCGGGGGCTGAATTTCTGCAGCTCAGTGGGGTGACGACCGAAGGTCCGCGCCCCGCGCGCACCGCCCGTCCGTCCCAGTGGGCGGGCATGGTGGCAAAGAAGTGGACAGGCGGGCCGTGGTCGGCCGCATCATGGAAGAGCCTCGGCCAGGCACATCAGGTACGTATCAGGAGCAGTAGGGAGTCGCCGTGAGGGTCGGAATCGTCGGAGCCACCGGTCAGGTGGGCACGGTCATGCGCAGGATCCTCAAGGAGCGGAACTTCCCGGTCACCGAGCTGCGCCTGTTCGCCTCGGCCCGCTCGGCCGGCACGGAGCTGGACGGCGTGACGGTGGAGGACGCCTCCACCGCCGACTACACCGGCCTGGACATCGTCCTGTTCTCCGCGGGCGGCGCCACCTCGAAGGCGCTGGCCGAGAAGGTCGCCTCGCAGGGCGCGGTCGTGATCGACAACTCCTCCGCCTGGCGCCGGGACCCCGACGTCCCCCTCGTCGTCTCCGAGGTGAACCCGCACGCCATCGCGAACCGGCCCAAGGGCATCATCGCCAACCCGAACTGCACCACGATGGCCGCGATGCCGGTCCTGCGCCCGCTGCACGCGGAGGCGGGCCTCGAGGCACTCGTCGTCGCCACGTACCAGGCGGTGTCGGGCTCCGGCCTCGCGGGCGTCGCGGAGCTGCACGACCAGACCCGGAAGGTCGTCGACGAGGCCGACAGGCTGACCCACGACGGCTCGGCGGTCGACTTCCCCGAGCCCGGCGTCTACAAGCGCCCCATCGCCTTCAACGTGCTGCCCCTCGCCGGCAACCTCGTCGACGACGGTCTGAACGAGACCGACGAGGAGCAGAAGCTGCGCAACGAGTCCCGCAAGATCCTGGAGATCCCCGAGCTGAAGGTCTCCGGCACCTGCGTGCGCGTCCCGGTCTTCTCCGGCCACTCGCTCCAGATCAACGCCCGTTTCGCCCGTCCGATCAGCGTCGAGCGCGCGACCGAGCTGCTCGGACAGGCCCCGGGCGTCGTCCTCACCGACATCCCCACCCCGCTCCAGGCCGCGGGCCAGGACCCGTCGTACGTCGGCCGCATCCGCCCCGACGAGACGGTGGACAACGGCCTGGCGCTGTTCGTCTCCAACGACAACCTCCGCAAGGGCGCGGCGCTGAACGCCGTCCAGATCGCGGAGCTGGTGGCGCAGGAGCTGCGCGGCTGACGCCGGCGGACCCAGGAGAGGCGGGCGTCCCGGGCGGGGCGCCCGCCTCTTCGTGCCGGTCCGTGCGGTCGGCCGGAGGTCAGCCCCGCCGGACCTCGTACAGGAAGCAGCCGTACTCGACGGCCCGTACGTGCACGAGCGCCACCTCGGGGTCGGCGAACGCCTCGTCGAGGGCCGGTGCGAAGTCCTCCGGAGCCTCCACCAGCCGCCCGCCCAGGATGCGGCCGCCGGCCGAGTAGCGGCGCAGGGTGCGGTGGGCGTGGGTGAAGGGGAGGTCCCCGCCTGCCGGGCCCGCGCACTCCCCGGCGTGGACGAAGACCGGGCCCTGCTCGTCGTAGGGGCCCGGGTCCGCGCCCGTCTCCGCCGCCCAGCGGCGCAGGGGCGCGTAGGACACGAGCGCGATCGGCTCCCCCGGGCGACTGCGCCGCAGGCAGCAGCGGAGCGGGGCGCCGCCCTCGTCGTCGGTGACGGGGACGGCCGGGCGGCCGGCGTCGTCGGCGGTCAGCAGTTCCCTCACGACCGGCGCCGGGACGGGACGTGCGAGGTGGCTCGTGCGGATCGTCGTCATACCGGCCAGGCTCGCCCGCCGGCCCCCATCGCGCCGGCGGATTCCGGACCTCTTATCACACCCCCCGCCGTGGGCCCCGACACAGGGGTATCCCCATGGTCCGGCTCCGTCATCGCCCGATGCCGATGTCGCGTGGAAGGATGACGCAACCCACACATAACGAGGAGATGACCGCGTGCCTGGCACAAACCTGACTCGCGAAGAGGCGCAGCAGCGGGCGAAGCTGCTGACCGTTGACTCGTACGAGATCGATCTCGATCTCTCCGGCGCGCAGGAGGGCGGCACCTACCGGTCCGTGACCACGGTGCGCTTCGACGTCGCCGAGGACGGCGACGGCGCGGAGTCCTTCATCGACCTGGTCGCTCCGACCGTGCACGAGGTGACCCTCAACGGCGACTCCCTCGACCCCGCCGAGGTCTTCGCGGACTCCCGCATCGCCCTGCCGGGCCTGCTCAAGGGCCGCAACGTCCTGCGGGTGAGCGCCGACTGCGCGTACACCAACACGGGTGAGGGTCTGCACCGGTTCGTCGACCCGGTCGACGACCAGGCGTACCTCTACACGCAGTTCGAGGTGCCGGACGCCCGCCGCGTCTTCGCGAGCTTCGAGCAGCCGGACCTGAAGGCGACCTTCCAGTTCACCGTGAAGGCGCCGGAGGGCTGGACCGTCATCTCCAACTCGCCGACGCCCGAGCCGAAGGACAACGTCTGGGTCTTCGCGCCGACCCCGCGCATCTCGTCGTACGTCACGGCGCTGATCGTCGGCCCGTACCACTCCGTCCACAGTGTGTACGAGAAGGACGGCCAGTCCGTCCCGCTCGGTATCTACTGCCGCCCTTCGCTCGCCGAGTTCCTCGACGCGGACGCGATCTTCGCCGTGACCCGGCAGGGCTTCGAGTGGTTCCAGGAGAAGTTCGACTACGCGTACCCGTTCGAGAAGTACGACCAGCTGTTCGTCCCGGAGTTCAACGCGGGCGCGATGGAGAACGCGGGCGCGGTGACGATCCGCGACCAGTACGTGTTCCGGTCCAAGGTGACCGACGCCGCGTACGAGGTGCGGGCCGCCACGATCCTGCACGAGCTGGCCCACATGTGGTTCGGCGACCTGGTCACCATGGAGTGGTGGAACGACCTGTGGCTGAACGAGTCGTTCGCCACCTACGCCGAGGCCGCCTGCCAGGCGGACGCGCCCGGCTCCAAGTGGCCGCACTCCTGGACGACGTTCGCGAACTCCATGAAGACCTGGGCCTACCGCCAGGACCAGCTGCCGTCCACGCACCCGATCATGGCCGACATCCGTGACCTGGACGACGTGCTCGTCAACTTCGACGGCATCACGTACGCCAAGGGCGCCTCGGTGCTGAAGCAGCTCGTCGCGTACGTCGGCGAGGACGAGTTCTTCCGGGGCGTGCAGGCGTACTTCAAGCGCCACGCGTTCGGCAACACGCGCCTGTCCGACCTCCTGGGCGCGCTGGAGGAGACCTCGGGACGCGACCTGAAGACGTGGTCGAAGCAGTGGCTGGAGACGGCCGGCATCAACGTCCTGCGGCCGGAGATCGAGACGGACGGCAACGGTGTCATCACCTCCTTCGCCATCCGCCAGGAGGCCCCCGCGCTCCCGGCCGGCGCCAAGGGCGAGCCGACCCTGCGTCCGCACCGCATCGCGATCGGCCTGTACGACCTCGACGAGGCCTCCGGCAAGCTGGTGCGCGGCGACCGCGTCGAACTGGACGTCGACGGCGAGCTGACCGCCGTGCCGCAGCTGGCCGGCAAGCGCCGTCCGGCGGTCGTCCTGCTCAACGACGACGACCTGTCCTACGCCAAGGTCCGCCTGGACGAGCAGTCCCTGGCCTTCGTCACCGCGCACCTGGGCGACTTCGAGTCGTCGCTGCCCCGCGCTCTGTGCTGGGCCTCCGCCTGGGACATGACCCGGGACGCGGAACTCGCCGCGCGCGACTACCTCTCCCTCGTCCTGTCGGGCATCGGCAAGGAGTCCGACATCGGTGTCGTGCAGTCGCTGCACCGTCAGGTGAAGCTGGCGATCGACCAGTACGCCGACCCGGCCGCCCGCGAGACGCTGCTGGGCCGCTGGACCGACGCCACGCTGGCCCACCTGCGGTCCGCCGAGCCGGCCAGTGACCACCAGCTCGCGTGGGCACGCGCCTTCGCGGCGACCGCCCGCACCCCGGAGCAGCTCGACCTGCTGGAGGCGCTGCTGGCCGGCACGCAGACCGTCGAGGGCCTGGCCGTGGACACGGAGCTGCGCTGGGCGTTCGTCCAGCGGCTGGCGGCGGTGGGCCGGTTCGACGAGGCGGAGATCGCGAGCGAGTACGAGCGGGACAGGACGGCGGCCGGTGAGCGCCACGCCGCGACCGCCCGCGCGGCCCGCCCGACCCAGGAGGCGAAGGCGGAGGCCTGGGCCTCGGTCGTGGAGTCCGACAAGCTGCCGAACGCCGTCCAGGAGGCGGTCATCGCCGGCTTCGTCCAGACCGACCAGCGGGAACTGCTGGCTCCGTACACGGACCGGTACTTCGAGGCGCTGGCGGACGTCTGGGCGTCCCGGTCGCACGAGATGGCCCAGCAGATCGCGGTCGGCCTCTACCCGGCCGTCCAGGTCTCCGGCGAGACCCTCGACAGGACGGACGCCTGGCTGACCACCGCCGAGCCCAACGCGGCGCTGCGCCGCCTGGTCTCGGAGTCCCGCGCGGGCGTGGAACGCGCCCTGCGGGCCCAGGCGGCGGACGCGGCGGCCTCCTGAGCCACCAGGCGCGTACGCGGGGCCGCCCGGCTTGGTGCCGTGCGGCCCCGCGGCCGTTGTCCGCCCCGACCGGACGGCCGACAGCGCCGCCGGACTCCCCACGCGCGGCCGTCCGTTTGAGAACGCTCGTTCTTGACCGACCGTTCTCAAACGCGTAGGGTCACACCCATGGGACGACCACGCGCCTTCGACACCGACCAGGTCGTCGCGGCCTCGGCCGCCCTCTTCGCCACCCACGGTTACGAGGGCACCTCCGTGGACGACCTGGTCACCGCCACCGGTGTGCACCGGGGCAGCCTCTACAAGGTGTTCGGATCGAAGCGGGGCCTGCACCTGGCCGCGCTCCGCACACACCTCGACCACGAGATCCACCCGGCCACCGCCGCCATCGCCACCCTCACCGACCCCGAGCAGGCACTGACCGCGGCCATCGCCTCGTACGACAACGGACCGGCCGCCGGGCTGCTCCTGCTCGCCGCCGCCGAACGGGCCCCCCGCGACCCGGAGGCCGCCGCGCTGGTCGCCGAGGGCGTCGCCGCACTGGAGGACGCCCTGCGCCCCTCGCACGGCGACGCCGCACCCCGGCTCGCCTCCACCGTCCTCGGCGCCCGCCTGCGGCTGCGCGCCGCACAGCCGACCGCGACCCCCTCCAAGGAGCACTGACCATGGCCCTGATCTCCGTCGACCGCGAACGCGGCCTGCTGAACGTCGAGTTCCAGGGCCTCGACAAGCTGTGGACGCTCAAGAGCCGCCTGGAGATCCCCCTCGCCCACGTGCGCGGCGCCACCCACGACCCCGGGATGGCACGCGAACCGAAGGGCATCCGGGTCGGTGGCACCCACTTCCCCGGCGTCATCACCGCCGGCCGCTTCCGGCGCCACGGGGAACGCCTCTTCTGGGACGTGAAGAACCCGGACAAGGCGGTCGTCGTCGAACTCGCCGACGCCGAGACCTACGACCGCCTCGTCGTCGAGGTCGACGACCCCCGCGCCACCGTCGCCCTCATCGAGCGGTCCATCGCCCGCGGCTGACGCACGGGCTCCCGCGAGCTGTCAGGCTGCGCGTCACCCTCCGGGGCGGCAACGGCCGAACGCGCCACTTTCGCCCCGCGTGGCGCAAAGGACGCGGTCGCCCCGGCACCGGGCCCCCGGCCGATCTGCCCGGCCACCGTCGCCCCGAACGCCAGTGCCATGCCCGCCACTTGCGGGGGTGTCAGCGCCTCGCCGAGGGCCGCCCAGCCGACCACCGCGGCCGTGAGCGGGGAGAGCGGGCCGAGGAAGGTGACCTGGGTGGCGGAGAGGTGTCCGATGCCCCGGAACCACAGCCAGTACGCGACCGCCGTGTTCGCCAGGGCGAGATACACGTACCCTCCGGCCGCCGGAGCGTCCAGGGCCGGGGGTGCGCCCTCGGCCAGGAGGGCGAGGGGGGCGATGAGCAGACCGCCCGCGGTGAGCTGCCAGCCGGCGAGGGCGAGGGGTCCGACGCCCTCGGGACGGCCCCACCGCTGGGTGAGCACCGTACCGACGGACATCGACGCGGTGGAGGCGAGGGCAGCGAGCACGCCGACGAGGTCCAGCGCTCCGGCCGCCCTCAGGACGACCAGGCTGACGCCGGAGGCGGCCACGACTCCAGTGAGGACGGTGCGGGCCGTCGGCCGTTGCCCCAGCAGCAGGGCCGACAGAGCGACGACGAACAGCGGGCCGGCCGAGCCGACGACCGCCGCCATGCCGCCGGGCAGCCGGTACGCGGCGAGGAACAGCAGGGGGAAGAAGGCCCCGATGTTGAGCGCGCCGAGCACGCTCGCCCTCCACCACCAGGCGCCGCGCGGCAGCACCCGGACCAGCGCCAGCAGCACCAGTCCGGCGGGCAGGGCGCGCATCAGGCCGGTGAACAGCGGACGGCCGGGCGGGAGGAACTCCGTGGTGACGGCGTAGGTGGTGCCCCAGGAGACGGGGGCGAGGGCGGTGAGCGCAATGAGGGTGGCACGGCCGGCGGCCATGGGGCACTCCCCTTCCGGTCGGTGGCGGATCACCCTTTTAGGTCGATGGCAAGTAGCTTAGCTCTAAGCTACTTGCCGTCAAGCCGCTTTCCGCCGATCCACTTTCTTGCCGACGATCCAACACCCGGCGGATACTCCTGCCCATGAGCACACCCCCGGAGCAGCACCCGCAGGACCCCGTCGACGCGATCATCGAGCAGTGGGCCCGGGTGCGGCCCGACCTCGACACGGCCGCCATGGCGGTCTTCGGGCGCATCTCCCGGCTCGCGCGCGCCATGGGCGACCGCATGGAGAAGGCGTACGCCAGGTACGGCATCTCACGCGGGGAGTTCGACGTCCTGGCCACCCTGCGCCGGTCCGGGGAGCCCTACACCCTGTCGCCCCGGCAGCTCTCGGGCACGCTGATGCTCACCACCGGCGGGATGACGGGCCGCCTCGACAAACTGGAGCGCGCGGGATTGCTGCGCCGCTCCCCCGACCCGCACGACCGGCGCGGGCTCCAGGTCACGCTCACCGACGAAGGGCTGCGGCTGATCGACGAGGCCGTGGGCGCGGGCCTCGCCGAGCAGACGCGGGCGCTGTCCGCCCTGGACGGCGAACGGGCGGCACACCTGTCGGCGCTGCTGCGGGAGTTGCTGCTCGTCACCGAGAGGTAGGTCGGCCGGGTGCGTCCGCGCGGGCGCCGTCCTCGGGCGAGCCGCACGCCGGGGACGCGGGGGCCGGTCACGTGGTGCGCGGCGAGGGGCGCCGCGTACCGGGCGCCGGTGCCGGTGCCCCCTGGCCGATGCGGCGTTCCCGGTGAGGAGGTGGTGCCGCGGCGGAACGGGCGAGGGCGCGGGGCGCGCGGGCAGCACCGAGGGCGCCGGCCCCGCGCACGGCGGAGACGGCGCCCTCGGGAAAGCGCGCTGGGGCGGCCCGGCGAGCGGCCCTGCCCCGGTCAGGCCTTGGCTTCGGCCTCGGTGCTGATGTTGGACGTGGTGACGTCCTTCTTCTTGTGCGACTTGTCACCGATCATCACCAGCGCGGCGATGGCCAGGAACAGGCCGATGGGAGCCAGGACGTAGAGGCCCAGCGTCTCGATGACGCTCAGGCCCGTGCCGGGGTCGTCGCCGTCGTCGCGGCTGAGCGCGAGCGCGGGGGACGACATGAGCAGCATCATCAGCGTCGTACCGGCTGCCAGGGCGCCGGCGCGCAGGGCGTTCTTCTTGTCCACGGTCCCCAAAGTATCGAACGCGGTGGGGCCGCGCTCGCCCGGGGTGTCCTAAGGGCCCGGGACGACGGACGCGGCCGGCGGCTCACTCCCTCAGCACGTCCATCAGCGCCCGCAGCCTCGCCGACCCCGCCAGGTCCTCCAGCGTCACCGGCCGCCCCCGCGCGTCGGCGATCGGCAGCCGCCAGTTCGGGTACTGGTCCCACGTCCCGGGGAGGTTCTGAGGGCGCCGGTCCCCGACCCCGTCCGGCAGCCACACGCCGATCATCCGGGCAGGGGTGCGCAGCAGGTACCGGTGCACTGCCTGGATCTCCGCCTCCTCGGAGGAGTCCCCCCGCACGAGACCCAGCCGCCGCAGCAACTCCCGCCACTCCCCGACGTCCGCCGCCGCCTCCGCCCGCTCCTCCTCCAGGGGCCGCGTCAGCAGCCCCAGTCCGTCCCGCAGCTCCACGTGCTCACCGCTGAGCCGGGCGGCCGTGGAGGGCAGGTCGTGGGTGGTCGCCGTGGCCAGGCAGTCCGCGCGCCAGCCCTCCGGCGGCAGCGGGCTGCCGTCGCCCTCCCAGTCCCGCTCGAACCACAGCACCGACGTGCCGTACACCCCGCGTTCGCGCAGGGCCTCGCGCACCCCCGGCTCGACGGTGCCCAGGTCCTCGCCGATCACGACCGCCCCGGCGCGGGAGGCCTCCAGGACGAGCACGGCGAGCATGGCCTCCGCGTCGTAGCGGACGTAGGTGCCCTCCGTCGGCGGGTGGCCCTCGGGCACCCACCAGAGCCGGAACAGACCCATGACGTGGTCGATGCGCAGGGCTCCCGCGTACCGGAAGAGGGCCTGGAGCAGGGCGCGGAAGGGGGCGTACCCCGAGTCGGCGAGGCGGTCGGGGCGCCAGGGCGGCAGGCCCCAGTCCTGGCCGCGCGCGTTGAAGGCGTCCGGGGGCGCGCCGACGGACATGCCGGCCGCGAAGAACTCCTGCTGCGCCCAGGCGTCGGCGCCGCCGGGGTGGACGCCGACGGCGAGGTCGTGGACGATCCCGACCGGCATCCCGGCCTCGCGGGCCGCGCGCTGGGCGGCGGTGAGCTGGGCGTCGGTGAGCCAGACGAGGCGGGAGTGGAAGTCGACGCGGTCCGCCAGCTCGCGCCGGGCGCGGGCGGTCTCCGCCGAACGGGGGTCGCGCAGCGCGGCGGGCCAGCGGTGCCAGTCGGCGCCGTGGACCTCGGCGAGCGCGTACCAGGTGGCGTGGTCCTCCAGGGCCCGGCCCTGTGCGGCGAGGAAGTCCCGGTAGGCGGCCCGGCGCCCGGGGCCGAGCGGGACCTCCCGCACGAGTTCCAGGGCCTCCCGCTTGGCCTCCCAGACCGCGTCCCGGTCGATCAGCCCGCCCGTGACCAGCACGGCCTCGCGCAGTCGCCCGGCCCGTTCCCGCAGGGCGCGGACGCGGTCGCGGTCCTCGACGTAGGCGAACTCGGGGACGTCCTCGACGCGCAGGTGGACCGGGTCGGGGAAGCGGCGCGAGGACGGCCGGTAGGGGGAGGGGTCGGTCGGGGGGCCGGGGACCGCCGCGTGCAGCGGGTTGACCTGGACGAACCCGGCGCCGAGGGTGCGTCCGGCCCAGGCGGCGAGTTCGCCGAGGTCGGCGAGGTCGCCCATGCCCCAGGAGCGGCGGGAGAGCAGGGAGTAGAGCTGGACCAGGAGGCCGTGGGAGCGTCCCGGGGGCGCGGGCAGCGCGTCCGGGGCGACGATCAGGTGGGCGCGGGCGGTGCGGCCGTCGGGGGTGGTGACGGTCAGTTCGTGCACGCCCGGCGGGAGGCGCTCGGCACAGGTGCGGATCTCGCCCTGCTCGGTGCGGACGAGCAGGCGGGAATCGCGCGGGAGCGCGGTGAGGGCGGCCGGGGTGCCGGTGCCCCAGCCGACGACGGTGGGGGGCAGCAGCCGTTCGGCGCGTTCGCGCTCGCGGGCGGTGAGCGCGGTGCGGACGGCCTCGGGGGTCGCCGCGTCCACGCCGAGGGCGGCCAGCGCCAGGGTGACGGCGGTGGCCGTGGCCGCGACCGTGCGGTCCGGGGAGGGGCTGTAGGAGGTGGCGACGCCGTGCAGGGCGGCGAGCCGGGACAGTTCCTCGTCAGGGGGCTCGGCCGGCCGTGGCGCGGCCACCTAGGGCTCCGGGCGGTACTGGGCCGGGAAGGCGTCGAGGCCCGAGGCGTCCGAGAGATCCGTGAAGGCGTCGGACTCGCTGGTCAGGGGAGTGGCCTCGGCGAGCGGTGGTTCGCTGGTGAGGGGCTCGGCGTCGGGCAGCGGGGGTTCGCTGGTCAGCGGGAGCTCGGTGCAGGGGCCCTCCGCGCTGAAGACGCAGAGGTGGAGGTCGTCGGCGGTCGGCTCCGCCGCGTGTTTGGACAGGGCCGGGGGCGGAACGTACGCGGGTGCAGCCACAGAAGGCCTCCTCGTCGAGCACGGTCGCGGATCACGCGGGCGTGCGGGTGCGGGTCGTGCGGGTTATCCCGCAGCCCTACCCACCGGGCGCGAGGGCAGACGCAGAAAGCCTCCCAACGTGCTCCTGCTCACATTCTCTTCCCACCCCCTCACTCCACAGTGGGACAAATGCGCCACAACGTCCACTCTCATTGACACGTTCACCGCAGGAGTGGTGGGCTCTGGATTTCTCGGTAACGGAATGGACACGGTCGCCGGCCCTCGGCCGGGCGGCCGCCCCGAGCGACCCAGGAGGACCCGTGCAGCTGCGGCGTGGGAGGACGGCGAACGCCAGGAGGGCCGCCCTCGCGTTCGCCGTCCTCGCCGGGACCCTGGGGAGCGCGCCGGCCGCCGTTGCGGCACCGCCCGCGCCCGGGACGACCGCCTCCCCGGCATCCCGCGCGGCCGAGGCGGCGGATCCGTCCGTGTGGCCGCGCCCCCACTCCCTGCGGGCGAACGGCGCCGCGGTCCGGGTGACCGGCGAGGTGGCCCTGATCACGGACGGCGCGGCCGACCCGTACGCCGTCGAGGCGTTGCGGGAGCTGCTGCGCGAGGCCGGGGCGCGCCGGTTCACCGCCCCCGGCGCACAGGTGCCCGGGGGGGCGCTCGTGGTGCGCGTGGGCAGGGAACGCGCCTCGGGCGACCCGCGGCACGCCCTTCCGGCCGGCGGCTACACGCTCAGCGCCGGCAAGGGCGCCGTCTCCCTCACCGGCGCGGACGGCGACGGCCTGTTCCACGCCGTGCAGACACTGCGGCAGTTGCTGCGCCCGGACGGCACGATCACCGCGGCCGTCGTGCGCGACTGGCCGGGCACCGCGGTGCGCGGCATCACGGAGGGTTTCTACGGCACCCCGTGGACGCACCGGCAGCGGGTGGCCCAGCTGGACTTCATGGGCCGCACCAAGCAGAACCGGTACCTCTACGCGCCCGGTGACGACCTCCTGCGGCAGGCCCGCTGGCGGGAGCCGTACCCGGCCGGGCGGCGCGCGGAGTTCCGGGAGCTGGCCGAGCGGGCACGGCGCAACCACGTCACGCTCGGCTGGGCGGTGGCGCCGGGGCAGGCGATGTGCTTCGCCTCGGACGACGATCTGCGCGCGCTGACCCGCAAGCTGGACGCGATGCGCGCGCTGGGCTTCGGCGCCTTCCAGCTCCAGTTCCAGGACGTCAGCTACAGCGAGTGGCACTGCGGGGCGGACGCCGACCGGTTCGGGTCGGGCCCCGAGGCCGCCGCCCGCGCCCAGGCGCACGTGGCGAACGCGGTGGCCCGGCACCTGGCGGTCCGTCACCCGGACGCCGCACCCCTGTCCCTGATGCCCACCGAGTACTACGAGGAGGGTTCGACCGCCTACCGGCGGGCCCTCGCCCGCGCCCTGGACGGCGGGGTCGAGGTGGCGTGGACAGGGGTCGGGGTGGTGCCGCGCACCATCACGGGCGGGCAACTGGCTCAGGCACGGGACGTGTTCGGGCACCCGCTGGTGACCATGGACAACTACCCGGTGAACGACTACGCCCCCGGCCGGATCTTCCTCGGCCCCTACCAGGGGCGTGAGCCCGCCGTCGCCGCCGGTTCGGCCGCCCTGCTCGCCAACGCGATGGAGCAGCCCGAGGCGTCCCGCATCCCGCTGTTCACGGCCGCCGACTTCGCCTGGAACCCGCGCGACTACCGCCCCCAGGAGTCCTGGCGGGCGGCGGTCGCCGACCTCGCCGGCGGTGACGCCCGGCGCGAGGAGGCCCTCAGGGCGCTCGCCGGGAACACCGCGTCCTCGGTGCTGGGCGGCGAGGAGTCGGCGTACCTGCGTCCGCTGATGGACGAGTTCTGGCGGACCCGGCCGGCCGCGCGCGGCGGGGACGAGACCGGGGCGGCCGTCCGGCTGCGCGCGGCCTTCACCGCCCTGCGCGACCTGCCGGGGCGGCTGTCCGGCACCGCGCTGGCCACCGAGGTCGCCCCCTGGACGCAGCGACTGGCCCGCTACGGCGACGCCGGTACGACGGCGCTGGACATGCTGCGCGCACAGCAGGCCGGCGACGCGGACGCCGCCTGGACGGCGTACCGGAGGCTCGGCGAGCAGCGGGCCGGGGCCGCGCGGGTGACGGTGGGCAAGGGCGTGCTGGACCCGTTCCTGAGCCGGGCGCAGAAGGCGTACCGGAGCTGGGCCGGCATCGACCACGAGCCGCCCGCGCGGTCCGGCGGCGACCGCACGCTCGACCTCCCGCGCGCCCGCGCCCTGGACGCGGTGACCGTGCTCACCGACCCGGGGACGGAGGGGACCGTGGAGGTGCGCACGCCCGGCGGGGGATGGCGCCGTCTCGGCGCGCTGTCCGAGCGGGGCGCCACCGAGCTGCGCACCGGCGGCGAACCGGTCGGCGCCGTCCGGGTCACCGGCGCCGATCCCGCCCGGGTCCGGCATCTGGTCCCGTGGTTCGCGGACGCGTCCGACGCCTCCCTGGAACTGGCGGACGACCGTGCCGACGCCGACATCGGCGGCACCCTGCGGCTGACGGCCACCCTCGGCTCGCAGCGCCCCGGCGAGGTGCGCGGCAGGCTGACCGTCCGGGCCCCCGAGGGGATCGGCGTCAGGGTGCCGAAGGAGACGCTGACCGTGCCGCGCGGTACGCCGGTGAAGGTGCCGGTCGAGGTGACCGTGAAGCCGGGCACGCCCGCCCGGCCGTACGAGGTCCGGCTCGGCTTCGGCGGCGCGACCCGCACCCTGACCGTCCACGCCGTGCCGCGCACCGGTGGCCAGGACCTGGCCCGCGGGGGCCGGGCGAGCTCCTCGGCCGACGAAACGCCCGACTTCCCGGCCTCGGCGGCGAACGACGGGGACCCGGAGACCCGTTGGTCCTCTCCGGTCGAGGACGGCGCCTGGTGGCAGGTGGAGCTGGAGCGTCCGGTGCGGCTCGGGAAGGTCGCGCTGCACTGGCAGGACGCGTACCCGTCGGCGTACCGGGTGGAGGTGTCGGCGGACGGCCGCGACTGGCGCACGGCGGCCGAGGTCCGGGACGGCCGCGGCGGGCGGGAGACCGTCCGGATGGACGAGCGCGAGGTCCGCCACGTCCGGGTCCAGGGCGAGAAGCGGGCCACGCGGTACGGGTACTCGCTGTGGTCGGTGGAGGCGTACGCGGTCACGGACTGAGCGTCCCTGCGGCATCTCGCGGGAACGCTCCCCAGGACCGCTATTCACTCAGTACATGTACGCAGTGCATAATGGCGCGATGAGCACCCGTCACATCCTGCTGGGCCTGCTCGCCTCGGGGCCGAGCCATGGCTACGACCTCAAGCGACGCCACGACGAACGCTTCCCGCAGGCCCGCCCACTGGCCTACGGGCAGGTCTACACGACCCTGCAGCGCCTGGTCCGGGACGGGCTCGCCGAGGTCGAGGGCACCGGCTCCGACGGCGGCCCGGAGCGCACCATGTACCGCGCCACGGACGAGGGCACGCGTGAACTGACGTGCTGGGCCGGGGAGATCGCCCCACCCGCGCCCTTCGTGACGAACGAGATCTTCGCCAAGGTCGTGGTGTCGATCCTGGCCGACGGCGACCCCGCCGCGTATCTGCGCGCCCAGCGCGCGGCCCACATGGACCGGATGCGGGAGCTCACCGCGGTGAAGTCGGCGAAGGGCGCGGACCTGGCAACCGTGCTCTCGGCGGACTTCGCCCTCAACCACTTGGATGCCGACCTCCGTTGGATGACCACGACGGCGGACCGGCTCACCACCCTGACCGCGGAGGTCGACACGGCATGAGTAACGGGGACAACACGGCGGGACCGCTGCTCGCGGGCCGCGGGCTGGTCAAGGCGCACGGCAGGACCGAGGCGCTGCGGGGTGCCGGCGTCGAACTGAACGCCGGTGAGATCCTCGCGTTGACCGGCCCCAGCGGCAGCGGCAAGTCGACGCTGATGCACTGCCTCTCCGGGATCGTGCGCCCGGACGCGGGCACGGTGACGTACGCCGGCCGCCGGCTGGAGGAGCTGCCGGAGGAGCGGCTGAGCGAACTGCGCCGCACCGAGTTCGGGGTGGTCTTCCAGTTCGGCCAGCTGATCCCGGAGCTGACGGCGGCGGACAACGTGGCGCTGCCGCTGATGCTGGCCGGCGCCGACCGCGCCACGGCCCGGTCGGCGGCCGCGGAGTGGCTGGAGCGGTTCGGGGCGCGGGGTCAGGAAGATCTGCGGCCCGGTGAGATGAGCGGCGGCCAGGCGCAGCGGACCGCGCTGGCCCGAGCGCTGGTCACCGGGCCCAGGGTGGTCTTCGCTGACGAGCCGACGGGCGCCCTGGACTCGCTGGCGGGCGAGCAGCTGATGACGGCCCTGGTGCACACGGCCCGCGAGACGGGCACGGCGGTGCTGCTGATCACGCACGACGCGCAGGTGGCCGCGTACGCGGACCGTGAAGTGCGGCTGCGCGACGGGGTCCTGGCGCCGCAGGGGGTGGCGGCGTGACAGCCTCCCTCACCTCCGACCTGCGGCTGGCCTGGCGGCTCACCCGTGGTTCCGACCGGCGCGAGGGGTGGCGGATCGCGCTCACGGCGACCGGGGCGGCGCTCGCGACCGGGTTCGCACTGGCGGCCGGCGCCTTGGCCTCGTTGCGCGGCGACCACGTCTCCGTGTCCCTCGCCGAGGGTCTGCTCAGCCGGCCCGGTACGCGCGCCGGGGTGATCCTCGCCCTGCTGCTCCTCCTCGTCCCGGTGCTCGGCTTCCTCGGCCAGTGCGCCCGGATCGGGGCGGTGCACCGCGACCGGCGGCTGGCCGGACTGCGGCTGGCGGGGGCGACGCCGGGACAGGTGCGGCGGATCGCGGCACTGGAGACCGGTCTGGCCTGTCTGCTCGGCTCGGCGGTCGCGACGGCCGCCTCGGTGCCGGTCCTGCTGGGGACGTGGGAGCGGCCGGCCGTGCTCACCTGGGTGGTGCTCGCACTGGTCGCGGTCAGCGTGCCGGCACTGGGCGCGGCGACGGGCGCCCTCGCGCTGCGGCGGGTGGTGGCCTCGCCGCTCGGCTGGGTGCGCCGCGTCGGCCCGGCACGGTCGGGGCGCGGGCCGGGCCGGCTGTTCCTCGTGTCGCTGCTGCTGGTGGCCGGGCTGGCGCTGCTCGCGGCGAACACCACCTCAGCCGGCCCCCGCGGCCCGATGCAGCTGCGGACCCCGATGACGGTGTTCGCGGCGCTGCTCGGGGTCGGCGCGGGCGCGGTGTGGCTGTCCGGTGCGGTGTGCCGTCTGGTGGGGCGCACCCTGGCCGGCCGGGCCCGCTCGGCGGCGACGCTGATCGCGGCGGAGCGGCTGCGCGACGACCCGTGGGCGGCGGCCCGCACGCACGCGGCGGTCCTGCTGGTGACGGTGATGGGCACCGGGTTCGTGGGCGTACGGCAGGCGTTCCTCGACACGCTGTACGAGGACCGGCAACTCGGGGAGAGCATCACGTACTACACGACGGGGCTGGACCTGACCGCCGCCGCGATCGCGGTGGGCCTGGTGATCACCCTGTCCGCGCTCGCCGTCGGCACCGCCGAGTCGCTCTCCACCCGCCGCCGGGGCCTGGCCGCGCAGGCCGCCGCCGGGGTGCAGCGCGCGGTGCTGCACCGGGCGCTGATCCTGGAGACCGCGCTGCCGCTCGCGCCGTCCCTGCTGGTGGCGGGCGCCGGTGGGGCGGCGGTGGGGGCCGGCTACTCCGCGGTCACCGCGTCCGGCTCCCTGCCGTGGGCCGCGCTGCTGGTCCCGCTCACGGTCTACGCCGCCTGCCTCCTGTCTGCGGCCACCGCTCTCCCGCTCCTGCGCCGCACGCTCCGCCCGTCGGAACTGCGCCACGCCTGATCTCCGGCCGGGCCCGGCCCCGGGGGAACGGGGTCCCCCGGGGCCGGGGGGCCGTGATGTCGATGCGAAGGCCCGGACCGACGTCAGGCCGACAGGCCGTCGATCCGGGCCATGGCGTCGTCGGCGCCGTACGGCTGCAGGTACGGCAGCCAGCGTGGATCCCTGTGCCCGGTGCCGATGATGCGCCAGGCCAGACCCGTGGGCGGGGCGGGTTTGTGGCGCAGGCGCCAGCCCAGCTCGAACAGGTGGCGGTCGGCCTTCACGTGGTTGCAGCGGCGGCAGGAGGCCACCACGTTGTCCCAGACGTGCTTGCCCCCGCGACTGCGCGGGATGACGTGGTCGACGCTGGTTGCGACGCCACCGCAGTACATGCACCGGCCCCCGTCACGGGCGAACAGCGCCCGGCGGGTGAGGGGAACGGGCCCCCGGTAGGGGACCCGCACGAAACGCTTGAGCCGGACCACGCTGGGTGCGGGGACTGTGACGGTCGCGCTGTGCAGATGGGCGCCGGTCTCCTCGAGGCAGACTGCCTTGTTCTCGAGGACGAGCACGAGCGCTCGGCGGAGCGGTACGACGCCGAGCGGCTCGTACGACGCGTTGAGGACCAGGACATGCGGCACGGACGGCCTCCTTGTACGCCGGCGGCGCGTGGCTCGCGCCGGGACGATCCGTAGTCAGTCTCCCCTCATGCCTGGTGGACGCGCCACCATGTCCCGGTAACGGGCTGGGAGTGTTTTCGACCACATCCCGATTCATCCCCAGGACCATGGCCTGTTCAAGCACGGGTGAGGGCGGTCTCTTCTTCCCACACGGGGCCGTTCCCCCCACAATGCCCCGTTAGTGTGGTGGTTCTGCCCGTCCGGTGACCCGATCGTGACCTCGCCGGACTTGACCGCCGCACCGGGGGCAGACCGTGCACCTGGAGGTACCTGCTGTGTCCTTGTCCGCCGTCCTGTCGGCCGTCGACCCGTCGCCGACGCCCTCGGAGTCCGGGACCCCGCGGGTGCCCTCGCTCCAGGACGCCCAGGAGAGCGCCACGAACGCCGCCGGCTGGGTCGAGGAGAACTGGTCGACGTGGCTCGCCATAGGGCTCAGGGTCCTGCTGATCCTGGTGATCGCGGTCGTGCTGAGAGTCGTGGTGCGGCGGGCGATCACCCAGCTCGTCGACCGCATGTCCCGGACCGGCCAGACGGTGGACGGCTCCTCGCTGGGCGGTCTGCTGGTGAACGCCGAGCGGCGCCGTCAGCGCTCGCAGGCGATCGGCTCGGTGCTGCGCTCGGTGGCCTCGTTCCTGATCCTGGGCACGGCCGGGCTGATGGTCCTCGGCACGTTCCAGATCAATCTGGCCCCGCTGCTGGCCTCGGCCGGTGTGGCGGGCGTGGCGATCGGTTTCGGCGCGCGCAACCTGGTGACGGACTTCCTGTCCGGCGTCTTCATGATCCTGGAGGACCAGTACGGCGTCGGCGACTCGATCGACGCGGGCGTGGCCTCCGGGGAGGTGATCGAGGTCGGGCTGCGGGTGACCAAGCTGCGCGGGGACAACGGCGAGATCTGGTACGTCCGCAACGGCGAGGTCAAGCGCATAGGCAACCTCTCCCAGGGCTGGGCGACCGCGGGCGTCGACGTCACGGTCCGTTCCGACGAGGACCTGGACCGGGTGAAGGCCACGCTGAGCGAGGTCGCCGAGAAGATGGGCAAGGAGGAGCCCTGGAACGAGCTCCTGTGGAGCCCGGTCGAGGTGCTCGGCCTGGACTCGGTGCTGCTGGACTCGATGGTGGTCCGCGTCTCGGCGAAGACCATGCCGGGCAAGTCCCTGACCGTCGAGCGGGAGCTGCGCTGGCGCATCAAGCGCGCCCTCGACGCCTCCGGCATCCGCATCGTCGGCGGCGCCACGGCGACGGAGGACGCCCCGCCCGCCGACCCGACGGCCGGGATCGCGGCCCCCTCCGCCTACGCGAGCACGGTCTCCCCCCAGTCGATGGCCGCGTCCCCGCTGCCCCCGACGAGCACCACGAAGTAGCCGCCGGCCCGCACGAGGGCGGCACCCGGGACTCCCCGGGCGCCGCCCTTTCCCGTTTCCCTTGACGCCCCCTCCGCAGCGGGCTTACGTTCCTCCCGCACCGACAGGAAACTTTCCTGACAGTAGTGCCCGAGCCGAGGAAGGGCAGGTGCCGCATTCCATGGCAGGAACCGCCGGTACGCCCGGCACCCCGCGCGTGCTGCGCGCCATGAACGACCGCGCCGCCCTGGACCTGCTGCTGGAGCACGGGCCCCTGTCGCGCACCCGGATCGGCACGCTCACCGGCCTGTCCAAGCCCACCGCCTCCCAGCTCCTGGCCCGCCTGGAAGCGGCCGGCCTGGTCCTCGCCACCGGCACCACCGAGGGACGCCCCGGCCCCAGCGCCCAGCTGTACGAGGTCAACCCGTCCGCCGGCCACGCGGCCGGCCTCGACGTCACGCCCCGGCGGATCCGCGCCGCCGTCGCCGACCTCACCGGCCGCACGGTCGGCCACGTGGAACTCCCCACCCCCGGCCGCCGTGCCGCCGTCCCCGTCGTCCAGCAGGTCACCGACGCCCTGGACGGCGCGGTGGAGGCGGCGGGACTGTCGCGGGCCGACATCCACCGCCTCGTCATCGGGACACCGGGCGCCTTCGACCCGAACACCGGCCGTCTCCGCTACGCCTCCCACCTCCCCGGCTGGCACTCCCCCACCCTGCTCGACGACCTGGCCGCCGCGCTGGGGATGCCGTTCGAGTACGAGAACGACGTCAACCTGGTCGCCCTCGCCGAGCAGCGCCTCGGCGCGGCGCGCGGCCACACCGACTTCGTCCTCCTGTGGAACGAGGAGGGCCTGGGCGCCGCCCTGGTGCTCGGCGGCCGGCTGCACCGCGGCTGGACGGGCGGCGCCGGTGAGGTCGGCTTCCTGCCGGTGCCCGGCACGCCGCTGGTCCGCCGGGTCACCAAGGCGGGCAGCGGCGGCTTCCAGGAGCTGGCCGGCTCCCGGGCCGTGCTCCGGCTCGCCCGCGAGCTGGGCATCGAGGACATCCCGCGGGGCCCTTGCGCCGAGGCGGCCGCCGCCCTCCTGGAGCGCGCGGCGGCGGCCCCCGTCGACGGACCCCGCCACCGCCTCCTGCGGACCTACGCCACCCGCCTGGCCACCGGCCTGGCCTCCCTGGTCTCCGTCCTGGACCCCGAACTCGTCGTCCTGAGCGGCACCGGCCTCACCTCCGGAGGCGAGGCGCTGCGCGCGCTGGTCCAGGCCGAACTGGAGGAACTGGCCGCCCCCCGTCCCCGCCTCGTCGTGGGCCACGTCCGTGCACGGCCCGTGCTGCGCGGCGCGCTGGAGAGCGCGCTGGCGACCACCCGCGACGAGGTCTTCGACACCTCCCGCTAGGTGTTCTCCTTCGCCCAGAAGGCGTCACCCTCACCGGAACGAAGGGATGACCGTGAAACTCACCGTGGTCGGCGGAGGCTCGACCTACACCCCCGAACTCATCGACGGCTTCGCCCGGCTGAGGGAGACCCTCCCCCTCACCGAGCTGGTCCTCACCGACCCGGCGACGGAGCGACTGGAGCTGATCGGCGCCCTGTCCCGCCGCATCCTCACCCGCCAGGGCCACCCCGGCACGATCACCACGACCACCGACCTGGACGCCGCGGTCGACGGCGCGGACGCGGTCCTGCTCCAACTCCGCGTGGGCGGTCAGGCGGCCCGCCTGCAGGACGAGACCTGGCCCCTGGAATGCGGCTGCGTCGGCCAGGAGACCACCGGCGCGGGCGGACTGGCCAAGGCCCTGCGCACGGTCCCGGTCGTCCTGGACATCGCCGACCGCGTCCGCCGGGCCAGCCCGGACGCCTGGATCATCGACTTCACCAACCCCGTCGGCATCGTCACCCGGGCCCTGCTCCAGGCCGGCCACAAGGCACTGGGCCTGTGCAACGTGGCCATCGGCCTCCAGCGCAAGTTCGCGGCGCTCCTGGACACCGACCCGGCCGCCCTCCACCTGGACCACGTGGGGCTCAACCACCTCACCTGGGAGACGGCGGTCCGCGAAGGCGGCCCCGACGGCGAGGACGTCCTCCCCCGTCTCCTGGCCACCCACGGCGACACGATCGCCGCCGACCTCCGCCTCCCCCGCCCCCTCCTCGACCGCCTGGGCGTGGTCCCGTCCTACTACCTGCGCTACTTCTACGCGCACGACGAGGTCGTACGGGAACAGCGCACCCGTCCCTCCCGGGCGGCCGTGGTGGCCGACATGGAACGCCGCCTCCTGGCCCTCTACGCCGACCCGGCCCTCGCCGAGAAGCCGGCCCTGCTGGCCCGACGCGGCGGCGCCTACTACTCCGAGGCGGCGGTCGACCTGGCAGCGGCCCTGCTCAGGGGCGCGGGATCCCCCCACCAGGTGGTCAACACCCGCAACAACGGCACCCTCCCCTTCCTCCCCGACGACGCGGTCGTCGAGGTCCAGGCGACGGTGGGCCCGAAGGGCGCGGTGCCCCTCCCCGTCGCCCCCGTCGACCCCCTCTTCGCGGGCCTCATGGCCCACGTCACCGCCTACGAGGACCTGGCCCTGGAAGCAGCCCTGCACGGCACCCGGGACCGCGTCTTCCGCGCCCTCCTGGCCCACCCCCTGATCGCCCAGTGCGAGTACGCCGACACCCTCGCCGACAAGCTCGTCGCACACAACAGGGAGCACCTGACGTGGGCCTGACCGCAGGCGTCCTCGCCATCGACGCCGGCAACAGCAAGACCGACGTGGCGGTGGTCGCCCATGACGGCACGGTGCTGGCGACGGCCCGGGGGGAGGGCTTCCGTCCCCCGGCCGTGGGCCTCGCCACGGCGATGGGCGTCCTCGCCGCCACCGTCACCCGGGCCCTGACCGCCGCCGGCGTCCCCGCCGTCGCCCATGTCTCGGCCTGCCTGGCCAACGCCGACCTGCCCGCCGAGGAGCAAGGGCTGACGGCGGCACTGACGGCGTGCGGCTGGGGCAGGACCGTCGAGGTGCGCAACGACACGTTCGCGATCCTGCGGGCGGGGGTGACCGAGCCGCGGGGCGTGGCCGTCGTCTGCGGCGCGGGCATCAACTGCGTGGGCATGCGTCCCGACGGCCGTACGGCGCGCTTCCCGGCGCTCGGTCGTATCTCCGGTGACTGGGGCGGGGGCTGGGCGCTGGCCGAGGAGGCCCTCTGGCACGCGGCCCGCGCGGACGACGGGCGCGGCGCGCCCACGGAGCTGGCGGACGCGCTCCCGGCACACTTCGGGCTGCCCGGCATGCCCGCGCTGATCGAGGCACTGCACCTGGGGACGGTGTCCCCGGCCCGGCGCCACGAACTCGCCCCGGTCCTCTTCGCCACCGCGGCGCAGGGGGACGGGGTCGCGCGGGCGATCGTGGACCGGCAGGCGCAGGAGATCGTGACGATGGCGGTGGTCGCTCTCACGCGGCTGGATCTGCTGGACGAGGAGACGCCCGTGCTGCTGGGCGGGGGTGTGCTGGCGGCGCGGCACACCCTGCTGAACGACCGCATCCACACCCTGCTCACCGAGCGGGCGCCCAAGGCGGTGCCCCGGGTGGTCACGGCGAGCCCTGTGCTGGGGGCGGGGCTGCTGGGACTGGACCACGTGTCGGCACGGCGGTCCGCCCTGGCACGCCTGCGCGCGCATTACGAGGGCTGACACCCCGACCCACCCACCACCCGAAGGCGCCACCCGAGCCCCCACCGCAGGGAAAGCCGCGCCGCAGGCGTACGACCACCCACCCGCACATGGAACCGAACCGAATCGCCGGGCGTGTTCCTGGGCAGGGCGGGACAGGGGCGGCGGTGGCGGAATTCCCGGCAATCGCGCCGCAATCGGATCAAGATCGTGCCAAGGCCGGTGCATATGTCAGTCCCGGCGGCGATACTTGCCGCGGAGGATGACCATGGGGGAGGTCACATGACACACACGCCGAACAGCACGGCACCACCACACAACGCCACCGCGTCCCCCCTGCCCGCGATCCCGCCGCAGCGCGCCACCCCGGCGCCCCCCGCGCCCCCCGCGCCCTCCACCCCCCGCCGCACCGCCTTCGCCGAGGGCGTCGACCGCCTGCGCCATGCCGCCACCACCGAACCCGGCCGCCTCCGCGTCATCGGCGCGGTCCTGGCCACCCTCGTCGTCGCGTTCGGCGCCGTGACGGCCTGGCAGATGACGGACCGTGCCGCGGCCGCGGACGACGTCCTCACCAGCAGCCAGCCCCTCACCTCCGACGCCGCCGACATCTACCGCTCCCTCGCCGACGCCAACACCACGGCCTCCAGCGGCTTCCTCGCGGGCGGTCAGGAGACCGCCGCCTCCCGGGAGCGCTACGAGCGGGACATCCGCACCGCCGCCGCCAAACTCGTCAACGCCGCCGCCAACTCGCACCCCGGCTCCCCCTCCGCGGCGACGATCGCGAAGCTCAACCGCCTGCTCCCGGAGTACAAGGGCCTGGTGGAACGCGCCCGCACGTACAACCGCCAGGGCTACCCCGTCGGCGGCGCCTACCTGCGGTACGCGAACGAGAAGATGCAGGAGGAGATGCTCCCGGCGGCGGAGGACCTCTACACCAGGGAGAACCAGCGCCTCCGTTCCGACTACGCGGACGCGACCCCGTACCCCTGGCCCGCGATCGCCCTCGGCGTCGTCGCGCTCGCGGCCCTCGGCTGGGCCCAGCGCCGCACCTACCTCCGCACCAACCGCGTGCTCAACCACGGCCTGGTGGCGGCGACGGCGACGGCGACCGTGGTCCTGCTGTGGCTGACGGTCGGCCACACCCTCGCCCGCTCGCACCTCGACGACTCCTACGACCACGGCGTCCGCTCGCTCGACGTGCTGCACGACGCGCGCATCGCCTCCCTGAAGGCACGGGGCAACGAGAACCTGACCCTGGTGGCGCGCGGCGCGGAGACGACGACGGTGGGCGACGAGACGTACGACGCCTACGACTACGACTTCGGGCGCGACATGGACACCCTCGCCAAGGGCCTGGCCGGCGCGCAGCGACTCGCCGACGACGACAGCGGCGCGAAGCCGGTCACGGCGGCGGTGGGGAACATGACCGAGTGGAAGAAGCGCCACGAGGCCGCCCGTGAGCAGGACGAGAACGGCAACTACCCGCAGGCGCTGGACATGGTGATCGGCGCCAGGGGCGCGACGGGCGAGTGCTTCGACAGCGTCGACGAGAACCTGGCCACCGCGCTGAAGCACGAGGAGACCGAGTTCCGGCAGGCGGCCGGCGACGGCAGGGACGCGCTGACGGGCCTGCCGGCCGGCGCGGCGGTCCTGGCCGTGCTGGGCGCGGCCGGTGCGCTGCTGGGCATCGGCCGCAGGCTGTCGGAGTACCGATGAACGGACCGATGAACGCGCGCGTGCCGGGCCCGGACGGGGCGACCGAGCCGAAGGGGGCACCGGAGATGACCGCACCACGCCCGTGGGCCCGGCCGAAGGGCTGGGGCGGAGTCGGCGCGATGGCGACGGCCTGCGCCCTGGCCCTGGTCTTCGCTCTGCTCCTGACCTGCGCCGGATCCCTGAACAGCGACTCGGCGGCAACCGGCACCCCGGTGTCCCACACCGAACAGGCACAAGCACAAGCACAGACACAGACCCGGGCCGAAGAGGACTGCACGGCCCCGGAGAAGCAGACCCTGTCCCCCTCCCGCGCCGACGGCCCCACGATCGAGGCGATCAAGAACCGTCAGGGCGAGAAGCGCAAGCTGATCGTCGGAGTGGACCAGAACAGCTACCGCTGGGGCTACCGCGACCCCAACAGCGGTGAGGGCGGCGCCCTCGAGGGCTTCGACATCGACCTGGTGCACCGCATCGCCGAGGACATACTCGGCGACCGGGACGCGGTCCAGTTCAAGGCGATCCCCACCGACCAGCGCATCCCGGCGATCAAGTCCGGCCGGGTCGACATGGTCGTGCGCACGATGACGATCAACTGCGACCGGCTGCGGGACGTGGCGTTCTCCGCACCGTACTTCAGGACGGGCCAGCAGGTCCTGGCCCCCAAGTCCTCGCCGGTCGAGGGGTACGACGAGACCCTCGCGGACCAGGAGGTGTGCACGGCGGCGGGCTCCACGGCGCACTCGACGCTGGAGGCGGACCGGAAGGCGGGCCGGCTCCCGGAGTCCACCGACCTCCGCACGACCGTCCCCAACCAGCTCGACTGCCTGGTGCGGCTGCAACTCGGCGAGGTCGACGCGGTGGTGACCGACGGCGCGCTCGCGGCCAGCCAGGCCGCGCAGGATCCGGCGGTCGAACTCAAGGGGGAGGCCTTCACCGCCGAGTACTACGGCGTGGCGATGAAGAAGGACGCGGACGACCTGGTCCGCCGGGTCAACCAGATCCTGGTGGACTTCCGCGAGGACACCTCGGACGGCTGGGAGTCCTCGTACGCGGACTGGCTGTCGGCCACCCTCGGCGAGGACCCCTCCGCGTCGAAACCCCCGGCCCCCGAGTACCGGCGAACGAACTGACCACCCGCGAACGAACCGACCACCCACAACCGTCAACATCCCCGCAGCGAGAGGTGATCGATGGCCGACACGGATCCCGCCGGGCCGGTACTGGACCGGGACGAGGTGGACCGTGCGCTGGCGCGGCTCGGCGCGGAGCACGAGGCGATCGAGACCTCGCTCCTCGCGCTGCAGGACCACGCGGGCCGAAGACTCCTGGAGGGGGCGCAGCTCACAGGACTCACCGCCGAGCGCTGGAAGGCCACGGAGGCGTCGATCACGCTGCTGTGGACCTGCTTCGACGCGTACACGGACGCCCTGCGCACCGCTCGCGACATCCGGTCCCGCCGCCGCTGGTCCAGCCGGGAGGACCTGGCGGAGCTGACGGAGCTGCTGCGCGGCGAGCCGGTGACGCTGGCCGGCGGCGCGACGGCGGCGGTCGGGGCGACGGCGCCGCACGGCGGCCACCCGAACAGGCTCAGCGAGCGGTATTCGCTCGCCGCGCTCGTCGACCAGATGAACGAGCTGTACGCGACCTCGCTGGACATGGTCGTGGCGGCGGACGCGGTGTGGTCGGCGCTGCCCGCGCGGATCGATTTACTGGCCGCCGAGCTCCAGCGCACGAGCCGGCTCGCGCACTCGGTGGGCGTACGCCCGGGCGAGCACCCGGCGGGCGACGACCTGGAGCGGATCACCCGCACGCTGACGAAGCTGCGCGAGCAGGTGGTGTCCGACCCGCTGGCCTTCTGGAAGCCGGCGGAGGGCAGTTCTGCGCCGGGCGGCGGCAGACCGGACACCACGGTCTACGACCGCGAGGCACGCGCGCTGGAGGACGTGCGCCGGGAGATCGACGCGGTGCTGACGGTGCGCCAGGACGCCGAGAAGAGGATCGTGAGGCTGCGCGACGTGCTGTCCCGGGCCGACCGCACGCTCGCCGAGGCCCGCACCGCGCGCGGCGAGGTGCTGGCCAAGATCGCGGCGACGGAGGTGCCGGTGGTCAGCGGGCCGCCGACGGCGCTGCAGGAGCAGTTGTCGACGGCGGCCGAGTACCGCAGGCACGCGCAGTGGCACCGGCTGTCCCCGCTGCTCGAGTCCCTTGAGCAGAAGGCGGAGGACGAACTGCTGCGCGCCCGGGAGTCGTTGACCGCGGTGACGGCGCCGCTGGCGGTGCGAGCCGAGCTGCGCGGCCGGCTGGACGCGTACAAGGCGAAGGTGGCCCGGCACGGTCTGGCGGAGGATCCCCTCCTGGTGGAGCGGTACGAGAAGGCGCGCCGCATGCTGTGGAGCGCGCCCTGCGATCTGCGCGCCGCCGAGCGGGCGGTGCTGCGCTACCAGCAGGCGGCCTCGGAGCAGCTCGGCACAGCGCCGCGGGTGCCGGGCCAGAGCGGGCCCGACGACCGGAGGGGGCCGGGCGCGTGAGCGACAAGGGGGAGCGACAAGGGGAGGCGTCATGAGCGAGCCGGAGAGCCGGAGGCCCGAGGCCGGCCGGGCACCACGCGCCTGTCAGCGCCCCGAATGCGGCGGCGCGTACGAGGACGTCGGCGGCGGTGAACTGTACTGCGACACCTGCGGTCTCGCCCCGGTCGTGTCGCCGACGGGCCTGGTCGCCTCGCCCCCCACCGGCGTCACGGCCGGGGGCCGCGACGCGCACGGTTCGCACAGCGGGAGCTCCCGCGGCTCCCACGGCTCCCGTGCCGGCGGCCGCAGTTCCCGTACGTCGTCCCAGTCGTCGAAGTCCCGCCGCTCGGTCTCCGGACGGCTCTCCCGCTCCTTCTCGGGCCGGACGTCGGGCCGCTCGGTGTCCGTGCGCAGCTCCGGCACGGGCAGCGGCTCCTCCGGCCGGGGCCGCCTCGGTGCCGGGCTGGTGCAGGTCCCGCCGATCCCGCGCCCCGATCCGCGCGCGATGGTGCTGGACAACCCCGAGGTGCCCGAGCGGAAGCGGTTCTGCTCGCGTGCGGACTGCGGGGCGCCGGTGGGCCGCGCCCGCAGCGGCCGGCCGGGGCGCACGGAGGGTTTCTGCACCAAGTGCGGCCATCCGTACTCCTTCGTGCCGAAGCTCCGGTCCGGGGACGTGGTGCACGGCCAGTACGAGGTGGTCGGCTGCCTGGCGCACGGCGGTCTGGGCTGGATCTACCTCGCCGTGGACCGGGCGGTCTCGGACCGCTGGGTGGTGCTCAAGGGCCTGCTGGACACGGGCGACCAGGACGCGATGGCGGCGGCGATCTCCGAGCGGCGCTTCCTCGCGGAGATCGAGCACGCCAACATCGTGGGGATCCACAACTTCGTGGAACACCTGGACCAGCGGACCGGCTCGCTCGACGGCTACATCGTCATGGAGTACGTCGGCGGCAAGTCCCTCAAGGAGATCGCCAACGCCCGCCGCACCCCGGAGGGCAGGCGGGACCCGCTGCCGGTGGAGCAGGCCTGTGCCTACGGCATCGAGGCCCTGGAGGCGCTCGGCCACCTGCACGACCGGAACCTGCTGTACTGCGACTTCAAGGTCGACAACGCCATCCAGACCGAGGACCAGCTGAAGCTGATCGACATGGGCGCGGTGCGCCGGATGGACGACGAGGAGTCGGCCATCTACGGCACGGTCGGCTACCAGGCGCCGGAGGTCGCCGAGGCGGGCCCCTCGGTGGCGTCCGACCTGTACACGGTGGCCCGGACGCTCGCCGTCCTGACGTTCGACTTCCAGGGGTACACGAACGTCTTCGTGGACTCGCTGCCCGATCCGGACACCATCGAGGTCTTCCGGCAGTACGAGTCGTTCTACCGGCTGCTGGTCCGCGCCACCGACCCGGACCCGGCCCGCAGGTTCGCCTCGGCGCAGGAGATGACCGAGCAGCTGACGGGCGTCCTGCGGGAGGTCGTCTCGCTCCAGACGGGACGGGCCCGTCCCGCGCTGTCCACGCTGTTCGGCCCGGAACTGCGGGTGACGGACACGGAGTTGTTCCCCGCACTGGACGGGGACGTGTCACGCCTGGGCACCAGGACACCTGGGCCCCGGAAGCGCCGGCCCGCCCTCCCCGCCGGCGCCTCCGCCGCCACCACCGCCCCGCCCGTCGCCCTCGTCAAGCCGGTCGACTGCGCCACCGCGGCGCTGGCGCTCCCCGTGCCGCACGTCGACCCCTCCGACCCCAACGCCGGTTTCCTCGCGGGCCTGCTGACGTCCGCGCCCGGTGAGCTGATCAACGCGCTGGCCGCGGCGCCCGCCCCCTCGGCCGAGACCCGGCTGCGCGAGATCCGAGCCCGGCTGGAGACCGGTGAGTGGTCCACCGCGCTGCGGGCGCTGCGCACGGTGGAGGAGCGGGACCCCGACGACTGGCGGGTGGTCTGGTACCGGGGGGTGGCCGCCCAGGTCACCGGCGACCACGAGGGCGCGGCGCTCGCCTTCGACGCGGTCTACGACGCCTTCCCGGGCGAGATCGCGCCGAAGCTGGCGCTGGGCCTGTGCGCGGAGGTGCTGGGCCAGTTGGACAACGCCGCCGAGTACTACCGCCTGGTGTGGTCGACCGACCCGAGCTACGTGAGCGCCGCGTTCGGTCTGGCCCGCGTCCAGTTGGCGGCCGGCGACCGCGGTGGCGCCGTACGGACGCTGGAGTCGGTTCCGGAGTCCTCCATCCACTACACGGCCGCACGGGTGGCGGCCGTCCGGGCGCGGCTGCGGGGACGCGCGGCCACACCCGGTGACGTACCGTTCCTGGACGACCTGACCGCCGCCGCCGGGCAGGTCGAGGCCCTGGAGGCGTACGGTCTGGATCCGGCGCGGCGCGAGCTGTTGTCGGCCGAGGTCCTCGGCTGCGGGCTGGACTGGGTACTCTCCGGGGGCCGGGGTTCCGCCCCTCCCGCCGCCGGGGGCCGGACGCTGCTCGGCAGCGGCCTGGACGAGCGGGGCCTGCGCTTCGGCCTGGAGCGTTCGTACCGCACGCTGGCCCGGCTGGCGCGGAGCGGCGAGGAGAGGATCGACCTGGTGGAACGTGCCAATCGTTACCGCCCCCGGACGTGGGTGTAGTTGATGTCGCAGATGCCTCAGCAGGCCGCTCTGTCGAAGTGCCCGAGCTGTGAGGAGCCCCTCGAGTCGGGTGATCGTTTCTGCGGTGCGTGCGGATACGACCTGTCCGTGGTTCCCGCACGGCCGACGGACGAGCCGACCATCGCGCTGAACGGCTCGGTGCCGCTCCAGGCCCCCGCCGGCCGCGCCCAGTCCGGGCCCCCGTCTGCCCCGTCCGCCGCACCGGCCTGGCCCGCGCCCGGCCCGGACGGTTCCGGCGAGGGCTCCCCGCTGTCCGGCGAGGCCGGCCCGCCGCCCACCCTCGCCGCCGGGGCGCCGGCGGCAGGCACCCCCGTACCGCCGCCGTCCCCGTCCCCGGGCGCGCCCGTACCACCGCCGTCCCCGTCCCCGGGCGCGCCCGTACCGCCGCCCCCGCCCGCGGCGCCCCCCGCCCCGTCGTCCGGGGTGCGTTTCGACCGCCGTGCCCAGCCGGACGCGTCCCCCTCCTCGGTCCCGGAGGGGCACCCCGGCGGCGGCCGACGGCCCGCGCAGCCCGACGAGTACCCGCTCCAGGCGCCGGATCCGCGGGTGACCGCCGGGCCGGCTCAGCAGATCGCCGGTGCCGCGGTGGTGTGCGTGGCCTGTCGTGCGGGCAGGGTGGACGAGGACGGCTACTGCGAGAACTGCGGCCACGCCCAGCCGCGCGAACGGGACCACATGGAACAGGAATGCGGGCCCGTGGCCGCGGTCAGCGACCGCGGACTGCGCCACCACCGCAACGAGGACGCCTTCGGCGTCGGCACCACCACGCTGCCCGACGGCTCGCCCGTCTCCGTGGCGATCGTCTGTGACGGCGTCTCCTCGGCGACCCGCCCCGACGAGGCGTCCCTGGCCGCGTCCCGCGCGGCGAGCGAGTCGCTGCTGGCGGCCCTGCCGCGCGGCACGCACCCGCAGCAGGCGATGCACGACGCGATCATCGCCGCCTCCGACGCGGTCAACGCGCTGGCCGACGAGCCGGACGTGGCCGCCCGCGAGCACGCCCCGCACCAGAACGCCCCGGCGTGCACGATCGTCGGCACGGTGGTGACGGGTGATCTGCTGGTCGTCGGCTGGGTCGGCGACAGCCGCGCCTACTGGGTCCCGGTGGACCGCTCCGCCCCGGCGGCCCGGCTCACCGAGGACGACTCGTGGGCCGCGCAGATGGTCGCCGCGGGCCTGATGGGCGAGGCCGAGGCGTACGCCGACCACCGGGCCCACGCCATCACCGGCTGGCTCGGCGCCGACGCCTACGAACTGGAGCCGCACACCGCGTCCTTCAAGCCGGACCGGCCCGGGCTGATCGTGGTCTGCACGGACGGCCTGTGGAACTACGCGGAATCGGCCGACGAGATGGCCGGGGTCGTCCCGGCCGACGCGGCCGTCCGGCCGCTGCACAGCGCCCGGGTGCTGGTCGGTCACGCGCTCGACGGCGGGGGCCACGACAACGTAACAGTGGCCCTCGTGCCGTTCCCCGCCGTCCCGCAGGGGGCAGGATCGGCCTGAGGCCGCGTACGGGACGCGTCATACGGGGAGGCCTCAACGGACCGGAGGGGACCGGTCCGGCATCCGTCGTCGCCCCGCGCCGCCGGGGCATCCGAGGGGGGAGCGAACAGGCATGGCCATCTTCTCGAAACCGAACGTGCCGCGGTTCTCGGTGGACGTGTACCAGAACGAGTACCTGCCGGAGGGCGGCCGCGAGGTCAACGCCATCGTGACGGTGACGGCGACCGGTGGCGGCACCATCGGCAGCGCGGTGACCGCGCCCCACCTCTACGCGCCGGGTGAGGGACCGTCGGCGGCCGTGGTCCTCATGGTCGACTGCTCCGGCTCGATGGACCATCCGCCGGCCAAGATGCGCAACGCCCGCGACGCGACGGCCGCCGCGGTCGACGCCCTGCGCGACGGCACGCACTTCGCCGTGGTCGGCGGCACCCACGTGGCCAAGGAGGTCTACCCCGGTGCCGGCGGGCTCGCGGTCGCCGACGCCACCACCCGCGAGCAGGCCAAGCAGGCGCTGCGGAGGCTGAGTGCGGGCGGCGGCACGGCGATCGGCACCTGGCTGCGGCTGGCCGACCGGCTGCTGGCGTCGGCGGACGTGGCCATCCGGCACGGGATCCTGCTCACCGACGGCCGCAACGAGCACGAGTCGCCGGAGGACCTGAAGGCGGCGCTGGACTCCTGCGCCGGCCGGTTCACCTGTGACGCGCGCGGTGTGGGCACCGACTGGGAAGTGAAGGAAGTCACAGGCATCGCCTCCGCGCTCCTCGGCACCGCCGACATCGTCGCCGACCCGTCCGGACTCGCCGCCGACTTCACGCGGATGATGGAGACGGCGATGGGCAAGGAGGTCGCGGACGTCTGGCTGCGGCTGTGGACCCCGGTCGGCACGGCGGTGAGGTTCGTCAAACAGGTCGCTCCGACGGTCGAGGAGCTCACCGGCCGCCGCACCGGGGCGGGCCCGCGGGCGGGCGACTACCCGCTCGGCTCCTGGGGGGACGAGTCCCGTGACTACCACATCTGTGTCGAGGTCCCGCCCGCGGGCATCGGCCGGGAGATGCTGGCGGCCCGGCTGTCGCTGGTCGTTCCGGAGCCCGGGGGGAACGTGCGCAACCTCGGGGCGCAGGGTCTGGTGCGGGCCGTGTGGACCGACGACATGGCCGCGTCGACGTCGATCAACCCCCAGGTCGCCCACTACACCGGGCAGGCCGAACTCGCCCAGGTCATCCAGCAGGGGCTCGATCTGCGCAAAGTGGGCGATTTCGACGGAGCAACGGCCAAACTGGGCCGTGCCGTTCAGCTCGCGAGTGCGTCCGGCAACGCGGATACTGCGAAACTGCTTGCGAAGGTGGTGGACGTCGTTGACGCCGCGACCGGTACTGTGCGACTGAAGGCGAAGGTGGAGGAGGCCGACGAGATGACACTCGAGACCCGGTCGACCAAGACCGTTCGTGTAAAGAAGTGATCTGTAGTAATCGAGCCCGACCCCCAGGGGTTGGAGAAATCCGGTCGGAACCGACCGGACAAGGAGAGGGGGAAGCGCCGACATGCCGACCTGCCCGAACGGACACCAGTCGGGTTCCGACGACTGGTGCGAGGTGTGCGGTCACCGCATGGCGGGTGCCGTGCCCCCACCTCCTCCCCCGCCGCCGGCGCCCGGTGGCGGCTACGGCTTCCCGCCGCCCGGCGGCCCTGGTGGCCCGGGAGGCCCCGGTGGTTACGGCGGCCCCGGCGGTTACGGCGGCCCCGGTGGCCCCGGTGGCCCCGGTGGTCCCGGTGGCCGTACGGAGCTGTGCCCGCAGTGCCGCACGCCGCGGGAGGGCGGTGCGCCCTTCTGCGAGGAGTGCCGGTGGAACTTCCTGACGAACACGGCGACGTCGTACACCCCGGCCGCCCCGCGCCCGCCGGCCCCCGGCCCCGGTCCGGGCGGGCCCTTCCAGCAGCAGCCGCCCGGCCCCTCGTACGGCGGTGACTCCTTCGACTACCAGGGCTCGCGTCCCTCGCAGATGAACCGGCCCGCCGAGCCGATCCCGCCGGGCCCGCCCGGCTTCGGCGGCGACCCCTCGCGCCCGGTTCCGCCGCCGCCCGGACCGGGTGGACACGGAGGTCCAGGAGGCCACGGAGGTCACGGCGGCCCCGGCGCTCCACAGGCGTTCCAGCCCGGGCCGCCGGCCCCGCCCGGGTTCCCGCAGGACACCGGCCGCCCCCAGCAGGGCGGGCCGTCCTTCGGCGGCGGTGACGACGACTGGGTGATCTCCCCGCCGGGCGGCCCCGGTGGCCCCGGTGGCCCCGGTGGCCCGAACGGCCCCGGTCAGGGGGGCGGTTACGGCTACCCGCAGCCCGGTGGCACCCAGGCGCCGCCCGGGCCCGGTGGGTTCCCGCAGCAGCCCCGCCCCCCGCAGGGCCCGGCGACCTGGACCGCGACCATCGGCCCGGACCGCGAGTACTTCATGGCGATGATGCAGCGCTCCGGCCCCGAGGCCGCGGGCCTGAACCTGCCCGCGTACTCGCCCGAGCAGCAGCGCCAGCTCACCGGCAACCAGATCACCATCGGCCGCCGCCGCCACTCCACCGGCGACACCCCCGACATCGATCTGTCCACGCCGCCTGAGGACCCGGGCGTCTCGCACCAGCACGCGGTGCTGGTCCAGCAACCGGACGGCACCTGGGCGGTCGTCGACCAGAACTCGACGAACGGCACGACGGTCAACGGCTCGGACGAGCCGATCCAGCCGTTCGTCCCGGTCCCGCTCCAGGACGGCGACCGCGTCCACGTGGGCGCCTGGACGACGATCACCATCCGCCGGGGCTGAGCCGGAGCCCCGTCCGCCGGACGGGGCTAGGCGGCGGGCACCGGCCAGACGTGCGGCCCCCCGGGTTCGTCCAGCCAGACGCGGTCGCCCTCGGCGTCGGCGGTCAGGCCGTAGCGTTCGCGCTGCGGCCTGCCCGCGTCCTCCCACAGGTCGTACGCCCGCCGCGGGTCGAGGGCGCCGGCGGTCAGCGCGAGCAGGAACCGGAACAGATCGCTCCCCCGGGCCGCGGGCGGCAGCCCCTCCAGGTCGGGCTGCTCCCGCCACGACCGTCCCGCGCCGCGCAGCGGCACGAAGTAGGCGGGCGTGTGCAGGAAGCGGCCCTCGGCGTGCCCGGCGTCGCGCACGGTGAGGGCGACGAGTCCGGTGGCGAAGGGGGCGAGGATCCGGCCGCCGGGGCGGCACTGGGCGAGCCAGGCACGCGGCACGGACGGCAGGGCGCAGGTCGCGATGATCCGGTCGTAGGGAGCGCGTGCCGGCACCCCGCGCGTGCCGTCGCCGGTGACGACGGCCGGACGGTGTCCGGCGGCGTCGAGGTGCCGGCGGGCCGACTCGGTGATCTCCGGGTCGAGGTCGACGGTGGTGACCAGGTCGTCGCCGAGCCGGTGGGCGAGCAGGGCGGCGTTGTAGCCGCTGCCCGTGCCGATCTCCAGGACCTTCTGCCCGTCCCGGACCTCGAGGCCGGCCAGCATCAGCGCCATGAGGGAGGGCTGGCTGCTGGAGGAGAGCAGCTCGCCGTCCCGCAGCCGGGTCGCCAGCGGGGCGTCCTCGTAGGCGCCGCGCAGCCACCGTTCGCGCTCCCGTGGGTCGGGGTGCTCACCCCACCGGCGTTCGTATCCGCCGACGACACCCACGTAGTAGTACGGCACGAACAGATGGCGCGGTACGGCGGCGAACGCCTCCCGCCACACCGGATCGGCGTGGAAGGCCCCGCTCGCGCCGATCTCCCGCACGAGCGCCGCCCGCGCCACCGCGGCGGGATCGTCTCGCGCCTCACGGTCGTGGCCGTCCATGTCTCCACCGTACTGAGGCCTTGAGTCCTACGCCGTCGCGTCTGAGACCATGGACGGCGTGACAGAGATTCGGCGCGGCACGCTTCAGGAGCAGACCTTCTACGAGCAGGTCGGCGGGGAGGAGACCTTCCGCCGGCTCGTCCACCGTTTCTACCAGGGAGTGGCGGACGATCCGCTGTTGCGGCCCATGTACCCCGAGGAGGACCTGGGTCCGGCCGAGGAGCGGCTCGCGCTCTTCCTCATGCAGTACTGGGGTGGCCCGACCACCTACAGCGAGAACCGCGGCCACCCGCGGCTGCGGATGCGGCACGTCCCGTTCAAGGTCGACCGCGCGGCCCACGACGCGTGGCTGAGGCACATGCGCGACGCCGTGGACGAGCTGGGCCTGCCCGAGGAGCACGAACAGACCCTGTGGAAGTACCTGACGTACGCGGCGGCGTCCATGATCAACTCTCCGGACTGACGGACGGCCCGGACGGTCGTACTCCGATCCCCCCGCACCGCGTTCCGATCACAATCCGGTCAAGCCCGCGCACCAACCGGTTACCCCCGCCCCGCCCCCTCTGACAGCATCACCCGAAGGTCCGCACAACCACGGGGGGTTGAGTGACTGCCGCAGGGGGCCCGGCACGATTCGTCCTCGCCCGCGCCCGGGCTCACCGCCCCCTGCTCGCGGCCGCGCTCCTCACGGTCCTGCTGACCACGGCGGTGCTGGCGACCCTCACCGCCTACTCCACCACGATCGGCGACGCCGCCCTGCGGCACGCCCTGTCGGATCCCCGTCACGCCGCCGACACCACCCTCACCGTCGAGGCCGAGATCCCCGCCGGCCGGCGTGCCGCCGCGGACCGTGCCGTGCGCGAGGCCGCGCGGGAGGCCTTCGACGGGCTCCCGGTGACCCTGCGCACGCTGACCCGCTCCGGCCCGTACGCCCTGCCCGGTTCCCTGCGCGCACCGGACGGGCGCGCGGCGCCGGACGACGACCCGGACCTCACCCATTTCGCGGCGCTGGACCCCGCCCAGGTACGCGTCACCGAGGGCCGGATGCCCCGCCCGGACGCCGGTGCGGAGATCGAGGCGGCCCTCCCGGAGTCCGCCGCCCGGGCCCTCGGCGTGAAGCCGGGCACCCGGCTCACCCTGGACAACCGGCTCGCGGGCCCGCCGGCGACGGTCCGCGTCACCGGCCTGTACCGGCCGGTCGACACCGCGGCGCCGTACTGGCGCCTGGACGAGCTGCACGGCCGCGGCATCGTCACGCTCCACTTCACGACGTACGGCCCCCTGCTGGCCGACCCCGCCGTGTTCACCGGGAACCGGGTCAGCGCGGGCGCGTCGGGCTGGCTGGCGTCGGCCGACTTCTCGTCGATGACCGGCGAGCGTGTCGACGCGCTGCGCGAGGCGGCACGTGAGGGCACCGCCGCCCTGCCGAAGGCCGCGGCGCTGGGCGGCACGGCGACCGCCGCGAGCGACCTGCCCGCCGCGCTGGACCGCGTCGAGCGCTCCCTGCTCGTCTCCCGCTCCACGCTGCTGGTCATCGCCCTCCAGCTCGCCCTTCTCGCCGCCTGCGCCCTGCTGCTGGTGGCCCGGCTGCTGAGCGCCGAACGGGCGGGCGAGACCCGGCTGTTGCGGGCCCGCGGCGGTTCACGCGTCCAGGTGGCCCGGCTCGCCGCGCTGGAGGCGCTGCTGCTGGCCGTGCCCGCGGCGGCCTGCGCCCCGCTGCTGGCGGGACCGCTCACCAGGCTGCTGGCCGGTCAGGGGGCGCTGGCCCGGATCGGACTGCGCCTGGACGCCTCCGTGGGTGCGGTCACCGGACAGGGCTCCGTGTGGCTGGTGTCGGCGGCGGTGGCGGTGGGCTGCGCACTCGCCGTCACCCTTCCGGCGCTCCTGTCCTCCTTCACGGCCGGCCGTGCCAAGCCGTTGCCGGGCGTGGTGCGCGCCGGTGCGGACCTGGGGCTGCTGGTGGTGGCCGGTGTGGCGTACTGGCAGCTGAGCCGCCGGCCCTCCGGTGCCGTCGGCGAGGACCTCGGGGTCGATCCGCTGCTCGTGGTCGCCCCGGCGCTGGCGCTGCTCGCCGGCACGGTGCTCACGCTGCGGCTGCTGCCGCCGCTGGCGCGGCTCGCCGAGCGCCGGGCGGCGGCCGGCCGGGGGCTGCCGGGTGCGCTGGCGGGCTGGCAGCTGAGCCGCCGCCCGATGCGCGGGACGGGACCGGTGCTGCTGCTGGTGCTCGCCGTGGCGCTCGGCATGCTCGCGATCGGACAGGGCTCCTCGTGGGAGCGCTCGCAGGACGACCAGGCGGACTTCCGGGCCGGCGCCCAGGTGCGCGTGCTGGCCGCCGGGGAGAGCGAGTTCGGCCACACGCAGACGTACGCGGCCGTCCCCGGCGTCCGCCGGGCCGCCCCCGCCTCCCGTACGACCGTGCCGCTGTCCGGCGGCAGGACCGCGACCGTGCTCGCGCTGGACACCACGCGGGCGGCTGAGTGGCTGCTGATGCGCCCCGACCTGGCGCGGGTGCCGGTGGGCACGGCGGTCGCCGGACTGTCGCCCGGGACCACCTCGGCGGGGGTGCGCGTCCCGGCGGGCACCGCGCGCCTCGCGCTCACCGCCCGGATGCGGGGCGCGGCCCCCGAGACCGCGATCGACGTCCACGCCACGGTGGAGGACTCCTCCGGCACGCCGTACACGCTCGGCCTCGGCGGACTGCCCACCGACGGGCGGCCGCACGCGCTCACCCTCGACCTCACGGCGCTCGCCGGGGCGCCGCCCGGCGCACTCACGCTGACCGGGCTCCGGCTGGACCTGCTGCAGCCGTTCGGGAAGGGCGAGCGGCACCGTCTCACCCTGGCGGCGCTGACCGCCACCGACACCGGCGGCCGGGAGCGGGAGCTGCCGCTGCCGGCCACCTGGGAACTGTCGGCCCGCGCCGACGGCGCGGCGTCCTCCCCCGGCGCGAAGACGAGCCCCACCAGGCCCCGCGCGGTCCCGGGCGACCCGGCGACCATCACCTACGCCACCGGGTACCAGCCGCCGGACCTGATCTGGCAGCCCTCGCCGCTCACCATCGGCCTGAGGGTCCCGCAGCCGGCGGCGCCCGAGGTCACCGGCGTGGCCACGGACCGCTACCTCGCCTCCACGGGCGCGCGGCCCGGGCAGCGGCTGGACGTGCGGATCGGCGGGGCCACCGTTCCGGTGCGGATCGTCCGGGCGGTGCGGGCGCTGCCGTCCGTGCCGGGCGGCGGGAAGGACGACGGGGGCGCCCTGCTGGTCGATCTGCGGTCCGTCAACCGGGTGCTCCAGGAGCGCCAGGACGAGGCAGTGCCGCCGAACGAGTGGTGGCTCGCGGTCGAGCCGGGCCGGACCGAGCGGGTGGCCGCCGCGCTGCGCGACCGCCCCGACATGGATCCGTCCCGCGTGGTGGTGCGGGACGAGATCGCCGAGGCGCTGCGCGACGACCCGTTCGGCGCCGGTCCGGGCACGGCGTTCGGGGCGGCGGCCCTCGCGGCGGCGGCGCTGACGGCGGTCGGGTTCGCGGTGAGCGCGGCCGGGTCGCTGCGCGAGCGGTCCGCCGAGTTCGCCGTGCTGCGCGCCCTCGGCGCCTCCCGGCGGCGGCTGGCGCGGGTGGTGCTCGTCGAGCAGGGGGTGCTGGTCGGTCTGGCGCTGGTGGTGGGCGTGGTGCTGGGCGCGGTGCTGGCCCGTGCCGTGGTCCCCCTGATCATGCTGACCGCGGAGGCCGGCCGCCCGGTCCCGGAGGTACTGGTGGAACTGCCTCCCCTCCGGGTGGCGGCCCTGCTGGCCGCCGTGGCCACGGCCCCCCTGCTGATCACGGCCGTGCTGTCCCTGCGCAGGGCGGATTCGGTGACATCTCTGCGCGAACGGGGAGGCGAGTGACGTGACCTTCCGGAGGGGGAGGCGGCCGCGCGCGGTCGCGCCCTGGGTGCGCACGCGGCTGCGGTCGGCGCCCGGGGCTTCGGTGGCGCTCGCGGTGCTGGTCGCGGTGACCGCGTTCCTGGCCGCCGCGCTGCCGCTCGCCGTGGACCGGTACGGCGACGCGGGACTGCGCCGGGAGATGGAGGTGGCCGGGCCCGGCCGCACCACCGTCCAGCTCTTCACCTCCCACGCCGACGCCGCCCTGCCGCAGGAGATGCGGGAGGCCGAGCTGCGCCGGGACGCCGCGCGCGGACCGTACGACAGGATCCTCGCGCTGTCCGGGCGCGCCCTCCCGCTCGACGCGGACCAGTCGTCCCACGGGGTGCGCACCACCCGGCGGCTCGAGGTCCCGGACCCCTGGCTGTCCCGGCCGGACGGGGTACCCCCGCAGTTCCACCTCGTCGCCCGGAGCGGGCTCGCCGGCCACTCCCGGCTGCGGGCGGGCCGGCTGCCGAAGGCCCCGGGCGACGTCACCGCCGCGACGACGGCCGTGGAGGCCGCCGTCAGCGGCGAGACGGCTCGGAAGCTGAACATCGAGGTGGGCTCCGTACTCCACGTGCCCGCCGTGGAACGCGACCCGCTCGTGGTGCGGGTCACGGGCATCGTCGAACCGCGCGCCCCGCAGGAGGCGTACTGGTCGGCCACGCCCGTGCTGCGCACCCCGTACCGGACGACCCGGCCCGACGACCCGTCGCGCAACCAGTACTGGGTCGGCGCGCTGCTGCTCCCCCCCGACGCGGGCCCGGCCCTGCTGGGCACCGGCGGGATGCCCGAGCGGTACTGGATGCTGGCCCCGGACACCTCCGCCCTGCACGCCCACGACCTGCCGGGACTGACGTCGGCCGTGGCCTCCCTGGAGGCGGGCCCGCTGCTCCAGCGGGCGAGCACGGCCGCCTCCGCCACCCTGCTCGCGGAGACCTCGCTCGACGACGTGCTCGGCGAGTACGCCCGGCTGCGGGCGGCCATCGGACCGGTCGTCGCCGTCGCCGCCTTCGGCACCGGCACGGTCGCGGCCGTCGTGCTGATCATGGCCGGCTCCCTCGCCGCCGACCGGCGCCGCACCGAACTCGCCCTGCTGCGGGCCCGTGGCGCCTCCCTGCGCGGTCTCGCGGGCCGGCTGCTGGCGGAGACGGCGGTGGTCGCCGTGCCCGCCGCCGCGCTGGGACTGGCCGCCGCCCGGCTCACGGTCCCCGGGACCCGGCTGCCGTACGCCGTGGCCGCCGCCGGCGCCGTCGCCTTCCTCGCCTGTGTGGCGCCGCCGCTGCGGGCCGTCGCCGCCCACCGCGCGGTGCGCGTGCACGCCGCCCGTGACGACGTCGCCTCGGCCCGTCCGTCGCGGCGGCGCACGGTCGCCGAACTCACGCTGCTCGCCCTGGCGGTGGGCGCGGTGGTGACGCTGCGCACGCGTGGTGCGGCGGACGGCGGGACGGCGTCCGGTGACGGACTGGTGCCGTTCGCGCCGGTGCTGGTCGGGATGATCGCCGCGTTGCTGCTGGTGCGCCTCCACCCGCTGCCGCTGCGCGGGCTGGCCCGTCCGGCGGCGCGGCTGCGCGGCGTGGTCGGGCCGCTGTCGCTGGCCCGCGCGGGCCGTGCGCCGGGGTCCGCGGTGCTGCCCCTGCTGGCGCTGCTGACCGCGCTGACCACCGCCGCCTTCGGCGGCAGCGTCCTCGCCGGGGTGGCCGACGCCCGGGACCGCGCGGCCACGGTCGCCGTCGGCGCCGACGCCCGCGTCGAGGGTGTGCGGGCCCTGCCGTCGGACCTCGCCGGGAAGGTCCGGCGGGCACCGGGGGTGCGGGACGTCACCGCCGTGAGCGTCTTCCACTACTCCTACGCCTCGGACGGCAGGCTGACCGTGCCGGTGGCCGGTGTCGACCCGGCCGGCTACGCGGCACTCACCCGGCACACCGGCATCGGGGCGTTCGACGCGGACGAGCTGAAGACGTCCGGTGCCCCCGGCGGCGGGGCACTGCCCGCCCTGGCCTCCCCCGAGGTGGCCGACCGTTACGGCACCCGGCCGTTCCCGGTGCGCCTGGACGCGGGCCGCTCCGTCACCGTACGGATCGTGGTGGTGCGGGAGCGGACACCGGTGCTGGCCGGGCAGGAGTTCCTGCTCGTGGACCGGTCGGGACTGCCCGCGAAGTCCGCCCGTCCGACCGCGCTGCTGGTCACCGGCGACCGTCCCGACGCGGACGCGCTGCGCGAGGCGGCCGGCGGCGCCGCGCGGGTCCAGCTCCGCACGGAGAGGCTCGCGGATTTCGTCGGCTCGCCGCTGCAGTCCGGCGCCGAGCGCCTCTACACGGCGGCGGTGGCGGCCGGTGCCGGGTACGCCGTGCTCGCGCTGCTGCTGACCCTGCTGCGCGCCGCCCCCGAGCGGGCCGCGCTGCTGGCCCGGCTGCGCACCATGGGCCTCACCCGGGCGCAGGGCCGTCTGCTGCTCGTCCTGGAGTCGCTGCCGCAGGCGCTGCTCGCGGCGGGCGGCGGCATCCTCACGGCCTGGGCCGCCGTCCAACTGCTGTCGCCCGGCATCGACCTGACGACCATCGCCGTCTCGGCGTCCTCGTCCCCGGCGGGCCGGGCGGCGCTGCGCACCGACCCGGTGTCGCTGGTGGTGCCGGCTCTGGCCGTGGTCGCCCTGACCGTCGGGATCTCCGCGGCGCAGGCCTGGTGGTCGGGGCGCAGGGGCCCGGTGCGCGAGCTCCGGGCCGGGGACGCCCGGTGAACCCGCCCCGGCACGCCGTCGTGCCGCGTCGACTTCTCCCCGCAGGAGGCTGCTCCCCATGACCTCGAACCCCACCCTGGCGGATCTCGCCGGCCGCGTCGCCGCCGACCGCGACCGCCCGGCCTACGGCCATGACGCGCTCATCACCTGCGACCGGCTGGTCCGCGTGTTCACCGCGGACGGTGTGGAGGTGCAGGCGCTGCAGGGACTCGACCTGCTGGTGCGCGAGGGCGAGCTGATGGCGCTCGTGGGCGCCTCCGGCAGCGGCAAGTCCACCCTGATGAACATCCTGGCCGGCCTGGACACCCCGACGGCCGGCGCGGCGCGGGTGGCCGGCCGTGACCTGCTCACGATGAGCGCCAAGGACCGCCTCGCCTACCGCCGTGAGGTCGTCGGGTTCGTCTGGCAGCAGACCTCCCGCAATCTGCTGCCCTATCTGACCTCGGCGCAGAACGTCGCGCTGCCGATGCAGCTGGCCGGACGCCGCGGCCGCTCCCGGGCCGGGCGCCGCGCCCGCGCCGAACGCGCCCGGGAACTGCTGGAGCTGCTGGAGGTCGCCGACTGCCGGGACCGCCGCCCGCACGAGATGTCCGGCGGCCAGCAGCAGCGCGTCGCCATCGCCGTGGCCCTCGCGGGCGATCCGTCGGTGCTGCTCGCGGACGAACCCACCGGTGAGCTGGACTCCCACACCGCGGAACAGATCTTCGCCGCGTTCCGCACCGCGAACGAACGGCTCGGCACGACCGTCGTGATCGTCACCCACGACCAGGCGGTGGCCGGCGAGGTGCGCCGCACGGTCGCCATCCGCGACGGCCGCACCTCCACCGAGGTGCTGCGCCGCAGCGAGGTGGACGCCGTCACCGGCCACGAGAGGGTGGTCGCGCGCGAGTACGCCATGCTGGACCGCGCGGGCCGCCTCCAGCTGCCCGCGGAGTACACCCGGGCCCTGGGCATGCGCGACCGCGTCGCGCTGGAACTGGAACCCGACCACATCGCCGTCCGGCCGGACGACAGCGACCGGGAGTGAGCGGCCGGGCGGGCCGGCGTCAGCGCACGCTGAGGCCCAGCGCGCCGATCCCCGCCCGGCGCACGGCGACCGAGCCGTAGGGCGTACGCAGCCGGAGCCAGGACCCCGAGGAGAGCAGGGTCTGCTCGGTGCCCCGCAGGAACCCCAGCGACTGCGCGGCGTGCACCGCCCGCACCGGCAGGCCGGTCCCCGCGACCGTGCGGGACCAGATCTCCCGTCCGGTCCGGTCGAGTTCGGCACGGGTGCGCCGCTCGGGCGGCAGTGTCTCCGTACGGGAACGGAACTCCGCGACCGACGCGGCGACGAGCCCCCGCAGTTCCTCGGGTGCCGGGAGCCCGGGTTCCGCCTGCCAGCCGCCGCGCGGCGGCAGCACCCCGGCCCACGGCGGTCCGGTCACCGCACCGGGTACGGCCGCCGTGGCGGCGGACTCGTCCACGGACTCCAGCAGCTCACCCGCGGACACGGTCACGTCGAGCGTGACGTCGAGCCCGTTCTCGTACGGCTTCGCCAGCCGTACGGCGCGGATCGCGAGCACCTCGAAGGACGGCGGACGGCCGAAGACGGCCAGGGCCGTACCGGCCGCCTGCAGCCGCACCGCGGCGGAACGGTCGTAGTGCAGCAGCCGGGAGAGGAAGGCCGCGAGATCCGCGGCCTCCCCCCCGTCGGCGAGGTGGAGCACCGTCATGCGGCGACGGCCTCCTCCTTCTTGTCCACGGCGTCGTCCATGTACTCCTCGAGGAACTCGCGCTCCTCGTCGGTGATCCGGCGCGGACGCTGCGTCTCGAAGTCGAACGGCACGATGACCGTCGCGGCACGGACATAGATCTGGTCGTCGCCGTCCTTCACCTCGTAGGTGAGGGTGAAGGACGCCGCCCTGATCTCCGTGACCCACAGCTCGATGTCCACGGGCGTGTGCCGGTGGACGAGCTGCCGCTTGTAGTCGATCTCGTGGCGCGCCACCACGGACCCCTGCTTGAAGTCCTTGTCCGGACGGAACAGGAAGTCGATGCGTGCTTCCTCCAGATAGCGGAGGAACACCACGTTGTTGACGTGGCCGTACGCGTCCATGTCCGCCCAGCGCAGCGGGCAGCGGTAGATGTGCCGCAAGAGATCAGCCCCGGGTCAGCTTCTTGTAGGTGGCGCGGTGCGGACGCGCCGCGTCCGGCCCCAGCCGCTCGATCTTGTTCTTCTCGTACGACTCGAAGTTGCCCTCGAACCAGAACCACTTGGAGTCGCCCTCGTAGGCGAGGATGTGCGTGGCGACGCGGTCCAGGAACCACCGGTCGTGGGAGACGACCACGGCGCACCCGGGGAACTCCAGGAGGGCGTTCTCCAGGCTGCTGAGCGTCTCGACGTCGAGGTCGTTGGTCGGCTCGTCGAGGAGCAGCAGGTTGCCGCCCTGCTTGAGCGTGAGCGCGAGGTTCAGCCGGTTGCGCTCACCGCCGGAGAGCACGCCGGCCGGCTTCTGCTGGTCCGGTCCCTTGAACCCGAAGGCGGAGACGTAGGCCCGCGAGGGCATCTCGACCTGGCCGACGTTGATGTAGTCCAGTTCGTCGGAGACGACGGCCCACAGCGTCTTCTTCGGGTCGATGTTCTCCCGGCTCTGGTCGACGTACGAGATCTTGACCGTCTCGCCGACCTTGATGGACCCGGAGTCGGGCTCCTCGATCCCCTGGATCATCTTGAACAGCGTGGTCTTGCCGGCGCCGTTCGGCCCGATGATGCCGACGATCCCGTTGCGCGGCAGCGTGAACGACAGGTCGTCGATGAGGAGCTTCTCGCCGAAGCCCTTGGTGAGGTTGTTGACCTCGACGACCACGCTGCCCAGGCGCGGGCCCGGCGGGATCTGGATCTCCTCGAAGTCCAGCTTCCGCATCTTGTCGGCCTCGGCGGCCATCTCCTCGTACCGGGCGAGACGCGCCTTGGACTTGGCCTGCCGCCCCTTGGCGTTGGACCGCACCCACTCGAGCTCTTCCTTGAGCCGCTTCTGCCGCTTGGCGTCCTTCTGGCCCTCGACCTTGAGGCGGGCGGCCTTGGTCTCCAGGTACTTGGAGTAGTTGCCCTCGTAGCCGTGCAGCCGGCCGCGGTCGACCTCGCAGATCCACCCGGCGACGTTGTCCAGGAAGTACCGGTCGTGGGTGACGGCCACGACGGTGCCCTCGTACTTGGCGAGGTGCTGCTCCAGCCAGTTCACCGACTCGGCGTCGAGGTGGTTGGTGGGCTCGTCGAGCAGCAGCAGGTCGGGCGCCTCCAGGAGCAGCTTGCACAGCGCCACGCGGCGCTTCTCGCCACCGGAGAGGTTGGCGACCGGCCAGTCGCCGGGCGGGCAGCCCAGGGCGTCCATGGCCTGCTCGAGCTGGGCGTCGAGGTCCCAGGCGTTCGCGTGGTCGAGCTGCTCCTGCAGCTTGCCCATCTCGTCCATGAGCTCGTCGGTGTACTCGGTCGCCATCTGCTCGGCGATCTCGTTGAACCGGTCGAGCTTGCCCTTGACCTCGGCGACACCCTCCTGGACGTTCTCCAGGACGGTCTTGTCCTCGTTCAGCGGGGGCTCCTGGAGCAGGATGCCCACGGTGTAACCGGGAGTGAGGAAGGCGTCACCGTTGGACGGCTGCTCCAGGCCCGCCATGATCTTCAGAACGGTCGACTTACCGGCACCGTTCGGACCGACGACACCGATCTTCGCCCCCGGCAGGAAGCTCAGGGTGACGTCGTCGAGGATCACCTTGTCGCCGTGCGCTTTGCGCGCCTTGCGCATGGTGTAAATGAACTCAGCCAAGAGAAACCGTCCGGCAGCTTGAAATCAGGCAGTGGGCAGATACACCCCATCTTGCCCGACCGCCACCCCTGGGGGGAAACCCGTTCCACCCGGAGGTCCTGACCTGGCCTTTCCCGGATGACGCCTGAGCCCCGCCTGTCACTGTCGGTCACCACCGGTCGGCCTCGGGCACCCTCGCACGGCCCAGGGACGGCCCGGCACCAGCAATGATCAGGACGCCGTAACCTTCCTCGGGTGAATGACTCCCCCTGCTTCTGCCTCCTGTGCGCGCCCCCTACGGACGCCCCGGCCTTGGACGAACGCGACGGTCACATAGCCGCGAATGTGACCGACCACGGCTGGCACGTGATGGGTGTCGGAGCCGGGGACGAGGCACCGGCGGACTGGGCCTACTCGATCGGCCTGTGGCACACCTTGCGCAGCCCAGAGGTCTGCATCTTCGGCCTGCGGGTCGAGACGATGATGTCCGTCCTGAACGTCGCGGGGCGGGAGATCCGCAACGGTCACCCTCTGGAATCCGACCAGCGTCGTGACGACATCCTGAACGGCTACTCGGTGGCTGTCCGGCCGGTGCACCCGAGCTGGTACCGAAGCTTCTTCGGTGCCGGGATCGACTTCTACCAGGCGCCTCCGTTCCCGATCATGCAACTGTTCTGGCCAGACAAGGAGGGCCGGTTCCCCTGGGACGACCGGGCGCAGGAGTACTGCCGCGCGAGTCAACCCCAGCTGTGGAGCTCGAAGGACGGAACCAGCGGACCCTGGACCGCCCTCGACTGAGATCCCGTCCCGACTCCTGCCCTGAGCCCGCTACTCCACTACGCGGCTAGCGACTGATCGGAATCTCGTAGACGATCTCGCAGAGCGCGGCGGGCACCACGATGTCCGCGGTCTCCACGGGGCGGCCCTGGTCGCTGTAGTAGGTCCGCCTGATATGCGTGACGAGTGAGCCCTTCTGAATGCCAAGGAGTGAAGCCTCCTCCGCGGTCGCCTGCCTCGGCTCCGGCTGTTCCACGGCGTGGCTGACGGTGATGCCGATCTCCGCCATGCGGTTCACGACCCCTGCCCCGGCGTGCGGCCCGCCCTCGGGGAGGACGACGAGTGTGCCGGCGGTGAGGTCGTACGGCTCCCAGCTCGTCGACAACTGCACCGGCCGACCGTCGGCGAGGAACTCGTACGCGGTCCGCACGCACAGATCGCCTTCGGCGATACCGAGACGCGCGGCGATCTCCGCCGGCACCGGAACCTTGGCCTCGGTCCGGCTCTCCCAGTCACCCTGCCTGCCTACGGCCTTCATGTCCGCGCGGAACGGTGAGCCGCTGGGCTGCTCACGCGCCGATGACCGGACCACGCGCACGCGCTGCCGTGGCTCGGCGACGTAGGTGCCGGAACCGGCACGCCCTTCGAGCACGCCTTGGGAGATCAGCAACTCCTGCGCCCGGCGCACCACGTTGTCACCGACGCCGTACTCCTGGCCGATCTGGGCGCGGGAGGGCAGTCGGTCTCCCGGCTCCCACTCGTGTTCCGCGATCCGTCGCCGGAGCTCGTCGGCGATGCGGAGATAGGGCGGCTGCTCAGGCATATGGAAAATCTAGTCCACTAGCTCTAATCTAGTTAACCAGCTTTACTCAAAGTGATCGCCGCTAACCGGAGGGCTGCCCTGTGCCTGCTTCCAAGGTGCGCGCGGAGGCCATCGCCGCCCGGTTATCGGCCGTCGGGCTCGCCACGCGCGTGGAGGAGCGCGACGACTGCACGGCCATCGAGGCGGAGGTGCCGAAACCACTCTCCGCGGAGTCATGGCGGGAGGTCCTGGAAGCGGTGGCTACGGCTGACCGCTTCGGCCTCCTCGCCACCAGTTCGAACGACCGCACCCTCTGGGCGGTCGTACACAAAACGGTCCCCGCGACGGGCGATGTCGGGGGACCGGGCCATCAGCGATAGGAGCTGAACACCGTGCTCAATCGTATCCGCCGTACCGCCTCGCGCCTCAGGGAGCGATACCTCCACAAGGGCCGACACCGCCGCTCCTCTGGGCCTGTGCGGCCGGTGACTGTGTCCCCGGAAGTCGCTTACGGCGCAGTGCTGGTCCTGCGTCGGCACCGCGAGCACACGGGCGTTCTCGTGGGCGAGGAGACAGCGCTCGTCCGCCCGTACGTACTGGCCAGTGAGGCGCGCACATGGCATGGCTCGAAGGCCGCGAGCTGTGCTCCCCACGCCGCTCCTTGGTACGCCTCGGCGGGTGACCGCTGATGCCTTCCCGCCCACAGCCCCACGCCACCCAACCAGGGCTCGCGTCCTACCGGTCGACCTCCTGCCGGATCGGTACGCACCACGCCTGCGCGGAGTCGTCCCCGGACACGGCACCGGTCGACGTGCCGGTGATCTATGAAGTCTGCGACTGCTCGTGCCACACCATCGCCAACTGCCCCGTACCGACGGAGGCGGCACGGTGAGGGAAGCGGCACTCAGCGGCGCGGTGCTCTCCCCTGTCGAGATCACCTCGGCCAGCGTGCAGCGCAGCGACGTCATCCAGGTCGGGGGCCGGCACTGCCGGGTGACTGACCTCTTCCAACTGCCCGGCGGGGCCAAACGACTCGTGTTCGACTCGGGCGAGTTGCTGACGATCCACACTGGGACCCGACTCATCGCCCTGCGGCTCGTGCGAGTGAGAGGCGGTGATCCCGCTAATGCCCTCGCGACGCGACGCCATCGCCGATGACCTCCGGGGACCGGATCGCCACCGGCCGGCTCAAGCCCGGCGAACGCCTGCCCTCCGAGGCACACCTGGCCACGCAATACAGGGTGAGCACCCCGACGCTGCGCCATGCCCTCGCCGTACTCCAGGCAGAAGGCCTCGTCGAGAAGGCTCATGGCAAGGGCAACTTCGTTCGCCGCCCCCTCCGCAGAATCACCTACGTTGGAGGGGTCCGAACCCCCGACACGCACGTCGCGGATCTCGCGCCGCTGAGCGTCACCTTCCGTGTCACCAGGGTTCGGGCCAGCGGGCATCTGACAACCCTGCTGAACACCCCGCCCGGCACCCCGCTGACCGAGATTCTCTGTCTCGGCCACGAAGGCGAGAGGCCTCACAGCCAGGCTCGCATCTTCGTACCGAGGGACCTGGCGCCGCCTGCCGCGCTCCGCGAGTCGCTCCCATACGAGGTACTGATGTCACGACTGACGGAACTCCGCCCGCCGCTGGCCGAAGTCCGGGAGGAGATCGGCGCTCGCCTCCCGACACCGGACGAGGCGTCCACCCTGCGGATCAGCTCCGCCCTGACGGTCCTCGCCGTCACACGCCAGACGACCGACACCGCTGGACGCGTGGTCGAGGCTGCGCTCCTGGTGCTGCCGGGGGATCACGCCGGCGCAGTGTTCACCACTCACTACGTGCTCGACGAGAGGTCGGCGAAAGCATGACGACGTCCAACGAACTTCGGCTCCTCCCCTGGACAGGACCTGACGGCAAGCCGTGCTTCCTCAGCACCGACGACAGTGGCGGCTACCTGTCCCGTCTGGCCGACAACCTCGAATCAGTACAACTCGGCATGGCCACCGAACTCCTGGACCAAGCGTTAGACATGCTCGCTGACGCCGAGACGAACCCGGACGACCTGCGGCACCTGACGAAGAGCCTGACAGGGGCCCTGAGGGACACGCTCCGTGTGGCGACCAGCCGCGGTCATCGGCTGAGTAGCAGCCCCTGATCAGCCCGTCCGCTGACCAGCGGTCCTGAAGAAGCCCACGGCTCTGACCAGTTCAATGGCCGTGGGCTTCCGTAGTTGCTGATCGGCGTCGATTGGGTTGACCTCGCACGGACCATAGACGGACAGGACTTGGCTTGGGGCCGCGTCGGCCAGTTCATTCACCGCTGCTGCCGTCGTAGGCTCTCAGTCGCTGATGAGCACCGCATTAGGAGTTCGATCCGCCCTCGGCCTGCCTGGGGCGGGCCATGTGCACGGGTGCCAGTCGTGGCTGCTGCATGTCGCTGCCGTCCGCAGTCGTTGATGTCAGCGTTGGATGTCAAAGGGACAGCCCCGGCACCGGGCAGACCTCCCATGACTGGTCCGGTCGGTCGACCCAGCCCTCGCCGGGCATGCTGGCCGTGGCACTCACACAGCGACCGGCAGGTCCGCCAGCCACCGTCCCCTCATGAGGAGAGCCCGAGGCCATCCGATCTCTTGAAGTGGCCGCACTCTGGACACTCTGGGGGCGTTGATAACGCGGCGATCGTCGATGTCGTAGGTCACCTGACCTGCCCGTAGAGCGGGAGTGGTGACGTGTCCCCCGAGCTGCCGAACCGCTTCCTCACCCCAGACGACCTGGTGGAAATGTTCGAGCTGCCCAGCGTCGAGACGGTCTACCAGTGGCGCCGTAAGCGCACCGGTCCCCGCGGCTTCCGCGTCGGCCGGCACCTCCGCTTCGACCCGACCGACGTGCGGGCCTGGGTGGACTCCCGTATCGGGGAGGCTGCCTGATGGCCGGACACATCCAAGACCGCTGGTACCGAGCCGAGATCGGCCCGGACGGCAAGACCCGCAAGGTCAAGACCGACCGCCACGGTTCGGGCATGCGCTACCGGGCCCGTTACATCGGCCCCGACGGCACCGAGAAGTCCAAGAGCTTCCCGGACAAACAAAAGCGCCTGGCTGATGCCTGGCTGACCAGCATCGAAGCCGACATGGCGCGGGGGCAGTACATTGACCCGAGGGCGGCCCGTGTCACCTTCCGCGAGTACGCGGACCGCTGGCTCGGCGCTCTCACCACCGACCTGACGAGCCGGGCCGCCGTCGAAGGCAGGTTGCGCCTTCACGCCCTGCCGTACCTCGGCACGCGCCCGATCGGTTCGTTCCAACCTGAGCACATCCGCGACTGGAACCGCCAACTGGAAGACGCCGTGTCCTCTGCTCAGTACCGGCGCCTCATCTTCGACGCGGTGTCCTCGGTGCTGAACGCGGCCGTGGACGACCGCCTCCTGGCCTCGAACCCCTGCCGGGCGCGATCGGTCAAGGCACCTCGTCCCGCGCCGTCACGCGTGCGTCCGTGGACCGCTGAGCAGGTCTTCGGCGTACGCGCCGGGTTGCCCGAGCGGTACCGGGCCATGGTGGACCTGGGCGCCGGGTGCGGGCTGCGGCAGGGTGAGGTCTTCGGCCTGGCCGTCGACAACCTCGGTGACCTCGGCTGGCTCTACGTCCGCCAGCAGGTCAAGAAGGTGCGCGGCACGCTGGTCTTCGCCCCGCCCAAGCGCGGCAAGCTCCGGGACGTTCCCCTCGACCCCGAGGTGTCGGCGGCGCTCCGCGAGCACATGGCGGCCTTCCCTCCGGTCGACGTGACCTTGCCGTGGCTGACTCCGACCGGTCCCAAGGTCACGCACCGGCTCCTCTTCACGAGCGGCGTCGGCGCAGCCATCTGGAGCCAGGCGTTCAACGACCAGGCATGGAAGCCCGCCCTCGCGTCCGCCGGCATCATCCCGGCCCCCGAGAAGGGCATGCGCTACGCCGCCGCCCGCGAGCACGGCATGCACGCGCTCCGGCACTTCTACGCCTCGGTCCTCCTGGACGCCGGGGAGAGCATCAAGGCTCTGAGTTTGTATCTCGGTCACAGCGATCCCGGGTTTACCCTCCGGGTCTACACGCACCTGATGCCGTCCAGCGAGACGCGGACCCGGAAAGCCATCTCCGCGATGTACCGGGCCGCCGGTCACGCCCACGACGGCCCTGGGACGGCCCAAGCCGCCTGACACGGCCCCTCATCGGCGGCATAACCGCTGGTGAGGGGCCTTTTCATGCCCGCTCGCGGTAAGTAACACCCCATCTTGCCGTACCGCCACCCCTGCGCGGAAACGCGTATGGCGCGGCGCCTCCGACCTGCGGCTTCGCGGGCGGCGATGTGCGGCGCTGGTACGAGCGGGTGGTGTTGTGCGTGCGGACGGGTGAATCGTGCGGTTTTCCCCTTGTCGGGTGGAAGGAAAGGAAGGCACTCATGCGTCAGGGAGACGCATGGGCATGAGGGAGGAATCATGCTGCCGATACGCGTGGCCGCGCTGGTGCGCGGCGGTGCGGTGCTCGTCACCGCCGCGGCGACCGCCGCCCTGCTGACCGTCCCCGCCGGAGGCACCGAGGCCGATGCCCACGACGGGCGGACGGACGGCGGGCGGACGGACGGCGGGCGGACCACCGAGACGAGGCAGATCGCGTCGTCGGTTCTGAACGACGTCAGGTTCACCCTGACCGCTGTACGCTCCGCCGCCGATCCCCTGATGGCCTCCGTCCGGCTGGAGGCCTCCGTTCGGGAGAACGGCCGGTTCGTGCCGTCGGACGAGGTACGGGTCGGCGCGGTGGACGGCTGGTTCTGGTTCCCCCTCACCGGGCGGGGCGCGATCTGCGAGTTCTCGACGGCGAACACCGAGCCCGCGCCCGTCGCGGTGAGCCTGTTGATCACCCCGTCGATCGGTTGCTCCGCTCCTCAGCGCTTCGAGTTGCGGGACGGGACGTTCGAGACCGACGGCCAAGGGGCGCGCGCCCCGCGCGGCGGAGTGAGCGCCGGTGGCGGCGGCACGGCAGGACGCGCCGCCTGACCCGGTTCCCCGTCGGACCTCAGTTTCCCGGGGTCTGCCTGCGGCGGGTGAGGACCAGGCCCGCTCCGCCGAGGACGACCAGGGCGATGGCGGAGCCGGCGATCCACGGGGTGACGTCGGCGGCGCCGGTCTCGGCGAGGTTGGTGTCGGTCGGGGTGCCGGCGACGGGCGTGGGGTTCGGGCCGGTGAGGGTGTGGGTGGTGGTACCGGTCTCGGCGGCCCGGGTCAGGCAGTCGAGCATGCCGGTGAAACGCCGCTCGAAGCCGCCGGGACCGCTGACCGTGACGTCGTACGGCCGGTCCTCGCTCAGCGGAACCGTCACCGTCCGGTACGCGCCGCCCGCGACGGTGTGCTCCGCGCCCGCCAGTTCGAAGGTGAACGGCTCGTCGTCCTGGTTGGTGACGGTGACGTCCACACCGCCCTTGGCGCAGTTCTCCCGTGCGGACAGCGCGGGTATCGCGCCTTCCAGCGCCCAGGTGGCGCTCGCCGTCGCCGAGACGGTGGACTCGCTGGACCCGGCCAGGATCTGCGTCTGGCTCCGGCTGTCGGAGACGAAGGCACGGCCGACCGGCACCGTGGTCGAGGCCTGCGCGGTGAGCTCCACGGTGTCCGCCGCCTCGTCCTCGGGCACCTCGAAGAAGAGCCGGCCGCCGTCGGCGGCGGTGGTGACGGGCTCGCCCTTCTTGTTCACGATCCGCACCCCGCTCGTGGCGTCCGCGGGCGGCAGGACCGTCACGCTGCGCGCGTCCGTGCGCACGGTCACCGGGCCGATCCGCTCGCCCGGGCGGCCGGAGACGGCCGGCGGGTCAAGTGTCAGCGAGGCTTTCGGTTCCGGCTGGTTGCGGGCGTTCTTCTCCAGGTAGTCGGCCAACTGCTCGGCCTGGGGGTCGACGGCGTCCACGTCCACGTCGTCGGAGTGGCGCCAGATGGCCACCTGGGTGCCGGCCGCCGCGTCCTGTTCGGTGAGCTGGCCGCGGACGCCCGCCTTCTTCGCGAGCGCCGCGAGGTCGTTCACCTGGGGGTAGGAGTTCTGCAGGATCCAGCGGATGCGGCCGGCGTCCTTGTTGGTGCCCAGCGAGGTTCCGCTCCAGGCGGTCTCGTGGTACTTGGCGTCCTTCTGCGTGGGCGTGTGGATGTCGACGCAGTACGTCTGCAGCATGCCGCCGCCCTCGACGGACATCTCGAACAGTCCCGCCGAGACCTGCTGGTCCCCGGCGGTGCCGCGTATGACGGCCTCGCCGTAGGTCTTGAGTCCGGTGATGGTCGCCGCGGCGCCGCTGTGCCCGGGTGCCGTCCCGTCGTCGGCGGCGGCCGTCCCGGCACCGGCCAGCACGGTGGTGGCGACCAGTCCGGACACCAGCGTTCCCGCGGCGAGGCGGGCCGACCCACGTCCGCACGCGGACGGCGCGGAGAACCAAACAGACACCGAATTCCCTTCCGAGCAGGACCCGTTGACGTGGGGGGTCGGTCCCACCAGCAGAATCTCCGGCCCCCGAGAACACCCAGGAGCCATGCCCGGCATCCTAAGGAGACGGCGGACAGCGCTTGCCGATGATCGCATCGGAGGACTGATCCGACTCGGAATCGTTATCGCCGGAGGCTTGTCGAACAGGGTTTATCGACAAATCCACCAGGATGGTTTCGGCATGCATCCGTCGATAAGCCTCAGTTCGGTCGGCGGGCGGTGCCGGCCCTCGTCACTGACGTCACGTCACCGTTACCGGCTCCGGCGGACGTTGCGTCCTCCCGGTGCCGGAGGGCGGTGAATCGTCGGGCACTGTCTCCCAGTTGGGCTCGGGTGAGGTCTGCTGTTCCGTGCGCTGCGCGCGGCGGAAGGCGGTCGTGCCCCGCGCGAGGTCGTGGCCGATCGCCACCGCGTCGATGTCCGCCGACATCCAGCCCGGCTGCCCCTCCCGTGTCTCCGTGCGCACCTTCAGCCGGCCCTGGACGATCACCGGTTCGCCCACCGACAGGGACGCCGCGGCGTTGGTCGCGAGCTGCCGGTTGGCCCACACCGTGAAGAAGTTGGTGTGGCCGTCCGCCCAGGCGCTCTTCTCCCGGTCCCAGTACCGGGCGGTGACCGCGACCCGGAACCTCGCCGCGGGGCCGGAGGCCGTCTCCCGGTACACCGGCCGCGTCGCCACGTTCCCCACCACGCACAGCATCGTCTCGTTCATCGCGTTTCCCTCCCTCGCCCGGACCCGCCGGCATCCGTGCCGGCGCCGGGCGGACACGCCTACGGGCCCGTCCCGTACGGCTGCCGTCTGGCGCGGCGGCCGCGAGCCGTCCCGCGATCGCCGTGGAGCCAGACTGCCTCCGCCGGGCCGGGCCCGCCGAGCGCTGTGGACCACCGAGGACCTGTGGAGAACTCCGTCCCCCGAACGAAGGGTTCCGTCACAGGCCGGGCCTCAGCTCCCCCCGGTCCCCACCCCCACGACCCGCCCGTACTGCTCCCGCACCTCCCGGTACCGCAGCAGCTCCGCCGCCACCGGATCCAGCACGCGGGCCCGCCCGCACCCCGCGGCCGCCTCCCGCAGCCGCCTCTCCGCCTCCAGCCCGTACCGCCGGGCCGGCCCCCGGGCGGCCATGCGGCAGCTCCACTCGATGAGCGGCCCGCCGACGATGCCGATCACCATCAGCAGCACCGGCACCCCCAGGTTCGGCGCCATCACCCCGATGATCTGCCCCAGCAGCCACAGCCCGCCCACGAACTGAAGGGCCGTCATCGACACCTGGGCGAACACGGCCACCGGCCACCAGCCGGGCCGCGGCGGTCGCCCCGGAGGCAGTCCGGCGCGCACCGCCAGCTCGTCCAGTGCCTCGGGCAGCCCCTGGGATCCGCGCACGGCCGCCTCCCGCACCGCCTGGGCCCACGGCACCGGCAGCCCGGCGGAGGCACGGTCGGCCACCGTGCGCACGGCCTGCTCCACGCGCTGGCGGGCGGTGACCTCCTCGTCGGTCTGGCCGCGCAGGGCGACCCTGCCGGTGGACGGCTCGCCCCGCTCCTGGCACCAGCGCCACAGCCGCAGCCAGGGCGTGCCGCACGCGCGGTTGGCGTTGCGCAGCCACGCGCGTTCGGCCGCCTCGCCCGCCGCCGTGGCGCCCACGGCGTCGGCGAGCCGGTCGGAGAACTCCTCACGCGCCTCCTCGCTCAGCCCGGTGCGGCGGCGGGTGGCGTACACGGGCCTCAGCCGGGCGGCGGCGATGTCCACGTCCGCGGAGATACGGCGGGCCGGGGCGCCGCGTTCGGCCACGAACCGCCCGAGCGCCTCGCGCAGTTCGCCGACCCCGTCACCGGTGAGCGCGGACAGTGCCAGCACGGCCGTCCCGGGTTCGCCGTACTCGCCGAGGACGATGCCGTCCTCGTCGAGCAGCCGCCGCAGGTCGTCCAGGACCTGCTCGGCGGCGTCCCCGGGCAGCCGGTCGATCTGGTTGAGGACGACGAACATGACCTCCGCGTGGGCCGCCATGGGCCGCAGATAGCGCTCGTGCAGCATGGCGTCGGCGTACTTCTCGGGGTCGACGACCCAGATGACCGCGTCGACCAGCCCGAGGACGCGGTCCACCTGCTCGCGGTGCTGCACGGCCGCCGAGTCGTGGTCGGGCAGGTCGACCAGGACGAGCCCGCGCAGCCGTTCGTCCGCGTCCGCCGTCGCCTGGAGGGGGCGCCGTCTCAGCCGGGGCGGGATGCCGAGGCGCTCGATGAGGCTCGCCGCGCCGTCGCTCCAGCTGCACGCGATGGGCGCGGCGGTGGTCGGCCGGCGCACGCCGGTCTCCGAGATGGGCACCCCGGCGAGCGCGTTGAAAAGCTGCGACTTGCCGCTGCCGGTGGCGCCCGCGAGGGCGACGACGGTGTGCTGTCCGGAGAGTCCGCGCCGTGCGGCCGCCTCGTCGAGCACCCGGCCCGCCTGGGCGAGGGTCCGGTTGTCGAGCCGGGCGCGGGACTGACCCACCAGCTCGCGCAGCGCGTCGAGCCGCGACCCCAGCTGGGGGCCGTACGTCAGGGGCGTCACCTTCTGCGGTGTCGAGGCCCGGGGCTCCGTCACGCGGTACTGCTCCTCCCCGGTGCTCCCGTTCACGCGCCGCGCGATCAGCCCGTCGTCCCAGGGACTCACGTCCCCGCGGGGAGAGCCCTCGGCGTCATGGTCGGAGCGTTCGGGACGCTCAGGGTGCTCGGGACGCTCAGGGTGCTCGGGACGCTCAGGGTGTTCGGGACGCTCAGGGTGCTCGGTGTGGTCCTGGTCCGTGGCGGCGGTCACACGATCACCTCTCCTTCTGCAGTACGGACAACGCGGCGATGAGTTCGGGCTGGGGCTCCGCGTGCACCTCGAGCGCGTCGAGCGGGGCGAGCCGGCGCTCACGTTCGGCGTGCATGACACGGTCCACGTGCTCCACGAGCAGCCGTCCGCCGCGGTCCCGGAGCCGCAGCGCGCCGTGCGCCCCGATCCGCTCGGCGAGCCCCTCTCCGGCGGTCCTGGCCCGGCGGCCGCCCAGGAGCACCGTGGCGACCAGCGCGGCGACCATCTCGGGGTCGGGCGCGGGGCCGCGGTCCAGCTCCCGCACCTCGTCCTCGGCGTACTCCTCGAGTTCGCGCCTCCAGCGCCGTACGGCCAGCCCGATGCGGTGTTCGGCGCTCTCCGGGGCGGCGGCGCGCGCGGCGAGTTCCGGGGCGTCCGCGGCCGGTTCGCGCCGCCAGGCGTCGTCGACGCGCTCGTCGGCGGCGGCGACGGCGCACAGCAGCAGGGCGCTGAGACTCTCCACCAGGGTGTCGAGGAGTTCGCCCGGGGTGCAGTCCAGGGGGAAGGCGCGCCACCGCTTGAGGGCGTCCCCGGCGAGCACGGCCCCCGCCTGGAGCCGGCCGCGCACCCGCGAGTGCTCGTTGTCGTAGGCGCTCTCGATGGCGGCGGTGAGCCGCAGGGCGGCGGCGTACTGGGCGGCGGCGGCCCCCGCGAGTTCGGGCAGGCGGGCGTTGAGGGAGTCGAGGACGCCGTACGCGGTGCGGGCCATGACGTGCTGGCGGGCGGCGGGGTCCAGCGTCTGGTGCACGAGCCAGGTCCGCAGCGCCGCCACGGCGGTGGCGGGCAGCAGGCCGCCGCCCCAGGCCGACTCGGGCAGCTCGGGCACGGTGAAGCGGGGTACGTGGCCCAGCCCGGCCTTGGTGAGCAGGGCGCCGTACTGCCGCGACACCTCGGAGACGACCTGGTGGGGCACGCGGTCGAGGACGGTCACCAGGGAGACGTCGTACTCCTTGGCGGTGCGCAGCATGTGCCAGGGGACGGCGTCGGCGTAGCGGGCGGCGGTGGTCACCATGATCCAGATGTCCGCGGCGTTGATGAGTTCGGCGGCGAGGACGCGGTTGTCGGACACGAGGGAGTCGATGTCGGGCGCGTCCAGGAGGGCGAGGCCGGGGGGCAGGGTGTCGGCGGTCTCCACGCGGAGCACCCGCGCGGGGTCCTCGCCGGGAAGGAGCAGGTCGTCCGCGGGGTCCTGGTGGTGGGGCACCCACACGCGCGTGAGGTCGGGCAGCACCCTCATCCCGCTGAACCAGTGGTGGTCCTCCGGATGGCAGACGAGCACCGGCGTGCGTGTCGTCGGCCGCAGCACGCCGGCCTCGCTGACCCGCCTGCCCACGAGGGAGTTCACCAGGGTGGACTTCCCGGCCCCGGTGGACCCTCCGACGACAGCCAGCAGGGGCGCTTCGGGATCTCTCAGCCGGGGCACCAGATAGTCGTCGAGCTGGGCGAGCAGTTCGTCGCGGTTGGCACGCGCGCGTGCGGCCCCGGCCAGGGGCAGCGGGAAGCGTGCGGCGGCGACACGGTCGCGCAGGGCGGAGAGTGCGTCGAGCAGCTGAGGCCGTACGTCCAAGGTCACCACATGCGAAGAATGCCCAATTTTAGGGGAATTCTGAAGCATATGAGCATGTCTGCGCGCCGACAGGACACAAGCGACGGAAGGGACGACCGAGGCACGGGCGCAGCCCAGGCATAACGAGTGCACAACACCCGGTGCGCGAGAGGCCAAAAGCGGTGCACGATTCGTACCTGCCTGCGATTATCAGGACCGCTTCACCGAACCTCCACACCGAGCCACGGAGGCGAGGCGGCAGGGACAAGGATGCGGGAGCCCTATCCTTGTCTCCGGCGACGCCGAGGACAGGCCAGAACCGGCCACCGCGGCGACAGGCCACCACACCGGCCCCCGTAGCTCAGTGGATAGAGCAGGCGCCTTCTAAGCGCTTGGCCGCAGGTTCGAGTCCTGCCGGGGGCGCCACCCGCCATGACACAGGTGAGCAGCGCACGGTTGCCACCGGTTGCGCGATCTTCCGAGGGCCACGGCGCCCAGCGCGTCCGTCCAGCGGGCCTCGCCGGCCGGCCGGCGGCCTTCCCCCAGACTCCCAGCCGGCTGCGAGCATTCCGGACACCTCGGCACACCTGACGGAACCCGGCAGCCGGGCCGCATCGAGACGGCGGCACGCGGGGTGGCCCGCATAGTCCGCGAGAGCGCCATGACCGGCCGCCAGAGACTCCGTACGACGGCCGTCAAACGGTCGACTTCTTCGGGATCGCCCACAATTGAGTGATTACGCCCGAATGGCGCGATTGCTGGTAATCATGGGAGGGTTCTCCGTCGTTCCGCCCTTCCCGGAGCCGCTCATGCGCACTGCCGTCATCGCCGCCCAGGACTCACCCCGCACGGGGTGCTCCGGGCCGCCCCTCCCTCCGGCGCCGGAGCAGGTGGAGGAGCGGGGGCTCGCCTTCGGGGGGTTCGCCTACACCTGCCGGATCGTCCATCAGAGCGCGCCGCGCACGGCTCCGTTGCTGCTGCTCGGAGGCTCGTCGCAGAACCGGTACTCCTGGCAGAGCCACGAGAAGTGGCTGGCGCCGCTGTGCACACTGATCACCGTCGACCTTCCCGGCTACGGCAGCTCGGACTTCCTCCCGGCCCGGTACGACATCGATTTCCTCGCCGACGCGGTCCGGCACATGCTGGTGGAGATCGACGTGCCCGAGGTCAACCTGTTCGGCGGGTGCTTCGGCGAGGTCGTCGGCCTCCGCTTCGCGCAGCGCCATCCGGAGTTCGTCAGGCGCCTCGTCTTCGCCGGCGCCGCCATCCGCCTCCCCGGGCTCTACAGCGAGGCCGTGCCGCAGTTGTCGCAGACACTCGCGCGGGGTGACATCGAGCAGGCCGCCGACGGGCTGGTGCGGCTGTTCATGTCGAACCCGGGGGCCGGAAAGGTGCGCCGGCACGCGGCCGTGGCGCGGCTGCTCCAGCGGCAGTTCGTGAACCAGACGCCGGACGAGATCAGCAAGGCGGTCGAGCACAACACCCGGCTGGTGACGCACGGCTGTTACCGGCCCCTGCCGGTCCCCGTCGTGCCGTCCCTGGTGTTCACCGGGGAGTACGACACCCTGTGCACCCCGCAGATGGGCCGCGAACTGGCCGCGACGATGCCCGGTGCGCTGTTCACCACCGTCAAGGAGGCGGACCACCTGGTCACGGTCGAGCGCAGGCAGGAGTCGGCGGACCTCATCGGCCGGTTCTGCACCGACCGCCCCGTCGACGACCTGCCGTACTGCACCCCCGTCGAGTCTCCGTGCGCCGCCCACGCTCCGGCGCCGGTCTGACGGAAGCCATGAGGAAGGGCCGGGACCCGTTGTCGGGTTCCCGGCCCTTCCTCATGGCCGACGGAGGTGTCAGGACCTCTCGCCGGGCACGGTCAGGCTCGACACGCACGTCATCCCGTGGGAACCGGTGCAGTTCTGCGTCGACTCGTTGTTGACGCGGAGCTTTCCGTGTTCGCCCGTGGTGACCCGGTACTCGTGCTGCACGCAGCGGACGTTGCCCTTGCCGTCGTCGGCGCACTGGGGTGCCATCTCCGCAGCCGTGGCCTGAACGGCGCCGGCACCGATCAGGGCAAAGCTTCCCAGGATCCCGACGGCCGCCGCCACGATCTTATTCGACTTGATCATTTGCCTTATTCCCTCAAGGTCGACCCCGCGGTGCGCGAAGTCGTACTGCTTCCGAACGGGGCAGGCCCGGGACCCGGGCACATGAGCCGGGACCCGGACCTGCCCCCTCACCTGGAGTTGGTCACTCGCCGCCGAGCGAGAGGCCGTTGGCGCAGTGCACGGCGTCGGTGTCGTTGTCCTCGACGTTGTTGAGACCGAGGATGGCCAGCGCGAGGTTCAGGTCGTCGATGTTGATGAGACCCTGAGTCGTGTTCTTCTGCGTGCAGGCGTTGGCCTGCTTGTTGTTGAGTTCAGCGCTCGGCTCGTCGCCGGCGTGGCTGATGCCGGCGCCGAGGAAGCTGACGCTGCCGAGCATGGCCATCACGACGGCGGCCTTCTGGTACTTGCGCATTACCTCTCCATTTCTCGCGTTGACACAGTCCGCAATGGACCGGCCTCTGACATTCGCCAAGATTAGGCGAATTCACTGCGGCAATCAGTAGGCGAAACGCCGAACCCGGGAATTACCCCGAATAGGCACGCGTGGCGCAATAAAGCACCTATTCGACAATCCTAATAACCGACGAACCGAGGACGGGATGTAGATTCCTTGCGTTTCGTGGTCACGTCATTGGTGCAGGAAATCTTGCCGGCCGAAGTGGAGCACACCGGCTTGGAGCCGTTGGTGGAGTGATGGACCGTCCCGTCCTTGTCGACCGCGATCCGCTCCTCGGTCACCTGCACACAGCGAACTGTGCCCCTGCCGTCGTCGACGCACCCACCGGGCTCTTCGGCACCGAAGGCCTGGACGGCGCCGGCACCGAGCAGCGCGAGACCCCCGAGGACTCCCGCGGCCACGGACGCGATTCTTCTCGACCTGATCATCTGTCTTCTCCCATCGATCGCCTCCGGCGCCTGGACGGCGGGCCGGTTCCGGACGTGTGAGCCAGTCGTGGAGCCGGGCAGGCCCGAGGCCCGGACACATGGTCCGGGCCCCGGGACGTGCCAGATCACCTGGCAGTGATCACTTGCCGCCGATCGCGAGACCGTTGGCGCAGTGCACGGCGTTGGTGGTGGAGTCCTCGACGTTGTTGAGGCCCAGGAGCGCGGCGATCGGGACGTTGACGTCGGTGACGTTGACGAGCCCCTGGATCGTGTTCTCCTGCGAGCAGGCGTTGGCCTGCTTGTTGTTGAGCTCGAACTCCGGGCCCTCGCCCGCGAAGCTCGCGCCCGCGCCGAGGAAGCTGACGCTGCCGAGCATGGCCATGACGACAGCGGCCTTCTGGTACTTGCGCATTACCTCTCCGTTCTCGAGTGGACACGGTCCGCAACGGACCGGTCACTGACGGTGCTAACGTAAGCGACCTTTGCGACTTTTGGTAGCCGAAACGCCCAATTGCGTAGTTTTCTCGTGGAGAGGCAGGTCAGAGCCCTGTGCGAGGACGCCGGACGGCCGAACGACGTGGCGCGTCGAGTCCACAGGCACCGCAAACACGGACCAAAGAGTGATCCCTGGACATACCCCGTGACCCGGACCGGTGTCCCGCGTTGAGCGGGGAGTGCGGCCGCTCATGCTGCCGCTTTAACAGAACCAGTAAGGAGAACGTGATGTCTCGCATCGCGAAGGCGGCCACCGTGGCTCTCGGCACGGGCGCCGTGGTGCTCAGCGGCGCCGGAATGGCCTCGGCTCACTCCGGCGCCGAGGGTGCGGCGGTCCACTCACCCGGCGTCGCGTCCGGCAATGTCGTCCAGGTTCCGGTCCACGCGCCCATCAACGTGTGCGGCAACACCGTGAACTTCGTCGGCTTCCTCAACCCGGCCGTCGGCAACGTCTGCGTGAACAAGTAACGCACTACAGGGACTTACGGCTACGGACGTCCGTCGCAGTTACCCCGAGAGCCCCGGCAGCGCCCGCGCGCCGGGGCTCTTCCCGTATCCGAATGCCGTATCCGAAGCGGTCACGGCCGGACAAAGAAATTCGGCCCCCGGCAAGGACCGGGGGCCGAAGGCGCAGGACCTGGTTCTCAGGCGCGCAGACCCACGTCGCCGTGCACCGGCTTGGCCTCGTTCACGACGGCCGCCGCTTCCTTCGTGGTGCCGAGCAGCGAGTCGTCCTTGGAGTCGACGAGCGAGTCCGAGTCGTACAGCGGCATGAGCTCGAAGGGGACCGCGGTGCGCAGACCGGTGTCGAGGCCGGTGGACGCCAGGTCGGTGGAGTCCGCGGCGTGTGCGGGAGCGGCGAAACCGGCGGCGATCAGGGACCCGGCAAGGACGGCGGCAGCCTTCAGGGACTTCATCGTGTTCCTTTCTTCGGCAACGCGGGTCGCCGGAGGGGAATTCTGTCGCCGTGCTCAACGATCCTTGGCCCCAGCGGAAACCGGGAAGCCGAAGATTGCCGAGTCCTCATATGAAATCTATGAACGACTGACGGGGTGTGCGCCGCCGCGGACGGGGTTCACGACGCCGGCTGGAGGAGCGGGGTGAGCGCGGGGAGCGTGGCCGGCGTGGTGGACGCCGGCGTCGTCGCCCCGGCCGGTGCGGGCAGCGTGGACACCTCGGTGTCCACGCCGGTCAGCGCGTCGACGAGCTCGTCGATTCGGGCCAGCAGATCGTCGACGGCCGACGGCTCCTGATCGTCCGCCTGGCCGGCGGCCGTGGTGTCGTCCTCGGGCAGCAGCAGGTCCAGGAAGTCCTCCAGCGCCTCGCGCACGGCGTCCAGCGCGTCGCTCGTGGGGTCGGCGGTGTCGACGGCCGGCAGGAGCACGCCGGTCGGGACGGCCGGTGCGACCGTCGCGGGCGGGACGAGCACCGGAGCCGTCGCGGGCGGGACGAGGGCCGGGGTCACGGCGGACGTGCCCGTGCTGGACGTCGCGGTGGTCGTGGTCACCGTCGTCATGCTGATCGTGGTGGACGGGCCGTCGTCGTCCGCCCCGGCCACGGCGGCCCTCGCGGCGTCGCCCAGCTCCCTGGCCCGGTCGGGGGCCAGCCGGCCGCCGTCCGCCTCAAGCACGGCCTTGACCAAGTGGACGACCGGGGCGAGTTCACCCTTGTGCGCGTCGGCCCTGCCGACCTGTGCGAGCAGTTCGGCGGACGACGCCGCCCGGCCGCGTACGGGGGCCGAGTCGGCCGCCATCGCGGCGGGGCCCGTGGTTCCGGCCAGAAGGGCGGCGCACAGTGCGCCGAATGCGATACGCCGTGCCGGCAGAGCGCGCATGGAGGTTCCTTTCACGGGGTTGCGGATCTTGAACTCACCGTGAGAGGGCCCGCCGCCTCCCGCAACCGGGCGTACGCCTTTCGGCGCGTGGCCGCTTCACCCTCCTGCGCGTTCCGCCAGTTGAGGCGGTACGCGGGGCCGGTCGCGAAGCAAACCCGGTTTCACGATTCCAACACACTTGCCACCCTTCGCCGAATTTCGGTGAATTTGTCCGTTTGGTGACTAGAGTTGCGAACCTCCGAAGCACCCTCATGGGCGGACGCATCGCACTCGTCCCTGCTGCCTGCCGCCGCCACCCGTTCCGAAAGGCTCCGACGGTCATGCGTCAAACCCTGGGTCAGTTGCTTCGCCGTACGACGGTGGGCGTCCTCGCCCTCGCCGCGATGTGGACGCCCTGCGGCGCGGCGGCCGCAGCGCCGGTCGCGCCCGCGCCGGAGGCCGACAGCCTCGCCTTCGGCGAGCGGTACCGGACGCTCCAGCACGGGAACATCGTGCGCGCGGCCAACTCCTCCCACACCTGCCGCGCCCAGGCGTCCACGTGCCGGGACGTGCAGGCGGGCGCGCCCGGGGTGAACGGCGGCTTCGACATGGGCTACATCGACGTCGACAAGGACCCGAACACCTACAACTCCTCCCGCGCGGAGGTGCGGCTGCCCGCCGGGTCCCGCGTGACGTACGCACGGCTGTACTGGGGCGGCAACCTGCTCGTGGGCGAGCAGAAGCCGGCCGCGGACAACGAGCGGGTGCTGATCGCCGAACCGGGCGGGGACTACAAGGAACTGCTCGCGGACACCGTCGTGGGCCACCGCGTGGCGGACGGCGCGGACGCCTTCCAGGCCTCCGCGGACGTGACGCGGCTGGTGCGGGACAGCGTGCCGGGCCTGTACACCGTGGCGCAGCTCAACGTGGCCGGCGGCAGATCGGCGGCCGGCGCCTGGGGCGGCTGGACGCTGGTGGTCGCGTACGAGAACCCGGCGGAACCCCTGCGGCACCTGTCGGTCTGGGACGGTTTCCAGCCGCTCGGCGCGCGCGAGGGCGTGGCGGTCGCGCTGCGCGACATGCCGTACGCCGCGGGCGCCGGGGGGCGCGTCGGGCTGGTCGCGTACAACGGCGACCGCGGCACCACGGGCGACTCCCTCACCCTCGCCACGGGTGACGGTCCGTCCGCCGCGTTCGGCGACGGGGCCAACCCCCTCGACGACGTGCTGAACTCCACCGTCTCCGACCCCGCGGGCGCCCCGGCCCGGGTACCGGCGTACGCCAACACCCTCGGCTACGACTCCGACGTGTTCGACCTCGGAACGGGCCTGCCGCGCGCCGGTGACCGGGCCACCGTCCGGCTCACGTCCCAGCGGGACGCCGCGTGGGCGGGCGTGCTCTTCGCCGCCGTCGACGCCCGTCGGTGAACGCGTTGTCCGCCGTCCCGAACCACAGCGCGAGCGAGGAAGCCGTGTCCACGGACCTGTCACTGCCCGGCCGCCGGCCACGGGTCCTGCACCTCACCCAGCCCGTGGAGGGCGGGGTCGCGCGGGTCGTGACGGATCTGGTCCGGGCCCAGCTCGCGGACGGGTTCGACGTCACCGCGGCCTGCCCGGACAGCGCGCTCAGCGGCCACCTGCGGTCGCTCGGCGCGCGCGTACTGTCCTGGCGGGCGACGCGGTCGCCGGGCGCGTCCCTGGCCCAGGAGGTACGCCGGCTGTCCCGGCTGCTCGACGAGGTGCGCCCCGACCTGGTGCACGCGCACAGCGCGAAGGCCGGGCTCGCCGGGCGGCTCGCGGTGCGCGGGCGGATCCCCACCGTGTTCCAGCCGCACGCCTGGTCGTTCGAGGCCGTGGGCGGCTCCACCGCGGCCCTCGCGCTGCGCTGGGAACGCTGGGCGGCACGCTGGGCCGCGCGGGTGGTGTGCGTGAGCGAGGCCGAACGTGCCACCGGCGTGCGCGCCGGGATCGACGGCCGGTGGACCGTCGTACCCAACGGCATCGACCCCGAGCGCTTCCGCCCGGCCCCCGCGGACACCGTGCGGGCCTCTCTCGCGTCGCCGGCCGACCTGGGCGCGCGGGCGCCGCTCGCCGTGTGCGTGGGCCGGCTGTGCCGGCAGAAGGGGCAGGACGTCCTCCTGCGGGCCTGGAGCGCCGTGCTGCGCCAGGTGCCCGACGCCCGTCTCGTCCTGGTCGGCGACGGACCGGACAGCGACCGGCTGCGCGCCGCCGCCCCCGGGTCCGTGCTGTTCGCCGGCGCCGTCGCGGACGCGGCGCCCTGGTATCAGGCCGCCGATCTCGTCGTCCTGCCGTCCCGCTGGGAGGGCATGGCGCTGGCCCCGCTGGAGGCCATGGCCTGCGGGCGGCCCGTGGTGGTGACGGACGTCGACGGCGCCCGCGAGAGCCTGCCGCGGTCCTTCGCCGCACCCTGCGTGGTGCCGCCGGAGGACCCGCGGGCCCTGGCGGGCGCCGTCGCCGCGCTGCTGCTCGACCCGGCACTGCGAACGTCCCTCGGCGACCGGGGCCGCCGCCATGTGCTGTCCCTCCACGACGTACGGCACACCGCGAGGGCGGTCGCCGGCGTCTACCGCGATCTGCTCGGCACCGGGCCGGCCGCGACATGGGCGCGCGCGTACCGGGCGGCCGGGGACGCCGGAGCCGACCGGACGACACCGCACGTCGAGCCATCCGAGCACAGGGAGTCCATCCACTCGTGACCGCCGAACGCACCGTGCCCTCCCCCGGCGTACCGCCACGGGACCACGGCTTCTCGCCCGTCTCCGTCATGCCGCCGCGCGGCACCGACCACGGCCCCCGGCTGCCCGCCTCGCGGCCCCCGGCACGGCCGGACTCCCCGGTGCCGCTCCTCGTCGCGGACGGTGCCGCCGTCCTGCTCGCCGCGCCGGTGCTCGCCTCCGCGCGGCCCTCCTCTCTGCTCGTCGCGCTGCTGATCGGGTTGTCGCTGCTGCTGCGTCCGCGCGGCGTGCGGACGCCGGCACCGGGATTCCTGGACGAACTGCCCGCCGTGTGCGGTCGCGGCGCGGTGGCCTGGCTGGCGACCGCGGCGCTGTGGGCGGCGTACCGGCCGGAGCACGCGCTGTCCGCCGGGACCGTGCTGGCGGGGCTCGCCGTGCAGGTGGCCGCGGGCTGTGTGCTGCGCGCGGTCGTGCACGGGCGGCGGCGCGCCGCGCTGCTGCGGCACCCGCACGCCGCACTCGTCGTCGGCCCGGCGGCGACCGCGCAGCGCGTCGCCGCCGCCGTGCTGCGCCACCCGCGCTGCGGGGTACGGCCGGTGGGGATCGTCGCCGGCCAGGCGGAGGGCGGTGAGGGCCTGCCCGTGCTGCGCACGGAGGAGGAGGTCGAGCGGGCGGTCATCCAGAACGGGGTGCGCGCGGTGCTCGCCGTCCACCCCTCGGTCCGCGCCGAACAGGGCCCGCTGCTGCGGTCGCTGGCCGAGTCGGGCTGCGTGGTCTGGGAGGTCGACGCCGACCCCGCGCCGTACCCGACGCGGGAACGGCTGGCCGGGTTCTCCTGCCGGCGGCTGGACTTCGCCCCGGCGCGCGGCGGCGGCATCGGCAAGCGGATGCTCGACATCCTGGTGTCCGGCACTTTGTTGCTGCTGGTCAGCCCGCTGCTGCTGGTGTGCGCCGTGACGCTGCGGATGAGTGACGGGCCGGGCGTGGTGTTCCGGCAGGAGCGCATCGGCCGCGACGGGAAGCCGTTCACGCTGCTGAAGTTCCGCACCCACCGCCCGGTCGACGAGCACGAGTCGGCGACCCGGTGGAGCGTGGCCAACGAGCACGAGATGCGCCGGTTCTGCCGCATGCTGCGGCGCACCTCGCTCGACGAGCTGCTCCAGCTGTGGAACGTGCTCAGGGGCGACATGAGCCTGGTCGGCCCGCGTCCCGAACGACCCTTCTTCGTCGCGCAGTTCAGCCAGACGTACCCCGGTTACGCGGCCCGGCACCGGATGCGCACCGGCATCACCGGGCTCGCGCAGATCCACGGGCTGCGCGGGGACACCTCGATCGAGGACCGCTGCCGGTTCGACAACGCGTACATCGACGACTGGTCGCTGTGGCAGGACATCTGCATCCTGCTGCGCACCGCGGCCACACTGGTCCGCCCGACGGGGAGCTGACGGCCCGTGAGCCACGTCCTCATGCCGCTGCCGCGCCGGGCCGCCGCGCTGGTGCCGGTCCTGCCGCTGGTGGCGGTGGTCGCCCTGCTGGCCCTGCCGCCGACGGGGGACGGCGCGGGACCCGCCGACGTGGTCTCCGCGCTGGCGGTGGGGTACTGCGTGCTCCGCCTGCTGCGGGAACGGCGGCGACCGCTGTCGCCCCGCGCGGCGGTGCTGCTGGGGCTGCCGGTCGTGGGGCTCGCGCTCGCCGCCATGGGGGCGGGTTCCCCGGCGGCGGGGATCGGCGGCATGGGCCGCTATCTGCAGGTCTTCGTGCTCGTGCCGGCGACCGTGCTGGTGCTGCTCCGGGGCAGGGCCGACTTCCGGGTGCTGGCCTGGTCGTTCGTGGGGCTCGCGCTGTGGCAGGGGGCCGTGGGCGTGCACCAGTACGTCACCGGGACCGGCGCCTCCTACCAGGGCGAGACCATCCGGGCGGTCGGCACCTTCGGGGCTCAGGACGTGATGGGCATGGCGACGGCGGTGTCCCTGGGCGTGGTGTGCGCGGCCGGTCTCGCACTGGGCCGGGCGCCGCTGCTGCAGCGGGCGGTCGCCAGCGGCTGCGCGCTGGTGCTGATGCTGCCGCTGGCGCTGTCCTTCAGCCGGGGCGCCTGGATCGCGACCGCCGTCACGTGCACCGTGCAGCTGGTGCTGGCGGGGCTGCGGCGGGCACTGAAGGTGGGGGCGGCCGTGGTCGCCTCGGGAGTGATCCTGGTGGGCGGGTTCGGGGTCGGTACGGCGATGCTGCAGGAGCGGATCGACAGCATCACGCAGGTCACCGACGCCCCGGACCAGTCCGTGATCGACCGGTACACCCTGTGGGCGGCGGCCACCGGCATGTGGCGTGAGCACCCGTTGACCGGTGTGGGGCTGAAGGGCTTCCCCGAGTACCGGGACGGACACGCGACCCTGGCGCTGTCGTCGGGCAGCGACATCGACGGCGCGGGCGAGACGTACCACAAACAGGCGCTGCTCTCGCCGCACAGCATGTACCTGCTGGTGCTGAGCGAGCAGGGCCTGGTCGGTCTGCTCACGCTGGTCGGGAGCTGGCTGGCGCTGCTGGTGTGCGCGGTGGGCGGGCTGCTGCGGGTGCGCCGCCGCGGGCCCGGCCTCGACTGCGCCCTGGTCGCCTGCGGCCTGCTGCTGTGGCTGCTGACCGACTTCCTGTACGGCGACATCGGCGGCCCCTCGACGGTACTCACCGGCGTGGCCCTGGGCCTGACGGCGTGGTGGGCCCTCTCTCCCGGCGAACGGCCGGACGCCGCGTGCCGGGACCAGGTACCCGGGCGGCTGGAGGAGGCCGTGGCGCGATGACGGTGCTGCCCTCACAGTCCCCGGGGCACGGCCCCGACGGCACGGAGTCCGGCGGCGCGGGGTCCGGCGGCCTCAAGACCGACGGTCCCGAGCCGGGACCCGGCGCGTCCGGGGCCCACACGCCCGCGCCCGCCGGCCGCGACCCGTACGGCCCTGCACCGTACCGGTCCGGGGGCGGTGGCCCCGCCCCGGGCGGCGTCGTGACCGGCCGGGACGGCCCTGCCGTGAACCCGCCCGGCGGGATCGCGGGACGCACGCCCCGGCCGGGCACGACCGCGCCCGGCACGCCCGGGACCGCGCGAACCGGTCCGCACCCGGCCGGACCGGGCCCGAGCGCGGCCGGGACGCCCGACAACGGCACGCGCCCGCCCGACAACGGCACCGGCCCCGGCGGCAGGGGCAGGGCCCGCACGACCCTGCCGGACACCACCCCGCCCGGCGCACCCGGGACCGCAAGAACCAAGCTCCGCCCGCCCGGCAACGGCACGCGCACGGCCGAATACGGCACGCGCACGGCCGGCAACGGCGTGCGCACGGCCGGGAACGGCACCGGACCCGGTGGCAGGGGCAGGGCCCGCACGACCCTGCCGGACACCACCCCGCCCGGTGCACCCGGGACCGCAGGAACCAAGCTCCGCCCGGCCGGAAACGGCAGGGGCCCGGCCGGGGCGGCCGGCAACGGCACGGGCACGGCCGGCAACGGCACGGGCACGGCCGGGAACGGCACGGGCACGGCTGGGAACGGCACCGGACCCGGTGGCAGGGGCAAGGGCCGCTCGGCCCTGCCGGGCACCACCCCGTCCGGTGCGTGCCGGGGCGGGGGTGCCGGGGCGGGGGCGGCTTCCCGGGGGTTCCTCGCGCGGGCCGCGCTGGTCACGGCGGTGCTGTCGATCGCCGGGTCGGTGCTCGGGCTGGTGCGGGACCAGTCGCTGGCCCGGCTGTTCGGGGCCGGGAGCGACACGGACGCCTTCCTGGTCGCGTGGACCGTGCCGGAGATCGCCGCCACCCTGCTGATCGAGGACGGTCTCGCGATCGCGCTGATCCCGGCGTTCAGCGTGGCGCTGGCGCGGCGGGCCCGGGGCGTGCCCGGTGATCCGGTCCGGGAGCTGGTCAGGGCCACCCTGCCGCGGCTGTGCCTGGCCTTCGCCGCGGTGGCCGCGCTGACCGCCGCCGGGGCGCCGTACCTGGTCCGGGTGCTGGCGCCGGGGCTGCCCGATCCGGGGCTCGCCGTCGACTGCACCCGGCTCACCGCGATCAGCCTGCTGGCCTTCGGACTCGCCGGGTACTGCAGCGCCGCGCTGCGCGCGCACCGCCGCTTCTTCGCGCCGGCGGCGATCTACGTCGCCTACAACACGGGCATCATCGCGACGATGTTCCTGCTCGGCGGGGAGTGGGGGGTGCGTGCCGCCGCGGTCGGCGTCGCGGTGGGCGGCTGCCTGATGGTGGCGGTGCAACTGCCGTCGCTGTGGCGGCGGCTGGCGGCACCCACCCCGGCGCCCGCCGCCGCCACCGGCCACGGTGACGAGGAGCGCCCGGTGCGGCTCGCCCTGATCGCCGCCGTGCTGCTGTTCGCGCTGTGCCGCCAGTCGCAGGTCCTCGTCGAGCGTTTCCTGGCGTCGTCCCTGCCCGCCGGGGCCATCTCGCACCTGAACTACGCGCAGAAGGTCGCCCAGATCCCGATGACGCTGTCGCTGATGGTGTGCACCGTCACCTTCCCGGTGGTGGCGCGCGCCCTCGCGGACGGCGACACCGAACGGGCCCGCGCCCGTGTGGAGCGGGACCTGGTGCTGGCCTCCTGCGTGGTGCTGCTGGGCATGTGCGCGGTGATCGCCTGCGCCCCGCAGATGATCGGGCTGCTCTTCGAGCGGGGCGCGTTCACCGCGGCCGACACCGCCGCGACGGCGGAGGTCATGCGCGTGTACGCCCTCGGCCTGCTCGGCCAGACCCTCGTGGGCGCCCTCGTCCGCTGTTACTTCTCGGCGGGCCGCGCCACCTGGTACCCCGTGGGCGTGATGGCGGCGGGCATCGTCACGACGTCCCTGATCGGCGCCCTGGGGGTGGGCCGCTGGGGCGTGGCGGGGATCGCCGCCGCCAACGCCGTCGGCATCACCGTCACGGCCGCCGCGCTGCTGGCGGGGCTGCGCACGGCCCGCCGCGGCGGTGCCACCGGCGTCTCGGTCGGCGTCCGCAAGGTCCTGGCGGAGCTGAGCCGGCCCGTATTCGCCTCCGCCCTCGCCGTCGCCGCCGGGGCGTACGCCGCCGGCCGGTTCGCGTCGCCGGTGGCGGCCCTCACGGCCGGCTGTCTCACCGTGACCGCCGTCTTCGTCCCGCTCGCCCTGTCGGTCGTCGGGACCAGGGGCCCCGCATCCGCCGTGCGCTCCGTACGCACCGTCACACGAAAGCTCACACATGGCCGCTCCCGTTGATTCCCCCGAGACCCGCAGACCCCCGGTCCCCCGGCCCGCGCCCGTCCCCTGGGTGGCCATGTACCACTCGGTGGGCGACTGCTCGGACGACCCGTACCGCATCACCGTCACGCCCGAGCGGCTCGAGCGGCAGCTGGCGTGGCTGCGCCGGCGCGGGCTGCGGGGGGTGTCCGTCGCCGAACTGCTCGCCGCGCGCGCCCGGGGCGCGGGGCAGGACCTGGTCGGTCTCACCTTCGACGACGGGTACACGGACTTCCTCACCGCCGCCGTGCCGCTGCTGCGGCGGTTCCGCTGCGGCGCCACGCTGTTCGTCCTGCCGGGCCGGCTCGGCGGTGACAACGCCTGGGACCCGCTGGGCCCGCGCAAGCCGCTGCTGACCGCCGACGGCATCCGGCGCGCCGCCGCCGAGGGCGTGGAGATCGGCTCGCACGGCCTCACCCACGTCGACCTCACCCGCGCCGACGACGCCACCCTCACGGCCGAGGTCGCCGAGAGCCGCGCACTGCTCGCCGAGCTGACCGGCGCCCCGGTGGACGGGTTCTGCTACCCGTACGGCACGGTCGACGCGCGCGCCGTCGAGGCCGTACGGAAGGCCGGCTACACCTACGCCTGCGCCATCGACCCCGGCCCGCTGACCGGGCCGCACGCCCTGCCGCGTGCGCACGTCGGGCAGAACGACACGGCGCCGCGCCTGTTCCTCAAGCTCCGGCTGCACCGGTGGCGCCGGCGCCCGGTGGAGGGCGTGTGATGAGGGCGCTGCACATCATCACCGGACTGGGGGTCGGCGGGGCCGAGCAGCAACTGCGGCTGCTGCTGCGTCACCTGCCCGTGGACTGCGACGTGGTGACGCTGACCAACCCGGGTCCGGTCGCCGAGGGCCTCGGCGCCGACGGGGTGCGCGTCGTGCACCTGGGCATGGGCGGCAACCGCGATCTGACCGCCCTGCCCCGCCTGGTGCGGCTGATCCGGTCCGGTGGCTACGACCTGGTCCACACCCATCTGTACCGGGCCTGTGTCTACGGCCGGCCGGCCGCCCGGATCGCCGGGGTCCGCGCGGTCGTCGCCACCGAGCACTCCCTGGGCGACTCGCAGATGGAGGGCCGCCGGCTGACCGCGGGGGTGCGCGCGCTGTACCTGGCGAGCGAGCGGCTCGGCTCGGCGACGGTCGCCGTCTCCCCGACGGTGGCCGACCGGCTGAAGCGCTGGGGCGTGCCCGCCCCCCGCATCGAGGTCGTCCCCAACGGCATCGACGTGGACCGCTTCCGCTTCGACCCCGAGCGGCGTGAACGCACCCGCCGCCGTCTCGGGCTGCCTCAGGGCGCGTTCGTCGTCGGCGGCGTCGGCCGGCTGGCGCCGGGCAAGCGGTTCGACGTCCTCGTCCGCGCGCTGGCCCTGCTCCCGGAGGACCACTGGCTGCTGCTGGTCGGCGGCGGTCCCGAGGAGCACGTCCTGCGCCGCACGGCCGGCGAGGCCGGGGTGTCCGGGCGGGTCCTGTTCACCGGTGAGCGCCCCGGCGTCCCCGACGGCTCGCCCGGCCCCGATCTGCCCTCGCTCACCGCGGCGATGGACCTGTTCGCCTCCCCGTCCGCGGACGAGGCCTTCGGGCTCGCGGCCGTGGAGGCGCTGGCGTCCGGCCTGCCCGTGCTCTACGCCTCCTGCCCGGCGATCGAGGACCTGCCGGCGTCGGCGTCCGCCGGGGCCCGACGGGTGCGCGGCGGCCCGGACGCGTACGCCCGCGCGATCGCCGAGGTCCGCGCGGCGGGCCCGGGCCCGCGCACGGCCCGGGAGGCCGCGCGCCACTACAGCATCACCCGCAGCACAGCCCGCCTCATGGACGTGTACCAGGCAGCCGTCTCCGGCTCGTCGCCGTCCCCCGCACCTTAAGGGAGCAAGCCCGTCATGACCGACACCCCGACCCGTCGGCGCCTTCCGTTGCCGGACCGCGTCAAGAAGCTGCCGGCCTGGTCCGCACTGGTGGCAGGCACGCTCGTCGGCGGTCTGCTCGGCGGCGCCTACGGCGTGCTCACGCCCCCGTCGTACACGGCCACCAGTTACGTCGTCGCCGTGCCGACCGGGCAGTCGACACCGGACGCCGCCCGCGGATTCGCCCAGGCCTACGGGCGGGTGGCCACCCAGCTCGCGGTACTCGGCGACGCACAGGTGTGGGCCGGGGTACCGCTGCGCACGCTGCGGGAGAGCGTGCGCACGGCGACCTCGCCGGACGCGCCGATGGTCTCCGTCACGGCCACCGCCGCGCGGCCCGAGCAGGCCGTCGACATGGCCAACGCGGTCTCGCGCGCGCTGACCCGGCACGCGGAGGACACCAAGGGCAGCACCCAGGTGCGGCTGGTGCAGTTCTCGCGTGCGGTGAAGCCGGCCGGGCCGGCGTCCGTGTCGTCGGCGGTGACCGCCCTGGTGGGTGCGAGCGGGGGCGGGCTGCTCGGCGGCCTTGCCCTGCTCGCGCGGCCGAGGCGGGCCGGCCGGGACGACGATCCGGTGCCCGCCGCCTCCGTGCCGGGGCCGGCCACCGCCGCCGATGTGCCGCGGTGACGGCGGTGCGTCCGGCCGGTGCGGCCGCCGTCCTAGCGGCCGCGCGACCACCAGTCGAAGCGGAGGCAGATCTTGCCGCCGAGCCAGTGCTCCACCCAGCGGCCCAGGTCCAGCGACGAGCAGTTCTCCGGGGGCAGTTCCCCGGCCGGCGCGGACGGTGCCGGGGTGACCTCCGGGGTGCCGGGGTCCTCGTCGTGGGTGCGGCCGTGCAGCACGCTCCTGTAGACGCGGGAGGAGTCCGGGTTGTCGTCGCACTGCCACACCCCGTGCGGGCAGTAGTCGGTCACCGTGTTGTAGAGCGGCCGGTGCTTGTCCATCCAGGCCAGCATGCGCCGCATGTACTCGGGATTGTCGCCGTTGCGGAAGAGCCCCCACTCCGGATAGGAGACGGGCTTGTCGTGGGCCTTGGCGAAATCGACGTGCGCCTGGAGACCGTAGGGCTCCTTCACCTGCTCGTCGAACGAACGCCCGGCGGGCTGGTCGTAGGAATCCATGCCGACGATGTCGACCGTGTCGTCCCCCGGGTAGCACGCCGTCCAGGGGACGGCGTCCCGGCCCCGGCTCGGTGTGAAGTCGAACCTGAACCGCTGGCCCGGCACCGCGCGCATGGTGGTCACGATGCGGTTCCAGTACTTCTTCCAGGCGGCCGGGTCGGGGCCGCACCGGTGGGTGTAGGTGACGCCGTTCATCTCCCAGCCGAGCACCAGGATCGTGTCCGGCACCTTCAGCCTCACGAGCCGCTCGGCCAGCGCCCGGAAGTGGTGGTCGAACTCCCCGGCCGCGCCCCTGCGCAGGAGCTGCCGGACCTCGCCGTCGGAGACGCCCTCCTCGTTGCGCTCCTGCATGGGGACGTTGAGGACGAGCATCCGGTCGTCCCGGGCGTTGCGCCAGCGCGCCCACGCCTCGAGGAACCGGATGTCGCCCTCGATGTCGCTCCAGCGGTTACCGGGCAGGTAGGTGTGGCCGACGCGCAGCTCCGCACCGCCCAGCCAGCGGCTGAACTGCTCCATGCGGGCCACGCCGCGTTCGTCGGAGGCGAGGAAGGCGCCGAAGGCCGGCACTCCCCGGCCCGGCACCGGGAGGGGCGGGGCGGTGAGCGACGGCAGGTCGATGACCGGGGGCTTGGGGAGGGTGGGCCTCGGAATGGTGGGCGTCGGGACGGCCGGCGTGACCGCGGGGTGCGGTGGGGCAGGCAGCGCGGCGCCGGAACCGTCGGCCCGCACCGCCCCCGCGCCCGCCGCGGGACCGGCCGCGAGGGCAGCCGAGACGACGACCACCGCCGCGCCCACGGCCATTCCGCGGGCCCGGGCCCGCCTGTGCTGTGCGGCCATTGGCTGCTCCTCTTCTCGCTCGTCCGCCTTCTGCCTGAAGCACCATTTTTGACGAACAGTCATATGAAGTCAGTCATAGGAAGACCGACGGTGCCACCGTCACTGCGGCTTTCGAGTGCCGTTCTGACCCGTGTGGGTGAGCCGGCGCCAGAAGAAAGTGAGAATGCGTGTCACTGCTTGACACCCGTGTCCCCGCCGTCATCGTGCGGATCGACCGGAATCCCTTCCACCACGGAACGCTGGGGGCCGTCCGGTCGCTCGGCCGGGCCGGTGTGGAGGTGCACGTCGTCGCCGACTGCGCCGGAAGTCCCGTGCGCCGGTCGCGCTACGTGCGCCGCATCCATCCCCCGCCGCGCCCGGGAGCGTCCGCGGACGAGATCCACTCCGTGCTGCGCCGCGTGGCCGGGGAGGTCGGGCGCCCGGCCGTCCTGATCCCGATGGACGACGCGACCGCGATCGCCGCGGGGCGCCTGCGCGTCGAGCTCGCACCGTCCTACCTGCTGCCCGCGACGCCGGCCACGCTGCCCGGACGCGTCGCCGACAAGGCCGAACTGGCCGGACTGTGCGCCGCCACCGGGATCCCGCACCCGCGCACGCTCGTCCCGGACAGCCCCGCCCGGGCCGCCGACGACGCGGCGCGGCTCGGACTGCCGCTGGTGGCGAAGTGGAGCCGGCCCTGGCTGCTGCCGCCCGGCAGCGGACTGCGCAGCACGCAACTGGTGCACTCCGTGGCCGAGGCCCGGGAGCTGTACGCGCGTACCGCGGAGGCGGGCAGCCCGCTGCTGCTCCAGGCGTACCTGCCGCCGGGAGAGGACCGGGACTGGTTCTTCCACGGCTACGCCGACCGCTCGGGCACGGTCCGTGCGGGCGGCCCCGGCCGCAAGCGGCTGTCCTGGCCGCGGGGCGCGGGGCTGACCGCGGTGGGCCACTGGGCACCCAACGCCGAAGTGTGCGCGCTCGCCGAACGGCTCACCGGCGAGCTCGGCTACCGCGGCGTCTTCGACCTCGACTTCCGCCGGTGCGGCACCACGGGCCGCTACCACCTCCTCGACTTCAACCCGCGCCCCGGCGCCCAGTTCCGGCTCTTCGCGGACAGCGCGGGACTGGACGTCGTACGCGCCCTGCACCTGGATCTGACCGGCCGTCCGCTGCCGGACGGGGACCCGGTGGCCGGGCGGTCGTTCGTGGTGGAGAACTACGCGCCGTTTGCCGCGCTGCGCACGGCGCCCGGCGGACGCGAACTGGCCTGGTACGCCAGGGACGACCGCGTCCCCGGATGGGCGATGTGGGCGCTGTGGGCCCGCCATGTGTCCGGCCGGCTGCGCCGGCGGCTGGGCACGACGGCTCCGGTACCGGCGCCGCGTCCGATCCCCGGGGCGGCCACGCCCTCCCCGGACTCCTTTGCCGACAACGAGAAAGCGAGCAGCTGATGATGTACGACCTTCTGGTGGTGGGCGCGGGTCCGTACGGTCTGTCGATCGCGTCCCACGCCGCGGCCGCCGGACTGAACCTGCGTGTGTTCGGCCGGCCCATGGCGTCCTGGCGGGACCACATGCCCGCCGGCATGTTCCTGAAGTCGGAGCCGTGGGCGTCCAACCTCTCCGACCCGGCCGGACGCTGGCGGCTGGACGCGTACTGCGCCGAGCAGGGCATGACGGCGCGTCACGCCCAGCCGATCCCGGTGGAGGCGTTCGCCTCGTACGGCCTGTGGTTCGCCCGCAACGCCGTGCCGCCGGTGGACGAGCGCACGATCACGCGGGTGTCGTCCGGCCCCGACGGCTTCACCGCGGTCACCGAGGACGGCGAGGCGCTGCACGCGCGGACGGTGGCGCTGGCGATCGGCGTGATGCCGTTCATCGAGGTGCCGGCCGCCCTGCGCGGACTGCACCCCACGCTGGTGACGCACAGCAGCCACCACAGCGACCTGGGCCACTTGCAGGGCAAGGACGTCACGGTGATCGGCGGCGGCCAGGCGGCCCTGGAGACGGCGGCGCTCCTCGCCGAACAGGGCACACGGGTGCGGGTACTGGCGCGGGCCGAGCGGCTGCGGTGGAACGACGTCCCGCCGGCCTGGGAGCGTTCCTGGTGGCAGTCGGTCCGCTCGCCGCACAGCGGCCTCGGTCCCGGATGGCGGAACTGGTTCTACTCGGAGCGCCCCGGCCTGTTCCGGCGGCTGCCGGAGGCGACGCGTTCGCGGATCGCGGCCACGGCGCTGGGCCCGGCCGGCGCGTGGTGGGTGCGGGAGCGTGTGGAGCGGGCGGTGGACCTGCTGCCGGGCCACGAGGTGACCGCGGCCGCCGCGGTGCCGGGCGGACTGCGGCTGGACCTGACGGACCGCGCCGGCGCCCGGCGCAGTCTGGAGACCGAACACGTCATCGCCGCCACGGGCTTCAAGGCGCACCGTGACCGGCTCGGGCTGCTCTCCGCGGAGTTGCGCGGGACGCTCGCCGCGCTGCCCGACGGCTCCCCGGCGCTCGGTCACACCTTCGAGTCCTCGCACCCGGGTCTGTTCTTCGCCGGGCTGGTGACCGCGTCCGGTTTCGGACCGGCGATGCGCTTCGTGCACGGCGCCACGTTCACGGCGTCGACACTGGTCCAGGGGGTGCGCCGGCGGCTCGGGGCGACCCCGGTGCGCGGCACGGTTCCCGTGCCGGGGAGCGCCCACCGCAGCGGGACGCCGGCGCCGGTGCGCGGCTGAGCGGGGAGCACGACGCAACGTCCCCCGGACCTGGTAGGTCCGGGGGACGTTTCCGCTGGAGGGGGCGGGTGCCGGGCGGGGCGGGTCCGGCACCCGTCGAGGGCTACCGGCGGGCGGGACGGCCGCGGCGGTACAGCATCGCACCGCCCGTGAGCAGCACGGCTCCGGCGGCCGATGCGGCCATCAGGCCGTCGGTGCCGGTCTCCGCCAGATGCGGCGGGTTCCCGGGCTCCTCCTCGGCGGGCGGCTCCTCCTCGCGGGTCGGAGGCGTCTTCACCTTGGCGGGAGGCTCGGGCTTCTCCTTGTCCTTCTCCTTTTCCTTCTCCTTCTCCCTGTGGCCCGTCTCGTTGACGCACGTGTTGCCGCTGGCGTCGTTGAACAGGCCGACGAGGTTGACGCTGTTGCCGCACGCGTTCAGCGACAGGTCGATGGGCGCCTGGATGAGGTTCCCGGACAGCACGCCGGGCGAGCCCTTGGCGGCGCCCACCGCGTGCGCGCCGCCGCTCTCGGCGTGCGAGGCACCCGACGCCGGCTCCCCGTGGGAGGAGTGCGCCGAGCGGTCCGCGGACTTCCCGTCGGCGTCGGAGCCGTGCGAGCCGTGCGAGATGTTGGCGCAGGTGTTGTCGGTCGCGCTGTTGAGCGCCGCGGCACCGTTGACGGAGTTGCCGCAGGCGTTCACCGGAGCGTGGACCGGTGCCTGCACGTTGTTCCCGGAGATCACACCGGGCGAACCCTTGGTGCCGCCGACCGCGTGGGCGCCGCCCGCGGATTCACCGTGCTTGTCACCGGACGTGCCGGAGCTGTTGACGCACGTGTTGTCGGACGCCTCGTTCAGGGCGCCGAACGCGGTGACGGTGTTGCCACAGGCGTTCACCGGCACGTGGACCGGTGCCTGCACGTTGTTCCCGGACAGCACACCGGGAGAATCCTCGGCACCGCCCCCCGCGAACGAGTCGGCGAGGGCGGGGGTTCCGTACAGGGACAGAATGCCCGTGGCGGCGGCGGCCGCCGCGAACACTCCCCTGCTCAGATTCTGTCGCAATGTGGTTGTCTTCCTGCTTGAAGAGTTGGGAGCGGCCACGCGTTCTGGCCCTCCGCTGCCGCATGGCCTACTCCCTCATCAACCCGACTCGGCGGAATCGGTTGCGCAGGTTCACCCGGTTGGCCCGATCCGCGGGCCGGCGCCGGGGCGCCACGGGGCGGGTCGTCAGGACACCACGTCCTTGCGCACGAACCCGCGGAACGCCAGCGCGAACAGCACGAGTGCGTACGTCACGGAGACCGCCGCGCCCTGGATCATGCCGGACCACTCCGGGCTCGGCTGGACGGCGTCCGCCCACGCGAACTGCCAGTGCGCGGGCAGGAAGTGACGCCAGTCGCCCAGGGCGGTGACGGCGTCCAGCACGTTGCCGACGATGGTCAGGCCGACCGCGCCGCCGACCGCGCCCAGCGGGGCGTCGGTGCGGGTGGACAGCCAGAACGCGAGCCCGGCGGTGACGAGCTGCGACACGAAGAGGTACGCCACCACCACGACGAGCCGCTGCGCCGCCGTCCCCGGGTCCAGCGCGCCGCCGGTGGGGATCTGCAGCGGGCCCCAGCCGTAGGCGACCGTGCCGACGGCGAGCGCCACCACCGGGAGCAGCACCATCGCGGCGAGGCTCAGCCCCAGTCCCACGACCAGCTTGGACCACAGCAGCCGCATCCGGGGCACGGGCGCGGCGAGCAGATAGCGCAGGGAGGACCAGCCTGCCTCCGAGGCGACCGTGTCCCCGCAGAACAGGGCCACGGGGATGACGAGGAGGAAGCCCGCCGACACGAACAGGTTCACGGCGGCGAAGTTGGCGCCGGACGCGGTGGCCGTGTCCATCAGGTTCACCCGGCCGCCCGGGCGGTCGGGCTCCCCGCCGATGGCGAAGGCGATCACCAGCACGAACGGCAGGAGGGCGAGGATCGCGCCCATGACGAGGGTGCGGCGGCGCTTCAGCTGGCGGACCAGCTCCACCCGCAGCGGCAGGGTGCGGCCCGCGCGGTAGCCGTCGGCGACCTCGACGGGCCGGGCGGACTCGTTCCGCTCGGTGAGCGTGCTCATGCGGAACCTCCGATCAGGGTGAGGAAGGCGTCCTCGAGGCGGCGGTGCGGGCCGACCGATGCCACGGGCACCTCCAGCCGGACCAGTTCGGCGACCAGGCGCGGGGCGGTGCCGTCGGCGTCGAGCCGGACCAGCAGCCCTTCGTCGGTGCGGACGGCCGAGGCGACGCCCGGCAGCGCGGCGATCTTCTCGGCGACCGGCTCGTCCACGGGGGTCACGGTGCCGACGAGCAGGGTGTCGCCGGAGCCGATGATCTCGTGCACGGGGCCGGCCTGGACGAGCCGCCCGCGGTCCATGACGACGAGGTGGGTGCAGGACTGTTCGACCTCGGACAGCAGGTGGCTGGAGACGATCACCGTACGGCCGGCCGCGGCGTACCGGATCATCACCTCGCGCATCTCGCGGATCTGCGGCGGGTCGAGGCCGTTGGTCGGCTCGTCCAGGATGAGCAGGTCCGGGAGGCCGAGCATGGCCTGGGCGATGGCGAGGCGCTGGCGCATGCCCTGCGAGTAGGTGCGCACCGCGCGGGCGAGGGCGTCGCCGAGGCCGGCGATCTCCAGGGCCTCGGCGAGGTGCGCGTCCCCGGGCGGGCGGCCGGTGGCCCGCCAGTACAGCTCCAGGTTCTCCCGGCCGGACAGGTGCGGCAGGAAGCCCGCGCCCTCGACGAACGCGCCGACCCGGGACAGCACCGGGGCACCGGGGCGGACGGCGTGGCCGAAGACGCGGACCTCGCCGTCGTCGGGCCTGATGAGACCCATGAGCATGCGCAGGGTGGTGGTCTTGCCCGCGCCGTTCGGGCCGAGGAGGCCGAGCACCTGGCCCTTCTCGACGCGGAAGGACAGGTCCCGCACCGCGTACCGGTCGGAGGAACGGGCGTAGCGCTTGCTCAGGCCGGTGATCTGGAGCGGGACGTCGGCCAGTGCCGGGTCGGGAGCCGGGGCGGTGGTGCGGCGACGGCCGGTCAGCAGCAGCGCGAGGGCGATCAGGGCGCCCGTGACCGGCAGCCAGACCACCCAGGCGGGCAGGGGGGCGGCGGCGGTGCTCACGCCCGGCGCGGTGGGCACGGTGAGGTCGCTCTTCAGGGACACGGTGTACGTCGCCGGGGCGGCCGGTGAGGCGTAGCCGAGGTCGGTGGAGGCGAGGACGAGGCGCAGGCGGTGCCCCTTCCGGACCTCGTGGTCGATGACGGGGAGGGTGAGGGTCACGTCCTTGCCGGACCGGGCGCCCTCGACGCGGACCGGCGCGACCAGCTGCGAGGGCAGCACCTGCGAGCGGCCGTCCGGGCCGACGTCGTACACCTTGCCGAACAGGACGGCGTCGTCGCTGGTGGACCTCACCCGCACGGTGACGGTCGGCGATCCGGTGATGCGCAGGTCGCCGGTGACCGGGGCGGACTCGTAGCGGGCGTGCTGGCCGGGGAAGTCCACGGAGATCCCGACGCCGAGCGAGGACAGCTGGGCGAGTCCGCCGGAGCCGCCGAGGCCGGGCAGGCCGGAGACGGCGGGCGGGTTGGCGCCGGCCGGGTTGGCGAAGCTCTGTTCGCGTCCGGTGAGAGGGAGGGACCGGGGGCCGTTCGCCAGTCCCGGGTAGGTGTCGGCGCTCGCGCCGTTCAGCACGGCCCGGCCGTCGGTGGAGTCGACGCCCCCGGTGCGGGTGACGCGGAAGGCGGGGCCGGTGTCGGCGTTCTTCTCGCCCTTCAGGTGACGGTCGAACCAGGCTCCCACGCGCTTCTCCACGCGACGGGTCTCCATGTCGCCGCCGTCGTGTCCGCCCGCGATCCAGTCGACGTCGACCGGGGCGCCGTTGGCGCGGATCGCGCGCGCGGCGGCGTCGGCCTGGCCGAGCGGGAAGAGGGAGTCCGACTGGCCCTGCACCAGGAGGGTGGGCACGTCGATGCGGTCGGCGACGGCGGACGGCGAACGCGCCTTCAGGAGCTCGCGCGCCTCGGCGTCCGGGACGCCCGACTCGGCGACGCGTTCGTACATCTCGCACAGCGCGGGCTCGAACCTCCCGCAGCCGCCGCCGGAGGTGACGAAGACGCCGGCCCACAGCTTCTTGAACACGCCGTTCGGGAAGAGCGCGTCGGCGAGGTCGAAGTAGGTGATCGCCGGGGCGATGGCGTCGACCCGGTCGTCGTACCCGGCGCCGAGCAGGGCGATGGCGCCGCCGTAGGAGCCGCCGGCCATGCCCACGCGCGGGTCGCCGTCCCCGTCGAGCCGCACCTCGGGCCGGTCCGCCAGCCAGTCGATCAGCCGGGACACGTCGGCGACCTCGCCCTCCGGGTCGTTCAGCCCGATCCTCCCGGTGGACCTGCCGAAGCCGCGGGCGGACCAGGTGAGGACGGCGTATCCGTCGCGCGCGAGGTCCTCGGCCTGCTGCCGCACGTCGTCCTTGCTGCCGCCGAAGCCGTGCCCGAGCAGGACGGCGGGCCGGCGGCCGCCGGGTCCGGCGGTGAAGTAGGAGGTGTCGATCCGCACCCCGTCACCCATCGCCACGACCCGGTCGGCGCGGCGGACCGCGGGTACGTCGTCCGAGGCGACGGCGGTCCAGGTACCGGCACCGGCACCGGCGAGCACGACGACGGCGGCCGCGGCGGCGGTGAGCCGTCGCGGCCGCCGTGACCGCAGCCACCGCGATCCGGGCAGTCGAAGATCCATGCGTCAACGGTACGGGGTCGGCCCGTCGTCCAGGTGCCGACCGGAGACCGAACCGTGGCACCTCCGTCAGGCGTACGCGGGCACCGCCGCGTACCGCGTCCGTGGTACGCGGCGGTGCGTGGGCGTCCCGTTCAGTGGTTGCGCGGGAAGCCCAGGTCGACGCCGGCCGGGGCGTCCGCCGGGTCGGGCCAGCGGGTGGTGACGACCTTGCCGCGGGTGTAGAAGTGCGTGCCGTCGTTGCCGTAGATGTGGTGGTCGCCGAAGAGGGAGTCCTTCCAGCCACCGAAGGAGTGGTAGCCGACGGGGACCGGGATCGGCACGTTCACGCCGACCATGCCGGCTTCGACCTCCAGCTGGAAGCGGCGGGCCGCGCCGCCGTCCCGGGTGAAGATCGCGGTGCCGTTGCCGAAGGGGGAGGCGTTGACGATGTCGAGGGCCTCCTCGTAGGTCTCCGTGCGCAGCACGCACAGGACGGGGCCGAAGATCTCGTCCTGGTAGGCCTTGGCGGACGTCGGCACCTTGTCGAGGAGCGAGATGCCGATCCAGTGGCCGTTCTCGTGGCCGTCCACCGTGTAGCCGGTGCCGTCCAGGACGACCTCGGCGCCCTCGTCCGCCGCGCCGGCCACGTACGAGGCCACCTTGTCACGGTGGGCCCTGGTGATCAGCGGGCCCATCTCGGAGGCCGGGTCGCTGCCGGGGCCGATCTGGATCTTCTCGGCGCGCTCGCGGATCTTCTCCACCAGTGTGTCGCCGATCGCGCCGACGGCGACGACCGCGGAGATCGCCATGCAGCGCTCGCCGGCCGAGCCGTAGGCCGCGGAGACGGCCGCGTCGGCCGCCGCGTCGAGGTCGGCGTCGGGGAGGACCAGCATGTGGTTCTTGGCGCCGCCGAGGGCCTGGACGCGCTTGCCGTTCGCGGAGGCGGTGGTGTGGATGTAGCGGGCGATCGGGGTGGAGCCGACGAAGGAGACGGCCTTGACGTCGGGGTGCTCCAGGAGGCGGTCGACGGCCACCTTGTCGCCGTGGACGACGTTGAAGACGCCGTCGGGCAGTCCGGCCTCCGCCAGCAGCTCGGCGATGCGGACGGAGGCGGAGGGGTCCTTCTCGCTCGGCTTCAGCACGAACGTGTTGCCGCAGGCGATGGCGAGGGGGAACATCCACATCGGCACCATCGCCGGGAAGTTGAACGGCGTGATGCCCGCGACCACGCCCAGCGGCTGGCGGATCGACGCGACGTCGACGCGGGTGGCGACCTGCGTGGACAGCTCGCCCTTGAGCTGCACGCTGATGCCGCAGGCCAGGTCGACGATCTCCAGGCCACGCGCGACCTCACCGAGGGCGTCGGAGTGCACCTTGCCGTGCTCGGCGGTGATCAGCTCGGCGATCTCGTCGCGGTGGGCGTCGAGCAGCGCCCGGAACGCGAAGAGAATGGAGGTGCGGGCGGCCAGCGAGGACTGGCCCCAGCTCAGGTACGCCTCCTTGGCGGCGGCGACCGCGGCGTCCACCTCCTCGACCGAGGCGAACGCGACCTTCGTGGTGACCTCGCCGGTCGCCGGGTCGGTGACCGGCCCGTAGTTCCCCGAGGCGCCTTCGGCGGTCCTGCCGCCGATCCAGTGGTTGACGATCTTCGTCATGACCCAGAACTCCTTCGCAGATGGCGGCGTCGGGTGGAGACGTGCCGTTCGTGCAGCTCATGCGCTCCGGCCGCGGACGCGCGTGACGCGGCCCGGGCCATGCCTCCATCCCACCAGGCCCCACGCCCCGGACGGGCCCGACACTGTGTCGGCCGTTCGGGTCGGAGAGTGGACACATGGGACCTCGGCGATGTCGGCGGAACCTCCGGCGCGGGGCCGCGGCGGGCGGGGAGTCGTCGCTCGCACTTCGCTCCTGCCAAAGCGAAGCGGTCTCCCGCGCCGGAGGCGATCGGTGGGGCCCCGGGGACGGCGCCCCCGGGAACGTACGGACAGGGAGGACGTACGGCTCGGTCGCACGACGGTCGTACGCCATCGTGGTGCCTTCACTCGTACGGCTCTCCCCGGTTTCTAGCCCCGGGTGCGAAGCCCTGTCAATGTTTTGTCCGGACATTCGGACGAAAACATGCAAGTCTTTTCCGGATCCCGTTGTGGACCAATGACCTGTGCAAGGTCCTTGCCCGCGAGGGCTACGCGGGTGAGCGCCTGACCGTGATGTTCGGCGGGCCGCACCAGTCGCTGCCGAGCTTGCGCGCCGGGGTACGCCCGGGCGACGTGATCCATCCCGTCCGGGTCTTCCGCAGACGGATGTGGGTGCTCGGGGCGATGGAGGTGGGGCGCGTCCTGGACCACGACACCGTCGGCGAGGAACTGCCGATGGAGGACCACCTCCGGCTCATCCGCTGGAAGCCGCCGAAGGCGGGCTGCGTCAGCGAGGTCGTCGTCGGGCCGCCCGGCAGCCCGCTCACCTTCGAGCGCCCCGTTCCGCCCGGCCTGCCGGCCCGGCTCACCTACCGGTCACGGCGGGGCGAGCGGCAGGTCAAGCACGTGGTGGACGGCGAACTGCGCAGCGCGGTGAGCGTGCACGGCATCTACCGGCCGGCCCCGGAGTCCGCCGCCGAACTGAAGGAGCTGGTGCGGGAGTCGCACACCGCGTGACACCGCCCGGCGTCAGGGAACGAGGCGAAAGTCAATGCGCCCCGCCGATGAGCCGGTGTGCGCCTGTGCGTCACTCCTGTCACAAAAGCTCCCGTGCTGTCACGGACGTCACGCCCGCGCGGGCCTTCCGTCACATCCGGCGCACAGCCCCTGCCCTGCCGTCGGCCGGTCTCGTTCACCGGTCACAACGCATGCCTGATCACCAGCGCCGCACCCGGCTCCCCCTGACGGCCGCCCCCGGCCGCCTCCGCGGTGCGCGCGGGGAGGAAAAGCCATGACCGACCGACGGCTGTGGTCCTACAAGGACATCGCGGCACACATCAAGGTGCAGCCGGACACCGTGCGTTCCTACCGGAAGCACGGTCTGCTGCCTCCGCCGGACCATGTGGAGGGCGGCAAGCCCTACTGGTACGCCGACACCGTCCGCACCTGGGTCGCCGCCCGCCCGGGCAACCGGGGCCGCAGAGCCGACTAGGACCTGTCCGGCCGCACAGGAGCAGCCGTGCCCCGCCCGGTGGGCGGGGCACGGCTGCTCGTCCGTGGGTCCGGCCGCGCTCAGCTCCAGGGTTCGACGACCGTCACGCCCGCGCCCGGGGCTGTCCCCAGGGCGGCCAGGGCCGCGGGGGCGGCGTCCAGCCCGATCGTGGACGTCACAAGCAGGTCGGGGCGGAGCACGCCCGCGCGGACCAGTTCCAGCATCGGCGGGTAGGAGTGCGCGGCCATGCCGTGGCTGCCGAGCAGTTCCAGTTCCAGCGCGATGGCGCGGGCCATGGGGACGGGTGTGGTGCCCGTCGGTGAGGGCAGCAGGCCGACCTGGACGTGACGGCCCCGGCGGCGCAGGCCGCCCACCGAGGCGGCACAGGTGGCGGGCGCGCCGAGGGCATCCAGCGAGAGGTGGGCGCCCCCGCCGGTGAGGTCGCGGACCGCCTCGGCCGGGTCGCGCACGGCGGAGGCGTCCACGCACTCCGCCGCGCCGAACCGCCGCGCCAGGCCGAGCGCTGCGGGTGACACGTCGACGGCGACCACGCGCGCGCCGGCCGCCGCCGCGATCATGACGGCGGACAGTCCCACGCCGCCGCAGCCGTGCACGGCGACCCACTCCCCCGCCGCCACCCGGCCCTGCTGCACCACCGCCCGGTAGGCCGTGGCGAAGCGGCAGCCGAGGGAGGCGGCCGTCGCGAAGGACATCCCGTGGGGGACCGCGACCAGGTTCACGTCGGCGTGGTCGAGAGCCACATAGTGGGCGAAGGAACCCCAGTGCGTGAAGCCGGGCTGGGTCTGCCGCTCGCACACCTGCTGGTCGCCGGCAGCGCAGGCGGGGCAGGAACCGCAGGCGCAGACGAACGGGACGGTGACCCGGTCCCCGGCACGCCAGCCCGTGACCCGCGCGCCGACCGCTTCGACGACGCCGGCGAGTTCGTGGCCGGGGACGTGCGGGAGCGTGATGTCCGGGTCGTGGCCCTGCCAGCCGTGCCAGTCGCTGCGGCACAGGCCGGTGGCCTCGACGCGGACCACGACTCCGTGCTCCGCGGGCTCCGGGTCCGCCACCTCCCGCACCGCGGCCGGTTCCCCGTACCGCTCGAACACCACCGCCCGCATATCTGGTCCCGCCTTCCGGTGATCGTCGCTTCCGGCGAACGCTATCCCCGGGCCTCCACCGTGTCGCGGGCGCCCTCCGTCCGACTCGCGTGGCCGGTGGCGGAGCCGGCCGCTGTCTCCGCGGCCTCGGCCGGTGGCCGCACCGGCTCCCCCTCGCTCAGCCCGAACCGCTCGTGGAACCTGCGCAGCGGGCGCGGGGCCCACCAGGTCGCGCGGCCGGTCAGGCGCATGACCGAGGGGACCAGGAGGCTGCGGACGATCATCGCGTCCATGAGGACCGCCAGCGCGATGCCCAGGCCCAGCATCTTGGTGTTGGTCACACGCGAGGTGCCGATCGCGACCATGACCACCGCGAGGATGACCGCCGCCGCGGTGATCAGCCCTCCCGTGCGCCGCAGACCCAGCCGCACCGCCTGCTCGTGGTCGCCGCCGTGGTCGTGCTCCTCCTTGATGCGGGAGAGCAGGAACACGCCGTAGTCCATGGAGAGCCCGAAGGCCACGCAGAACATCAGGACCGGGAGCGTGGTCTCGATCGAGCCGGTGGTGGTGAAGCCGAGCAGGCCGGAGAGGTGACCGTCCTGGAAGACCCAGACCACGGCGCCGAACATCGCCGTGAGGCTGAGGGCGTTGAGCACCACCGCCTGCACCGGTATCAGCACGCTGCCGGTGAGCAGGAAGACCAGGAGCAGGGTGACGACCACGATGAAGACGGCCGCCGCGGGGATGCGCTCGCCGAGGGCGTCCTTGGAGTCGACCAGCACGGCCGCCGCACCGGTCACGCTGGTGTCGAACGGGGCGTCCAGCGCGCGGAGATCGCCCACCAGCCGCTGGGCGGGATCGTCGACCGCCTCCCCCTCGGGCAGCACGGTGAAGTAGGCCGTGTCGCCCTTCACCAGGGGTCCGTCGACCCGCACCACCTCGGGCAGGGCCGCGACGCGCTCCTTGTAGGCGGCGTACTGGGCCCGGGTCGCGGGGCCCTCGGCGAGGACGTCGAGGCCACCGCCGGGGCTGCCCGGGAAGCCCTCCCGGATGTGCTGCTGCACCGTGTGCGACTCGGCGGTGGAGGGCAGCTGGCGGTCGTCCGCGGTGCCGAACCTCACGCCGAGGAAGGGCAGCCCCAGCAGCACCAGCACGGCCGTGGTGCCGAGCGCGAAGAACGGGGCGCGGCGCATCACCAGCGTGGCCGCCCGGCCCCAGGCGGCGCCCTCCTCGTCGGGCCGCTTGCCGGGCCGCCCGCGCCGCAGCAGTGTGCGCAGGTCGAGGGAGTTCACCCGGTGGCCGAGCAGCACCAGGGCGGCGGGGAGCAGGATCAGGGCGGCCGCCGCGGCCAGCAGCACCACGGCGATACCGGCGTAGGCGAAGGAGCGCAGGAAGTACTGCGGGAAGAGCAGCATCGCCGCCAGGGACACCGCGACGGTGAGGGCGGAGAACAGCACCGTGCGGCCGGCGGTGCGCAGGGTGGTGCCGACGGCCGTCAGCGGTTCGGCGCCGGTGGACAGCTCCTCGCGGAAGCGGCGGACGACGAAGAGCGCGTAGTCGATCGCCAGGCCGAGTCCGAGGGCGGTGGTGAGGTTCATCGCGAAGACCGAGACGTCGGTGAACTCGGTCAGTCCGCGCAGCACCGCGTTGGTGCCGAGGATGGCGACGATGCCGATGCCGAGCGGCAGCAGGGCCGCGACGGCGCTGCCGAAGACCATCACCAGCAGCACGAGCGTCACGGGCAGGGCGATCAGCTCGGCCCGCAGCAGGTCCTCCTGGATGATCGTCTGCATCTCGTGCCGCACGGCGACCGGGCCGCCGACCTTGACCTCCACGACGCCCCGTTCGCCACGGAAGGACGGTGCGATGCGGTCCAGCGTCCTGCCCATGGCGGTCTCGTCACCCGTGAGGCGGGCGGCGATCAGCGCCTCGTGCCCGTCCTCGGCGCGCAGGGCGGGTGACCGCGACTGCCAGTAGGAGCCGACGCCGGTGACGCCCCGCTCGCCGGCCAGGCGCCCGGCGAGTCGCCGGGCCTCGGCGGCGACGGCCGGATCGTCGACCGAGGCGTCCCCCGCGTCCACCAGCAGCAGGAGGTTGGGCTGGGCCTCGGGGAACTCGCGCTCGAGCGCCTGGGTCGCATAGCTGGACTCGGCGTCCGGGTCCTCCCACCCGCCGCTGCCCATGCGGTCGGCGACGCCGCTTCCGGCCAGGACGGCGAGCACGGTGAGCACCAGGGCCGCCAGCAGGGCGAGGCGGGGCCGGGCGGTCACGAAGCGGGTCCAGCCCCCGACGCGCGGCCCCTCGTTGACTTCGGTCATCCTGCGGTGTCCCCTTCACCGTGGACCATGCCGCGCGCACCGGGACACCCGGGGCACGCGGCATGGCTGTGCCATTGCCGTAGACTGGCAAACACGAGAGATCGCTCGCGTTTCACAAGAATGCGAGTGGCCGCTCGCGTTTGTCAATCGCGTGCCGAGAGCTGGGGATAACGCGTGCCCGACAAGACCGAGAAGTCCGGGAAGCAGCAGGTGGCGGACGAGCGGCCGGTCCGCAGGCAGGCGCGCGGCGAACGCCGTATCGCGCAGCTGCTCGATGCCGCCGCCTCCGTCTTCTGCACGACCGGCTACACGGCCGCCAGCACCAACGCCATCGCCCGCGAGGCGGGCGTCTCACCGGGCACGCTGTACCAGTTCTTCCCGAACAAGGAAGCGATCGCCATCGAGCTGGGCAGCAGGCTCATGCACCGGATGCGGGAGACGTACGGCGAGGCGCTGGCACCGCCGGACCCCGCCACCCCGCTGGAGGAGGCCGTCACGGCGGCCGTCGACCGGTTCATCGACTTCAACTGCCGCAATCCGGTCTTCTTCGCGCTGATGCACGGCCCGGACATCCCCGGCCGCATGGCCGAGGAGCACGACGCCCTGCACGCCACCCTGATCACCAGGGTCGAGACGCTGCTCACCCCGTTCGTGCCCGGGATGCCCGCCGCCGAGGTCCACCGCGTCGCCCAGGTCTGCGTGGGGATCTACAAGGCCGGCCTGGAACTGGTCCTCGCCCACGAGGGCGCCGAGCGCGAGGCGTACGTCCAGGAGCTGAAGAACGTGCTCGTCCGGTATCTCGGCGCGCTCGTCGTGGATTAATACCCCCTAGGGGTATATCCTGGAGCAGGTGGCCCCCCGTGGGCCCCAGCGATCCCGCCCCACCCCTGCGTCCCGACGAGGAGTAACGACATGACCTCCCAGACCGACACCCAAGGTTCCGTCACCACCGTCTACAAGGTGAGCGGGATGAGCTGCGGGCACTGCGAGGGCGCCGTCTCCGGCGAGATCTCCGCGCTCCCCGGAGTCAGCTCGGTGAAGGCCGTCGCCTCCTCCGGCGAGGTGACCGTCGTCTCCGCCGCCCCGCTCGACGAGGAGGCCGTGCGCGCCGCCGTCGACGAGGCCGGCTTCGAGCTCGCCGGTACGGTCTGAGCACCCGGCGGAACCACCGCGCGGCGTGAACCGGGCCGTTCCGGCCACCCGTTCCGTGCGGCCCGGCCGCCGCCCGTCACCGGATCCCGGACGTCCCTGGAGTACGGACATGACCAGCACCACCGCCCCCGAGGCACCGGCCGCCGAGCAGCCGGCGGCCTCCGAGGTCGAGCTGCTCATCGGCGGGATGACCTGCGCCTCCTGCGCGGCCCGCGTCGAGAAGAAGCTCAACCGCATGGACGGCGTGACCGCCACGGTGAACTACGCGACGGAGAAGGCCCGGATCACCTACCCGCCGGGCGTCGAGGTCGCCGACCTGATCAGCACGGTGGTGCGCACCGGGTACACCGCCGAGGAGCCCGCGCCCCCGCGGGACGAGGGCGCCGGTACGCCCGCCGCGGAGGCCGACCCCGAACTGGCCGCCCTGCGCCGGCGGCTGACCGTCTCCGCGCTGCTCGCCCTGCCGGTCGTCCTGCTGGCGATGGTCCCGCCCCTGCAGTTCGACAACTGGCAGTGGCTCTCGCTCACCCTGGCCGCACCCGTCGTGGTCTGGGGCGCCGCCCCGTTCCACCGGGCCGCCTGGACCAACCTCCGGCACGGCGCGGCCACGATGGACACCCTGGTCTCCGTCGGCACCCTCGCCGCGTTCGGCTGGTCCCTGTGGGCGCTGTTCCTCGGCGACGCGGGCATGCCGGGCATGCGCCACCCCTTCGAGCTCACCGTCTCGCGCGCCGACGGCGCCTCCACCATCTACCTGGAGGTCGCGGCGGGCGTCACCGCCTTCATCCTGCTCGGCCGCTACCTGGAGGCCCGCTCCAAGCGGCGCGCGGGGGCGGCCCTGCGGGCACTGATGGAGCTGGGCGCCAAGGACGTGGCCGTGCTCCGGGACGGGCGCGAGGTGCGGATCCCGGCGGACCGGCTGGCCGTGGGCGACCGGTTCGTGGTGCGCCCCGGGGAGAAGATCGCCACCGACGGCACGGTGGTGGAGGGCACCTCCGCGGTGGACGCCTCCATGCTGACCGGCGAGTCCGTGCCGGTCGACGTCACCGTGGGCGACACCGTCACCGGCGCCACGGTCAACGCGGGCGGCCGGCTCGTCGTCGAGGCCACCCGGATCGGCTCCGACACCCGGCTCGCGCGGATGGCGCGGCTGGTGGAGGAGGCGCAGAACGGCAAGGCGCAGGTGCAGCGCCTCGCCGACCGGATCTCCGGGGTCTTCGTCCCCGTGGTGCTGCTGATCGCGGTCGCCACCTTCGGCGGGTGGCTCGGCGCGACCGGCGACACGGTCGCCGCGTTCACCGCCGCCGTCGCCGTGCTGATCATCGCGTGCCCGTGCGCCCTCGGACTCGCCACGCCGACCGCGCTGATGGTGGGCACCGGGCGTGGCGCCCAGCTCGGCATCCTCATCAAGGGCCCCGAGGTCCTGGAGTCCACCCGCCGCGTGGACACGGTCGTCCTGGACAAGACCGGCACGGTCACCACCGGACGGATGTCCCTGCAGGAGGTGTACACCGCCGAGGGCACGGACGAGCGGCGGCTGCTGCGGCTCGCGGGCGCTCTGGAGCACGCCTCCGAGCACCCCGTCGCCCGGGCGATCGCAGCGGGGGCCGAGGAACGTGCGGGCGCGCTGCCGGGGGCCGACCACTTCGAGAACGTCCCCGGGCGGGGCGTGCGCGGGCGCGTGGAGGGCCACGAGGTCGCTGTGGGACGCCTCTTCGACGAGGTGCCGCCGGAGCTGGACCGGGCGCGGGAGGAGGCCGAGCGCGCGGGCCGTACGGCCGTGGTGGCCGGCTGGGACGGCGTGGCACGCGGTGTTCTCGCCGTCGCCGACGCCGTGAAGGAGACCAGCGCGGAGGCGGTGCGCGACCTGCGTGCGCTGGGGCTCACGCCGGTGCTGCTGACCGGCGACAACAGGACCGTGGCCGAGGCGGTGGCGCGGACCGTGGGCATCGACCAGGTGATCGCCGAGGTGTTGCCCGAGGACAAGGCGGACGTCGTGCGCCGGCTGCAGAAGGAGGGGCGCAGCGTCGCCATGGTCGGCGACGGCGTCAACGACGCGGCCGCACTGGCCGTCGCTGATCTGGGTCTCGCGATGGGGACCGGCACGGACGCGGCGATCGAGGCGGGCGACCTGACCCTGGTCCGCGGCGACCTGCGGGTGGCGGCGGACGCGATACGGCTGTCCCGCCGGACCCTGGCCACCATCAAGGGCAATCTCGTCTGGGCCTTCGGCTACAACGTCGCCGCGCTGCCGCTGGCCGCCGCCGGACTGCTGAACCCCATGATCGCCGGTGCCGCCATGGCCTTCTCCTCGGTGTTCGTGGTGACGAACAGCCTGCGACTGCGGGCGTTTCATTGAGATCTCGAGTTGGGGTGCACCCCTGGAGTCCGGTACGACCCTCACATAAGCTCTTCACAACGCTCACGCATCTTCTCTACGCTTGAGTCCTGTGAGCGGTTTGCGGACTCTTGCGCAGCTTGAAGACATATGCAAGAGACGCAGATCACAGTGATCTGAACGTAACCATCGAAGGGGTTCGAAGGTCTAAGTTGGCGATGTCGGGCAGCGTCTTGGGGGGCGCATCCTGACATCTGGGGATGTCTTGGGGGACTTTCCCAGAGATTGCGTTGCCGGGACACGTACCAGCGGGAAGCTTTGAGCGGCCCTCCCGACCGTGCGCTGTCCCGGCAGACCGCACACCGACGAGTACGGCGGGTTCAGGTCCGTCCGTACTCACACAGCGATTCAGGCGCTGTCCTCACAGGCGCCCGGCCGGATCCCGTGGGGGGAATCCGCACCGGGACATGGAAGGCGCCCTGGTTCGTCGGCCCGTGGGGGGACCGGCGGCCGGGGCGCCTTTTCCATACGCGCGTTCGGTTCCGCACGCGTGTTCTCGACGACGAAGCCCCGCACACAGCCGTCGGCGTGTACGGGGCCCGATGCGTTCGCGGCTCGGAGCGGCGGTCAGCGCTCCTCGACCGGGATGAAGTCGCGCTCGACGACACCCGTGTAGATCTGGCGCGGGCGGCCGATGCGGGAGCCCGGCTCCTTGATCATCTCGTGCCACTGGGCGATCCAGCCGGGCAGGCGGCCGAGGGCGAACAGGACCGTGAACATCTCGGTCGGGAAGCCCATGGCCCGGTAGATCAGGCCGGTGTAGAAGTCGACGTTCGGGTAGAGGCTGCGCGAGACGAAGTAGTCGTCGGAGAGCGCGTGCTCCTCCAGCTTCAGCGCGATGTCCAGCAGCTCGTCGGACTTGCCGAGGGCGGACAGCACGTCGTGCGCGGCGGCCTTGATGATCTTGGCGCGCGGGTCGAAGTTCTTGTAGACCCGGTGGCCGAAGCCCATCAGCCGGACGCCGTCCTCCTTGTTCTTCACCTTGCGGATGAAGGAGTCGACGTCGCCGCCGGCGTCGCGGATGCCCTCCAGCATCTCCAGCACCGACTGGTTGGCACCGCCGTGCAGCGGGCCCCACAGGGCGTTGATGCCGGCGGAGATCGAGGCGAACATGTTCGCCTGGGAGGAGCCGACCAGGCGGACGGTGGAGGTCGAGCAGTTCTGCTCGTGGTCCGCGTGCAGGATCAGCAGCTTGTCGAGGGCGGAGACGACGGTCGGGTCGAGCTCGTACTCCTGCGCGGGGACCGAGAACGTCATGCGCAGGAAGTTCTCGACGTAGCCGAGGTCGTTGCGCGGGTAGACGAACGGGTGACCGACCGACTTCTTGTAGGCATAGGCCGCGATCGTCGGGAGCTTGGCGAGCAGGCGGATGGTGGAGAGGTTGCGCTGCTGCTCGTCGAACGGGTTGTGGCTGTCCTGGTAGAAGGTGGACAGCGCCGAGACGACCGACGACAGCATGGCCATCGGGTGGGCGTCGCGCGGGAAGCCCCGGTAGAAGTTCTTGACGTCCTCGTGCAGCAGGGTGTGCTGCGTGATCTCGTCCTTGAACCCCGCAAGCTGGTCGACGGTCGGCAGCTCGCCGTTGATCAGCAGGTAGGCGACCTCCAGGAAGGTGGAGCGCTCGGCCAGCTGCTCGATCGGGTAGCCGCGGTACCGGAGGATGCCGGCCTCGCCGTCGAGATAGGTGACCGCGGATTTATAGGCGGCGGTGTTGCCGTAGCCGCTGTCCAGCGTCACCAGACCGGTCTGGGCGCGGAGCTTTCCGATGTCGAAGCCCTTGTCACCGACGGTGCTGTCGATCACCGGGTAGGTGTACTCGCTGCCGTCGTACCGCAGTACTACAGAGTTGTCGCTCACGTCTTCCCTCACCGACGTTGTGCCTCATCTTCGAGGTGCCCTGACTGTCTCTACCATCCCCCACTCGGCTCAGGAGAGTGCACTCGGGGTCGACCATCGGGCCTATTGGCGGCACTGAGTGCCGCCAACTTGCCCATCCTGCCCCCTGTGTTCTCCATCCGGAAGGCCTCTGTGACCTTCGTGACTCATTTGATCGATCATTTTTTGGTGACGGACCGTTCACAACGGTGCGTCACGCCCCTGAGAGGCGGGAACCGGCGAGGCGGAAGTCCAGCGCCGTACACCGGCGGCCCGCCGACACGGTGCGCACCGCCTGCCCGATCGCCTTGCGGGAGCCGACGAGGACGACCAGCCGCTTCGCCCGGGTGACCGCCGTGTAGAGCAGGTTGCGCTGGAGCATCATCCAGGCGCCCGTGGTAACGGGGATGACGACCGCCGGGTACTCGCTGCCCTGGGAACGGTGGATGGTGACGGCGTAGGCGTGCGCCAGCTCGTCCAGCTCGTCGAAGTCGTACGGCACCTCCTCGTCCTCGTCGGTCAGTACCGTCAGGCGCTGGTCGACCGGGTCGAGCGAGGTGACCACGCCCACGGTGCCGTTGAAGACTCCGTTCTCCCCCTTCTCGTAATTGTTGCGGATCTGGGTGACCTTGTCGCCGACGCGGAAGACCCGGCCGCCGAACCGCTTCTCGGCGAGATCGGGGCGGCCGGGGGTGATCGCCTGCTGGAGCAGCCCGTTGAGCGTGCCCGCACCGGCCGGACCGCGGTGCATCGGGGCGAGCACCTGCACGTCACGGCGCGGGTCGAGGCCGAACTTCGCCGGGATGCGGCGCGCCGCGACGTCGACGGTGAGGCGGCCGGCCTCCTCGGTGTCGTCCTCGACGAAGAGGAAGAAGTCCTTCATGCCGTCGGTGACGGGGTGCTGCCCGGCGTTGATCCGGTGGGCGTTGGTCACCACACCGGACTGCTGGGCCTGGCGGAACACGCGGGTGAGCCGGACCGCCGGGACGGGGCCACCGGCGGCGAGCAGGTCCCTCAGCACCTCCCCCGCGCCTACGCTGGGCAGCTGGTCGACGTCGCCGACGAAGAGCAGGTGAGCGCCCGGCGGCACCGCCTTGACCAGCTTGTTCGCGAGGAGCAGGTCCAGCATGGACGCCTCGTCGACCACCACCAGGTCGGCGTCGAGCGGGCGGTCCCGGTCGTAGGCGGCGTCGCCGCCGGGCTTGAGCTCCAGCAGGCGGTGGACGGTGGAGGCCTCGGCGCCGGTCAGCTCGGCGAGCCGCTTGGCGGCGCGGCCGGTGGGGGCGGCGAGCACCACCTTGGCCTTCTTGGCACGGGCCAGCTCCACGACGGACCGCACGGTGAACGACTTGCCGCACCCCGGTCCGCCGGTGAGGACGGCGACCCTCTCGGTGAGCGCGAGCCGGACGGCCGCCTCCTGTTCGGGGGCGAGGTCCGTGCCCGTACGTCCCTTCAGCCAGCCGAGCGCCTTGTCCCAGGCCACGTCCCGGAAGGCCGGCATCCGGTCCTCGTCGGTGCGGAGCAGGCGCTGCAGCTGGGCGGAGAGGGCGACCTCGGCGCGGTGGAAGGGGACGAGGTAGACGGCGGTGACGGGGTCGCCGCCCTGGGGGTCGGGGACCTTCTCGCGGACGACGCCGGGGTCCTCCCCGGGGTCCTCCGGCTCGGCGGCGAGCTGGGCGAGGCACTCGATCACCAGTCCGGTGTCCACCTGGAGCAGCTTGACCGCGTCGGCGATCAGCTTCTCCTCGGGGAGGTAGCAGTGCCCCTGGTCGGTGGCCTGCGACAGCGCGTACTGCAGTCCGGCCTTCACGCGGTCGGGGCTGTCGTGCGGGATGCCGACGGACTGGGCGATCTTGTCGGCGGTGAGGAAGCCGATGCCCCAGACGTCGGCGGCGAGCCGGTACGGCTGGTTCTTCACGACGGAGATGGAGGCGTCGCCGTACTTCTTGTAGATGCGCACGGCGATGGAGGTGGACACCTCGACGGTCTGGAGGAAGAGCATGACCTCCTTGATCGCCTTCTGCTCCTCCCAGGCGTCGGCGATCTTCCTCGTCCGCTTGGGGCCGAGACCGGGGACCTCGATGAGCCGTTTCGGCTCCTCCTCGATGATCGTGAGGGTGTCGGTGCCGAAGTGCTGCGTGATGCGGTCGGCGAAGACCGGGCCGATGCCCTTGACCAGGCCGGAGCCCAGGTAGCGGCGGATGCCCTGCACCGTGGCGGGCAGGACGGTCGTGTAGTTCTCGACGTGGAACTGCTTCCCGTACTGCGGGTGCGACCCCCAGCGTCCCTCCATCCGCAGGGACTCCCCCACCTGGGCCCCGAGCAGCGCGCCGACGACGGTGAGCAGATCGCCGGCGCCGCGGCCGGTGTCGACCCGGGCGACCGTGTAGCCGTTCTCCTCGTTGGCGTACGTGATGCGCTCCAGCACGCCTTCGAGCGTGGCGAGTCGGCGTTCGCCGGGGGCCGCGGATGGCTGGTTGGACATGATCCGACGGTACCGGTGCGGTGTGACAGAGGGGCGCGGTCAGCGCTGCTCGTCCGGACGCGGGTGCGCGGGGCGGTGGTGTTCGGTGAGGGCGGTGAGCAGGCGGGTGAGTTCGGCCCCTTCGCCGGGGGTCAGGGGGGCGAGGAGTTCGCGCTGCGCGTCGTCGATGAGCGCGTCCAGGCGGTCGAGGCGGCGGCGGCCGGCGGGGGTGAGGGTGATGACGTTGCGGCGGCGGTCGGCGGGGTCGGGGTCGCGGCGGACGCACGCGGCGTCCGCCAGTTCGTTGAGGACGGCGACCATGTCGCTGCGGTAGATGCCGGTGCGGCGGCTGAGTTCGGCCTGGCTGGCGGCGCCGGCCTCGGCGAGCGTGACCAGCACGGCGAAGTGCCACTTGTGGGCGCCCTCGGCGGCCAGGCGCTCATTGACGAGCCGGTCGGCGACGAGCGCGGCCCCGGACAGCAGACGGCTGGGGATGGCGCGCAGCCGGGCCGGGGCGGGCTCGGGGGTCGGGCTCACAAGGTTCCTCCACATCTTGTGTTAGTGACACTAACAGTCTACCTTCATTAGTGACACGAACGTTCGTCTTCCCAACCATTACTCTCGGAGTGAGACCCGTGATCAAGCCGTTCCGCATCGACATCCCCCAGGCCGACCTCGACGACCTCACCGACCGCCTCTCCCGTACCCGCTGGCCCAACGAGGTCGCCGACGCGGGGTGGGACTACGGCTTCCCGCTGACGCGGCTGAAGGAGCTCGCAGAGTACTGGCGCACCGGCTACGACTGGCGTGCGCACGAGGCCAGGCTTAACGAACTCCCGCACTTCACCACCGTGATCGACGGCCAGACCGTCCACTTCGTCCACGTGCGGTCCGCGAAGCCGGACGCGCTCGCGCTGGTCCTCACGCACGGCTGGCCCGGGTCGTTCCTGGAGTTCCTCGACGTGATCGAGCCGCTGTCGCGCGACTTCCACCTGGTGATTCCGTCCATCCCGGGATACGGCTTCTCGGGCCCGACCCACCGGCGCGGCTGGGACATCGTCCACGTCGCCCGGGCCTGGGCCGAGCTGATGCGCCGCCTGGGCTACGAGCGCTACGGCGCGCAGGGCGGCGACTTCGGCTCGGGCATCTCCCTGGCGCTCGGTGCGGTGGCGCCTGAACAGGTCGTCGGAGTGCACGTCAACTACCTGCCCACCCGGCCGGACCCGGCCGCCGGCGTCGCCCTCTCGGACACGGACGAGGCCCGGCTGGACAAGGTCCGGCACCTGATGGCCCACCGCCCGCCGTACCAGGCGCTGCAGGCCACCACCCCGCAGACCATCGGCTACGCGCTCACCGACTCACCCGTGGGCCAGCTCGCCTGGATCGCCGAGCGCTTCGCCCAGTGGACCGACCCCCGCTCGCCGGTCGGCGACGAACGGATACTCACCGACGTCTCCCTGTACTGGCTCACCGCCACCGCGGCCTCCTCGGCACGGCTGCACCGCGAGGCGCCACGGCGGGCCGAGCCGTGCCCGGTGCCGGTGGGTGTGGCGGTGTTCGCGCACGACATCACCCAGTCGGTGCGACCGCTGGCCGAGCGGCTGTACGACGTCCGGCACTGGTCGGAGTTCGAGCGCGGCGGCCACTTCGCCGCGATGGAGGTACCGGACCTCCTCGCGGGGGACGTACGGGACTTCTTCCTCACCTTGCTGGGGAGGGCTGAAGCCTGCCTTGCCTGAATGACGAGCGGACGCCGGCCAGCGGCACCAGGCACCCGACCTTCCCAACGAGCTCGCCGACGTTCTGCTGTGTACGGACGGGCCGCTGAAGACGCTGATGCACCTGGCGCCGGGCAAAATGAGCGGCATGGTCAACGAGGGGAACATCGGCTTCACGCTGCCGCGGGGGGCGACAGGCTTCTTCCGGCCGAAGGACGGCCGGCTCCCAAGGACTGACCTGCGAGCGTTCCGCGCCGCTCTGTATGCCGCTGCCCGCGTGGTCGGAGGCGAAGTGGGCGAGGTGGAGGAACAGGCATACCCCCGGACCTTCCACACCGCAACGATCGTCACACGCGCAGGCGAGAACATCGTCCTGTGCCACGCTCATCACCCCTGGGTCGCCTTCGCCCGGACGCGTCGGGACTGGTACGGGGAGGAGTTCCTCAACCCGCCGCCGTGGGCTCACACGTTCACCGACGCGGGCTTCGTCGTGCTTGGTCATGAACAACTCGTCACACCGCTCTCCCACGTGGACACCTCAGTGCTCACGCAGGGCGAGTGGCGTGAGGTGCGTTTCTACGGCATCACCACGTTGGGCGGAGTGCTCTTCAACGCGTGGGACTGACATCCACACGGGAGGCCGTGATCGACGCCGGACCATGAACGACAAGCTAAGGCGCCTCGAGCGCACTTTGCCGACCGTCACTGGTCACCGGACGCAAGCGGTCCAGCTCGGTGCCGATCGCGTCCCGCAGCACGTCGTGCTGCGGACCGATTCCGAACTGCTCCTCACTCCACCGCTCACGCGGATAGAGCCATACCGGGGCACCCACCACGTCGGCCGGCTCCCACTGGTACCGCGGCCAGACATGCGCGTGCAGGAACGGGTCCGTGTTCCCCAGGATCTCGAGGTTGACCCGGCGGAAGGCCGGGTCCAGTCGCCGGCAGGCACGCTCGACCGCTTCACCGAGGTGGTCCATGTCGCACAGGAACGACAGCCGCTTCGTCCTCGGCAGGTCGGACAGCCGCTGCACGCTCGGTTCGTCCACGAGCAGAACCGAGTAGCCCGGCAGGAACTGCACATCCCCGATCACCGCGAACCCCGACGTCAACCGGCGCATCACGGTGGGGTTCTCGCCCCTCAGCGCGGCCCCGATCCGGTCCGTCCGCCAGTCACCAGTCATGGCCGAAACGTACATCCTGGTGGTTGAGGACCGCCGTGATGGCCGCTCGCACGGCCGTCACCACGTCCGGTGCAGGGTTGCCTTGCCGCCGGTCACCAGGCTGGCCGGCGGGACGTCATCGGCCACGACCGCACCGGCGGCGACCACGGCGTCACGGCCGATGCTGACGCTGGGCAGGATCGTGGCACCGGCACCGATCCACACGTTCTCCGCCACGTCGATGGGTGCGCCGGTGAGGTACAGCCGCCGCTCCTCGGGATCAACGGGGTGGCCGCTGGTGATGAACGTGACCTTCGGTCCGATCATCACGCGCTCGCCGAGCCGGATACCGGCATAGTCCAGGAACGTGCAGTTCTGGTTGATGAAGACGCGCTCGGCGAGATCGAGGTTCAGGCCGTGGTCCGTGTAGAAGGGCGGATAGATCGTGACTCTCGGCGGCAGCGGCTTGCCAAGGATCCGCTCGAACAGTTCCGCCTTGCCCGCTTCGTCTTCGAACGGCAGGACGTTCAGGCGGGAGGTGAGCTCGATGACCCGCAGGACCCTGTCGGCCATGGCCTGGAACTCGGCGCTGTGGATGCGCATGAGACGGTCACTGGACATGCCGCGATCCTTTCCGTGCAGCGGATCGATCATCTAGCAGCCCGCCTCCGCACCGCTGTTCACGACCGTGTCGGCCTCCACCGAGTATCCGGCACCGGTGGTGAGGTCGGGGCGGTTTCCGTGACCGTCCTCCGCGAGGCTCTCGGCGGTGAGGAAGACGATCCGCAGGACCGTCCCCTCCTTGACGAAGCACAGGTCACCGGACGCGGCTTCTGGCTCCGGCCGCCATCCGTCCCGTGCCGCTGCCGTCCGGTAGTGCGCGGTCACTTCGGCCGGAGTTCCGGGGAACGCGTAGGTCCGGGAGGCGTACACCGAGACGTCGCCGCTGTCCGCCCAGCAGCCGGCGCCCACCTCCTCGAAGCCGCGGGGGACCGTCGCCCCGGCGGGCCGGGAGCCGAGGATGCCGAGCCCAGCCATCTCCTTGACCCGGTCGTCGGTCCCTTCACAGTCCCTGGCGAGTTCCTGCAGCGCGCAGCCGGTCAACGTCCCGGCCGCGACCACGGCGGACAGGAGCAGGGACATCGGGCGTGCGGTACCCGCCGCCGGCCTCATCCGAGGGACGTCGTGCCGGTTCCCACCGGGCCAGGCCCCTTCAATTCCGCGAGGAAATGGGCGAACGCGGCGGTGGGGAAGGTGAGGGTGGACCATGCGGGGGCCTTGGAGTCGCGGACGGCTGTGATGGTGGGGGAGGGAGCGATCTCGACGCAGTTGTTGCCGTCGCCTCCGCCGGAGTAGGACGACCTGCGCCAATTGTCAGGGGTGGACACGGAGCCTCACAGTTCCTTGGCCAGTCTGTGGATGAAGTCGCGCGACCGGCTGGCGTCGAGCGACACGTCCACTACTCTACGGAAAACCGTTCGAAAGACGCCGAGTTGGGCCTCGGAGTCGATGAATCCGGTGCCGTGCGGGGCATCGCGTACAGCCGTGTCCAGCTTGGGCACCGCTCCGCCGGCGAGCATCATGGAGCTCCAGGCACCACCGAAGCCGTCCAGGTCGAAGGGGATGACCCGCACGGTGACGCGATCGGCTTCGGAGAGTTCCAGGAGCCGGGTGAGCTGGGACCTCGCAGTGATTCGGTCCCCGACTCTGATCCGCAGTGCCGCTTCATGGATGACCGCGTCATAGGGCACGGGGTTTGGGGCGTCGAGGATCACCTTGCGTTGCATCCGGTGACGAACTCGCAGTTCCAGCTCTTCGCGGGGAAGCTCGGGCACCCTTGAGGAAAAGGCGGCACGGGCGTAGTCCTCCGTCTGAAGCAGGCCTGGGATGAACAGAAACTCCACGTCACGTCGGTACGTGGAGTGGTGCTCCAACTCGGCCAGATCCAGGAATGAGGTCGGCAGGAGACCTCGGTACTCCTCCCACCAGCCACGACTCCGATCGGTCGCCATAACGACGAGCGCCTCGACGAACGTCTCGTCCGTGCAGGAGTAGTGCGCCGCCAGACGACGGAGGCGCTGTTCGCTCACGCCCGCGAGTCCGGACTCGATGTGACTGATCTGAACGCGCCCCACTCCGAGTAATGCCGCCGCCTCGACGGCGGATAGCCCTGCCGCATCACGCAGCCTGCGCAGTTCGACTGCCAGGCGCATCTGCCGAGCAGTGCATTCGCGCCTCAGGACCATGGACGACTCCCTCGATTCAACGGCCCAGCCAGTGAGACTCGTTCGGGTCCAGATTAGGCGATCAGCTTGCTGCGTATGACATGTTAGTCCTACCGTCAGTGACGCGACGCACACCGTGCGGCGCCGATCCATCGGAAGCGCACCGCTCCGCCCTGCCCTGACGGCTGCGGCATCGACACCGGGGTTCGACTCCAACTTCTCCTCACACCGACGGAGTTCCGCATGCCCGAGAACGAGCCCTGGGAGTACTCCCTCCACATCCCCAACGACCTCCGCGCCGTCACCGTCAGTCGCCGGACCCTGCGTCTGATCCTCACGATGCACGGGCTGATCCGTCTCGTCGACGTCGCCGAACTGCTCGCGACCGAGCTCGTCTCCAACGCCGTACGGCACACCAAGGGCCCCGCCGCCCTGCGCGTGCGCTGGTCGCCGCCGGGCACGCTGTGTATCGGGGCGTGGGACGCGGAACCCGAACCGCCGCAGCCGCCCCAGCCGTTCGAGGCGGGCGTCGAGTCGGAGGACGGGCGGGGCCTGGCCATGGTGCGGGCGTGCGCCGACGTGTGGGGCTGGCAGCCGCTGGCCAGGGACGGCAGCCGGGGCAAGTACGTGTGGTGCGAACTGTCGGCGGCATGACGGGCTCGCGGACAAATGAGTTGTCCGTAAGCGGCTTCCCACGGATGCTCGGCACTCATGAGCGGGGATGAAGTCGGCCGGCGGCTCGTGACGGCCGTCCAGGCCGGGGACAGGGAAGCGGTGCGGTCGTCACTGGACGCGGGCGCCGACCCGGACGCGCCGGGCGACGACGGGCTGCCGGTGCTGTGCACGGCCGTCGCGGCGTTCGACTCCGCCGTCGCCGATGTGCTGGTCGAGGGCGGGGCCGACCCGGACCGGGTGCTGCCCGACGGGACCACACCGTTGTGGCGGGCGGTCGACGGCGGCTCCCCGGCTGTCGTCACCGCCGTACTCGGCGACGAGCCCCGGCTGCGGCTGCCCGAGGAGACCCGCGAGCGACTGCTCGCCCTGGCCCGCGCCTGGTACGAGACGGGCGCGGCCGAGGAGTTGCGGCGCCGGACCGACGCCCCCGGACCGGCCGAAACGGTCCGCGTGCCGGACGACGCGGACGCGTACCACCAAATCCACCAGGTCTCGCTCGGCGGTCTCGTCGTACGGGACGGGCACGGCGCGATCCTGACCGCCCTGGAGTGGGCCTTCCGCGTCCTGACCCCGGTCGGCGAACTGGTCGCCCGGGCGGCCGGCCAGCCGGACGAGGAGCACGCCGTGTGGTGGGAGGTGATCCGGGTTCTCCTCCAGCGCCGCAGCTTCGAGACCTGGTCGGCGGTGGTGGCCCACCGCCACCACCCCGATCCGGCGTACCGTCGTTTCGTGGTGGAGTACCTGCGGTGCCGGGGAGTCCTCGTGTACGACTCCCCTTACGCGGAGCAGGAGGGCGACTTCCTGGGCGCCTGGGCGGCGGAGGAGACCGACGCCGAGATGCTCGCGAAGGTGCTGGAAGCCTTCGCCGAGTACGAGCATTCCGGCCTGGAGGTGGCCGGGCTGCGCCACGCGGGTCACCCCGACGCACGGGTCCGCCGACAGGTGCCCGAGCTCTTCCGCCCCTCCTGGGGCGCTTCTCTGACGCCCCCGGCCAGGGCCGCGCTGCTCACCCTCACTCGCGACCCGGACGCCAGGGTGCGGCTTCTCGCCTGCAGGGTGGCCGTCGCCGACGACGCCCTGCTCACCCCCGCCGTGCAGGCGCTCCTCGCACTGGCCGAGGGCCCGGACACCGGACTACGAGGCGGAGCGGCGGCACTCCTGGCCTCCTGCCCGGACCACTCGCCCGCGGTCGCCGACGCCCTGTTCGCGCTGCTGGACGAGGACGGCCACCTCACCCGCCTGGAGGCCGCCTACGGCCTCGCACTGCGCGACGACCCGCGCACCGTCGAGGCCATCGGGCGGATCGGGCACCTCGACGACACCTTCGCGGACGACCACCGGTGGTGCACGCTGTGGCGCTGGCAGTACGACAAGGAACACCCGGCCGCCGGGTGACGGTCCCCGGACGAGCGGGGAACAGCGGTGAACGGTGCCAAGTCCGACGAGGGCGAAGTCGATCCGTTCATCCAGGTCAGCGACCTGGACCTTGCTGGTTGACGAGAGCTTTGGCGCGCGCCTCAGGCGACGGTGTACTCCGCGTCCCCGAAGTCTGCGACTACTCGCAAGCGACCGCCGAGCGCTTCCACGTAGGCCCGGAGAGTCGCGACCTCCGCACGATCCAGCTCACCGTGCTCAATGGCGGAGACCCTAGGTGCCGAGACCCCCATTGACGCGGCGACTTGGCGCTGCGTCAACGCCTGTTCACGCCTGACCTCCGCGAGCTTGTGAGCACGCACTTCGGCGGTCAATCGGTCCATGGCCGCTTGCTTCTCCTGCGGCGACCGCACCGGCAGCCCCGAGGCCGCACGTCGCTCGCGCGCCCTGCGCTTGGTCTCCTCCCAGCTCACGGTGCTCATTCGTACTCCCTGGTTTCAAGATCAGCCAGATGTGCCTGGTACCGCTTCTCAGCGAGCGGAATATTGATGTCGTACCAGCGCTGCCAGTTTCCGGCCTTGTCACCGGCCACCAGCAGGACTGCCCGGCGCACCGGATCAAAGGCGAAGAGGATGCGGATCTCACTGCTCCCGGATGATCCCGGCCTCAACTCTTTCAGGTGATGGTTCTCAGCACCCTTGATCCGATCCACCAACGGACGGCCGAGCGTCGGGCCCGTTGCCGCCAACATGTCGATGGCGTCCTCTACCTGTTCAGAGCTGTCCCAGTCCTCTTCGGCCAAAGCCTCGAACCATGCCGCGACCTCCCCGACGAGAACCACTTCCCATTGAGCCACGGCCACGATGTTAATGCAAGGGTTAACCGCGCCGTGGTGGTCGACCAGGCCGGGGCCGACGCTCGGGGTGCACGCCGGGCAGCCCGCCGGACGGTCACGATTGGGTTTCGGCCACCCGGCAGCCCCTTGTCAGCCACCCGTGTAATCGATTCCAATCCTCCGTGTAATCGATTCCACGAGGAGGTGGAACGGCGATGGCGAGCATCAAGGACGTCGCCGCCGAGGCGGGGCTGTCCGTCGCCACGGTGTCGCGCGTGCTGAACGGGCATCCGTCGGTCAGCCAGGACGCCCGCCGGCGGGTGACGGCCGCCGTCGAGCGGCTGGGCTACCGGCCGAACGCCGTCGCGCGCTCCCTGCGCACCGACCAGACCCGCACGCTCGGACTGGTCATCAGCGACGTGATGAACCCGTACTTCACCGAGCTGGCCCGCTCCGTCGAGGAGGAGGCCCGCGCGCTCGGCTACAGCGTGATCATCGGCAACGCCGACGAGCGGCCCGATCTCCAGGACCACCACGTCACCACCCTGCTGGACCGGCGGATCGACGGGCTGCTCGTCTCCCCCACCGACGGCGGGTCGCCCGGGATGCTGGGCGCCGCACAGGCCGGGACGCCCATGGTGTTCGTCGACCGCTGGATCCCCGGCGTCGACGTGCCGGTCGTCAGGTCGGACGGGCGGGCCGCCGTACGGGACCTGGTGGCGCATCTGCACGGGATCGGGCACCGGCGGCTCGCGATCATCGCCGGGCCCGCCGCCACCACCACCGGCCGCGAGCGCGTGGACGCCTTCCGGGAGGCGCTCGGCGCGTACGGGCTCGCCCTCCCCGACGCCTACGTCGGCCAGGGCGACTTCCAGGCCGCCAGCGGGCGCCGGGTCACCGAGGGCTTCCTCGACCTGGCCGAGCCGCCCGAGGCCGTGTTCGCCGCCGACAACCTGATGGCACTCGGCGCCCTGGACGCCGTCCGCGCGCGCGGGCTGCGCGTCCCCGACGACATCGCGCTGGCCGCGTTCGACGACATCCCCTGGTTCGTGCACACCGATCCGCCGGTCACCGCCATCGCCCAGCCGACCCGCGAGCTGGGACGCGCCGCCGTGCGCGCGCTGGTCGACCGGATCGAGGGGCGGACAGGTGCGTCCGTCACCCTCCCGGCACGGCTGGTCGTCCGCCGTTCCTGCGGTGAGCCGGCCTCCCCAGAACCCCCGTCCCCCGTACGAAGGAGTACGCCGTGAGCAGCCGCAGTCCGGACGAGTTGCTGCGCATCGAGGGCATCCGCAAGACGTTCCCCGGCGTGGTCGCGCTCGACGGCGTCGACTTCGACCTGCGCCGGGGTGAGGTGCACGTGCTCCTCGGTGAGAACGGCGCGGGCAAGAGCACGCTGATCAAGATGCTCTCCGGCGCCTACACGCCCGACGCCGGCCGGATCGTGGTCGGTGGCGAGGAGGTGCGCATCCAGGGTGCGCAGGACTCCGAGCGGCTCGGGATCGCCACCATCTACCAGGAGTTCAACCTCGTTCCCGATCTGACGGTCGCCGAGAACATCTTCCTCGGGCGCCAGCCGCGCCGGCTGGGGATGATCGACCGGAAGAAGATGGAGGCGGACGCCGCGGTGCTGCTGGAGCGCGTCGGCGTGAGCGTCTCCCCCCGTGCCCGTGTGCGCGAACTCGGCATCGCACGGCTGCAGATGGTCGAGATCGCCAAGGCGCTGAGCCTCGACGCGCGGGTGCTCGTCATGGACGAGCCGACCGCCGTGCTGACCTCCGAGGAGGTCGAGAAGCTGTTCGCCATCGTGCGGCGGCTGCGTGAGGACGGGGTCGGGATCGTCTTCATCACCCATCACCTGGAGGAGATCGCCGCCCTCGGCGACCGGGTCACCGTCATCCGGGACGGCCGGAGCGTCGGGCAGGTGCCCGCCGCCACGCCCGAGGACGAACTCGTCCGGCTCATGGTCGGGCGGTCCATCGAGCAGCAGTACCCCCGCGAGCGGGGCGACGCCGGTGACGCGCTCCTCAAGGTCGACGGCCTGACCCGCGACGGCGTCTTCCACGACGTGAGCTTCGAGGTGCGGGCCGGTGAGGTCGTCGGCATCGCGGGGCTCGTCGGTGCCGGACGGACCGAGGTCGTCCGGGCGGTGTTCGGCGCCGATCCGTACGACGCGGGGACCGTGCACGTCGCGGGGACTCCGCTGAGGCGCCACGACGTGAACGCCGCCATGGCGGCCGGGATCGGCCTGGTGCCGGAGGACCGCAAGGGGCAGGGGCTCGTGCTCGACGCCTCCGTGGCGGAGAACCTCGGCCTGGTCACCCTGCGGTCCGCCTCCCGCGCGGGGCTCGTCGACCTCAAGGGGCAGCACGAGGCAGCCGAGCGGATCTCCGGGCAGCTCGGCGTGCGGATGGCCGGTCTCGGGCAGCACGTGCGGACGCTGTCCGGCGGCAACCAGCAGAAGGTCGTCATCGGCAAGTGGCTGCTGGCGAACACGAAGGTGCTGATCCTCGACGAGCCGACGCGCGGCATCGACGTCGGCGCGAAGGTCGAGATCTACCAGCTGATCAACGAACTGACGGCCGCCGGGGCCGCCGTGCTCATGATCTCCAGCGATCTGCCGGAGGTGCTGGGCATGAGCGACCGGGTCGTGGTCATGGCGCAGGGGCGCGTCGCGGGCGAACTCCCCGCCGAACGGGCCACCCAGGACGCCGTGATGGCACTCGCCGTCAGCACCCCCCACAGCAACAGCAGCAGCGACGGAACGGAGGCCGACCGTGGCCACTGACACGCTCAAGAGCAAGCCGGGCGCGCAGGGCGGCGCCACGGGCGGCCTGCGCCGCCTGCTCCTCGACAACGGCGCGCTGACCGCGCTGATCGTCCTCGTGATCGCCATGTCGGCGCTGTCCGGGGACTTCCTGACCGCCGACAACCTGCTCAACGTCGGCGTCCAGGCCGCCGTGACCGCGATCCTCGCCTTCGGCGTCACCTTCGTGATCGTCTCGGCGGGCATCGACCTGTCGGTCGGCTCGGTCGCCGCGCTGTCCGCCACCGTGCTGGCGTGGAGCGCCACTGAGGCCGGGATACCGGTCGCCCTGGCGGTCCTCCTCGCCGTCGCGACGGGCATCGTCTGCGGTCTGGTGAACGGTTTCCTCGTCTCGTACGGGAAGCTGCCGTCGTTCATCGCGACGCTGGCGATGCTCTCGGTGGCGCGCGGTCTGTCGCTCGTCATCTCGCAGGGCTCGCCCATCGCCTTCCCCGACTCCGTCTCCCACCTCGGTGACACGCTGGGCGGCTGGCTGCCGGTGCCGGTGCTCGTGATGGTCGTCATGGGGCTGCTCACCGCCTTCGTGCTCGGCCGGACCTACATCGGGCGCTCCATGTACGCCATCGGCGGCAACGAGGAGGCCGCGCGGCTGTCGGGCCTGCGCGTGAAGCGGCAGAAGCTCGCCATCTACGCCTTCTCCGGCCTCTTCGCCGCCGCCGCGGGCATCGTGCTCGCCTCCCGGCTGTCCTCCGCGCAGCCGCAGGCCGCGCAGGGCTACGAACTGGACGCCATCGCCGCCGTCGTCATCGGCGGCGCCTCGCTGGCGGGCGGCACCGGCAAGGCGTCGGGCACCCTGATCGGCGCGCTGATCCTCGCGGTGCTGCGCAACGGCCTCAACCTGCTGTCGGTGTCCGCGTTCTGGCAGCAGGTCGTCATCGGCGTGGTCATCGCTCTGGCGGTGCTGTTCGACACGCTGCGCCGCAAGGCCGGCGCGACCACCCCGGCGGCCGGGGCGTCCGGGAGCGGCAACCGGGGCAAGCAGGCACTCACGTACGTCATCGCCGCCGCCGTCGCCGTCGCGGTCGTCGGCGCGACCTCGCTGCTGCACAACGGGTCCCCGGCCGCGAAGACGCAGAAGATCGGCCTGTCGCTGTCGACGCTCAACAACCCGTTCTTCGTGCAGATCCGCACCGGGGCCGAGGAGGAGGCGAAGAAGCTGGGTGTCGACCTGACGGTCACCGACGCGCAGAACGACGCCTCCCAGCAGGCCAACCAGCTGCAGAACTTCACCAGCGGCTCGCTCTCGTCCGTCATCGTCAACCCGGTGGACTCCGACGCCGCCGGTCCCGCGGTCCGCGGCGCGAACAAGGCCGGCATCCCGGTCGTCGCGGTGGACCGCGGCGTCAACGAGGGGGACACGGCCGCGCTGGTCGCCTCCGACAACGTCGAGGGCGGCGCGCTGGGGGCCAGGGCGCTCGCCGAGAAGCTCGGCGGCAAGGGCACGATCGTCATCCTGCAGGGCCAGGCCGGCACCTCCGCCAGCAGGGAGCGCGGCGCGGGCTTCGCCGAGGGGCTCAAGGACTACCCGGGCATCAAGGTCGTCGCCAAGCAGCCCGCGGACTTCGACCGCACCAAGGGCCTGGACGTGATGACGAACCTGCTCCAGGCGCACCCCGGCATCAACGGCGTCTTCGCGGAGAACGACGAGATGGCGCTCGGCGCGATCAAGGCGCTCGGCTCCAAGGCCGGCAAGTCGGTCCAGGTCGTCGGCTTCGACGGCACGCCGGACGGGCTGAAGGCGGTCGAGGCCGGCACGTTGTACGCCTCCGTCGCGCAGCAGCCGTCGGAACTCGGCCGGATCGCGGTGCGGAACGCGTTGCGCGCCGCCGACGGCAAGAACGTGGAGAAGATGGTGAAGGTGCCCGTGAAGGTGGTCACCAAGGAGAACGTCGCCGGCTTCGAGGGCTGACGTTCCGGATCGGGGAGCGATTCATGTACGACTACGACCTCCTGGTCGTCGGATCGGCCAACGCCGACCTGGTGATCGGTGTCGAGCGCCGGCCGGAGGCCGGGGAGACCGTGCTCGGCTCCGACCTCGCCGTCCACCCGGGCGGCAAGGGCGCGAACCAGGCGGTCGCGGCCGCCCGGCTCGGTGCCCGTACGGCCCTGCTGGCCCGGGTCGGCGACGACGGGCACGGGCGGCTGCTGCTGGACTCGCAGCGGGCGGCCGGGGTGGACACGGTGGGTGTGCTCGTGGGCGGGGCGCCGACCGGGGTCGCGCTGATCACGGTGGACCCCTCGGGGGACAACAGCATCGTCGTCTCCCCGGGAGCCAACGGCCGGCTCACGCCTCAGGACGTGCGGACGGCCGCGAGCCTCTTCCACGCCTCCCGGGTGGTCTCCACCCAGCTGGAGATCCCGTTGGAGACGGTGGTGGAGGTGGTGCGGAGCCTGGCGCCGGGCAGCAGGTTCGTGCTGAACCCGTCCCCGCCGCGCCCGCTGCCGACGGAGGTGCTGACGGCCTGCGATCCGCTGATCGTCAACGAGCACGAGGCGAAGGTCGTCCTCGGCGACGCCGCCGGGGTGAGCGACGTGCCGGAGGACTGGGCCCGGCTGCTGCTGGCGAAGGGCCCCCGTTCGGTGGTGGTGACACTGGGCGGCGAGGGCGCGCTGGTCGCGTCCGCGGAGGGCGTCGCCCGGGTGCCGTCGGTGAAGGTGCACGCCGTGGACACCACCGGTGCGGGCGACGCCTTCACCGCCGCGCTGGCCTGGCGTCTCGGCGCGGGCGCGTCGCTCGCCGAGGCGGCGGCGTACGCGGCCCGGGTGGGGGCGGCGGCGGTCACCAAGGAGGGGGCGCAGGTGTCGTTCCCGACGGCGGAGGAGGTCGCCGCCCTGTGAAGAAGCACGGAATCCTGAACCGCGGGCTCTCCGGCGCACTGGCCGGCCTGGGGCACGGGGACGGGGTACTCGTGTGCGACGTCGGCATGCCGATACCCGACGGGCCGCACGTGGTGGACCTGGCCTTCCGGGCGGGGGTGCCCTCCTTCGCCGAGGTGCTCGAGGGGCTGCTGGCGGAGCTGGTGGTCGAGGGCGCGACGGCGGCGGCCGAGGTACGGGACGCCAATCCGGCGGCGGCCGGTCTGCTGGCGGGCCACTTCCCCGGTCTCGCGCTCGTGCCGCACGAGCGGCTCAAGGAGCTGAGCGCCGGCGCGCGGCTCGTCGTCCGCACCGGCGAGGCACGGCCGTACGCGAACGTGCTGCTGCGCTGCGGCGTGTTCTTCTGAGGCACCGCCCGACGCACGAACCTTCGAGGGGGCCCGGTCCGTCGACCGGGCCCCCTCGGTTCCCTCCCCCTGCCAGAACTCCCCGATCCCCCCCCCGGGTCCCCACCCAGAAGTCCTGACGCGAAGTTCGACCCGCGAGGTGGGGGGAGGGTTGCACGACCGGCACAAGAATTTTTCCCGGTCGCGGTGCTGTCCGAAGCACGGGATGCCGTCCAGCCCTGGACGTTCCGCCGGTGCGCCTCTCAGCAACGAGACGAAGGACCGGCGTACCGCAGGGTCAACATCACTGCTCACGCGGTCGCTAGCCTCTGCCTTGTGAAACAGCGGCAGCGGAAGAAGCTCTCTCGGCGTCTCTTCGAGGCGACCGTCGCGGGGGACGTCGTTTCGGGTGCAGGCCGTTCTGCGGGCCGGCGCGGACCCGGAGCGCAAGGACAGTGAGGGCATGACACCGCTCTACGCCGCGTCCGTGAACGGAGCCTCGGACGTTGTCCGGCTGCTCCTGGCCGCCGGGGCCTCCCCCGGCACCGAGAGCGGCGGGCCCGGACCGGAGGGCACGCCCCTGTGTGCGGCCGCATGCTGGGGACACACCGAGACCGTGATTGAACTGCTGCTGAACTTGATTGGGTGATGTCGGAGCCGTTCGCCTGACGGCGGCAGGTCCGCTCCCGTAGCCCTGGACCATGAGATACGCGCAAGGCGGCGGGTTGACCGACGCTGGGCGGGCCGCGAGGGAGCGGGTGCGGCTGCAGGCCGTGGAACGCTTCGAGGGCGGGCAGAAGAACAGGGAGATCGCTGCCGCGCTGCGGGTCAGCGAACGGTCGGTGGAACGGTGGCGCCGCCAGTGGCGCGAGCGCGGTGAAGCGGGGGTCCTGTCGAGGGGATCGCCTGGGCGGCCGAGGCTCAGCGAGAAGCAGATCGCGAGGCTGGAACGGGAGCTGGAACGCGGGCCGCTGGCCCATGGCTGGGCCGACCAGCGCTGGACACTGGCACGGATCAAGACGCTGATCGGCCGGCTGTTCCACGTGAGCTACACGGTGGAGGGAACGTGGCTGCTGCTGAAGCGACACGGCTGGTCCTGGCAGCAGCCCGCCCGGCGGGCGATCGAGCGCGACGACGCGGCGGTCGAGGCGTGGAAGAAGGAGACCTGGCCGCGGGTAAGAGCACCGCGGCGGCGTGTGACGGCTGGATCGTCTTCGAGGACGAAGCCGGCCAGTCGATGACGCCGCCGCGCGCGAGAAGCTGGGACGCAAGGGCGTAACGCCGGTGGTCCGGGTCCGTGGCCGGGGCTCGGGCCGGGTGTCCATGGCCGGGCTGACCTGCTATAAGCCTGGGAAGCGGTCGAGGATGTTCTACTCGGTCCGCGAGTACCGGGGCCGCAAGGGCGAGCCGAAGGGCATCGGCTGGCGCGACCTGCGCGACCTGCTGGTCAGGGCGCACATCCAGCTCGGCGGCCCGATCGTGCTCGTGTGGGACAACCTGCGCATGCACCTGGCCGAGCCACTGCGCGAGTTCATCGCCGCCCACGCGGACTGGCTCACCGTCTTCCAACTTCCGAGTTACTCACCGGACCTGAACCCGCAAGAGGGCATCTGGTCGCTGGTCAAGCGCGACATCGGCAACCTCGCCGCCGCCGACTTGGGCCAGATCACCCGGGCTGTGAAGCGCAGACTCAAGCAGATCCAGTACCGCCCGGACCTGGTCGACGGCTGTCTCACCGGCATCGGCCTGATCATGGACGGCTGACCGACATTCAGTCGCTGCACGCCACCAAAAAGCCATGGCAGGGGCCCATTCCCCGTCGTAGGGTCAGGCGACATGGCCGGTAGTCATCACGACAAGCACTTCTTTCCCGAACTCAAAACCAGCGTCTCCGGATTGACGCTGTGTGCACTCGATGCTGAGCAAGCCGATGAATATTACGCGCTCATCGACAGAAATCGCGAACACCTTACCCAGAACGGCGACTACCAGGCGCTGGCCGCATCGGACTACAAGACGGCACATGCCGAGCTGCTCGACGACCCCAGCCCGTCCCTCCGCTGCGGCGTCCTCCTTCACCGCACCCTCATCGGCCGCGTTGACCTTGTGGCCGTCAACCCACCCAAGTACGGCTTCGGATACTGGCTCGACCACGAGGCAACGGGCCATGGGTACGCCACTGCAGCCTGCCATACGCTGATCAAGTACGGAGCCACTATGTTGGGCGCCACCGACGTGTTCGCGGGCGTCACCCACGGAAATGGAAAGAGTGGCGCCGTACTGACCCGGCTCGGCTTCAAGGTCGCCGAGGTCTTCGAGACCTACACCCGATACCACTTGGCCCTCGTCGCCTCACCCTGCACATATCCCGCGTAACGGTGCGATCGGACCGAACCGGCAACCGTTAGGTGGACGGGCCCGACATCACCCAATCAACTTCAGTGGCACACGCCGCCGATCCGAACCTTCGCGAAGACCAGGGTGTGGGCCGCTCTCCTCTGGACTGGGCGCACAGCGGTTCTTACACCGAGACGCCCGCCTCCTCATCGCGTCGGGCGCGCTTCCTGCAGACCATGTTCAACAAAGCGCCTCACTTCAGGGAAAACCCAGAGGCTGCACGGAAGACGCTCACCCTCCACCGGAAATACTACCCATGATGTACCACTTGATGATTCGCGCCACTGATGCGCCAACTCGTCTGCCGCTTATTCTCGCTGATACGTTCCATGTCGCGTTGGCGCAGACGGATGTATCAGCAGGGTCGGAGTGGGAGGACCGCAACTGGGATGCTGTCGTCACCTGCGAGTACGAGCGCCTGCAAGGTGTTTTGAACTGGTCACTGACCATCTACGCAGCCCACGAAGTCGAGCACCGGCCAACGGAAGACGAACTGGCCGCGTCAATGGCCCGGCGGCTCTCGGTGTCGGTTTTCACTTCCTGGGACGCCAGGTTCCCGTGGGTTCGAAAGGTGGCCCTGCCGGACGGCGGCTCCACACTGGCAAGAGTGCTGCAACCCGAGGACGACAACCCTGCTTATACCGTCGACACCGCGGAGTCGAGACTCCCGGATCTCCCCGACGTCCCAGTGGTGCACCTACCGGAAGCAGTGCGAGCATACAAACTCACCACTCCGATCACCGACTCAGTCGAAAAGGAGGATCCCGCAGGAGCAATATTCAATGTTGTCGACCTCTCGAGAAACTGGGAGCGTCTGTGTTTGAGACTGCGCTCCGGGTTCCCTCCGCACGGGTGGTTTCCGGCGAACCTGTACCGCGAAGACCTGGAACTCCGGGACCGCCTCGGAGAAGCGATGGATGGGCTCTCCGCGGAGATCGCGGCAGACGCGGCTAGGGACGCAGTGGAGCAACTCGACGAGCTTTATCGACGTTTCACTATTGATGATGACGGACTGGCGCTTTCCTCAGCGCTGGATGAGGAGATCACGGGCCTGCCACGCCTGCCGTGGTACTGGCGTCGTCGCCCCCTCGCCCTGCCATGGTCCGAGAGGGTCGAGCAGAAAGCAGCGCCAGCCGATGACGAGACGCGCATCCAGTGATGGTCGTCGAGGCTCGGCCCCCTTCCGGGTCCGGGAGCGTTCGAGACGGAAGCGCCCTCGGTCGAACCCAGTCGGCGCAGAGGAGCAGGCTTCTGTGAGGCCCCGCTGGTCGAGTCGGAGTATCTGACCGAGCTTCCCACGTGATGCTGGGGTCCGCCGCCGAGCCCGCCCTGCACTATCCGCTGGGCGACGGATCGGACGCCGGTGCGCTGGTCGAGCTGCGCCGTCTGGCGGCTCACCTGCGGGCGGGTGTGCCCGGGGCGGAGGCCTGACGGGGTCCTCCGTCCCGGGTGGGCCCGGAGCGCGCCGCACACGTGCCGCGGGTCACGGTGCGGCTCAGGGTTCGACGTGTTCGGTGAACCTCCGGGCCGTCTCGGCGAGGACCTCGCGGCCGTCCCGGGCCCACAGCGCGTCGTTGAAAAGCTCGACCTCGATGGGGCCCGTGTACCCGGCCGCCTCCACGTGGGCCTTCCACTCCCGCAGGTCGATCGCGCCGTCGCCGATCTGGCCGCGGCCGTTGAGGACGCCCTCGGGCAGCGGGGTGGTCCAGTCGGCGAGCTGGAAGGTGTGGATGCGGCCCTGGGCGCCCGCGCGGGCGATCTGGGCGGGGGCGGTGTCGTCCCACCAGACGTGGTACGTGTCGACGGTGACGCCGACCTGGTCGGCGGGGAAGCGTTCCGCGATGTCCAGGGCCTGGGCGAGGGTGGAAACCACGCAGCGGTCGGAGGCGAACATGGGGTGCAGCGGCTCGATGGCCAGTCTCACGCCGTGCTCCCCCGCGTAGGGGCCGAGTTCGGCGAGCGCGTCCGCGATGCGTTCCCGGGCGCCGCGCAGGTCCTTGGAGCCGGCGGGGAGTCCGCCGGAGACCAGGACCAGGGTGTCGGTGCCGAGGGCCGCCGCCTCGTCGACGGCGCGGCGGTTGTCGGCCAGGGCGGCCGCCCGCTCGCCGGGGTCGCTCGCGGTGAGGAAGCCGCCGCGGCACAGCGTCGTCACCGCCAGGCCCGCGTCGCGCACCAGTTTCGCGGCCGCCTCGACGCCGTACTCCCGGACCGGCTCGCGCCACAGGCCGACGCCCGGTACGCCCAGGTCGCGGCAGGCGTCGACGAGGTCCGGCAGGGACAGCCGGCGGACCGTCATCTGGTTGATGCTGAAGCGGGAGAGGTCGGTCACGGGGTCACTCCGTACAGGTGCAGCAGGGTCCTCATCCGTTCCTCGGCCAGCTTCGGGTCGGGGAACAGGCCGAGTCCGTCGGCGAGTTCGTAGGCGCGGGCGAGGTGCGGCAGGGACCGGGCCGACTGCAGGCCGCCGACCATCGTGAAGTGCGACTGGTGGCCGGCCAGCCAGGCGAGGAGGACCACGCCCGTCTTGTAGAAGCGGGTGGGGGCCCGGAAGAGGTGACGGGAGAGTGCGACGGTCGGGTCGAGGAGGGTGCGGAAGCCCTCCGTGTTCCCGGTGTCGAGCACGCGGACCGCCTCCGCCGCGAGCGGGCCGAGCGGGTCGAAGATGCCGAGCAGGGCGTGGCTGAAGCCCTGCTCGTCGCCGGCGATCAGCTCGGGGTAGTGGAAGTCGTCGCCGGTGTAGCAGCGAACGCCCCGCGGCAGGCGGCGGCGCAGGTCGACCTCGCGGCGGGCGTCCAGGAGGGAGACCTTGATGCCGTCGACCTTGTCCGGGTGGGCGGCGATGACCTCCAGGAAGGTGCCGGTGGCCGCGTCGAGGTCGGAGGAGCCCCAGTAGCCCTCAAGGGCCGGGTCGAACATCGGGCCGAGCCAGTGCAGGATCACGGGCTCGGCGGACTGGCGGAGCAGGTGGCCGTACACCTCCAGGTAGTCGTCCGGTCCCTGGGCCGTCGCGGCGAGGGCGCGGGACGCCATGAGGACGGCCTGCGCGCCCGATTCCTCGGTGACCGCGAGCTGTTCCTCGTACGCCGCCCGTATGTCGGCGAGGGTGCCGCCGGTGAGCTGGTCGGTGCCCACGCCGCAGGCGATGCGGCCGCCGACCGCCTTCGCCTCGGCGGCGGAGCGGCGGATCAGCTCGGCCGCGCCCGCCCAGTCCAGGCCCATGCCGCGCTGCGCGGTGTCCATGGCCTCGGCGACGCCCAGGCCGTGCGACCACAGGTGGTGGCGGAAGGCGAGGGTGGCGTCCCAGTCGACGGCCGCCGGTGAGTCGGGGGTGGTGTCGGCGTACGGGTCGGCGACGACGTGCGCGGCCGAGAAGACCGTGCGGGAGGTGAGGGGGGCGCCGGGGGTGGGGGCGAAGGGCTCGGTGCGGGGCTCGTAGGGCCTGAGGGTGCCGTGCGCGTCGGGCAGGTGGAGGGTCACAGCGCGATCTCCGGCACGTCGAGGCGGCGGCCCTCGGCCGAGGACCTCAGGCCCAGTTCGGCGAGCTGGACGCCGCGGGCGCCGGCCAGCAGGTCCCAGTGGTAGGGGGCGTCGGCGTGGACGTGCTTGAGGAACAGCTCCCACTGGGCCTTGAAGCCGTTGTCGAACGCGCCGTTGTCGGGGACCTCCTGCCACTGGTCGCGGAAGGTCTCGGTGACGGGGAGGTCCGGGTTCCAGACCGGCTTGGGGGTGGCGGAGCGGTGCTGGACGCGGCAGTTGCGCAGCCCGGCGACGGCGGAGCCCTCGGTGCCGTCGACCTGGAACTCGACGAGTTCGTCGCGGTTGACGCGGACCGCCCAGGAGGAGTTGATCTGGGCGATCGCTCCGCCGTCCAGTTCGAAGACGCCGTAGGCGGCGTCGTCGGCGGTGGCGTCGTAGGGCTTGCCGTTCTCGTCCCAGCGCTGCGGGAGGTGGGTGGCGGTGAGGGCCTGGACGGACCGCACCCGGCCGAACAGCTCGTGCAGCACGTACTCCCAGTGCGGGAACATGTCGACGACGATGCCGCCGCCGTCCTCGGCGCGGTAGTTCCACGACGGGCGCTGGGCCTCCTGCCAGTCGCCCTCGAAGACCCAGTAGCCGAACTCGCCGCGCACGGAGAGGATCCGGCCGAAGAAGCCGCCGTCGACGAGGCGCTTCAGCTTGAGCAGGCCGGGGAGGAACAGCTTGTCCTGGACGACGCCGTGCTTGACGCCGGCGGCGTTCGCCAGGCGGGCCAGCTCCAGGGCGCCGTGGAGGCCGGTGGCGGTGGGCTTCTCGGTGTAGAGGTGCTTGCCGGCGGCGATCGCCTTCCTGAGGGCCTCCTCGCGGGCGGAGGTCACCTGGGCGTCGAAGTAGATGTCGATGCTGTCGTCGGCGAGGACCTCGTCCAGGTCGGTGGAGACGTGGTCGAGGCCGTGGCGTTCGGCGAGCGCCCTCAGGGCGTGCTCGCGGCGGCCGACCAGGACCGGCTCCGGCCACAGCACGGTGCCGTCGCCGAGATCGAGGCCGCCCTGTTCGCGCAGGGCCAGGATGGAGCGGACGAGGTGCTGCCGGTAACCCATGCGTCCGGTCACACCGTTCATGGCGATTCGCACCGTCTTGCGTGTCACGTCGTTCCCTTCGTACGCGGTCCGCGCGCCGCGTACGCCCCACCCGTCGTGCGGCGGGGGCCGTCGCGGGACGGGTGACTGGTGAACGTCACAGCAAGCGCTTTCTATGTAGGGAGAAGTTAGCCTCTGAACGGCGCCCCGGACAAGACCGTCACGCCTCCCGGCTTGTTCGAGGGGGCGAACGAACGGGCGTGGAGCCGTAGGGTCTGCTCGGAACCACGACGACACGCGCGACCGGAGGACGAGACATGACGGTGACCCTGGCGGACGTGGCGGCGCGCGCACAGGTCTCACCCGCGACGGTGTCGCGCGTGCTCAACGGGAACTACCCCGTGGCCGCGTCCACCCGCGAGCGGGTGCTGAAGGCCGTGGACGAGCTGGACTACGTGCTCAACGGGCCCGCCAGCGCCCTGGCGGCCGCCACGTCCGACCTGGTCGGCATCCTGGTGAACGACATCGCCGACCCGTTCTTCGGAATCATGGCGAGTGCGATCCAGGCGGAGATCGGGGGGCCGGGCGGGCGCGCGGGCGGGGAGAGACTCGCGGTCGTGTGCAACACGGGCGGCTCGCCCGAGCGTGAACTCACCTATCTGACGCTGCTCCAGCGGCAGCGGGCGGCGGCGGTGGTGCTGACCGGCGGCGCGATCGAGGACGCGCCGCACCGGGCCGCGATGGACGTGAAGCTGCGGAAGCTGGCGGAGGCCGGGACGCGGGTGGTGCTGTGCGGGCGGCCGCAGGCGCCGGAGACCGGGGCGATCGCGCTGACCTTCGACAACCGCGGCGGCGGGCAGGAACTCACCGAGCACCTCATCGGGCTCGGGCACCGGCGGCTGGGGTACATCGCGGGGCCGCAGGAACGCACGACCACCCGGCACCGGCTGGAGGGTCACCGGGCCGCGCTGGCCGCGCACGGCATCGAGGAGGACCCGCGGTGGACCGTGCACGGCCGGTACGACCGGCGGTCGGGCTACGAGGCCACGCTGGAACTCCTGCGCCGTGATCCGTCGTTGACGGCCGTGGTCGCCGCCAACGACTCCGTCGCGCTGGGGGCGTGCGCGGCGCTGCGGGAGTCGGGTCTGCGGATTCCGGACGACGTGTCGGTGGCCGGGTTCGACGATCTGCCGTTCAGCATCGACGCGGTGCCGGCGCTGACGACGGTGCGGTTGCCGCTGGCGGAGGCGGGGGCGCGGGCGGGACGGATCGCGATGGGGCGGGAGGAGGCACCGGCGGACGGGATCGCCGTGGTGCGCGGGGAGTTGGTGGTGCGGGGGTCCACGGCGGCGCCGCGGGGGTGATCGGGCACGGCCCGGTCGCTTCGGAGCGCGGGGCCTGCTCGTCGTGGGCGGGTGCGGGTTGTGGGGGCTGGGCGCGCAGTTCCCCGCGCCCCTGAGGGTGTCCGGGTGAGCGGGACCGCTTGTGCGCGGAGAGTTCGGGCACGGCGGGGCCGCGGGGGTGATCGTGCACGGCCCGGCGGTTCCGGGTGCGGGGCCTGCTCGTCGTCGGCGGGTGCGGGTCGTGGGGGCTGGGCGCGCAGTTCCCCGCGGCCCCTGACGGGTGTCCGGGTGTAGCGGGACCGACTTGTGCGCGGAGACGTTCGAGGGTCCGCGGCGGGGCC
>NZ_JFCB01000016.1 GCF_000725125.1 Streptomyces toyocaensis
AACGCCGGGTCGCGCCGGCCGCAGCCGCCCCGCGGCCCGGTGCCGCCGCCGGGCGCGGGACCGCACGCGCCGCACGTGCCACGGCCGCGGCGCGGCCCGGAAGGGGGCGGGGCCGTATGAGCGCACCCCCGCGGATCCCCTTCCCCGTCGTCGACGAGGTGTCCCGGCACTGCCTCCAGGAGGAGGAGCCGGAGACGGTGCACATCGAGGTGCACCTCCCCGGGGTCCTGGACGCCGCCCGCATGCGCAAGGCGTTCACCGAGGCGCTGCGGCGGCACCCGCGGATCCTCGTGCGGGAGGCACCCGGGCCCTGGTACCGGCGCCGCTACGAGTGGGAGCCGACCGACGGTCCGGACGTGGAGGTGGTGAGGTTCCCCGCCCCGGGGAAGGACGCCCTGCGGGACGCCCGCGCCCGCGCGCTGGCCGGGGCGCCCCCGCTCACGGCGTCACCGCCGGTCCGGCTCGAGGTGGTGGGCGGGGAGGGGACCGTGCTCCTCCTCACCGTCAACCACACCGCCCTGGACGGTCCCGCCTGCCTGCGCGTGCTGGCCACCGCCGCCGAGCTGTACGGCGGCCGGGACAACGCCCCGGCCGCCTCGCCCGTACGGCCGCCCGAGGCGCCGCAGGACCCGCCGGACGCCCCGTCCACCTGGTCGCCGCCGGCGAGAGTGGCCCGGGGCACGCCCGAGTCCTCGCCCGGCAACGGCATGCTCGTCACCGAACTGCCGCTGCCGCACCGGCCCAAGGGCGCCCCCTACACCGTCAACGACCAGCTCATGGTCGCCACCGCCCTGACCGTCGTCGACTGGAACCGGGAGCACGGCGCCGCGCGCCGCCCCCTGCGCATCACCATGCCGGTCGACGACCGTCCCCGGGACACCACGATGCCGATCGGCAACGGCACCCGGCTGGTCGAGGTGCCGTTCGCCCCGGAGGAGCTGGACTCCCCCGACCTGCCGGAACTGCTGCGCCGCACCGCCCTGCGCACCCGTGCCCTGAAGTCCCTGCCCCGCCCCCAGCTCGGCCACGGCGCCGCCCTGCTCACCGCCCCCTGGGCCCCGGTCGCCTGCCGCGCCGCGCTGACCAGGGCGCTGCGCAGGGCCGCGGCGCCCTGGACGTCGACCACGCTGCTCAGCAACATCGGCCGGGTCCCGTACCCGCTGGACTTCGGTCAGGAGGCGGGCCGGGCGCACGCCGTCTGGTTCTCGGCGCCGGCCCGGATGCCCCGGGGGCTCACCGTCACCACCGCCTCCACCGCGGGCCGGCTGCATCTCGCGCTGCGCTGGTCGCGCACGCTGCTCGGCCCCGGTGACGGCGCCCGCCTGCGCGATCTCTTCGCGCACCACCTGCACACCACGGAGGCGACCTGAGTGACGACCACCGCACCCCCGCCCCGCGAGCTGCGGGACTTCTACGAGAATCCCGCCGTGCCCGTCGCTTCGGGCCCTTCGCGCAGCCGCCGCCAGGCCCGCATGCTGGCCCGCGCGCTCGGTCCGGCCGGCACCGGCGGCCCGCGGACCGTTCTCGACATCGGCTGCGGTGACGGCGCCGCGGCCGCCACCGCCGCCCCCTTCCTGCGCGGTCACCGCCTGATCGGCGTCGACTGGTCCCAGGACGCCCTCGCCCGCGCCCGCACCCGGCTGCTGTACGCGGTGCGCGGCGAACTCACCGGCGGCGGGCTGCCGTTCGCCGCCGGTTCGGCCGACGCGGTGCTCTTCAGCGAGGTGCTCGAGCACCTCGTCGACCCGGACGCCGCGCTCGACGAGATCCGCCGGGTGCTGCGCCCCGGGGGCCATCTGATGCTGTCCACGCCGAACCTGGCCGCCTGGTACAACCGCGGTCTGCTGCTCGCCGGGGTGCAGCCGGTGTTCTCCGAGGTCAGCCTGCGCGGCATCCACGGGCGGCCGGGCTCGGAGGTGGTCGGACACCTGCGGCTGTACACGGCCCGCGCGCTGCGGGAGTTCGTGGCCGCGTCCGGTTTCACCGTCGTACGCCTCGAAGGTGCCCCCTTCCACGGCGTACCGCGTGTGCTGCGCCCGCTGGACCGGCTGGCGTGCGCCCGGCCGCCGCTCTCGTCGATTTTGCTGCTGCACGCCCGGCGGACGTGAGGGGGGCGGGGGGACATGTGGTGGGGAGTGGCCGCGGCCCTGTTGGCGAACGTCCTGTACAGCGGCGGGTTCGTCCTGGAGAAGCGGGCGCTCGCAGGCCTGCCCGAGGTGACGGTCCGCCGGCCGGCCCGGCTGCTGCGGCTGGTGCTCGGCAGCCCGCTGTGGATCGGGGGCTCGCTGGCCCTGGCGGCCGGTTTCGCCGCCCAGCTCGCGGTGTACCGCACGCTGCCGATCGCCGCCGCGCAGGGCATCTTCGTCTCCGGCCTCGTGCTGCTCGTCCTGCTGTCGTCCCGGCTGCTGGGCGAGGAGACCAGCGGCCGGGAACGGTACGCCCTCGGCGCGATCCTGCTCGCCCTGCTGATGGTGGTGCTGTCGCTGCGGGAGAGCGGCGCGGGCGCCGACACGGTGGGGCAGCAGGCGCCGTATCCGGTGATCCTGCTGGTGTGCGTACCGGCGCTGGCAGCCGGGGTGTGGCTGTACAGCTCAGCCGAGCGCAACGCACGCCACCGGCACCGGCTGCCCACGACGGGCGTCGAGTACGGCGTCGCCGTGGGCCTGCTCTACGGGGTCAGCTCGCTGGCCATCAAGGGGGTGTCGAGCCACCTGACGACCGGCGGAGTGGGCGGCGCGGTGCTCGGACTGCTGGGCTCCCCGTATCCCTATCTGCTGCTGTTCACCGGTGTGTTCGGGCTGGTGATGTCGCAGGCCGCGCTCCAGCGCTGCCGGGCCTCACTGATCGTGCCGGTGTGCACGACCGTGACCTGCCTGTTCACGGCGGTGCTCGGCACGCTGTCGTTCGGTGAGCAACTGCCGGACGAGCCGCTGCGGCTGGCCCTGCGCGTCGCGGGCACGGTGCTCGCGGTCGCCGTACTGCTGGCCATGCCCAAGCACGACACCGCGCCACCGTCCCCCGTCCCGGCCAAGGAGTTGACCCGACCGTGAAGCCCGACGACCCGCTGCTGAGGATCCTCGCCTGTCCGCTCGACAAGGGGCCGCTGCATCTGCTCGCCCCGGACGACGAGGGGGACGAGGCGCTGTACAACCCGCGTCTGCGCCGCCGCTACCCGATCGTCGACGGCATCCCGCAGCTGCTGCCGTCGTCCGGGGAGCAGGTGTCGCAGGAGGAGCACGAGCGGGAGCTGACGCGGATGGCCGGGGCCCCGGGGGCGACGCCGTGACGAGGACCGGACGCACGTTCGCGGCCCGCGCGGCGGCGTTCCTGCCCACGCGTCTGGTGGCCGCGACGGCCCGGGCGGTCTACCCCCGCTTCGAGCCCGAGCTGGCCCGCCTCGCCGACCTGTGCCCGCCGGACTGCGACACGGCGGTGGACGTCGGCGGCTGGTACGGCCCGTGGACCCGCCGGCTGGCCGGGCGCGCGCGCCGGGTGGTCACCCTGGAGCCGGTGCCCCACCTGGCCCGGCTGCTCACCGCGTCGGCCCCGCCGAACGTGCGGGTGATCCGCGCCGCGGCCTCGGACAAGCCCGGCGTCGCCCGCCTGTGGCTCCCCCCGGACGACGGCGGCGACCGGGGCGTGTCGTCGCTGGTCCGCCGGGACATCCACGGCACCTCCCTGGACGTCACCAGCGTCACGCTGGACGAACTCGGCCTGTGCGGCGTCGGTTTCATCAAGATCGACGTGGACGGCAACGAGTCGGCGGTGCTGCGCGGGGCGACCGGGATCCTGGCCCGCGACCGCCCGGCCCTGTTCGTGGAGCTGGAGTCCCGCATCCAGCCGATCGCGCCGGTGGTGACGTACCTGGCGATGCTGGGCTACGACGGCTGGGTGCTGCCCGCGGGCTCCTGGGTCCCGCTGTCCCGCTTCCCGCTGGAGGCCCACCAGGCGCGCACCTCGTACGTCGTCACGCACGGTCTGCTGCGCCGGGTCCTGCCGTTCCGGGGCCCGCGCTACGTCAACTCGGTGCTGTTCCTCCCGGACGGCCGCCGCCCGGGAGCGCCGCCGGTGGGCGACGATGGGTCCCGTGCCCACCGGACGACGCCCCACTAGCCCGTTCACCCCGTTCGACTTCCAGCTCGTCCTGCTGCGCCGCATGGCCGACCACAACCCCGGCCCGGTGGAGGACGCCCGGCGCGCACTGGGCGCCTCCCTCACCGACATGCGCGAGGCCAACAAGCGCTGGCAGGCGATGGTCCGCTCGCCGCGCTCCCGCCCGGCCCTGTCCCGGTACCGTTCCGTGCTCGGCGAGCCGGAGTCCCGGACCGCGCGCCGGATCGGGGACCTGGACTGCGAGGCGTGGCAGTGGCCGCTCCCGCTCTGGCCGGACCTGCGCTTCGAGGTGCTGACGGCGGCGTCCGGCGGCGCGGTGTGGAACGAGTGGCTGGTCCGCGCGCCGGGCGCCCCCGCGCCCGGCCTGCGCACGGTGGAGGACCTCACCCCCTGGTCCTGCACGGTGGACGAGGCCGCCCGCGCCTTCGCGCCCGCCCGCCCCCTTCAAGGCACGGCGCCGACCCGGTGGGGGCTCGCCTTCACGGCCCCGGACGCGTCGGGCGCACGGCGCGAGGTGGTCGCGGAGTTCACCTGGGGGCTGCTGCAGCGTACGGCGGTCAGCGGGCCGCGGCCTTGAGGGTCTCCTCCACCACACGCGGCACCGACTCCGGGTGCAGCCACAGGAACAGGTTCGGCTCGACGAGCTCCAGCTCCATCACCCGGGGCCGGCCGTCCTCGCCGTCCACGAGGTCCACGCGCGCGTACAGCAGGTCCGGCGCTCCGGGCACGGCGGCCAGCGCCCGCTCGGCGACGGCGAGTTCGGCGGGGGTGGGCGTCCAGTCCGTCAGTCCGGGGTGGGCGACCTTGCGCCGGTCGTAGGGCGTGCCGGGCGTGAGGACGGGACCCTTGCGGCTGGCATGGAGCAGGCTCCCGCCGAAGAACTGCAGCGCCCGCTCCCCGGCGGTGTCGACGCTGCGCACATAGGGCTGCACCATCGCGGTGAACCCCTCCGCGTGCAGGCGTCCGACGTGCCGTACGGCGGTGGCGTGCTCGTCGGGCGCGTAGCGGGCGGCGAACCGGGCGCCGGCGCCGGAGGCCGGCTTGACGACGTACTCGTGCGCGTCCGGGAGGCCGAGGGCGTCCCCGGGCGCCAGGTACCGGGTGTCCACCACGGGCACCCCGGCAGCGGCGAGGTCCCCGAGGTACCGCTTGTCGGTGTTCCACCGCACCACGTCCGCCGGATTGGCCAGCCGGGTCGCCGCGGCGCACCGCTCGGCCCACGCGGTGAACTCCGCCGCCCGCCAGCTGTAGTCCCAGGTGGACCGGATCACGGCGAGATCGAAGCCGGACCAGTCCACCTCCCCGTCGTCCCACACCTCGGCGGACGCCACGGCCCCGGCCGCCTCCAGCGCCCGCACCAGCCCCGGCAGGTCGCGGTCCTCGGCGACGTCGGGGCCGGGCGCGCAGGTCACGAGCGCGATGCGGGGCATGGTGGCTCACTCCTCGTTCGAACAGCTGATCGCCGAGCAGGCTAACAACCGCCCGCGGGAACCACGAGGGGCGGCTTGACCTTCACCTTCGGTGAAGCCCCAGCATCGGTGGCGGAACCCCCGCAAGCGCCGGGCCGCGCAACCTGCCCCCGGCCCACACCGACGCACCGGCGGTGGTCGTCCCCGGCCGCGGGTAGGACACCCTGGACCCTGCCCCCGGGCACCCCGTACCGCCCGCCCCGACAGCCAGCCAGCCAGCCAAGGAGATACGCCCCGTGTCCTCTCTCTTCCCGGCCCTGACCGACGGCCACCGGGCCGACCGGCCCGCCCTGCGCTTCGGCGAGCGCGAACTGACGTACGGGCGACTCGCCGCGGCGGCCGGCGCCGTGGCCGGGGACCTGAAGGGGGTGCGCCGCGTCGCCGTATGGGCCACGCCGACGCTGGAGACCGCCGTCGCCGTCACCGCCGCGCTGCTCGCCGGCCCGGCCGTCGTGCCGCTCAACCCGAAGTCGGGCGAGAAGGAACTCGGCCACATCCTCTCCGACAGCACCCCCGACCTGGTGCTCACCGCCCCCGGCACCGAACTCCCCGCCCCCCTGGCAGGCCTGCCCCGGCTCGATGTGGACCCGGCCCCCGAAGCGGCGGCCCCGGGCGGCCTCCCCGACGACCGTGACCGGGACCCCGAGGATCCCGCCCTGATCGTCTACACCTCCGGCACCACCGGCCCGCCCAAGGGCGCGGTCATCCCCCGTCGCGCGATCGCCGCGACCCTGGACGCGCTCGCCGAGGCCTGGCAGTGGACCGCCGACGACGTGCTGGTGCACGGGCTCCCGCTGTTCCACGTGCACGGCCTCGTCCTCGGCACGCTCGGCCCGCTGCGCCGCGGCGGCTCGGTGCGCCACCTGGGCGGGTTCACCACCGGGGGCGTGGCGCGCGAGCTGAACGCCGGTGCCACCATGCTGTTCGGCGTGCCGACGATGTACCACCGCCTCGCCGAGGCGCTGCCCGCCGAGCCGGACCTGGTGACGGCGCTGGCCGGCGCGCGGCTGCTGGTGTCGGGTTCCGCCGCGCTGCCCGTGCACGACCACGAGCGGATCGGCGCGGCCACGGGACGCCGGGTCGTCGAGCGCTACGGCATGACCGAGACGCTGATGAACACCAGCGTCCGCGCGGACGGCGAGGCCCGCCCCGGCACGGTCGGCGTGCCGTTGCCGGGGGTGGAGCTGCGGCTGGTGGAGGAGGACGGCTCGCCGGTGACGTCGTACGACGGTGAGACGGTCGGTGAGATCCAGGTGCGCGGGCCGAACCTGTTCACCGGGTACCTGGGCCGGCCGGACGCCACGGCCGCCGCGTTCACCGCCGACGGCTGGTTCCGCACCGGGGACATGGCGGTGCGCGACCCCGACGGCTACGTCCGCATCGTGGGCCGCAAGGCCACCGACCTGATCAAGAGCGGCGGCTACAAGATCGGCGCGGGTGAGATCGAGAACGCGCTGCTGGAGCACCCCGGGGTGCGGGAGGCCGCGGTCACCGGGGAGCCGGACGCCGATCTGGGCGAGCGGATCGTGGCCTGGGTGGTGCCGGCGGATCCGCAGTCCCCGCCCGGCCTTGAGGAGCTGGCCGGGCATGTCGCCGGGCGGCTCGCCCCCCACAAGCGCCCGCGCGTCCTCCACCACCTCGACGTCCTCCCCCGCAACGACATGGGCAAGGTCATGAAGCGGGCGCTGTCTCATGGCTGACCGTCTCTCCGCCCGCGGGGCCCTCGCCCTCGTCACCGACGACTTCACCGAGCTGCCCTTCCCGGAGCGCCCCGGGCACCCGGACGGTCCGCTCGGCTGGCCCGGCTACGACACCGCCCGCGCCCGCGCCGCCGAGCGCACCGGCGAGCGGGAGTCCGTGGTCTGCGGCACCGGGGACGTCGACGGCACCCGGGCCGTCCTCGTCGCGTTCGAGTTCGGCTTCCTCGGCGGCTCCCTCGGTACACGCACCGGCGACCGCCTGGAGGCGGCGTACGCGCATGCCCGCGCGCACCACCTGCCGGTGGTGCCGCTGGTCGCCACCGGCGGCAGCCGGATGCAGGAGGGCATGCTCGCCCTCACCCAGCTCCAGCGGGTGGCCAGGGCGTCCGCGCTCACCCGGCAGTCCGGGCTGCCGCAGATCGCCGTGGTGCGGGACCCGACGACCGGCGGCGGCTGGGCCACCCTGGGCGCGGGCGCCGACGTCGTGCTGGCGCTGCCCGGCGCGCAGGTCGGCTTCGCCGGCTCGCGGGTCCGCCCGGCGGACGCGGACCCCGCGGCGTACACGGCCGAGGCGCAGGTGGCGGCGGGCGCGGCGGACGCGCTGGTCCGGCCGGAGGCGCTGCGGGACACCCTGGGTCACTGGCTGCGGCTGCTGACCCGCCCCTCCACCGCGCCGGCCCCGCCGCCCCCGGCGCTGGGCGCGGCCGGCCTCCCGGCCACCGGCTGGGAGGCGGTCCGCCGCGCCCGCTCCCCCCGGCGCCCCCGTGCCACCGCCTACCTGGACGCCTACTTCACCTCCCGTGTCGCCATCGGCGGCGACCGCTGCGGGGGCACGGACCCCGACGGCATGCTCTGCGGCTTCGGCGAGCACCGGGGCCGCACGGTCGCCTACGCCGCGCAGACCGGCACGGCGACCCGTCCCGCCGGGTACCGCACGGCCGCCCGGCTGGTCCGGCTCGCGGACCGGCTCGGCATCCCGGTGCTGACGCTGGTGGACACCCCGGGCGCGGCCAATGACGCGGAGGCGGAACGGCAGGGCGCGGGGGCCGCCATCGCCGATCTGTTCGGCGCCGTGGCCTCCGCCCGTACGCCGGTCACCACGCTGGTCGTCGGCGAGGGCGGCTCCGGCGGCGCGCTGGCCCTGGCGGCGCCCGGCAACACCTGGGCCACCCCGGACAGCTACTTCTCGGTGATCGCCCCGGAACTCGCGGCGGCCATCCTCAAGCGCCCCCCGGAGCAGGCACGGACGACGGCCGGCCAACTCCGTATCCGTCCGCAGGACCTGGTGGAGCTGGGCGTGGTGAGGGGGGTCGTGGGAACCGGGGCGGACGGGCGGGCGAAGTCGGCCGGTTGCCCGTCGCCCGGCGAACACCAGCCGTAACATGAGGAGTTCACGCAGTCGTACACAACGGGGGCGCGCCGCGCGATGGACGGATTGATGCAGTTCACCACCGAGAGCGGCGGTGCGGTCGTGGTGGAGGGCGTGGAGGACGAGTCCGGGGCCCGGCTCGTCTCGCGCGGCGGCGCCCCGGCCCGGGCGACGCGTACCTTCGAGGGGTCCCTGGAGGGGGTGCGGGCGGCCGCCGAGTCCGCGCTGCGGGTGTTCCGCGACGTCTCGCTCGCACCGGACGCGGTGGAGCTGGAGTTCGGGGTGAAACTCACCGCGGAGGCCGGTGCCGTCATCGCCAAGGGAGCGGCGGAGGGACATCTGGTCGTCAAGCTCAGCTGGGCGCCCGGGACGACGCCCGGCACGGATGCCGAGGCCGCCGACCGCCGATGAGCGGCGCGGCGGCCTGGCACACCCGCATCCGGTGCGGGAACGACGTGGGCGCGGGCTTCCTCGTCTCGGCGCGCCGGGTGGTCACCTGCGCCCATGTCGTAGCGGCGAGCGGCACCTCGGCGGTGTCGGTGAGCTTCCCGAACTGCTCCGGACTGGGTGAGCTCTCCGCCACGGTGGCCGTCCACGGCGGCTGGCGGGGCGGCACCACCGACCCGGGCGACCTGGCCGTACTCGAACTGGAGCGGGAGGTACCGCTCGCGCCGGCCGTCTTCGCACCGCCCGGCGCGGAGCGCGACGTCCCCTCCCCCGGTCTGACCGCGTACGGCTTTCCCCGCGGTTACGACGAGGGCGCCCTCGCGCACTACCGCGCGGTGCCCGGTCCGCTGATCGCGGGCGAGTGGGTGCAGTTGGAAGCCGTCTCCGGACACGGACAGCCGCTGGCCGACGGTTTCAGCGGGGCGGCGGTGACGCTGGCCGACGGGTCGGTGGTCGGCATGGTCACGGCGGTCGCGGGCGGCCGGGAGGTGCGCGCGGGGCGCATGCTGCCCACCGAGGTCATGGCCCGCTACTGGAGCGGGCTGGGCGAGCTGGTGCCCACTCCGGGCCACACCCGGGACCAGCTCAGAGAGCTGTACGACCTGGTGCGGTGGGCCGAGCGACAGGGGCGGACGTGCGATCACGACCGGCTGTACGTCGACGCCGTCGGCCCGTTCGGTCCCGGCCTGCCCGCGGGCGGGTTCGGCTCCCTGGCGTCCGCGGCGGCGTATGTGCAGTGGGAGGTGCCGGAGGCGGTGCCCCGGTTCGCGCTTCGGCTGCGGGAGCTGCTGGACCACGTCGACGGCGGGTACGGGACAGCCGGTACGGCCCCGGGCGGACGGTCCCGGGGGGTCCCCGCCTGGTCGCCCATCGTCGTGGAGATCGACCACAGCGGTGCCGGCCCCGACCAGGTCACCGTGGAGGTGTCCGCGTACCGCGACGGGCGGCGCCGCCCGGTGGGGGCCCGCCGGCTGCCGCGGTCCGCCGTACGGGCCTACGTCCAGGAGCACATCGACGAGGCGGTCACCCAGCTCGCCCCGGGAGCCGACGAGTTGCTCGCCTTCGTCCTGCCGCGTGGCTGGCTGAACGAGCCGGTGGCGCGCTGGGAGTGCGGCGCCGACGACCCCACTCCGCTCGGCTGCGCCTATCCGCTCGTGGTGGCCGACCGCACCCGCCGTCGCAGCGGGCGGATGCGCCACCAACTCCGCAAGAAGTGGCAGAAGCTGGACGGAGGTCCGGCGGCGGCCGTGCAGCGCATCGAGTGCGGCACGCCGGAGCGGCCGTCCGGTCTGCGCAAGCGGCTGTGGGACGACGCCACGGCCCTGGTCGGCTTCGCCTCTTCCCCCGACGCCGCGCGGGAGCACTTCGAGGTCGGCCTGACCGTCCCCGTTCCGGTGCTGCTGTGGCCCCGTGCGGGCTGTCCGGGCCCCGGTCACGAGGGCCCCTGCGACGGTGACGCCTTCCTCGACGCGCTCACCGCGTCCGTCGCCGGTGTTCCGCCCGCCGACCTCCCGCATCACCTCCTGTCCCTCCGGCTGACCGCGGACGCCCACGACGAGACGGACCGGCACTGGGCGAGGGACGTGCAGTTGCTGTGGGACGACCCGCGCTGCTTCCCCGAGACCGCCGCGCCCCTGCACTCCCCTGTCGCCTGACCGCCCGCCGAGACCCCACGGAGAAGAACCCCATGCCCCTGTGGCCCGTCTACACCGGCACCGAGGAGCCGCACGACGGCATCGACCGCCTGCCGCCGCCCCCGCCCTGGCGCGCCTTCGACGGCGGTCCCGCGCTCGACCCGCCCGACGAGGAGGCCGACACCGCCGCGGTCTCTCCCGACCGCACCCATCGCGCCGCGACCTACCGGGCGACACCGCAGACGGTCCAGCTCGTCAACGCCGCCCTGTACCTGCGCCGTCCGCTGCTGGTCACCGGTCCGCCCGGCACCGGGAAGTCCTCGCTCGTCTACGCGGTCGCCCGCGAGCTGCGTCTCGGCCCGGTGCTGCGCTGGAACATCACCAGCCGCAGCACGCTGAACGACGGCCTCTACCAGTACGATCCGCTCTCCCGTCTGTACGCGGCACGGCGCACGGCCGGGCAGCCCGCCGAGCGGTACGACCGGGCACCGGGCGGGGCCCGCACCGCCGGTGACCCGCCCGGCGACGGGTCGGGCGTGGAGGACCATCTGCGGCTCGGCCCCCTGGGCACCTCGCTCCTCCCCTACGCCCGCCCCCGCGCCCTGCTCATCGACGAGATCGACAAGAGCGACCTCGACCTGCCCAACGACCTGCTGAACGTGCTGGAGGAGGGCCAGTACGAGATTCCCGAACTGGCCCGTACCGCCCGGCACCACCCCGGCGGTAAGGCCGAGGTGATGATCGACGGCACCGGGGAACGGGTGCCGGTCGAGCACGGCCGGGTCCGCTGCCGGGCCTTCCCCTTCGTCGTCCTCACCAGCAACGGGGAGCGCGAGTTCCCTCCCGCCTTCCTTCGCCGCTGCGTCACGCTGCGCCTGCGCCGGCCGGACGACCGCCAGCTCGCCGGCATCGTCCGCGCGCACCTCGGAGAGCCCGACGCCTACGCGCAGGGCCTGATCGAGCGCTTCCTGGCCCGGTCGGGCGCCGGCGACCTCGCCACCGACCAGCTTCTCAACGCGATCTACCTGGCCCACGCCACCGGGCTCGGCGCGGAGTCCCTCGACGACCTGGCCGAGCAGTTGATGCCGTACCTGGGACAGACCCCGCAGGCCGATGCCTTCTGACGGGCCCGCGGAGGACTCCGGCTTCCCGGACCCGCTGGCCCGCCTGGCCGACGTACTGGGCCGGGCGGCCGGCGGCCCGCGCCCGACCCCGCTGGAACTGGCCGAACTGCTGTGGCTGGCGCGGACCATGGACCACCAGCCGGGCACCGGTCCGCGCCCGCCCCGACCGCCCGCCGAACCCGCCGCCCCCCGGCCCGCCGCGCCCGTTCCGCCCTCCGGGCCCCCGCCGCCCGCGCCGCAGCCGCCACCGCCCGCCCCTCCCGCCGAACCCCCGCGCGCGCCGCTCCATCTGCCATCCCCGGACCCGTCCTCCGGACCGCCGGACGAACCCCACACCACCCTCCTGGCCCCGGCGCCCCCGATGCTGCACCGGCCCCTGGCGCTGCAGCGGTCCCTGCGTCCGCTCAAGCGCCGGGTCGACGCGCCGCTGGGCAGTGAACTGGACGAGAGGGCGACCGCCGACCGCATCGCCCGCCTCGGCGCCGCCCCCGACTGGTGGCTGCCGGTCATGCGCCCCGCCCCGGAACGCTGGCTGCGGCTGAACCTCGTGCACGACACCGGTCCCACGATGCCCGTGTGGCGCCCGCTGATCCGCGAACTGCACACGGCACTCGCCCAGTCCGGCGTCTTCCGCACGGTGTCCCTGCTCTCCGTCGGCGCCGACGGCACGGTGCGCGGTCCCGGCGCGCACGCCCCGGCCGACGGCCGCGGCGTCACCCTGGTGATCAGCGACTGCATGGGCCCGCAGTGGCGCGACGGCCGCGCGGGCGACCTGTGGTACGGCACCCTCCGCCGCTGGGCCCACCGCATGTCCCTGGCCGTCGTCCAGCCGCTCCCCGAGTACCTGTGGCGGGACACCGCCCTGCCCACCACGCCGGGCCTGCTCTCCGCCCCGCGCCCCGCCGCACCCGCCGCGACGCTCCGTTTCCGTCCCTACGACACCTCCGGCCCCGCGAACCGGCTCCCCACGGGCGGGATGCTGCCGCTGCCGGTGCTGGAACCGGCCCCCGAATGGCTGTCCAACTGGGCCCGGCTGGTCGCCGCGCCGGGCGGCACGGCGTTCCCGGCGGCCGTGGCCGACCTGCGTCCGTCCCTCCCGGCGGACGTCGACCACCGCGCGGACCTCGGCCGCCTGCCCCCCGAGGACCTGGTCCTGCGCTTCCGTGGGAGCGCCTCCCCCGAGGCCTTCCGGCTGGCCGCTCACCTGGCCCTGGGCCGCCCCGATCTGCCCGTGATGCGCTTGGTACAGGCCGCCGTCGACCCGGCCCCGCGGCCCCGGCATCTCGCCGAGGTGATCCTCAGCGGGCTGCTCACCACCGTCCCGGGCCCACCCGGCTCCTACGCCTTCCGGCCCGGCGTACGGAATCTGCTGCTGCGCGGCCTGCCCCGCTCGGCCCGGTACGACACCGCCGCCCTGCTGCTCCGCCTCGGTGCCCTGATCGACGACCGGGCGGGCCGGGTGCCGGGGGACTTTTGGGCGTCCGTCCCGGCCCCGTCCGGCACGGCGGCCGGTGTGGACGGCGAGGCGTTCGCGTCGGTCAGCACGGACAGCGCACGACGGCTGACGGGTGGGGACGTGACGTCGTCGTCGCCCGGCCCCGGTGAGCCGCCGCGTGTGGTGGGGGGCCGGTACCGGCTGGTGCGGCGGCTCCACTCGACCAGGACCACATGGCTGGCCGAGGACACGGATACGAACACGACGGTGGCGCTGCGGCTGCACGGGAGGATCACCGACCCGACGTGGCGTGAGGCGTTTCTGCGTGACGCGCGACTGCTGGGCCGGTTCACCCACCCGAACGTGGTGCGGGTCCACGCGGCCGACTTCGACGGCGACGTTCCGTATCTCGTCATGGAGCAGTTGGACGGCGTGGGACTGAACCACCTCGCCGCGCCGAACGATCACCGTCTGCCCGCCCCCCTGCTGGTATCGGTCGGCGCGCAGCTCGCGCGGGCCCTCACCGCGTTGCACGCCGCGGGCCTGACCCACGGCGTGCTCGGTCCGTCCCAGGTGGTGCTGCTGCCCGACGGAACGGTGAAGCTCACCCTTGTCGAACCCGCCAGGGCCATGGGCAGGGCGGGGCAGTCGGAGGATCTGCGGGCGCTGCGCGACCTGCTGCTGCAACTGGCCTCGGGCACCTCGCGGCTGACGGTACCCGTCGGCCCGCATCAGCTCGGTCACCTCCCGCACGACCTGCGAGAGACGTACGCGGACGCCTTCAACCTGCTGATGTCGCGGTCCCTGGGGCAACAGAACCAGGGCAGGGACCTGCTCCTCGACCCCGCCCTGCCGCGCCGGGCCGAAGCGGCGTACCAACGGCGCTTCTACCGCGCCCTCGGCCCCTTCGGCGTCGAACATGGCCGCGGATCCCCCGACCTGCGTCCGGACGAGCGCGCCGTGCTGGCCATGCTGCTGCTCAAACGCGGACGCACCGTGACATTCGACGAGCTCGAAGGAGGGCTGTGGGGCACGCGCGCCGAGCCGGACGCCGCGGCGGTGCTGGGCTCCACCGCCACGCGGCTGCGCGATGCCCTCGGGCCGGGCGTGCTGGGGACACCGCCCCAGGGCTTGGTCCTGCACACCAGTGCCGACCACGTGGACCTGGCTCTCTGTGACGAGCTGGTCCGCCGGGCCGACGAGGCACGCCGTCGGGATGCCCTCGCCGAGGCGCGCGTACTGCTCACCGAGGCGCTGGAGCTCTGGGGCGACGGTGATCCCCTCGCCGGCGTGCCGGGCCCGGCCGCCCGGAGCGCGCGGACCCGCCTGGTTCGGCTCCGGCTGAGCCTCCACCGTCAACGCGCGGAAGTCGACCTGGACCTCGGAGAACCGGAGCGCGCGTCGGCCGACCTGGAGGTCCTGGTACGCGCCCACCCCTTCCGCGAGGACTTCCGCCGCCTCTACCTCCTCGCCCTGCGGCGTCAGGGTCGGACCGAGGAGGCCCTGGCGGCGTACGAGGAGTACGAGCTGGCCGGCGGACACGACCCCGAACTGCTCGCCCTCGGGCACGAACTGCGGGAGGAGGCCGCCGACGGCGCACCGGAGATGCCGCCTCTCGCCTCCGACGAGCCGGCCTACGACCCGCTCGCCGCGCCGGACGAGCTGCCCGACGGCACCTACCCCGCCTGGGACCCTCCCGGTGACGGCCCCTCGTCCCCCGCTTCCCCGCCCGAGCCCGTCGGCCCCGGCCCGGCGGACCACGCCGACGCCCGCACCTGCTTCTTCTTCGACTGGGCGGACGGTCCCGAGCGGTCCGACACGCTCACCGCTCTGGGGCGGGCGGTCACCCGGGTGCTGACGGCCTCCGGGCTGCCCGCCGACGATCATCAGTTCCTCCGGCGGGACGGGGGTTACACGGTCCTCACGTCGCCGGGCGGCCCGACGGCGCGGTTGCTGCGTGCCGCCCTGCGGGGGTTCCCGGACATGCTCAGGGAGGTGGGTGGCCCCCGGCTCGTCGTGATCGTCCGGCGCACGCGGGACGAGAGACGGGCCGAGCTGCCCGCCGGGACGGCGCTCCGTGCGGCACTGGACTCGTCCGAGGCGCACGGCGTGTTCGCCCTCGCCCCTTCCCTGCGGGACGAACTGGCGGCCGACCCCGACGTCACCGGGCTGCTCCGGCCCCTCGGCGGCGACCCGACACAGGGCTGGCACGGTCTCTTCACCCGCGCGACCGGCACCGCGCACCCCGTGCTGGGCCCCTTTCCACTGCCCGCCATGCACCTCCCGCCGTCGCAGGGACTGACGAGAACGGTCGTCTACGCCTCGCCCGACGGCCGGCGGCTGAGCACCAGCCGCGTCCCGGGCACCGACCACTACTACGAAGTCGACCTGACCGAGCGCCGTACGGAGCTGGCCGAGCGGGGCCCGGAACTGCCGGACGAGTCCGTCGCCGTGGTCGAGGGCGAGGCGACATGGCAGGTGTCCGACCCGATCGCCCTGGTCGCGGAGGGCCCGCACGACGTGGAGGACCGCATCCGCCGGCACGTCGTCGGACGGCTGCGCGCGGCCGCCGACCGCCTTCCCTTCGCCGCCGCGGGCCGGCTGCGGCAGGCACTCCTGGACCGGCTCGGACCGCACGACGTACCCGGGTGCACCGTGCGCTGGGACGTCCTGGTCGGCGCCGCCTCCGCCGCCTCCCCGCCGCTCGGCGCCCGGCACCCGGCACCCGGCCTCACCGAGACGCTCCTGGCCGCCGACGCCGTGATCCTCGGCTTCGACACCACGCTCACCAGGCTGTTCGACGACGACAGGGCGGCCGAGGTGGTACGGGACCTCGCCCGGCTCGCCGTCGAGACGCGCGATCCGAGGGATGCCCTGTCCGGCAGGCACCCGCTGACGCCGGAGGGCCGGCCGGTGACGCTCACGGGGGACGGCATCCTCCCCGTCGAACTGCTGCGCGCGCTGGCCGCCCATCCCTCGGCGGAGGAACTGCGCGGAGAGCTCGACCGCCGCGAGACACGGGCCGCCCGCACCGCACGGCCGGCGGGCCTGGCCGTCGAACTGGTCCGCGCGCTGTCCCTCCGGTACCCGCGCCTGGCCGTGGTCACCGATCACACGGCCGACGCGGCCGAGCTGTTCCTGGCCCGGCAGGCCCTCGCCCCGCACGTGACGGGCGGCGTGCACGGCCGTTCCGCCGACCTGGCCCGGCTGATGCCGCACCCGGACGTCGTGCACCGCGCCCTCAAGCGGCTCGGCGTCGCACCGGCCCGCTGCGTGATGATCGGGTCGACCGTCGTGGAGAGCAACACCGCTGGGGTCGCGGGCGTGCCGTTCGTCGGCTGCCGACCCACCGATGGCTTCTTCCGCGGGGCCGGTCGGGCGAGTCTCACGGTCGCCGGACTGCGTCCGCTGCTCGACGCGGTCCTCTCCTTGCCACCCCGCGGTGACTCCTGACCCGGAGGGAAGATCCGCACCGCCCGTTCGGCGGCCCCCCACCCGGCCCCCCAGGAAAGGCGCCCGCCCCCGTCCCGCGCGCACGATGCCTGAGAGGTCCGCCGCCCGGCGGCCCCGTGGGCGCGCACTCGGGAGGAACCGCCGTGACAGCAAGTCTGGAGCAGCTGCGCCGCTGCCACTTCGCCGTCGACCTGGGGGCGGCCCGCACCCGGGTGTACGTCAAGGGCGCCGGACTCGTCGTCGACCAGCCGTCCGTCGCCGCCGTGAACACCCGTACCGGCGCGCTGATCGCGGTCGGTGAGTTCGCGGAGAAGATGACGGGCCGTACGCCGGCGTACATCCGCGTCGTGCGGCCGGTGAACGGGGGCACGGTCGTCGACATCGAGATGGCGCAGCGCATGCTGCGGCAGCTGATCGGCGACCGGACCCGCCGCTCGCTGCGCCGCAGGCCCCGGCTGCGGGCCGCGGCGTGCACCCCGCACGACGCCGACCCGCTCGCCCAGCGCGCCGCGATCGAGACGCTGGTCGGTCTCGGCGCCCGCCGGGTCGAGCTGGTCGACACGCTGATCGCCGCCGCCGTCGGCTGCGGTCTGCCGGTGGAGCGGCCCGAGGCGACCATGATCATGGTGTGCGGCGCCGCGGCCACTCAGGTGGCCGTGCTCTCCCTCGGGGCGATCGTGCAGGCGCAGCGCATCCCGGTCGGCGGTGAGGCCGTGGACAACGCGATCGTGCAGCACCTGCGCCACCAGCACGAACTGATGCTGCCGAGCCAGTCGGTACGGCCCCTGCAGCTCGCCCTCTCCGGCAACGGGCTCACCCCCGAGGGCCCGGAGTCGACGGAGATCCACGGCCGGGACGTGGCCACGGGTCTGGCCCGCTCCGTGAAGGTGGACACGGCCGCGGTGCGGCGGGCCATCCAGACGCCGCTGACGGCCGTCCTCGACGGCATCGGCAAGGTGCTGCGGGAGTGCCCGCCCGATCTGGTCGCCGACCTCGCCGACCGCGGGATCATGATGGTCGGCGGCAGCGCCCTGCTGCCGGGTTTCGACCAGATGCTGCGTCAGGCCACGGGCATGCCCGTGCACATCGCGGAGCGGCCCGAGCTGTGCGCCGTGGAGGGACTGGGCGCGATGCTGGAGGGCAGGATCGCGCCGATGGTGCTGGACCCGCTGGGCGCCTGACGGCCGGGGGAGGCCGTCATCGGGGGAACCAGCAGCGGATCGTGGTGCCCCGGTCGCCGGTGTGCACCCGTACCAGGTCGGCGATCAGGTTGACCATCAGCAGGCCGCGGCCGCCGCGCTGGTCGCGGCCGGCGGGGCGGCGCCCCGCGAGGGGGTCGGTCATGCGTCCCCCGTCCCGCACCTCGCACAGCACATGGCCGTCCTCGGCCCAGACCCGCAGCACTCCGCCCCCGCCGCCGTGCAGCACGCTGTTGGTGGTGAGCTCGGCCGTGGCGAGGGCCAGGTCCTGCAGGGTGACGCCGGTGAGGCCGAGCCGCCGTCCCTCGTCGGAGGCGGCGTGCCGGGCATCGGGCAGCGAGTCGGCCGCGAACGGGAAGGTCATGGCGTCCGTCACGAGCGGCAGCGGCTCGTTGTAGCGGGCGACGGCCGCGTCGGGGGCGTACGCCTCGCTGTCCCGCGCGGGGCGGGAGCCGGCCGGGATGACGGTGGGGTGGGTGGCGTGGGCGTCCTCGAGGACGTGCCCCGGCAGGCGTACGGCGTCGTAGGGGCAGAGGATGGTCACCGTACGGCCCCGGAAGGCGGCGTTGATCAGCGCCTCGTGCTGGACGCAGGCCGGGTACTCGGTGGAGGAGCGGCCGGCCCAGACCGGCTCGCCGATGATGCGCACCCGGCGTCCGGCGGGCTGGGCGTCGGCGAAGGCGCGCAGCACGCCGGGGATGATCCGGCCGGGGTTGCGGCCGGCCTCCCGCATGTCCAGGAGCCGGACGCTCTCCGCGTCGGCGCCGAGCGCGTCCCGGAGCATCCGCAGCCGGTCGCCGGGCACGGCGACCGCCACGGGCTCACCGGCCGCGAGTCCCTCGCGCACGAAGGGGACGGTGCCGTCCAGGTACTCCCGCTCGTCACGGTAGAAGAGAGCGGGGTGGAGGAAGGGGTCGGTGGTGGCCCCCACCGTTCCGGCCGCGGTACTCATGACACCGACACCTCGATCGTCGACAGGTCGGGCCAGAACGTCTCCAGTACCCGGCGCAGGGTCGGCGGAGGCCGGCGCACCACCAGCCGGCGGCCGTCGCCGAGCCGGCCGGCGGCGGCAGCGAGCGCTCCGGCGCCCGCGACGTCGACGAACGTCACCTCGGACAACTCCAGGTAGTACACGGCCTCACCTTCGCGCACCGCCTGCTCCAGTGCGCGCTCCCAGATCATGTGCGTGGCCAGCCCGATCTCCCCGGCCGCACGCACCCCCCGGCATCCCTCCAGCGGACGCACCGTCAGGTACGGCACCGCAGGTCCGGGTCCGTACGCCGTCCGATGCCGCTCGTCCAACGCCCGTCTCCCCACGCTCCCGGGACCGCGCCTACCCCGGGCGGTTCCCGGCCATTCCCCGGCGCGGTGTGTAGTGGGCCGCAAGGCGGGCAGGCGCACCCACAGCGCAGCCGGGACCGTGTGCAGCCTACCCCTACGGTGCCGGCGGCGGCCGAACCCACCCGAACGGCCCGGGTTCGCGAGCACCGACGAGGTGGTGCCACGAGCTCAGCGGCACCACTGCCCCTCCGGGAAGGCGGAACACCTTGGTCATCGGCGGTCGTACGGACGCGGACCGGGCGCTCCTCACCCCTCGCGGTGATCTGGTCCGCGGGTCTGCCGAGGCGCTGGCCGAGAAGCTGGCCCAGCTGCCCGCCGGCACGGCCCGGATCGATCTGGACATGAGCGACGTGCACTTCATGGACACGGCGGGACTGGAGTTCCTGGAGGTGCTGCGCGACCACGGCCGGCGTCACTCGCTGCCGGTCACCGCCACCCGCTGGAACGCTCAGCCGCGCCGCATCCTGGAACTCGCCGGCCTCGACACCACGGACCCGTTGCGCTCCCCGGCCCCGGAGAGTGTTCCGTCGCCGCTCTCCGCGACGGTGGCGCGGGAACGGGAGGAGCGGCTGAACCTGCTCCAGGAGGAGGTCGAGCAGCTCCGGCGGGCGATCGCCTCCCGTCCGGTCATCGACCAGGCCCGCGGCGTCCTGATGGCGACGTACGGCTGCACCCCGGACGAGGCGTGGCACATCCTCCGGGAGGCGTCCCAGCTGTCCAACACCAAGCTCCGCGCGGTCGCCGAGTCGCTCACGGCATCCACGGAGGCGGAGGGCGCTCCCCCGCCCGAGGAGGTCCGCGCCGCGCTGTCGCAGGCGCTGGCCCGCCGCTCGTCGCGGTAAGCCCTCCCCCGCGCGGGGTACCCGGCGGGCACGGTCCCGCGATCAGGAGGCAGCACGATGAGCGAGCACACTCCTTCCCAGGCCGAGGGCGACAGGGACGACGCCGAATGGACCACCCCGGACGTCCCGCACACCACCCCGTCGCAGGCGGAGGGCGAACGCGACCCCGCGGACGCCCCCGACGCGTCGGACGACAACGCGGAGGGCGGGTGAGCCGGGGAGTCGTCGCGCCCCGCCGTCGCCACGGTCCTGACCTGTTCCGCGGCGTCCGGCTGCCGCGAGCACGTCAGGGACGGGCGGGCACCCGCCCGGACCGGGACCCCCGCGCGGGCCGAGCGGCAGACCTGACCGAGCGGCCTGCGCCGCCACTTCGGCGGCGCGTCCGGCCGCGGCCTCCTCCCGGCCGTGGAGGAGCAGCCCGGTGCGGGCTCCGCTCCGTCCGGCCGGTCGCACGGCCGCCGGCCTCCTCGACCCGGCCGGCGGCAATCAGGAGAGGAGCGATCCGGCTCCCCTCCCGCCCGCCGGGCGCGCTCGGCAGCCGCTTACGCGGCTGCGGCCGCCCGCTCAGGGCCGCAGCGGCAGGTCCGGCGCGGTGCCGTCGGCCCACGGGGCGAGATCGGCGGGCAGCGCGGCGACGAGGGCGGTGAGCTGTTCGATCGCGTGGACGACCTCGAGGTCGTGGTCGGCCGGCTGCTCCCGGAGCACGGTGAAGACGTCCCGCCCCTGGATCGACCATTCCGTCAGCTCCGCGGCGAGCATCGCCTCGATGGTCTCCTCGGTGACCAGTGCCTCGGCGAAGTCCGGCCGCAGGGTCTCGACCTCGACGGTGTGGCGGGAGTGCGGAACGTCCCTGTCGGGCAGCGCGACCCGGACGAACGGCAAACCGATGGTCAGATGCACGGCGCAGACGGTGACATGGTGCTGCTGCCACGCCCGGAAGGGCGCGAAGGGTTCGGACACGAAGCCGTCCGCGACCGTGAAACTCACGCCTTCGTGGGTGCCGGACATCACGGCGAAGGGGTCGCGGAGCACGGCCCGGGACGGAACGTTCATGAGCGCCGCCTCGTCCATGGCCACCGGTTGCAGGGGGTCGAGCGTCCAGCGCCTGGCGAGAGACGGCAGACGTTCCCGGAAGGCCCAGCCATGAGCACGCGCGTACCGGCCGCGCTCGCCGACGGCGGCCGCCCTGGCCGGGCGCCGCGCGAGTCCGGGCACGCCGTGGTAGAGCACGGTCAGCGCGCCGTACCCGGCCGCGGCGACCGACCAGTGCACCCACTGGAGCGTCCAGCCGGCGCCGAAGAGACCGGCCACCGCCAGGAAGTGCGGCGAGAAACACTGCAGCGGTGTGCCGCCCGTCCGGTGCCGGGGGGTCCACACGGTGGCACCGCGGCCGGGCAGCCGCCCCGGCGTCCGTGCCCGGTTGAGGGAGAGGGCCGCCATCAGATTGACCAGGCCGAACGCCAGGGTGATCGCGACGGCGGCGAGACAGGCGGTCGCCCAGTCGCCGTCCCGCGCGTCGGTGATCGCGAACCAGATGCCCATCAGGGCGCCCAGCAGCACGATGGGCAGACACCCCAGACCCGTGTACGCAACCATCCTCTTCCTCCCCCTCAGGTCCGGATGTGCCGGTCACCGGCGCGGTGACCGACCGGAGCCGCCCTGCGTGCGCCGCGCCGCCATCAGACCGATCGCTCCGGCGATCGCGAGTGGTGCCGCGATCAGAGTGACGAGTGGTGTCCCGCCGATGAGGCCGACGGCGTTGCCGAGCACTCCGACGAGGAGCAGCAGCCTCCATACCGCGAGATTGCCGCCCGTCTGTTCCCGCACCATGTCGCCGCCTCCGCCTCGCCGGGGATCACTGGAGCGGCACCGTACGGCGCCGCCGGGCCTCCCGGTTTCCGCGCCGGGCGTCCCCGGGCGGCATCGGGACAGGTCGGGCCGGGTGGGAGAACGGAACGAGGAGTCCCCGGACCGGGCCGGACCGGAGTGCGGAACCGGATCCCGTAATCCGGGCGTTCCGCCTAGAGTTGCGGAAATGGACGAGCCGAAGCTCCCGGAGTCGGAGGAGTCGCCGAGAGCGGCTTTCGCCACTGCGCTGACGCGGCTCCGGCGCCGGCTGCCGGATCTGTCCGACGAGGCGCTGGCCCGGCGAGCGAGCCGGACGGTGCTGCCGTCCGGGCGCCGCGTCAGTGTCAACGCCCGCCGTCTCGGTGAGTGGTTGAGCGGGCGGTCGGTGCCCCGCGACTTCCACGCCGTGGTCTCCCTCGTGCGCGCCGTCGAGTCGTTGGCGGGCCCCACCGATCCACGGTCCTCGATCGCCGCCTGGGAGCGGCTGTGGCGCGCGGCGTACGAGGACCGCGCCCCTGCGGTGCCCGTGCCGCGTACCGCCACCGGCCCGGCCGGCGGCACCGCCGAGGAGGTGGTCGTCGGCAGGCCGCCGAGCGACGCGGCCTCGTTGCGGAAGCGGGCGGCCCTTTCGGACGCGATCGATGTGGCGTTGCGGGACGACGCGGTCCGGGAGGTCGTCCTCACGGGGCCGGGCGGGGTGGGGAAGTCACAGCTCGCCGCGGCAGCCTTTCACCGGTCCCGGCAGCCCGGCGGGGTCCGGATATGGGTGCCCGCCTCGTCCCGCCAGTCCGTTCTCACGGTGTACGCGCGGGCATGGCGGGTGATCTCGGGCGGGGAGGGCGGAAGCGGGTGGGACGACGAGACCCAGGCCGACCTCTTCCTCTCCTGGCTGCGTACGACGACGCGGCCGTGGCTCGTCGTACTGGACGACGTCGACGAACCGGGGGACCTGCGGGGCCTCAGGCCGGTCGGGGAACACGGCAGGAGCCTGGTGACGACCCGCCGGCGGGAGGCGGCGGTGATCCGTTCTGCCTCCCGCATCGTGCCGGTCGGGGCCTTCGCGCCCCAGGAGGCCGTCGACTACCTCCGCTCACGGCTTCCGGCCGACGGGGACGACGGCGACGACGGGGAGCTGCGCGCGCTGGCGGACGCGCTCGGCCACTTCCCGCTCGCCCTGTCCCAGGCGGCGGCGTTCCTGATCGACACCGGCATGGCCCTCAGGACGTACCGTCAGCTGCTTGAGGACCCCGGACAGAGGCTCTCCGATCTGCTGCCGACGACCTCGCCGGCCGACGAGCACGGTGACACCGTGACCACCGCCTGGCAGCTCGCCCTGGACCGGGCGGAGGCTCTCGCACCCCCCGGAAGTGCCAGGGCCGCACTCCAACTGCTGTCGATGCTCGCACCGGACGGCGTGGCGGAGGCCGTACTGCACACGGCGGCGGCCCGCCGGTGGATCGTGCGGGGAGCGGGCGACGACAGCGGCGCGGGCAGCGTCCCGGCAGGGCCCGGTGAACGGACCGTGCTCCTCTCGCTGCGCGCTCTGCACCGCCTCAGCCTCGTGACGCACACCCCCTCCCGCACGCCTGCCTCGGTCGAGGTGCACGCCCTCGTGCAGCGCGCGACACGCGAGAGCGTGCCGGAGGAGGTGCGGCCGCGGCTCGCCGCGGCCGCCGCCGACGCGGTCGAGGAGCTCTGGTCGTGCGCGGTGGAGCGCGCCTGCGAGCCGGAGACGGAGGCGGCCCTGTACCGCAGCGTCGACGTCCTGCGCCGGACGGCGGACCGTTCGCTGTGGGACGGGCGCATGCACCCCGTCCTGCGCCGGATCGGCCCCTATCTGGCCGGACTCGGCCGCGACACGGCGGCGCGGAACATCTGCCAGGAACTGCTGGAGTCGGCGCGGAGCCACCTCGGGGACGCGCACCGCGACGTCCTGTACCTGCGCAGCCGGATCGCCCTGGCCACCGGCGAGTTGGGGGACGCGGCGTCGGCGCACACCTCGCTGGAACAGATCCGGCGAGAAGCGGAGCGGGCCCTGGGCCCCACGGACCCGGACACCTTGACCATACGGCTGCACGAGGCCCGCTTCCGGATGGAGGAGGGCGCGGCGGCCGCCGCCCTGAACGACTTCACCGAACTCGCCGACGAGGCGGCCGGCATCCTCGGTGCGGACCATGCCGTGGTGATCAGCGCACGGCGCGAGGCCGCTCTCTGCCGCGGCCTGACCGGCGACGCGGGCGGCGCGCGGGACGACAGCGCCGCTCTTGTCGGGATGCTGGAACGGCGGCACGGCCCCGGGCATCCGCTCACGCTGAGCGTCCTCACCGATCTGGGCAGGTGGGCCGGCGAGGCGGGCGACACGCAGGCGGCGGTCGACCTCTACCTGCGAGCGGTACCGCTGCTGGAGTCCGCCGTCGGCCGCCTCCACATCGACACCCTGATCGCCCGGCACAACCTCGCGTACTGGCGGGGACTGGCGGGCGAACGCGAACGCGCGGTCGAGGAGTTCACCGCCGCGGCCGAGGACGCCGAGCGCGCGCTCGGCGCCGACCACCCGACCACCCTCACCTACCGCGTCAACCTGAGCTTCTGGCGCGGCCTCGCGGGTGAACCGGCGCAGGCACTGGCGGAGTTGGCCGCACTCCAGCCCGCCGTCGACAGCGTGCTCGGTGCCGACCACCCGCGTGCGCTGCGGACCCGCCAGCAACGCGCCGAGCTCCTGGAACGCTCGGGCGACAGGGGCGGGGCAGCCACCCTGCTCACCTCGCTGCTGGCCGACATGATCCGCATCCAGGGCAGTGACCACCCGCGTACGCACGAGGTGGCGGAGGCGCTCTCCCGCTGCGCCGGGCGGGAGGGCCGCTGAGACGCGGCTCCGAGGAGACGCTGCCGAGGGCCAGGGCGCGTTACTGGTGGGGCGGGTGGGACTCGAACCCACGGCCGACGGATTATGAGTCCGCTGCTCTAACCGGCTGAGCTACCGCCCCATAGCGGCGTGTCGCGTACATGTGTGCGCGCCGTCTGCCGCAGCATAGCCGCTCATACGATCTCCTGCTTCGGATGGTCGGCTGCGCACGGCCCCGGTGACCATGGAGACCTTCCCGAGCCCCGTGCGGTTCCCCCGGACATGAAAAAGGACCCCTACGGGGTCCTCGTTCAGCATGCTCCCCCGACTGGACTCGAACCAGTAACCTGCCGGTTAACAGCCGGCTGCTCTGCCAATTGAGCTACGGAGGACCGAGCTCCCCCGACTGGACTCGAACCAGTAACCTGCCGGTTAACAGCCGGCTGCTCTGCCAATTGAGCTACGGAGGAATGCCTCGTTGCATCGAACGCACCCACCTGGGTATCCGCCAGGGGGCGCGCGCTCGCTGCGACACATACATTAGCGCAAGCAGGGGGGTGCTCCGCCAATCGGTACTCCCCGGCGTCGTCGCCGCACCGGATACCTACGCAGACTGGAACAACGGGAAGGGTGGCCGCCATGAGTTACCGGCTCACATTTGTCGCCGGAGCCGTCCTGGGTTACGTGCTGGGCACGAAAGCCGGACGGGAGCGCTACGAGCAGCTGAAGAGGTCGGCGCAGCAGTTCGCACAGAACCCCGCCGTGCGCAACACCGCGGAGAGCGCGGCGCAGCAGGGCCGCGAGTTCGCCGACAAGGCGTACCACGCGGTGAGCGACAAGGTCGGCGACCGCATGCCCGACTCGGTCGCCCAGCGGGTCCACGCCCTCCGTGAGCGCACCGCCCACGGCCCGGCGGAGGACGACTGGGGCACGAGCAACACCTGACGGTTCCTTCACCCGGCGGCGCCCACGCCCCACCCATCCCTCCCCATGCGGCAAAATCGCTGTATGGGGATAGTCGCCGGGCTGGACAGTGCGCCCGATTTCACTCGCATCGTCGTCTGCGACACGGACACCGGGGCCGTGCTCAGGCAGGGGTATGCCCGGCATCCGGTGCAGGGCGCCGACGGCGGCGGCCGTCCCTCCGACGTCGACCCGCAGGCCTGGCTGCTGTCCCTGGGCGAGGCGGCGGGCGGCGGACTGCTGGAGGGCGTGCAGGCCATCGGCGTGTCGGCGCAGTCGAACGCGCTGGTGCCGCTGGACTCACAGGGCAACACCGTGCGGCCCGCGATGACCGGCGGTGACAAGCGGGCGCAGGTCGCGGCGGCCGATCTGGTCGACGCGCTCGGCGGGCGCGAGGCGTGGGCGCAGGCCGTGGGGTGTGTGCCGGGGGCCGCGCAGCCGGTGACCAAGCTGCGCTGGATGGCCCGTACCGAGCCGGAGAACGCGGCGCGCACCGCCGTACTGCTCCAGGCGCACGACTGGCTGGTGTGGCAGTTGCTCGGCCGGCCGGTGCGCCGGACCACCGACCGGGGCGGCGCGTCCGGCACCGGTTACTGGGCGGCGGCCACGGGGGCTTACCGGTCGGATCTGGTCGAGCTGGCGCTCGGCCACCAGGCGATGCTGCCCGAGGTGATCGGCCCGGCGGACGCGGCCGGTACGACGCCCGAGGGGCTGCTGATCTCCGCCGGCACGGGCGAGACGATGGCGGCGGCGTTCGGGCTCGGGATCGGTCTCGGCGACGCGGTGGTGTCGCTGGGCGCGTCCGGGTCCGTGATGGCCGTGCACCCCGAGGCGCTCGTCGACCGGCACGGGATGATCACCTCCCTGGCGGACGCGACCGGCATGCACCTGCCCGTCGTCACCACCCTCAACGCCGTACGGGCGCTGCGCGGAACCGCGGAGCTGCTCGGGCTGCCCGATCTGGAGAGCCTGTCCGAGCTGGCGATGAAGTCGACGCCGGGGGCGCACGGTCTGGTACTGCTCCCCTATCTGGAGGGTGAGCGCACCCCCAACCTGCCGCACACCGCCGGAACGCTGGCGGGGCTGCGGCGCGAGTCGATGAGGGCGGAGCACCTGGCGCGGGCCGCGTTCGAGGGGATGCTGTGCGGGCTCGCGGACGCGCTGGACGTGCTGCGCGGCCGGGGCGTGGACGTGCGGCGGGTCTTCCTGCTGGGCCAGGCCGCGGAACTGCCCGCGGTGCAGGCGGCCGCGCCCTCGCTGTTCGGGGCGCAGGTGGTGGTGGTGCAGCCGGCGGACTACGCGGCGATCGGCGCGGCCCGGCAGGCGGCGTGGGCGCTCGGCGTGTCGCAGGGAACCCTCGATCCGCGGACCCCGCCCGTCTGGCAGGGCGCGGTGGCCCAGGTGCTGGATCCCGGCGAGGAGCTGGCGGTGGGCCAGGCGGTGCGCCAGCAGTTCGTCTCGGTGCGCGAGCAGACCCATCCGGGGGCGTTCCGCGCGTAGGGGGCCGGGCGGATTAATTCGGTTGAGGTAACGCGGGTGGGGTGTCCGACGATGGGGGCCACGGGCAACCACCCGCCCGCGTCGACCCTCCGAGAGATTCAGCGTGCTCATACGACTCCTGCGGACCTTCCTCCGGCCCTACAAGAGATCCATCTCCCTCCTGGTGCTGCTGCAGTTCCTGCAGACCTGCGCCACCCTCTACCTGCCCACGCTCAACGCCGACATCATCGACAACGGCGTCGTCCGGGGTGACGCCGGTTACATCCTGGGCCACGGCGCCCTGATGATCGGCATCTCGCTGGCCCAGGTCGTGTGCAACGTCGGTGCCGTGTTCCACGGCGCCCGGACGGCGGCGGCCCTGGGACGCGACGTGCGGGCCGCCGTGTTCGACCGCGTCCAGTCGTTCTCCGCGCGTGAGGTGGGGCACTTCGGCGCGCCCTCGCTGATCACCCGGACGACGAACGACGTCCAGCAGGTGCAGATGCTCGCCCTGATGACGTTCACCCTGATGGTGTCGGCGCCGATCATGTGTGTGGGCGGCATCGTGATGGCGCTCGGTCTCGACGTCCCGCTGTCCGGGGTGCTGGTCGGGGTGGTGCCGGTGCTGGGGATCTGCGTGACGCTGATCGTGCGCCGGCTGCGTCCGCTGTTCCGGGCCATGCAGGTACGGCTCGACACGGTGAACCGGGTGCTGCGCGAGCAGATCACCGGCAACCGGGTGATCCGCGCCTTCGTGCGGGACACGTACGAGCAGGAGCGGTTCCGGAGGTCGAACACGGATCTGACCGACGTGTCACTGCGCGCGGGCAATCTGCTCGCGCTGATGTTCCCGGTGGTCATGACGGTGGTGAACCTGTCGTCGATCGCCGTGGTGTGGTTCGGCGCGCACCGCATCGACAGCGGCGGGATGCAGATCGGTGATCTGACGGCGTTCCTCGCCTATCTGATGCAGATCGTCATGTCCGTGATGATGGCCACCTTCATGTTCATGCAGGTGCCGCGCGCCGAGGTGTGCGCCGAGCGCGTCCACGAGGTGCTGGACACCTCCTCGAGCGTGGTGCCGCCCGCCGCGCCCGTCACCGCACTGCGCCGGCACGGGCATCTGGAGATGCGGGGCGCGGGCTTCCGCTACCCGGGCGCCGAGGAGCCGGTGCTGAAGGGGGTCGACCTGGTGGCCCGGCCCGGTGAGGTCACCGCCGTGATCGGCTCGACCGGCAGCGGCAAGTCCACGCTGCTCGGGCTGGTCCCGCGGCTGTTCGACGTCACCGAGGGCGACGTGCTGGTCGACGGGGTGCCGGTGGCGGACATCGAACCGCGGCTGCTCGCGAGGACGGTCGGCCTGGTGCCGCAGAAGCCGTACCTGTTCGCGGGCACGGTGGCCACCAACCTGCGCTACGGCAATCCGGACGCCACCGACGAGGAGTTGTGGCACGCGCTGGAGGTGGCGCAGGGCAAGGACTTCGTGGAGCGGCTGGAGGGCGGCCTCGACGCGCCCGTCGCGCAGGGCGGGACGAACGTCTCCGGCGGTCAGCGCCAGCGTCTCGCCATCGCCCGGACGCTGGTGCAGCGGCCGGAGATCTACCTCTTCGACGACTCCTTCTCCGCGCTCGACTACGCCACCGACGCGGCCCTGCGGGCGGCTCTCGCGCGGGAGACGGCCGCGGCGACCGTGGTGATCGTCGCCCAGCGAGTGGCGACCATCCGGGACGCCGACCGGATCGTGGTCCTGGACGGGGGCCGGGTCGTCGGCACCGGCCGGCACCACGAGCTGATGGCGGACAACGAGACCTACCGGGAGATCGTTCTCTCCCAGCTGACGGAAGCGGAGGCTGCCTGATGGCGGGGCCCGGAGGACGGATGATGGCCGGGGGCGGCCCCGACCAGCGGTCGATCGACTTCAGGGGGTCGAGCAGACGGCTGATCGGCCACTTCCGGCCGGAACGCCTGACGATCCTCGGGCTGCTGGCCTGTCTCGTGCTGAGCGTGGGCCTCAGCGTGATCGGGCCGAAGATCCTCGGCCATGCGACCGACCTGGTCTTCGCCGGGATCGTCGGACGGGGGATGCCGGAGGGAGCCACCAAGGAGCAGGCGCTCGACGCGATGCGGGAGCGCGGCGAGGGCGACGTCGCCGACATGCTCCGCAGCACCGACTTCACCCCCGGGGAGGGCATCGACTTCACCGCGGTGGGGAACGTCCTGCTGTTCGCGCTGGCGGTGTTCGTGGGTGCCGGTCTGCTGATGGCGGTGGCGACGCGGCTGGTGAACCGGGCCGTGAACCGCACCGTGTTCCGGATGCGCGAGGACGTGCAGACGAAGCTGTCGCGGCTGCCGCTGTCGTACTTCGACAAGCGGCAGCGCGGTGAGGTGCTGAGCCGCGCCACCAACGACATCGACAACATCGGGCAGACGCTCCAGCAGTCGATGGGCCAGCTGATCAACTCGCTGCTCACCGTCATCGGTGTGCTCGCGATGATGTTCTACGTCTCCTGGGTCCTGGCCCTGGTCGCGCTGGTGACGGTGCCGCTGTCGTTCGTCGTCGCCACCCGCGTGGGCAAGCGGTCGCAGCCGCACTTCGTGGCGCAGTGGCGGACGACGGGCAGACTCAACGCCCACATCGAGGAGATGTACACCGGGCACACCCTGGTGAAGGTGTTCGGGCGGCAGGAGGAGTCGGCGAAGCGGTTCGCCGAGGAGAACGAGGCGCTGTACGAGGCCGGGTTCAGGGCGCAGTTCAACAGCGGCGTCATGCAGCCGCTGATGTTCTTCGTGTCGAACATCAACTACGTGCTGGTGGCGGTCGTCGGCGGTCTGCGGGTCGCCTCGGGCTCGCTGTCCATCGGCGACGTGCAGGCGTTCATCCAGTACTCGCGGCAGTTCTCCATGCCGCTGACGCAGCTCGCCTCGATGGCGAACCTGGTGCAGTCGGGCGTCGCCTCGGCCGAGCGGGTCTTCGAACTGCTGGACGCCGACGAGCAACAGGCCGACGCGTCGCCGGCCGAGAAGCCGGCCGAGCCGCGCGGGCGGGTGGCGCTGGAGCACGTGTCGTTCCGGTACGACCCCGACAAGCCGCTGATCGAGGACCTGTCGCTGACGGTGGAGCCGGGCCACACGGTGGCGATCGTCGGGCCGACGGGTGCCGGCAAGACGACGCTCGTGAACCTGCTGATGCGGTTCTACGAGGTCTCCGGCGGGCGCATCACCCTCGACGGGGTCGACATCGCGCGGATGTCCCGGGACGACCTGCGCGCCGGGATCGGCATGGTGCTGCAGGACACCTGGCTGTTCGGCGGGACGATCGCGGAGAACATCGCCTACGGCGCGGCGCGCGAGGTCACCCGGGAGGAGATCGAGGAGGCGGCGCGGGCCGCGCACGCGGACCGGTTCGTCCGGACACTGCCCGACGGGTACGACACGGTGATCGACGACGAGGGGTCGGGAGTCAGCGCGGGTGAGAAGCAGCTGATCACGATCGCGCGGGCGTTCCTGTCCGATCCGGTGATCCTGGTGCTGGACGAGGCGACGAGTTCCGTGGACACGCGGACGGAGGTGCTGATCCAGAAGGCGATGGCCCAATTGGCGCACGGGCGGACGTCGTTCGTGATCGCGCACCGGCTGTCGACGATCCGGGACGCGGACACCATCCTGGTGATGGAGAACGGCTCGATCGTCGAGCAGGGCGCGCACGAGGAGCTGCTGGCGGCGGACGGCGCGTACGCCCGCCTGTACCAGGCACAGTTCGCCCAGGCGGTGGCGGAGGTGGACTAGTTCTTCGTTCTCGGGCGCCGGAAGGGCTGGGACTCGGCCCTTCCGGCGCCCGAGGAGCCGCGCGGGTCAGTCCAGGTAGCCGCGGAGCTGGTCGGCGAAGGCGTGGTCGCGGAGCTTGTGGAGGGTCTTGGACTCGATCTGGCGGATGCGTTCCCGCGTCACGCCGAAGATGCGGCCTATCTCCTCCAACGTGCGCGGACGGCCGTCCACCAGCCCGTAGCGGAGCTGCACGACCTTCCGCTCCCGCTCCCCCAGCGTCGACAGCACGGCCTCCAGGTGCTCCCGCAGCAGCAGGAACGCCGCCGACTCGACCGGGCTGGCGGCGTCACCGTCCTCGATGAGGTCACCGAGCGCCACGTCGTCCTCCTCGCCGACGGGCGCGTGCAGCGAGACCGGCTCCTGCGCGAGCCGCAGCACCTCGCCGATCCGCTCGGGCGGCAGATCGAGCTGAACGGCCACCTCCTGCGCGGTCGGCTCGTAGCCGCGCTCCTGGAGCATGCGCCGCTGGACGCGGACGACCCGGTTGATGAGCTCGACGACGTGCACGGGCACGCGGATGGTGCGGGCCTGGTCGGCCAGCGCCCGGGACATGGCCTGGCGGATCCACCACGTGGCGTACGTGGAGAACTTGTACCCCCGGGCGTAGTCGAACTTCTCCACCGCCCGGATCAGGCCGAGGTTGCCCTCCTGGACCAGGTCGAGCATGGTCAGGCCCCGGCCCACGTACCGCTTGGCGACGGACACGACGAGCCGCAGGTTCGCCTCGATCAGCCGCCTTTTGGCCATGCGGCCCATGACGACGAGCCGGTCGAGGTCCAGCGCGAGACTGCTGTCCAGGTCGGGGGTGCGGCGCAGCTTCTCCTCGGCGAACAGGCCCGCCTCGACGCGGCGGGCGAGTTCGACCTCCTCGGCGGCGGTCAGCAGCGGGACGCGGCCGATCTCGCGGAGGTACTGGCGGAACAGGTCCGAGGACGGGCCGCCGGTCTCGGTTCGGACGGGCGCGGGCGGCTCGGCGGGGTCCGCGTGCTCGACGGGTCCGGCCGGATCGGCGGGTTCGGCGGGCTCCCGGGCCCCGGCCGGGGGGCCGGCGGGCTCCGGTGCCGTCTCGGGGTGGCGCGCGGCGCGGCCCTGCGCGGGCATGGCGACGAGGACGTCCGCGCCGGGCTGGATGAGGGTCCGGGTCTGCACGGGGGCGACCTCCAGGATGATCGCTGCCAGGGGGGACGGCAGCGGTACTTCGGGGGCGGAGTCGGCGGCCTCGCCGCTGTCCGTCCCGTACGCGACGAGCGGAACCGCGGATGTCCGGGACCCGTCGGTGACGGATCGGCCGCGCTCCGAGGACTCAGGCACCGCACCCCAGTGTGGGGTACGACACATCGTCCCCACGAGGGGCGTGCGGTGACTTTTTGCGTCCGGTGCGTGACCGCGCGCTCACCCGGGCCGGCGCGTACCCGTGCGGACCGGCGTCACAGCGCCGCCGCGCCGTGCTCGCGCAGGGCCTGGTCGTACTGCTGGAGGACCCACAGTTCGTTCTGCACGGCGGCCAGTTCGGCCGGGTCGCCGTGGGCGCCGAGGCGGGTGAGGCGGCTGGTGATGTCGCGGATGCGGCGCTCCACGGCGCGGCGGCGGACGGTGACCAGCTGGGCGCCCGCGTAGGTCTCGTCGACCTCCTTGACGCCCCGGTGCAGCATGATCGCCTCGACGGCCAGCTCGGTGACCATGGCGCGGACGGTGTCGTCGGGGGCTGCGTCGCGCACCCGGATCAGGTACGCCTGCGGGTCCTGGATGCCGTACTCCGCGCCGCCCGCGTCCTGGATCGCCTGGCGTACGGCCGCGTAGGGCGGGGCGGTGAACTCGTCGATGCCGTACGCGTCGAAGGCCGGGGAGACCAGTTCCGGGCGCTGGAGGGCGAGTTTGAGCAATTCGCGTTCGGTGGCGAAGACCGGGTTGCGGAGGTTGAGGGCGGGGCCGCGCGGGGACTGCCGGGCGGGGGCCCCGGCGTACTGCTGGGAGGCGCCGCGGTGCTCCCGGCGGTCGGGGGCCGGGCCCTTGCCGCCGCGGTCGCGGGCCCAGCGGGCGAGCTGGGCGACCCGCTTGACGACGAACTGGGTGTCGAGGATGCCGAGCATGCCCGCGAGCTGGACGGCGACCTCGTGCTGGGCACCGCTGTTCTTGATGCGGGCGACGATCGGGGCCGCTTCGTCGAGGGCGCCGGCGCGGCCGGCCGGGGTGTCCAGGTCGTAGCGGCGGACGACCTCGCGCAGGGCGAACTCGAAGAGCGGGGTGCGGGGTTCGACGAGGTCGGCGACGGCCTCGTCGCCCTTGGCGAGGCGCAGGTCGCAGGGGTCCATGCCGTCGGGGGCGATGGCGATGTACGTCTCGGCGGCGAACTTCTGGTCGTCCTCGAAGGCGCGCAGGGCCGCCTTCTGGCCGGCCGCGTCCCCGTCGAAGGTGAAGATCACGCGTGCGCTGCCGTTGTCCATCAGCAGCCGGCGGAGGATCTTGATGTGGTCGCCGCCGAAGGCGGTGCCGCAGGTGGCGATGGCGGTCGTGACGCCCGCGAGGTGGCAGGCCATGACGTCGGTGTAGCCCTCGACGACGACCGCGCGGGAGGACTTCGCGATGTCCTTCTTCGCCAGGTCGATGCCGTAGAGCACCTGGGACTTCTTGTAGATCGCGGTCTCGGGGGTGTTCAGGTACTTCGGGCCGTTGTCCGCCTCGTAGAGCTTGCGGGCGCCGAAGCCGACGACGTCCCCGCCGATGTCACGGATCGGCCACATCAGCCGGCCGCGGAAGCGGTCGATGGGGCCACGGCGGCCCTCCTGGGAGAGACCGGAGAGGATCAGCTCCTTGTCGCTGAAGCCCTTGCCGCGCAGGAAGCGGGTGAGGTGGTCCCAGCCCTGGGGGCTGTAGCCGACGCCGAAGTGGAGGGCGGCGGCCTGGTCGAACCCGCGGTCGGCGAGGAAGACCCGGCCGGTCTCGGCCTCGGGGGACGTCGCGAGCTGTTCCGCGTACCACTCGGCGGCGGTCCTGTGGGCCTCGACCAGGCGGATGCGCTCGCCGCGCTGGTGGGTGGGGTTGTACCCGCCCTCCTCGTAGCGCAGGGTGATGCCGGCCTGTCCGGCGAGGCGCTCGACCGCCTCCGAGAAGGAGAGGTGGTCGATCTTCATCACGAACGTGATGGTGTCGCCGCCCTCCTGGCAGCCGAAGCAGTGGAAGAGTCCCTTGCTCGGGCTGACCTGGAAGGACGGCGACTTCTCGTCGTGGAAGGGGCACAGGCCCTTGAGGTTCCCGCCGCCCGCGTTGCGCAGCTGGAGGTACTCGGACACCACGGCGTCGATCGGGACCGCGTCCCGAACCGCCTTCACGTCCTCGTCATTGATCCGCCCAGCCACGCGTGAATTCTACGGGGGCGCTGTGACATCTCCGGCGGGTGCGCGCCCCGCGAGGGGCGTCATGACCTAGGCTCCGAGGCTCTCCAGCGGCACGTGCGGGTCCGCCAGGGCCTCGGTGTCCACCGGGGCCCCGCTCCGGATCAGTGCCTGGATCGGATCCGTGACATCCCACACATTCACGTTCATCCCCGCGAGCACGCGCCCTTCCTTCACCCAGAACGCGATGAACTCGCGCTTGCCGGCGTCGCCCCGGACGACCACCTGGTCGTAGGAACCGGGCGGCGCCCACCCCGAGTACTCCATCCCCAGGTCGTACTGGTCGGTGAAGAAGTAGGGGATGCGGTCGTAGGTCTCGTCCCGGCCCAGCATGGAGCGGGCCGCCGCCGGGCCGCCGTTGAGGGCGTTGGCCCAGTGCTCCACGCGCAGCCGCGTGTCGAACAGGGCGTGCGGGAAGGACGCGACGTCGCCGGCGGCGTAGATGTCCGGGTCGGACGTGCGCAGCCGCGTGTCGACGAGGACGCCGCCGCCGGCCTCGCGGTCCGCGAGTTCCAGGCCCGCCGCCTCGGCCAGCCAGACGCGCGGGGCGGCGCCGATCGCCGCGAGGACGGCGTGCGCCGGGTGCTCCTCGCCGTCGTCGGTGCGGGCCGCGAGGACCATGCCGTCCTGGCCGGTGATCTCGGTGAGCGTGGCGCCGAAGTGGAAGCGGACGCCGTGCTCGCGGTGCAGCTCGGCGAAGAGCTGCCCGAGCTCGGGACCGAGGACCGAGTGCAGCGGGGTCTGTCCCCGGTGGACGACGGTGACCTCCGCGCCGTACTGGCGGGCCGCGGCCGCGATCTCCAGGCCGATCCAGCCGGCGCCCGCGATCACCAGGTGGCCGTTGTCCCGGCCGAGGGAGGCGAGGACGCCCTTGAGGCGCTCGGAGTGGGCGAGACGGCGCAGGTGGTGGACGCCCGCGAGGTCCGTGCCCGGGACGTCCAGGCGGCGCGGTTCGGCGCCGGTGGCGAGCAGCAGCTTGTCGTAGCGGACGGTGGTGCCGTCGTCGCCGAAGCGGACCGTCTTCGCGGCGCGGTCCACGGCGTCGACGGTCTGGCCGAGGTGCAGCTCGATGTCGTGGCGCGCGTACCAGGCGGGCTCGTGCACGAAGACGCTGTCGCGGGCGTCCTTGCCGAGGAGGTAGCCCTTGGACAGGGGCGGACGCTCGTACGGGTGGTCGCGTTCGTCGCAGATCAGTATCACGCGGCCGGTGAAGCCCTCCGCTCTCAGCGTCTCGGCCGCCTTGGCGCCGGCCAGTCCGCCTCCGACGATGACGAAAGTCTGATCCGCGTCGACCACGTGATGCCTCCTCGTAACGGTGTAGCCACCTGCGAGCGTCCCGCACGCCGGATGATCCCGGAAGGGGGAGTGACCCGATCAGGCCAAGCGGCTCACGACTGCCCCGTGAGCCGGGCGTGCAGCGAGCGGGCCGAGGCGTCCGTGAGGGACGCGATCTGGTCGACGACGACCCTCTTGCGGGCGCGGTCGTCCGGGGCCCGGTCGAACAGGGTGCGGAACTGGGGGTCGAGGCCGTCGGGTGCGCGGGCGGTGAGCGCCTCGGCGAGTTCGGCGACGACGACCCGCTGGTCGGCGCGGAGCCGTTCCTGCTCGGCGCGCTGCATGACGTACCGGTCGGCGACCGCCTTCAGGACCGCGCACTCCATGCGGGTGCTGCGCGGGACGACCAGTTCGGCCCCGTACCGGGTGAGGCGGCCGCCTCCGAAGGCCTGCCGGGTGGCGCCCTCCGCGGCGAGGCAGAAGCGGCCGATGAGCTGGCTGGTGGCGTCCTTGAGGCGGGCCTGGGCGACGGCGGTGCCGTCGTAGCCGTGCGGCCACCACTCCTGGGCGAGGAGACGGTCGAGGGCCTCGGCCAGTTCGGCGGGGTCGGTGCCCGCGGGGACGTACCGCCCCACGGCGACGGCGAAGACCGCCTGGCGTTCGGGTTCGGCGTGCAGGCAGTTGGGGTCGATGTGGCCCGCGTGCAGGCCGTCCTCCACGTCGTGCACCGAGTAGGCGACGTCGTCGGACCAGTCCATGACCTGGGCCTCGAAGCACGTGCGGGCGCCGGGGGCGCCCTTGCGGACCCAGTCGAAGACGGGACGGTCGTCCTCGTAGACCCCGAACTTCGGTGAGGCCTGGTCGGTGGGGTGGGCGCCGCGCGGCCAGGGGTACTTGGTGGCCGCGTCGAGGGCGGCGCGGGTGAGGTTGAGGCCGACGGAGCCCTCGGGGGTGAACCGCTTGGGTTCGATGCGCGTGAGGAGGCGGAGCGACTGGGCGTTGCCCTCGAAGCCGCCGCAGTCCTCCGCGAACTCGTTCAGCGCCTGCTCGCCGTTGTGCCCGAAGGGCGGGTGGCCCAGGTCGTGGGAGAGGCAGGCGGCCTCGACGAGGTCGGGGTCGCAGCCGAGGGCGGCGCCGAGCTCGCGGCCGACCTGGGCGCATTCGAGGGAGTGAGTGAGGCGGGTGCGGGGGCTGGCGTCCCACATCTGGCTGTGCTCCCCCGGCGTGACGACCTGCGTCTTCCCGGCGAGGCGGCGCAGGGACGCGGAGTGCAGCACGCGCGCGCGGTCGCGCTGGAAGGCGGTGCGGCCGGGCCGTTTGTCGGGTTCGGCGGCCCAGCGCTCGACGTCCGACGGGTCGTATCCGGCGGGCGGGACGTGGTTCTCGTACGGCGTCGCGGGTGTGTCGGATGTGATGCCTTCCATGCACCGACAGTAGCCCCGGCCGCTGACATCCCGGGCGGCGGTGGTCGCGTCACGCCGTCAGGAGGGCGGCCGGTGCGGTGACCGGGGGCCCGGAGCGGAGGGCCTGGTCGTAGCGGTGCAGGACGAGGCGTGCCATGGCGGGGTGGGTGCCGAGGGGGGCGGCGGCGATGCCGGGGGCCGCCGCGGCGGACTCCGTGGCGAAGCGGCCGGGTGCGGTGAAGCAGGAGGCGACGGCCAGGCGGGAGCGGCCCCGCGCGGCCAGGGCGCGCAGGGCGTCGGGCACGGTGGGGGCGGCGGCGGAGGCGTAGGCGGGGACGACGGGGACGCCGAGCCGTTCAGCGAGCAGCCGCGCGGTGCGGCGGGTGTCGGCCCTCGCCTCCGGGTCGCGGGATCCGGCGGCGGCGAGCACGACGCCGCTCGCGCGCCGGGCGGCCGCGTCCGCGGGCGCGCGCCAGCCGGCCTCGGTGAGGCGGGCGTGCAGGGCGTCCACGAGCAGGGGGTGCGGGCCGAGGGGTGCGGCCACGCGCGTGTGCGGGCGCGCCCCGGCGGCCATCTCGGGGATGTCCCGCTTGACGTGGTGGCCCCGGCTGAGCAGCAGCGGCACGAGGACGGCCGCCCCGGTGCCGTGCGCGTCCAGCCCGGCGAGGGTGTCGGGCAGCAGGGGCGCGTTGAGCTCGATGTGGCCCAGGTGCACGGCCAGCGCGGGGCGCAGTGCGCGGACCCCGTCCAGGAGCTGCCGTACGGTGGCGAGCGCGCGCGGGTCGCGGCTGCCGTGGGCCACGACGACGAGAGCGGGCGGGGTGGTGGTGTACGCCGTCATGCACCGATCGTGGCGGCGGCACGTTGCCTCCCCGTTGCGCGTGCGTGTCGGGTGTTTTCCGGCGGTTCACCACGGGGACGGCGGCGGGTGTGAGGCCGTTCCGCCGGTGGCGTCGTCCGGCGGCGTGAAGCCGGTCACAGGGCGGGCGGTGAACCGCGGGGCGCGGTGGGGCGTCTCTCCGGGTCGAGGACCGACCGGGAGGGGCCCGTGGCGATGCGCCGTTTCGCAGTGCGCCGTCCGCGTCTGCCGCGTACCCGTGCGGGGCGGCGGCGGCTGGTGCGGGCGGTGGTGGCGGTGTGCGTGCTCGCCCTGCTCCCGGCGACCTGGCTGCGGCTGACGACGGGCGACCGGCTGCGCTCCGCCGCCGACGTGCCGCGCACCGGGGTGGCCGTGGTCTTCGGGGCGGGCCTGTGGGAGGGGGAGCCCTCGCCGTACCTCGCGCACCGGCTGGACGCGGCGGCGGAGCTGTACCGCGCGGGGCGGATCGAGGTGGTGCTGGTCACGGGCGACAACAGCCGCGAGGACTACGACGAGCCCGACGCGATGCGCGCGTACCTCACCCGGCACGGCGTCCCCGACGCGCGGATCGTCAGCGACTACGCGGGCTTCGACACCTGGGACTCCTGCGTCCGCGCCAAGAGGATCTTCGGCGTGGACCGGGCCGTGCTGATCAGCCAGGCCTTCCACATCCGCCGCGCGGTGGCGCTGTGCGAGGCGGCCGGCGTCTCCGCGCACGGCGTCGGCGTCGCCGAACCGCACGACGCCACCTGGTACTTCGGGGGCGTCCGGGAGGTCGTCGCGGCCGGGAAGGCGGCGCTGGACGCGGCGGTCCGCCCGGATCCGCGGTTCCTGGGCCCCCGGGAGACGGGGGTCGAGCGGGCCCTGGCACAGGCCCGCGCGGACCGGACACGACGCTGACCGGCCGCGCACATCACGGTGTGCTCACTCCATGGCGGACACGACGCGCATCACGGTGACGCTCCCCACGGAGCAGGTCGCCGAACTGAAGAAGCTCACCGACAACGTCTCCGGCTACGTCGCCGAAGCGGTGGCGCGTCAGCTGCGCCACGAGCTCCTCGGCGCCGACCTGCTGCGCCATCAGGAGGAGTACGGAGCCTTCACCGACGAGGAGCTGGCCGAGGCCCGCTCCCGGATCTTCGGGGGCCCGGATGCCCATGGCTCCCAGAGCGTGGCGTGAACGTGCACGCAGATTTCTCGCGATGTTCCAGGTCTTCCACGGTATGGGTGCGGACGTCGTCGTCGGGGCCGACACCATCGTGGCTCAAGGCCGCGGGCCTGCACGGGCACAAGTACGCGATCGACGCGACGGTGGCCGAGACGGCACTGCGCCAGCCGGGCCCGGTGGCCGTACTGACGTCCGACGTCGACGACATGTCCCGGCTGTGTGGTGACCGTGTCCGGCTGATCGGCATCTGAGCGGGCCGCCGCCTCACCGCGGGCCGAGGGCGGCGGGGAGGTCGCCGTACCGGGCGTGTAACAGGGGTCGGCGTGCCGCGTAACACCGGCCGCGCAGGGTGAACCGCATGCAGAACACCGTGACGCCCACGCACTGCCCCTACTGCGCGCTGCAGTGCGGGATGAATCTCACGCCGGCCCCGGACGGGACGGGCGTCGAGGTGAGTGAGCGCGCGGACTTCCCGGTGAACCGGGGGGCGCTGTGCGGGAAGGGGCGTACGGCACCGGCCGTCCTGTCGTCGGCCGTACGGCTGACCTCGCCGCTGGTGCGGTCCGAGGGGGGCGCGCTGGTGCCGGCCTCCTGGGAGGAGGCGCTGGACCGGGTCGCCGAGGGGCTGGGGCGCATCCGGGCGCGGTACGGGGCGGACGCGGTCGGGGTGTTCGGCGGGGGCGGGCTGACCAACGAGAAGGCGTACAGCCTCGGGAAGTTCGCCCGGGTGGTGCTGGGCACCTCCCAGATCGACTACAACGGCCGGTTCTGCATGTCCTCGGCGGCGGCGGCGGGGGCCAGGGCCTTCGGTCTCGACCGTGGGCTGCCGTTCCCGCTGGAGGACATCCCGAGGACCGGCTGCGTGATCCTCGTCGGGTCGAACCCGGTGGAGACCATGCCCCCGTTCCTGCGGTACGTCACCGAACTGAAGCAGAACGGCGGCACGCTGATCGTGGTCGATCCGCGCCGTACGCGGACCGCCGAGCAGGCCGATCTGCACCTGGCGCCGCGCCCCGGCACGGACCTGGCACTGGCGCTGGGGATGCTGCACCTGGTGGTCGCCGAGGGCCGCACCGACGAGGCCTACGTCCGGGAGCGCACCATCGGCTGGGAGGAGACCCGGGCCGCCGCGATGGCGCACTGGCCGGAGCACGTGGAGCGGATCACCGGTGTGTCCGTGCCCGCACTGCGGGAGGCGGTCCGCATGTTCTGCGAGCCCGAGGCCGCGATGGTGCTGACCGCGCGCGGACCGGAGCAGCAGGCCAAGGGCACGGACACGGTGGGCGCGTGGATCAACCTGTGCCTGGCGACGGGGCGGGCGGGACGGCCGCTGTCCGGCTACGGGTGCCTCACCGGGCAGGGCAACGGGCAGGGCGGGCGCGAACACGGCCAGAAGGCCGACCAGTTGCCCGGTTACCGCAAGCTGACCGACCCGGCGGCGCGGGCCCACGTCGCCGGGGTGTGGGGCGTGGACCCCGACACCCTGCCCGGGCCGGGGCGCAGCGCGTACGAACTGCTCGACGCGCTCGGGGCTGACGTCCGCGCGCTGCTGCTGATGGGCTCCAACCCGGTGGTGTCGGCGCCGCGCGCCGCCCACGTCGAGGAGCGGATCCGCTCGCTGGACTTCCTGGCGGTGTGCGACGTGGTCCTGTCCGAGACGGCCGCGCTCGCCGACGTCGTCCTGCCGGTGACGCAGTGGGCGGAGGAGACGGGCACGACGACGAACCTGGAGGGCCGCGTGCTGCTGCGCCGCCGGGCCCTCGACCCGCCGGAAGGGGTCCGCAGCGACCTGGAGGTCCTGCACGGACTCGCCGCGCGGCTGGGCGGCGGACGGAACCCGGGGAAGGGCTTCCCGACCGACCCCGAGGAGGTCTTCGAGGAGCTGCGCCGGGCGTCCGCGGGCGGTCCCGCGGACTACTCCGGGATCACCTACAGGCGGCTGGCCGAGGAGAACGGCGTCTTCTGGCCGTGCCCGGCGGACGGCCCGCCCGCCGCCGGCTCCGGGCCCCGCCCGGCGTACGCCGCCGACGCCGAGGACGCCGCCGACCCCGCCGACGCCGAGGACGCCGAGGACGCCGCGCTCGACGCCCTGCCCGACGACCCGGCGCGGGCCGACGACCACGACGCCGGCGCCGGCGTCCACCCCGGCACCCCACGCCTGTTCCTCGACCGGTTCGCCACCGGGGACGGGCGGGCGCGGTTCGTGTCCGTGTCGTACCGGGCGGCCGCCGAGGAGCCCGATGACGAGTACCCCGTGCTGCTGACCACCGGGCGGGTCGTGGCGCAGTACCAGTCCGGCGCGCAGACCCGGCGGGTCGACGAGCTGAACGCCGCCGCCCCCGGTCCGTTCGTGGAGCTGCACCCCCGGCTCGCGGAGCGGCTGGGCGCGGCCGAGGGCGACCCGGTGGCCGTGGTGTCCCGGCGGGGGCGGGCCGTGGCGCCGGCGCGGATCACCACCGCGATCCGCCCCGACACGGTCTTCATGCCGTTCCACTGGCCCGGTGAGGGCCGCGCCAACACCCTCACCAACCCGGCCCTCGACCCGGTCTCCCGGATGCCGGAGTTCAAGGCGTGCGCGGTGCGGCTGGAGGCGGTGCGTCCCTGAGCCGCACCGGTACGGGCGGTCAGGCCACGCCCACCGCGCTCCACGCCGCCGCGACCGCCGCGTACTCCGCGCCGCCCTCGCCGTAGAGGTCCGCGGCCGCCTTCAGGGTGGCGGTGCGGGCGCCCGCGTAGTCGGTCGACGAGGTCATGTGCACCGTCAGGGCGCGGTACCAGATCGCGCCGAGCCTGTCGCGGCCGATGCCGGTGACCGTCGAGCCGTCGCAGGTGGGCGAGGCGTGCGCGACGCCGCCCAGGGTCTTCGCGCCGCTGCCCTCGGCGAGCAGGTAGGCGAAGTGGTTGGCGACGCCTGAGGAGTGGTGGACGTCGAGGTCCTTGACCGAGGTGTCCCAGCAGTCCGCCGACTTGCCGTCCTTCGACGGTTCGTCCATGTACCGCAGGGCGTCCCCGCCGAAGCCGTCCCGGACGATCTCCTCGCCGATCAGCCAGTCGCCGGGGTCCTCGGCGTTGGCGGCGTGGAACTCCACCAGGGTGCCGAAGATGTCCGAGGTCGCCTCGTTCAGGCCGCCGGACTCCCCCGAGTAGGTGAGTCCGGCGGTCTTCGACGTCACGCCGTGGGTCATCTCGTGCCCGGCCACGTCCAGCGACACCAGCGGGCCCATCAGCGTGCCGTCACCGTCGCCGTACGTCATGCAGAAGCAACCGTCGTCCCAGAACGCGTTGTTGTAGTCGTTGCCGTAGTGCACGCGGTTGTACGAGCCCTTGCCGTCGCCGGCGATGCCCCGGCGGCCGTGGACGTCCTCGTAGTAGTCCCAGGTGACGTCGGTGCCGTACTGCGCGTCCACCGCGACCGTGGCCCGGTCGGACACGGTGCCCGTGCCCCAGTGGTTGTCGGCGTCGGTGAGGACGGGGGCCGGGGCCCGGTTCAGGCAGACGACGAGGACGCACAGGTCGGTCCTGTTGCCCGCGTCGCCGGTGTAGGTGCCGCCCCGGGTGGGGTCCTTCAGCTCGTATCCCGACGCGGAGGGCGTCGTCTCCAGCGGCACCGTGCCGCCGTAGAGGGACTCGCCGTCGCCGGAGGCGCTCTCGAGACTGTCCCAGGCCTCGATGCGGGCGCCGGTGCGGGCGTCGGTCAGCACGGTCCGGGCGACCGGGTTGCCGCGGGAGTCCTTCGCGACCGCGTCGGTGCGCCAGGCGAGCCTGGGGGCGCCGTGCAGGGCGTCGACGACCAGCTCGGGCTCGGCGGTGAGGTGCTCGAGGGTCTCGCCGGGGTGCGCGGCGCGCAGGGCGTCCGCCGCGAGGCCGGCGGCCTCGGGGGCGGCGAGCCCCGGGGTGACGGCCGGCAGGTCGAGGGCCGCGCGGGTGGCGCGGGTGACGCCGCGGTAGCCGCCGTCGGGGGCCAGGTGGAGCACGAAGTCCCCGCCCAGGACCGGGAGTCGGCGGTAGGTACGGTCGTAGCGGATGTGCCGGCTGCCGTCCTCGTCGATGACGACGTCCCGGACCGTCGTCCCCTGGGCTGGGGTGAGTCCGAGGGTGCCGGCGCGGTCCGCGAGGACGGACGCGGCCTCGGCGACGGCGGCGGCGCGGGTGGGGGGTTCGGCCGCGCCGGCGGTGGTGGGGGAGAGTGCGGCGGCCAGCAGGGCGGCGCTGGTGACGGTCACTCCGGCGGTGACGGGACGGGAACCTCGGACATGCCGTAGGGGGCTCAAGCGGTCTCCTGGAACGGGCGCCCCGACGCGGGTGGGGGGTGGGGCGGCGCTGATGTCGACCGCGATTCAAGTGGGCGCGGACATGTCATGTCCATAGCGTGAATGTGCCGGTGTGTGAGGGGTGAGAATCGTTCCTGCAAGGCTCCGGTGGCGCTTCGGTGCAGAGGGGCTCCGCCGACCGTCCGCGCAGGTGAACCGAGTGATCCTCCCTTTCTTCGTCTACGGCACCCTCCGCCCCGGCGAGCGCAATCACGACCTCTTCCTGCGCGGCCGCAGCCTGCGCGAGGAACCCGGCCGGCTCGGGGACGTGACGCTGTACGAGGGACCCGGATACCCGTACGCCGTCGAGGAGCCGGGCGGTGTGGTGAGCGGGGAGCTGGTGACCGCGCTGCCGGAGGCGTACGCGGGGCTGCTCGCCGACCTGGACCGGCTGGAGGAGTACGTACCGGGCGGCCCGCGCAATCTGTACGAGCGGGTGGCGAGGGAGGTCCTGCGGGACGCGGACGGCACGTCGGTGCGCGCGTGGGTGTACGTCGCCGCACCGGCCGTCGCCGCGCGGCTGCGGGCACGGGGGAAGCCGGTCGCGGGCGGCGAGTGGCGCGGGGTGCGGTCCTGACGCCCCCTCGGCTCGCGGGGTCACGCTCCCACGGGTGCGGCGTCACGGCGGCGTGCCCCTCGCGGACGCGCCGGTCACCCGTTCACCCCCGCGCCGCGCACCCATCGGGCGCGTTGTCGCGTTCCGTTCGGAACGGCGCCGGTGACCTGCTGAAACGCGGCGCCGGGCGGCGACCGTACGAGTGCGTCCGACACCCGTTCGGCCCGCCTCCTGACGCCTCCTCAGGGAGCGGTGACGGCCCGGTGGCACTTACCTCAAAGGAGCGGGACGCGTCCGACGGCGGCACATGGGGGTGCCGCGGGCCGGGTCCCTTTCCGTGAGCTCGAGGGAGCATCGATGCGACGTACCGCCCGGCTGCTGACCGGCCTGCCCGGCATGACCGGTCTGACCGGCGCCGCCCTCGCCGTGGCCACCGCGGGGCTGCTGGCCGCGCCGCCCGCGTACGCCGGGGAGTCGCACGGCACCTCGGCCGGGAACCTGGAGGTGTACCCGTCGTCGGCCGCGCCGGGCGCGCAGGTGACGGTGAACACCGCGGCGTGCGGCGACGAGGGCACGGCCGCGGGCGACGCCTCCGCCGTGGGCGCCGGCCGGTTCACGCTGACGCCCAGCACGCACGAGCGGGACGCGATCGGGCAGTTCCAGGTGCCGCCGAGCGCGCAGCCGGGGACGTACGAGATCGTCGCGGCGTGCGCCGGGAGCGGCCGGCGGGTGGCCGGCGACCTGGTGGTCACGCTGACACCGGAGTCGCAGCAGGTGCATCCGCGAGGAAGTGTGAAGACGGGGGTCGGTGGCGCGCTGGGCCCCGACCCCGTGCAGACCGCGGCCGGTGTGACGGCTCTCGCCGTCGCCGCCGCGGGCGGTACCTGGCTCCTGCATCGCCGGGCGAGAGGCGACGGGATCTGACGGGCACCCTCCGCTGCCCGTCCCCGCCGGTACCGCATGTCCCCTCCCCCTCCGGGTCCGACGCCCCTCGCGGCCCGGAGGGGGCACGGGGGACCGACCCGAGATGAGGTCCAGTCCGTGACGCGCCGCAGATTCCGCAGGACCAGGGGTCCGAGCAACGCAGCGATAACCGCCGTGACCGTGCTCGCCCTGTGCTCCGGGATGCTGCTGCTGCGCGACGGGCGCGGCGAGACCCCGCCGCAGCCGTCGGCCGCCCAGGCGCGCACCGGGGCCGACGACCGCAGCGCCCTCCGTTCCGCGGCGCCCGCGCTGCCGCCCTCCCCGCCGGACCGCGTCCGCATCCCCGCGATCGACGTGGACGCGCCGCTGACCGGCCTCGGCCTGACGCGGACCGGCAGCCTCGAGGTCCCGCCCGCCGACCGGAAGAACCTCGCCGGCTGGTACGAGGCCGGCACCACCCCCGGCGAGCGGGGCACCGCGATCGTCGCGGGCCACGTCGACAACGCCGACGGCCCCGCCGTCTTCTACTCCCTCGGCGCCCTGCGCAAGGGCAGCACCATCGAGGTGGACCGGCGCGACGGCCGGGTCGCCGTGTTCACGGTGGACGCGGTCGAGGTGTACGACGCGGAGGACTTCCCCGACACGAAGGTGTACGGCGCGGCACCCCGCCCCGAGCTCCGCGTCATCACCTGCGGCGGCGGCTACTCGCGCACCACCGGCTACCGCGGCAACGTCGTCGTCTACGCCCACCTGACGGACACGCGCTGAGCGATGTCGGGCCACCCGGGGACGCCCTGTGCCCCCGCTACGGGCGGACCGCGAGCGCGGGGGCGTAGGTGTCGCCGTCGGCGTTGACGATCACCCAGCCGTCGCCCGCCCGGACCAGCTGCGGGCCGTCGTCGATCTTGAAGGCGATGTCGCGCACCGTCGTGCCGTCCTCCTCGCCCACCCGGGTCCCCTCGCCGGTGGTGAGCGTCCACAGGCGCTGGGACTCACCGAGCACGGCCACCCGGCCGGGGCCGGCCGGGGCGAGCGCGACGACCGGGGTGCCCAGGTCCGCGTGCCAGCGGCGGCGGCCGTCGTCGAGCGAGTAGGCCGCGACCCGCTCGGCGTCGTCCGACCCCGGTCTCGCGGCGGCCACGATCAGGTTCCCGTCGGCGACCTGCGCGCGGAACACCGGCCGGGCGGTGAACACGGGGTGGAGCCCGGTGAGGGCCAGGTCCTCCTCGTCGGCGGTGAGGGGGATCGTCACCGGCCTCCGCTCCGGGTCGTCCGGCTCGGCGTAGGCCAGCACGGCGGCGAGGCCACGCTCGTCCTTCTCCTGCACCAGCAGGGTGAACGGCTCGGCGGAGAGCACCGCGGCCGCGTTCACCCAGCTCTCCACCGGGAGTTCGCGCCGGCTCGGCTCCTTGCCCGTGGCGTCGTCGAGGGTGAGGAGCCATGCCGAGTGGAAGTCGGTGTAGCGGCCGCACGTGACGACGACCCGGGTGGTGCCGCCGGCCGAGGAGGCCGTCACCGGCTCGCACTCGGCGTCGTCCCCGCCCTCGGCCCGGGCCGCGGTGGGCTTCGCGGTCCAGCGCACCGCGCCGTCGGTGAGCCCGTATCCGTGGACCGAGCGTTCGCCCAGCGCCACGGCCACTCCCCCGTCGGCGCTGAGCACCCCTCCACCGCCGTACAGCAGTGTCCTGCCGGCGAAGTCCCGCTCCCACACCGTGCGTCCGCTGCTCACCTCGACGCCCCACACGGTGTCGCACGGCTCCTCGTCCCGTGCGAAGGCGACCAGGCCGATGCCGTCGACGGGCCGCTCGCTCATCGCGCACACCGACTCGCGCGCGGGCGCCCGCAGCACCCAGCCGCGGTCCCCGGTGGCGGAGTCGTAGGCGATCAGCGCGTCGGTCCGGGCCCGTACCACCGTCCCGGCGCCGTCGCCCAGCGCCCAGACGCCGACGCCGCGCACGCTCGCGGGCCGGTCCGGGCTCGCCTGCCAGGCCGGGTCGAGCACCGGCCCGCGCAGCCAGAGGTGGGCCTGCCAGCCGGGCCACAGGGCGATCAGCACGCCCGCCGCGGCGAGTGCGCCGGGCAGGGCCTTCCCGGGCCGGATCCGCCTGAACGCGGCGAGGGCGACGGTGAGCCCGGTGAACCCCGCGAAGGTGAACACGAACGCCAGGATGAGGGTCGGCGTGGTGCCCTCCGGGCAGGGCCGGTACCTTCCGCCGCAGCTGTTGCCGGGAATGGACGACCACCCCAGCGCGTGGAACTCCACCGCGAGCCCGATCAGCGCGCCCGCTCCGACCACCAGCGCGGCCGTCCCCAGCGTCCGCGTCCTGGACGGTCTGCCGTCCTCCACCATCGTCTCCCCCACCCCTGTGCTGTTGTGTGCGGTGCTCCCCGCACCGGCCGCCCGCCCCACGGAGCGGCGCTGGAGCCTAACCCGCGCGAGTGGATCACGTCAGCCGGGTTGACCACCGGGTCCGGTTCAGGCCGCCCACTGCTCGTACGCCAGGTTCGCCACCAGGGCGAAGACGACCGTCAGCAGGACGACGCGGACGAAGCCGCTGCCCTTCTTCAGGGCCGTGCGGGCGCCGAGCATGCCGCCCGCCAGGTTGAACACCGCCATCAGCGCCGCCAGTTGCCACAGCACCGCGCCCTGCCAGGCGAACGTCGCCAGTGCGCCGGCGTTGGTGCAGCAGTTGACGATCTTGGCGGTGGCGGAGGCGGTGACCAGGTCGAGGTGGAGCAGGGCGGTGAGCGCCAGCACGAGGAACGTGCCCGTGCCGGGGCCGACGAGACCGTCGTAGAAGCCGATGCCCAGGCCGCCCAGGCCGATCGCGGCGAGGATCTGCCGGCGGGTGGCCGGGCCGGTGGCGGGGGCCGCGCCGAAGGCGGGGCGCAGGATCACGAAGGCGCCGACGGCGAGCAGCACCACCATGATCACCGGTTTGAGGACCTCGGTGCTCATCCCGGCCGCGAAGAACGCCCCGGCCGACGAACCGGCGAGGGCGGCCAGGCCGATACGCACGGCCGTCCGCACGTCGACCGGCGCCCTGCGGGCGTAGGTGACCGCCGCACCCGTGGTGCCGACGATCGCGACCGCCTTGTTGGTGCCCAGGGCGTGCGCGGCCGGGGTTCCGGAGGGGAGCCCCAGCAGCAGGGCGGGCAGGAGCAGCAGCCCGCCGCCGCCGACCACGGCGTCGATCCAGCCTGCGGCGAGGGCGGCCAGACAGAGCAGGACGACCGTGGTGAGCGAGATGTCGGGCATGGCCGCGAGCCTAGGGACGGGATAGATGGTACGTCCATCAAGATGAGCGTTTATTGAGGTTGGCCCGCCGTCGGCCTCCTCACACCGTGCGCCCCGGCCGGGCCGGGAAGCCTCACACCCGTCCCCCGCTCCCGTTGAGGGCAGCGTTCCGCGCGGGAAACAGAGGTGATGCCGCCGGGTAACACCCGCACCGCACGCTCGGGGACATGACCTCGAACGAGCGTGTGGTGGTGATCGGCTCCGGCCTCGCGGGCGTACGCCTCGCCCGGCGGCTCGGCGAGCTGGGCACGCCCGTGACGCTGATCGGCGAGGAGCAGCACCGCCCGTACAACAGGGTGCTGCTCGCCGAGGTGCTGGCCGGGCGTTACCGCCCCGAGGTGATCGCCCTGCCGGCGCCCGCGGGCCTGGTCCGGGCCCGGGTCACCGGGATCGACCGCGCCGCGCGGACCGTCGCCTGCGCCGACGGCTCGGTGACCGGTTACGGCCGGCTGGTCCTGGCCACCGGCTCGAACCCCGTGCTGCCGCCGCTGCGGGGCCTGTTCACCGCGGACCACGAGCTGCCCGGGGGCGTGCACGCGTTCCGCACCCTGGACGACTGCCTGGGCCTGGCCGAGGCGCTGCGGCCGGGAGCGCGGGCGGTGGTGATCGGCGGCGGGCTGCTCGGCGTCTCCGCGGCCCGCGCCCTCGCCGTGCGCGGCGCGCAGGTCGTCCTCGCCCAGCAGGCCGGGCGGCTCATGGAACGCCGGCTCGACCCGGCCGCCTCCGCGCTCATCGAGCGGTACCTGACCGGCCTCGGCGTGGAGGTGCACACCGAGTGCCGGGTGCGGGACGTGCGCTGCGTCGCCGGCGCCGTCCGCTCGGTGGAACTGGCCGACGGGTACGCCCTCGACGCCGACCTCGTGGTCCTGGCCTGCGGGGTCCGGCCGAGGACCGGGCTCGCCCGCGCCGCCGGGCTGGAGGTCGGCCGGGGCATCGTCGTCGACGACGAGCTGCGCACCTCCGACCCGTACGTCCACGCCGTCGGCGACTGCGTCCAGCACGCCGGCACGGTGTACGGGCTCGCCGCCCCGGCCCTCGACCAGGCCGACGCGCTCGCCGCGCTGCTCGCCGGGGACCCCTCCGCCCGCTACACCGGCACCCGCTCCCTGACCCGGCTCACCCTCACCGGTCCCGACAGCCCCTTCGACCTGGCCGCGTTCGGCGAGACCGAGGCGTTGCCGGGCGACGACGTCGTCCAGCTCACCGACGCCACCCGCGGTACCTACCGCAAGGTCGTCGTCCGCGACGACCGCCTGGTCGGCGGGGTCCTGGTCGGCGAACTCGGCACCGTCGGCGCCCTCGCGCGCGCCTGGGAGGGAGCAGAGCCGCTCCCGTCCGGCGGCGGGCCCCTGCTCCACCTGCTCACCAACGACGGAGGCTCCTGATGTCCACGGACACACCGACCATCGTGCTCGTCGGCCACGGCATGGTCGGCCAGCGTTTCCTCGAGGCGCTCGCCGAGCGCGGCCTGACCGCCACGCACCGCGTGGTCGTGCTGTGCGAGGAGCCGCGTCCGGCGTACGACCGCGTCCAGCTCACCTCGTACTTCTCGGGGAAGACCCCCGAGGACCTGTCCCTGACGGACCCGGCGTTCCTCACGGCGCACGGCATCGAGCTGCACGTCGGCGACCCGGCGGAGACCGTCGACCGCGCGGCGCGCACCGTGACCGCCCGCTCGGGGCTGGTCGTCGGCTACGACGTCCTAGTCCTGGCCACCGGCTCCTACCCGTTCGTGCCGCCGGTGCCGAACAGGGACGCCGAGGGCTGCTTCGTCTACCGCACCGTCGAGGACTTGTTCGCCATCGAGGAGTACGCGCGCAGGTCGACGACCGGTGCGGTGGTCGGCGGCGGTCTGCTGGGCCTGGAGGCGGCGGGCGCGCTCAAGGGCCTCGGCCTGAACACCCACATCGTGGAGTTCGCCCCGCGCCTGATGCCGGTGCAGGTCGACGAGGGCGGGGGCGCGGCGCTGCTGCGCACCGTCGAGGGCATGGGCCTGAGCGTCCACACGGGCGTCGGCACGCAGGAGATCGTGACCGGCGACGCGGGCGCCGTCACGGGCATGAGACTGTCCGACGGCAGCGAACTCGCCACCGACCTGGTGGTGTTCTCCGCCGGTGTCCGTCCCCGCGACCAGCTGGCCCGCGCCTGCGGCCTCGCGGTCGGCGAGCGCGGCGGCATCACGGTCGACGAGCAGTGCCGCACGGTCACCGACCCGCACGTGTTCGCCATCGGCGAGTGCGCCCTGGCCGCCGACGGCCGGGTGTACGGCCTGGTGGCCCCCGGGTACGAGCAGGCGGCGACCGTCGCCGCGACGATCGCCGAGGAGGAGTCGGCCTTCACCGGCGCCGACCTGTCCACCAAGCTGAAGCTGCTCGGCGTGGACGTGGCGTCCTTCGGCGACGCGCACGGCACCGCCGGGGACTGCCTGGACGTCGTCTACTCCGACTCCCGCGCCGGCCTGTACAAGAAGCTGGTCATCGGCCGTGACGGGACGCTGCTCGGCGGCGTCCTGGTCGGCGACGCGGAGGCGTACGGCACGCTGCGCGCGTTCACCGGCTCGGTGCCGCCCGTCGCCCCGGAGGCGCTGGTGCTGCCGGCCGGCGCCGGGGCCCCGGCCCGGCTCGGCCCGTCCGCGCTGCCCGACGAGGCGGTGATCTGCTCCTGCCACAACGTCACCAAGGGGGCCATCCGCGGCGCGGTCACCGAACACCGGTGCACCACCGTGCCCGAGGTGAAGAAGTGCACCAAGGCAGGTACCGGCTGCGGAAGTTGCGTGAAAGTGCTGGGCCAGCTGGTCGACGCCGAGCTGGAGGCGAGCGGCGTCGAGGTCGACAAGGGGCTGTGCGCCTGCTTCGCGCAGACCCGCGAGGAGCTGTACGAGATCGTCCTCGCCCTGCGCGTCACCTCCTACCGGGAGCTGCTCGACCGGCACGGCCGCGAGACCGCCCGGGGCGGCGACGGCTGCGAGGTCTGCAAGCCGGCGGTCGGCTCGATCATCGCCTCCCTCGCCCCGGCGATCGGCGCCGGTACGCACGTCCTCGACGGCGAACAGGCCGCCCTGCAGGACACCAACGACCACTTCCTGGCGAACCTGCAGAAGAACGGCTCGTACTCGGTCGTGCCGCGCATCCCCGGCGGGGAGATCGCACCGGAGAAGCTGATCGTCATCGGTGAGATCGCCCGCGACTTCGGCCTCTACACGAAGATCACCGGCGGCCAGCGCATCGACATGTTCGGCGCGCGGGTCGAGCAGCTGCCGCTGATCTGGGCCCGCCTGGTCGACGCCGGTTTCGAGTCCGGCCACGCCTACGGCAAGTCGCTGCGCACGGTGAAGTCCTGCGTCGGACGGACCTGGTGCCGGTACGGCGTCCAGGACTCCGTACGCATGGCGATCGACCTGGAGCTGCGCTACCGGGGGCTGCGCTCCCCGCACAAGCTCAAGTCGGCGGTCTCCGGATGCCAGCGCGAGTGCGCGGAGGCCCAGTCGAAGGACTTCGGCGTCATCGCCACCGCGGGCGGCTGGAACCTCTACGTCGGCGGCAACGGCGGCGCCACCCCGCGCCACGCCGACCTGCTCGCCCAGGACCTCTCGGACGCCGAACTCGTCCGTCTCGTCGACCGGTTCCTGATGTTCTACATCCGCACCGCCGACCGTCTGGAGCGCACCAGCGTCTGGCTGGACCGGATCCCCGGCGGCCTGGACCACGTACGGGACGTGGTCGTCCACGACTCGCTCGGCATCTGCGACGAACTGGAGGCCCTGATGGCCGCCCACGTCTCCCACTACCGGGACGAGTGGGCCGAGACCATCAACGACCCGGAGAAGCTCGCCCGCTTCGTGTCCTTCGTGAACGCGCCCGACACCCCCGACCCGGTGGTCGCCTTCGTCCCCGAGCGCGACCAGATCAAGCCCGACCTGCCGCTGCTGACCGTCGGCCTGCGCCCCGCCGACGACATCCTGGAAGGAACCGCGACGCGATGACCCTGACCCTCGAGACCACCGGCCTGAAGGTCCGGCTCCGCCTCACGGACGACTGGTTCACGGTCTGCGACCTGAGCGCGCTGCTCCCGGGCCGCGGGGTGGCCGCCCTCCTCCCCGACGGCCGCCAGGCCGCCGTCTTCGCCGACCGCGCCGGCCGCCTCTACGCCATCGACAACCGCGACCCCTTCACCGGCGCCGCGGTCCTCTCCCGCGGCCTGACCGGCACCCACCGGGGCCGCCCCTTCGTCGCCTCCCCGCTCCTGAAGCAGCGCTTCGACCTGGAATCGGGACAGTGCCTGGACGACGAGACGGTCCGGGTGACGGCGTACGAGGTGAAGGCGGCCTGACCGGCCGGAGGCGGCCGGGGGCCGTCGGGTTCCCAGGTCGCACCGGCCCGGCGTCCGGGGCCGGCCGCTCGCTCACCGAGCCACGCTCCGAGGTCCCCGGCACCGCCGCCCGCTTCCGCGGCTCAGTCGACGCTCACGGCGGTGGCGGTCCCGCCGCGGCCGCCCCCCGCAGGCCGTCGTACACCACGCCCGTCAGCTCCTCCGAGGCGGCCCACAGCCGCTCCGCCACCCTGTCGTCGAGGGTCCAGGGCGCCCGCCACGAGCGCGCGGGCGCCCCGCGCCACATGGCGAAGGACGGTCCGACGAACGCGTCCGGGCGGACGTCGGGTGCGGTCGCCGCGTACAGCACGGGCAGCGCGCCCGCCTCGGCGGACTGGGCGACGACCCGGTTGCCGAGCCGCACCACCCGCTCGGCCAGTCGCCGCCCCGCGGCGCGCGGTCCCGCGGTCTGGAGGTTGGTGGCCGCGTACCCGGGATGGGCGGCGGCCGCCACCACGTCACCGCCGTGCGCCGCGAGCCTGCGGGCCAGCTCGTGCGTGAAGAGCAGGTTGGCCGACTTGGAACGGGCGTAGGCGACCCAGCGCCGGTACCCTCGCTCGCTGTTGAGGTCGCGCGGGTCGATGTTGGCCAGCACGTGCATGAAGCTGGACACGGTCACGATCCGCGCGCCCGGCGCCGCGAGCAGCGCCGGCATCAGCAGCCCGGTGAGGGCGAAGTGCCCGAGGTGGTTCACCCCGAACTGCGTCTCGAACCCGTCCGCGGTCGTCCCGTACGGCAGTGCCATGACGCCGGCGTTGTTGACCAGCAGGTCGACCCGCTCGTACGGCAGCGTGGCCGCGAACTCCCGCACCGACGCCAGGTCTCCCAGGTCCAGCCGCCGCACCTCCGCGTCGGCGCCCGGCACCTCGGCGAGCAGCCTCGCCAGGGCCCGGCTCCCCCGCGCCTCGCTGCGGCAGGCGAGCACCACCCCCGCGCCCCTGCGGGCCAGCTCCCGTGCGACGACGAAACCGAGTCCGCTGTTGGCCCCGGTGACCACGGCGCGGCGACCGCTCCGGTCGGGGATGTCGTGCGTGCTCCAGCCGGTCATGGGTTCAGCCTACGAGGGACGGACCGACGGTTCCATGGCGCAGAGCCACCCTCCGGTCACGTCACGTTCGCATCACAGGAACTCCATATCCCCGCCACACCATCCGCACCCCGCTAGCTTCAGCACCCTCGCACCGCACGCATTCGCCCGATCTGGGGGGCTCCTCACCATGAATCCGTTCCGTACCTCCGCCGCCGCGGTCCTCGCCGCCCTCGCCCTGGCCGCCGTACCGGCCACCGCCGTGGCGCACGACGGCACCCACCCGTTCAAGAACTGCACCGAGGCGTACGAGAACGGGTACAGCGACATCGCCAAGGGCGACGACCACTACGGCAAGCACCTCGACCGCGACGGCGACGGCGTCGGCTGCGACCAGCCGCCCGCGGACTTCGTCCCGCACGAGGAGGAGACGGACACCGGGTCCGGCAGCACCGGCACCGGCGGCGACACCGGCGGCAAGGAGCGGAGCGGCACCGACCTCGCCGAGACCGGCGGCGGCAACGCCACGCCGTACATCGCGGCCGGCGGCGCGGCCGTCGTCCTCCTGGGCGGCGGCGTGATGATCGCGGCCCGCAGGCGGCGCGGCGACCGCTGACCCGCACGCACGGGAGAGCGGCACCCCCGCACGGGTGCCGCTCTCTCTTCGTGATCCGGAGCCGTCGCCGATCGGTGAGGGTGGTCGGGTGACAGACGACGGCTCCGGGGTTCGAATGCCCCGGAGGGCTCAGCGGTGGTCGCTGCCCGCCGAGGTGACCGCCGCGCGGCCGGCCTCCAGACGGGCGACCGGGATGCGGAACGGGGAGCAGGAGACGTAGTCCAGGCCCACCTCGTGGAAGAAGTGGACGGACTCCGGGTCGCCGCCGTGCTCGCCGCAGACGCCGAGCTTCAGGTCGGGGCGGGTCTCGCGGCCGGCCTTGGCGGCGAGCTTCACCAGGGAGCCGACGCCGTCCTTGTCGATCGTCTCGAACGGCGACACCCCGAAGATGCCCTTCTCCAGGTAGGCGGTGAAGAAGCTGGCCTCCACGTCGTCCCGGGAGAAGCCCCACACCGTCTGGGTGAGGTCGTTGGTGCCGAAGGAGAAGAACTGCGCGGCCTCGGCGATCTGGCCGGCGGTCAGGGCGGCGCGCGGCAGCTCGATCATCGTGCCGATGGAGAGCTTGAGCGAGGTGCCGGTGGTCTCCTCGACCTCGGCGATGACCTTGTCGGCCTCCTCCCGGACGATCTCCAGCTCCTGGACCGTGCCGACCAGCGGGATCATGATCTCCGCGCGCGGGTCGCCCTTGGCGGCCCTGCGCTCGGCCGCCGCCTCCGCGATGGCCCGCACCTGCATGGTGAACAGGCCGGGGATGACCAGACCGAGGCGTACACCGCGCAGGCCCAGCATCGGGTTCTGCTCGTGCAGCCGGTGCACGGCCTGGAGGAGGCGCAGCTCGTTCTCGTGCGGCTCCTGCCGGGACTCGGCGAGGGCCACGCGGACCGACAGCTCGGTGATGTCGGGGAGGAACTCGTGCAGCGGCGGGTCGAGCAGGCGGATGGTGACCGGGAGGCCGTCCATCGCCTCGAACAACTCGACGAAGTCCTGCTTCTGCAGCGGGAGCAGGCCCTTCAGGGACTCCTCGCGCTCGGCCTCGGTGTCGGCCAGGATCAGGCGCTCCACCAGTTCGCGCCGGTCGCCGAGGAACATGTGCTCGGTGCGGCACAGGCCGATGCCCTGGGCGCCGAAGCGGCGGGCGCGCAGCGCGTCCTCGGCGTTGTCGGCGTTGGCGCGCACCCGCAGCCGGCGCTTGCGGTCGGCGAAGGCCATCATCCGGTGCACGGCCTCGACCAGCTCGTCGGCGTCGTCGGCGCCCGGGTGCATCCGGCCCTCGAAGTACTCGACGACCGGGGACGGCACGACCGGCACCTCGCCGAGGTAGACCTTGCCGGAGGAGCCGTCGATGGAGACGACGTCGCCCTCCTCCACCACGTGCCCGCCGGGCACGGTCATCCGGCGGCGCTTGGTGTCGACCTCGAGCTCCTCGGCGCCGCAGACACAGGTCTTGCCCATGCCGCGGGCGACGACGGCCGCGTGGGAGGTCTTGCCGCCGCGCGAGGTGAGGATGCCCTCGGCCGCGATCATGCCGTCCAGGTCGTCGGGGTTGGTCTCGCGGCGGATGAGGATGACCTTCTCACCGGAGCGCGACCACTTGACGGCGGTGTAGGAGTCGAAGACCGCCTTGCCGACCGCCGCGCCCGGGGAGGCGGCGATGCCGCGTCCGACCTGCTCGACCTTGGCGCTCTCGTCGAAGCGCGGGAACATCAGCTGCGCGAGCTGGGCGCCGTTGACGCGGGTCAGGGCCTCGGCCTCGTCGATCAGGCCCTGGTCGACGAGCTGGGTGGCGATGCGGAAGGCCGCGCCCGCGGTGCGCTTGCCGACGCGGGTCTGGAGCATCCACAGCTGACCGCGCTCGATGGTGAACTCGATGTCGCAGAGGTCCTTGTAGTGGTTCTCCAAGGTCTCCATGATCTGCATCAGCTGGTCGTACGACTTCTTGTCGATCCGCTCCAGCTCCGCGAGCGGCACGGTGTTGCGGATGCCCGCGACCACGTCCTCGCCCTGCGCGTTCTGCAGGTAGTCGCCGTAGACGCCCTGGTGTCCTGAGGCGGGGTCGCGGGTGAAGGCGACACCGGTGCCGGAGTCGGGGCCGAGGTTGCCGAAGACCATGGAGCACACGTTGACGGCGGTGCCCAGGTCGTGCGGGATGCGCTCCTGGCGGCGGTACAGCTTGGCGCGGTCGCCGTTCCAGGAGTCGAAGACCGCCTTGATGGCGAGGTCCATCTGCTCGCGCGGGTCCTGCGGGAAGTCCCGGCCGGCCTCGGTCTTGACGATCTTCTTGAACTTGGTGACGAGCTTCTTGAGGTCGGCGGCCTCCAGCTCGGTGTCGACGGTGACGTTCTTGGCCGCCTTCGCCGCCTCCAGCGCGTCCTCGAAGAGTTCGCCGTCGACGCCGAGGACGGTCTTGCCGAACATCTGGATGAGGCGCCGGTAGGAGTCCCAGGCGAACCGGTCGTCGCCGGCCTGCTTCGCCAGGCCCTGCACGGACTTGTCCGACAGGCCGATGTTGAGGACGGTGTCCATCATGCCCGGCATGGAGAACTTGGCACCGGAGCGGACCGACACGAGGAGGGGGTTGTCGGCCTGGCCGAGCTTCTTGCCCATCGTCGCCTCGAGGGCGTCGAGGTGCGCACTCACCTCGTCACGCAGTTCCGCGGGCTCCTCGCCACTGTCGAGGTAGGTCTTGCAGGCCTCGGTGGTGATGGTGAAGCCGGGCGGGACGGGAAGGCCCAGGTTGGTCATCTCGGCGAGGTTGGCACCCTTGCCGCCGAGCAGGTCCTTGAGGTCCTTGTTGCCCTCGGTGAAGTCGTAGACGAACTTCACGCCCTCAACGCTCGTGCCCGGCTGAGCTACGTGGGGATCTTTGTTTTCCGACACGGGTCTCGACTCCTCGAGGACGCGGTGGCTGCCCTGACGGCGAGGAATGTACCCAGATCAAAGGCGTCTGGGTACGTCCACTTGTGGGTCATGCGCCTGTAACCACTCGTGCGCCAGCGGATTGAAAGTCAAAGCTTGGCAAGCGGTCCCAGCCGAATGTTTTCACTTCTTGAACGCATCTTCCCACCCACAGGGCCCCAGGGCGCTCACATGAGCGGCAATCCACACGTCTGATTTCGCTCGATGAACGATCAAGAGGTGGCACTGAGTGCCACGCTTTGAGAAGTGCAGTCGCCCATGATCCGCTCATCTGAGCGCAACCCTTATCAAGGGTGGCGAGAATCACGCTGCCACAGCGTGCCGGATTTCACCATGCGGACCAATCCCGGGCATCGGTCGGATGAACGCACCGGTCAGCGCGTACGTACGGAACGACGGCGGACCCGGACCCCCACGCCGGGTCCGCCTCCTACACGCGTTCGCCGCGGCCCTGGTCGTCGGCGCGTCGGCCTCCCCGCCGGGGCGGTCGTCGGGGCGGTCCTGCTCGGATCAGCCGCCGGAGGTGTCGAGCTCCGCGTCCTCTCCGACGCCGGCGCAGTCGTAGGGGTCCTTCAGCCAGCCGTCCGGCAGCACCACCCGGTTGTTGCCGGACGTACGGCCGCGGGGGCCGTCGGCGCCGGCCGGCCAGGGCTGGCCGAGGTCCAGCTCGTCGAGCCCGGCCCGCAGTTCCTCCAGCGAGGAGGTGACCGCGAGCCGCTTGCGCATCTCGGAGCCGACCGCGAAGCCCTTCAGGTACCAGGCGACGTGCTTGCGGAAGTCGATCACACCGCGGGACTCGTCGCCGATCCATTCCCCGAGCAGCGTGGCGTGCCGGACCATGACGTCGGCGACCTCGCGCAGGGTGGGCCGTACGAAGGCGTCGGTACGTCCCTCGAAGGCGGCCACCAGATCCGCGAACAGCCACGGCCGGCCCAGGCACCCCCGGCCCACGACCACCCCGTCGCAGCCGGTCTCGCGCACCATCCTGAGCGCGTCCTCGGCCGACCAGATGTCGCCGTTGCCGAGCACCGGGATCTCCGGGACGTGCTCCTTGAGCCGGGCGATGGCGTCCCAGTCGGCGGTGCCGCCGTAGTGCTGGGCGGCGGTGCGGCCGTGCAGCGCGATGGCGGTCACACCCTCCTCCACGGCGATCCGGCCGGCGTCCAGGTAGGTCAGGTGGTCGTCGTCGATGCCCTTGCGCATCTTCATCGTCACCGGCAGGTCGCCCGCGCCGCTCACGGCCTCGCGCAGGATGGACCGCAGCAGGTTCCGCTTGAACGGGAGGGCCGAGCCGCCGCCCTTGCGGGTCACCTTGGGGACCGGGCAGCCGAAGTTGAGGTCGATGTGGTCGGCGAGGTCCTCCTCCGCGATCATGCGGACGGCCTTGCCGACGGTCGCCGGGTCGACACCGTACAGCTGGATGGAGCGGGGCTTTTCGGTCTCGTCGAACCTGATGAGCTGCATGGTCTTGTCGTTGCGCTCGACCAGCGCCCGGGTGGTGATCATCTCGCTGACGAACAGGCCCTTGCCGCCGCTCCACTCCCTGCACAGGGTGCGGAAGGGGGCGTTGGTGATCCCGGCCATGGGAGCGAGCACGACGGGCGGCCGGACGGCATGCGGGCCGATGCGCAGGGCCGCGTCCGTGGTCGTGTCCGTGATCGCGTTCACGGTCGTGGTCGTGTTCGTGGTCGGCGAGGGCGTGGGCATTCCCCCATTGTCCCGCATCCCGGAGGGTCCGATCGCGGCCGTCCGCCCCACTCGTTGGTCCAGACCTCTTGACGAAAGGTCTGGACCAAAGCCACTGTCATGGCTACGACACCAGGACAACTCCGCACGGCGCCCCACACATGATCACCTCACCGCACCCACCGGGAGGCCCCATGAACCGCCGGCTCCGCCACAGGCTGCGTCTCCTCGCGGCCGCCGTCACCACAGCGGTCCTCGCCCCGTTCACCCTCACCACCGCACCCGCCGCCACGGCCGCGCCCGCCGCCGAGACCTGTGCGGTGAAAACGAAACCCGCCGGAAAGGTCCTCCAGGGCTACTGGGAGAACTGGGACGGCGCCTCCAACGGCGTCCACCCGCCCTTCGGCTGGACCCCGATCACCGACTCCCGCATGGCCGCCCACGGCTACAACGTGATCAACGCGGCGTTCCCGGTCATCCTCTCCGACGGAACCGCGCTGTGGGAGGACGGCATGGACCGGGGCGTGAAGGTCGCCACCCCGGAGGAGATGTGCGCGGCCAAGGCATCCGGGCAGACCATCCTGCTCTCCATCGGCGGCGCGACGGCCGGCATCGACCTCAACTCCACCGCCGTGGCCGACCGCTTCGTCGAGACGATCGTCCCGATCCTGAAGAAGTACAACTTCGACGGCATCGACATCGACATCGAGACCGGCCTGGTCGGCAGCGGCGACATCAGCCAACCGTCCGCGTCCCAGGCCAACCTGATCCGCATCATCGACGGCGTTCTCGCCCGCATGCCGGCGGGCTTCGGCCTGACCATGGCCCCGGAGACCGCCTATGTCACCGGCGGCAGCGTCGTCTACGGCTCGATCTGGGGCGCGTACCTGCCGGTCATCAAGAAGTACGCGGACAACGGCCGCCTGTGGTGGCTGAACATGCAGTACTACAACGGCGCCATGTACGGCTGCTCCGGCGACGCCTACTCCGCCGGCACGGTGCAGGGCTTCGTCGCCCAGACCGACTGTCTCGACAAGGGACTGGTCATCCAGGGCACGACGATCCGGGTGCCGTACGACAAGCAGGTGCCGGGACTGCCCGCGCAGCCGGGCGCGGGCGGCGGTCACATGTCCCCGTCCCTGGTCTCCCAGGCCTGGAACCACTACGGCGGCGGCCTCAAGGGATTGATGACCTGGTCGATCAACTGGGACGGGTCGCGGAACTGGACCTTCGGCGACAACGTCAAGGCTCTGCAGGGCCGCTGACGCGGATGATGTCGCTTTTCGCCGCACACCCCTTGTCGTCCCCGAACGGGGGCACAAGAACGGCATCACCGACCCGCCGAACCGCCGGAGGCACCATGCCGCAGACCGACACCAGCAAGGTCAGCCGCTGGGACCTGCACGGGCGCGTGCACATCGTGCGCGCCCTGCGCACCGGAGTGCAGCGCACGATCAGGTGTGACACGTGCGGCTGGCGCACAGGAGCGCAGTTCCTGCCGTGGCTCAAGGCGCAGGAGCACCTGGAGGCGGCCCACCAGGCGACGGTGGACCCCACCGCCGCCTGAGACCCGGGCCGGCGGGCCCGGTGGACGAAACAGCCCACCCTCCACCCGACCGGGTCGGGTGGAGGGTGGGCGCGGGTGACGAACGTTCAGCAGCCGATCAGCCGGGCCGCGAGGTACCCCTCGATCTGGTCCAGCGACACGCGCTCCTGCTTCATGGTGTCGCGCTCGCGCACGGTCACCGCGTTGTCGTCCAGGGTGTCGAAGTCGACGGTCACGCAGAACGGCGTACCGATCTCGTCCTGGCGGCGGTACCGGCGGCCGATGGCGCCGGCGTCGTCGAACTCGATGTTCCAGTTCTGCCGCAGCGCCTGTGCCAGGCCCTTGGCCTTCGGCGACAGCTCCGGGTTGCGGGACAGCGGGAGCACCGCGACCTTCACCGGCGCGAGGCGGTGGTCGAGCCGCAGCACGGTCCGCTTCTCCATCTTGCCCTTGGCGTTGGGCGCCTCGTCCTCGACGTAGGCGTCGAGCAGGAAGGCGAGCATCGCCCGGCCGACACCGGCCGCCGGCTCGATGACGTACGGCGTCCAGCGCTCGCCGGCCTCCTGGTCGAAGAAGGACAGGTCCTGGCCGGAGGCCTTGGAGTGGGCGCCGAGGTCGTAGTCGGTGCGGTTGGCGACACCCTCCAGCTCGCCCCACTCGCTGCCGCCGAACTGGAAGCGGTACTCGATGTCAGCGGTGCGCTTGGAATAGTGGGAGAGCTTCTCCTGCGGGTGCTCGTACCACCGCATGTTCTCCTCGCGCAGGCCGAGACCGGTGTACCAGTTCCAGCGCTGCTCCATCCAGTACTCCTGCCACTTCTCGTCCTCGCCCGGCTTGACGAAGAACTCCATCTCCATCTGCTCGAACTCGCGGGTGCGGAAGATGAAGTTGCCGGGCGTGATCTCGTTGCGGAAGGACTTGCCCATCTGGGCGATGCCGAACGGCGGCTTGCGGCGTGAAGTGGTCTGCACCTGGCCGAAGTTGGTGAAGATGCCCTGGGCGGTCTCCGGGCGCAGGTAGGCGATGGAGCCGGAGTCCTGGGTCGGGCCGAGGTGGGTCGAGAGCAGGCCCGAGAACTGCTTGGGCTCGGTGAAGGTGCCCTTGTTGCCGCAGTTGGGGCAGTTGAGGTCGGCGAGGCCGTTCTCCGGGGCGTGACCCTTCTTCTCCTCGTACGCCTCCTCCAGGTGGTCCGCGCGGAACCGCTTGTGGCAGGAGGTGCACTCGGTCAGCGGGTCCGTGAACGTGGCGACGTGACCGGAGGCGACCCACACCTCGGGGGCCAGGATCACGGACGAGTCGATACCGACCACGTCCTCGCGCGACGTCACCATGTAGCGCCACCACTGGCGCTTGAGGTTCTCCTTGAGCTCGACACCCAGCGGCCCGTAGTCCCAGGCGGCACGCTGGCCGCCGTAGATCTCACTGCAGGGGAATACGAAGCCACGGCGCTTGCTCAGGCTGACGATGGTGTCGATCTTGTCGGCGGCCACGGTGCTCTCTTCATTACGACGACGGGCGACGAAGCGAGATTGCTTCCAGCGAAGCCCTCAGGCTACCGGCGCGGCCTGCCCCGCGACCAATTCGGTGTCCCCTACAGCGCTCTCACGTGCTTTGTTGACAACGGTTTCCATATTTGTTGAAAATGAGTGTCATGAACGTACGACGACATCACATATCCGCGGCCGCCCTGGCCGCGGCCACCGCCCTCGGTCTCGGCACCCTGACCGCCTGCTCCTCCGACAGCGCCGCCGCGGGCAACACCGACAAGTTCGACGTCGTCGCCTCGTTCTACCCCATGGCCTTCCTCGCCGAGCAGATCGGCGGCGAGCACGTCAACGTCACCAGTCTGACCCAGCCCGGCCAGGAGCCGCACGACCTGGAGATCAGCGCCAAGCAGACCGCGCAGCTCCAGGAGTCCGACGCGGCCCTCTACCTCAAGGGCCTGCAGCCCACCGTCGACGAGGCCGTCGGCCAGTCCGAGGTCAAGACCAAGATCGACGCGAGCACGCTGACCTCCCTGGAGGAGCACGGCGCCGAGAGCGGTGGTCACGAGGAGGAGCACGCGGACGAGCACGGCGCCGAGGAGGAGCACGGCCACGAGGAGGAGCCCGGCCACGAGGACGAGCACGGCCACGAGGGCGAGGGCGGCAAGGACCCCCACATCTGGCTCGACCCGGTCAAGTACGCCGAGGTCGCCGAGGGCGTCGGCAAGGCCTTCGCCAAGGCCGATCCGGACCACGCCGCCGACTACGAGAAGAACGCCGAGGCGCTGGCCGGCAAGCTGAACGACCTGAACACGGAGTTCCGGACCGGCCTGAAGGACAGGAAGACCGACGTCTTCATCACCACGCACGCCGCCTTCGGCTACCTCGCCGAGCGCTACGGCCTGACCGAAGAGGCCATCAGCGGCCTCGACCCCGAGTCCGAGCCCAGCGGCGCCCGCGTGAAGGAGCTCCAGAGGACGGCGAAGGCGGACGGCGCCACCACCGTCTTCTACGAGACGCTCGTCAGCGACAAGACCGCCAAGACCCTCGCCGGTGACGCCGGACTCAGGACCGACGTCCTCGACCCGATCGAGGGCATCACCGACAGCTCCCGCGGCGACGACTACTTCCAGGTCATGGAAGCCAACCTCAAGGCCCTGCGGACGGCCCTGGGCGCCAAGTGACCGACGAACGACCGGAGGACGGCATGACCACCGAGCCCGTCATCTCCCTGAGCGGCGTCCGCGCCGAGCTGGGCTCGCGCCCCGTCCTGCGCGGCATCGACCTCACCGTGCGCCGCGGCGAGGTCGTCGCCCTGCTCGGTGCCAACGGCTCAGGCAAGTCGACCGCCGTGCGCAGCGTCATCGGCCAGGTGCCCGTCAGCGCCGGCGGGATCGAACTGTTCGGCACCCCGCAGCGCCGGTTCCGCGACTGGGCGCGCGTGGGCTACGTCCCGCAGCGCACCACCGCGGCCGGGGGCGTGCCCGCCACGGTCACCGAGGTCGTCTCCTCGGGCCGCCTGGCCCGCACCCGCTTCGGTGTCTTCCGCAAGGCCGACCGCGAGGCCGTACGCCACGCCCTGGACCTCGTCGGCATGACGGACCGCGCCAAGGACTCCGTCGACGCCCTCTCCGGCGGCCAGCACCAGCGGGTCCTGATCGCCCGCGCGCTCGCCGCCGCACCCGAACTGCTGATCATGGACGAGCCGATGGCGGGCGTGGACCTGGCCAGCCAGGAGGTGCTCGCCGAGACCCTGCGGCACCAGGTCTCCGAGGGCGCCACCGTCCTCCTCGTCCTGCACGAACTGGGCCCCCTGGAGCCCTTGATCGACCGGGCGGTCGTGCTCCGCGACGGCTGCGTCGCGCACGACGGCCCGCCCCCCAAGGCCGTCGGCCAGCACGCGCTGCCCGGCCATGACCACGTACACCCGCACGCCCCCGCGGGCGCCGGACCGATGCGCACAGGACTGCTCAGCTGATGGAGATCCTCGACTTCGCCTTCATGCAGCGGGCGCTGCTCGCCGCCGTCCTGGTCGGCATCACCGCCCCCGCCGTCGGCATCTACCTGGTGCAGCGCCGCCAGGCCCTCATGGGCGACGGCATCGGCCACGTGGCGATGACCGGTGTCGGCCTGGGCTTCCTGCTCACCTGGTCCCCGGTGTGGATGGCGACCCTGGTCTCCGTCCTCGGCGCCGTCTTCATGGAACTGGTCCGCTGGTACGCCAGGACCCGCGGCGACATCGCCCTCGCGATGCTGTTCTACGGCGGTATGGCCGGCGGCGTCATGTTCATCAACCTCGCCCCCGGCGGCTCCACCACGAACCTCTCCTCGTTCCTCTTCGGCTCCCTGTCCACGGTGTCGGAGTCCGACGTCACGGCGATCTGCCTGCTGGCCGCGTTCGTGATGCTGGTCACCGTCGGTCTGCGCCGGCAGCTGTTCGCGGTCAGCCAGGACGAGGAGTTCGCGCGGGTGACGGGCCTGCCGGTGCGGTTCCTCAACCTGCTCACGGCGATCACGGCGGCGGTGACCGTTTCGGTCGCGATGCGCGTCGTCGGCCTGCTGCTGGTGAGCGCGCTCATGGTGGTGCCCGTCGCGGCGGCCCAGCAGCTCACCCGCAGCTTCGCCGCCACCTTCGCCATCGCCGTCGCGATCGGCGTGAGCGTGACCATCGGCGGCACGGTCACCTCGTACTACCAGGACGTGCCGCCCGGCGCGACGATCGTGCTGCTGACCATCGGCGCGTTCATCGCGCTGACCGCGCTGGCGGCCCCGCTCGCCCGCCGCCGCGCCCGGACACTGGCCGCCGCACACCCCGGCGGCGACCCCGCCGAGTGCGCGATTCCGGCCGGCCGCACGGCCGGCGACGAGGTCGGCGCCTGACTCGCCACTGCCCGGGCTGGCACAATGGCCCCGGCAGATGCCAGACGTGAGGAGGCAATCCGGTGACGACCGCAGGACCGCCCGTGAAGGGCCGCGCCACTCGGCAGCGTGCCGCCGTGGCGGCTTGCCTTCAGGAGGTCGACGAGTTCCGCAGCGCGCAGGAACTGCACGACATGCTCAAGCACAAGGGCGACTCGGTCGGGCTCACCACGGTCTACCGCACGCTGCAGTCCCTCGCCGACGCGGGCGAGGTCGACGTCCTGCGGACCGCCGACGGCGAGTCCGTCTACCGGCGCTGCTCCACCGGCGACCATCACCACCACCTGGTGTGCCGCAGCTGCGGCAAGGCGGTCGAGGTGGAGGGCCCGGCGGTGGAGAAGTGGGCGGAGGCCATCGCGGCGGAACACGGCTACGTCAACGTGGCCCACACGGTGGAGATCTTCGGCACGTGCGCGGAGTGCGCCGCGGGCTGAGCGGAACGCGGTTGAGCCGTGAGGCCGCGGCGCGTGGTCGGCCTCGGGTGCGTGGTGGCTGGTCGCGCGGTTCCCCGCGCCCCTGGGGCGTCGTCACAGGCCGCGCGACCCACCCGTGTCAGCCCTGCTGCTCGGCCTCCGCGGGCCGTCCCTCCCTGGCCGACAGCTCCTCGTTGGGGATCGCCCCGCCGAACCGCCGGTCCCGGGACGCGAACTCCAGGCACGCCCGCCACAGATCACGCCGGTCGAAGTCCGGCCACAGCACGTCCTGGAACACCATTTCGGCGTAGGCGCTCTGCCACAGCAGGTAGTTGGACGTACGCTGCTCACCGCTCGGCCGCAGGAACAGGTCCACGTCCGGCATGTCCGGGTAGTACATGTACTTCTGCAGCGTCTTCTCGTTGACCTTCGACGGATCGAGCCGCCCGGCCCTCACGTCCTCGGCCAGCGCCTGCGCGGCGTCCGCGATCTCCGCCCGTCCGCCGTAGTTCATGCAGAAGTACAGCGTCAGCCGGTCGTTGTCCTTCGTCTGCTCCTGGGCGACCTGCAGCTCCTTGGCCACCGACTTCCACAGCTTGGGCATCCGCCCGACCCACCGCACGCGGATCCCCAGCTCGTCGAGCTGGTCACGGGTCCTGCGGATGAAGTCGCGGTTGAAGTTCATCAGGAAGCGCACCTCGTCCGGCGAGCGCTTCCAGTTCTCCGTGGAGAAGGCGTACAGCGAGATGGCCCCCACGCCCATCTCGACCGCGCCCTGGAGCACGTCCAGCACCCGCTCGGCACCGACCTTGTGCCCCTCGGTGCGCGGCAGCCCCCGCTCCTTCGCCCAGCGCCCGTTGCCGTCCATGACGATCGCCACATGGTTCGGGACCAGCTCGCCGGGGAGCTTGGGCGGCCGCGCGCCCGACGGGTGCGGTTCCGGCGTCCTGTACTCCCGGCGCTGACGCCCCAGGAACCCGCGTACGACCATGTGCCTCTCGTCTCCTCTGGCTGTTCGCTGCGCGCGCTACTTCTCGACGTACCGGAGCGAGCGCAGCCCGCGCTCCAGATGCCAGTGCAGGTAGGCGGACACCAGCCCGCTCCCCTCCCGGACGTACCGCGCCTCGCACGCGTCCGCGGTCTCCCAGTCTCCCGTAAGCAGCGCCCCCAGGAGTTCCAGGGCCTGCGGCGAGGGTACGACGCTGCCGGGCACCCGGCAGTCGGGGCAGACGGAACCGCCCGACGCGACCGAGAAGAACCGGTTGGGGCCGGGCATCCCGCACCCCGCGCAGTCGGTGAAGCTGGGCGCGTACCCGTTGACGGCGAGGGAGCGCAGCAGGAACGCGTCGAGCACCAGGTGCGGCGCGTGCTCGCCCCGGGCGAGCGTCCGCAGGGCCCCCACCAGCAGCAGGTACTGCTGCACCGCCGGCTCGCCCTCGTGGTCGGTGAACCGCTCGGCGGTCTCCAGCATGGCCGTACCGGCGGTGTAGCGCGCGTAGTCCGTCACGATCCCGCCACCGTACGGCGCGATGGTCTCGCTCTGGGTGCACAGCGGCAGGCCGCGGCCGATCAGCTCGCTGCCCTTGGAGAAGAACTGCACGTCCACGTGCGAGAACGGTTCGAGGCGCGCGCCGAACTTGGACTTCGTCCGGCGCACACCCCTCGCCACGGCGCGTACCCGGCCGTGACCCCGCGTGAGCAAGGTGATGATCCGGTCCGCCTCACCCAGCTTCTGGGTGCGCAGCACGATGCCGTCGTCGCGGAACAGACTCATGGCATCCATTGTCGCTTACGTTCAAGGCACCTCACCGCGACTGCGGGCGTTGGCGTACGCCGTCGCCGCACGCAGCCGCTCGGCGTCGGTCGCCTGCCGTACGACGTCGGGGTCCGCGTCCCACTCGCGGCCGCCGCCGCACGGTCTCAGCTGGACGTACGGCCCCTCGTGACCCATGACGATGCCGATCCGCTCGGTGCCCGTGTCCACGACGTACGCGCCGACGGGCGGCTTCACCGGAGCACCGCCGCGGTGATCCGCCGCGCGGTCTCCACGGAGCACCGTCCCAGTTCGACGAGCGGACAGGGCGCCTCCCGCGCGAGACTCACCGGGTCCAGTCCCAGTGACGGCAGGGAAATTCCGGCCTTCGCGAGTGCCGCCCGCAATTCCTTCACCACGTCCTCCGCTTCTCCGACGCAGACCGCCGAGTGTTGTGCCGTCACCGTGATTCCCTTCCCGTCGATTCTCACTCTTCGCATACCCACCGTGACGTTACGTACTTAGACTGGGAAGGGGTTTACGCGCTACAGGCGCGGCGCTGCACAAAGGGGTTGAGCAATGGCCAAGGGTTCGCGCCAGGCGGCGTGGGAGTTCTTCGGTGCGGAACTGAAGCGACGGCGGGAGGACGCGGGGTTCACCCAGGTGGAGCTGGGGATGCGGGTCTTCGTGTCCGGCGGCTACATCGGCCAGTTCGAACAGGCGATTCGCAAGCCGCAATTGGACGTGGCCCAGCGGATCGACGAGGCGCTGCAAACCGACGGTATTTTCGAGCGGATGTGGCGCAAGCTCATCAAGGATCAGACCTATACGGAGTACTTCGCGCACGCGGCCGAACTGGAACAGCTGGCCACGGAAATCTGCGAGTACGCACCCGCGGTGATCCCGGGACTCCTGCAAACGCGGGAGTACGCACGGGCCATGTTCCTCGCGGGCAACCCGCTCGCCACCGACGAGTACATCGAGGAACTCATCAAGGGACGCATGGACCGGGCGCGGGTCCTGACGGACGCCGCACGGCCCGTGTATTGGGCGGTGCTCCACGAAACGGTCTTGCGGATCCCCGTAGGGGGCGCCGCCGTCATGGCGCACCAGTTGGACCACATCGCGGCCATGATGCGGGAGCGCACGGTGCTGGTGCAGGTGCTGCCGTTCTCCCAAGGGGCGCACCCGGCCATGGGCAAGATGATGTGGGTGATGGAGTTCGAGGACGCGCCGCCAACTGTCTATACAGAAGGCGTGTTTTCGGGGAGTCTGCTGGACGAACCGACGCTGGTGAAGCGCATCCGGGCGTCTTACGATCACATCAGGGCAGCCGCGCTGTCACCGGAGGCGGCCCTGACCATGATCGAGTCGGCGGCGGAGGACTACAGACAATGCGCGAGCTCGCCCTGAACAGCGCCCGCTGGCGCAAGAGCACGCACAGCGGCGGAGACGGCGGCGAGGCATGCCTCGAAGTGGCCGACGGTCTCCCCGGCCTCGTCCCCGTCCGCGACAGCAAGCTGAGCGGCGGCCCCGTGATCGTCGTCGGGTCGGCCGCCTGGACGGAGTTCGTACGTACCGTGGCGGGCCGCTAGGGGGCGAGGGCCGGGGTCCTGGGGGCGGTGACCAGGCGCAGGCCCAGGTCCACCAGGGTCCAGCCGAGGCGGGTGCGCAGGCGCTCCGGGCGCACGGCCGTGGCGGCGAGGCGGTACGCGTCGGCCTCCGCACGGAGATCCGCGGCACGGGCGCGGTGCAGGGCGAGACGGGTCTCCGGGTGCATCGGGCAGCCTCTCATTCCGTACGGATCGGGAAGACGTGGTGGTGGACGCGCACGTGTTCGGCGTCCGGCGCACCGTCGCCGGGGGCCTGCGCGCGGTAGCTCTCGACGAGGGCGTGCACCTTGTGGATCAGCTCCTCCGCCAGTTCCGGCGTGAGGCGCAGCGTCCAGTCGCTCAGGTCCGACGCGCGGCGCCAGGCCTCCGACCACTCGTTGCCGGTGCCGAGCCAGGTCGCGATCTCCTGGGTGTGGTGGTTGGCGACCTCGTGCAGGAACAGGTCGGCGGCGCCTCGTACCTGGGGGTCGCGGTCCTTGAGCAGGGCGTCGTCGAAGCTCACGCCCGCGTGGACCGCCCTCCACCACCGCTCCCGCCCCTTGCCGTGCTCCGGCGCGTCCTCCACGAACCCGTGGACGGCGAGCTGACGCAGGTGGTAGCTGGTGGCGCCGCTGGACTGGCCGAGTTTCGCGGCCAGTCGGGAGGCGGTGGCCGGCCCGCCGCGCCGCAGTGCGCTCAGCAGCTGCATGCGCAGGGGGTGCGCGAGACCGCGCAGTGAGCGCGCGTCCAGGCTGTGGAGCTTGGGGTCCTTCGGGTCCTGGGGATCACCGGGCTCGTCCATGGACGCAAAGATAGCGTTGCAAAGAAGTGTGTGCAACCACTTCTTTGCAACGCCTTCTTTGCATGTCGATGAACTGCCGATGACGCCGTTGGCGTGACGTTTCCCCTTCGTCGCAACCGGAGCAGGCGCGGCTGGGCTCCTGTCCTGCAGAACCGACACCCTCTGGTGAGGAGAGCGACATGACCGCGACCGCTTTCGAGTACGGCCCGACCCATGCCCTCGTCGACCCCTACGCCGTCGGGGACCGCACGGACGCCGCCTGGTGGCCCTCCGCCGCCGGACAGCAGGACAGCGACTACCTGCTGGCCCCGCCGAACCCGGCCGAGCGCGTCGACACCGCCATCGACCCGCGTGACCGACGCCGGCTGGAGCTCCACGCCGCGCTGACCGCCGCCGGCATCCCGCCGCGACCCGAGGACCGCGAGGCCATCGAGAGCCTGAGCGCCCTGTCCGGCAGCATCAACACCACCATCCAGCGCTGGCTGCACCACACACTGTGAGCCGCCGCCTCACGCCCTCCCCGGCGCCACCAGCCCCGACTCGTACGCCACGATGACCAGTTGGGCCCGGTCCCGGACCCCGAGCTTGCCCATCGTGCGGCTCACGTGGGTCTTGGCGGTGAGCGGGCTCAGGCCCAGCGACTCAGCGATCTCGGTGTTGTTCAGCCCGCGCGCGACCAGGGTGAGCACCTCGCGTTCGCGGTCGGACAGGCACTCCGGGCCGGCGGCGACGGGCGCCGACGGGCTTCGGAGGAAACGTTCGATCAGCCGAGCCGTGGGGCCCGGTGAGAGCAGCGCCTCACCGGCCGCGACCGTGCGGATGGCGTCGAGGAGTTCGGCGGGCCGGGTGTCCTTCACCAGGAAGCCGGAGGCACCGGCGCGCAGCGCGTCCACGATGTTCTCGTCGGTGTCGTAGGTGGTGAGGACGAGGACCTTGACCCCCGCGAGGTCGTCGTCGGCCGCGATGCGGCGGGTCGCCTCGATGCCGTCGAGGTCCGGCATCCGGATGTCCATGACGACGAGGTCGGCTGGCTCGGTACGGGCCAGTTCCACCGCCTGCCTGCCGGTGGCGGCCTGGCCCACGACCTCCATGTCGGGCGCCGACTCGACGAGCATCGCGAACGCCTCCCGTACGAGGGTCTGGTCGTCGGCGAGCAGCACGCGGATGGTCATCCGGTGGTCCCTTCCCATGTCACGGTCGTCAGCGGCAGGGTCGCGGTCACCGTGAAGCCCCCGCCCTCCCGTGGTCCGGCGTCGAGTGTGCCACCCACGCTGCGGGCCCGTTCGCGCATGCCGACGAGTCCGAATCCGGGGGTGCCGCCGGGGGTGGGCCCGGTGCCGTCGTCGGTGACGGACAGATGCAGGGTGCCGCCCTCCTCGCGCAGCTCGACGCGGACCGCCGGATCGGGACCGGCGTGCCGGACGGCGTTGGTCAGCGCCTCCTGCACGAGGCGGTAGGCGGCGGCGCCGACGGCGGGCGGAACGGGCCCCTTCACCCTGACGGCCGGTTCCACCCGGGCGCCCGCGAGGCGTGCGGCCGCCACCAGGTCGGGCACGCCGTCGAGGCCGGCCAGCGGGCCGCGGGCGTCGGCGGGGGCGCCGTTGTCGCGCAGCACCTCCAGGGTCGTACGGAGTTCCCCGCGTGCCGTCCGGCAGGTCCCGGCGATGTCGTCGAGGGCCTTGGCGACGGTCGCGCGGTCGAGGCGTTCGGGGTCGGCGGCCAGCACGTGTGCGGCGACGGAGGTCTGCACGCCGATGAGGGTGATGCTGTGGGCGAGCAGGTCGTGCAGGTCGCGGGCGATGCGCAGGCGTTCCTCGGCGACCCTGCGGCGGGCCTCCTCCTCGCGGGTGCGTTCGGCCCGTTCCGCGCGCTCGACGATGGCGGCGACGTACTGGCGGTAGAAGCGGACGTCGACGCCGAACACGAGTACGGCGACGACCCAGCCGGTGATGCGGACCAGTTCCACGAAGCCGTCGGGATTGGTGAGGGCGTTCACGGTGAGGGTGGTGCCGATGACGACGGTGCCGAGGAGCAGGGTGCGGCGCGGTGGGCCGGTCGCGGCGACGGTGTAGAGGGCGATCATGGAACCGGCGACGGGCGCACCGTGGTTGTTGTCGAGGGCGTGGTAGGGCACGACCGGCGCCAGGACCAGCAGCAGCACGAGCACCGGGCGCCGTCGCCGCCACGCCAGCGGGACGTGGGCGGCGAGCAGCAGCGTCCAGCCGAGCGCGTCGGGCCGGCGGCCGTGGTCGACGAGCAGCGCGACGGCGATGGCGAGCACGGCGGTGCACGCGGCGAGGACCGCGTCGTTGCGGACGGCGTGCGGGGCGGTCAGGGGGTCACGGTTGATCGCCGCCATGATCCGCTCGCCGGTGCGGGGGCGCTCCACTGCCTGCGCTGTCTTCGTGTGCACGGGGTCCATCCTCCGGGAGGAGGGCGCCCCTCCGGGAGGGAGGGGCGCCCGGGTGGCTACACCGGTTCCGGCTGCCGTTCGCGCGGGGCCGGATCCAGGGTCCGGGAGAGCCTGCCGGGCCACCACAGCCGGCGGCGCAGCAGCACGCTCGCCGTGGTGACCAGGTAGGTGCGGACGAGGAAGGTGTCGAGGAGCACGCCGACCGCGATGACGAAGCCGAGTTCGACCAGCGGCACCAGCGGCAGGGTGGTGAGGACGGCGAAGGTCGCGGCGAGCACGACGCCGGCGGAGGCGATCACCCCGCCCGTGGTGCGCAGTGCCGTCAGCGCGGCGGCCTCGGGTTCGGCGCCGCTCAGGGATTCCTCCCGCATGCGGTGCATGAGGAAGATGCCGTAGTCGACGCCGAGGGCGACCAGGAACACGAAGGACAGCAGTCCGAGTCCGGGGTCGGTGCCGGCGAAGCCGAACAGCGGCTCGAAGACCAGCCCGCCGATGCCGAGGGCGGCGCCCCAGACGGCGACCACGGCGGCGAGCAGCAGCAGCGGTGCGACGAGGCTGCGCAGCAGGACCACGAGGATCACGAACACGGCGGCGAGCACCAGCGGCACGATCACCTTGCGGTCGCGCGCCTCACTGTCGGCGAGGTCGAGCTGCTGCGCGCTGGGGCCGCCGACGTGGGCGCCGTCGTCGAGGGTGTCGCGCAGGGCCTCGATGGTGCGGGTCTCGCCCGGCGATTCCGGGGCGGCGGTGGTGAAGACGGCGATCTCGGTCCAGCCCGCGCCGCTGCGCCCGGCGGCGGCGTCGGCGACCCCTTCGGTGCTGCGGGCCTTGTCCACCACGGCGTCGGCCCGACCGGTCGGTGCCATCACGGTGAGCGGCCGGCTGCTGCGCTCGGGGTACTCCTCCGCCAGGGTCCGCATCGCGGTGATGGACTCGGGCCGGTCGGTGAAGGAGTCCTCCTGCTTGAGGCTGCCGTTCAGGTTGAGCGTGCCGAGGGCGAGGCCGCCGAGGAGTACGGCGCCGCCCGCGAGGACGACGGCGGGGCGCCGGGCGGCCGAGGTGCCCATGGCGGCGAACAGCGACCGGCGCGCCGTGGGCGTGCTGCCGAGGGCGGGGATCAGCGGCCAGAACACGCGGCGCCCGAGCAGGACGAGGACTGCGGGGAGCAGGGTCGTCATGGCCACGAGCGCGGCCAGCACCCCGATCATGCCGACCGGGCCCATGCCCCGGCTGCTGTTGAGGTCGGCGGCGAGCAGGCACAGCAGCCCGGCGGCGACGGTGCCGGAGGAGGCGAGGATCGCCGGTCCGCAGCCGCGCAGGGCGGCGCGCATCGCGTCGTACGGCCGCTCGTGGCGGCGTAGTTCCTCGCGGTAGCGGGAGACGAGCAGCAGGGCGTAGTCGGTGCCGGCGCCGAGGACGAGGACGGTCATGATGCCGCCGCTCTGTCCCGTGATGGTGACGTCGAACAGTTCGTGCAGTCCGTACCCGGCGGCCATCGCCACGGCGGCGGCGACGCCCGCGACGGCGAGCGGGACCAGCCACAGGAAGGGGCTGCGGTAGATCAGCACCAGCAGCACGGTGACGACGCCGAGGGTGGCCAGCAGCAGGGTGCCGTCGATGGTCCCGAACACCTTGCCCATGTCGGTGTTGAGCGCGCCGGGCCCGCCGACGTCGACGCTCAGCCCGCCCGGTCCCTCGGTGATCGCGCGGACCCCGTCGACGAACGCGTCCCTGGCCTCCTCGTCCTGGCCCGGCGCGGTACTGGAGACCGGGTACATGAGGGTGCTGCCGTCCTCGGAGGGGATGCCATGCGGGGGGCCCGACAGCTCGTAGCCGCTCTCCACCTGCGCGACCTGCTCGGCGGCGGCCTCCCGGTCGGCGGCGGTCAGTCCGCCGTCCCGGTGGTACACCAGCACCAGGTCGGTGGACTCGCCACCGGGCAACGCGTCCTGGATGCGCGCTACTTGAGTGGAGTCCGCGCTGTCGGGCAGGTAGTCGACGGCCCGGTTCTGCTGCACCTCGCTGAACTTGCCGGCCAGCGGCCCGACCAGCACGAGCGCGGCCATCCACAGCCCGACGACCGCCCACGGCACGAGGCGCCGTCGCCGTACGTGTGTCCTTGCGTCCCCCATGAGCCGGGGCTCCCCTCCGGTCGGGTGTCTGGGTCGGTGTCCAGCCTCCCGGCACAGGGGATCGGGTTCGTCGGGCGCGAGACCGAGTTGCGGGGTACTGCGACGGGCGGCCGGGAACGGCGGTTACTCCCGCGGGAGTACGGGGCCGGAGCAGGCCATTGCCGTGTGTGCGCGGGGTGGGCCATTCATGACGTTCATGACCACGGTGTCCGTACGACCGGCCGGCCCCTCCGAACTCTCCTATGTGCACCACTTGTTGGTGGCCTGGTACGGGGCGGGGACGGCGCCGTCGCCGGAGGCGCTGGAGCACTTCCTGCGGCACGGCCTGGTGGGTGTGGCCGAGGTGGCCGGAGCGGTGGTGGGGTGCGCGGCGGCGGAGTCGCCGTCCCCCGGCCACATGCGTCTGTGCGCTGTCGCCGTCGCATGACATCGGGACAGGTGGGGCGTTCGCTCCGGCGTGGCCGCCGGGTCCGGTTCCGGTCAGGACGGTGTGCGGGCCGCCGCCAGGAGGCGGTTCACGTCGTCCGCGCAGATGGTGAGGGCCGCGCCGACCGTGGCCAGGGCGTCGCGTTCGGCGGGGGTGTAAGGGCCGTCGGCGAGGGCGATGCGGGCGCCCTGGAGGAGGATCGACTCACGGCCGGGGGCGGCCAGGTGTGGGGCCAGGGGGTCCAGGGCCTCGTGGAGCTCGATGGCGAGACCCGCCGTGCAGGGCTCACCGGTGAAGCGGCCGGTGTCCGCCTCCAGCGCCTCGACGAGCGCGGCGAGCTGCTCCTCCGTGCAGTCGTCGAAGCCGGCCGCGCGCACCCCGGCGGCGGCCGTTTCCAGCGAGGCGCGGGAGCAGATGCCGCCCGCGGCCAGGACCGCGAGGGCGACGGTGTGGACGGCGTCGCGGAGCATCGCGGAGAAGCGCGTGGTGGTGGGGTGGTCCAGGACGTCGGTGCCGAAGTGGCGGCGGCAGGCGGCGCACTCGACGGTCGGGGCGGACGCGCCGCGCGGCAGCACGGGCACGCCGAGCAGGGTGAAGCGGCGTCGTCCGGTGAGCCGCTGGTAGTTGCGGTCGCCGCCGCAGCCGGGGCAGAAGAACTCCCCGTCGCCGACGGCCGTCCACGCGGTGCGGGTGCCCATCAGGCGCGACAGTCCGGCAGCAGCGGCACGGCTGGTGGTTCCCCGTTCTGGCAGCACGTCGCACCTCCATCAACGCCACAGCACCATCGCCGCGCTTGCGTGATGTTAGCCACATCCGCGAGGTGGAGTCAGCACCCTGGACGAGACCTTTCCGTGACCTCCACAGCCATTGGCCGGTAACCGACGGCGCCCCGCCCGCCCGGAAAGGCGGACGGAGCCCTCAAACCCCACGAAAAGGCTGCTCAGCGCGTTGCGCGGTTGACGGCCGAGACGACCGCCTTCAGCGAGGCCCGCGTGGTGTTCGCGTCGATTCCGATGCCCCACAGAACCTTGTCGCCGATGGCGCACTCGATGTACGAGGCGGCCTGCGCGGAGGCGCCCTCGCTCATGGTGTGCTCCTGGTAGTCGAGCAGGCGTACGTCGACGCCGATGCCCTGCAGCGCGTCGAAGAAGGCGGAGATCGGCCCGTTGCCGGAGCCGGTCAGGGTGGTCTGCTCGCCGTCGACGGTGGCCTCGACCGTGAGGGTGTCCACGCCGTCGCGGTCGGTGGTGCTCTGCCCGTTGGCGACCTGGATGCGGCCCCAGGGGTTCTCCGGGTTGGGCAGGTACTCGTCCTGGAAGACCGCCCAGATGTCGGCCGGCGTGATCTCGCCGCCCTCGGCGTCCGTCTTCGCCTGGATGATCTTCGAGAACTCGATCTGCATCCGGCGCGGCAGGTCCAGCTTGTGGTCGTTCTTCAGGACGTACGCGATGCCGCCCTTGCCGGACTGCGAGTTGACCCGGATGACGGCCTCGTAGGAGCGGCCGACGTCCTTGGGGTCGATGGGCAGGTAAGGGACCGCCCACTCGATGTCGTCGACGGTGACGCCCTTGGCGGCCGCGTCGGCCTCCATGGCGTCGAAGCCCTTCTTGATGGCGTCCTGGTGGGAGCCGGAGAAGGACGTGTAGACCAGGTCGCCCACATACGGGTGGCGCGGGTGGACCTCCATCTGGTTGCAGTACTCCCACGTGCGACGGATCTCGTCGATGTCGGAGAAGTCGATCTGCGGGTCGACGCCCTGGGAGAACAGGTTCATGCCCAGCGTGACCAGGTCGACGTTGCCGGTGCGCTCGCCCTGCCCGAACAGACAGCCCTCGACACGGTCGGCGCCGGCCATCAGCGCCAGTTCGGCGGCGGCGACGGCCGTACCGCGGTCGTTGTGCGGGTGGACCGACAGGCAGACGTGGTCACGGCGGGACAGGTGGCGCCCCATCCACTCGAAGCGGTCGGCGTGCGTGGAGGGGGTGGAGCGCTCGACGGTGGCGGGCAGGTTGAGGATGATCTCGCGGCCCGGGCCGGGCTGGTAGACGTCCATCACCGCCTCGCAGACCTCCAGCGCGAAGTCCAGCTCGGTGTCGGTGAAGATCTCCGGGCTGTACTGGTAGCCGAACTCGGTCTCGTCGCCCAGCAGTTTCTCGGCGTACTCCATCACCAGGCGGGTGCCGTCGACGGCGATCTGCTTGATGTCGTCCTTGGAGCCGCGGAAGACCACCCGCCGGAAGACCGGGGCGGTGGCGTTGTACAGGTGGACGGTGGCGCGCTTGGCGCCCTTCAGGGACTCCACCGTCCGTTCGATCAGGTCCTCACGGGCCTGGGTCAGTACGGAGATGGTGACGTCGTCCGGGATGGCGTCCGGGTCCTCGACGATGGAGCGCACGAAGTCGAAGTCGGTCTGGCCGGAGGCGGGGAAGCCGACCTCGATCTCCTTGTAGCCCATCCTGACCAGCAGGTCGAACATCGCGCGCTTGCGGGCGGGTGACATGGGGTCGATCAGGGCCTGGTTGCCGTCGCGCAGGTCGGTGGAGAGCCAGCGGGGGGCGGTGGTGATCCGCTTCTGCGGCCACGTGCGGCCGGGGAGATCGACCTGCTCGTAGCGGCCGTACTTCTGGATCGGCATGGAACTGGGCTGCTGGCGGTTTGCCATGGTGCGTGGGCTCCTCGGAGGTCCGCGGGGTGTCCTGGTGGACGGCCGACGGCGCAGCGCCGAACTCCGCGGGGAGGGGGTCGGCCTCTACTGCGGACCCTCACCGCGGCAGCTAAGGAGAAGCAGCCCGAAACGCATGATGCTTCGCAGCTTAACCGAGACGGCCACCGTGCGAGGGTCCGTATCAGTATGCGGGACCGTCGGGACGAAGGGGACAAAGAGTGCTGTATACCACTTGCCGTCAGCCCAGGAGGTGAAGTGGCGGAGCATTTCGCTCATCATGACTGCGAGGGGTGACAGCGTCATCACGCAGTGCGATGGTGCTGGGCATGACCGAGAACGGGGGCTTCGAGCCCGTCTTCTGCACCATCGTCCCGCCGCACGTCCTCGACCATCTCGCGCAGGCCGAGGACCCCGTGGTCCACGGCCCCGCGCGCCGCACCCTCCGGCGCGACGCCTACGAGCGCACCCGGCGCCGGCTGACCACGGTCGTCGGCGCCCCGGCCGTCGCCACGCTCGCCGACGCCGAGCCGGGCGAGCCGCGCCGCACCGTGTACGACGCCCGGCACGGCACCGACCTGCCGGGCAGAAAGGTGCGCGGCGAGGGCGACGCGCCCGGCAAGGACGCCACCGTCAACCGCGCCTACGCCGGTCTCGGCGCCACGTTCGAGCTGTTCCTGACGGCGTACGCCCGCGACTCGATCGACGGCGGCGGACTGCCGATGGACGCGACCGTGCACTACGACGAGGACTACAACAACGCCTTCTGGAACGGCGAGCAGATGGTCTTCGGCGACGGGGACGGGGAGATCTTCCTCGACTTCACCATCCCCGTCGACGTCATCGGCCACGAACTCGCCCACGGTGTCACGCAGTACACCGCGAACCTGGACTACTTCGGCCAGTCCGGCGCGCTCAACGAGTCGGTGTCGGACGTCTTCGGCGCGCTGATCAAGCAGTACACGCTCGGCCAGACCGCCGAGGAGGCCGACTGGCTGATCGGGGCCGGCCTGCTCGCCCCGCGGGTCACGGGCGAGGCGCTGCGCTCCATGAAGGCGCCGGGCACGGCGTACGACGACGACGTGCTCGGCAAGGACCCGCAGCCGGCGACGATGGACGACTACGTCCGCACCGGCCGGGACAACGGCGGCGTGCACATCAACTCCGGCATCCCCAATCACGCCTTCTACGTGGCGGCCACCACGCTGGGCGGGCACGCCTGGGAGCGGGCCGGGCAGGTCTGGTACGACGTGCTGACGGGCGGCGAGCTCCAGCAGGACGCGCAGTTCACGGACTTCGCGACCCTGACGGTGAAGGCGGCGCGCGCCCGGTACGGGGAGGGCGAGGAGCTCCAGGCGGTGACGAAGGCCTGGGAGCGGGTGGGGGTGCGGACGCTGTAGTTCCGTACTAGACACGGACCCATGCGTATTCAGGTGCGGCGCACGGGCGGGTTCGCGGGGATCGAACGGCGGGCCGAGGTGGACACCTCGGGACGGGCCGACGCCCACGAGTGGCACGCCCTGGCCGAGCGGGTCCTGGCCGCAGGCCGGGACACACCGCCGGCCGGGGTGCCGGACGGCTTCAGCTACCGGATCACGGTGGACGGGAGGTCGGTGTACTGCGCGGACCCCCGGCTGACGGAGGAGCAGCGGCGGCTGATCCGCGCCGTGCTCAAGGAGGGCGCGTAACCGCCCTGCGGCGCAGGGGCGTTGACTTCGCTCCGCGTCGGTGCGGATGATCCGGGCCATGGCGACGACGAACCCGCTTCCCCGCTTCCCGGCCGGCTTCCTGTGGGGTGTGTCGACCTCGGCGCACCAGATCGAGGGGGCGGCGGACGAGCGCGAGCCGTCCGTGTGGGACGTGTTCTCGGCCGAGCCGGGGCGGGTGCGGGACGGCTCCACGGCGGCGGTGGCCTGCGACCACGTCCACCGCCACGCCGAGGACGTGGCGCTGCTGGCCGGGCTGGGCGTGGACGCGTACCGCTTCTCCGTCTCCTGGCCGAGGGTGCGGGCGAAGGGTGGCCTGGACTTCTACGACCGGCTGGTCGACGACCTGTGCGCGGCGGGCGTGCGGCCGGTGCCGACGCTGTTCCACTGGGACCTGCCGGCCGGTCTCGACTGGCTGGAGCGGGACACGGCGGAGCGGTTCGCGGAGTACGTGTCGGAGGTCGCCGGGCGGCTGGGCGACCGGGTGAGGAAGTGGATCACGCTCAACGAGCCGGCCGAGCACACCCTGCTGGGGCACGCGCTGGGGGTGCACGCGCCCGGCCGGAACCTGCTCTTCGACGCGCTTCCCGTGGCCCACCACCAGCTCCTCGCGCACGGTCTGGCGGTACGGGCGCTGAGGGCGGCGGGGGCGGGCGACATCGGGATCGCCAACTCCCACGCCCCGACGTGGCCCGCGTCCGGGGAGGAGGCGGACGTGGTGGCGGCCGGCTTCTACGACGTGCTGCTGAACCGGCTGTTCGCCGACCCGCTGCTGCTCGGCCGCTACCCGGAGGGCATCGGCGACCTGATGCCCGGCGACGTCGCGTCCGACCTGGAGGTCGTCGCCGAGCCGCTGGACTGGTACGGGATCAACTACTACGCGCCGGCGCGCGTCGGCGCCCCGCAGGGCACGGAGACCGACGTCGGCGGCGTCCGGATGCCGGCCGAACTGCCCTTCTCGGTGCGGGAGATCGAGGGGCACCCGGTGACGGACTTCGGCTGGCCGGTGGTGCCGGAGGCGCTGACGGAGCTCCTCACCGACTTCCGCGCCCGCTACGGCGACCGTCTCCCGCCGGTCGTCGTCACCGAGAACGGCTGCGCCTACGAGGGCCTGGACGACCGTGACCGCATCGCCTACCTCGACGGCCACATCCGCGCGCTGCACCGGGCGGTGGATGCGGGCGTGGACGTGCGCGGCTACTTCGTGTGGTCCCTGCTGGACAACTTCGAGTGGGCCGAGGGCTACACCCGCCGCTTCGGGCTGGTCCACGTCGACTTCGCCACCCTGGAGCGGACCCCGAAGGCGTCGTACAGCTGGTTCAGGGAGGTACTGCGCGACCAGCGCCGCTGATCAGAAGCCCAGGCGCCGCAGTTGCTTCGGGTCGCGCTGCCAGTCCTTGGCGACCTTCACGTGCAGGTCGAGGAAGACGGGTGTCCCGAGGAGCGCCTCGATCTGCTTGCGGGACTTGATGCCGACGTCCTTCAGGCGCTTGCCCTTGGGGCCGATGACGATGCCCTTCTGGCTGGGACGCTCGATGAACAGGTTGGCGTGGATGTCGAGCAGGGGCTTGTCGGCGGGGCGGTCCTCGCGCGGGAGCATCTCCTCGACGACCACGGCGATGGAGTGCGGGAGCTCGTCGCGGACGCCCTCCAGGGCCGCCTCGCGGATCAGTTCCGCGACCATGACCTGCTCGGGTTCGTCGGTGAGGTCGCCCTCGGGGTAGAGGGCGGGGCCCTCCGGCATCAGCGGGATCAGGAGGTCGGCGAGCAGGCCGACCTGCTGGTTGGCGGTCGCCGAGACGGGGACGATCTCGGCCCAGGTGATGCCCAGCTCCTGGCCCAGCTGGTCGACGGCGATCAGCTGTTCGGCCAGCGCCTTGCCGTCCACCAGGTCGGTCTTGGTGACGATCGCGACCTTCGGCGTCTTCTTGATCCCGGCCAGCTCCTTGGCGATGAAACGGTCGCCGGGGCCGATCTTCTGGTCCGCGGGGAGGCAGAAGCCGATCACGTCGACCTCCGCCCAGGTGGTGCGGACCACGTCGTTCAGCCGCTCGCCGAGCAGGGTGCGCGGCTTGTGCAGACCGGGGGTGTCCACCAGGATCAGCTGGGCGTCCGGACGGTGGACGATGCCGCGCACGGTGTGCCGGGTCGTCTGCGGCCGGTTCGAGGTGATCGCCACCTTCTGCCCGACCAGAGCGTTCGTGAGGGTGGACTTGCCCGCGTTGGGGCGGCCCACGAAGCAGGCGAAACCGGCCCGGTGGACGGCCTCGGCCGGCTGCTCGGATGACTGGGTACGAACACTCATGCCGCCCATTCTCCCTGATGCCGGAAGCCCCGCCGTACCACCGGCCGGGACGGGACCGGGCGGGGCACCTTCGTGAAGGTGCCCCGCCCGGCCGCCCGCCCGCCCGGATCAGTCGAAGACGAACGGTCCCGGTGCCTGCGGCGCGGTCGCCGTGCAGGTGATGGTGATGAAGCCGAACGCGGTCACCTTGAGCGTGCCGCCGAACGCCTCCAGGCTGTCGCCGGAGGCCACGGTCCCGGAGAGCGGACCGACCTCGAGGGCGTCGCCGGTCGCCATGGCCGGGTTCTTGGTGCCCTTGAGGACGGTGGTGCCGCCGCCGGCCTTCACCATGGTGAGTTCCGAGACCAGCGAGTCCTTGCCGAGCGCGACGGGCGCGGTGACCGCGGAGGTGTTGAGGGTGACGGTGGCGGACGTGCCGTTCTGCGTGGCCGTCAGGGTGGCCTCGCCGCCGCCCCAGCTTCCGCAGTCGGCGTTGACGGTCGCCGCTCCGGGGGCGACCGCCGCGGCGGTGGGGGCGAAGGCGAGCCCGCAGACCGCGAGAGCACCTGCCGCCAGGGACACACCTGTTCCGAATCGTTTGCCTCTCATGGATTCCGGCTCCCTTTCCGTGTGGGGGGAATTCCGTGGGGGAACTCCGTCGGGGGAACTGCTGGAGGAACTGTTCGAGGAACTGTTCGGCAGATGGGGTCCGGACCCGCTGCATCACGCCGTCCGACGACGTCTCGTCGGGGTCGGCGTTTCCATTGATGCGCGGGAGGCAGGGCGCGACAAGGTTGAAATCTGGCCTAATTACCGGCGGTAACACCCCGGCGTCCGGCCACCCCGCGTCGGCCGGGTGACGGCGGGCGGCGTGTCAGCCGGCGGTCAGCGTCTCGCGGACGACGCCGTCCGGGCCGGCCACCAGTACCGGGGTCCCGGGCCCGCCGAGGTCCCGTACGGCGGCGCGGTCCCCGGCCGACGCCGAGTCCGCCTCCGTCACCACGGCCGCCGCCTCCAGTGACTTCGCGCCGGACGCGACGGCCATCGCCACCGCCGTCTGCAGGGCGCTCAGCTTCAGGGAGTCCAGGGCCACGGTTCCGGCGACGTACGTCCGCCCGGTCTCGTCCCGCACGGCGGCCCCCTCGGGCACTCCGTTGCGGGCCCGCGCGGAACGGGCCAGGGTGACGATCTTGCGGTCCTCGGGGTCGAGCGCGCTGCTGTCGGTCATGATCCGAGCATAAGGGGACCTCAGGGGCGGTCGAGGCGGAGGCGGTCGGCGCGCGGCAGGCCCGCCACGACCAGGTCGTAGGAGTCCTCGACCAGTTCCCCGACCAGGCGGTCGGGGAGGGTGCCGTCCGCCGTCACCGTGTTCCAGTGGCGCTTGTTCATGTGGTGACCGGGGACGATCAGGCCCGGGTGCTCGGCGCGGAGGCGGACGGCGTCCTCGGGGTCGCACTTGAGGTTGACCTTCAGGGGCCGCGCGTCCAGGGCGGTCAGCGCGAAGAGCCTGCCCCGCACCTTGAAGACCGACGTCTCCGGGTTGAAGGGGAAGTCCTCCGCGGCCGCGTCGAAGGACAGGCACAGAGTGCGCAGTTGCCCCGGTGTCACTCCGGATCCGCCTCCTCGCCGGCCGGCGGGTCCGCCGGGGCCACCGGCTCCACCAGCACCGTCACGATCTTGTTCCGGCGTCCGGCCGCCGCCTCCGCGGTCAGCCGGACCTCGCGGGCGTCGGGGAGCTCGACCACGGACGAGGCGCCCGCGATCGGCACCCGGCCGAGGTGTTTGGCGAGCAGCCCTCCGACGGTCTCCACGTCCTCGTCGTCGAACTCCTCCAGCCCGTACAGCTCGCCCAGGTCGCCGATGTCGAGCCGGGCGGTGACCCGGTACCGGTCCTCGCCGAGCTCCTCCACCGGCGGCAGTTCCCGGTCGTACTCGTCGGTGATCTCGCCGACGATCTCCTCGAGGATGTCCTCGATGGTGACGATGCCCGCGGTGCCGCCGTACTCGTCGACGGCGACGGCGACGTGGTTGCGCTCCTTCTGCATCTCGCGCAGCAGATCGCCGGCGTTCTTGGTGTCGGGCACGAAGACCGCCGGGCGCATCGCCGTGGACACCAGTTCGTTCTCGGCGTCCCGGCTGATGTGCGTCTTGCGGGCCAGGTCCTTGAGGTAGACGACCCCGACGATGTCGTCCTCGTTCTCACCGGTCACCGGCATGCGGGAGAAACCGGAGCGCAGGGCGAGGGTGAGGGCCTGACGGATGGTCTTGTACCGCTCGATCACCACCAGGTCGGTGCGCGGCACCATGACCTCGCGCACCAGGGTGTCGCCCAGTTCGAAGACCGAGTGCACCATGCGGCGCTCCTCGTCCTCGATCAGCGACTCCTTCTCGGCGAGGTCGACCATCGCGCGCAGTTCCGCCTCGGAGGCGAAGGGGCCGCGCCGGAAGCCCTTGCCGGGGGTGAGCGCGTTGCCGATGAGGATCAGCAGCGACGGGATCGGGCCCATGATCCGCGCGAGCGGCACCAGCACGTACGCGGCGGCCGTGGCGGTGTTCAGCGGGTGCTGACGGCCGATGGTGCGCGGGGACACCCCGACGGCCACGTACGACACGAGGACCATGACCGCGATGGCGATCAGCAGCGCCTCGGCCGTGCCGTCGAACTCCCGCAGGCAGCCGTAGGTGATCAGCGAGGCGGCGGCCATCTCGCAGGCCACGCGGACCAGCAGCGCCACGTTGAGGTAGCGGGTGGGGTCGGCGGCGATCTGCGCCAGCCTGGCGCTGCCCCGGCGGCCGGAGCGGACGGCCTCCTCGGCGCGGAAGCTGGAGACGCGCGCGATGCCGGCCTCCGCGCAGGCGGCCAGCCACGCGACGACGACCAGGGCGATCGCGCCGAGGACGAGGGTCGGACTCATGAGACGGTCGGGGCCGGGGACGGGCCGGTGAGGCCCTTCTCCGCGCGCCAGCCGTCCACGATGGCGGCCTGCAGACCGAACATCTCGGCCTTCTCGTCCGGTTCCTCGTGGTCGTAGCCGAGCAGGTGCAGCACGCCGTGGACGGTGAGCAGCTGGAGCTCCTCGTCCATGGTGTGCCGCGTCGGCGCGTCCTGGCCCTGCCGGGCGGCGACCTCGGGGCAGAGCACGATGTCGCCGAGCAGCCCCTGCGGGGGCTCGTCGTCGTCCTTGGACGGCGGCCTCAGCTCGTCCATCGGGAACGACATGACGTCCGTCGGCCCGGGCAGGTCCATCCACTGGATGTGCAGCTGCTCCATGGCACCCGCGTCCACGACGATCACCGAGAGCTCGGAGAGCGGGTGGATGCGCATCCGTGCGAGCGCGTAGCGGGCGATGTCGAGGATCGCCTGCTCGTCGACCTCGGTTCCGGACTCGTTGTTGACGTCGATCGACATCTGGTGCTCGGTCTACTTCCCCTTGTGCCCGGCCTTGCCGCGACCGCCCTTGTGGGTGCCGTTCTGGGTGCCGTGCTTGCTGTCGTACTGCTCGTACGCGTCGACGATACGGCCCACCAGCTTGTGCCGGACGACATCGTGGGACGACAGCCGGGAGAAGTGGACGTCGTCGAGGCCCTCCAGGATGTCCTGCACCTGGCGCAGGCCGGACTTGGTGCCGTCCGGCAGGTCGACCTGCGTCACGTCACCCGTGATCACGATCTTCGAGTCGAAGCCGAGGCGGGTGAGGAACATCTTCATCTGTTCGGGGCTCGTGTTCTGGGCCTCGTCGAGAATGATGAAGGCGTCGTTGAGCGTGCGACCGCGCATGTACGCCAGCGGCGCGACCTCGATGGTGCCGGCCGCCATCAGCCGGGGGATCGAGTCGGGGTCGAGCATGTCGTGCAGCGCGTCGTACAGCGGCCGCAGGTACGGGTCGATCTTCTCGTAGAGCGTGCCCGGCAGGAATCCGAGCCGCTCCCCCGCCTCGACCGCGGGCCGGGTCAGGATGATGCGGTTGACCTGCTTGGACTGCAGGGCCTGCACCGCCTTGGCCATGGCGAGATACGTCTTGCCGGTGCCCGCCGGGCCGATACCGAAGACGATGGTGTGCTGGTCGATCGCGTCCACGTAGCGCTTCTGGTTGAGCGTCTTGGGACGGATCGTGCGGCCGCGCGAGGACAGGATGTTCTGCGTGAGCACCTGGGCCGGGGTCTCCTGGCCGTCGCTCTCCCCGTTCTCGCTCGCCTTGAGCATGGCGATCGAGCGTTCCACTGCGTCCTCCGTCATCGGCTGCCCGGTGCGGAGCACCAGCATCATCTCGTCGAACACGCGCGAAATGAGGGCGACCTCCGTGGCGTCGCCGACCGCGCTGATCTCATTGCCCCGGACGTGGATGTCGGCCCCCGGGAAGGCCTTCTCGATGACGCGCAGGAGGGAGTCCCCGGACCCCAGGACGGTCACCATGGGGTGCTGGGCGGGGACGGTGACGTGCACTCTCGCCTGCTCCTGCGCGGGGGTGTGAGCTGTGGGTGTCTGAGTCATGGGCCGGCGCTGAAGGCCTGCGGATCCTCCTCGTCACGGCCGCGTAGCTGAGGGCGGCCTCGCGTCTCCAGGGTACGACGGAGGGGTGACAACGCCGTAGGACTTTTCACACGACCGGCTCACCCGCCGAACCGGAACAGCCGCGCGCACCCGTGCCGCACCTCGCCCGTCACCCCACCCGAACGGGGGCGGTCCCCCCGGGGTCGAGGCCCGGCCTGCTCTCCCGCCCACCGAGTGGGGACCGGCTCCGTCCGTCAGGGCCGCGGCCCTCGGGACCCCAGGGCGGGAGCTTCCGGCCCGGGGCCCGGGGGCAGAGGGTTCCCTGCCTCCGGGGCCGCCCCGTGTCAGGCGGACCGGCGGAAGCCGATCGTCGGTACCGCCCGCCGCAGCGGCCACGGGCGCCCCGACTCCGGCGGCACCACCCCCGCCAGGAACCCGTACCGCCGCAGCGCCGAGGGATCCTGCCCCTCGACCGACTGCACCCTGCGCCACCACGCCCCGATCTCCGTCCACCCCGGCGCCGACAGCGACCCCCCGAACTCCTGCACGGACAACGCCGCCGTGAGCCCCGCGAAGGCGAGCCGGTCGGCCAGCGGCCACCCCGCCAGCGTCCCCGTGACGAACCCCGCGACGAACACGTCCCCCGCCCCCGTCGGATCCAGCGCCTCGACCTCGATCGCCGGGACCGACGCCGTCTCCCCCGTGCGCCGGTCCACCGCGTAGGCGCCCTCCGCCCCGAGGGTGACGACCGCGACCGGCACGTGGTCGGTGAGGGCGCGCGCGGCCGCGCGCGGGCAGTCCGTGCCGGTGTACCGCATCGCCTCCTGCGCGTTCGGCAGGAACGCCTCGCAGTACCGCAGGTCGGGCAGCCGGGCCAGGTCCCACTCCCCGCTGTCGTCCCAGCCGACGTCGCCGAAGATCCGCGCCCCCTTGCGCGCGGCCTGCGCGATCCACGACGCGGTGCGGCCGGGCGTGAGCGAGGCGACGGCGGCACGCGCGCGGGGCGGGCAGTCGGGGGCCGGCTCGTCCGGGGGCGGTTCGTGCCCGTGGGAGACCATGGTGCGCTCGCCCTCGTAGGCCATGGAGACGGTGACGGGCGAATGCCAGCCGGGCACGGTGCGCGACGGGGAGAGGTCGATGCCCTCGCCCTGCTCCAGCGTGTCCCAGCAGTACTCGCCGTAGTGGTCGTCGCCGAAGGCCGCCGCGAGGGAGGTGCGCAGACCGAGCCGGGCGAGGGCGGTGGCCATGTTGGCGACGCCGCCGGGGCTCGACCCCATCCCGCGCGCCCAGGACTCGGTCCCGCGCACCGGGGCGGTGTCGAGACCGGTGAAGACGATGTCGAGGAAGACGGTCCCGGTGAGGTAGACGTCCCAGGGCGGGTCGTCCGGCGCGCGCAGGCCGGCGAGGGGGTCGAACGGGGACGAGCAGTAGGGTCCCTCGACGCGTACCTTCCCGGTGGACGCCATCACGGTGCGCTCCCTGCCATGGTGCCGATCAGGCCAGTGTGCACCACACCACCGACAACGTGACCCCCGTCACTCTGCAGGGGCACGGTTCCCGCAGGTGACAAGGCATTCGCCCATCACGGCCGACGCTGTTACCCAGGCTTCCGGAAGCCCAAACGGAAGAGTGATCCAGATCACATCCGCCGCCCTCCCGTCGCCCCTCCCCGGCTTGATACAAATTGGCCGCGCGTTCCTGTCGGTCGACGGTCGTCGCTCCCCCTCTTTCTTCTTCTCGCACCGTCCCTTCAGCATGCCCCGGGAACGCCCGTGTTCGCCCCTCGCACCACTCCCTGGCCCCTCGTCGCCCTTTTCACGGCCGGGTACCTCGCCCCGTATCTGCTGCCGACCACCGTCGGCCGGCTGGAACGTGGGCTCGGCCTCTCCGCCACGCAGGCCGGAGCCGTCGGCAGCGCGCTGCTGCTGAGCTCCGCCACGGCCGGTTTCCTCCTGGCCTCCCGCGTGGAGCGGGTCGGCGCGCGGGCCCTGGCCCGGCTGGGTCTCGTCCTGGCCGTCCTCGGCTACGGCGGAGCCGCCCTCACCAGCGCCGTCCCGGCCGTCGTGGCCGGCGCGGTGATCGGCGGCTTCGGCTCCGGCACCGCCACGACGGTCGCCGCCACCCGGATCGCCGCGGAACGCGATCCGCACCGGGCGTCCACCCTCGGACTGCTCAGCGTCTCCGCGCTCGCGGGCGTCGTGTACCTGACGGTGCCGCACCTGCCGGGCCACGGCGTCACCCTGGCCGCCATCGCCCTCACGGCGCTCGCCGTGTGGCCCCTGACCTCCCGGCTGCCCGTCGGCACGCCCGGCCCGCGCCCCAACGGCCCCGACCCGGCGGCCGCCCGCCTGCCGCGCCGGCGTTCGGGGACGGTCCTGGCCGGCACCATGCTGCTGTGGTCGCTCGCCCAGAACGCGCTGTGGGGCGTGAGCGGACGCATCGGGGTCGGCCAGGCCCACCTGTCCGAACCGACCGTGGGAGTCGTCTTCGCGGTGGCGCTGGGCGCCGGGCTGCTGGGCGTCCTCGCCGCGGGCGCGCTGGGGTCGCGGCTGGGGCGGGCGCTGCCCATCGGCGGCGGCACGGTCCTCATCGCGGGCTGCATCGCGCTCAGCGCCTCGGCCACGGGGCTGGGCAGCTTCGCCACCGGTGAGATCGCCTGGAACACGGTCTACCCGGTCGTGCTGTCGTACCTGATCGGGCTGGCCGCCTCGCTGGACCCGCGCGGGCGCTGGGCCGTGCTGGTCGGATCGGCCTCGTCGCTGGGCACGGCGGCGGGTCCGCTGACCGGCAGCGTGCTGTCCGCGCAGGCCGGGTTCCCGGCGATGGGCGCGGTGCTCGGCGCGGGGCTGCTGCTGGTCGCGCTGCCGATGACGGCGGTCGCCCTGCACACCGGCGGACGTCCGCTGCTGCCGGGCGCCGTCCGGCGCCGCGGCGGCCACCCGGCGGCCCTGGTCGCCGCCGCCACGGGCACCCCGACGGGAGCGGTGCCCGAGGTCGGCGCCCAGGAACAGCCGGTGGTCGAGATCCCCCTCGACGGCACCCCGGCCCCGGCCCAGCGCGCCTACGACACGGCGGCGGCGACCCGAGCACCCGGGGCGGGCTGAAACCCCCGCTCCCGCTCCCGCGGGCAGTCGCGCCGCGGGGGCGATGGGGCCCCCGCCCAGCCGGAGCCCAGGCACCGTCGCTCGCGCCCTCAGCCGAAGTCGTACGCCTCCACCTCGGCGAGGTACCGCGCCCGCCGCTCCTCGTCGTCCTCCAGGAAGGAGGCGAGGAAGGAGTTCCGCGCCAGCTCGCGCAGACGCTCCGGGGCGAGCCCCAGCGTCTCGCGCACCGCGTCGAAGGTGTCCCCGGCATAGCCGCCGAAGTACGCCGGGTCGTCGGAGTTGACCGTGCACATCAGACCCGCGTCCAGCATCGCGGGCAGCGGATGGCCGGCGAGGGTGTCCACCGTGCGCAGGCGTACGTTGGACAGCGGGCACAGGGTGAGCGGGACGCGCTCGCGCACCAGCCGCTCCACCAGTGCCGGTTCCTCCACGCAGCGCAGCCCGTGGTCGACCCGCTCGACACCGAGGACGTCCAGCGCCTCGGTGATGTACTCCGGCGGCCCCTCCTCCCCCGCGTGCGCCACGCGCCGCAGTCCCAGCGCGGCGGCGGCCTCGTACACCTCCCGGAACTTCCGGGGCGGATGTCCCACCTCGGCCGAGTCGAGACCGACGCCGGTGATCCGGTGGAGATACGGCGTGGCGGCGTCGAGCGTCGCCATGGCCGACTCCGCGGACTCGTCCCGCAGGAAGCACATGATCAGCCGGGTGGACACCCCGTGCCGCTCCTCGCTCCGCCCCAGCGCCCGCCACAGCCCCTCGACCACCGTGCCCATGCCGACCCCGCGCGCCAGGTGCGCCTGCGGGTCGAAGAAGATCTCCGCGTGCCGCACGCCCTGCGCGGCGGCCCGCGCGAGGTAGGCGTCGGCGAGGTCCGCGAAGTCCCGCTCGGTGCGCAGCACCGTCATGAGCGCGTAGTACAGGTCCAGGAACGACTTCAGGTCCTGGAAGCGGTACGCCTCGCGGAGCGTCCCGGTGTCGGCGTAGGGCAGCTCGACACCGTTGCGGGCGGCGAGGGCGAAGGCGAGCTCGGGCTCCAGAGTGCCTTCGATATGAAGGTGGAGTTCGGCTTTCGGTACGGGCATCCGGCCATCGTACGGCCGTTTCACCGACGCTTCGGGAGCCCCACGCGCTGCAGATCGTGGGCCACGGTCAGCTCGGCTTCGTACCCGGCCGCCCGGGCCTGCCGCTCGAACTCCTCCGGGTCCGAGTAGCGCTGGCTGAAGTGGGTGAGGACGAGATGCCGCACGCCCGCCTCCCGCGCCACCCGCGCCGCCTGCCCGGCCGTCAGATGACCGAACTCGACGGCGAGTTCCTCGTCCTCGTCGAGGAACGTCGACTCGATGACCAGCATGTCGCAGCCCTCGGCGAGCGCGTACACCCCGTCGCACAGCCGGGTGTCCATGACGAACGCGAACCGCTGCCCGCGCCGCACCTCGCTGACCTCCTCCAGCGGGACGCCGCCGAGCGAGCCCTCCCGCTGGATGCGGCCGACGTCGGGCCCCTTGATGCCGTGCGCGGCCAGCCGGTCGGGCAGCATGCGCCGGCCGTCGGGCTCGACGAGCCGGTAGCCGTACGCCTCGACGGGATGGGACAGCCGCCGCGCCTGAAGCGTGTAGCCGGGTGTCCGGGCGAGGGGGCCGTCGGTGTCGACGGGCGCCTCGACGAGGCGGACGCTCTCGCGGTAGGCGGTCGCGTACCGCAGGCGCTCGAAGAAGCGCTGCCCGGAGCGCGGGTAGTGGGCGGTGACCTCGTGCGGCACCTTGTCCAGGTTGATGCGCTGGATCACCCCGGCGAGCCCGAGGGAGTGGTCGCCGTGGAAGTGGGTGACGCAGATCCGGTTCAGGTCGTGGGCGGCGACCCCGGCGCGCAGCATCTGGCGCTGCGTGCCCTCACCGGGGTCGAAGAGGATGCCCTCGCCGTCCCAGCGCAGCAGGTAGCCGTTGTGGTTGCGGTGCCGGGTGGGGACCTGGCTGGCGGTGCCGAGCACCACCAGTTCGCGGACGGACAAGGCTGCCTATCCGGGGGGCCAGTCGAGGCCGCGGCCGCCCAGGACGTGGGCGTGCGCGTGCCAGACGGTCTGACCGGCGCCGCTGCCGGTGTTGAAGACGATCCGGTAGCTCTCCAGCTTCTCCTCGTCGGCGACGGCCTGCGTCTCCCGCAGCACGTCCGCGGCAAGCTCGGGCGCGGCGGCGGCGAGGGCGGCGGCGTCGCGGTGGTGCGCCTTCGGGATCACCAGCACATGGGTGGGCGCCTGGGGGTTGATGTCGCGGAACGCGACGGTCGTCTCCGTCTCCCGCACGATCGTCGCCGGGATGGTCCCGGCCACGATCCTGCAGAACAGACAGTCGTCCTGAGGTTCCCCAGTCATACGCCCTCCTCGACCCGGCGATCACCTACGCAGGCATGCTACCGACCCGGTCGCGGGCAGTCGTGCCCGCGGCCGCCGCGTGCGGCTCACGGCAGCGCGGGCGGCACCTTCGCGGGCGTCGACTCCAGCGCCCGAAGCGCCAGCCGGACCGCCTCGTCGAGCTGGACGTCCCGTCCCTCCGCGTGATCCTGCGGCCGCTGCACGACCTCCACGTCGGGGTCGACCCCGTGGTTCTCCACCCCCCACCCGTAGCCCTCCAGCCAGAACGCGTACTTCGGCTGCGTCACCAGCGTGCCGTCGACCAGCCGGTACCGGCTGTCGATCCCGATCACGCCGCCCCACGTCCGCGTGCCGACCACCGGCCCGATCCCCAGCGCCCGGATCGCCGCGTTCACGATGTCCCCGTCGGACCCGGAGAACTCGTTGGCCACCGCGACGACCGGCCCCCGGGGCGCGTCGCGCGGGTAGCTCTCCGCCCGCATCCCGCGCGGCAGGTCCCAGCCGACGATCCGCCGGGCCAGCTTCTCGACGACGAGCTGCGAGGTGTGCCCGCCCCGGTTCTCCCGCACGTCCACGACCAGCCCCTCGCGGAGCACCTCCACCCGCAGGTCGCGGTGGATCTGCGCCCACCCGGGCGCCTGCATGTCGGGGACGTGGATGTATCCCAGTCGGCCCCCGGACGTCTCCAGCACGTAGGCCCGCCGGTCGGCGACCCAGGCGTGGTACCGCAACGGCTCCTCGTCGGCGAGCGGGACGACGACCGCGTGCCGCGGCGCACCGCCCCCCGCGGGCGACACGGTCAGCTCGACGGGCTTGCCCGCCGTCCCCACCAGCAGCGGCGCGGGTCCCGTCACCGGGTCGACCGGCCGCCCCGCGACGGCGACGATCGCGTCGCCGGCCCGTACGGCGACCCCCGGCGCGGCGAGCGGCGAGCGGGCGTCCGGGTCGGAGGTCTCCGCGGGCAGGATCCTGTCGACCCGCCAGGTGCCGTCCTCGTGCCGGGAGATGTCGGCGCCCAGCAGCCCCTGGCGGGCCCCGCTGCCGCCGTGCCCGCCGCGCGGGGTGACGTAGGCGTGCGAGGTGCCGAGCTCCCCCTGCACCTCCCACAGCAGGTCCACCAGGTCGTCGTGCGTGGCCAGCCGGTCGAGCACGGGCCGGTAGCGGTCCAGCACCGCGTCCCAGTCCACCCCGCTCATGTCGGGACGCCAGAAGTTGTCCCGCATGATGCGGCCGTTCTCGTCGAACATCTGCCGCCACTCGGCCGCCGGGTCGACGAACTGGCGGACCCGGCCCAGGTCGACGGTGATGTTGGAGTCGCTGTCCTCGTCGCCCGAGGCCCGCCGGTCGCTGGGGACGACCTTCAGCCGCCCGTCGGTCCACAGCAGGACCCGCTTGCCGTCGCCGCTGACCTCGAAGTGGTCGGCGTCGACGGCGAGGTGCTCGAGGCGCTGCTGGGCGAGGTCGTAGCGCTCCAGGTCGGTCTTGGGGTCGGGGTCGTCCGGGGTGGCCCGGGACGCGCCGAGCACGCCCCGCACCGGGTGCCGCAGCCACAGCAGCCCGTCCTTGGCGGCGCGCAGGTTGGTGTAGCGGGCGGCCTCGACCGGGAACGCCACGATGCGGTCGGCGAGACCGTCGAGGTCGATGCGGGTGGTCGGGGTGCCCTCGCTGTCGGGCGTCTCGTCCCGGTCCGGCGTCTCGAAGGGGCGGCCGTGCCGCTGCGGCCCGAACGGGGACGGGGTGGTTGCCGCGAGGGTGATCAGGTAAGGGCGTACGCCCTCGACGAAGGCCAGGTCGAAGACGTGCTCGTCGTAGACCGGGTCGAAGGAGCGGGTCGACAGGAACGCGAGGTGCTTGCCGTCGAGGGTGAACGCGGGCGCGTAGTCCTGGAAGCGCAGCGGGGTCGCCTCGGTGACCGACAGGTCGGTCGTGTTGGCGAGGCGGAGCTGGCTGAGCGGCCGCGGGCCGGGGTGGGACCAGGCGAGCCAGGCGGAGTCGGGCGAGAAGACCAGCCCGGAGACGTCGCCGTCCTCGCTGCGGTCGACCTCCCGGACCTCGCCGGTCTCGCGCTCGACGAGGAGGAGGCGCCCGTCGTGCGAGGCGACCGCGGCGCGGCTGCCGTCGGGTGCCATGGCCAGCTCCACGACCCGGCCGAGCTGCCCGGCGGCGATCCTGCGCGGGGTCGCTCCGGGGGCCAGGCCGGTGGCGGGCGCGAACTCCAGCGCGTCGTCGCCCTCGGCGTCGGTCACCCACACCACCCACTCCTCGCCGTCCGCGCGGAAGGCGCACGGCCGCCGGGCCCGTACGCCCGGTGTCGCGGCGAGCGCACGGGCGGGTCCGGAGCGGTGGGTGACCCAGTGGACGGTGCCGCGCACGCAGACGGCGCTGCCGCGCGCGGTGTGGTCGGGGGACGCGGAGCCGAACCAGTGGGCGGCGTTCACCGGGAACGGCTGGAGGTCGACGCGCTGCCCGCCGAGCCGGATGTCGAGGCGGCGCGGCTCCGCCCCGTCGAGGTCGTCGAGCAGCCACAGTTCACCGGCGCTGGAGTAGACGACGCGCGTGCCGTCGGTGGCGGCGTGCCGGGCGTAGAAGCCGCCGAGCGGGGTGTGCCGGCGCAGGTCGGAGCCGTCGGCGAGGGACGAGTACAGCGCGCCGGTGTCCTCGTGGTCGGAGAGGAACGCGATCCTGTCGCCCACCCACAGCGGGTACTCGATGTTCCCGTCGAGGTCCTCGTGCAGGCGGACGAACTCGCCGTCGCCCTCGCGGTCGATCCACAGTTTGCCCGCGGTACCGCCCCGGTAGCGCTTCCACCAGGCGGCCTCGCGGCCCATGGGCGCGGACAGCAGCACGGTGTGCGGGCCCTGCGCGACGTCGCCGACGGGACCGTAGGGCAGGGTGCCGGCGGGGCCGCCGTCGAGGGGCACGGCGCGGGCCCAGGTGCGGCGCAGACTGGCCCGGCCCTGCGCGCTGATCGCCAGGACCCGGCCGTCGGCCGTCCAGCCGCGCACCTGGGTCTTGAGGCTCCCCCAGTGGGTCAGGCGCCGGGCGGGGCCGCCGTCCACGGGTGCGACGTGCACCTCGGGGGCGCCGTCGCGCGTGGACGTCCAGGCGACGGTGGTGCCGTCGGGCGAGATGCGGGGCTGGGTCACCGGCACGTTGTCGGCGCTGACCCGCCAGGCGCGGCCGCCGTCGAGCGGGGCGAGCCACACGTCGTCCTCGGCGGTGAAGGCGACCAACTCGCCGTGCAGATGCGGGAACCGGAGGTAAGCGGCGGATGCGACCGATGCGGGCTGTGTCACCCGATCACCCTATGCAGGCTCGGGCGGTCCTGGACAGGGGTTCCGATCACTTGCCCTCGACGGGGCGACAGGACGGGTACTGATCGCACCACACGGTCGTCGTGACGGTCACGGTGACGGTGGGGCGGGGTTCTCCCTGCGTGGGTTCGCCCACGCGCGGCGGGCTCGTGGAGTCGCAGTCGCCCAGGCCGTCGACGTGGAACACCTGCTTGCCGTCCACCTTCGCGGTGATGTTCCCGCGCACGCAGGCGCCGTTGACGGCGTGGGTGACCCTGCCGGTCACGGTGATCTCCTTGCCGTCCTGCGTCTCACCCTGGCAGTCGACGGAGGCGACGGTGTCCTCGCCGCCGGACGAGGAGCCGTTCCCGTCGCCCTTGCCGTCCTTGCCGCCCTTGCCGCCCTTGTCGTCCTTGTCGCCGAACGTCGCGGTGCAGCTGAGCCAGCGGACCTCGGTCTTCTGCCGGTTGAGTTCCTTGGTCACGGTCTCGTCGGTCGTGAGCGCGACGGCCGCGGAGCTCAGTCCGCCTCCCTCGCACGCCGTGACGCCGGCCACGGCGGCCACGGCGAATCCGGCGGCGAGTGCCTGCCGCCGCCACCAACGCGCCCCTCGCGGGACCCTTTTCGTCGCCCCCATGAACGGCAGACTGCCACCGTCACAGGCGGGACGGTAGAGCGCATACGGCCACATGCTTCCTACGCCCCCGCCGCCCCTTCCCGCCCCGTCCCCGGAGGCTGCGCCCCCGGACCCCGCTTCGGCCCTGAACGGGCCTCGTCCTCACACGCCGGACGGGCTGGTGTGTCGGCCCCTCCGGCGTGTGAGGAGCGGGGGTACGGGGGCGGCGTCCCCGGGCGGTCAGGACCAGCGGCCCGTGCGGCCGAGCAGGAGCGCCGCCGCCGCCGTCCCCGCCGTGGACGTGCGCAGCACGCTGCGGCCCAGCCGGTAGGCACCCGCGCCCGCCGCCTCGAAGAGCGCCAACTCCTCCGGAGAGACGCCGCCTTCCGGACCGACGACCAGCACGATGTCACCGGAGGTGGGGAGTTCGGCCGTCGCCAGCGGCTCCGTACCGCTCTCGTGGAGCACGGCGGCGAACGACGCTTCGGCGAGAAGTGACACAACCCCCTTGCTCGTCATCGCGTCCGCGACAGCCGGAAAGCGCACCCGGCGGGACTGCTTGCCCGCCTCCCGGGCGGTCGCCCGCCACTTGGCGAGCGACTTCAGCCCGCGCTCACCCTTCCACTGCGTGACGCAGCGCGCCGCCGACCACGGCACGATCGCGTCGACACCGACCTCGGTCATCGTCTCCACGGCCAGCTCGCCCCGGTCGCCCTTGGGCAGGGCCTGGACGACGGTGAGCCGCGGGGACTCCTCGGGCTCCTCGACGACCTCACCGAGCCGCACGATCAGCCGGTCCTTGCCCTCGGTGGCGTCGACCTCGCCCTCGGCCCAGCGGCCGGCCCCGTCGGTGAGGACGACGCCCTCTCCGGCGCGCAGCCGCTTCACGGAGACGGCGTGGCGGCCCTCCGGACCGTCCAGGACGTAACGGCCGGTGCCGTCCGTGCCGAAGCCGTCGACGACGAACACCGGGGCGGTCATCGGGCACCTCCCGCCGACAACGCTGTCCGGGCGGCGGCGAGTTCGGCGGTCAGGACCTCCACGAGCTGTCCGGCGGGCAGCTCCCGGGCCATCCGGTGGCCCTGCCCCGCCCACAGGGCCATGCCCTGGGCGTCGCCGGCCTTGGCGGCGGCCTTGCGCAGCGGTGCGGTGAGGTGGTGGACGTCCGGGTAGGCGGCGGGCGCGTAGGGGCCGTGCTCGCGCAGGAAGCGGTTGACCAGGGCACGGGCCGGGCGGCCGGAGAAGGCCCGGGTGAGCTCGGTGCGGACGTACAGGGGGCTGGTGAGGGCCCGCTTGTGCAGGGCGTGCGCGCCGGACTCGTGCGCGGCGACGAAGGCCGTGCCGAGCTGGGCCGCGGCGGCGCCGGCCGCGAGGACGGCGGCGATCTGACCACCGCGCATGATGCCGCCGGCGGCGACGACCGGGATGCCGACGGACTCCCGGACCTGGGCGACGAGGGACAGCACGCCGAGGCCGGAGCCGTCCGTCTCCGGGACGTCGCGGTGGGTGCCCTGGTGGCCGCCGGCCTCGACGCCCTGCGCGATCACCGCGTCCGCGCCGGCCCGCTCCACGGCCCGGGCCTCCTCCGCCGTCGTGGCGGTGACCATGGTGAACGTGCCGACGCGGCGCAGGGAGTCCAGGACCTCCCGGGAGGGCACCCCGAAGTGGAACGACACCACCGGCACCGGGTTGTCCAGCAGCACGGCGAGCTTGGCGTCGTAGCCGTCGTCGCGGCCGCTGTCGGGGTCGCCGAGCTCGGTCTCGTACCAGGAGGCCTCACCGGCCAGCTGGTGGGCGTAGACGCCGACGGCGGAGGGGTCGGCCGTCTCCGGCTGCGGCAGGAAGAGGTTGACGCCGAAGGGCCGGGCGGTCAGTCCCCGCAGTTGCTTGATCTCCTGGTACATCCCGTCCGCGGTCTTGTACCCGGCGGCCAGGAAACCGAGACCGCCCGCCTCGGACACGGCCGCGGCGAGCTGCGGCACGGCGGCACCGCCCGCCATGGGGGCCTGCACGATCGGGTGCGGGAAGAGATCGGTCGGTACGGAGGACATGACGGCATGTTGTCACGTCCCCCGACCAAGTCCGAATCCGCCCTTCCCCTTGGCATAAGCCACTTTTCGGCGGTGTTCCTCGGCGCCCGCCGAACGCGTCAGCGCCCGTTGAACGCGTCCTTCAGCCGTGAGAACAGTCCCTGCTGCCCCGGCTGGAAGGTGCCCTGGGGCCTTTCCTCGCCCCTCAGCTTGGCCAGTTCGCGCAGGAGGCGTTCCTGTTCGGGGTCGAGCTTGGTCGGCGTCTGGACCTCGACGTGGACGATGAGGTCGCCCCGGCCGCCGCCGCGCAGATGCGTGACGCCCCGGCCGTGCAGCGGGATCGACTGGCCGGACTGGGTGCCGGGCCGGATGTCGACCTCCTCCATGCCGTCCAGCGTCTCCAGCGGCACCTTGGTGCCGAGGGCCGCCGCGGTCATCGGGATGGTGACCGTGCAGTGCAGGTCGTCGCCGCGCCGCTGGAAGGTCGGGTGCGGGAGTTCGTGGATCTCGACGTACAGGTCGCCGGCCGGGCCGCCGCCGGGACCGACCTCGCCCTCGCCGGCCAGCTGGATCCGGGTGCCGTTGTCGACACCGGCCGGGATCTTGACCGTGAGCGTGCGCCGGGAGCGGACCCGGCCGTCACCGGCGCACTCCGGGCACGGCGTGGGGACCACCGTGCCGAAGCCCTGGCACTGCGGGCACGGGCGGGACGTCATGACCTGGCCCAGGAAGGACCGCGTGACCTGCGAGACCTCACCACGGCCGCGGCACATGTCACAGGTCTGCGCGCTGGTGCCGGGCGCCGCGCCCTCGCCGCTGCAGGTGGTGCAGACGATCGCCGTGTCGACCTGGATGTCCTTGGTCGTGCCGAACGCGGCCTCGTCCAGCTCGATCTCGATGCGGATCATCGCGTCCTGGCCCCGCCGGGTGCGCGAGCGCGGGCCGCGCTGGGACGCCGTGCCGAAGAAGGCGTCCATGATGTCGGAGAAGTTGCCGAAGCCACCGGCCCCGAAGCCGCCCGCGCCGCCGGCGCCGCCGGACTGCGAGAGCGGGTCGCCGCCGAGGTCGTAGACCTGCTTCTTCTGCGGGTCCGACAGCACCTCGTAGGCGGCGTTGATCTCCTTGAACCGCTCCTGGGTCTTCGGATCCGGGTTGACGTCCGGGTGCAGCTCGCGGGCGAGCCGCCGGAAGGCCTTCTTGATCTCCTCCTGCGACGCGTCGCGGCGCACGCCGAGTACGGCGTAGTAGTCCGTGGCCACTACGACTCCGCCAGGATCTGTCCGACGTACCGTGCCACTGCGCGTACCGCTCCCATCGTTCCGGGGTAGTCCATGCGGGTCGGTCCGACCACGCCGAGCTTGGCGACAGCCTCGCCGCCCGAACCGTAGCCGACCGACACGACAGACGTGGAGTTGAGTCCTTCGTGGGCGTTCTCATGACCGATACGGACGGTCACGCCCGGATCCTTCGCCTCACCGAGCAGCTTGAGAAGCACGACCTGCTCCTCGAGCGCCTCCAGGACGGGCCGGATCGTGAGGGGGAAGTCATGTCCGAAGCGGGTGAGATTGGCGGTGCCGCCGATCATCAGCCGCTCCTCGTTCTCCTCGACGAGCGTCTCCAGGAGGGTGGAGAGCACCGTCGAGACCGTACCGCGGTCGTCGGCCTCGAAGGCCTCCGGGAGGTCCTCCACCAGGCTCGGCACGTCCGCGAAGCGGCGGCCCGCGACCCGGGCGTTGAGCCGCGCCCGCAGGTCCGCCAGGGACGACTCGCCGAACGGCGCCGGGCAGTCGACCATGCGCTGCTCGACCCGGCCGGTGTCCGTGATCAGCACCAGCATCAGCCGCGCGGGCGCCAGGGACAGCAGTTCCACGTGGCGCACCGTCGAACGGGTCAGCGACGGGTACTGCACGACGGCGACCTGCCGGGTGAGCTGCGCGAGCAGCCGTACGGTCCTGGCCACCACGTCGTCCAGGTCGACGGCGCCCTCGAGGAAGTTCTGGATGGCCCGCCGCTCGGGCGCGGTCATCGGCTTGACCCCGGCGAGCTTGTCGACGAACAGCCGGTAGCCCTTGTCGGTGGGGATGCGCCCGGCACTGGTGTGCGGCTGGGCGATGAAGCCCTCGTCCTCCAGGGCCGCCATGTCGTTGCGCACGGTGGCCGGGGAGACGCCGAGGTTGTGCCGCTCGGTGAGCGCCTTGGAGCCGACGGGCTCCTCGGTGCCCACGTAGTCCTGGACGATGGCGCGCAGCACCTGGAGCCTGCGTTCACTGAGCATCGCGCACACCTCCAGTAGCTTTCCGCCCGGTAACGTCTCTGGCACTCTTCGCACCCGAGTGCCAGACTTCCCCGGCCCAGTGTACGGCCGGGGGGTACGCCCCGGGCAAGGCCGGTCCCGCGCCGTCGTGCCGGGCGGCGCCGTCCCCGGTAGCGTCCCGCCATGACCGTGACTTGGGAAGAGTCGGGATGGGAACAAGTGGCGCCCGGGGTGGGGCGGTGCCGGCTGCCGGTGTGGGACTGCACGGCGGGGCTCGTGGTGGGCACCGACGCCGTGCTGCTCGTCGACGCCGGGTCCGGTCTGGGTGAGGGCGAACGGCTGCGGGCCGAGGCGCGGGCGCTCACCGGCCGCCGTGTGACGCATCTCGCGCTCACCCATCCCCACTTCGATCACCTCCTGGGGGCCGCGGCGTTCGCGGGTACGGAGGTGTTCGGCGCGGTGGGCATGGAGACGGTGCTGACGCCGCGAGGGCGTGAGGAGCTGCGTGCCGACGCGGTGCGCCACGGGCTGGACGCGCGGGCGGCTCAGGAGGCGGCGGACGCGCTGGTCCCGCCCCGGCACGCGGTGTCCGGCGAGTGGACGCTCGACCTGGGCGGCGGCCGGCAGGTGCTGCTGGCGAACGTGGGGCCCGGGCACACGGCCCACGATCTGGCGGTCCTGGTGCCCGGCGACCCGGAGGTGGTCTTCTGCGGCGACCTGGTCGAGGAGTCGGGCGAGCCGCAGGCGGGCCCCGACGCCGTACCGTCGCGGTGGCCCGCCGCACTGGACCGGCTGCTGGCGCTGGGCGGGGAGGACGCGCGGTACGTCCCCGGTCACGGGGCGGTGGTCGACGCCGCGTTCGTCCGGGCCCAACGCGAGGTCCTGGCGGAGCGTTTCGGCGTGTCGGACTGATCACGACGGGCATGATCCTCGTATCGTCGTCAGAATGCGCCAGTACTCCGCCGATCTGACCCCCTCGTGGAAGAAGCCGCAGCCGGTTCCCGAGGTCGCGGCCGAGCCCGGCCTGGTCGTGGAGGAGCCGGGCACCGGCTTCTGCGGCGCGGTGATCCGCTGCGAGGCCGGCACGGTGACCCTGGAGGACCGCTTCGGCAAGCACCGCGTGTTCCCGCTGGAGCCGCGCGGGTTCCTGCTGGAGGGGCGCGTGGTGACGCTGGTACGGCCCGCCTCCGGTCCCCGGAGGCCCACGCGTACGGCGTCCGGTTCCGTCGCCGTCCCCGGCGCGCGGGCCCGGGTCGCCCGCGCGGGGCGCATCTACGTCGAGGGCCGGCACGACGCGGAGCTGGTCGAGAAGGTGTGGGGCGACGACCTGCGCGTCGAAGGGGTCGTCGTGGAGTACCTGGAGGGCGTGGACGACCTGCCGTCGATAGTCGAGTCCTTCGGTCCCGGCCCGGACGCGCGGCTGGGGGTCCTGGTGGACCATCTGGTCCCGGGGTCGAAGGAGTGGCGGATCGCGGAGGCGGTGACGAGCGAGCACGCGCTGGTCGTGGGGCACCCCTACATCGACATCTGGGAGGCGGTGAAGCCGGCGTCCGTGGGGATCGCCGGGTGGCCCCGGGTGCCGCGGGGGCAGGACTGGAAGACGGGGGTGTGCGCCGCACTGGGGTGGCGCGTGGCGCACACGGGGGAGGCGTGGCAGCGGATCCTCGGCTCGGTGCGCTCGTACAGGGACCTGGAGCCGGAACTCCTGGGCCGCGTGGAGGAACTGATCGACTTCGTCACGGCCCCGTCGTGACAGGCGGGCTTCTTCGCCCCCGCCGCCCCTTCCCGTCCCGTCCCGGGGGCGCCGCCCCCGTAGCCCCGCTCGTCAGACGCCGGAGGGGCCGACACACCAGCCCGTCCGGCGATTGGGGACGAGGCCCGTTCAGGGCCGAAGCGCGGGGTCTGGGGGCGCGGCCCCCAGGGTCGGGACGGGAAGGGGCGGCGGGGGCGTAAGAAGGTCAGTCCACCAGGTCCCGCACCACCGCGTCCGCCAGCAGCCGCCCCCGCAGGGTGAGGGCCGCGCGGCCCGCCTCGTACGGACCCTGCTGGAGCAGCCCGTCCGTCAGGGCCCGGCGGGATGCCGCCAGCCCCTCAGGGCGGAGGAGCGACAGCGGAACGCCCTCCTCCAGCCGCAGTTCGAGCAGGATCCGCTCCACCCGCCGGTCCTCGTCCGACAGGATCTCCCGCCCCGCCCCCGGCGACCGCCCACCCGCCAGCGCCGCCGCGTACGCCCCCGGGTGCTTGACGTTCCACCAGCGCACCCCGCCCACGTGCGAGTGGGCGCCGGGACCCGCGCCCCACCAGTCGGCGCCGCGCCAGTACAGCTCGTTGTGCAGGCAGCGGGCCGCCTCCGAGGTGGCCCAGTTGGACACCTCGTACCAGTCGAGCCCCGCCGCCGACAGCATCTCCTCGGCGATCAGGTACCGGTCCGCGTGGACGTCGTCGTCCGTCATCGGCACCTCACCGCGCCGGATGCGGCGAGCGAGCTGCGTGCCCTCCTCCACGATCAGCGCGTAGGCCGACACGTGATCCGGGCCGGCCCCGAGCGCCGCGTCCAGCGACGCCCGCCAGTCGTCGTCCGACTCCCCCGGCGTGCCGTAGATCAGGTCCAGGTTGACGTGCTCGAAGCCCGCCGCCCGCGCCTCGGCGACGCAACGCTCGGGGCGCCCGGGGGTGTGTGTGCGGTCCAGCACGTCCAGCACGTGCCGCCGGGCGCTCTGCATGCCGAACGACACCCGGTTGAAGCCGCCCTCGCGCAGCGCCGCCAGGTACGCCGGGCCGACCGACTCGGGATTCGCCTCCGTCGTCACCTCGGCGTCCGCCGCCAGCCCGAACTCCTCCCGTACCGCCCCCAGCATCCGTACGAGGTCGTCGGCCGCCAGCAGCGTCGGCGTGCCCCCTCCGACGAACACCGTGCGGACCGGCCGCGGATCGTCCCCCAGCACCTTGCGGGCCAGGCGGATCTCGTCGATCAGGGTCTCGGCGTAGTTGTCGCGGGAGGCCAGCACTCCGCCGGTGCCGCGCAGCTCGGTCGCGGTGTAGGTGTTGAAGTCGCAGTAGCCGCAGCGGGTCGCGCAGTACGGGACGTGCAGGTAGAAGCCGAGGGGGCGGTCGGCGGCCCCGGCGAGCGCGGAGGCGGGCAGCGCGCCGTCGGCGGGGACGGGCTCGCCGTCGGGGAGTGCGGAAGGCATGTGCTCCATTGTCCCGCACCCGGCAGCGCTCCCCGCCTCACTCCGCCTGGAGCACCAGCAGCGCGAGGTCGTCGGCCGGCGGCCGGGCCCCGAACTCGTGCACGAGCTGGGTGATCCGTTCCGCTATCGGCTCGGCGTCCATCCCGGCGCACCCCGCGAGCGCCGCCGCGAGGCCGTCCCCGTCGTCGAACTGGCGGGAACCGGAGCGCCGCTCGGTGACCCCGTCGGTGACGCACAGCAGGGTGTCGCCGGAGTACATCTCGAAGGTCTCACTGGTGTACGCGGCGTCCTCGACCACCCCGAGCAGCGTCTGCGGCTGGGCGACGGCGCGGACGGAGCCCTCGAGGTCGAGCAGCAGGGGCAGGGGGTGTCCCGCGGAGGCGAGGGTGCAGTGGACTCCGCCGGGGAACGGGACGAGTTCGCCGTAGAGGAGGGAGAGGAAGCGGGTCTGGGGACCGTCGCCGGGGACGGCGGGGCGGGCCCCGGCGGCCACCAGCGCGCGGGCGGCGGCGTCGGCCGCCTCGGTCGCGTCGTCGAGGAGGAGCTGGTTGAGGCGGTCGAGGACGTCGGCGACGCGGTACCCCTCGCGGGCGAGCAGCCGCAGCCAGGGCCGTACCAGTCCGATCACGACGGCCGCCTCGGGACCCTTGCCCTGGACGTCGCCGACGGCGAAGCACCAGCGGCCGTGGCCGGCCGGGAAGAGGTCGTAGAAGTCGCCGCTCGGTCCGCCCTTGTCGCAGGGTTCGTAGACGAGGGCGCTGCGCACCCCGGGGATCTCGGCGACGGCGCCGGGCAGCAGTCCGCGCTGGAGCACGGCGCTGATCGTGGCCTGCCGGGAGTACTGCCGGGCGGCGCCGATGGCGAGGGCGACCCGCCGGCCGAGGTCCTCCACGAGACCGGTGATCTCGTCGGGGAACCGGTCGATCCCACCCCGTCCGATCACCAGTGTCCCGAGCGGCCGCCCGCCGGCGACGAGCCGGTAGGCGAGGGCGGTGCCGCAGGCGCCGTCGGCCGGCACGTCGAGCGCCCCGTCCGGGCACCGGTAGGGGACGGGCCCCGGGCTCAGCGGGTCCCCGGGGTGGGGCGGGTTCTGTTCGAGGACCCGGCTCAGGTCCTCGATGCGGTTCTCGCTGGCGTGCCACACGCGGGCGAGGCGGGGGCCGCCGGCCGCCCGTGTGCCGTCGCTCCAGCCGCCGTGGCCGGTGGTCTCGTCCTCCAGCCACACCGCGCACCAGTCGGCCAGCCGCGGCACGATGAGCTGTCCGGTGAGCGAGGCGACCAGGTCCTCGTCCAGTTGCCCGGCGAGCAGGTCGGAGGCCTCGGCGAGGAAGGAGAGGGCGCCCCGCCCCAGCCAGGTGCCGTCGCGCCCGTGGCGGCGGGCGAGCCAGTCGTCGCCGTACGAGCCCCCGCGCCAGGTCTCCCGGGCGGCCCCGGGCGGCTCCCGGTGACCAGGCGCGTTCCGGGCGGCGAGCGGGTCCAGCGGGTCCGGGGCGAGGATCTCCGCCATCCTGAGGTCGTGCGCCGACGAGCGCTCCCCCGCGTACGCCTCGGCCTGCTCGCCCGCCCGGTGCTCCCCGGCGGAGAACCGGGCCCACACGGTCTTCGTGCCCGGGCGGTAGGTGATCCCCCAGGACTCCGAGAGCGCCGCGACGAGGCGCAGACCCCGCCCGTACTCGGGGATGTCGTGCGCCGGCGGCGTCTCTGGTCCGCCGCCGCGCGGTGCGCGGGACGGGTGCCGGTCGGCGACCTCGACGACGAGCGCCCCCGTGTCCTCCTCCAGCCGGCAGGCCAGGCGCACCTCGGTGCCGGCGTGCACGACGGCGTTGGTGACGAGTTCGCTGGCGACGAGCGCGGCGTCGTCGCCGACGCGGCCCGTGAGGTGCTCGGCGCCGGGCAGTGCGAGCTGCGTCCACTCGGTGAGCGCCTTGCGCAGCAGGGCCCGCGCGGAACCGGGTGCGAGGGGGCTTCCGGACAGGGTCGCTTCCACCCGCGTGCACCCCGGCGCGTCGGAGGCGCACAGGGCGGTCTCGCGCTGAGTCGGAATGGCCCGCATGGGCGGCTCCCCGGGCAGTTCGTACGAAGAGAACTCGATCGCTGCCGACAGGGTGACAGAAAGGACCGGCCCATAAGCGGGGAGTCACCGAACTGGACCGCCAAGGGTGAAAAGAGTGCTCCGCAAGTGTGCAGGTACGAAGGGAAACCCGACCCGTTCCGAACATTCCCGAAGCCGCGTTGCCGGGCTGGTGCCAGCGGGCCCACTTCGCCGGACCGCCGAGCCGATCGGGCTGCGCCGGCTCGGCAGGAACCGCTCGCCGATGTCACGCCGGAACGACGAGAAGAGCGGTCCGGTCTCCGCCCGCCCGTCCGCGGCGACGGCGTCGTCGTAGGTGTACGGCCGGCGGAGGATGCGCCGCGGGTCCTGACCCACGTGGCCCCGCCGTAGGGGGGCGTGCTCGGAGATGGCCGGGAAGCCGAGGTCGTCCGTGGTGCCGACGTCGCGCGGGTCCTTCTTCGCGGTGAGCCCCGCGTCGGTCCGGACGATCCCCGAGAGGACGTCGCCGTCCAGGTCCGGGTTGGCGGTGCCGTCGGGCCGGCCCATGAGGTTGCGCCGGGTGACGCCTTCGCCCTCGACGCCGCGGGCGGGGCGGGGAGGATCCCGCCCCGCTCGCGCGTCACGTCACGTCAGTGACGGTCAGGCCTCGCGGGTGCCCTCGTACATCTCCTCGATGAGGTTCTTGTACTCGCGCTCCACCACAGGGCGCTTCAGCTTCAGGCTCGGGGTGATCTCGCCGTGCTCGACGTCGAGGTCGCGCGGCAGGAGGCGGAACTTCTTGATGGTCTGCCAGCGCTGGAGACCCTCGTTGAGCTGCTTGACGTAGCCGTCGACCATCTCGACCGTGACGGGCGCGGCGACGATCTCGGCGTACGGCTTGCCCTCCATGCCGTTCTCGGCGGCCCAGGCCGTGATGGCCGCCTCGTCGAGGGCGATGAGGGCGGTGCAGTAGTTCCGGTCGGCTCCGTGCACCAGGATGTTGGAGACGTACGGGCAGACCGCCTTGAACTGGCCCTCGACCTCGGCGGGCGCGATGTACTTGCCGCCGGACGTCTTGATGAGGTCCTTCTTGCGGTCGGTGATGCGCAGGTAGCCGTCGGCGGACAGCTCGCCGATGTCGCCGGTGTGGAACCAGCCGTCCGCCTCCAGGACCTCCGCGGTCTTGTCGGGCAGGTTGTGGTAGCCCTGCATGATGCCGGGGCCGCGCAGGAGGATCTCGCCGTCGTCGGCGATGCGCACCTCGGTGCCGGGCAGCGGCTTGCCGACGGTGCCGGTGCGGTAGGCCTCGCCGGGGTTGACGAAGGAGGCGGCGGAGGACTCGGTGAGGCCGTAGCCCTCCAGGATGTGGATGCCGGCGCCGGAGAAGAAGTAGCCGATCTCGGGTGCGAGGGCCGCCGAGCCGGAGACACAGGCGCGGAGGTTGCCGCCGAAGGCCTCGCGGATCTTGGCGTAGACGAGCTTGTCGGCGACGGCGTGCCTGCTGCGCAGGCCGAAGGGGGCGCTCGCGGTGCCGGTGCGGCGGAAGTTGTCCTGGGTGACCTTGGCGTACTCGCGGGCGACCCCGGCCGCCCACTGGAAGATCTTGTACTTGGCGCCTCCGCCGGCCTTCGCCTTGGCGGCGACGCCGTTGTAGACCTTCTCGAAGATGCGGGGCACGGCCGCCATGTACGTCGGCCGGACCACCGGCAGGTTCTCGATGATCTTGTCCACGCGGCCGTCGACGGCGGTGACGTGGCCGACCTCGATCTGGCCGGAGGTGAGCACCTTGCCGAAGACGTGGGCGAGCGGCAGCCACAGGTACTGCACGTCGTCCTTGTTGCAGAGGCCGGTCGCGGCGATGGCCTTGGCCATGTACGACCAGCAGTCGTGCGGCAGGCGCACGCCCTTCGGGCGGCCGGTGGTGCCGGAGGTGTAGATCAGGGTGGCGAGCTGGTCCTTGGTGATCGCGGCGACCCGCTCCTTGATCAGCTCCGGCTCCTTCTGGAGCCGGCCGGCGCCGCGCTTCTCCAGGTCGGTGAGCGTGATCACGAAGTCGTCGGTCTCAACGCCGGCCGGGTCGATGACGACGACGCGGGTGAGCTCGGGCAGCTCGGCGCGCTTCGCCACCGCCTTGGCCGCCTGCTCGGCGTTCTCCGCGATGATCACCCGGCTCTGGGAGTCGGACAGGATGTAGGCGGACTCGTCGGCGTTGGTCTGCGGGTAGATCGTGGTGGTGGCGGCGCCCGCGCAGAGGATGCCCAGGTCGGCGAGGATCCACTCGACGCGCGTCGCGCACGCCAGCGCCACCCGCTCCTCCGGCTGCACGCCCAGCTCGATCAGGCCGGCCGCGATGGCGTGGACCCGCTCGGCGGTGCCGGCCCAGGTGAGGGACTTCCAGTCGTCCGGACCCTCGCCGGAGGCCGGTGGGACGGGGAAGCGGTAGGCCTCGGCGTCCGGTGTGGCCGCCACACGCTCCAGGAAGAGGGCCGCCACGGTCGGCGGTCGGTTCTCGATCAGTGTCTGTGTGTCGCTCACGACATCCTCCGGGGCCCGCGACGGCGCGGCCGGCTCAGTGCGGCTGGGGTTTCCTCGCGTCGTTGTTTAACTCGCGAGTAACTATCGAGCACGGACAGAGTAAAGGCCGACCGCTCACGGCGTAAGGGGCCACGGCCTGTTACTTCGTACAGAGAGCTACCCGCCCGACGCGCGGGGCCCGCCGCACTCGCGTGCGACGGGCCCCGGTTACGCCCGGTTTGCGGAGTGACCCGCGGTAACCACCCGCTACTTCTTGCCCTTGCCGGATCCCGCGCTGTCGTCGCTGGAGAGGACGGCGATGAAGGCCTCCTGCGGCACCTCCACGGAGCCCACCATCTTCATCCGCTTCTTGCCTTCCTTCTGCTTCTCCAGCAGCTTCCGCTTGCGGGAGATGTCACCGCCGTAGCACTTGGCGAGGACGTCCTTGCGGATGGCGCGGATGGTCTCGCGGGCGATGACCCGCGAGCCGATGGCCGCCTGCACCGGCACCTCGAAGGCCTGCCGTGGGATCAGCTCCTTGAGCTTGGCGACGAGCCGCACGCCGTACGCGTACGCCTGGTCCTTGTGGGTGATCGCGGAGAACGCGTCCACCTTGTCGCCGTGCAGCAGGATGTCGACCTTGACCAGGCTGGAGGTCTGCTCGCCGGTGGGCTCGTAGTCGAGGGAGGCGTAGCCGCGGGTCTTGGACTTCAGCTGGTCGAAGAAGTCGAAGACGATCTCGGCGAGCGGGAGGGTGTAGCGGATCTCCACCCGGTCCTCGGAGAGGTAGTCCATGCCGAGCAGGACACCGCGCCGGGTCTGGCACAGCTCCATGATCGAGCCGATGAACTCGCTGGGCGCCAGGATGGTGGCGCGCACGACCGGCTCGTACACCTCGCCGATCTTGCCCTCGGGGAACTCGCTCGGGTTGGTGACGATGTGCTCGCTGCCGTCCTCCATGACCACGCGGTAGACCACGTTCGGCGCGGTGGCGATCAGGTCGAGGCCGAACTCGCGCTCGAGGCGCTCGCGGATCACGTCCAGGTGCAGCAGGCCGAGGAAGCCGACGCGGAAACCGAAGCCGAGCGCGGCGGAGGTCTCCGGCTCGTACACCAGGGCGGCGTCGTTGAGCTGGAGCTTGTCCAGGGCCTCGCGCAGCTCCGGGTAGTCGGAGCCGTCCAGCGGGTACAGGCCCGAGAACACCATGGGCTTGGGGTCCTTGTAACCGCCGAGCGCCTCCTGGGCGCCCTTGTGCTGGCTGGTGACGGTGTCACCGACCTTCGACTGGCGGACGTCCTTCACACCGGTGATCAGGTAGCCCACCTCGCCGACGCCGAGGCCGTCGGCGGGCAGCATCTCCGGCGAGTTGGTGCCGATCTCCAGCAGTTCGTGGGTGGCGCCGGTGGACATCATCCGGATGCGCTCGCGCTTGTTGAGCTGGCCGTCGATGACACGGACGTACGTGACGACACCGCGGTAGGAGTCATAGACCGAGTCGAAGATCATCGCGCGGGCGGGGGCGTCCTTGACGCCGACCGGGGCGGGGACGTCGGCGACCACCCGGTCCAGCAGCGCCTCGACGCCGAGTCCGGTCTTCGCCGAGACCTTCAGCACGTCGTCGGGGTCGCAGCCGACCAGGTTGGCGAGCTCCTCGGCGAACTTCTCGGGCTGCGCGGCCGGCAGGTCGATCTTGTTGAGCACCGGGATGATCGTGAGGTCGTTCTCCATCGCCAGGTAGAGGTTGGCGAGGGTCTGGGCCTCGATGCCCTGGGCGGCGTCGACGAGGAGGACGGTCCCCTCGCAGGCGGCGAGCGAGCGGGAGACCTCGTAGGTGAAGTCGACGTGCCCCGGGGTGTCGATCATGTTGAGGATGTGCGTGTCGCCCTTGTCGTGGGTCGGGGCCCACGGCAACCGCACCGCCTGACTCTTGATCGTGATGCCGCGCTCGCGCTCGATGTCCATGCGGTCGAGGTACTGAGCGCGCATCTGCCGCTGCTCGACCACACCGGTCAGCTGGAGCATCCGGTCGGCGAGCGTGGACTTGCCGTGGTCGATGTGCGCGATGATGCAGAAATTGCGGATCAGCGCCGGGTCGGTACGGCTCGGCTCGGGCACATGGCTGGGGATCGCGGGCACGCAGGGTCCTGATTCTTGAGGCGTCCGCATACGTGTGCTTGTGCGTCTGCGGTCTCGGGTCGGATCGATACGTAGCCTCCATGGTCCCACGGGTGGCGACCGGGGACGGGTTTGGGCCACTGAATGGGCCGCTGGTAGTGTGGGGGGCTGTGTCTCATGCCCTCTCAGCGCGAGGCACACCCCAAGAAATCACCCGGCGCGGGTTCCGTGCGGCACCGTACGGCCCCGGGCCAGAACCTGTAGAGGCTCATTCGTGGCGAACATCAAGTCCCAGATCAAGCGGAACAAGACCAACGAGAAGGCCCGGCTGCGCAACAAGGCCGTCAAGTCCTCTCTGAAGACCGCGATCCGCAAGGCCCGCGAGGCCGCCGCCGCGGGTGACGTCGAGAAGGCCACCGAGTACCAGCGCGCTGCCGCGCGTCAGCTCGACAAGGCCGTATCCAAGGGCGTCATCCACAAGAACCAGGCCGCCAACAAGAAGTCGGCGCTGGCTCAGAAGGTCGCGGCCGTCAAGGGCTGACACCCTGTGATCTGACCGCCGGCGGGACCCCGGGCGGGCCCTCTCTCATCCGCCCCCGGCCGGCACCCCGAACTCGTACGCGGCCTGCGTTCGCCACGCGGGTACGAGTTCACACTCTTCATCCGAAGGCCCCGCCGCCACCCTTCCCCGGGGTGGCGGGCGGGGTCTTCGGCCTTTGCCTCACGCCCAGGAGTCGTTGGCCTCGTCGAGGTCCTCGGCGCACTCGTCCACGTCGGCGATCCCGTCCCGACCATCCGGACGACCTGGCCCTACGCCCGTCCCCTCGACCGCGCCGCACGCGCGATGGTGACGACCGCCTTCTCCAGCGCGTACTCCGGGTCGTCCCCGCCGCCCTTCACTCCCGCGTCGGCCTCGGCGACCGCGCGCAGCGCCACGGCCACGCCGTCCGGGGTCCAGCCGCGCATCTGCTGCCGCACGCGGTCGATCTTCCACGGCGGCATGCCCAGCTCGCGGGCCAGATCGGCGGGTCTGCCGCCGCGCGCCGACGACAGCTTGCCGATCGCCCTGACGCCCTGGGCCAGCGCGCTGGTGATCAGCACCGGGGCCACGCCGGTCGACAGCGACCAGCGCAGGGCTTCGAGGGCCTCCGCCGCGCGTCCTTCGACCGCACGGTCGGCGACCGTGAAGCTCGACGCCTCGGCCCGCCCGGTGTAGTAGCGGCCGACGACCGCCTCGTCGATGGTGCCCTCGACGTCCGCGACCAGCTGGGAGACGGCCGACGCCAGCTCGCGCAGGTCGCTGCCGACGGCGTCGACCAGCGCCTGGCACGCCTCCGGTGCGGCGGACCTGCCGGCGGCCCGGAACTCGCCCCGCACGAAGGCCAGCCGGTCCGCCGGCTTGGTCATCTTCGGGCAGGCCACCTCCCGGGCACCCGCCTTGCGCGCCGCGTCGAGCAGGCCCTTGCCCTTGGCGCCGCCCGCGTGCAGCAGCACGAGCGTGATCTCCTCGGCGGGTGCCCCGAGGTACGCCTTCACGTCCTTGACGGTGTCGGCCGACAGGTCCTGCGCGTTGCGCACGACCACGACCTTGCGCTCCGCGAAGAGCGAGGGGCTGGTCAGCTCGGCGAGGGTGCCGGGCTGGAGCTGGTCGGGGGTCAGGTCGCGTACGTCCGTGTCGGCGTCGGCGGCCTTGGCGGCGGCCACCACTTCCTGCACGGCGCGGTCGAGCAGCAGCTCCTCCTGGCCCACGGCGAGCGTCAGGGGGGCGAGGGGGTCGTCGGATCCGGTCTTCCTGGCCATCGCGACAAGCATCCCACGGGCCACTGACAACGCCGCCCGCCGCCGGGCGCCCCCTACGGTTCCTCCCGCCACCCCTCCCACCCGGCCACGAACTCGTTCAGCTCTGCGGGGTCCAGCCGCCGCGCCTCGTCGCGCAGGACGACGAGCCACTGGGCGTCCTCCGCGTCGTCCTCACCGGCGAGCGCGTCCCGCACCAGCCGGGGCTCCTCGTCCACACCGAACCGTTCCCCGAGGACCTCGGCCACCTCTTCCGCGGCCTCGCGGTCGGGCAGCACCAGCACATGTCGCACATCACTCACACGGGCCATTGTCCGGCACCGGGGCCAGCCGCTCCCGTCCGGTCTCCCGCACCGTCGGCACCGTGTCCAGCGCGATCCCGAACCGGTCCCGGTAGAGCGCCAGCACCTCCTCGTCCGTCCCGGTCTCCCGCTCCCGCCGCGTCCCGTCCGGCGCGGTGACGGTGAACCGCCGGCCGCTGAGCGTGATGCGTCCCCCGTCCCCGGTGATCCGGGAGCACACGAGCGACCGGGTGAAGTGGGAGGCCGGCGAACTGCTGTGCCACCAGGCCCCGGCCGTGAAGTCGCCGAGCGCCCTCGGCCGCACCTCCAGGCGGTACACCGGCCGTCCGTCCCGGAAGACGTCCAGATCCGCCGCCTCCACCGTGTCGTGCCCGCCACGCACCCCGGCGGCGTCCTCCCCCGCCTCGACGATCCGGAACGTACCCCCGGGATCCTCCTGCTCCCCCCGCTCCCCGAAGGCCAGCGGCAGATGGCAGTGCGCGCCGAAACCGACGTCGGCCAGCCGGTCGCCCCCGTCCACCGTCCGTACGCGCAGCGCGAGATGGTCGTACGGGATGCCGAGCCGGCCCCCGTCCCCGTACACCCGCGCGGCGAGCAGGGTGACGTCGTAGCCGAGCGCGGCGAGCAACGCCCCGAACGCGCCGTTCAGTTCGTAGCAGAACCCGCCCCGCCGCGCCTCCACCACCTTCTCCAGCAACCGCTTCTCGTCCAGCACGATCTCCTCGCCGAGATGGACGGACAGGTTCTCGAACGGCACGGTCTCCAGATGCCGCAGGTGCAGCTCGCGCAGCGCGTCCACGGTGGGCCATGCGGGCTGTTCGACACCCAGCCGGCGCAGGTAGGCGTCGATCGCCGCGGGGTTCATGCGGTCAGTCATGTCCTCAGTGTGGCGCCACCCCGCGCTCGCCGCCCCCTGTTCTCAGCACCGGTCGCCGTCCGCGGCGCGGGCGGTGCCCGGAAGCCGGCGTCCCAGGCGGGCGAGCGGGGACACCGCCATGACCACGGGGGACAGCATCATGCCCGCGGCCGTCACGAGGAGGCCGGTGCGCAGCCCCCACTCCTCCGCCAGGAAGCCGCCTGCCAGCGAACCGAGTGGGGTCATCCCCATGCCGACGAACGTGATCGTCGCGGCCGCGCGGCCCTGCATCCCGTCCGGAGTGACGGCCTGCCGGACGGCCATGACCGTGACGTTCACCAACTGGCCGCCGCAGCCGAAGACGAACCCGACGGCGAGCAGCGCGGGAACCGTCACCGCGGACGAGCCGTCCAGCGCGGGCACACACAGGAACGCGCCGTCGCCGACTGCCGCCGCGCACACGAGCACCGGGCCGTGCCCGAACCGGCCCGGCAGCCGGGCGGCCAGCAGTGAGCCGAGGAGCGCGCCCGGTCCCGCCGCCGTGAGCGCCAGCCCGACGACGGTGCCGGGCAGGAGCAGCTCCCGTGGCAGGAAGAGCAGATAGACGGTCATCACGGCGGCGAAGAAGAACTGGAAGGCGGCCGAGGCCAGACACACCGCCCGCAGCGCGCCGTCGCCGGCGACGAAGCGCAGGCCGTCGTGGATCCGCCGCCAGACGCGAGGGGCGGGTTCCGGGCGCTCGGGGACGGCCGCGTTCCTGCGGATCCTCGACATCACTCCGGTCCTGCATCTCTTCGGAAGCGCTCCGGTCCGGCGGATCCCGGGAATCGCCTCCGTCCGGCGGATCCGCCGGATCGACAGGAACGACAGCGCGAAGAACAGCGCGCCCGCGGCGGCGGCGACCGGCGCCGACAGCAGGGACACCAGCGCGCCGCCGAGAGCGGGGCCGCCGATCTGGGCCGCGGACCGGCTGCCCTCGAGCGCGCTGTTGCCCCGCACCAGTTGGTCGCGTTCCACCAGTCGCACGAGAGACGCCTGATAGGCCACGTCGAAGAACACGGACAGGGCTCCGACGGCGAAGGCGAGTATCAGCAGGGCGGGAAGGCCGAGCAGGCCGAAGAGACCGGCGACGGCGGCGGCGCCCAGGGCCAGGGCCCGGCCGGCATCGGTGAGCACCATCGTGGTGCGGGTCCGCCACCGATCCACCCACGCGCCGGCGAAGAGCGAGAGCAAAAGGATCGGTGCCTGCCCCACCGCGCGCAGGACACCGAGCTGTCCGGCGTCGGCGTGGAGGGTCAGGACGGCGAGGAGCGGCAGCACCACCAGCGTCGTGTGCTCACCGAGTTGGGAGGCCGTCTGACCGGTCCACAGCCTGCGGAAGTCGGAGTTGCGCCAGAGGCTCGGCGGGCCGGCCCGACGGGAGTCGGACACGGCGGGGGAAGGGGAGGAAGCGGAGGAGGCGGACGGCACGGGGATCCCTCGGGTTGCCGGCGACGAGGCCCGCCACCGGTCGCACGAAAGGTGCGCCGACGGTCCGGGCAGGGAAAGGCTCGCTGTGCCGCATCATCAAGGGCAGCACGCGATGACGGGCCGGTCACGGCCCAACGTCAACGCGCGCTCGGAGAACCGGGCATGCCTCAGCTCCTCGTGGGTGAATCGCCGCGCCGAGCCTAACCCCCGGAGGCCCGGCACGAAAGGCGGCCTGGCCCCGCCCTGCTCAGCGCCGCGCCACCCGCAGCTCCCCTCCCCCGTCCTCCCCGGCGGTCACCGCCAGCGCCCCGTCCCGGTCCGTGCGCAGCACCGTCGCGCCCCCGGCGCGCAGGGCGGCGACCGTACCCGGGGCCGGGTGGCCGTAGGTGTTGTCCTCGCCCGTGCTGATCAGCGCGAGCCGTGGCGCCGCCCGGCGCAGCAGGTCCGGGTCCTGGTGGGCCGAGCCGTGGTGGGCGACCTTGAGCACGTCCACGCCGGTCAGCCGCCGCGCCGCCGGTGACCTCGCCAGCGCCCGCTGGGCCGGGGGTTCCAGATCGCCGAGCAGCAGCAGGCGCAGGCCAGCCGTGCGGACCAGCATGGCCACGCTGGCGTCGTTCGGCCCCTCGGCGGCGAGGTGGACGCCCGGTGGCGGCCACACCACCTCCCAGGAAAGACCGCCCGCGCGCCGCACCTCACCGGCGGCGGCCTGCGTCACCGGGACGTGCCGGGCTGCGGCGAGTCGCCGTACGAACGCGGCCTGCTCGGCGGGCTCTTCGAGGGTCGTCGCCTGGATGGCGCCCACCTCGCGTCCACGCAGCACGCCGGGCAGGCCCGCCACGTGGTCGGCGTGGAAGTGGGTCAGGACGACGAGGGGAACGCGGGTGACGCCCAGGGAGCGCAGGCAGCGGTCCACCAGGGCCGGGTCGGGTCCGGTGTCGACCACCACGCCGGAGCGCGGGCCCGCCGCCAGCACCACCGCGTCGCCCTGGCCCACGTCGCACATCACCATCCGCCAGCCGGGCGGCGGCCAGCCCGTGACCACCCGGGTCAGTGGCCGGGGCTGCGCCACCACCAGCACCAGGAGCAGTGCGCAGGCACCGCACCACCAGGGATGTCCCGGCAAGCGCCGCACCACGAGCAGCACGGCCAGGGTGACGGCGCCGAGCGCCGCCGCTCCGGTCCAGCTGCCGGGCCAGTCCACGCCCGCGCCGGGGAGCGCGGCACCGGTCCTGGCGACCCGCGCGATCCACTCCGCGGGCCAGCTCGCGCACCAGGCCAGGACGCGGGCCGCCGGCATCGCGACCGGGGCCGTGGCCAGGGCCAGGAAGCCCAGCACCGTGGCGGGCGCGAGCGCGAACTCGGCGAGCAGATTGCAGGGGATCGCCACGAGGCTCACCCGTGCCGCGAGCACGGCGACCACCGGCGCGCACAGTGCCTGCGCGGCACCCGCGGCGGCCAGCGCCTCCGCGAAGCGGGGCGGGACGCCGCGCCGGCGCAGTCCGGCGCTCCAGCGCGGAGCGAGGGTGAGAAGCGCGCCGGTGGCCAGCACGGAGAGCAGGAAGCCGTAACTGCGGGCCAGCCAGGGGTCGTAGAGCACCAGGAGCAGTACGGCGGTCGCCAGGGCCGGGATCAGCGATCTGCGGCGGCCGGTGGCGAGTGCGAGCAGGGCGACGGATCCGCAGGCGGCGGCCCGCAGCACGCTGGGGTCGGGCCGGCACACGACGACGAAGGCGAGGGACAGCGCCGCGCCCAGCAGTGCCGTGGCCCGTAGCGGGATGCCGAGGCGGGGCGCGAGGCCCCGGCGCTCGGTGTGCTGCGCCAGGCCGGGAGGGCCGAGGAGCAGGGCGAGAAGGATGGTGAAGTTGGCGCCCGAGACGGCGAGCGTGTGCGTGAGGTCGGTCTCCCTGAACGCCTCGTCCAGCTCCGGGCTGATCCGCGCGGTGTCCCCCACGACCAGCCCCGGCAGCAGCGCCCTCGCGTCCGGGGGCAGTTCGTCGGTCGCCTCCCGCAGACCGGCCCGCAGCCCTCCCGCCAGTCGTTGCGGTCCCGACGGCCCGCCCACGGTCCGCGGCCCCTCCCCGCCCTTCACCCGCAGGACCGCGGCGAACCGGTCACCACCCCCGAGGGCCGGGGCGAGCCGTGCCTCCACGCGCAGCCGGGTGGAGGGGAGCAGGCGGAGCCAGGGGGAGCTCCGCCCGCCCGCCGGCGCGGCTCGCCCGGGCGGGCGGACGTCGACGATCAGCAGCACGGGTGCCCGGGTCGCCCGCACCGCTCGACCGGGTCGCTCCACCCGCCGCACGTCGGCCTCGATCAGCACGGACGGCGGGGCCATGCGGTTCCCGCTGACCCGGGGCCGGGTGAGCCGGGGGTCGGCGGTGATCTCGATCTCGGCGGTGACCCCGGCGTACTCCCGCGCCAGCGTGGGGACGGGGCCCCGCCGCAGGTCGGCGCCGTGCAGCCCCGCCGAGCCGGCGGCAGCGGCGACGCAGAGCAGCACGGCGGCGACGGCGTGGGCGGCGGCGCGTCCCCGTCCCGGCACGCGGCTCGCGGTCACGAGGAGGGCGAGGGCCGTCAGCAGGGAGAGGAGCACGGCGCCCACCACCGGGGCGGGCGGCGCGTGCAGCGTCAGCGCCGCCGTGGCCCACGCGGCCAGGGCGGGCGGGACCAGCCGGAGGTCCGCCGGCCCCTCCTGCCTCGGGTGCGCGGCGCCGAGCCGCTTGCCGGACGTCGCGTGGACGGGCCGCCGCGCGGTGGGTGCCGTGGGCGGTGGCGCCGTCGTTTCTGTGCTCATGGGCGTACGAGGTTCCGCAGATCCGCGAAGCGGCGGTCGCCGATGCCGTTGACCTCGCGCAGTTCGTCCACCGAGCGGAAACCGCCGTTCCTGGTGCGGTGGTCGACGATGTGCTGGGCCAGGACGGGGCCGACGCCGGGGAGGGCGTCGAGCTGGTCCAGGGTGGCGGTGTTGAGGGACACCGGCGCGGTGGGACCGGCTCCTGCCGCCGTGCCGGTGCCGCCGCCGGGTGCCGCCGCGGCCGGTGCCGGACCTCCTACGACCACCTGTTCACCGTCGACGAGGAAACGGGCGCGGTTCAGGGTGTCGGTCCGGGTGCCGGGACGCACTCCACCCGCCGCCCGCAGCGCGTCCTCGACGCGTGAACCGGCCGGGAGGCGGTGGATGCCCGGCTCGCGCACCTTGCCGCTGACGTCGACCACGATCCGCGGGGCCGCCGTGCCCCCGTCCTTCGCCGCGCCGGCCGGCGCGCCCGGTGCGCCGTCCTCCCCGTTCGCCCGCTCCACGGGCGACTGGGCCGCCCGCACCACCTCCGGGGCGCTCACCGGCTGTGTCCGGCCCGTCCAGAAGTGCTGGACGGCGAAGCCGAGGACGAGCACGAGCAGCGCCGACAGCGCGACGACGCTGCGCCGTTCCAGCCCGCAGCGTGCCTGCATCCACAGGGGCAGGCGCTCCCGCACGGCGAGCCCCACCCGCCGGCCCACGGAGGTTTCCGGTTCGCCGCCCGCGGGAGGCCCCGGTTCCGGCACCCCCGCGGGCGTCCCCGGGTCAACGGACCCCGCGCCGCCGCCGTCCGCCCCTCCCACCCCGGCCGCCGCGGCGGGACGGGCCCCGCTCACCGGACGCGCCGTGTGGCCGATCCTCACCGCCGGGTCCGCGGCCGCCGCGCGCGGAACGACGGCCGGGCGCCCCGTCGGGAGCGAACGCGCCACCGGGGCCGGGTCGTTCGCGCCCGTGCGGTACCCGGCCTCGCGGTCGAAGGGAACCCCGCCGCCGACGGGAATCCCGCGGGCACGGTGCGGAGCCGCCCACCGATGCGCACCGGCCGCCTCCGGACGGTGCACGGCCGCCGACGCATCGGCCCGCCCGCCGCGTCCCGCCCCGTCCAGCGCCCAGCTCGGCACCCGCCCGGCGCCCCTGGCGCCCGCCCCGGCGGAACCCGGACCCCCGTCGCTCTCGCCGAACAGCGCCTCCGCCCGTCGCCGGAGTTCCTCCGCCGACGCGAGACGGTCGCGGGGGCGGTACCCGTGCCGTGCCCGGGAACGGGACCCGCCGGTGCGGCGGTGGCGGACGCGGTGGTCGGACGCGGGGCCACGGCCCGGTCCACTGGTCGGGGTCGCTGTGCGTGAGCGTGATCGAAGTGCCATGCGTCGAGGATCCGGCACCTCGCCGGACCGCGATGATCTTGCCCGATTCCCGGGGACTACTCACCGGTTGTGGACAACTCCGTCACCCGTACGAGCGCCGGGCCGCGGACGGGCGCCTCACCGGGCCGAGACCACGACCCCCAGCAACCCGGGTCCCGTGTGCGCCCCGATCACCGCGCCCACCTCGCTGACGTGCAGGTCGGCCAGGCCCGGCAACCGGACCCGCAGCCGCTCCGCGAGCGCCGCCGCGCGCTCGTGGGCGGCGAGATGGTGGACGGCCACGTCCACCTGCGCGCCACCCGCCCGATCGGCCGCGATCTCCTCCAGACGGGCGATCGCCTTGGACGCGGTGCGCACCTTCTCCAGCGGTTCGATACGGCCGCCCGCCAGCTGGAGCAGCGGCTTCACCGCGAGCGCCGAGCCGAGCAGGGCCTGCGCGGCGCCGATCCGGCCGCCCCGGCGGAGATAGTCGAGGGTGTCGACGTAGAAGTAGGCGGACGTGGCCGCCGCCCGCTTCTCCGCGGCCGTGACCGCCTCGTCCACCGTGCCGCCCGCCTCCGCGGTCTCCGCGGCCGCCAGGGCACAGAAACCGAGCGCCATCGCGATCATCCCGGTGTCCACCACGCGCACCGGCACCGGTGCCTGGCGGGCCGCGACGACCGCCGCGTCGTGGGTGCCCGAGAGTTCGGCGGACAGGTGCAGGGAGACGATGCCGCTCGCGCCGGACTCGGCGGCCCTGCGGTAGGTCTCGGCGAAGACCTCGGGTCCGGGGCGCGACGTCGTGACCGGGCGCCGCTTCTGCAGGGCCTGCGCGAGGGAACGGGTGGAGATCTCCGTGCCCTCCTCCAGCGCGCGGTCGCCGAGGACCACGGTCAGGGGTACCGCCGTGATGCGGTGCCGCTCCATCGTCCGGGCCGGAAGGTAGGCCGTTGAATCGGTGACGATCGCGACATGGCGGGACATGAGCTGGAGGTTACCTGGCGTAGTGCCCGTGCGGCAGTCCGGCCCCGCGGGCCGCGTCCGGCCGTGGCGGGATCACACGGTGCTCACGTGGTGCTCTCGGGGCGCGGCTTCTTCTGCCAGGAGTACGTGGGCCGCGGCGCCGGCGGGTCGAGGGCGGCCCGCGCCGGGTCCTGCCCCGCCCTGTGCCCGGAGGCGGGCTCCTGCGCCTCCGGCCGGGACCGACCGTCCGTCGGGGCGTCGGCGGCGGGAGCCTCGGGCCGGCGCGGCGGCGCGGGCTGCGCCTCCGTGGTGGTCCAGTGCCGCAGGGCACCGGCCTCCATGTCGATCTGGCCGCTCAGGGAGTCGAGGTCGTCGTCCGCGAAGCGGCGGGCGCGGTCGCGGGCGGCCCAGCGCAGGGAGTCCGCGGAGCTCGTGATGCGTTCGGTGCGCTCGCGCAGCCCGGGCAGCCGCGCGGCGAGGGTGGCGCGGTCCGGCTCTGACTCCATGCGCCTGAGCTCGCCGTCCAGTTCACGACCGTGCTCACTGAGCCGCTGGAAGAGCCCGAGGGACTCCTTGAGGGACGCGTCCTCGGCGGCGGTGGCCTCCAGAGCGTCCTGGGTGGCCCGCATGGAGGTGCGCAGCGTGAGCCGGAGCTGCGCGATCTCACCGGCCGGTCCGGACTGGGCGAAGGCCTTGGCCCTCAGGGTGTGGTCCTCGACCGTGCGGCGGGCCTGCGTGATGTGGCGGTCCGCGCTGCGCTTCGCAGCGCCGACGACCTTCACCGTGGCGTAGGCGCCGAGCACCACGAGGAGCACGAAGAGCAGGGCGACCACTGCGAACACCGCTTCCACGAGGCTCTCCTCCCGGGCCCTTCGGCCTGTCCCGGCACACTCCGTGCCGCTCTTCAACGGTAAACGCAACGGGCAGGCCGGAAGTTCCTCGAGAACCCCGATCCTGCCCGTAGGGGACGACCCCGAGCCCTGGTCCCGGCCCCGGCTGCCCTCGCTCACCTCACGCGGTCACCTGGCGCGCCCACCTCACGCCGGAACGATGTTCACCAGCTTCGGCGCCCGTACGATCACCTTGCGGATCCCGGCCCCGTCCAGCGCCGCGACGACCCGCTCGTCCGCCAGCGCGGCCTTCTCCAGCTCGTCCTCGGAGATGTCGGGGGACACCTCGAGCCGCGCCTTGACCTTGCCCTTGATCTGCACGACGCAGGTGACGGTCTCGTCGACCACGTACGCCGGGTCGGCCACCGGGAAGTCCTGGTGCACCACCGACTCGGCGTGCCCCAGCTTGCGCCACAGCTCCTCGGCGACGTGCGGGGCCAGCGGCGCCACCAGCAGCACCAGGGACTCGGCAACCGGCCGCGGCAGCGCTCCTCCCCGCTTGGTCAGGTGGTTGTTCAGCTCGGTGACCTTGGCGATGGCGGTGTTGAACCGCATGCCCTCCAGGTCGCCGCGCACGCCGTCGATCGCCTTGTGCAGGGCGCGCAGGGTGTCCTCGTCGACGTCGTCGGTGTCGACGACGGTGACCTCCCCGGTCGCCTCGTCGACGATGTTGCGCCACAGCCGCTGCAGCAGCCGGAACTGACCGACCACCGCACGGGTGTCCCACGGGCGCGACACGTCCAGCGGGCCCATGGCCATCTCGTACAGGCGCAGTGTGTCGGCGCCGTACTCGGCGCAGATCTCGTCCGGAGTGACCGCGTTCTTCAGGGACTTGCCCATCTTGCCCAGCAGCCGGGTGACCTTCTCGCCCTGGTACCAGTAGCCGCCGTCGCGCTCCTCCACCTCGGCGGCCGGTACGGCGATGCCCCGGCTGTCGCGGTAGACGTAGGCCTGGATCATGCCCTGGTTGAACAGCTTGTGGAACGGCTCCGCCGACGACACGTGCCCCAGGTCGTACAGCACCTTGGACCAGAAGCGCGCGTACAGCAGGTGCAGCACGGCGTGCTCGGCACCGCCGACGTACAGGTCGACACCGCCGTGCGGCATGCCCTGGCGCGGGCCCATCCAGTACCGCTCGATCTCCGGGTCGACCAGCTTCTCGCCGTTGTGCGGGTCCAGGTAGCGCAGTTCGTACCAGCAGGAACCGGCCCAGTTGGGCATGGTGTTGGTCTCGCGGCGGTAGCGGCGCGGACCGCGGCCGTCGCCCAGGTCCAGGGTGACGTGGACCCAGTCCTCGTTGCGCGACAGCGGCGTCTCGGGCTGGGTGTCGGCGTCGTCCGGGTCGAAGGTGCGCGGGCTGTAGTCCTCGACCTCGGGCAGCTCCAGCGGCAGCATCGACTCGGGCAGGGCGTGGGCGATGCCGTCCTCGTCGTAGACGATGGGGAAGGGCTCGCCCCAGTAGCGCTGGCGGCTGAACAGCCAGTCGCGCAGGCGGAAGTTGACGGTGCCCTCGCCGCGGCCCTCGCGCTCCAGCCACTCGGTGATGCGCGCCTTGGCCTCGACGACCCCCAGGCCGTCCAGGCTGATCTCGTCGTTGGCGGAGTTGATGATCTTCGCGTCGTAGGACCCGAAGGCGTCCTCCCAGGTGGAGGTGTCGGTGCCGCGGCCGTCGGTCGGCTCGACGACGCAGCGGATCGGCAGTTCGAAGGCGCGCGCGAACTCGAAGTCGCGCTGGTCGCCGGCCGGGACGGCCATGATCGCGCCGGTGCCGTAGCCCATCAGCACGTAGTCGGCGATGAAGACGGGCACCTGCTCGCCGTTGACCGGGTTGGTCGCGTACGCGCCGATGAAGACACCCGTCTTGTCCTTGGCCTCGGCCTGCCGCTCGACGTCGGACTTCGAGGCGGCCTGCGCGCGGTAGGCGGCGACGGCCTCGGCGGGCGTCGCGTGACCGCCGGTCCACACCTCGTGGGTGCCCTCGGGCCAGGCGTCCGGGGTGAACTTCTCGACCAGCGGGTGCTCGGGCGCCAGCACCATGTACGTGGCGCCGAACAGCGTGTCGGGGCGGGTGGTGAAGACGGTGATGTTCTCGCCGTCGATGGGGAAGTCGACGCGGGCGCCCTCGGAGCGGCCGATCCAGTTGCGCTGCTGCAGCTTGATGGCCTCGGGCCAGTCCAGGGCGTCCAGGTCGTCCAGCAGGCGGTCGGCGTACGCCGTGATCCGCATGTTCCACTGGCGCAGCTTGGCCTTGAAGACGGGGAAGTTGCCGCGCTCGGAGCGGCCCTCGGCGGTGACCTCCTCGTTGGCCAGGACGGTGCCCAGGCCGGGGCACCAGTTGACCGGCGCGTCCGAGGCGTAGGCCAGGCGGAACCCGCCGAGGACGTCGGCGCGCTCCGCCTCGCTCAGTTCCCCCCACGGGCGCGTGTGGCCGGGTACGGCACGCTCACCGGACTCGAACTGCGCGACCAGCTCGGTGATCGGACGGGCCCTGCCCGCCTCGTCGTCGTACCAGGAGTTGAAGATCTGCAGGAAGATCCACTGGGTCCACTTGTAGTAGTCCGGGTCGATCGTGGCGAACGACCGGCGCTTGTCGTGGCCCAGGCCCAGCCGGCGCAGCTGGGACTTCATGTTCTCCATGTTGGCCTCGGTGGACACGCGCGGGTGCGTGCCGGTCTGCACGGCGTACTGCTCGGCGGGCAGGCCGAAGGCGTCGAAGCCCAGGGTGTGCAGGACGTTGTGCCCGGTCATGCGCTGGAAGCGGGCGAAGACGTCGGTGGCGATGTAGCCCAGGGGGTGACCGACGTGCAGGCCGGCACCGGAGGGGTACGGGAACATGTCCATGATGAACTTCTTGGGCCGGGCGGCCAGCTCCGGGTCGCCCGCCAGGTCACCCTTGGGGTTGGGCGCGGCGTACGTCCCCTCGGCGTCCCAGAAGTCCTGCCAGCGTGCCTCGATCTCGGCGGCCAGGGCGGCCGTGTAGCGGTGCGGCGCGGCCTCCGCGGCTGCGGGGTTCGTCTCGCTCATGATCCTCAAAGCTCCATCGATCGTCTCTGCCTGCTGCTGCGACTGCCGGAAATGAAAAATCCCCTCGCACAGGAGGGGACGCCGCGCCGATTCCGACCTGCCGGTCACCGGCGGTCGGGACTGATCAGCGCGGCTCGCTAAGCAGAAGGCGTACGGCACGCATGGCGTCAGGGTACCGCAGCGTCCGATCGGGCCGCGACGCGCTTTGACGGCAGACGAACCCGGAGCCATGGTTACTTCGCGTAACAACCACTAACGGACATCGCAACGGGCGCATGGTCTTTTGATAACAGCGCAATAACTCAAACCTCGTACTGATCGGTATGACGGGGCTTAGAGTTCGGCGGCGGGACCGCTTTACCGAACCGTTCGGAGTTGCCCCCATGAACTCTCGTCCAGACAGCAGCCCACCCCCCGCTCGGGGCAGGTCGGCTGCGGCTCCGGTGTGCCCGCTCCGCGTCGTGACGTCGGGAGGTCGGTCGTGAGGCCGGACGACAGCACGGCGGACGACTGGTTCGCCGAGTTCCTCAACTTCGGTGTGGGCGTCCTGTCACTGGTCTGCCTGAGCTGTTCGGTGATCTGGGGGCTCGTCGCCCAGGACCGGATCCTGCTCGGTCCCCGCCAGCGGATCCTGGCGCAGGCGGTGCACCGCGCCACCGCGGTCGCCTCGATCGCCTTCCTGCTGGTCCACATAGGCATCAAGCTGGCCCTCGACCACACCACCTGGATCGCCGCGGTGATCCCCTTCGGACTGGCCCTCACCGACGACGAGGCCGTCGCCGGCCGGTCGTTCCTGATCGGACTCGGCACCCTGGCCGGCCTGCTGATGATCTTCGTGGGCGTCACCGGGATCCTGCGCAACCGCTTCGCCTCCCCGGCCCCGGTCGCGGCCCGCTGGCGGGCGATGCACATGCTGGCCTATCCGGCCTGGTGCGCCGCGCTCGTGCACGGGCTCTACGCGGGTCGAGCGGCGAAGCCCGTCTTCCTGGTCCTCTACGGGCTGTCCCTGCTCGGCGTCATGGCGGCCCTCGTGGTGCGGGCCTCCCCGCCCCGGGTCAAGCGCGCGATCGCCGACCGGATCACCGCGCTGCTCGGCACCGACCAGCAGCGGGACCGCGAGGAGCGGCTGGAGGAGAGCAGGTCCCGGGCGGCGGAGTCCGCCCTTCCCGGATACGGCGGCGGACGCGGCTCCGCGCGGGGCCACGGAGGCCGGCGCGACGAACGCCCGCTGTACGAGAGCGCCGAGCGGGCCCCCGCCCCGGAACCGGCGAACGGCTTCGCGGCCGCCTACCGCGCGGTGTCGGCGCCCGGCCGGCCACCGGCCTTCCCGCCGCCCGTCACCGACGCGACCGCCCGCATGGAGCTGCCGCTGGACATGCAGCCCACGGAGGCGATCCCGCGCGTGGACGGCCCCTCCAGCACCTCGGGCAACTGGCCGATCCCGTCCCCGCCCCCGGTCGGCGAGGCCCCGCCGTCGGCCTACGACCCGCTCAACGACACGGGATACACCATCCCGGTCCATGACAATGCGGTCGGCTCCGGCTACGGCTCGAGTGATGTGTACGACACCGGTGAGACGAACACCCTCTACGGCACGTACAACCCGGGTGACACGTACAACAGCGGTCCCGCCACTGAAACACCCTCCGGTGCGTCGCCGTCGTCCTCCTACGACTTCGACGCACCGGGTTCGGGCGAACCTTGGAACACGCCGTCCGGAGGCTACAAGTGAACGAGGCTCTGCCCGACGTACCCGAAGTCCGCGTGGTCGGACTTCCCCAGCTCACGTCGGGCTTCGACCTTGTCGACCGGCTCGATCTGCCCATGCACCTCAAGGTGCACGGGCCGCTCGAGCCGCTGGGCGGTGAGCAGCTCGCGCAGCTCGCCGAACGCATCAACCTCAGGGGCCGCGGCGGCGCGGGCTTCCCCTTCCACAAGAAGCTGCGCTCGGTCGCCGAATCGGCCATCAAGCGCGGCGTCCGGCCGGTCGTCGTCGTCAACGGCAGCGAGGACGAGCCGGCCTGCCGCAAGGACACGGTGCTGATCAACCGCGCCCCGCACCTCATCCTGGACGGCGCGCTGCTGTGCGCCGAGGCCATGGGTGCCCGCACGCTCGTGGTGGGGGTCACCCGGGAGTCCACCCAGCGCTCCATGGAGGCCGCGCTCGCCGAACGCGGACTGAGCAACGGCCGCCGTTCCGCGCTGCGCGCCCGCGTGCAGCGCAACCCGGTCCGCATGGTCACCGGTGCCGCGGCCTCCCTGATCCGCTCCATCGACGGCGGCCCGGCCATCCCGCCGGGCCGCAAGGTCAGCGCCTCGCGGAGCGGCGTCGGCGGCGCGCCCACGCTGCTGTCCAACGCCGAGACCTTCGCCCAGCTCGCCATCGCCGCCCGCATCGGCCCGGAGCGCTACGGCAACACCGGCCTGTACGACGAGCCGGGCACCGTGATGCTCACGGTGTCCGGGGCGGTGGCCCGCCCCATGGTGATCGAGGTGCCGACGGGTGTGCCGCTGCGCTACGTCCTCCAGCTCGCCGGTGCCCCGCCGATGCCGCAGGGGGTGCTGACGGGCGGCTACCACGGCAAGTGGATCGACGCGGCGACCGTCAACGAGGCGATCGTCTCCCGCAACTCCCTGGACGCGGTGGGCGGTTCGCTGGGCGCGGGCGCGATCCTGCCGATCAGTCAGGACACCTGCCCGCTGGGCGAGTCGCTGCGGGTCGCCCAGTGGCTGGCGGAGGAGAGCGCCGGCCAGTGCGGCCCCTGCTACCTCGGGCTGCCGGCCGCCGCGCGCGGCCTGGAGGACATCCTGGGCGGCGGCGGACCCGCCGCACTGGAGGCCGTCAAGCAGGTCGCCAGGAACGTCAAGCGGCGCGGGGCGTGTTCGCACCCGGACGGCTCCGCGATGTTCCTGGAGTCGACGCTCAAGGCGTTCACCGACGACCTGGCCGCCCATGTCCTCGGCAACGGCTGCGGACGGCCCGTGGCAGGTGTCCTGCCGCTCTTCGAGGGGGGCAGGGCCCCCACGGGCATCCCGGGCGGCGGCGGGGAGGAGAACGGCCCCAGCCGTCAGAAGATCTACGTCGACTGGACGCTGTGCCGCGGCCACGGCCTGTGCGCGGACATCCTCCCGGAGGTCTTCCAGCTCGGCGCGGACGGCTTCCCGACGGTGGCTCAGGCCCAGGTGCCGCGCTTCGCGGAGGCCAAGGCGCTGCGCGCGGTGCGCCGCTGTCCGGCGCTGGCCCTGCGCATCGAGGACGAGGCCCCCCAGGCCAAGGCGCCCTCCAGGAATCTGCCGGTGCTCTCCCAGGGCCGCGGCCGGCGCGCTCTGGGCCGCTGAGAACCCGCCCGGGCCAGCCTTCGGGCCGCCCCGGGCACCCCGGCGAAGGGTGCGGGACAAGCGGCGAGGGCGGACCATCCGTTCGGATGGTCCGCCCTCGACTTCTGTGGAGCTAAGGAGAATTGAACTCCTGACCTCCTGCATGCCATGCAGGCGCTCTACCAACTGAGCTATAGCCCCTGGTCCTGCTCCGCCCGGTTTCCCCGGCGGCGACGCCAACTTTACACGGTCCACCCGGCCCAACACCAAATCGGTTTCGGCCCGGTGCCGCCATGTCCGACATGACCGCTGTCGAGTCACGCGGTCACGCGGTCACGCGGTCACGAACGAATAGAACCGCTTGAGCGTGCAGTGCTCCTCGAGGAGCCGGCCGTAGATCGGCTCGCCCTCGAGTTCCCGGTACGTTTCGATGGGGTCGCCTTTTATGATCAGCGCCCGCGCGCACTCCTCGCACCAGTACTGGTAGTCGGGGTTGATCGGCTCCATGTCCCGGACGATCGGCGTCCCGCTGCCGCACCAGTCGCATTTCCGCCTGTGTGCACCCATGGATCAGCTCCAGCTGTGGCCGCAGGCCGTGCACACGTAGGAGATCCCGCCGTTGTCACCGAGTACCTGGGCGACGTGCGCGGAACCGCAGGAAGGGCAGCTGAGCCGGGTCGAGGTCCGTCGGGTCGACACCGCTCCGAGGAGGTGACCGACCTCCTCGAGGATGCTCGCAGGCATCACAACTCCCTCCCGTCGGGCCGCGCCCCCTTCCGGTCGTTTGATTCTGCCACGACCGGGCCAATACGGTCAGCGACGCCGGGGTACCGGTCGGGACACGGCTCGACGCCTCGCGGAGGTATACGCCGCGCGGGCCCCTCCCACTCAACGCGGACAACGAAAAATCCCGCCTCCCCGGAGGGAGACGGGACCTTCGTCCTGTGGAGCTAAGGAGAATTGAACTCCTGACCTCCTGCATGCCATGCAGGCGCTCTACCAACTGAGCTATAGCCCCGGATGCCACGGTGTGGCCACCTGGTGCTTCGCCCCGCTCGGCGGGGCGAACAAGAAGAACTTTAGCCTGCGACCTGCCAGAAAGTGAAATCCGGGTCCCGGGGCGCCCGGGGCCGGACCGCACGGCCCTCAGTCGTCGTCGCCGAGCACGGGTTCCGGCAGGGTGCCGGCGTTGTGCTCCAGCAGGCGCCAGCCCCGGGCGCCCTCGCCGAGGACGGACCAGCAGCAGTTGGTGAGGCCTCCCAGGCTCTCCCAGTGGTGCGGGTCGAGACCCAGCAGCCGGCCGATGGTGGTGCGGATGGTGCCGCCGTGGCTGACCACGACGAGCGTGCCGTCCTCCGGGAGCTTCTCGGCGTGCCGCAGCACCACGGGAGCGGCGCGGTCGGCGACCTCGGTCTCCAGCTCACCGCCGCCCCGGCGGACCGGCTCACCGCGCTTCCACGCGGTGTACTCGTCGCCGTACCTGGCGATGATCTCGTCGTGCGTCAGGCCCTGCCAGACACCGGCGTAGGTCTCCCGCAGGGACTCGTCGAGCATGACGTCCAGGCCGGTGAGCGCGGCGAGTTCCGCGGCGGTGGCCGCGGCCCGCTTCAGGTCGGAGGCGATGATCGCGTCGGGCCTGAGGCCCGCGAGGAGCCGGGCGGACCGGCGGGCCTGGGCCACGCCGGTCTCGGTGAGTTCGACGTCCGTGGAGCCCTGGAAGCGGCGTTCCACGTTCCAGGAGGTCTGGCCGTGGCGCCACAGGATGACGCGGCGGCCCCGGCGCCCGGAGCCGCGCACCTCACCGGTGGCGCTCACCGCCACTCACCGCCCGGCTGCGCCGCCTCCTCGGCCTGCTGCAGCTTCGCGTGTTCGGCGGCCTTGCCGCGGGTGGCCCTGGCGTCCTCGGGCAGCTCCAGCTCGGGGCAGTCCTTCCACAGCCGCTCCAGGGCGTAGAAGACGCGCTCCTCGCTGTGCTGGACGTGGACGACGATGTCGACGTAGTCGAGCAGCACCCAGCGGGCCTCGCGGTCGCCCTCGCGGCGCACCGGCTTGGCACCGAGCTCCTTGCTGAGCCGCTCCTCGATCTCGTCGACGATCGACTTGACCTGTCGGTCGTTGGGCGCGGAGGCCAGCAGGAAGGCGTCGGTGATGGACAGCACGTCACTGACGTCGTAGGCGACGATGTCGTGCGCGAGCTTGTCGGCGGCCGCCTGCGCGGCGATGTGGACGAGCTCGATGGAACGGTCGGTTGCGGTCACTACATGGCTTTCGGTCGGCGGTCACTTGCCCTCAAGGGTCTCACGACCGCCGGGCACCCCCCACGTCATTACGGAGGGTGTGCCCGGAGCGGGTCCGCCGGCCCTAGGAACCGGGGTCGTAGTCCTGGCCGAGGACGACCGAGACGCGGGCGTTCCCGGAGGTCCCGCCCTTGGTGACGGAGTCCGCGTCCAGCCCCAGGGTCTTGGCGACCTCGGCGGCGTTCTCCTTGTCGGCGGCGTTCGCGTAGACCACCTTGGAGGCCGCCTGCGGTGCGGCGGCGGTGCCGGCCCCCCGGAAGGTGAAGCCGCCGTTGAGGAGCACCACGCGGGCCTTCTCGGCGCGGTCCTCCACCCCGGTGGCGTTGCGCACGGAGACGCTGACGGCGGCGTCCGGGTCGGGGCTCTTCACGGTGCCGCCGAGGACGTCCTTGACCACGCTGTCGCTCGCCTCGGCGGTGAGCGTGCCGTCCTGCTGCACGGGCAGCAGCGCGGTCCGGTGGTCGCCGCCCTTGGCGAGGTCGGAGAGCCGGGCGAGGAAGGCGCCGAGGTCCTTGTCGGTGAGCGGAGGCTCGATGATCTGCCCGAGGGTCTGGATGGTGGTCGTGGCGGCGTCCGGGTCGGAGGTCATCTTGCGCAGGACGCTCTGCAGCACCTGCCCGAACCGCTCCAGCTGGGCGTTCTGCGCCTCGCCCGGTCCGCGGTGGGTGGCGTAGGCGACGGCCATCTTGCCGCTGAGGGTCTGGCCCTTACCCTTCCTGACCAGCGGCGCCTCGCCCTTCTTCTTGGCGTCGGGGTCGGGCACGTCGGCGTCGGTGTCGACCTCGATGTTGCCGACGAGGTCGACGAGGGTGAGCAGGAACGGGGTGTCCAGCCGCCAGGTGCCCTCGATGTCGGTGCCGAGGACGGTGTCGAGCGCGGACCTGGTGCCCTCGGAGCCGTCGTCCTCGACCGACTTGGCGAGCGTGGTGGTCGTACCGTCGTCGGCGGTGAGGGCGAGGGAGTTGGGCAGCAGGACGGTGGTGCCCCGACCGGTGGTGGTGTTGTCGACGAGCAGGGCGGTGGCGGTCCCGCCCCGCTCGGTGTCGTGCAGGTGGACGACGATCACGTCCCGCTTCTGGGCGCCCGCGGCCGTCGTCGTGCCCGTGTCCTGCCCGGAGGACAGTCCGGGCAGCTTCCCGGCGTACCAGAGGTAGCCGACGCCACCGGCCGCGACCAGGGCGAGGACCACGACGAGCGCGATGATCCGGCTGCGGGCGCGGCGCCGGGCCTCCTCGCGCCGCTCGGTGCGGTTCTCGGTGAACTTGAGCCAGTCGATGACGTCCTCGGAGTCGCCGTCCGGCTCCTCGACGAAGGAGAACTGCTCGGTGCGGTACTCCCGGCCGGGCCCGGCGGGGTCGTGCTCCTCGTCGACCGGGCCGGCCTGCTGCGGAATGTGCGCGGTCTGCTCGGCGACCCGGGGCTGCTGCCCGGTGCCCGCGGCGTGCGTGCCCTGCCCGTAGGGGTCGTACGGGGCGCCCTGGCCCCCCTGCCGGGTGCCGTAGGGGTCGTAGCCGCCGTAGGAGGGGGTTCCGGGCTGCTGCGGGGCTCCGGTGGCGTACGGGTCGTACGACGGCTGCTGGTGCCCGCCGGTGGCGTACGGGTCGTAGCCGCCGTACCCCTGCTGCCCCTGCTGCTGGTAGGGGTCGTACTGCTGGGACTGCGGGGCCTGCTGCTCCGTGGCCTGGCGGTAGACGGGCCGGCCGTACTCGTCGTAGCCGACGAGTTCGTACGGGGCGCCGCCCCCGTATTCCGCGTCGTATCGGTCGTTCACCGGTACCCCTCTCGGATCACTCGCCGCGGTACAGGTCGCGCTTGTCGATGTAGCGCACGACTCCGTCCGGCACCAGGTACCAGACGGGAGCTCCCTTGGCGACTCTCGCACGGCAGTCCGTGGACGAGATGGAGAGGGCGGGGACCTCCACCAGGGAGACACCGCCCTCGGGGAGACCGGCGTCGGTCAGGTGATGGCCGGGCCGGGTCACGCCGATGAAGTGTGCCAGGGAGAAGAGTTCCTCGCTGTCGCGCCAGGTGAGGATCTGGGCGAGGGCGTCGGCGCCGGTGATGAAGAACAGGTCCGTGTCCGGGTTGAGCGCGCGCAGGTCGCGCAGGGTGTCCACGGTGTAGGTGGGGCCGCCGCGGTCGATGTCGATGCGGCTCACCGAGAACTGCGGGTTCTCGGCGGTCGCGATGACCGTCATCAGGTAGCGGTCCTCGGCGGCGGAGACCGCACGGTGGCTCTTCTGCCAGGGCTGCCCGGTGGGGACGAAGACGACCTCGTCCAGGTGGAACTGCGCGGCGACCTCGCTGGCCGCCACCAGGTGCCCGTGGTGGATCGGGTCGAAGGTGCCGCCCATCACACCCAGGCGGCGCCTCGTCCGCTCGGCCGGGCCGCTGCCGGGCCCGGTAGGCATGTCCTGCTCTCCCATGCGTGCAGACCCTACCGGCCCGGCCCGGGCACCCCGTCCGCCAGTGCCCTCCCGGGCCCGGGGACGCGGGTCAGCGGTCGCGGTTGAAGCGGGTGGTGATCCACAGCAGGAGCAGCAGGACGAAGAGGGCGCCGCCGCCGGTGAGGTAGGGGCTGAGGCTCTCGTGGTTGCCGCTGTGCTCTCCGCCCTCGGCGGCGAGCGTGACCAACTGGGCAGCGGTGCTGGGGAAGCTCATCTTCGGCAGAACCTATCGCGTGTGGGCGGGATAAAGACGTCCGCTCATCGTAAGCGGGCGCCTCGGCGGCGATCACGCCGACTCCGCCGTTGCGGGCCCGCGGCGTCCGCGGCCCCGGGCGGCAGGCAACCCCGCCGGTCCCCCGGTCGTCCTTCCGGCTGGAGCCGCGCGACGGGCCCGCGCCTCCCGGGCCGTACGGCCGGACGCTCTGCCCGTGCGAGAGGTCTGCGCCTAGGCTGGGCTTCGCCGCGGGGAGCAACGGGCCCGCACGACGGCCCGCAGAGATCACTCATTCGCACCTGGGGGAAACATGTCCGACGGCCACCAGCACAACGGGCACGAGAGCGTGCCGGGCAGGCAGCGCAGGCGCTTCCCCGGAATCTCCTCGCGTGCGTACGAACATCCGGCCGACCGCTCCGCGCTGGTGGCGCTGCGCAAGCTGAGCGGCTTCGACACGGTCTTCAAGGCCCTGAGCGGCCTGCTGCCCGAACGCAGCCTGCGGCTGCTGTTCCTGTCCGACTCGGTGCGGGTCTCGGACCGGCAGTTCGCCCACCTCAACGACATGCTGCGGGACGCCTGCTACATCCTGGACCTGGAGAAGGTCCCGCCGATGTACGTCAACCAGGACCCGAATCCGAACGCCATGTGCATCGGCCTGGACGAGCCGATCATCGTGGTGACCACGGGGCTGGTGGAGCTGCTCGACGAGGAGGAGATGCGGGCGGTCGTCGGGCACGAGGTCGGGCACGCGCTGTCCGGGCACGCGGTGTACCGGACCATCCTGCTGTTCCTGACGTCGCTGGCGGTCCGGGTCGCGTGGATCCCGCTCGGCAACTTCGCGATCATGGGGATCGTGACGGCGCTGCGCGAGTGGTTCCGCAAGTCGGAGCTGTCCGCGGACCGGGCGGGGCTGCTGGTCGGGCAGGATCCGCAGGCCTCGATGCGCGGCCTGATGAAGATCGCGGGCGGCAACCACCTGCACGAGATGAACGTGGACGCGTTCCTCGAACAGGCCGAGGAGTACGAGGCCGGGGGCGACCTGCGCGACTCCGTGCTGAAGATCCTCAACGTGCTGCCCCGCTCGCACCCGTTCGCCACCGTGCGGGCCGCCGAGCTGAAGAAGTGGGAGGCCTCCCGTGACTACCAGCGGATCATGGAAGGCCACTACCCGCGGCGCGACGAGGACAAGGACGCCTCGGTGCGGGACTCCTGGCGGGAGTCGGCGAGCAGTTACGCCGGTGAGGTGAGGAACTCCAAGGACCCGCTGATGAAGCTGGTCAACGACATCGCGGGCGGCGCCGGCGACCTGGGCGGCCGGGTCCGTCGCGGCTTCGGCGGCTTCACGTCGTCGGCGCCCCGGCAGGAGCCGCCGTCGGACTCGGACGGCGGCGGCTCACCGCGCGACGGCGCCTGAGGCCCGTCCCGCCGGGTGCCCTCACAGGTCCGGCTGCGCGCCGGGCGCCAGGGAGCCGCACAGCGCCGGGGTGCCGCCCGTGGCATAGGGGTCGGTCACGGCGGGCCCGCCCTTCCCGGCGGTCCGGCCGGCCAGCAGCGGGCGCAGCCGGGCGGTGGCGTCCTCGGCGCAGGACAGGGGTCCGGCCCGGACGTCGGCGACGACGAGTTCCGCCTGGTGCAGGCGCAGGTCGTCGCGGTCGAAGCGGAAGTGCAGTTCACGGCGGACCGTGAACAGCGACGCCTCGGCGTCCCGGCCGGCGCCCGCCGGACGCAGCGCGTAGACGACGGTGTGGTCGGCGGTGACCGCGAGGGTGTCGGAGTCGGTCTCGGCGGCCTGCAGGGTGCCGCGCACCCGGATCCCGGGGTCGGCCAGTTCCACCCGGGAGGGGTCGAAGCGGACGAGCCACCCGGTGGGCGCGTGCCGGCCGTCGGCGGTGGGCCGGTCGAAGCTCCGGTCGAACTGCTCCAGCTGGCCGGAGTCGAGCAGCACCCGCACCGGGCGGGTCTCGCCGCCGGTGAGCACGGCCGGGTCGAGGGAGGACCGCACCACGTAGTCCTTCGCGGTGAGCAGGGCGGCCACCACCTGGCCGTCGGAGAAGTGCGCGGTACGCCGGGACGCCGGGAGCGGCACCCCTTCGGCGCCCGTGCGGAAACTCGCCGCCGGACTGCTCGCGAACAGCCGTGCCGCGTCCGCGGTGCCGGGGACCTCGCCCCGCGGGGCGAGCGGGACGACGGTCATCCGCAGGGGCTCCACGGGGCGGTCGGCGGCGGGGGTCCGGTAGGGGTGGCGTATGCCCATGTAGACGGCGGTGCCGAAGGCCACGGCGATCAGCAGGACGAGGACCAGCGCCTGCCGGGACAGGCCGCCCTTGCGCCGGTGCGGGCGGCGGCGCACGGCCGGGGCGTGATCGGTGATGCGCTCCTGCGCGGAGTACTCCTGGAGGCGGGCAGCGCGGACGAAGGACTCGTCGAAGACGACGGACCTGTACTCGTCCTCTCCACCGCCGCCGGGAACTCCCTCGGGCGTCCCCTCGGGTGGGTCCGGAGGTCCTCCCATGTCTTCAGGGTAGGTTCGGCGAAGGCCCGGTAAACGCCCCACCGGAGGGGAAGTTGTGTCAGGTCCCCACCAGACGGGCGGTCGGTCTCAGGGGCTGCCGCGCGGGATCACCGGGACGGTCGGCCGGGAGTAGTCGGCCGACGCCGAGGGTGCCGCCGCGCTCTCCCGCTCCACACCGGTGGAGGCCGGTGGCGGGACCGGGTCCTGGCGGGTGGAGGAGGAGCCCCGGTACACCGCCGAGAAGGCGAGCGCGACCATGCCGATGCCCATCACCAGGGCGAGCATCCAGGCGACGGGGCGGTGCCAGCGCACCTGTTTGCCGTACGCGCCCGGGGAGCCGTAACCGCGCTCCGGGGCGTCGGAGTCGTCGTCCCGGTCGTACCCGTCCGTGCCCCGGTACCCGCCGTACCCGTCGTCGTACCGCTCACCGCGCGCACGGGCCCGGCGGGCCTCGGCCTCGGAGGCCTCGGCTCTGGCCTGCGCGGCGGCCAGGAGGCGTTCGACGGCGGTCGGCTCGTGCACCTCGGCCGCGCGTACGAAGGCCTCGTCGAAGACCACGGAGGCGAACTCTTCGTCCGACACCCCGCGGTCGTGGTCGTCGTCGGGCTCCCAGCCGTCAGGGAACGGCGTGCCCCCCACGTCCTCCGGCACGGATCCAGAGTAGACCGGGGGGGTCGTTTTGGGCAGACGGTATGGAAATTCATCCGTCTGCCGCATCCGTCCGCCGAGACGCGCAGCGCCGCCGCCGTCCGGCGGGCGGGCTTCAGCGCCGTACGTGACCGTCGCCGGTGACGATGTACTTGGTGCTGGTCAGCTCGGGCAGGCCCATCGGTCCCCGGGCGTGCAGCTTCTGCGTCGAGATGCCGATCTCCGCGCCGAAGCCGAACTGGCCGCCGTCGGTGAACCGGGTGGAGGCGTTCACCGCGACCGTGGTGGAGTCCACCAACTGGGTGAAGCGGCGGGCGGCCTGCTGCGAGGTGGTGACGATGGCCTCGGTGTGGCCGGAGGTCCACAGCCGGATGTGCTCGACGGCCCGGTCGAGGGAGTCGACGACGGCGGCGGCGATGTCGTGGGAGAGGTATTCGGTCTCCCAGTCCTCCGTGGTGGCCTCGACGACCGTGGCGCGGGAGTCCTTGGCGTAGGCCATCACGCGCTCGTCGGCGTGCACGGTGACCCCGGCGTCGGCGAGCGCGTCCAGGGCACGGGGCAGGAACTCCGCGGCGATGTCCTGGTGGACCAGGAGGGTCTCGGCGGCGTTGCACACGCCGACCCGCTGGGCCTTGGAGTTGACCAGGATCTCGACGGCCATGTCCACGTCGGCCGCCGCGTCGACGTAGACATGGCAGTTGCCGGTACCGGTCTCGATGACCGGCACGACGGACTCCTGGACGACCGTGTTGATCAGCGAGGCGCCGCCGCGCGGGATGAGCACGTCGACCAGGCCGCGTGCGCGCATCAGCTCGCGCACGCTGTCGCGGCTCTCGCCGGGAACCAGCTGCACGGCGTCGGCCGGCAGCCCGGCACCGTGCACGGCGTCGCGCAGGACGCGCACGAGGGCGGTGTTCGAGCGGTACGCGGAGGAGGAGCCGCGCAGCAGGACGGCGTTGCCCGACTTCAGGCAGAGCGCGGCGGCGTCGACGGTCACGTTCGGCCGGCCCTCGTAGATGATCCCGACCACGCCGAGCGGCACACGGACCTGGCGCAGGTCGATGCCGTTGGGCAGCGTGGAGCCGCGGACCACCTCGCCGACCGGGTCGGGGAGCGCGGCCACGTCCCGCACGTCGGCGGCGATGGCGCGCACCCGCTCCGGGGTGAGGGTGAGCCGGTCGATCATGCCCTCGCCGGTGCCGGCCTCGCGGGCCCTGGCCACGTCCTGGGCGTTGGCCTCGACGATCTCGCTCGCGCGGACCTCCAGCGCGTCGGCGATGGCGAGCAGCGCGTCGTCCTTGGCCGCGCGCGGCAGCGGCGCGAGCACGGCGGCGGCCCCCTTTGCCCGGTAGGCGGCCTGGTTGACCGGGGACATCGAGTCGTACGGCGAGAGCGTGGTCATGAGGGAAGGGTAGTGCGGGCGGCGGTTCCGGTCGGCAGCCATCCCACACCCCGAGACAGACGGGGACGTTTGGCTCCAAAGGGGCGGCCGCCCGGTTCCGCGGCGTGTGACCGCCCGGTCACGGAACGGGCGGTCACGGAACGGGTGGCCACGCCGTCTCAGAACGGGTGGACGCCGATGGGGGTCGCCAGGACGGGTCCGTACCCGGCGGCGACGCGCTGGTGGTAGGTCGGGCGGTCGATGACCTCCAGGCCCACGATCTCCCAGGGCGGCAGGCCCGCGGTCTGCCGGTGCTCCCCCCACAGGCGCAGCGCCACGGCGGCCGCGTCGTGCAGGTCGCGGGCCTCCTCCCAGTAGCGGATCTCCGCGTGGTCGCCGGCGTAGCGGCTGGTGAGCAGGAAGGGGTGGTCATGGGCGAGTTGCTCCAGGGACCGCCTGACCTCCCCGACCGGGGCCGGCGCACCGGAGACGCTGAGGGTGACGTGCCACAGACGCGGAAGGTCCTGGGGCTCGCCGCCCGGGAACGGGTCGCCGGCCGGCACGCTGGTCAGAGCACGCTCGTCGCCGGCCGCACGGGAGCCGGCACCACCACGAGGCGCCGTCGTCCCAGGGCGCGCTCGTCTCACGGCGGCCTCCTTCACACGCGGACCGCCCGGGGGTCGGGCGGGCTTGTCCCTGCGACAAAGTTGAGCAGGCCGCCGGGAATCGCGGGGCACTTTTGCGGAACGTCCACCACCGGGGGCGGACGTTCAGACAGATTACGGATGCAGGACCACCAGATCGTCCCTGTGTACGACCTCGCGTTCGTACTCCGGCCCGAGGTCCCGGGCGAGCTCACGGGTGGAGCGGCCGATCAGGAGGGGGATCTCCTTCGCGTCGAAGTTGACGAGCCCCCGGGCCACCGCCCGCCCCTCGCGGTCCCGCAGCTCCACCGGGTCGCCCGCGCTGAACTCCCCGTCGACGCCGGCGATCCCGGCCGGCAGCAGCGACTTGCGGCCCTGGACGACCGCGCGCACCGCACCGTCGTCCAGGGTGAGCGAGCCCTGCGGGGTGGAGGCGTGCTGGAGCCACAGCAGGCGGTCGGCGGAGCGGCGGCCCGTGGGGTGGAAGTGGGTGCCGGTGTCGCCACCGCCCAGGGCGTCGGCCGCGTGGATCGCGCTGGTCAGCACCACGGGGATGCCGGCGGCGGCGGCGATCCGGGCCGCCTCGACCTTGGTGACCATGCCGCCGGTGCCGACGCCCGCCTTGCCGGCGCTGCCGATCTCGACGTGGGCGAGGTCCTCGGGGCCCCTGACCTCCGCTATGCGCGAGGTGCCGGGCCGGGCGGGGTCGCCGTCGTAGACGCCGTCCACGTCGGACAGCAGCACGAGCAGGTCGGCGCGGACCAGGTGGGCGACGAGAGCGGCGAGCCGGTCGTTGTCGCCGAAGCGGATCTCGTCGGTGGCGACCGTGTCGTTCTCGTTGACGACCGGGAGGGCGCCCATCGCGAGCAGTTTGTCGAGGGTGCGGGAGGCGTTGCGGTGGTGGGCGCGGCGGCTCATGTCGTCGCTGGTCAGCAGCACCTGGCCGACCCGGATGCCGTAGCGGGCGAAGGAGGCGGTGTAACGGGCGACCAGCAGCCCCTGGCCGACGCTGGCGGCGGCCTGCTGACGGGCGAGGTCCCTCGGACGGCGGCGCAGCCCCAGCGGCGCGAGACCGGCGGCGATGGCGCCGGACGAGACGAGAACGACCTCCCGCTCTCCCCCGCTCCGGGTTTTCGCCAGCACGTCGACCAGCGCGTCCACCCGGTCGGCGTCCAGACCTCCCGCCGCGGTGGTCAGCGACGAGGAGCCGACCTTGACGACGATCCGGCGTGCCTCGCCCACGGTCTGCCTCGCGCCTGCCACCTTGCCGCCCGTCCCCTCACGTCGGTCGTTCCACCCGCCAGGCAATCTACGCGAAGTGGATCGAAGGTCGCTCCCCGGTCCAGCCCCCGGGACGGGGCACGGGCCACGTGCCGGAGGAGGGCGGACCGCGGTGGTGGATACGGGCGCCGGGGGCTTGTGGACACGCGCGTGTCGTCCGGAGGCCGGCGGGCGTTAACCCGGGCGCACGCCCCACGACGACCCTGGAGTGCCCGCAGTGCCCGATCCCACGTCCCGCCGGCGGTTCCGGGCGGGAATCCGCCGCCACCGCTCCCCGCTGCCCCGCCTGCCCGGCCGGACCGCTTGCGCCAAGGCGCTGGTGGCGGCCGTCCTGGCCGGTGCCTGCGCGGCGCAGGCCGTCGCGGCCCTGGCGCCGCACGTGCCGCTGCTGCTCGCGGCGACCGCCCTCGCCCTGGTCGTCGAGGGCGGGCTGTACCGCTGGCAGCGGGGCGTGCTGACCGTGTTCGCCAAGGCACACGCGGACATCACCGTGCGCCATGTGCTGCGCGACCTGCTGCTGGTGGTGGGTCTGCTGCGGCTCGGCGAACAGGACCGGGAGACGCGGTACGCGGCGATCGCGGCCGGTCTGCTCGCGTTCTACGCCCTGCACTGCGCGATCCAGGCGGTGTCCGTGCTGGTCCGCCGGACCCGCACGCTGCCCGTGGTGACCCGGAACATCGACGCCTCCGCACTGCGGCTCTCCCCCGCACCGCCCGCGCTGCTGCGCAGGCCCGGTCACCGGCTGCTGGTGTTCGGCCTGCCCGCGACGGCCGGACTGGCGGCGACGGCGGCGACCGGCGGGACCCGCTGGGCGGCGGCCGGTGTCGCGCTGTCGCTGGCGCTGGCCCTGGCCGGCCTCGTCGCCCTGTCGCTGCGGCTGCTGCCCGGGCGGCGCCCGGCGGACGAACAGGAGGTGCTCGACTGGTTCGACGCCTGGCTGGCGGACTACCGGCCGACCGTCGGGCTGTACTTCTCCGGCGGGGTGTCCTCCGCCTACCAGGCCGGCATGTGGCTGGAGCCGCTGGCCGGGCTGGACGCCCGGCCGGTCATCATCCTGCGCGAGCGGTTCATGGTGTCGAAGATCGCGGCGACGGACATCCCGATCGTGTGTCTGCCGAGGGTGCCCACGCTGATGCGGCTCGAGCACTCCACGCTCCAGGTGCTCCTCCACCCCTCCAACTCCGGCAAGACCTCGCAGGTGCTGCGCATCCCCACGATCAAGCACGCCTTCGTCAACCACGGGGAGAGCGACAAGCTGTCGTCGTGCAACCCGTACGCGAAGGCGTACGACGAGGTGTGGGTGGCCGGCCCGGCGGCGCGCGAGCGGTACGCGCTGGCGGAGGTCGGGGTCGAGGACAAGGACGTGGTCGAGATCGGCCGCCCGCAACTGGACGCCGTGCGTCCGTACGCGGGGCCGCCGGCGGGGCGGCGCACGACCGTGCTGTACGCGCCGACCTGGGAGGGCTGGGACGGCAACCCGGGCAACACGTCGGTGATCGCGGCCGGCGAGAACCTGGTGCGGGCACTGCTCGCGGACCCGGGGGTGCGGCTGCTGTACAAGCCGCACCCGCTGACCGGCACGGTGGATCCGCGGGCGGGCGCCGTGGACCGGCGGATCCGGGACCTGATCGAGGCGGCGAACCGCTCCCGCCCGGCGCCGTCGACGGAACTCGCGCGTCTCACCGCACAGTTGAACCGTCTCACCGCGGACGGGTTCCGGCCGGCCGCCGACCAGGCCGAGCGGATGCTCGCCCACTCCGCCCCCGAGCCGGGCCGGGCGGAGGCGGTGGCCCGGGTGACGGCCGCCTGGGAGGAGGCGTACTGGGCCTCGCCGGCGGAGGGGGAGCACCGGGTCGTCGACGACGCCCGCCCCTCGCTCTACTCCTGCTTCAACGTCTCCGACCTGCTGATCAGCGACGTGTCCAGCGTGATCACCGACTTCCTGGCCAGCGGCAAGCCCTACGCGGTGACCAACACCAGCGGCCTGACCGAAGAGGCGTTCCGCGCGGCCTTCCCGACGGTGGCGGCGGCCACGGTCCTGACCCCGGACGCGACCGGCGTACCCGCGTTGCTGGAGTCGGTACGGCACCCGGAGAAGGACCAACTGGCCGATTCCCGCGCCGCGTTGAAGCTCCGCCTGCTGGGACCGGCGGAACCCCCGTCCCAGGACCGCTTCGCAGCCGCGGTGCGGGCGCTGTGCGCGGCGGCCCAGGGACACCGCGGGCGGACGGCGGACAGGCAGGAGGCGGAACTTCCCGGTCAGCGGCGGCAGTACGCCGCCCGCGTCACCGCTCCGACCGCCGGTCCGCCGACCGGGGCGGCGCCACGTAATTAGGGGGTGTCTACCGGCGGTGCCGCCAGCCCCGCCACGCCGAGTCGATCATCTCGTCCAGGCCGTGGCGGGCCGTCCAGCCCAGTTCCTCGCGGATGCGGTCCGCCGAGGCCACCACGCGGGCCGGGTCTCCGGCGCGGCGGGGGGTCACCTCGGGGGCCACGTTCTCGTTGCCGGTGATCTTGAGGATGCGGTCGACCATCTCGCGTACCGAACTGCCCTCGCCGCGGCCGATGTTCAGCGTGAGCGCGGTGCCCTCCGGGGCCTCGTCGAGGCGACGGGCCGCGGCGAGGTGGGCGGAGGCGATGTCCTGGACGTGGATGTAGTCGCGGACACAGGTGCCGTCGGGCGTCGGGTAGTCGTCCCCGAAGATGCGGGGCGACTCACCCGCCTCCAGGCGCTCGAACACCATGGGGACGAGGTTGAACACCCCGGTGTCGGACAGCTCCGGGGACGCGGCGCCGGCGACGTTGAAGTAGCGCAGGGAGGCGCCGCGGATGCCGTACGCGGTGGCAGCCGCCTTGATCAGCCACTCACCGACGAGCTTGGTCTCCCCGTACGGGCTCATCGGCGCGCACGGGGTGTCCTCCGTGACGAGCGCCACGTCGGGCATGCCGTAGACGGCGGCGGAGGACGAGAAGACGATCTTGCCGACGCCGGTGGCGGACATGGCCTCGAGGAGCGTCTGCACACCGGTGACGTTCTCGCGGTAGTAGTGGAGCGGCCGCTCCACCGATTCGCCGACCTGCTTCTTGGCGGCGATGTGCACGACCCCTGTCACAGCATGGTCACGAATTGCCTGCTCCAGCAGGTCACGGTCCACGACGCTGCCGACGACGAGGGGCACTCCGTCCGGAACCCGGTCCGCGCTGCCGGTGGACAGGTCGTCGTAGACGACCACGGACTCGCCGCCGTCGCGCAGGGCACGCACCACGTGCGCGCCGATGTATCCGGCTCCACCGGTGACCAGCCAGCTCATGCTCATGCCTCCAAGGTCGCAGTCACTGCATGCAGAGTGTTCCGCGAGTCGGGGAAAATCGAATCCGGCAGATCACACATAGGGGAGGAACGGCGTGAACTCGGCGCCGCCGCACGGCCCCGGCGTCCGCGCGGCGGGGAACGGGAAGCTCCTGGAATCGGGCGATTGCGCCGCCACCCGGCCGCAGAGGGCGCGGCCACCTCGCCCACGGAAACTTCGCATGAATCCTTTACGCTGATGCGGCGACGCCCTCCAGGTCCATGGATGCCCGGAGCGCGGCCAGGCCCCAAGCCCAAGCCCCAGCGCACGCGGTCAGTTCTCGGAACAGGTTGTAAGGATGCCCAGACTCTCCCTCGTCGTCCCTGTGTACAAGGTGCAGGGCTATCTGCCCGAGTGCCTGGATTCCGTGCTCGGCCAGGACTACACGGACTTCGAGATCATCGCCGTCGACGACTGCTCGCCGGACGGATCGGGCGCCATTCTCGACCAGTACGCGGAGAGAGACCCGCGTATTCATGTGATTCACCTCACCGAGAATGTGGGGCTGGGACGTGCGCGCAACGCGGGACTGGAACGGGCGGAGGGCGATTACGTCCTGTTCCTGGACAGTGACGACACGTTGTCCGACGGTGCGCTGGCGGCGATATCCGACCGCCTCGACGCCACCGGGGACCCCGAGATACTCGTCTACGACTACGCGCGCACCTACTGGGACGGAGAGGTCCGCACCAACCAGCGGGCGGACCTGCTCAGCAGCGAGGGCCCGGACGTCTTCCGCCTCGCCGACCGCCCCGAGCTGCTCGATCTGCTCCAGATCGTCTGGAACAAGGCCTACCGCCGCGACTTCATCTCCCGCACCGGCCTCACCTTCCCGCCGGGGTACTACGAGGACGCCCCCTGGACGTTCTGCTCGCTGATCAGCGCCGAGCGCATCGCCGTACTGGACCGCGTCTGCGTCCTGTACCGGCAGCGCCGTGAGGGCGGCAACATCCTGAAGACGGTCAGCCGCAAGCACTTCGACGTCTTCGACCAGTACGCCCGGGTCTTCGACTTCATCGCCGCGCGCCCGGAACTCGACGAATGGCGCGGGCCGTTGTTCCGCAAGATGGTCGACCACTACCTCACCGTGCTCGAACGTCCCGGCCGGCTGCCGCAGTCGTCCCGCGCCGAGTTCTTCCACCGGGCCTCGGCCGACTACCGCGCGCACCTGCCCGAGGGGTTCCAGCGCCCGGAGGGCGGCCGCGGCCACAAGTACGCGATGCTGCAGCGTGACGCGTACACCGCCCTGACCGGTGCCACCGCGGCCGTGAAGTTCCGGCGGCGGGTCAGGACCCGCGCGGCGGCCGCGGTCAGCCGGTCCAGGCGCAGCGCGATTGGCGTGTACTACCAGTCGCAGCTGCGACTCCCGCTCGACGAGAACCTCGCGCTGTTCTCCGCCTACTGGAGCCGCAGCGTCTCCTGCAACCCCGCGGCCATCGCCGCCGAACTCGCCCGCCTCGCCCCCGGGATACGCCGCGTGTGGGCCGTCCGGGCGGACGCGGTGGACAGGGTGCCCCAGGGCGTGGAGTACGTCCGTGTCGGTTCCCGCGCGTACTGGTCGGCCGTGGCGCGCGCCAAGTACCTCGTCAACAACGTGAACTTCGCGGACGCGGTGGTGAAGCGCGAGGGCCAGGTCCATCTGCAGACGCACCACGGCACCCCGCTGAAGACCATGGGCCTGGACCAGCAGAAGTATCCGGCGTCCACCAACATGAACTTCGCCAAGCTGCTCGAGCGGTGCGACCGCTGGGACTTCAGCCTCAGCTCCAACCGCTTCTCGACCGCCGTGTGGGAGCGCGTGTACCCCTGCTCGTACACGTCCCTGGAGACCGGCTACCCGCGCAACGACCGCCTGGTGAACGCCACGGCCGACGACGTCCGCCGGGCCCGTGCGGCGCTGGGACTGGCCGACGGCACCAGGGCCGTGCTGTACATGCCCACCCACCGGGAGTACCAGCCCGGGTTCACTCCGGCCCTCGACCTGGCGCGCCTCGCCGACGAGCTGGGCCCCGACGTGACGCTGCTGATGCGCGGCCACTACTTCTACGGCAACTCCCCGCACATCGCCGAGCTGCGCCGCAGCGGCCGCATCGTCGACGTGTCGGGGCACGACCGGGTGGAGGAGCTGTACCTGGCCGCGGACGCGCTCGTCACGGACTACTCCTCCGCGATGTTCGACTACGCGGTCCTGGACCGGCCGATCATCATCTACGCCCCCGACTGGGACATCTACTCCGCGGTCCGCGGCACCTACTTCAACCTGCTGGAGGAGCCGCCCGGTGCGGTGGCCACCACGCAGACCGAGCTGATCCGCCTGCTCGGCTCGCGGGAGTACGACGGACCGGACGCGACCGAGCGCCGCGCCGCGTTCCGCCGGCGTTTCTGCGAGTTCGACGACGGGCGCGCAGCCGAGAGGGTGGTCCGGCGCGTCTTCCTCGGCGAGGAGAGCATGCTGCCGTTCGTCCCGTTCACCGAACGATCCCACGCACCGACCCCCGACCAGGCGCTCGAACTGGTCGAGCGGGCCTGACCCCGGAAAGGAGAGCACAAAAGCCATGGCCCCTCGGCTCAGTGTCATCGTCCCCATCTACAACGTCGAGCGCTATCTGCCCGCGTGCCTGGACTCGCTCGCCGCGCAGACCTTCCGGGACATAGAGGTCCTGATGGTCGACGACGGCTCCCCCGACGGCTCCGCCGCCATAGCCGAGGCGTACGCGAACCGCGACGAGCGGTTCAAGCTCATCCGCAAGGAGAACGCCGGCCTCGGCGCGGCCCGCAACACCGGCATCCAGCACCTGTCGGACGCGTCGGAGTACCTGACCTTCGTCGACAGTGACGACCTCATCCCGCCGGACGCCTACCGGCAGATGCTGGCCAGCCTGGACGAGTCCGGCTCGGACTTCGCCACGGGCAACGTCTTCCACCTCAAGGGCGAGAAGACGTGGCAGGTGCCCCTGCTGAAGATGCTCGCCGGTGAGGCCCGCAGGCGTACCCACATATCCAGGAACCCGAAGCTCATCGCCGACCGCATCGCCTGCAACAAGATCTTCCGGCGGAGCTTCTGGGAGAAGGAGGGCTTCGTCTTCCCGGAGGGGATCCTGCACGAGGACATCCCCGTGGTGCTGCCCGCCCACTACCGGGCGGAGGCCGTCGACATCATCGGTGAGCCGACCTACTTCTGGCGGCTGCGCGAGGGCGAGTCGGCTCCCTCGATCACCCAGCGTCGCAAGGAGCCGCAGGCCGTCCGCGACCGCGTCACCGCGGTGAGCATGGTCAGCGACTACCTCGCCCAGCAGGCCGGCCCGGAGTTCGCCGAGTACAAGCGCCAGTACGACGACCGGGTGCTCCGCGACGACCTGCGGCTGTTCATGCGCGTGCTGCCGGACGCCACGGCGGAGTTCCACGAGGCGTTCCTGGAAGCCACCAACCGCTACCTCGACATGGTGGACCCCAAGATCGTCATGGGTCTGCCGACGGATCTGCGGGTGCAGTGGCTCCTGGTCCGCAAGCACGCCATGCCCGAGCTGATCGCACTGCTGGCCTCGCAGCGCCGCAAGGAGCCGGTGGAGGTCTCCGGGACCTTCCGCAAGTACGCGAGCTTCCGCACACTCGACGAGAGCGGCTTCGACCTGCCGAAGTCGGCCCTGCGCATCGACGGCGACCTCAACCTCCGCGCACCGCTGCGTTCGGTCACCTGGCAGGACGGCAAGCTGGTGCTTTCCGGTGACGCCTACATCGACAAGATCGACGTGTCGACCAAGCGGAGCAGCGTCAAGATCGTCCAGCTCAAGCGGCACGGTTCCCGCCGGCGCGTCTTCCTGCCGGCCAGGAACGTCCACCGCCCGGAGTGCACCACCGATTCCGGCCAGCAGCGGTACAACTACGACTGGGCCGGCTGGGAACTCGCCCTCGACCCCGCGAAGCTGCGCAAGGGCGGCACGTGGCAGGAGGGCCTCTGGCACGTCGGCATCAACGTCTACGCCTCCGGACTGGTGCGGCGCAGCGGCATCTGGGCCCGTGGCGGCTCGGCGGCGAACTTCCCGCCGTACCAGTGGCTCGACGACGACTACCGGCTGCTGCCGAGCGTCGAGCGCAGCGCGCTGAAGCTGCGCGTCGAGAAGGTCCGCGCCCTGATCACCGACCGCCGGCTGGACGGCGACGCGGTGGAGGTCAGCGGTGACATCCGCGAGCCGCTGAAGACCGGCGAGACCGTGACGTTCCGCCTGAGCCACAACAAGAGCGGCGAGGTGCGCACCTACCCCGTCGAGGTGGTGCGGCAGGGCGGCGGCACGACGTTCCGTACCCGGGTCCCGCTCGAGGACGTGGCCCTGCTGAGCACCAGCACGGTCGACGACCAGGCGCAGCCGGACCGCCGCCGGTGGAGCACGGTCCTGGTGGCCACCGCCCCGGACGGCACGGAGCGCCAGTTCAGCAGTGTGGTACGGGAAGGGCTGGAGGACCTGTCCTTCGGCCTCCCGGCCTCCTTCGGTGAGGCGGGTGCCCACCGGGAGATCTCCGTGTCGTCCGGTCACAACGGCTATCTGAAGATCACCGGCCGGACGCGCCGCGCCGTGATCTCGGGGATCGGCCTGGAGAACGGACAGCTCGTGGTGCGCGGCCACGGCAGCCGGGAACTGCTGGGCTCCGACCTGGTCCTCAAGGCGACCAACCGCTTCGACGAGCGCACGGCGACCGTCAACTGGTCCGAGGAGGGCACGTTCACCGTGGCCTTCGACCCGTCGGTGATGGGCGGTTCCGGTCAGGTGCCGCTGAAGGCGGGCCGCTGGAACCTGCTGCTGCGCTCCTCGAACCCGGACGTCCCGGACGCCCAGTTCGTCATCGACCGGCTCGCGCTGCCGCAGTTCCCGCTCCACAGCGAGCTGGGCGGCCGCCGCTACTGGTTCGAGAACCGCTGGAGCGACTACCCCCAGCTCAACTGCCGGTCCGAGCTCGGAGAACTGGAGCGCGGCCCGTACCGGCAGCTCCAGATGCGCCGCGAGGTGTATGCGACGGGCCGCCGGGAGCCGCTGCGCGACCAGGTGTTCTTCCTCAGCTACAACGGCAAGCAGTACTCCGACAGCCCGCGGGCGATGCACGAGGAACTGCTGCGCCGCGGCAGCGACATGAAGTTCCTGTGGGCCGTGCGCGACGGCCAGGTGGTGCTGCCGCCGACCGCGGAGAAGGTCCGCATGTGGGGCCGCGAGTGGTTCGAGGCGCTGGCCACCTCCCGGTACATCGTCACCAACGGGCACCTGCCCGAATGGGTGGAGCGCCGGCCCGGTCAGGTCATCGTGCAGACCTGGCACGGCACGATGCTGAAGAAGATCGGCCACGACATCGAGACGCTGTACTTCGACCGCGAGTACCAGAACCGTCTGGCGCTCGAGGCCAAGAACTGGAGTCTGCTCGTCTCCTCGAACCGGTTCTCCACGCCGATCCTCAAGCGGGCCTTCTCGTACGACGGAGAGATCTTCGAGGCCGGGTACCCGCGCAACGACTACCTGTACTCGCCCGACCGCGACAAGATCGCGGAGAAGGTGCGGCAGACGCTCGGGATCCCGAGCGGGAAGAAGGTCGTGCTGTACGCGCCGACCTGGCGGGACGACCAGTCGCACAGCGCCGGGCAGTACCTGTTCGATCTGCGGATCGACCTCGAGGACGCCCGTCGCCGCCTGGGTGAGGACCACGTGCTGCTGATCCGGCGCCACTCCAACGTCGTCGACGCCGTGCCCGGGGCCGGCAACGGCTTCGTGTGGGACGCCTCGGAGTACCCGGACATCGCCGACCTGTACCTGGCGGCGGACATGATGATCACGGACTACTCGTCCGTGATGTTCGACTACGCCCATCTGAAGCGGCCCATGCTGTTCTTCACGTACGACCTGGAGCACTACCGGGACACGCTGCGCGGCTTCTACTTCGACTTCGAGAAGGACTCACCCGGTCCGCTGATCGCCACCTCCGAGGAGCTGGTCACCGCGATCCGCGACATCGACAAGGTGTCCGCCGAGTACGAGGAGCGCTTCGCACGGTTCCACCACCTGTTCTGCGATCTGGACGACGGCCACGCCTCCAAGCGGGTCGTGGACCGGATGATCGAGCAGGCCAAGGAGATCTGAGCGGGGTGCGCCGCCCGGGGACCGGCGGTTCCCGGGCGGCACACAGGGCGACGGCCGGGCGGACACGCCCGGCCGTCGCCCTTTTCCCCGCCCGTCTCCCGGGTCCCGCCCGGGTCAGCGCCCTGCCCTGCGGGCCGGACGCGCCCGGTCGGCCAGCGCGGCGGTCAGGGCGCGGATCCGGCGCCGCAGACGCCTGCGCGGACGGGGCGCCGGCCCGGGGGGCGTGTTCTCCGGTACGGGCTCGGTCCGCGGCCGGGGCACCAGTGCGCACAGCCCGGTGAGTTCCTCCACCAGCCCCTCGGTCAGCAGCAGGCAGCGCAGCCGGGAGAGCGCCGGGAGTTCGGCCACAAGTTCCCGGGGCATGTACTCGCGCAGCAGCTGCCCGGCGAGCTCCACGTGCCGCACGCGGGTCTCCTCCGGCAACGCGGCGAAGGGCTCCTTGAAACGGCCGAGTATCTCCAGCGTGAGCCAGCGGTACAGCAGGCTGTTGCGGCGGCTGCCGGGCGGGACGTGTGCCACCACCACGTCCAGTACGTCGCGCACATTGGCGTAGAAGGGGCCGGGTTCGGGGACTTCCAGCGTCAGGTGCGCGAAGCCGTCCCGGTGGACCAGGTGGTAGCAGTCGTAGTCCGCGACGACGGAGATCGACCGGGCGTGCAGATAGGCCGGGACGACGAACATCTGCTCCTCGGCCAGCCTGACGCCCTCGGCGAAGCGCAGCCGGTGCTCCGTGACGAGGGAGCGCCGGAACAGCTTGTGCGCGGTCAGGGTCCACACGGCCTTGCAGGAGAAGACGTCCCCGCCCTCGACGTTCTTGCGGAACGGTGTGACCGGGGCCTTGCGGCCCACCCCCCGGATGCGTCCGAGGACCACGTCCGAGTCGTTGCGCCGGGCGGCCTCCACCATCCGCTCCAGCGCCTCGGTGCCGAGGTAGTCGTCGGGGTCCGCGAAGAACAGGAACTCACCGGTGGCCATGTCGATGCCCCGGTTGCGGGGGCCGCCCGGGGCGCCGGAGTTCTTCTCGAGCCGTACGACTCTGACCCGGCCGGGGTGACGTGCGGCCCAGGCGTCGAGTAACGCTCCGCTGCCGTCCGTGGAGGCGTCGTCCACGGCGACGATCTCGACGTTCCCGAATCCTAAGGACTGGTCCGCGACGGACCGCAGGCATTCCTCGAGGTGGTCACTCGCGTTGTAGACCGGTATGACCACCGAGACGGTGGGCCCGTGTCCGGGCTCGATGTCCATGCGTCCCCCATGAGCGGCGTTGCTACGCCCGCCGAGGTCCGGCACTCGTCGGGGCGCGGGTCTCGTCGGTACATGTCACGGTAGCTCCCGATGTCACCCGTACCATGTCGGGAACCCGTCAGCCGGAGCAAGGTCTTGTAACAACTGATGTTCCATCAACTCACTTGAGAGTAAAGCGAAATGGCGGTGCCCCGGGCGGCACGTGGCTCGGCCCGGGGCACCGCCTGTGAAGGCGTCCGCCGGTCTAGAACGGCTCGAAGTCGTCGTACTCGCGCTCGGACTCGTCCCGCTCGGCCTGGCGGTCGCGCCGCCGCTGCGCGGCCGGACGGGGCGCCTCGAAGCGGTGGTCCTCACCTCGGCGGCCGAGCATCTCCGCACCGGCGGTGACGGTCGGCTCCCAGTCGAAGACGACCGCGTTCTCCTCGGGGCCGATGGCCACGCCGTCGCCGGAGCGGGCGCCGGCCTTCATCAGCTCCCCCTCGACACCGAGGCGGTTGAGCCGGTCGGCGAGGTAACCGACGGCCTCGTCGTTGTTGAAGTCGGTCTGGCGGACCCAGCGTTCGGGCTTCTCGCCGCGCACCCGGAACAGCGGCTCCCCGCCGGTCTCCTCGCGGGTGACGGTGAAGCCGGCGTCGTCCACGGCCTTGGGCCGGATGACGATCCGGGTCGCCTCCTCCTTCGGCTTGGCCGCGCGCGCCGCGGCCACCAGTTCGGCCAGGGCGAAGGACAGCTCCCGCAGCCCGGTGTGGGCGACGGCCGACACCTCGAAGACGCGGTAGCCGCGCGCCTCGAGGTCCGGCCGCACCATCTCGGCGAGGTCCAAGCCGTCCGGCACGTCGATCTTGTTGAGGACGACGATCCGCGGCCGGTTGTCGAGACCGCCGTACTGCCGCAGCTCCTCCTCGATGATGTCGAGGTCGGAGACGGGATCGCGGTCGGACTCCAGGGTGGCGGTGTCCAGCACGTGCACCAGCACGCTGCACCGCTCGACGTGGCGCAGGAACTCCAGGCCCAGCCCCCTGCCCTGGCTGGCCCCCGGGATCAGTCCCGGCACGTCGGCGATGGTGTAGACGGTCGAACCGGCGGTCACGACACCGAGGTTGGGCACGAGCGTGGTGAAGGGGTAGTCGGCGATCTTCGGCTTCGCGGCGCTGAGCACGGAGATCAGGGACGACTTCCCGGCGCTCGGATACCCCACGAGCGCCACGTCCGCGACGGTCTTGAGCTCCAGCACGATGTCCTGGAGGTCCCCCGGCACGCCGAGGAGCGCGAATCCGGGCGCCTTGCGCCGCGCGGAGGCGAGGGCGGCGTTCCCGAGTCCGCCGCGTCCGCCCTGGGCGGCGACGTACGAGGTGCCGTGGCCGACGAGGTCGGCCAGCACGTTGCCCGCCCTGTCGAGCACCACGGTGCCGTCCGGCACGGGGAGGACCAGGTCCTGCCCGTCCTTGCCGGACCGGTTCCCGCCCTCGCCCGGCTTGCCGTTGGTGGCCTTGCGGTGCGGCGAGTGGTGGTAGTCGAGCAGGGTGGTCACGGACTGGTCGACGGTGAGGATGACATCGCCGCCGCGTCCGCCGTTCCCGCCGTCGGGCCCGCCGAGCGGCTTGAACTTCTCGCGATGGACGGAGGCACAGCCGTGACCTCCGTTACCCGCGGCGACATGCAGCTCGACGCGGTCCACGAAGGTGGTCATGAGGGGTGCCTCCAGAGACGATGGGTCGTACGCGCGTACGTACGTCGGTGCTTCTTGGGTAACACGCGAAAGGCGGACCCGCCTTCCCGACCGGGAAGTGAGGTCCGCCTCGCGAAACGTACGGTCGAAAGGCCTGGATCAGGCGACCGGAACGATGTTCACGACCTTGCGGCCACGGTTGGTGCCGAACTGCACCGAACCGGCCTGCAGCGCGAACAGGGTGTCGTCGCCGCCACGGCCGACGCCGGCGCCCGGGTGGAAGTGGGTGCCGCGCTGGCGGACCAGGATCTCGCCCGCGTTGACGACCTGACCGCCGAAGCGCTTGACGCCGAGGCGCTGAGCGTTGGAGTCACGACCGTTGCGGGTGGACGATGCGCCCTTCTTGTGTGCCATCTCTCCTCAGTCCCTTACTTCGCAGCCGCGGGGATCTCAGTGACCTTGATCGCCGTGTACTGCTGGCGGTGGCCCTGACGACGGCGGTAGCCGGTCTTGTTCTTGTAGCGCAGAATGTCGATCTTCTGGCCCTTGTGGTGGTCCACGACCTCGGCCTGGACCTTGATGCCGGCCAGGACCCACGGGTCGCTGGTCACGGCGTCGCCGTCGACCACGAGCAGGGTCGAGAGCTCGACCGTGTCGCCGACCTTGGCGGTGGAAATCTTGTCAACCTCGACGATGTCGCCGACAGCAACCTTGTGCTGGCGACCACCGCTGCGCACGATGGCGTACACGCGGATCTCACTCTCTCACTCGAAGAACGGCACCCCCGCAGGCCAGCCGCCCACGTACACACGCGGACGACCTCTCCCGGTCGCGGCCCGCGTCCGGGAGGATGAGGTTTACGGGGATGTGGCGGTCCAGATGGACACGCCGACGGTCAAGGTTACGGGGCCCGGCCCACGGGGGTCAAACCGGACCCCCTTCCTCAGGCCGTGACCGACGCGACGTAGTCCGTGTAGGCGTCCTTGATCCGCTCCGGCGTCAGGTCCAGGTGCTCCAGGATCGTGTACCGGCCCGGACGGGTCTCCGGGGCGAACTCCACGGCGCGGACGAACTCCTCGTCGCTGAAGCCGATCTCCCGCGCCACGACCGGGAGGCCGTGCCGGCGCAGCGCGTCGGCCATGATCCGGGAGCTTTCCGGATCGCCCCGCAGATGCATGGCGAACGCCGCACCGATCCCTACCTGCTCGCCGTGGCTGGCGGCACGCTTGGGGTACAGCAGGTCGATCGCGTGGCTGATCTCGTGGCAGGCCCCCGAGGAGGGCCGGGTGTGGCCCGCGATCGACATGGCGATGCCCGACAGCACCAGGCCCTCGGACAGCACGGTCAGGAACCCGTCGTCGCCGCAGCCCCCGGGGTGGCGCAGCACGGCCTCGCCGGCCTGCCGCGCCATCGCCGCCGCGAGGCCGTCGACCTTCTCGCCATTGACACGGTGGGACAGCTCCCAGTCCGCGACGGCGGAGATGTTCGACAACGCGTCCCCGATGCCCGAGCGCACGAAGCGGATCGGCGCCTCGCGTATCACCGCGAGGTCGATGAGCAGCGCGATGGGCATGGGCACGCCGTACGAGCCGCGGCCCGCGTCGTTGTCCAGGATGGAAACGGGCGAGCAGATGCCGTCGTGGGAGAGGTTGGTGGCCACGGCGACCATGGGCAGCCCGATGCGTGCCGCGGAGTACTTCGCGCAGTCGATGACCTTGCCGCCGCCGAGCCCGACGACCGCGTCGTAGCGGCCGGACTTCATCCCGTCGGCGAGCCGGACCGCGTCGTCGATGGTGCCCCCGCCGACCTCGAACCAGTCGGCCCCCGGCAGGGTCGGCGACAGCCGTTCGCGCAGCCGGGCTCCCGATCCGCCGCTGACGGCGATGGCGAGGCGGCCCGACTGCGAGATCCGCTGGTCCGCGAGGACGCTCGCCAGGTCGTCGAGGGCACCCGGGCGGATGTCCACGACCACCGGCGAGGGGATGAGCCGGGTCAGTACTGGCACGCGATCTCCCGCCCGCGCGCGAGGTCGTCGTGGTTGTCGATCTCGACCCACGCGACGTCACCGATCGGTGCCACGTCGATCCGGAAGCCGCGGTTCACCAGCTCCTGGTAGCCGTCCTCGTAGTACAGCTGCGGGTTCCGCTCGAAGGTCGCCTTCAGCGCGTCGGCCAGCTCCCCGGCCGCCCCGCCCTCGATGAGCGTGACCCCGATGTACTCACCGCTCGCCTCGGCCGGCTCCATCAGCTTGGTGATCCGCGTCATCCCCTTGTCCGGGTCGACGACGACCTTCATCTCCTCGTCGGCGAGCTTCTTCACCGTGTCCAGCGCGAGGATGATCCTCCTGCCGTCGCCGCGCGCGGCCAGGAGCGTCCTCTCCACCGACACCGGGTGCACGGTGTCGCCGTTGGCGAGGATCACCCCGTCCTTCAGGGCGTCACGGCCGCACCACAGCGAGTAGGCGTTGTTCCACTCCTCGGCCTTGTCGTTGTCGATGAGCGTGAGCTTCAGGCCGTACTTCCGCTCCAGGGCCGCCCTGCGCTCGTACACGGCCTCCTTGCGGTACCCGACGATGATCCCGGCCTCGGTCAGCCCGACCTCGGCGAAGTTGGCGAGGGTCAGGTCCAGGACCGTCACCCCGTCCGGGTCGCCCTCCGCGCCCACCGGCACCAGCGCCTTGGGAAGCGTATCGGTGTAGGGGCGCAGACGGCGTCCGGCGCCGGCCGCAAGCACGAGGCCTATCATCGCGGGTTTCTCCTTACGTTCCCCGGGTCCGACCGAGTCGGGGAGGTGGTGTCATCTCGGCGGCAGAACTGTGTGACGGGCGCGTCCGCACGCGGTGGGCGCGGCCCCTGGGAAAGGGTGTGGTCCTGTCCACGGGGGACAGGACCACACAGCGTAGACGTCCGCTCAGCCCTCGTCGGTCACGGCCGTGACCGAGGACGGCGACTGCTGGTCCGCGGCCACGGTCTTCTTCGACGCCGCCTTCTTGGCCGTCGTCTTGGCGGCGGCCGCCTTGGTGGTCTTCGCCGCCTTCTTGGCCGTCGTCTTCTTGGCGGCGGTCTTCTTGGCCGTCGTCGTCTTCTTGGTGGCGGCCTTCTTCGCCGTGGCCTTCTTGGCCGCCTTGCGGGCGGTCTTCTTGGCCGGAGCGGCTTCACCCTCGCCGACGGGCTCCCCGGACTCCTCCGCGGGCTCCGCGGACGGCCTCGGCTCCTCGGCGGGGGCCGACGGGACGACCACGACGGCCGTGTCCTCGGACGCGGTGGACGTGCTCGGCTTGCGCACCGCGCGGCGGCGCGGGCGGGCCGGGGCCTCGGGCTCCGCCGGGGCCGCCGCCTCCGCCGGGGCGGCTGTCCCGGCGGGGGCCTCCTCGGCCTTCGGCGTCTCCTCCGTCCTCGCGGTCTCCGCGACCGTCACCACCGCGGCCTCCGCTCCCGCCGGGGAACCGGCCGGCGCGGACACCTTGCGCGTGGCGCGGCGACGCGTGCGGCCCTTGGGGGCGGCCTCCTCGGCGGCCGGCTCCGGGACCACCGCGTCCTCCACGGCGGCGGGCTCGGCCAGCGCCTCGGCGGCCGTCTCCGGCTGCACCGGACGCGCGGCCTCCTCGGCGGCCGTGACGTCCTGCGCCGTCGGGGCCTCCGTCTCGGCGGCATCCCCGGCCCGCGCGGGCTCCTCGGCCCTCTGCCGGTCGGCCTTGGCGGCCTCCCGCTTCGGGGCGCCCGCGGGAGCGGACACCCGCCGGCTCGCCCGGCGCCGCGTACGCCCGCGGGTGGCCGCGGCCTCCGCCTCGGCGGCGCTGCTGTACAGCTCCTCGTCCGGAGTGAACTCCGGGGCCGGAAGCGCGGCCGGCTCGGCGGCCTCGGCGGCGACCTCGGCCACCGACTCCGCCTCCGCCTCCTGCTCGGCCGTCTCGACGCCCTCGGCCGCCTCGTGCTCGTGCGGCTGCTCCGCCGCGCCGGCCCGCGCCCGCTTCCTGCGCTTGCCGCCACCGCCGGCGGCGGCCGGCTGGTCCAGGTGCACGATGACGCCGCGCCCGTTGCAGTGGACGCAGGTCTCCGAGAACGACTCCAGCAGGCCCTGGCCGACCCGCTTGCGGGTCATCTGCACCAGGCCGAGCGACGTGACCTCGGCGACCTGGTGCTTCGTACGGTCGCGGCCCAGGCACTCGAGCAGGCGCCGCAGCACCAGGTCCCGGTTGGACTCCAGCACCATGTCGATGAAGTCGATGACGATGATGCCGCCGAGGTCGCGCAGCCGCAGCTGACGCACGATCTCCTCGGCCGCCTCCAGGTTGTTCCTGGTGACCGTCTCCTCGAGGTTGCCGCCCTGACCGGTGAACTTGCCGGTGTTGACGTCGACGACCACCATCGCCTCGGTCCGGTCGATCACCAGCGAACCGCCGCTCGGCAGCCAGACCTTGCGGTCCAGCGCCTTGGCGAGCTGCTCGTCGATCCGGTACGTGGCGAAGACGTCGGTCTCGCTGGTCCACTTGGACAGCCGGCCGGCCAGGTCCGGCGCCACGTGGGAAACGTACCCGTGGATGGTCTCCCAGGCGTCGTCACCGCTGACGACGACCTTGGAGAAGTCCTCGTTGAAGATGTCCCGCACGACCCGGACGGTCATGTCCGGCTCGCCGTACAGCAGCGTCGGCGCGCTGCCGCCGTTCTTGGACTTCTTCTTGATCTCCTCCCACTGCGCCTGGAGCCGTTCGACGTCGCGGCGCAGCTCGTCCTCGCTCGCTCCCTCGGCGGCGGTGCGCACGATGACGCCCGCGTCCTCGGGGACGATCTTCTTGAGGATGGTCTTCAGCCGGGCCCGCTCGGTGTCGGGCAGCTTGCGGCTGATGCCGGTCATCGAGCCCTCGGGGACGTACACGAGGTAGCGGCCCGGGAGGGAGACCTGGCTGGTGAGGCGGGCGCCCTTGTGGCCGATCGGGTCCTTGGTCACCTGGACCAGGACCGGCTGGCCGGACTTCAGCGCGGACTCGATGCGGCGCGGGCCGCCCGACATGCCGAGCGCCTCGAAGTTCACCTCACCGGCGTAGAGCACGGCGTTGCGGCCCTTGCCGATGTCGATGAAGGCGGCCTCCATCGACGGCAGCACGTTCTGCACCTTGCCGAGGTAGACGTTGCCGACGTACGAGGTGGCCTGCTCCTTGTTGACGTAGTGCTCGACGAGCACCCCGTCCTCCAGGACGCCGATCTGCGTACGGTCGCCGTACTGACGCACCACCATCACGCGCTCGACGGCCTCACGGCGGGCCAGGAACTCGGCCTCGGTGATGATCGGCACACGGCGGCGGCCCTGCTCGCGGCCCTCGCGGCGGCGCTGCTTCTTGGCCTCCAGACGCGTGGAGCCCTTGATGGACTGCACCTCGTCCGACGGCTCGGCGGCCTTGCGCGGCTCACGCACCTTGACGACGGTGCGCTCGGGGTCGTCGGTGGTGGGCTCGCCCTCGCCACCGCTGTCACCGGCCCGGCGACGGCGCCGACGACGGCGCCGGCTGCTGCTGGAACCGCCGGAGTCCTCGCGGTCCTCGGCGTCCTCCTCCGCCTGCTCGGCGGTGTCCTCGGCGTCCTGGGCGGCCTGCTCGGCGGCGACCTGCTCGGTGTCGGCGTCCTCGTCCCCGGACTCGCCGCCCTCACCGTCGGAGTCGGCGTTCTCACCACGCCGGCGGCGACGGCCACCGCGGCGACGGCGGCGGCGCGAACCGGCGGACTCGTCCTCGGCGTCGGCGTCGGCGTCGGCCTGTTCCTCGGCCTCCTCCGCCTCGTCCTCGGCGGCGGCCTCGGCGGCCGGCGCGGCGGCCTCGGTCTCGTCACCCGCGCCCCGGCGACGACGCCGGCGGCGGGAGGCGGCGGGCTGCTCCTCCTGGAACTCTTCGGTCTCCTCCTCCGGCTCCACCGGTTCGGCGACCTCGGCCGCCGCCTCGGCGGCGGCCCGCTCCGGGGTCTGGAAGCGGGGCTCGGTGAACACCGGCGGCTGGAAGACGGCGACGGCCGGGCGCGCGGGGCGGCGCGGCGAGCCCTCCGTCTCCTCGGTCGCGGCGGCCCGTGCCGTACGCGCGGGCTCGGCGAACCCGGCGGCCGCCTTGCGCACGACGCGGCGGCGGCGGCGCGGGGCGGCCTCCTCGGCGGGGGCCTGCCCGGCCTCGGCGGCGGGCGCCTCGACGGGGGTCTCCGTCTGCTTCTCGTTCTGCTTCTCGTTCTCGGTCACCGGGGCCTCCTCGGCGGTCGGGGCGGCCTGCGCGGTCTCCCCCGCGTCTCCCTCCGCCGTCCCGGCGGTCTCCGGCGTACCGGCGGGAGCCGATGCACGTCGCGAGGCGCGGCGACGGGTGCGGCGAGGAGCGGCGTCTTCGGTGATCTCCGGGGTTTCGGTGGCCTCGGTGGCTTCGGGGATTTCGGGGGCCTCAAGGGCTTCGGCGGCCGCGGGGGCCTCGGCCGGCTCCGTGGGTGAGGTCACCGTGCGCGTCGCGCGGCGACGGGTGCGGCGCGGGGCCGCGTCCTCGGTGGCCTCGTCGGCCTGGACGGCTGCCGCGGCCACGGGGACCTCAGGAGCCTCGGACGCGGCTTCGGCCGCCTCGGTGGTCACGGCCGCCTCGGTGGTCTCCGTCGGCGAGGTCACGCTGCGCGTCGCGCGACGGCGGGTGCGCCGGGGAGCGGCGTCCTCGGAGGAGTCGGCGCCGGCCGGCTCGGAAGCCGGGGTGGTCCCGGACACGGCCGGAGCCGCCGGTACGACGGTCTCGGCGGCCTCAGCGGACGCGGGCGCACCGGCGGGCGCGGCCGCGCGGCGCACCGCGCGGCGACGCCGGGGCGCGGGGGCCTCGGTCTCCGTCTTCGCCGCGGCGCTCTCCTCGTCCTGCGCGGGAGCGGCGGGCTCGGACGCCTGCGGGGTGTCGGCGGTCTCCGCGGCCGGTATGGCCGGCGCGACGGTCTCGGCCGTCGTCCCGGCCGTGGCGGCGGGCGGGCCCGCCGGGCGGGATGCGGCACGGCGCCGCCGCCTCGGCGGCAGGGTGTCGCTCGGGGTGTTCGGTTCGGAGCCCTCGGTGGGCTCGATCGGTTCGAGCATGCGGGCGTTTCTCCCGTCAGGCTCCCGGGCGCCGCACCTGGTCCGGCGATGCCGGTGACGTCCGCGGCTCGCGCGGTGCGCGGTTACCGCCGTCCGGGGCGCGGGCGCCGCACGGGAGCTCTCTGTGTCCTGTCTCACCGGTTCCGTACGCCGAATGCGTACGGCCTGGCGAAAGTCTTCTGGTCGGTGCGCTGCCCGACCCAGGTGGCTCCCGAGTTCCTGGGCGGCGCTTACGACGTCCGTCCCTACGCGGGACCTTCCTTACGCCGGCGCCGTCGCGGCGGCAGTGGCGCCGGCCGGATGCGGCTCGGTCGCTGCTGCCTCGCGGTCGGGCGCGAGCGGGTCGGTCACCGTGCCGGTCTCTTCATCGAGCAGCCCCTGCGCCAGCCTGGTCACCGCTGCGGGGACCGGCGGCGCCAGGTCGGCCACGGCGCGGAGACCGGACAGGACGTCGTCGGGTCGTACGGCAGGCGTCACGTGCCGAACAACCAGCCGCAGTATCGCACAGGGCCGGTCGGTCGGCCTATCGGCCGGCGAGGAGTGCGTTTCCGCGCTCTCCAGGCCCACGACCGCGGAACGGGCGTCGAAGGTGCGGACGCCGTTCTTGGTCCGGCGCTGGACCTCGACGGCGGGGGCCGCGGTGAAGGCGTCCACCGCGCGGTGGGCGTCCTCGGGACCGACGCCGTCCAGCCGCAGCTCCCACACGGAGGCCGTGAGCCGGTCGGCGAGGCCGGACGTGCGGGCCTCGACCGCCTCGACGATGTCGAGCCCGGCGGGCATCGACTCGTCGAGAAGGGCCCGGAGCCGCTCGGGGTCGCGCGGCTCGGTGAGCGCGATCTCCAGGTACTCCGCCTCACTGCCCGTGCCGGTGGGTGCGGCATTGGCGTACGACACCTTCGGGTGCGGCGTGAACCCCGCCGAGTACGCCATCGGCACCTCGGCGCGGCGCAACGCGCGCTCGAAGGCACGCTGGAAGTCACGGTGGCTGGTGAACCGGAGGCGGCCGCGCTTGGTGTAACGCAGTCGGATGCGCTGCACCGCGGGTGCGGGCGGCGGGCCTTCGGGCTGTCGCTTGCCCAGTGTTCTTCAGTCCTTCGTGAGAGCGGTCGTACTGCTACCAAGAGTACGTGCCTCCGCGCCGGGAGGTTCCCGCCGGTGTGCGACCTGCGGTTTCAGCGGTGCGCCGAACAGCGTCCCGCGGACGTCGGCACGGGTCTGCCGGACCGACGCGCGGGCGGCCTCGACGGCCGGCCGCAGTACGGCGTCACGCACCACGTACCCCGCGGGGACCAGCACACTCCGGTACACCCACCGCACCGGTTCCACGAAGATCCACCGCAGGAGGGTTCCCAGGGCCCGCCCCGCCGGCGCCAGGACCCGGCGCCACACCGCGAGCGCGGGCAGCACCAGCAGGATCCGGGCGGTCCGGTACAGACCCGTGCCGATCAGAGCCAGGTCACGGCTCCGCCCAGCGGGACGAGCACGTACCGCCACAGCCCCACCGACGGCCACACGAACACCGCACGCCCCACCCACAGCAACGCCCGCCCGGCCGGCCGGCCGGAACACCGTGTCGTTCAGGATCCGCCAGGCACCCCACGCCCGCGACACGACCCCTCATACGCTGAACGCCAGTCGCAAAAAAGGGAATTACTAGGCTTGTACAAAGCCATTTACCGCCCGGCCATTCACTCGTTCGCCACGCATCCAAGTGAAACGGCCGCCGTTAGTCGCTACATGAAGGCAAGCAGGTCAGGGCCACCCCAACTGCACGTTGAATCAACGCTGTTGAATACTTCCACCGGCCCGATGAATCAATTCTGACATGAATGACGAACGCTATGACCCTCTCTGGTACAGCGCCGACGTCCCGGACCAGTTCAACGACGCGGGCACCGGACGGCACCGGGCCGGAGCCGTCTACGCGGAGCCCGTAGCACCGGCCGTCCCGCCCTGGGACCCGGCGATGGAAGGGGCCGTCCCGCCCTGGGACCCCGCCGAGGAACTGGCCTATCTGCTCCAGGAGGCCCGCAGCGAGGAGTACGGCAGAACCGTGCCGCCCCCGCGCGAGGAGGCCTCGGTCACCGCACCCCCCGCCGGCACCCCCATGGGCAACCTGCACGAGCTCACGGCCGAACTGCCACCCCTGCGGGCGGCCCCGCGCGGACACCGCAAACCCCCGCGCAAACGCCCCGACGCGCTGCGCGCCGCCAGTTATGTCATCGCCGCGATGGCAGCGGTCACCGTGTCGATGGTGAGCGTCTTCAGCGGCGTGGTCACCTACGAACCCCTGCTCCTCGTCACCACGGCGCACAGCAGCGGCACGTCGTCGGCCTGGTGGCCCATCCTGGTCTACGGCCCCTGGCTGGCGGGCTCGCTGTCCATCCTGCGCGCGGCACTCCACCAACGACGCGCCCTGCACTCCTGGTTCGTCGTCCTGCTCTTCTCCTCCGTCGCGGTCCTGCTCTGCGTCGCCCAGGCCCCCCGCACCATCACCGACACGGCCGCCGCGGCCCTGCCGGGCGTCGCCGCACTGGCCTGCTTCCAGCAACTGGTCCGCCAGATCACCCTCACCCGTCCACCCCGCCGCACGGTCGCCCCCCGCCACCGCATCCGCCCGTACGGCCGCGAGGTCCCGTAGCACCCGGCCCGACCACGGGAAAGCGGCCCCCGCCGTCGACGGGGGCCGCTTTCCCGCTCACCCGCCTCAGTACCGGGGCGGTCCGCCCGCTGGTGTCTGGCGCAAGATCCGGAAAGTCACTAGCATGCGCAGGATCCGGCCACAGCCGGGCCGGCCGGGCCGTCTTCCCCGAAGAGCGGGGGAGACTCGCCACTGGCCGGTCCCCGTCGGTCCCCCACAGCGATGCGTGGCCCACCCGGTCAAGCATCGTTGATCGCTCGGAGGGAAGTAGTCCACGCCGCGACAGGGAGATCCAGTGAAAGACGCCGGGCCGGTGCGAACTGCCGCATTCCGGGACAGCGAGGCCGACAGCGGCGCCTTCCAGGCCAGCGCGAGTATCGTGCAGGCGGGATTCTTCTCCTGGGAGATCGCCACGGGCGAGGTGAGCTGCGACCCCCTCACCCTCGCGCTGCACGACATGCCCGAGAACGGCCCATCGGACATCTCGAGCTTCCTGGCCGCGGTGCACGAGTCCGATCTGGCCGACGTGCGCGACGCCCTGGGCCAGATAGCGCAGTCCTGCGGCAACTACCAGATCGAGTACCGCGTCACCTCCGCCGACGGCATGCACCGGTCCCTGGAAGCCCGGGGCCGCGTCCTGCCCGGCGCCGACGGGCTGCCGGCCCGCATGGTCGGTGTGGTCATGGACACCACGGCCGTCCACGAGCGCCACGAGGCGGAGAAGCGGCGGCTGTACGAGCGCGCCACCCGTGACCGCCGGATGCGGGAGCTGACCGCGGCCCTGGCCGCCGCGGTGACGGTCAAGGACATCATGGCCGCCGCCCAGGCAGGACTGCGCACCTTCGGAGCGGACGCACTGGCGGTGATCGCCCCGGAGGGAGACCGCCTGACCGTGGTGGCCTCGTGCGCGGACGACGAGCAGGGCGAGGGTCCCCCGCGCGTCCCCGACGCCACGGCCCGCACCCTCGTGGAGGAGTCACTCGACACCGGGGCGCCCGTCCTCATCGGCTCCACGGACGCACTGATCACCGACTTCCCGCACCTGGCACCGCTCGCGCCGCCGGCCCCGCAGGCGTGGGCGGCACTGCCGCTCACGGACTCGCGCGGCCGCGTCAGTTCCTGCCTCGTCAGTTTCCCCGAGCCGCAGGAGTTCCAGCCCGAGGAGCGGGCCATCCTGGTCGCCGCCATGGGACTGCTCGCCCAGTCACTGGAGCGAGCCGGCCTGTACGAGTCGGAACACGCGCTGGCCACCGAACTCCAGCGCGGCATGCTGCCGCGCGGGCCGCTCACGGCACCGGGCGTGACCATCGCCGCCCGCTACCAGGCCGCCACCTCCGGCATGTGGATCGGCGGCGACTGGTACGACGCCATCAGCCTGCCCGACGGCGGCGTGGCACTGGTCATCGGAGACGTACAGGGACACAGCGTTCACGCCGCCTCCCTCATGGGGCGGCTGCGCACCGCCGTGCACGCCTACGCGAACGAAGGACACCCGCCGGCAGCGGTCCTGGAGCGCACCAACCGCCTGCTGGCCGAACTGAACACCGACCCGGACCGGGCCCTGTTCGCCACATGCTGCTACATCGCACTCGACCCCACCGACGGAACGCTCCGGGCGTGCCGAGCCGGGCATCCGGCCCCGGCGCTCATCGCCCCCGACGCGCCGCCGCGCCTCCTGGAGGTCCCGGGCGGCCTGCCCCTGGGGATCGACCGGGAGCAGCGGTACCCGACCACCCGCCTGCGCATCGCCCCGGGCAGCGTGCTCGCACTGACCACCGACGGTCTGCTCGAGGCGGTGAACAAGGACATCGACCAGGGCACCGAGAGGTTCCTCCAGGGCCTGGCGGGCGCTGCCACGGCGGACCTGGAGACCGTGGTCGACGAACTCCTCGCCCACACGCAGAAGGCCCACGGCGTGGGTGACGACGTCGCTCTGCTCCTGGCCCGTCTGAACGGCCCGGACGCCACCGGGACCGCTGTCGAACGCCGTCCGCGGGCACGGTAATTTACGTCGACGGCTGGGACTGTCCGGTCATACTCCATACGCGCGCCCCACCATGCCGCACCGGCACCGAACCGGGCGTCGCGCATGGCGGATTCACGGAGAAGCGAGCTGACGCATGGACACTTTCCGAATTCCGGACCTGCGCATACCCGTACCGGCGGCGCTCAATCCGGAACTCCGGGAGGCCACGGTGGCCACGGAGGCCTGGCTGGACGAGTTCGGTCTGGTGCCCACCGAGGAGGCACGTCGCCATGTGCAGCGCACTCGTGTGGACCGGCTCACCGCGTGGCTGTGCCCGAACGCCTCGCGTGAGGCCCTGACACTGATCACCCAGTGGAACGCGTGGCTGTTCCAGCTGGACGACCAGTTCGACGACGACCCGGTGCGCGGTTACCAGCCCGAGCGGTGGCGGGAGGCGTTCGGGCCGCTGTTCGCCGTCCTCGACGGAACCGTGACGGACGGGCGGCTCGCACGCTCCCTGGCCGATCTGTGGCACCGCACGACGGCCGTACGTTCCCCAGCATGGCAGCGAAGGTTCACCCCGCACCTGTTGTGGTACTTCGACAGCTACCGGGCCGAGATGATCCATCGGGAGGAAGGCCGCGTACCCGGCCTGCAGCAATATCTCGCCCACCGACGCGCCTCGTTCGCGTTCGACGCCGTCCTGGACCTGGTGGAGATCGGCACCGGCGTCGACCTGCCCGACCACCTGCACGCACACCCGTCCTTCGCGGACATGCGGGAGGCGGTGATCTACGCGAACGCCTGCATCAACGACCTCTACTCGCTGCGCAAGGAACTCGCGCACGACTACGCCTTCAACGCCGTCACGGTCATCCGTCACCACCACCGGTGCAGCCTCCAGGAGGCGGCGGAACGCGTGGCCGTGATGCAGGCCGGACACGTCCAGCGGATCCTCGACCTCGAGCAGGTCCTGCCCGGGCGGCTGACCCGCGCCGGCCTCGCCGACGACGTCGTCGAGGACGCGCTGCGCTGCGTCGGGGACTTCCACGCACTCACCGCGGGGAACATCGCCTGGTCGAAGGAGACCGGGCGCTACGCGGACATCGAGGCCGAACCGACCTACCTGACGGACCTCTTCACTCCGTGACACCCGGCCGGAGCGGAAGAATCCCGCGCACGCCTCTTGACCACCCGTACCTACCGGTCAGTACGCTCACGTCACCCTCGATGACACCGGTGTCCTCCCCACCGTGGGCCGCGCTGACGAGCGCCGTCCCGCACCCCACCCGAGAGTCTTCCCGTGAACACATTCCTCGCGAGCGCGGCCGCAGTCGCGGCCGGCGCGCTGCTCGCCGTGCAGGCCTCCCTTCCCGCCCAGGCGGCGTCGGGCAGTTCCGCCTTCGGCCCGACCAGCGACCCCGTCCTCTTCGTCCACGGCTACACCGGCTCCGCCGGCAACTGGAACACCATGGCGGACCGCTTCAGCACCGACGGCTGGCCTTCGTCGCACCTCGACCAGTGGTCCTACGACTGGCGCCAGTCCAACGCCACGACCGCCCAGCAGCTGTCCACCGAGGTCGACCGTCTCCTCGCGGCCACCGGCGCCACCAAGGTCGACATCGTCAGCCACTCGATGGGAGGGCTCTCCTCGCGGTACTTCCTGAAGAACCTCGGCGGGACGTCCAAGGTCGACGCCTGGGTGTCACTCGGAGGACCGAATCACGGCACCGACAGCGCCAACGGCTGCTTCGACACCTCCTGCACCGAGATGCGCATCGGCTCCGGCTTCCTCGCCGCCCTCAACTCCGGCGACGAGACACCGGGCTCGTCCCGTTACGCCACCTGGTGGTCGCCCTGCGACACGGTGATCAACCCGGACACCACCGTCGCCCTGTCCGGCGCGGCCAACACCAGGACCGCCTGCCTCAGCCACACGGGCCTGCTCAATGACGCCACGGTCTACGCCCAGACCCGGGACATGATCAACCGCTGAGAGTCCTCGGCCGGCCGGAACGCCTCCGGGGCACCTCCCGCACAGGAGGTGCCCCGCCCGGCCGGAACGTCCGGGCTCCCCACCGACTCACCTCAGTGGGCGTGCTCGCCGGCCGCGGGTGACTTGACGGTCAGGGGCAGCAGCTTCCTGCCCGTCGGACCGATCTGGATACTCGTGTCCATCTGCCGCCATATACCGACAAGCCCAAATCCGCGCTACCGTCCTCGACATGGGGAAACGAGCCAGGACCCGCCGGGCGACCGACCGGCGGCAGTACGAGGTCGAGGCCGAGTGGACCGAGGCCGACTTAGCACTCTTGGAGAAGCTGAAGAAGACGGAGGCAGCCCTACCTGATGACGCACCACGGGCCCTGCTGTCCGTGCGGCTGTCCGTCCTCACCGACGACACGACGTCACCGGTCCGCCAGGAGCTCGACCTGCGCAGGCTGGCCTTGGACCGCGGCTGCCGAGTCGTCGGCGTGGCCAGCGACCTCAACGTGTCGGCCACGAAGGTCCCACCGTGGAAGCGCAAGGAGCTCGGGGACTGGCTCAACAACCGGGCGCCGGAGTTCGACGAGATCCTCTTCTGGAAGCTGGACCGCTTCGTACGGCGGCTCACCGACCTCAGCACCATGATCGACTGGTGCCTGAAGTACAGGAAGAACCTCGTCTCCAAGAACGACTCGATCGACCTGACCACCACGGCCGGGAAGATCATGGTCACGATCATCGGCGGCATCGCCGAGATCGAGGCCGCCAACACCAGCACGCGTGTAGCGAGCCTCTGGGACTACACCAAGACACAGAGCGACTGGCTCGTGGGCAAGCCGGCGTACGGGTACGAAACGGCGGAGGACGAGAACGGCAAGGTCGTACTCGTCATCGACGAGGACGCGCGCCGGGCGTTGCACTGGTGCCGTACGGCCGCCTTGCGGGACAAGCCTGCTTCCGCCCGGCGCATGGTCAAGGTCCTGGTGCGTGCCAGCCTCTGCGGATCAGGCCTGACAGCGTCGACGCAGCTCCGCCGACTCAGGAACCCAGCGCTCATGGGCTACCGCGTAGAAGAGGACAAGAACGGGGGCGTACGCCGCTCGAAGATCGTATTAGGAAGCGACGCGAAGCCCATCCGCGTGGCAGACCCGATCTTCACCGAGGACGAGTTCAACAGCCTTCAGGAGGCCCTCGACCGTCGGGGAAGGAACCAGCCCACCCGGCGCCCGGAAGGGGCAACCAAGTTCCTCGGCGTCCTGATCTGCCATGACTGCGGCTCGAACATGACTGTTCAGCAGAACCGCGTCAAGAATTGGTCCTACTCATACCTACGGTGCGGCAAGTGCAAGGCCGGAGGCCACGGCGCTCCGAACCCTGACGAGATCTACAGCAAGCTCGTCAACGACGTTCTGAGGGTTCTCGGAGACGAACCCGTCATGACCCGCGAGTACCGGCAGGGCGCCGAGGCCCGCAAGGAACAACAGCGCCTCGAACAGTCCATTGGGTACTACATGACCGGGCTGGAGCCGGGAGGCCGCTTCACGAAGACGTGCTTCACCAAGGAGCAGGCTGAGAAGACACTGGACGACCTCATCAATCAGTTGGAGACCATCGACCCCGAGTCGACCAAGGACCGGTGGGTGGCCGTACACAACGGAAAGTCGTTCCGTAGCCACTGGGAGGAAGGCGGCATGGAGGCCATGGCCGCCGATCTACTCCGGGTCGGCGTGAAGTGCGTGATCAAGCGGACGAAGGTGAAGGGCGTACGAGCCCCGCGCGTCTACATGAAGCTGATGATCCCCAAGGACGTACGAGACCGGCTGCTACGCAAGGAAGACGACTTCGCGGAAACCTTCTGACACGGTCCGCCCAACAGATGCGGACGGCAGCCTTCCCGAGCTGCGTAGGGAGGCGGCTT
>NZ_JFCB01000017.1 GCF_000725125.1 Streptomyces toyocaensis
GGGCGCGGCGGGCTGGGCCGGCGCGGCCTGCTGGACCGGGGTGGAGGTTCCCGCGGCCCCCGCGGCCGCGGTACCCGCCGGAGCCGAGGTCGCAGGCGCGCCCGGCTTGTAGTCGGCGAAGAAGTCCCACCAGGCTCGGTCCACCGAGTTCGGGTCCTGGAGGTACTGCTGGTAGATCTCGTCGACGAGCCATTCGTTGGCACCGAAGGCCGCAGCGGGGTTCCTACCCGCTTGGTCGGTGTCGGTCGAGATGCTCGAGTTACTGGGGGACTGTGGCGACACGGCGTCAACCGCCCTCTTCCGCTTCGCAAGATGATGGACAGCGGAAATAAAGGCTACGCCCCCCGGAGCGAGAAGGTCAGGCCGGGCCCGTTCATCGTCGTGCAAGTCACATCTGTTCGTGTGTTTCGGCGCATGAAATGGCGGGAAACAAGCGAGGTTCCGGCTCTTCCAGGGGTATGCGGCATCGCTCGGCCCCGACCCGGCACGCAGCTCGCGCGGGCCTGAGCCTGGTCACACGTGTCCGTCAGTGCGAACACCGATGGATCGTGCGGCTCCGCTGCGAACTTTACGTCAACTCGGTACGGACGACGCTCCCGGAAGAGTGATGAGAATCCGGCAGCCCCGCTCGGATTCGGCCACTCCGATCCGGCCGCCGTGCAGATCCACGGCCCAGCGGGCGATCGCCAGTCCGAGACCGGTGCCCCCGTCGCTGCCCGGACCGTGCGGGCGGTTCACATTGCCGCGGTTGAAGCGCTCGAAAACGCGGTGCCACTCGGTGCGCGGAATGCCGGGCCCCTCGTCGAGCACCTCCAGCTCCAGCGACTCCGGCTGGGTCCCGCGCCGCGCCCGGACCGTCACCCGGCCGTGCGGCGGGCTGTGCTTGACCGCGTTGTCGATGAGGTTGGCGACCACCTGGTGGATCCGCTCCGGGTCGGCGTGCGCGACGAGTTCCGGCGGCGACACGTCGAGGTGCAGGTGGACGTCCGTACGGGTGTGGCTGCCCGACCCGGAGGCCATGCCCGCGCGGGCCGAGGCGACCATGTTGGCCTCCTTGAGCACCCCCGACAGGTACGGCCACACCTCGAAGCGGCGCTTCTTCAGCGGGACGACCCCGTTGTCCAGGCGGGACAGGTCCAGGAGGGTCTCCACGAGGCGTCCGAGCCGCTCGGTCTGCTTCAGGGCCGTGCGCATCGTCTCGGGATCGGCCTGCGTGACGCCGTCGACGATGTTCTCCAGCACCGCGCGCAGGCCCGCGATGGGCGTGCGCAGCTCGTGCGAGACGTTGGCCACCAGCTCCTTGCGCTGGCGGTCCTGGGCCTCCAGCTCGTCGGCCATGACGTTGATCGTCTGGGCCAGGTCGCCCAGCTCGTCCCGGCGGTTCTCGCGCACCCGGCGGGTGTAGTCGCCGTGCGAGATGGACCGGGCCACGGCGTTCATGTCGTCCAGTGGGGCGGTGAGCGAGTGCGCCACGAACTGCGTGATGAGCAGGGTGGCGATCATCGAGAAGACCGTGATGAAGCGCAGTTCCGTCTTGGTGTGCACCGCGATCACCGACAGCCCCGTGGTGATCAGGACCGAGACGACGACCAGCGCGCCCAGCTTGGTCTTGATCGAGAACGGGCGCACACCGCCCCAGGGCCGTGATCCCCCGGGGCCCCCGCGTCGGGCCGGCCCCCCGCTCATGGCGTCGGCGTCTCCAGGGCGTAGCCCACGCCGTGCACGGTGCGGATGCGCTCGGCGCCGATCTTCCGGCGCAGCGCCTTGATGTGGCTGTCGACGGTCCGGGTGCCGGAGGCGTCCGCCCAGTCCCAGACCTCGGCCAGCAGCTGCTCACGCGAGAGCACCGCGCGGGGCGTGTTCGCCAGGCACACCAGGAGGTCGAACTCGGTGGGCGTCAGATGGACGTCCTCGCTGCGCACGCGCACCCTGCGCTGGGCGTGGTCGATCTCCAGCTCGCCCAGGCGCAGGATGCCGCTGCGCGGCGTGGTGGCCGCGAGCGCCGCGCGCTCCATGCGGCGCAGCAGCACATGCACCCGGGCCGCCAGCTCCCGCATGGAGAACGGCTTCGTCATGTAGTCGTCGGCGCCGACGCCCAGCCCGACCAGCATGTCGGTCTCGTCGTCCCGCGCGGTGAGCATCAGCACCGGGACCGGCCGCTGGGCCTGCACGCGCCGGCAGACCTCCAGGCCGTCGAAGCCCGGCAGCATGATGTCGAGGATCAGCAGGTCGGGCTGCCAGGCCTCCGCCGTGTCGACCGCCGACGGGCCGTCGCCCGCCGTTTGCACCAGAAATCCCTCGGCGCGAAGGCGGGTCGCGATGGCGTCCACGATCGTCGCGTCGTCCTCGACCACCAGAACCCGGCGCTGCGCGCCGGGGGTGGTCGTCGCCGTGCCGTTGTGGGAGGTGTGTGTCTGCTCCATCGCCCGCCCCTGAGGTGTGCTTTTTCCGGAATCCGTGGGGTGATCCGTCGTCTGCGCATCACTGCGATTGACGCTTGAATGATCCGCGTCAGGGCAGCAGCGTACGGGGATGCACCGCGGCTTTGCTATTCAGGGCGGACGCCGATGTGCACGACGTCCGGAACGCCCCGGGCAACGGGGATCTCTTCGGTACGCACCTGACGGAACCCGGCATTCCGCAAGGTTCCCTCGAATTCCGGGGACGGCTTGGCGGACCAGAGCGCGAGCACCCCGCCCGGACTCAACACCCTTGCGCAGGCCGACAGTCCGGCCGGTGAGTACAGCCCTTCGTTATCCTCGGTGACGGTCCAGTCGGGCCCGTTGTCGATGTCGAGACACAGCGCGTCGAACGTGTCGGACGTCTCATGGAGGTGGCGGACGAGATCCGCCTCGACGATCCGGACGCGGGGGTCGGCGAGCGCCCGGCCGGAGAGCGCGGACAGCGGTCCCGCGCGGTGCCACTCGACGACGGCGGGCTCGCGTTCCACCACGGTGATCCGTCCCCAGCGGGACTGCCCGGCGGCGTGTGCGAGCGAGAAGCCGACCCCCAGGCCGCCGATCAGGACGTGCGGACCGGCCGCGCGCTCTTCGAGGGCGGCCAGGGCGGCGTCGACGAGCCGCCGTTCCGAGCGGCCGTCGGAGGTGTCCATCAGGAAGCAGCCGTTGGCGATGATCTGCAGCAGACCGCCGTGCCTGCGCAGCACCACCTCGCCGTACGGACCCTCGCGGCGGTCCAGGACTTCGGGGGCTTCGGGAATGCCGTACGGGGTGGACATGCGTTCATCCTGACAGCTTCCCTCCCGTGGGATTCCTGCCCTCCGCACCCCCGGTGCCGATGATCGCTGAGAGCGAACGCACCCCCGGGAACATTCGGCGGCTCCCCGACATTGAGTCGGCATAGCTCAACTTGACTGCCGAAGGGGAGATCATGGCTGCTGAGTCCACACCGCTCGCCCTGCCTGTGCTGCCGCTCGACGGCGAGGTCGTGCTGCCCGGGATGGTGGTTCCGCTGGACCTGAGCGATGCCGAGGTGCGCGCCGCGGTGGAGGCCGCCCAGGCCGCCGCCCGCGACGAACCCGGTAAGCCCAGGGTGCTCCTGGTGCCACGCGTCGACGGGACCTACGCCGGTACCGGCGTGCTCGGCACGGTCGAGCAGGTCGGCAGGCTGGCCGACGGCGACCCGGGCGCCCTGATCCGCGGCCGGGGCCGCGTGCGGATCGGCGCCGGGACCACCGGGCCGGGCGCGGCGCTGTGGGTGGAGGGCACCCGCATCGACGAGAGCGTCCCGGAGCCCCTGCCCGGGCACGTGACCGAACTGGTCAAGGAGTACAAGGCACTCGCGACCGCCTGGCTGCGCAAGCGCGGCGCCTGGCAGGTCGTCGACCGCGTCCAGGCCATCGACGACGTCTCCACGCTCGCCGACAACTCCGGCTACTCGCCCTTCCTCACCACCGAGCAGAAGCTCGCCCTGCTGGAGACCACCGACCCGGTGGCCCGGCTGAAGCTCGCCACCCAGCAGCTGCGCGACCACCTTGCCGAGCAGGACGTCGCCGAGACCATCGCGAAGGACGTCCAGGAGGGCGTCGACAAGCAGCAGCGCGAGTTCCTGCTGCGCCGCCAGCTGGAGGCCGTCCGCAAGGAACTGCGCGAGCTGAACGGCGACCAGGAGGGCGAGGAGTCCGACGACTACCGCGCCCGCGTCGAGGCCGCCGACCTGCCGGAGAAGGTCCGCGAGACCGCGCTCAAGGAGGTCGACAAGCTGGAGCGCTCCTCCGACCAGTCGCCCGAGGGCTCCTGGATCCGCACCTGGCTCGACACGGTCCTGGAGATGCCGTGGAACGCGCGCACCGAGGACGCCTACGACATCCGGGGCGCCCAGGCGGTCCTGGACGCCGAGCACGCGGGCCTGCAGGACGTGAAGGAGCGGATCACCGAGTACCTGGCGGTGCGCAAGCGGCGCAGCGACCGGGGACTCGGAGTCGTCGGCGGACGGCGCGGCGGTGCCGTGCTCGCCCTGGTCGGCCCGCCCGGCGTCGGCAAGACCAGCCTCGGCGAGTCCGTCGCCCACGCGATGGGCCGGAAGTTCGTCCGCGTCGCCCTCGGCGGCGTCCGGGACGAGGCCGAGATCCGCGGCCACCGCCGTACGTACGTCGGGGCCCTGCCCGGCCGGATCGTGCGGGCGGTCAAGGAGGCCGGTTCGATGAACCCGGTCGTCCTGCTGGACGAGATCGACAAGGTGGGCTCCGACTTCCGGGGCGACCCGGCCGCCGCCCTGCTGGAGGTCCTCGACCCGGCGCAGAACCACACCTTCCGGGACCACTACCTGGAGGTCGAGCTCGACCTGTCCGACGTCGTGTTCCTCGCGACGGCCAACGTCCTCGAAGCCATCCCGGAGGCCCTGCTCGACCGCATGGAGCTGGTCCGCCTCGACGGCTACACGGAGGACGAGAAGGTCGTCATCGCCCGGGACCACCTGCTCCCGCGGCAGCTGGAGCGCGCCGGTCTCGACCGGGACGAGGTGACGATCGACGAGGGAGCGCTGCGCAGACTGGCCGGCGAGTACACGCGCGAGGCCGGTGTGCGCACCCTGGAGCGGTCCATCGCGCGGCTGCTGCGCAAGGTCGCGGCCCAGCACGAACTGGGCGAGCGGAAGCTGCCCTTCGCGGTGACCGAGGGCGACCTGCGGGACCTGATCGGCAGGCCGCACCACGTGCCCGAGTCCGCCCAGGAACCGGCCGAGCGCCGCACCGCCGTCCCCGGTGTCGCCACCGGACTGGCGGTGACCGGCGCCGGCGGGGACGTGCTCTACGTGGAGGCGTCCCTGGCCGACCCGGAGACGGGCGCGGCGGGGCTCACCCTGACCGGCCAGCTGGGTGACGTGATGAAGGAGTCGGCGCAGATCGCGCTGAGCTTCCTGCGCAGCCACGGCGCCGAACTGGAGCTGCCGGTGGGCGACCTGAAGGACCGGGGCGTGCACATCCACTTCCCGGCGGGCGCGGTGCCCAAGGACGGGCCGAGCGCGGGCGTCACGATGACCACCGCCCTGGCCTCGCTGCTCTCCGGCCGGCTGGTCCGCACCGATGTGGCGATGACCGGCGAGGTCTCGCTGACCGGGCGGGTGCTGCCGATCGGCGGGGTGAAGCAGAAGCTGCTCGCCGCGCACCGGGCGGGGATCACCACCGTCATCATCCCCAAGCGCAACGAGCCCGACCTGGACGACGTGCCGGCTCAGGTGCTGGACAAGCTCGACGTCCACGCCGTCACCGACGTGCGCCAGGTCCTGGAGCTGGCGCTGTCGCCGGCGACGGACGGTGCGGCGCCGGAGGTTCCGGTCGCCGCCTGACAGGGCGGCCGGACGAGGGAAGGCCCGGGTCCCGTGAGGGAGGCCCGGGCCTTCCCCGCGCCCGGGACCGCCCGGTCAGCCGAGGGCGAAGGCCCGCACCCGGTCGAGGGTGCCGTTGAAGCGGTCGTGGTCCCCGACGGTCGGCCCGGTCGAGGTGTACTGCCACATCGTGTACGTGTCCCAGCCGGCGGGCAGTTCGCCCACCGTGGAGGCGTACCGGGCGATCCACAGCGGAGTGGTGGGGGCGAAGCCGGCGTAGTCGCCGGTGCACTGCTTCCACCAGCTGGTGGCCGTGTAGATGACGGCGTCGCGACCGGTGCGGGCGCGGTACCGGTCCAGGAAGTCCCGGATCCAGCTCACCATGGCGCTCGGCGACTTGCCGTAGCAGGCGTCGCCGTACGGGTTCCACTCGATGTCCAGCACGCCAGGCAGGGTCCGGCCGTCGGCGGTCCAGCCGCCGCCGCGGCTGACGAAGTAGTCGGCCTGGGCGGCGCCGCTCGCCGTGTCGGGGGTCGCGAAGTGGTAGGCGCCGCGGATCATGCCGACGTCGTAGGCGCCGTTGTACTGCTGGGAGTGGTACGGGTTGGTGTAGTACGTCCCCTCCGTGGCCTTGGCGTAGGCCCACCGGACCCCGCTCTTCCACAGGGTCGGCCAGGCGACGTCGCCCTGGTGGCTGGAGACGTCCACGCCCTCCGTCTGGGTGGAGCGCGCGGTGGGGACGCCGCCGCGGCCGTCGTGGGCGGCGACGCCCATGCCCATGTGGGCGGAGCCGCGCGGAGGGACGGTGGGAGCGGATTCGGCCGCGCCGGCCGCCCGGGGGAGGGAGAGGACCGCGAGCAGGACCGCCCCGGCGGTCGCGAGCGCGGGTATACGGGTGAGACCGGATCTGTGCACAGGCATGACGCATCTCCGAAAGGTCGGTGGGGACGAACCCGGGATGTGACCCACCGCGCATGTAGTGGGCATGCCACGTAAGCGTCGGGTGGGGGACGTGTGCGCGTGGGCCACGGCGACGGACGGATCAGCCCCGCACTGCCGTTGGTCCACGCCTGCGAAATACTGGTGGAGCTGCGGCGGCGTCGCCACTTGGCGGGACACTTTCAGACCGGGAAACCGAGGCAGGGGCAGACGTGCACGAAGACGGAAACGGCGGCGGAGGACGTGCCGCCTCCCCGGAGCCCGCACCCCAGGTGGAGCAGCCCGGATTCCTCGCGCTGGAACGCGAGTTGACGGTGCTGCTGCGGCGCGCCCGGGCCAGTCAGGGCGAGATGGCCCGCGCGGTCCACCCCGACCTGGAGCCGTCCGCCTACGGGCTGCTGGTCCGTCTGGATGAGTGCGGCCGGCAGCGGGCCACCGAACTCGCCGCCTACATCGGCGTCGGCAAGGCGACGATGTCCCGCCAGCTCCGCGCGCTCGAACAACTCGGTCTCGTCGGCCGCGAGCCGGACCCCGCCGACGGCCGGGCCTGGCTGGTCGCCCTCACCGAGGAGGGGCACGAACGGGTGCGCAGGGTCCGCGAGGCCCGCCGCGCGCGCTACGCCGGCCGGCTGGCCGACTGGGACCCCGACGAGGTCATGGAGCTGGCCCGGCTGCTCAACCAGCTCAACCGGGGGATGGAGAAGTGAGCCGGGGCGGCGCGCGCCGCTACCGGGGTGACAGCTCGACGTAGACCACCGTCGCGTCGTCGTGCGTCTTGCCCGGGCGCCGCGGCACCCGGTCCGCGTCCGCCCGTTCCAGGGCGCGCACCCGGTCCACCAGGGCCCGCGGGCCGTCCTCGCGGATCAGGGCGAGGCAGTCCGCCCAGTCGCCCTCGTGGAACCTCTCCACCCGGCGCGCTGCACCGTCGGTCAGGGCGGCCAGGGCGCGTACCTCACCGCGCGGCAGTGAACCGGTGACCGCGCGGGAGGCCACCGAGGGGTCCGCCGCCGCCGTGAAGAAGCCGCCCTCCTTGTTGCGCAGCGTGGTGTCCACCAGGGCGGCGGTGGCCAGGGCCGAGCGGGGCAGCCGGTCCAGCCGGTCGTCCCGCAGCGCGGTGACCGTGCCGTCGGGGGCCTCGACGAGCAGGGCCGAGTCCGACAGCACCAGGTACTCCACCGAGGCCGGCGACCAACGGGCCAGGACCACGGTCGCCTGAGGCGTACGGGGGTGAGAAAGGTCACAGGTTGCCGCGTGGTTCCCGGCGGTACGCGCGAGGGCGCGGGACAGCAGCTCGACGAGGGGGACATCCTGGAGGGAAACGGTCAGTTCGGTCAGCGCGCCGCCCAGCCGGGCGGTGAACCAGGGCACCGAATGCAGACAGCCGCCCCCGTCACCCGGCGGGGTGACCCCGTCCAGCACCACGAGCGAACCGCCCTGCCCGGAGGCCGGGAGTCCGACGCTCGCGAAGTCCTCGTTGGGGCGGCCCGGATCACCCGGCTCCGAAACAAGCTCCGTACGCATCCGGCCAGTCTGCACGAGCTCTCCACAACGACCGCGAAAGGTGGGCAACGGTCGCCGCATCCCCGCAGTCGTGCAGGTCAGACGCCTGGTTTGGGAGGGATTGAGTTCTCCGGGAAGGCGTGGCGGCGAATACTGCCACCGCCCGCCGCAGACGTCCAACCGGCCTGCCGCACAGGGCGGCTGCCGAACCCCGCGGAACTTGCCCCTCAACTCACGTCCGATGTTCACTCCTTCGAGTGGCGGGTCAGGTGATGCGCATCCACTGTCCACGGGCGCTGGGAGGGTCGGGGAGCGATGGGGGCGCCTCGCTGCCCGAGCGCGGTCAGGAGCTCGGGGTGAACGCCCGCACCCGTTGACGGAGCGTCACCCGGGCCCACGGGTACACGAGTCAGGAATGCGAGCACCGGTGCAGAAGTCGCGGCCTCGTCGCACAGGCAAGCAGACGGCCCCCGCGGGGGACGCGGAGCAGGGGCCCACCGTCGGCAGGGGCCGCCCCACGCATGTGCGCAACCGGCTCATCGTCGCCGTTGCCGTGGTGGCCGCCGCGATCGCCGGGGCCGGGGCGCCCTCCGTGCTCGCCGCCTCCGGGCAGCTCAGCGACTCACAGGAGCTGGTGACGCTCGCCGAGCGGACCCAGGACGCCCTCACCCTCGCCCACTCCCTCGCCGACGAGCGCGACGAGGTCGTCGCGTACATCGCCGCCGGCCGCCCCAAGGACAAGGCGCCCTCCGAGGAGCACAGCGCCCGGGTCGACCGGCAGGTCGAGGAACTGCGCGCCGACACCGACACCTCCCAGGCGCTGCGCGACGAGCTCGACGCCGTCGCCGCCGTCCGCAGAGCGGCGCTCACCGGGAAGAGCAGTGCCCTCGAAGCGCACCAGGCCTACTCCACCGCCATCACCCAACTGCACCGGCTCTCCGAGCGGCTGGCGGACCGGACCCCGCCCCGGGCCGGCTCCGGAGCCCACGCGCTCGCGGAACTGGACGCCGCCGTCCAGCAGGCGGCCGCCACCCGGGGACTGCTGCTCGCCGCGCTGAACGTCCCGCGCACCACGCAGACCGTGATCGACCCGATCACCGGCCTGCCGACCACGTCCACCGGCTCCTCGGACGCCGACAGCAAGCGCCGTGACGCGCTGAGTGCCGCCGCGCTCCAGGCCCGGCTGCGCTCCGAGGCGGCCCTCGCCGACTTCCGCGACGGCGCGCCCGAGGCCGCCCGCGCCTCCTACGACTCCACGGTCACCGGACCCGAGGTCGACTCCGCCGAGAAGTACCTCGCGGGCCTCACCGACGAGCCGTCCCTCTCCGACGACGACCTGGAGACCAGCACCAAGAGGCTCGCGGCCGCCCTCACCGCGCGGATCGACGCGATGCGCGGGGTGGAGTCCGCGCTCTTCGACAAGCGCACCAAGGACCTCGCCCAGCTCCGCGACGACGACGTCACCGAGCTGGAGATCCGGATCGCCGTCCTCGGCGCCCTGATGCTGCTCGCGGTCGGCATCGCCACCGCGATGGCCCGCACGCTCACGCGTCCCCTGTCGGTGCTGCGCCGGGGTTCCGCCCGCCTCGCGCAGGCCGAGGACCCCGCCGCGGAGGAGCCGGTCGCCTTCACCGGCCGCAACGACGAGTTCGCGCAGGTCGTCCGGTCCGTCAACGCCCTGCACGCGCACGCCGCCCAGCTCGCCGAGCGGATCGCCACGCTGGAGGCCGACCGCAAGCATCTCGTGGGCCAGCGGCAGAAGATGGCCGACGCCCGTGAGGAACTCCGCACCGAACTGGCCGAGTCCGCCGCCCACCTGGAGCGCCTGCGCGCCGGCATCGGCGGCACCTTCGTCAACCTCGCCCTGCGCACCCTCGGCCTGGTCGAGCGGCAACTCGGCGTCATCGAGGGACTGGAGGAGAGGGAGGACGACCCGGAGCGCCTGGCCACCCTCTTCAAGCTCGACCACTTCGCCACCGTCATGCGCCGGCACAGCGAGAACCTCCTGGTCCTCGCCGGCACCGAGCACGGCCGGCACACGGCGGGGCCGGTGCCGCTGGTGGACGTCGTACGGGCGGCCGTCAGCGAGATCGAGCGGTACGAGCGGGTGCGGATCGCGGCGCTGCCGCCGCACACGCACATCGCCGGGTTCGCCGCGGACGACCTGTCCCATCTGCTGGCCGAGCTCATGGAGAACGCCACGTCGTTCTCCCCGCCCGACCTGCCCGTCGAGGTCTCCGGCTGGCTCCTGGAGAACGGCGAGGTCATGCTCTCCGTCCAGGACGGGGGCATCGGCATGGCCGCCGAGCGGCTGGAGCGGCTCAACGACCGCCTGGCCGACTTCGACCCGGAGGCCACGTACGACGCGGAGGCCGAGGACGGCCTCGGTCTCGGCCTGTACGTGGTGGCCCGGCTCGCCCACCGGCACGGCGTACGGGTCCAGCTCCGCGAGCAGAAGCAGGGCGGCATCGCCGCGGTCGTCGTGCTCCCCGACGCCATGCTGGCCGCCGCCACCCCGACCGCGGTCCCCACTCCGGTCCCGGGCGCCTCCCACGCCGTCTCCCTCCCGGGCGCGGACGCCGAGGCCAACTCCAACGTCCTGCACGGCCGCACGGAGTCGGGTGACCCGCTGGTCACCCTGGCGGAGAAGGCGGTGCGCGACCGCGAGGCGGCCGGCGACGGCACACCGGACGCCGTACCGCACACCCCTCAGGAACCGGTTCCGGCCTCCCCGGGCGAACGCGCGGCCGAGGCCCCGGCCGCCGGCCCGCAGGAGGCCACGGCGGCCCCCGCTCAGGAGCCCGCGCCCGCCGGGAGCACCGGCGTAAGGGACGCGAAGGCGCCGCCGGAGCGGCTCGCCGAGACCACCATGGAACTGCTGATCCCGGAACAGCCCGCCGGGGCCGTCGAGCCGGAGCCGCCGGCGCCCCCGTCGCAGGCGGTACGTCCGGGGGCCACCGCTCACCACGGGACCGCCCCCGACGCCCAGGACACCGCGACCGCTCCCGGGCCGGCCGACCGCCCGGCGCCGGATGCCGTCCGTCCGGGCGCCGGGCACACGGTCGGCGCCGAGCCGGGCGCCGGGGCCGGTCAGCCGTCCGGCGCGGACAGCGACCGACCGGAGGCCGGTGCCGTGAGCCCCGGTGCGCTGCCGCGCCGGCCGCTCGCCGGGAGCGGCGACGGTGACGAGCACACGCGCGTCGCGGACGGGCCCGGCGACGAGGAGCCGGTCACCGCCAAGGGGCTGCCCAAGCGCACACCGAAGATCACCGCGCCCGCCGCGCCCCCACGCCCGCGCACCGGGGCCGTGGACGCCGAGGCTCTGCGCCGGCGGCTCGGCGGGTTCCGCCGGGGGGCGGACGCCGGCCGCAGGGACGTCGAGGCGGAGATCGCCGAACGCACCGGACACCACCAGGCCCCGCCCGGCACCGGCGCACCGACCGAGGAAGCCACCGGGGGCACCGTCGAGGAGGCAAGCAGTTGACCGCGCCCAGTACCTTCGGACTGAGCAGTGAGGCCCGCAACCTGCACTGGCTGCTGAGCAACCTCGTCGAGGAGGTGCCCGGCATCCTCTCCGTCGCGGTGGTCTCCTCCGACGGGCTGCTGCTCCTCTCCTCCGACGACCAGCACAACACCGACGCCCGCGACGTGCGGACCGCGAAGCGTTCCGGCCCGCGCGGCTCCGCCGCCGACCTCGCCACCGTCGTCTCCGGCATCGGCAGCCTCACCGTCGGCGCCTCCAAGCTGATGGACTTCGGTCCGGTCAAGCACACGATGGTCGCGATGGACGACGGCAGCCTCTTCGTGATGTCGATCAGCGACGGCTCGCTGCTCGGCGTGCACGGTGCCGCGGACTGCGACATGAGTGTCGTGGCCTACCACATGGCCCTGTTCGTCGGCCGCGCCGGCCATGTCCTGACCCCCGAACTCCGCAGCGAACTGCGCAAGAACCTGGAGAACGAGTCCACCGGGAGCCGCCCGTGAGCAGCACGTCCAGGAAACACCTCCCGGTCCGAGGCGGTGACCGCAAGCCCGCCCGGGTCCGCCCGTACTCGCTCACCGGCGGCCGCACCCGCTTCGGCCACGTCCTCCTCGTCGAGACGTTCGTCGGCGCCACCGCCGGCCCCGCCGCGCTCGACGCCGCCGAGGAGCGCAGGGAACTCACCAACGGCGGCCTCACCTCCCGGGTCATGCCGGAGATGCGGGCCATCGTCGAACTGTGCCGCCGCATGCGTACGGTGGCCGAGATCGCCGCGCTGCTGAGGATGCCGCTCGGCGTGGTCCGCGTCCTCCTGAGCGACCTCGCGGACCAGGGAAAGATCCGTGTCTACGGAACGGGGACCGGCCACGGCACGGGCCGCCCCGACCGCGCGTTGCTGGAAAGGGTGCTGAGTGGACTCCGTCGTCTCTGACGCCGCTCATGGCGTCTCCCCGCTCGTCGAAGGAGACGAGCCCCTGCTGCCCTGGCAGACGGACCGCACCCGCGCGCCGATCGCCACGAAGATAGTGGTGGCGGGCGGCTTCGGCGTCGGCAAGACCACGCTCGTCACCACCGTCTCGGAGATCACACCCCTGCAGACCGAGGCGCTGATGACCGAGGCGAGCGAGGAGCACGACGACCTCACCGCCACGCCGGGCAAGCTGACCACCACCGTGGCCATGGACTTCGGCCGCATCACGCTCGACGACGACCTGGTGCTGTACGTCTTCGGCACACCCGGTCAGCAGCGGTTCTGGTTCATGTGGGACGACCTGGTGCGCGGCGCGATCGGTGCCGTCGTGCTGGCCGACACGCGCCGCCTGAAGGACTGCTGGCCGGCGCTGGACTACTTCGAGAGCTGCGGACTGCCGTACGTCGTCGCGGTCAACCACTTCGACGGCAGCGAGCGGTTCGAGCCCGAGGACGTGCGGGAGGCGTTGACGATCCCCGCGCACATACCTGTAATGATCATGGATGCGCGCCGCCGGATCTCGGTCATCGAGACCCTCCTGTCCCTCGTGGGCCACGCGCTCGACGAAACCCCCGAGTAGTCCCCCCTGAGCAGTCCCCCTTAGGAGCGTCCCCCGTATGCGGAAGATACTCGTCGTCGGAGCCGGCCAGTCCGGTCTCCAGCTCGCCCTCGGCCTCCAGTCGCACGGGTACGAGGTCACCCTGATGTCCAACCGGACCGCGGACGAGATCCGCTCCGGGCGGGTCATGTCGACGCAGTGCATGTTCCATACGGCCCTGCAGCACGAGCGTGACCTCCAGCTGAACTTCTGGGAGTCCCAGGCCCCGAAGATCGAGGGACTCGGCGTCTCGGTCGCCGCCCCCGGCTCCTTCGACCCGGGCCCCTCGCAGCGCGCCATCGACTGGCTGGGCCGGCTCGACGGGTTCGCCCAGTCGGTGGACCAGCGGGTGAAGATGGCCGGCTGGATGGAGACCTTCGCCCAGCGCGGCGGCCAGCTCGTCATCCACGGCGCGGCGGTCGGCGACCTGGACTACTTCTCCCGCGCGTACGACCTCGTGCTCGTCTCGGCGGGCAAGGGCGAGCTCGTCCAGATGTTCGCCCGTGATCCGGAGCGCTCCCCGTACAGCGAGCCGCAGCGCGCCCTGGCCGTCGCCTACGTCCACGGGCTCGGCCCGCGCCCGGAACACCCGGACACCGAGGCGGTCCGCTGCAACCTGGTCCCCGGCGTCGGCGAGATGTTCATCATGCCGACCTACACGACCTCGGGCCGCGCCGACATCCTGTTCTGGGAGGGCATACCCGGCGGCCCGCTGGACGCCTTCAAGGACGTCAAGGACCCGGCCGAGCACCTCTCCCTGACCCTGGACCTGATGGAGACGTTCCTCCCCTGGGAGCACGCCCGGGCCACCAAGGCCGAACTGACCGACGCCGGCGGCACCCTCGCGGGCCGCTACGCCCCCACCGTCCGCAACCCCGTCGGCCGGCTGCCCTCCGGCGGGCTCGTCCTCGGCGTCGCCGACGTGGTCGTCGCCAACGACCCGATCACCGGACAGGGTTCCAACTCGGCCTCCAAGTGCGCCGCCTCCTACCTCGCCTCCATCCTCGAGCACGGGGAGAAGGAGTTCGACGAGACCTGGATGCGGCAGACCTTCGACCGCTACTGGGAGACGGCCCAGCACGTCACCAAGTGGACGAACACCATGCTCGCCCCGCCCCCGGAGCACGTCCTGAACCTGATCGGCGCCGCCGGACAGCTCCAGCCGGTCGCCGACCGCTTCGCCAACGGCTTCAACAACCCGGCCGACTTCGAGAACTTCTTCTACGACCCGGAGAGGACGGCCGCCTACCTGGCCTCGGTCGCCGGCACCTGAGCGGCGTCCGGTCCGGGAGCCGACCATCCGCTGAGGGGCGGGTGCGGGTGAGACGGGGCCTCGTGCATCGAATGTCGTAATTGCCTGACAAGGCTATGAATGGTCCACAATCCTGCATACTGGACCCCATCTCGTACGTCTGTACGGGAAGGGAGTGATCCAGTTGACGGCCGGGTGGGACGAGAGCGGCGGCCTCGCCGATGTCCACGAGCGCATCCTCGCGGGCGAGGCCGTCGACGACGTGGCCGGAATCGTCAGGACCCCGATCCTGACCTCCTGGCAGCGGTGCAGGTCGCTGGGGCTCGTCCCGGACCGGCTCACCCTCACCTGCGAGCAGGACCTGGACCTGGACGGACGGCTGCTGACCGCCGCGACCCCGGTCCTCGACCGGCTGGAGGCCGTGCTGGACGGACCGCCGGTGAGCGTGATCCTCACCGACGCGCAGGCACGCGTGCTGGCGCGCCGGGCCGGTGACGCGGAGCTGAACAGGCACCTGGACGCGACGAACATCGTCCAGGGCTACGGTTTCCCCGAGTCCAGCGCCGGCACCAACGCCCTCGGCACCGCGCTGGCCGAGCGCCGCCCGGTCTACGTCCTGGGCCGTGAGCACTTCGCGGACTGCATGCAGCAGCTCGCGTGCGCCGCCGCGCCCATCCGTGATCCGCTCAGTGGCCGTGTCGAGGGGGTCCTGGACCTCACCAGTTTCCGGCGGCACTCGGATCCGGTGATGCTGCCCCTCGCGCAGCAGGCCGCCGACGAGATCGAACAGCGGCTGCTCGAACAGTCCTCGAAGCGCGAGCGGGAACTGCTCGCCGAGTTCCTCCGCACCCGGCAGGCCGCCGGCGATCTCGTCGCACCGTACGGGGAACCCCTGCCCGGCCCGGCACCGGGCGCCGACCCCACCGCCCCCGCCCGTCCCGTCCTCCCCATCGACCCCCTCGACCAGGCCGTCCTCCGGGAGACGGCCCAGGAGCTGATCGCCGCCCCGCACCGGGTGGCCACCGAGGTGGTGCTGTCCGGTGGCCGGACCGCGGTGCTGTTCTGCCGCGAGGTGTGCGCGGCCTCCGGTGAGGCCGGGATCGTCGTGGAAGCCGCCATCGCCGCCGGCCCCCGGTTCCGCCTGCCGGCGCCCCCGGTACCCGAGACCTCCCGCGCGGGTACCCCGGCGATCGAGGTGACGACGCCGTCCCGGGGCTCCGCCGCCGAGGCCGCGACGGGTCCGAAGGAGCTGACGGGTGAGCACCGGAGCGGCATGCCCCGGCCCGGGAGGCGCAAGGCCGGACGGCACGAGGCCGAGGCGGAGATCCGGGGACCGGCCCACCCGCCGGAGGGCGGGACGTCCGCGCAGGCGTCCGGTCAGGCCCCCCACACCCATGCCGGCCTGCTGCTCCTGGGTGAGCCGGGAGTCGGCCGGCTCGCCCTGCTGGCCCGGAAACGGCTGGAACTGCTGTACGACGCCAGCGCGGGCATCGGCCGGACCCTCGACGTGACCCGTACGGCGCAGGAGCTGGTGGAGACGGTGGTGCCGCGGTTCGCCGACCTCGTCGCCGTCGACCTGCCCGACGCGGTGCTGAGCGGCGAGGAACCCGTCGACATCGCCGAGGGACTGCGGCGGGTGGCGCTCGGGGCCGTCCGCGAAGGCTCGCATCTCTACGACGTCGGTGAGAAGGTCGACTGGCTCCCCGCCTCACCGCAGGCGCGCTGCCTGCAGACCGGCGGCCCTGTGCTGGAGCCGGACCTGAGCCGGGCCGTCGGCTGGATCGCCGTCGACCCGGGACGCACCCGGAAGGTCCTCGAGTCCGGAATCCACTCCCTGATCACCGTGCCGTTGCGGGCCCGGGGCGTCATCCTCGGTGTGGTCAGCTTCTACCGCGCCGAGGGCTTCGCCGCCTTCGAGGACGACGACCTGTGGCTCGCCGGCGAGCTGGCCGGCCGGGCCGCGGTCTGCATCGACAACGCGCGCCGCTTCACCCGCGAGCACACCATGGCCCTGGCGGTGCAGCGCAGTCTCCTCCCGCGGGGCGTGCCCGCCCAGGACGCCGTCGAGGTCGCGCACCGCTATCTGCCCGCACAGGCCGGTGTGGGCGGCGACTGGTTCGACGTCATCCCGCTGTCCGGCAGCCGAGTGGCGCTGGTCGTGGGTGACGTCGTCGGCCACGGCGTGCACGCCGCCACCACCATGGGCCGGCTGCGTACGGCCGTGCACAACTTCTCCGCCCTCGACCTGCCGTCCGAGGAACTCCTCACCCACCTCGACGACCTGGTCGGCCGCCTGGACGCGGACAGTGGCCGAATCGGCGGGATCATCGGTGCCACCTGCCTGTACGCGGTGTACGACCCGGTGTCCCGGCGGTGCACGTTCGCCCGGGCCGGCCACCCCCCGCCCGTGCTCGTGCTGCCCGACGGCACCGCCGACTTCGTCGACGTGCCCGCGGGCCCGCCGCTGGGCCTCGGCGGCCTGCCCTTCGAGCCCTGTGAGACCGAGGTGCCCGAGGGCAGCAGGATCGTCCTCTACACCGACGGGCTCATCGAGTCGCGCGGCCAGGACCTCGACACCCGGCTCGGCCTGCTGCGCCGCACACTCGCCACCACCCGGCCGCCCGCCGACTCGCCGGAGGAAACCTGCGGGGCCGTCCTGGACGCCCTGCTCCCCGCCCGCCCCGACGACGACGTCGCCCTGCTCGTCGCCCGGACCCGCGCCCTCGACGCCGAGCGCACGCAACACTGGGACGTGTCGGCCGACCCGGCCGAAGTCCCACGGGTCCGCGCGGCAGTCACCCGCCGGCTGCGGAAGTGGGACCTCGTCGAGCAGGTGCCCACCACCGAGCTGATCGTCAGCGAGTTGGTCACCAACGCCATCCGGTACGGAGGTCCTCCCATCCGGCTGCGGCTGATCCGTGGTCACACGCTGGTCTGCGAGGTGACGGACGGCAGCAGCACCTCTCCGCGCCTGCGGCGTGCCCGCACGACCGACGAGGGTGGCCGAGGCCTCTTCCTCGTGGCCCAGCTCGCGGAACGCTGGGGCACGCGCTGCACGGCCGACGGCAAGGTCATCTGGACCGAACAGCCACTGCCTCCGGACGGGCCGGGCGGCTCGGGCGGTGCGCCTGCTCCTCCGGCCGGCAGCAGCCCGAGGGCTACCTGAGGGAGGTCTCGGGCGCGGCCGGCGCGTAGGCGGCCGAGTACCCCGTGTCGGATCCCTCCGTCGCCCCCTCGGGGAGCTCCGGCGGCACGTACCGCGGCAGGGGCCGCCCGTCCGGGTCGGGGCGTACGGCGCCCAGCACCGGGTTGGCCGCGACGGGGGAGACCTTGACCCGCGCGCCGGGACGCGGTGCCTGCACCACCCTGCCGTCGCCGAGGTAGAGAGCGACGTGCGTGGCCTCCGGGAAGTACACGACCAGGTCCCCCGGCCGCAGCTCCGTCAGCGGCACCCGTTCCAGCCGGGCCCACTGCTCCTGGCTGGTCCGGGGGACCGGCGTCCCCGCCGCGCCCCACGCCTCGGAGGTCAGCCCCGAGCAGTCGTACGCCGCCGGCCCCTCGGCTCCCCACTCGTACGGCTTGCCGAGCTGCTCCACGGCGTAGCGCACCGCCCGTTCGCCGGCCGCGGACGGGGGCGTACCGCCGCTCAGCGCGCCGGAGGCGACCAGCTCCTCCTGCGCCTCGTCGGTCCTGCTGCGCTCCAGTTCCGCCAGGGCGGCGAGCTGTTCGGCGCTGAGCGAGGCGAGCAGTTCCTCGACGTCGTCGAGCCGCTGACGCACCTCGTCCCGCTGCGTCCTGCTCCGCTCCGTGAGGGCCGCCCGGTCGGCGAGTGCCTTGCGCGCCCGGCGGGCCAGTGCGCGGGCCTCCTTCACGTCGCCGGTCAGCCGCCCCACCGTCTCCGCCCGCTCCCGCGCCAACTGGCCGATCACGTGCCCCTGGTCGAGCGCGCGCCGCGGATCGTCCGCCAGCAGCAGGCGCACGTACGGGGAGAGGCCGGTGACGCTCTGGTACTGCTGCCGGGCCAGCCGTCCGGCGGCACCCCGGCTGTCGTGCAGGGAGAGCCGGGTCCGGGCGAGGGCGCGCTCGAGCCGCCCGGTCTCGGCACGCTGCTCCTTCAGCCGCTCCTCGGTGGCGTTGTAGGTCTCGGTGGCCTTCTCCGCCTCCCGGTACAGGGTCTGAAGCTCCGTCAGCAGCTCGGCCACCGAGCGCCCGCCGGCTCCGGCGGCGCCGCCGCCCGGTTCCGGGACGGCCGCCGCGGGCACGGGTGCGAGTACGGTCCCGGCCGCCAGCGCCGCCGTGCACACCAGACGCAGAAGCATTCCTGACACCTCGTCACCTCCGACGCGGGGCGGCTCGTCCGCTCCGCATCGCGAGCATCGGGCGGGTGCGCGCGGTCCGCTCGCCGAGTGTGCGCGGTTCGGCGCAACGGGGTCACCCGCCGGTGTCGTCCGGCTTGCCCTCCGGCGTGGCGTCCGGCCCGGGCGCGGGCTTCGACCACGGCCACCTCGGCCGGCGGCCGGCCTGCCCCGTCGGGTCGTGGAGGTACTTCCACCCCCGGGTCAGCCCGGTCCGCGAGCTCTGCCCCCGGGGCACCCGCCGGTAGACCAGCACGGTGGGCGGGCCGCCGTCCGGGGCCGGGACGGGGATGCGGTACGTCTTGGGCGGGTGCCCGGTGATGCCCAGCAGCACGGGCAGGACGCGCCCGTCCATGGGCCCGCCCTCGAAGGGGGTGTCCTGACTCTTCACCTCACCAGTCTCGGCCATCGCGCGCGCAGCCGGCCGCGGCGCACCCCGCCCGGCCCGTCAGAGGTCCGTGGCCAGCACCCGCACCAGCTCATCGGTCTGCGCGTCGCGCCGCGCGGTCACCGCCAGCACCGCCACGAACTGCTCGACGAGCCAGTCCCGCAGTTCCTCCGGAGGCGGCTGCTTGCCCTCGTCGAGCCAGATCAGCGAGGCCGCCTCCACGGCGGTGATCCACATCCGTATGGTCATCCGGAGGCGGGGGCCGGGCTCGTCGACGTGCAGGTGACTGAGGATGTGCTCGGCCGCGGCCCGGCGCACCCCGTCCACGATGGCGGTCGTACGGGAGGTCTCCACGACGCTGCCGCCCTGCAGCAGCGCGCTGAAGCCGGTGTCGTGCTGGTCCACGAAGGCGAGGTAGCGGTCGAGGGCCCGGGACAGCCGGGGCAGCAGCGGTCCCTCGTGCGGCTCGTCGAAGCAGTGGCGCAGTTCGTCGGCGGCGGACATCAGGGCCGCCTCGTACAGCTGCTGCTTGCCGCCCGGGAAGTACCGGTAGACCAGCGGCCGTGACACGCCGGCCGCCTCCGCCACGTCGTCCAGGGACACGTCCTCCGGGGCGCTGTGGGCGAAGAGGGACAGCGCGGCCTCGAGCAGCTGGCTGCGGCGTTCCTCGACACTGAGCCGCCGGTAGGCGGGGGTGGGGGCCTGCGGGGTCATGCCCGCAGGGTAACCGCCCGCCCGGCGGGCCCGCCTACGCCAGCAGCCCCGAGGACTTCCACAGCCGCCGTCCGACCCCGCGCAGCACGCCGATGTCGTCGAGGAAGTCGGTGAGGCGCCTCGACCCCTGCTGCATCACGTCCCGCCGGTGCGCGCTCGCCCTGACCTGGGCGACCGCCTCCCGCCGGTCGAGACCGACGTTGGTGTACACCTCGGGGTTCACGAAGGCCACCGAGAACACCCGGGCGAACTCCCCGGAGGTGACGCGGGTGAACTCCTGCGACCACTTCGGGGCGGTCACCATCTGGCGCCGCAGCTCCTCGCGGGCGTAGCGCACGTGCCGTGCCTCCTCGACGACATGGATGCGCGTGACGCCCCGGATCAGCGGCTGGACCCGCTCGTCCGGGAAGGTCAGCCGCTGCATCCAGTCCAGGACCTCCTCGCCGAGCAGGGTCGCCGTGAAGGAGCCGGGCGTGGTGGAGATCGTCTTGAACAGCCGTCCCAGGTTCTGGTGGACCCGGCTCACCGGGTAATAGGGGGTGCCGCTCCGGCTGATCACCCGGGCGAACATCTTCGAGTGCCGGCACTCGTCCTCGATCTCGGTGAGGGCGTAGCGCACGTGCGCGCTCGTGGCGGCCTTGTCGTAGATGTGCCGGACGAGCAGCTGCATCAGGATCAGCTCGAACCAGATGCCGAGCGAGGCCAGCGCGGCGGCCTCGTGCCGGGAGAGCAGGATGCGCTGCTCCTCGCTCATCCGCTTCCACAGCGGGGTGTCGTACAGCGACACCAGCTCCGGCGGCCAGAACCACTTGCCCTCCTCGAAGGGCGCCTCCCAGTCGAGCTCCTCGTCGGGATCGAAGGAGTGCTTGGCGGAGGAGTCGAGCAGCCGCTGTGCGACCTGCTCCCGGTCCTTGAGCAGCCCGAGCGCGTCCCGCAGGCCGTCGAGAGCGTCCGCTTCGGTCAGGGTCGTCATGGCGGGTCCACCTCATGGGCGTCTCGGGTTACCGGCTGGTCACCCTTTATGAGACTGCCTGTCAGCAAGCTCGTCAATCCCCTGTGCGGAACTTGCTGACGCCGGGTCCGCCGGACGGGGCGGGTCGACGGCGCGCACCAACCTGCCTCCGCGCGGAGCTGATCGACGGGACGCGGCCTCGCTCATGTACCGAACAGCAGGCGGGAAACGGGGCCTCCGGCAGTCACGTCCCACCAAGTGGGCGGCCGGACTCAGGGCTTCAGCACCGCCTCCATCACCGCCCGGGCGATCGGCGCCGCCGTCCCGCCCCCGCTGATCTCCCGCCGGTTCGCCGCCGCGTCCTCGACCACCACCGCCACGGCCACCTCGGCCTCCATGTCCCCGCCGCCCTGGGCCCAGGAGATGAACCAGGCGTACGGCGTACCGGAGTTGCCCAGCCCGTGCTGCGCGGTGCCGGTCTTGCCGCCGACCACGGCACCGGGGATCGCGGCCTTCCTGCCGGTGCCGTCCCGCACGACACCCCGCATCAGCTCCCGCAGCCGCGTCGCCGTCGCCGGGTGCATGGCGCGCCGTACCGGACGGGAGCCGGCCGTCGACACGGTGGCGCCGCCCGCCCGCGTGGTCCGCTCCACCAGATACGGCTCCCGCACCTGGCCGCCGCCCGCGACGGCCGCCGCGACCATGGCCATCTGCAGCGGTGTGGCCCGGGTGTTGTACTGCCCGATCGACGACAGCGCGAGCTGCGCCCGGTCCACCGAGGTGTCGAAGGTGCTGGGCGCCACCCGGAACGGGATCCGCACGTCCGTGTCGTTGAAACCGAAGCTCTCGGCCGTCGCCTTCATCCGTGCCACGCCCGTGGACACACCCAGCTTGGCGAACACCGTGTTGCACGACCACACGAACGCCTCCCGCAGGGTGGCGTCCTCGCAGCCCTCGGCCCCGTTGGTCAGCCGGGTCGTCGTCCCGGGGAGGGTGTACGGGTCGGGGGAGTCGGTCGGCTCGTCCACATTCCCCACCACGCCCGCGTCCAGCGCCGCGGCCGCCGTGACCACCTTGAACGTCGAGCCCGGCGGATACGTCCGCTGCACCGCCCGGTTCAGCATCGGCCGGTCCGGGTCGGCGTTCAGCCGCACCCAGGCCTCCCGCGCCGTCCTGCCGTTCCCGGACAGCAGGGCGGGGTCGTACGACGGGACCGACACCAGCGCCAGGATCCTCCCCGTCGAGGGCTCCACGGCCGCCACCGCCCCCTTGCGCGAGCGCAGCCCCTCGTACGCCGCGCGCTGTGCCGCCGGGTCGATCGTGGTCACCACGTCGCCGCCCGCGGTGCGGGACCGGGTGAACTCGTTCCACAGCGGCAGCGGCGCCAGCAGCGGGGCGGCGCCGGACAGCAGCCCGTCCTCCGTGCTCTCCAGCAGTGTCGTGCCGTACTCCTGCGAGGCGAAGCCGGTCACCGGCGCGTACAACGGCCCGTCCCGGTACGTCCGTTCGTGGCGCAGATGCTCCCCGGTGTCCCGCGAGCCGGTGACCGGGCGGCCGGCGACCAGGATGTCCCCGCGCGGCTGCTGGTAGCGGGCGATGGTGTCCCGGCGGTTGGCCGGGTTCGCCTGGTAGGCCTCGGCGTTCAGGACCTGCACCCGGGCCACGTTGACCAGCAGCGCGACCAGCAGCAGGGCGCAGAACAGCGCGGCGTTCCGGATGTGCCGGGTCACCGGACGGCACCCTGGTCGCCCTGCCGCCGCGCGGAGTCGCTCAGCCGGACCAGCAGCGCCACGATCGCCCAGTTGGTCACCACCGAGGAACCGCCCTGCGCCAGGAACGGCATCGCCATGCCGGTCAGCGGGATCAGCCCGGTCACCCCGCCCGCGATCACGAACACCTGGAGCGCCACGATCGAGGCGAGACCCACGGCGAGCAGCCGCCCGAACGGATCGCGCAGGGCGAGCCCCGCCCGGTAGCCGCGCTCCACCAGCAGCCCGTACAGCAGGAAGATCGCCGACAGCCCGGCCAGGCCCAGCTCCTCACCGGCCGTCGCCAGGATGAAGTCGGACTTGACCGCGAAGCCGATGAGCACGGAGTGCCCGCGTCCCAGCCCGGTGCCGAGGATGCCGCCCTCCGCGAAGGCGAACAGGGACTGGGCGAGCTGGCTGGGGCCCTCACCCGCCTCGATGGAGGCGAACGGGTGCAGCCAGGTGTCGATCCTGTGGTGCACGTGCGGCTCCAGCCGGCCCACGGCCACCGCGCCCAGGGAGGCCAGCAGCAGGCCGAGGGCGATCCAGCCGGTGCGGCCGGTGGCGACGTAGAGCAGCACCACGAACAGGCCGAAGAACAGCAGCGAGGTGCCGAGGTCCCGTTCCAGGACCAGGACCCCCACGCTGACCAGCCAGACGGCGACGATGGGGCCGAGCACCCGTCCGGTGGGCAGGTGCAGCCACCGGACGCGGCGGCCGGTGTAGGTGAGGGCGCTCCGGTTCGCGGCGAGGTACGCGGCGAAGAAGACCGCCAGCAGCACCTTCGCGAACTCGCCGGGCTGGATGGAGAACCCGGCGATCCGGATCCAGATCCGGGCCCCGTTGACCGCCGGGAAGAGGATCGGGACCGTGAGCAGGACGAGCGCGGCGGTGACGCAGGCGTTGGTGTGGCGCTGGAGCACCCGGTGGTCGCGCAGCACCAGGACGATCGCGGTGAACAGCGCCACGCCGAGGGCCGACCAGACCAGTTGGGTGGGGGCGGCCGGTTCGCCCGGAGCCTCCAGGTCGAGCCGGTAGATCAGCACCAGGCCGAGGCCGTTGAGCAGCACCCCGATCGGCAGCGGCAGCGGGTCGGCGCCCGGGGCGCGCCACCGCACCGCCAGGTGCGCCACCAGGGCCAGCACACCGAGCCCGGCGCCGTAGCCGGCGGCGCCGGGCGGGACGGTGCCGTTCCTGGCGAGGCCGACGGCGCAGTATCCGTACACCGACAGTGCGACGGCCAGGACGATGAGGGTGAGTTCGATGCCGCGACGGCCGGACGGGCGGACGGTGGGCGAGGGCTCGCGCGTGGGCGGATCCGCCGTCGCCAGGGTGCTACCGGCCTTGCTCATGTCCGGAACTTACCCAAATGGTGCGTCTTGTGCGCTTCGCTCATCAGCACCAGCGTGGCGCGGGACCGATGTTGTCGATGTGCGCGGCCGGACCCCAGGCCCAGGTGCCGTCTGTGAGGAGGTACCAGAGGGGATTGCCGTTCACCTTGTCGCCGGGGACCTTGCAGAAGATCGAGACGACATCGCCCTTGTGGGCGTACCGGATGATCTGCGAACCGCGGTTCGGGGCGGAACGCAGGGCCAGTGACTGCGCCGTGACGACACCCTTGTACCGGCCCTGGTTCCCGTGGTTGCCGCCGGCCTGGTTGCTCCAGTCGCCGTTGCCGCCGCCGCCCTGCTGGTTCGAGCCGCTGTCGTAGTCGCCGTTGCCGCCGCCGCCCTGCTGGTCGCCGTTGCCTCCCTGCTGGTAGTCGTCGCCGTTCCCGCCCTGCTGGTTCCAGTTCCCCTGGTCGCCCTGGCCCGGGTCGTCGGCGGCGAAGGCGGGGGAGACGGCGGTCGCGACCGCGAGGGCCCCGGCGGCGAGAGCCATGGGCAGTCGGCGGGCGAAAGGGGGGCGCTGGGCACGCGAAGCCATGGCGGTACCTCCAGGTAGGGGAGAGAACGGTCGAAGGTGACGTGATCGCCACACTAGGAGCGCCCCCCGGCGCCCGCGCGCCCTGCTGAGCCATCGGGGACGGCGCTCCGCCCTCCGGGGTACACGCACCGCCCGGCGGCTACTCCGTCAGCTCCTCCAGCAGCCGCGCCGTGGCCAGTCCCGCCCGCAGGTAGTCGACGAAAAGACCGTTGTGCAGCGCCCAGGGTGAGCGTCGGGAGCGAATCACCCGGATCGCCGCCTCGGCGGTACGGCCCCGGCACATCAGCGCGTGCGCGACCACCAGACCGGACCGGTTGTACCCGTGGTAACAGCGCACGAGGACCGTGCGTCCGCCGTCCAGCGCCTCGCACGCCGCTTCGGCGAGCCGGATCACGCCCGCGAGCTGCGTCCCGTCCAGCGGCCCGTCGGGGATGGGCCACACCTGGTGCTCGATCCCGGGGTCCGGGCCGTGCCCGGGCAGCCGCAGCAGCGTCTGGACAAGATCGAACTGGCGGTTCGCCACGGCGAACTCCAGCTGACCGGAGACACCCCGGAACTCGTGTCCGCCCATCCACAGGCCGGGGACGATCTCGTTCCACGGACTGTCCGGAGCAGGTACGTCGGGTTGCCTCCCGCGGGTACGCAACGGCGCCTCCCCACCCTCACCGCCCAAGTCCCTCCAAGGTAACCGGCTTCTTGCCCCTGGAGCACCCGCCTGTTCCCATGGACGTGGGGTGATGGTGCATGGACGGACTGCGCGTCATACCGACCTGGCGGAACGGCCGGGAAAGGCTGTACGTCTGCCTCCCGGACGGCAGGAACCTCGCCTGGTACGACCGCGAGACGGCCAGGGTGAACCTGCTCGGCGAGGACCACGAGGAGGACGTGCTCACCGCGCTGGGCCCCTTCCTCACCGGCCCGGTCTCGGTCGGCCCGCCGCCGGTCCCCACCCCCGCCGAGCTGGCACGCCTCTCCCTGCACCCCGACGACGACCTCGCGCCGAACCGTCCGGGCGAGGCCCTGCTGATCGCCCTCGACCGCGACCCGGGCCCGGCCCACCGGCTCCGCCCGGACCCCCGCCGCAGGGCCCTCACCGCGGAGCGGACGGTGGGCGAGGCCCTGGACCGCATGGACGGGGCCGGCTGGCACACCCTGCACTCGGTCCCGCTCCCCGGCGGCGACCGCATCCACCACCTGCTGATCGGCCCCGGCGGGCTGTACGCCGTCCACTCCCTGTACGCCCACAGGCAGCGGGTGACGGTCGCCGCCCCCCGGGTCGCGCTGGGCCGCCGCGCACCGCTGCCCCTCCTGCCCCGCGTCCGCTCCGACGCCGACCGCGCCTCCTACGCGCTGACGGCCGAGGTCCGCCCCGTGCTGGTCCTGGTCGGCGCGACGGCCGTGACGACCGTGGACCCGCCCCACGAGGTGCGCGTCCTGACGGACGCCGGACTGGAGGACCTGACCCGCGCGGGCGGTGTCCTGAAACCGGCCGACGTGGAGGCCCTGCACGCCATGGCCCGGGACCGGAACACCTGGTCCCGGCTGTGAGCGGCGTCCCTCACGGCAGCTCACCCGCGTGCCGCGGATCGAGCAGCGGCGCCAGCAGATCACCGTGGTCCCGCACCCGCGGGCCGATGTCCGGGGCACGGAGCGCCATCCGTTCCGGCGCCCGGCACCCCTCGACCTCGTCCCAGGTCACCGGCGCCGACACCAGCGGCTCGGCCCGCGCCCGCAGGGTGTACGGGGCGGCCGTGGTCTTCCGGGCCGCGTTCTGGCTCCAGTCGACGAACACCTTCCCCGGCCGCAGGCTCCTGGTCATCCGGTGCAGCACCAGCCGGGGCATGGCCTTCTCCGCCTCCACGGCCAGCGCCTTGGCGTACTCGGAGACCCGTTCGGACGAAGCCCCCCGTACCGCCGCCAGCAGATGAAGCCCCTTGGACCCGGACGTCTTGGCGTACGCCTCGATCCCGTCCGCCGCCAGGCGCTCCCGCAGCCACAGCGCGACCTCGCAGCAGTGCACGATCGTCGCCGGCGCCCCCGGGTCCAGGTCGAACACGATGCGGTCGGCCTGTCCCGGGTCGCCGACGAGCCACTGGTGCGTGTGGAACTCGGCGACCAGGTTCGCCGCCCACATCAGGCTCGGCAGGTCCTGCACCAGCACCATCCGGGCCGGCCCCTCGGACCTCGGCACCTCGGCGGTGGTGACCCAGTCGGGCGTACCCGGCGGCACGTTCTTGGTGAAGAACACCTGGCCGTCCGGCCCGTCCGGATACCGCAGGAACGACACCGGCCGGTCCCGCAGATGGGGCAGCAGGACGTCGGCGACGGTCGCGTAGTAGTGCAGTACCTCCGCCTTGGTGAAGCCGGTGGCGGGATAGAGCACCTTCTCCAGGTTGCTGAGCGCGAGCCGTCGCCCCTCCACCTCGGTGATGGGCGCCATAAGATGAGAATCCCACGCAAACCGGCACAAACACCCCGACAGTGATCGGCGGACGACCGGAAAGGTGCTGCACGTGAGATCCATCTGGAACGGCGCGATCTCGTTCGGCCTGGTCAGCATCCCGATCAAACTGGTGAACGCCACAGAGAACCACGCGATCTCCTTCCGGCAGATCCACACGGAGGACGGCGGCCGCATCCGGTACCGCAAGTTCTGCGAACTGGAGGACCGCGAGGTCACCGGCCAGGAGATCGGCAAGGGGTACGAGGACGCGGACGGCACGATCATCCCGATCACCGACGAGGACCTCGCCGGCCTGCCGATCCCCACCGCGAAGACGATCGAGATCGTCGCCTTCGTCCCCGAGGAGCGGATCGACCCGCTCCAGATGGACGCGGCGTACTACCTCGCGGCGGGCGGGGCGCCGGCGGCCAAGCCCTACACGCTCTTGCGCGAGGCGCTGAAGCGCAGCAACAAGGTGGCCATCGCGAAGTACGCCCTGCGCGGACGGGAGCGCCTGGGCATGCTCCGCGTGGTCGGCGACGCCATCGCCATGCACGGCCTGCTCTGGCCGGACGAGGTCCGCGCCCCCGAGGGGGTGGCGCCCGACACAAGCGTCACCGTCCGGGACAAGGAGCTGGACCTGGCGGACGCCCTGATGGACACCCTCGGCGAGGTCGACCTGCAGGACCTGCACGACGAGTACCGCGAGGCGGTGGAGGAGGTCATCGCAGCCAAGGCCTCCGGGGAGGCCCTGCCGGAGGCCCCCGAGCCGGAGCGGGGCGGCAAGGTCCTGGACCTGATGGCGGCGCTGGAGAACAGCGTCCGGGCGGCCCGCGAGTCCCGCGGCGAGGAGGCCGAGGTCAAGGACCTCCCGCAGCGCAAGACGTCCTCCCGCTCGACGCCCAAGGAGACCGGAGGGAAGAAGTCGACGTCGACGGCGAAGAAGAAGACGGCGTCCTCGACCCGCAAGTCGACGTCGAAGGCGACCCAGACCGAGAAGAAGACGACGGCGAAGAAGACGCCCGCGAAGAAGACCACGGCGAAGAAGACGGCGTCCCGCAAACGCTCGGCGTGATCCCTCCGGCCGCCGGACCGGCCGTGCGGGGCGCGGTGGGCGTGGGACAGGCGCCTACGGCGGGAAGGGGGCGGGGCGGGGGTGTGCGCCCGCAGCGGCTGGTGCGAACAAGCCCCCGCACCTCCACCGGCCGACCCGGTCGCGCCAGTCCGAGGACGGACACCCCCGACCCGACCCCGACCCACCTACCGACCACAGGCGCTACGCGCGCCCCCACCGCACAGCCCGCTGCGCCGCAGGCATCCCCCCGCAGGCCCCCCTCCTCGCCTACGCCACGCGCCTCAGCGCCAGCACCGCGTTGTGCCCACCGAACCCGAACGAGTTGCTCAGCACCAGGTCACCGGTGTCCGGCAGCGCGCGTGGCCCGCCACGCACCACGTCCAGCCCGATCGCGTCGTCGACCTCCGCGCAGCCGACCGTCGGCGGCACCACCCCGTGGTGCAGCGTGAGCACCGCGGCGACCGCCTCCACCCCGCCCGCGGCCCCCTGGAGATGCCCCAGATGCCCCTTCAGGGCCGTCACCGGCACCCCGCGCCCCCCGAGCACACCCCGCAGGGCCCGCGCCTCCGCCAGGTCACCGTCCACCGTGGCGGTGGCGTGCGCGTTGACGTGCACCACGTCCGCCACCCGGCCGCCCGCGTCCCGCACGGCCCGCCGCAGGGCGAGCGCGATGCCGTCACCGGAGGGGTCCGGCGCGGCGACGTGATGGGCGTCGGCGGACAGCCCCCACCCCGCGGCCTCGCAGTAGATCCGCGCCCCACGGGCACGCGCGTGCTCCTCGGACTCCAGGACGAGCACCCCCGCGCCCTCCCCGTTGACGAACCCGTCCCGGTCCCTGGCGAAGGGGCGCGACGGCGAGCCGGCCGCCGGGTCACCCTCGGCCAGCGCCCGCATCGCGGCGAAGGACGCCATGATCGCGGGCGTGACGACCGCCTCGGCACCGCCCGCGAGGGCGACGTCGACCCGGCCGTACCGGATACGGTCGACCGCCTGCCCGATCGCCTCGGTGCCGGAGGCGCAGGCGCTGGTCACGGTGCGCGCCTCACCGGTGATGTGCAGGTCCAGGGAGACCTGAGAGGCCGCCTGCGAGGGCACCGTCATCGGGGTGGTGAGCGGTGAGACACCGCGCGGCCCCCTCTCCCGCAGCCGCCGGTCCCCGCCGACGAGCACGGACGCGTCCCCGAGGATGGAGCCGAGGCTCACCCCGACCCGCTCCGGGTCCAGCCCGCTCTCGCGGGTGCCGCCACCCGCGTACCCGGCATCGGCCCACGCCTCCCGCGCCGCGACCACCGCGAACTGCGCGGCCCGGTTCATCCGCCGCGCCGCCTGGCGGGACAGCAGCCCGGCCGGGTCCACCGGCACCGTCCCGGCGACCCGCACCGGCAGCCCGTCGAACTCCTCGTCCGTCAACTCCCTTATGCCGTGCCGCCCTTCGAGCAGCCCCTGCCACAACTCACCCGTACCCACGCCCAGCGGGGTGACGGCACCGAGCCCGGTGACCACGACGCGCCGTGCCCCGGCCGCCTCCGCCACCCGCTCGGGACGCGGTTCGTGCCGTACGACGTTGCCCTCCCGGTCCGCCCCGGCGGCCCAGCGGCGCACGTCGTCGTCGGTCACCCGGCCCGCGGCCGGGTCCTCGTCGCAGTGCCAGGCGCCCCAGCGGCGGACGTACACCACCTCCGAGGCCAGCGGATCGACCGCCCGCAGGAAGCACACCCGGTCCCCGTCGCGGAACCCCACGCCGTCCAGGGCGGGCGAACTCACCCGCGGCACCGCGGCCACGTCCAGCCGCCGCCCGGCCACGACCACCCGCTGCTCGCGCCGCAGCGCCTCCTCGTGGTCCACCCCGCCCAGCGGCGGACGCAGCGTGACCCGGATCACCTCCGGTGACTCCGGCAGCGTGTGCGTGACGACGTGCCACCTGTCCCGCGCCGCGTCCTCGCGCGACAGCGCGAACAGATCACCGGGGACGACCTCGGCTGCGGTCACCGTGTGCGGACGTATGGGTACTTCAGGGGTCTCGGGGGAGTGCGTCATGGCCGCAAATACTCTCTTTGGTCCGAACTGCCGTACTGAGGGCGATTCCGAGTGTTCTGTACGCACCGCGGCCCCACCATTGTTGAACCCCGGACATGCCCGATTTGCCCCGCTCTACCATGAAGGTGACGCGAGACACATGAACCAAATCGCCTGCCACACGCAGGACTTACTCAAACGTACGAACGATGTGCAAAACGTCACGAACGCCCCGCGAGATCCCGCACCAGCCGCGTGAGTCGCTCCGCGTGCCCTTCCGCACCGGGCGCCGCGCCCCGGAAAGGCGCCCCGCACGGCACCATGGGACACATGGCCGATGACAACCGGATCGTGAACACCCACCAGTTCGAGGCGTGGAACGGCTACGAGGGCCGGCACTGGGCCGAACACCAGGCGCGTTACGACGCGCTCAACGACCCCGCCAACACCCCGCTCCTGGACGCGGCACGCATCGAGCCCACGGACAGCGTCCTGGACATCGGCTGCGGCAACGGCCGCCTGACCAGGCTGGCCGCCCGCACCGCCCGCCGGGCCGTCGGCGTCGACCTGTCCGCACCCATGCTGGAACGGGCCCGCGCGAGCGCCGCCGCCGAACACCTCACCAACGTCACCCACCTCCAGGCCGACGCCCAGGTGCACCCGTTTGAGGAAGCCTCCTTCGACGTCGCGCTGAGCCGCTTCGGCATCATGTTCTTCGCCGACCCGGTCGCCGCGTTCGCCAACATCGGACGCGCCCTGCGGCCGGGCGGACGGCTGGCCTTCGTCTGCCCGCAGACCGTCGACCGACTGGACCAGTCAGTGATCTTCGCCGCCGTGGCCGAGCACGTGACCCTGCCGGACTTCTCCCAGAAGACGGAGACGGGCCCCGCATCGTTCGCGGACCCCGACCGCACCACACACGTCCTTGCCGGGGCCGGGTTCGACGCGATCACCGTGAACCCGCTGGAAGTGGTGCAGGCGTGGGGCACCGACCCGGCGGACGCCGCCGACTTCCTCTTCGGCTGGGGCCCGATGCGCCACTGGCTACGCGACGCCGCGCCCGGGAACGTCGACCGCGCCCGGCAGGCCGCGGCGGACGCCTTCCGCACCTACACGACGGCGAAGGGCGTCCACCTCACGGCCCGCTACTGGCTCGTGACCGCCACCTGGCCGGCCTGACCCCGACCCGGCGACACGTCAGCGCCGCACCACGGGCACACGCTCCTCGGCGGCCGGCGCGTACTCCTCGGCGGCCGGCGTCGTCGTACTGCCCAGGAGCCGCAGCGCCGCATCCGACGGCGAACCGTGCTCGGCCGTGTAGGCGATCAGGCGCTGCCCGGACGTGCCGGGGATGACGAGGGTCTCGAAGCCGAGGTCCATCACGCCGACCAGCGGATGACGCAGATGCTTCACCCCCGAGGTACAGGTGCGCACCGGATGCCGGGCCCACCGGCGGGCGAACTCCTGACTGTTGATGATCATGTGCCCCACGAGCTCGGACAGGGAACGGTCGTCGGGGTGACGCCCGGCGACCAGCCGAAGGGAGGCCACCGCGAGGTGCGCCTCCGCCTCCCAGTCCGGGAACAACTGCCGGTACTCGGGGTCCAGGAAGAGCATCCGGGTCAGATTGGGCCGGGCGGCGGGCCGGTCGGGACTCCCGGCCGGCAGATGCCCGGCCAGCAGCGCGTGCCCCATCCGGTTCCACGCGAGGACGTCGTTGCGCCGGTCCAGCACGAGGGCCGGTACACCGCTCATGGCCGTCAGCAACTGCCGCGCCGAGGCGCTGGCGTACTCCGCGCGCGGCGGGGCGGGGCGGCGGGACGACGCCGTGGTCGGGCGGGCCAGGTCCTTCAAATGCGCCGTCTCGTCCTCGGAGAGCCGCAGGGTGCGCGCGATCGCCTCCAGCACACTGTCCGAGACACCGGTGGCACGGCCCTGCTCGAGGCGGGTGTAGTGGGTGACGCTGACACCCGCGAGCGTCGCCAACTCCTCGCGGCGCAGCCCTGCGACACGGCGGCGGGCCGGGTGCGCCGTGATACCGACGTCCTCGGGCCGCAGGGACGCGCGACGGGACTTGAGGAAGTCCCCCAGCTCCAACAGGCCGTCCATGCATACCTCCCGGTTCCCGGGGCGCGAAGGCGCCGACGTCCCATGATGCCCGCCGTGCCTGCCCCTCGGGGTCCGTGAGGGTGGTCCTGTGATGACCAGCCTCGCCCTGGCTGTGCCACGCGCGGTTCTGGCTGCGCCTCCCCGGGCCGACGAGCCTTTCCCCGTCACGACACGCGACGTGATCACGCGCACCGCACGTGACGACACACGAGGGAAAGGAACCCGACGCCATGCCCGTCACCGAAGTGGAGCCAGCGGCCCGAACCACCCCTGCCGCGCTCACCCCCCGCCTCCGGCTGGTGCTGGTGCTGCTCCTCGCGGCCCAGTTCATGCTGGCCGTGGACTTCTCCATCCTGAACGTGGCACTACCTGTGATCGGCGAAGGACTGGGCTTCCCCTTGGGGCACCTGCAGTGGATCGCCACCTCGTTCGCGCTCTGCGCGGCCGGCTTCACCCTGCTCTTCGGCCGGATCGCGGACCTGTTCGGCCGCCGCCGGCTGTTCCTCGGCGGCCTCGCCGTCCTGGGCGTCGCCTCGCTGGCCGGCGGGCTGGCACAGACCCCGGAGGTGCTGATCGCGGCCCGCGTCCTCCAGGGCCTGGCCACCGCCGCTGTGACTCCGGCGGGACTCTCCCTGCTGACGACATCCTTCCCGGAAGGCCCGCTGCGCGAGAGGGCCCTCGGCCTCAACGGGGCCCTGATGTCCGCCGGTTTCACCACCGGCGCCATTCTCGGCGGCCTGCTGACCGACCTGCTGTCCTGGCGCTGGGCGTTCTTCGTCAACGTGCCTGTCGCCCTCGCCGTCCTGGTGGTCGCCCCGACGGTCATCAAGGAGTCCCGGCGCGAGGACCACCCCAAGCTGGACGTCCCGGGCGCCGTCACCGTCACGCTCGGCCTACTGGCCGTCGTCCTCGGGCTCACCCGGGCCGGCGAGAAGGGCTGGGGCTCCCCGGACGCGCTGCTTCCGCTGACCGCGGGCCTCGCGCTGCTGCTCGCGTTCCACGCCGTGGAGCGCAGGGCACCCGCACCGCTGGTCCCCCTCGGCGTGCTGAACAAGCGGTCGGTGGCCTGGGGCAACGTCGCCGGCCTGATCGCGTTCCTCACCGAGACCTCCCTGGTCTTCCTGCTGACCCTCTACCTCCAGGAAGTGCTCGGCTTCTCACCGCTCGCCGCCGGCCTGTCCTTCGGCGTGCTCGGCATCGGCACCGTCATCGGCGGCAGCACGGCCCCGAAGGTCATCGGAAGGCTCGGCACCCGGCGCACACTGATCACCGGAGGCCTCCTCCAGACCGTGTCCACCGCGTCCCTGCTCGGCCTCGGCGACACCCGCTCCTGGCTGTGGCTGCTGCTTCTCGCCACCTTCACCGGCGGTATCGGCAACATGCTGGTCATCGTCGCCTTCATGGTCACCGCGACCTCCGGCCTCGCCGACCACGAACAGGGCCTGGCCACCGGCCTCGCCACCATGACCCAGCAGATCGGCATCACCATGGGCACACCGATCATGAGCGCAGTAGCCACCGCCGCGATGACCGGCACGGGAACCGCGGCGGTCCTGGGCGGCCTCAAGACAGCGATCACGGTGAACGCGGCCATAGTCCTCCTCGGCACCCTCACCAGCGCCGTGTTCCTGCGCGGGAGCCGACCGGGCACGCGCTGAGGAGCGACCGGCTGGAGCCACCGTGACGGGACCGGTCGCGGTGTCGAGGGCGTACGCCTGGCCGTGAACGCCGGCCGTCGGAAGGGAGCGCGGAAGCGTGCCGGGCGATCGGCTCGGTGACCGGTTAGACGACGAGGTGGTTGGAGCGCCACTCCGGCGCCGGGCGGTCGATCCGAGGACGGACAGAGTGATCCAGCCGGTCACTGCGGCGGTCCCGCAGGACGGCCTCGGCCAGCCCTTCGCCGGCGAGGTCGCCAGGACGATCTCCGAACTCAAGAATCTCACCCCGAACCCATTGACTCGGTGCATATAGCGCCTAATCTGGTTCATAAGCCACAACACCGAAAGAGTCACAAAGTCGACGAGGACGTCTAGTCGGCGGAGTGGCTGGGACAGGATGTGGTGTAGGCCCCCGGCAAGCCGGCGCGATACCGGAGTGACAGTGACGACTGAAGCTCCAGGACACGTGCAGTACTACCGGGGACTGTTTTTGCCCTCACAGCCTTCGCGCGGCCTGGTCGCAGCGCGAAGGCCGTGTCATGACCACGAAGCCCGGACCTCCGGCTCACAGGCGCGACTGGTGTGTGCGTCTCACGACCCCCATCGGGTGGCGATGGCTTCCTCCACGCTGAAGATGCGTAGCAATCGGCGCACTGCGCTGCGTCGAAGACGTAGGTCAGCTTGTGTGCGACGTCGGGATGCCCGTCTGCGAGTGCACGGATGTGAAGTCTCCTGGCCAGTCCCTTTGACGATGAGGGGGCGCAGTTCGTACCTGTCGACGTGGCTCAATGCCGGAGCCGACCCCACCGAGGTTGCCAAACGCGCCGGCAACAGCGTTGAGGTCCTGCTGATCCGCTACGCGAAGTGCCCCGACGGACGGCAGGGTGTCGCCGACCGACGCATCGAGGACCTGCTCCGCGAGTACGAGTGACCCCCTGCCACCGGACCGAGGCCCCTGGAGTCTTCTCCAGGGGTCTACTGCTTCACGGAGCCGTGCGTGAATGCCGTTGGGTCGCGTGAGACAAGATCGACGCGTCGGTTCACTCTGTGGCGGTGTGGGGCAGATCGGTGCGGTCGAGTAGTTCGTGGAGGCGTTCGGCGGACAGGCTCGGGTTGGTCGTCGCTCCTTCCGCGGTTTCAGGGTCGTCCAGAAGCGTCGCGATCAGATCTAGAGGCAGGAGCGGGTTTCCGGCGGCGGCTCGACGTACGTCGGTGTCGGTGAGCAGGTGGATGGGTGGTCGGTCCAGTGTGAGGTCGGCGGCTGCCAATCTGCGCACATCCGGATCCTCATAGTCGAGGAGATGCTGCAGACCGGTGCGCGGCAGATGGGGCAGCGTCAGGAGATACGGGCGCTGCCGCGGAGTGGCGATGAAGGCGTCGAGCACGGTTCTGGGCGGCGCGAGCGGGTGGTTGTACGCGATCAGGTACCGGACCTGTGGGTCGGGGTCGTCAGCCAGGCGATGCACCAGTTGCCGAGGAAGCCTCGGGCAAGTCGCGGCGACTCGGCGGAGCAGGGATTGCGTGGATATGGCGCATGCGCTGTACCAATCGGTGTCCGGCTCCACTTGCATCTCACCAACCGGCCCGATGTCCTCTGCGGTGCGGCCGACGACCCGGTCAAGGGCCTGACGCTCGGCCCAGGTGCGTGGCAGGGGGTGCACCAGTGCCCGGGTTCGCACGGTGTCGTCCAGGGACCATAGGTCCCGTCCATCGGCGAGGCACGCTTCGGCCACGGTGCGGGAGACGGCGTAGTTGACGAGCAGGAGCGACCGGTGGTGGCAGTCGGCTTCCGGCAGGTCGGCCTCCATGGCCGCTGGGTCCAGGATCAGGCTGTGCTTGCGCGCGGCGTCGCGTACGGCAGGGTCCGGATCGGCCAGTAGGGCATTGCGTTGCTCGGCGGTGAGCCAGAGCCACCAGCTGGCTCCCTGCTTCCGTGGTTCGGGGTTCTTGTGAGCCCACATCTCACGGTAGAAGGACATGGGTATCTGTCCGGAGAACGCCAGCTCCTGGCTGATCTCGTCAGCCGCGACCAGCTGACCGTGATCAGAGGTGTCCTGCCTGGTAAGCAGGGTTTCGATGACGTCGTCGGGGAGCGCCGCAACTCGCCCCAGCCGTGGGTGGGGGCCGGAGGCGAGGTCAGCGCGTACGAGAGCGTTGGGGTCATCGAGCAGTCGGCTCCGCTGCGCCGGGGTGGCGTAGCGATTGCGGGCGAAGGCCCGGCGGACAGACTGCTCGGGATGTGCGATCACCGCGTCGACTACGTCCGCGGGAAGGGGTCGCTCCTGGCACAGGACCTTCCAGGCTGCGCGTGCAGCTGCGTGCAGCAGGCGTAACAAAACGTCGGACGACGCAACTGAGTTGGCGGCGACGCCGCGAAACCACAGCTCCGCGAGGGGAGAGGGCATCAAAGCATCGTGGCAGTGATCACCCGACCTGTCGACGCACTTAGAGGTCGTTCTGTTTCCGAACCTCATGTGTGGTTTCTACTGGTCAGGCATGAGGTCACGGTTGCAGCGGGAGTCTCGCTCCATTGCTGGCCGAGATGTCGTGGGGTGGCGGGTGCCGTCGATGCGAGCGGTTCTGGAAGTGCGACGGAAGGCCGCGGCGGTGCGTGTGGAGGAACTCGAGGCCGAGCTGGACCGGGTGCGGCCGGCTCTGGCGGAGGCAGAAGAAATGCTCCGGTGCCGAGTGATTGGCCTGGAGCAGTATCTGGAGGCGCTGGCCGAGACGGATGCGCCCGCCGTGGTGGCCGATGGGGTGTCGCAGAAGAAGCCGGTGGGGCCGCGGCGGGCGGTGCCTCACCACCAGGACGCGCCCGGAGTCGACGTGCTGTCGGTGGACTACCAGGTGTTGATGACCGCTGCCGCGGAGGCGGGAGCCGACGGGCTCGGTGCCCGGCGGGCAGCGGTGGTGCTGGGCTGGGACAGCGCGTCAGCATCCCGGGTCGAAGGCGCAAGGGCTCGGTTGAAACGACTGTGCTGGCGGTGGGGCCTTCGCAGCGGACACCTCTCTCGGAGCCTGAACCGGTCGACGTGCCGCCGGTGCCGGATGGCCTGCCCGAGGTGGTGCCGGGTGGGCCGGTGGAGTTCGAGAGGGTGGTACCGGCGAGTGGGAATCTGCAGGTCGCGGGCAAGCAGTTCTGGCTCGGGACGGCCCGTTCGGGGCTGACGGTGACGTTCGGGGCCGAGAGGTGGGTGATCCATCTGCTGATCGCCGGGGCGCGGATCAAGACGGTGCGGTCGCATCTGTCGGTGGCGGATCTGGGTCGGCTGGCGGCCCGGTGCGGTCGCGCGGCCGGACCACCGCCGCTTCCGGCCGGTGACGGGGTCGCGTTCGAGGTGGACCTGGTGGTGAACAACAGCGGCCTGGTGGGCCTGGGCGGGCACCAGGTGCTGGCGGCGGGGATCCTCGGCGGCCTCCAGATGGGCATCCAGATCGACGACGAGACGCTGTCGTTCTTCGACCCGTCCTCACGGGAACTGTGCGAGTGCGGACCAACCCGCTGACCCGTGAGGAAGTCCTCGGGCTGCGGGGTCTGCGGCCGGCCGGGCCGCCGCCACGGCCCCGTGCCGAGCCGGTTCGGGTGCAGCGGCGGGTCAGCGCGGTCGGCACGGTCATGGTCTGCCGCCAGACCGTGTCCCTCGGCCGCCCCTATGCAGGCCAGACCGTGACCGTGCACGTGTCGGACACGACGATCACCGTCGATCTGGACGGCCAGATCCGGGTCATCCGCCGCACGACCGACGTCCCGGTCCGTAACGTGAAAGCCCACAGACCCCGTGAAGTTTCCGATGTTGTCCAGGCCCACCGTCAAACATCACCTGATACCAAACCGTCAGGCATCACCTGGGACCCGACATCGGGACCCTTGGTGTGTCCGGTCCCGGGCTACGCTTGACACTTTGGTCTTCAGGAGATCTGCCGAGCCATGAGTGCTGGGATCGTGGCGATCTTCTCCGTCGTGAGGGCCGACCAGTCGACCCCTGACGGTCGATGGGGGTTCGGGCAGGTGATGGTCTCCTCGGGGGTCACGATCAGGTCGACGTCGACGTCGTGCTCGGTGGTGGGGATCGGGGTTTCGGTCACCTGGAGTGGGTGGACGGTGGTGACTACGACGGTTTCCGGTGTCACCAGGCCAGCCTCGGTGAGTAGGGCGAACTCGATGTCGGAGTAGCCGGCGCCCTTGCCGATGCGGGCGCCGTCGCGGTTGACGGCGACGCTGCCGAGGATGATCAGGTCCAGTGGGCGCAGGGCGTCGACCTCGACGGTGGGGGCGATGGCGGCAGCGGTGCGGCTGGCTGCGGCCACGGCGGGTGGGACGGTGAGGGCGGCCGGGTCGAGGAGGTAGAAGGGCTTGAGGGTGGCCAGTTTCGGTACCGCCATGTAGACGGTTTTGCCCTCCTCCAGGGCCCTTGCCCGGACGTGGAGTTGGGCCTTGTCCGGTACTGCCTTGACGACGCTCGCGTGCTGCCAGGCAGGGAGTGCCGCGAGTCGGGCTGCCGCTTCCTCGGCGCCCTTGAAGTTGGGGATGCGGCCGTGAACGGAAGGGCCGTGGACGGCGTCCGCGGCGGTCAGGGCGTCCCAGACCTGTGTGCGTACCGCCTGCTTGGCGCGGTCCAGGGAGTTGGCTGCCACCGGGTGTCTCCTTCGCTCTTCTACGCTGCCGTCATCAGGCCGAGTAGTCTGTCGTGAACCTCCGCGACGAGGGGTTCCTGTCGCCAGGGGCGTAGTTCGCGGGCAGCTCCGAAGACGATGTTCATGCCTCCGCCTCCCCGTGTGGTCTCCAGCTCGGTGATGGCTTCGGTGAGGCTGGCCACCCCCGCCTCGACGTCGCGTTGACGGATACGGGCGAGCGTAAGGTTCCCCAGCACGATCGCGCGTGACTTTCGCCTGTCCCGTAACTGCTCCGCCGTGCTGGTCAGCAAGGTTTCAGCGCGTCGGTGATCACCGAGGGAGAGGTAGCAGGAACCCGCGAGGCGGCCGAACTGTGTGGGTGATACCAGGTCGGCGGCGGCGTCGCCGGCTTCCACGTGGGCGAGTTGACGTTCAGCGCTGGAGAGTGCACGTTCGCAGTTCGAGGTCGATCCCAGCATGGCGTGTGCTTCGGCAACGTGAAGGAGTGCCAGCCCGGCGAGGGCGGGACTTGTGCGGGCGGCGATGTCGGCTGCTTGTTCCGCGAGCGCGAGACCGGTACGGGCATCGTGTGCACCGTACAGCGCGACGTAGCAGGTGCGCAGTAAGGCGTGGGCTTCGAGAGTGGTGTCCCGCAGGTGACGGGCAAGGTCGGCGCTCTGTTCGTAGTACGTCTTCGCGGTGGCGTGGTCGCGGCGCTGGGAGGCGTCCCAGATCAACTGCCCCATGAGGGTGCACGCGTCGGCGTGCAGAGCGTGCAGCTCCCTTTGAACGCGTCCGCGGGAGGAGCCGGCGGCGAGCTGGTCGATGCGGTTGAGCTGCGCTGCCGCCTCCGCGATGAGGCCGGCTGAAGGCACACGGTCATAACGAGCGGCGCAGTCGTCGAAGCGCGTGCGGAGTGTCGCTACGGCGAGTAGATCGATGCGGTCCGGGTGAAGGATTGCGTAATCAAGGGCGTCCAGCCCCTGCGCGCCATGCGGTGTCTGTGCCGTCAGCAGGTCATTGAGGCACTCGGCGTTGACGCGCAGAAGGCGGGCCAGTCGTGGACGCATCCATGGCTGCGGGGCGGTGCGGCCTGATTCCCAGCGGGTGATGGTGGAACGGTCCACCTGCATGTGCTCGGCGAGGGCCTCTTGGGTGAGGCCCACGGTTCGGCGGCGCGCTGCCAGGCCGTTGCGATGGTGCGTCATGAGGCTGTCTCCCGTTTTGCCTGTCCTGCAGCGGACTTGCGGCTGCGCGACTTCCCAGGTGAGGCACGGGAGTGACGCACGGATGCCGCATCGGTGCGTCCATTGTGCTCTGGGCGTTGTCCGTTGTGGGCGGTTGTGTGGAACTCCGACGCACACCGCCAGGAAGGTCCGCCCTCAATGACGTTCCGAACACCCGCCCCGAAGTCCTCGTCCTTCCGTGTCCCGTCCGACACCGGCGCCGTGTCGTCCGCTCGTCGCCGGGTTGTCGCGATCGTCCATGACTGGGACTTGCCGCTCGTGGAGGGCACGGTTGAGACGCTGGAGTTGCTGGCCGGTGAGGTGATCGCGAACGCCGTGGTGCACACGGGGGAGAGTTGCCAGGTCACGGTGAGCTGGGACGGGCTCCGTGTGCGGCTGGAGGCCGAGGACACGAAGGGCGGTCACCTCCCGGAGTGGGTGCCGGCCGGCCTGGATGGGGAGAGCGGGCGCGGACTGCAGTTGGTTGACGGCCTTGCCCAGGCGTGGGGCTGTCGGCCGACTACGGGCGGAAAGGCGGTCTGGTTCGAGATCGCCGGCTGTTCAGCCTCGACCTCCCGTCCGTCGTCCGCCGCATCCGAAAGGGATTCTTCGTTCGGGGGCGGAGACGCACAGCGGCTGGTTGCCATGGCTGAACAGAGAAGCCGCGTGTCCCGTGGCTCCCGTACGCCCGTTGCCATCACCTGACCAATTGGACCGCCTGACTTGGGAGGCGCAAGTCCCGAGGCAGGTGCCGGCGCCCCTGACCTGCCTTCCACCGCTGGTGGAGCAACTGGGGGCGCCACAACCAGGGAGCAGGTGACCTGCTCGCTTCTGCCAACACCGAAGGAGATACGCCCATGTCCGAGCAGAACATGACCACGAGCGGTGGTCAGGAGGGCCACGGCCTGCTGGTAGCCCGACGCCGGATCGCCGCCGCCCGTTCGCGGGCCGAGCAGCCCTCGGACGGCGGTTCCACCGGTCGTTCCGACGGCAACGACTGAGAAGGGCCGTAACCGATGACCACCGATGTACCCGCGGTGGTCGCGCGCCTGGGCGAGGACTTCCTCGCCCAGGTGTACGGCCGCACCTACCGCCACTTTCCAGGTGAGCCGGACCGCTTCACCGGCCTGCTGGGCTGGGACGACCTGAACGCCCTGCTTACCCACCACCGGCTCGAACCTCCTCGCCTGCGCCTTTCGGCCAGCGGCGAGACCCTGCCCCAGCACGCCTACTCGGTGCCGGTCACCACTCGTCGCAGTACCGTGTGGCACCGGCTCAAGCCCGCCGAACTGCACCGCCACCTCGCCGAGGGCGCCACCCTCGTCCTGGACGCGATCGACGAGCTGCACCCGGGCATCGGCCACCTCGCCCAGGTGCTGGAACGGCACCTGCGCACCGGCATCCAGGTCAACGCCTATGCCTCATGGACGCCCGAGGAAGGTTTCGGGGTCCACTGGGATGACCACGACGTTCTCGTCCTCCAACTGGACGGCGCCAAACGATGGCGTATTTACGGCCCTACGAGGCAGGCTCCGTTGCACCGGGACACGGATGTCCCCGAGCCGCCACTGGACGAGCCGCTCGCCGAACTGGTTCTCAACGCGGGGGACATGCTGTACCTGCCGCGCGGCTGGTGGCACGCGGTCGCCGCGTCCGAAGGCGTCCACTCCCTCCACCTCACCTGCGGCATGCAGACGACGACCGGCGCCGACCTCCTCCAGTGGCTCTCCGAGGACCTGCGCCGCGAGACGACCGTGCGCAGCGACCTGCCACGCTTCGGGACCGAGGAAGAGAAGGCGGACTTCCTCCGCTCCCTCGGTGACCTGGTCATGAAGCAATTCGAGAACGGGACGCTGCTCGACCGCTTCCTCGCCATCCGGGACGCCACCGACCGGGCCCGCCTCGTGCCCTCACTCCCGTACGTCGAGGGCGTGCCGCCCGACCCCGCTATCGCCGTACACCTGGTGACCGCTCGCGCCCGGCTGCACAGTGACAGAGAGGGCAACGCGGTACTAACAGCAGGAGGAGAGGAATGGACCTTCTCCACGCAGGCCGCACCCCTGCTGTCCCTCCTCGTGGACGGTGGCCGTCACCGCCTGGACACACTCGCCCGAGCGGCCGGACTTCGCGTCGGGCAGGTGGCGCAACTCGTGAGCGAACTGGTGGACGGCGAGGTCGCGGCCGTAAGGCGGGAAGGGTGAGCGCCCGGCTCGCTGCCGGGACGTACCGGTGCCGTGACGTGTCGCAGTCGGTGGCCGCTGCCGTGGACGCCGGGGTGTCATGGGTCGACACAGCACCGAACTACGCGTTCGGTACGGCTGAGACCTCGTTGCGACCGGTCCTCGATGCGTGTCCTCACGTACGCGTCTCGACCAAGGTCGGCTTCGTCCCCGACTCCGACTGGCGCGCCGTGCGGGCCGCCGGGGTGTTGCCGTACGACCACGATCAAGGCCACTGTCTGGCACATACCTACATCGCCTGGCAGCTCGCCCGCAGCCGTGCCCGCCTCGGCCGCACCCCGGACCTGGTCTTCGTCCACAACCCGGAACACGGCCGGACGGACCGGACCGATCTGTCGCGGACGCTGACCGAGGCATTCGAGGGACTGGAGGGCGCGGCGGACGCCGGCGAGATCAGCGGCTATGGCGTCGCCACATGGGCAGGCCTGTCGAGCGGCATGTTCACCATCCCTGGACTCACGGAACTCGCCGAAACCGTGGGCGGGCCGGACCACCACTTCCGAGCTGTGCAGTTCCCGGTCTCCCTCATTCACCTCGCCGTGGTGGCGGACGCGCTCGACGGGCGCGGAGCACTGGCAGAAGCACGGGAAGCGGGACTCGACGTCTTCGCATCGGCTCCGCTCGGAGGCGGTGAACTGCTCGGCGCGATGACGGAAGAGCTGGTGCGCATCATCGATTCCGAGGCGTCCCCGGCGCAAGCCGCGCTCTTGGTCGCTCTGTCGGCTCCGGGGGTGTCACATGTCCTGCTGTCGGCTGGCACACCGGCACACTGGGCCGATGCCCGTGGCGCTGCGGCCCGCGAGCTCTTGTCGCCCGATCGTCTGAGAAAGGTCGTCGATGTCCTCGGAACCTGACGACCCCGAGGTGGCCGCGCGTATGCGGAGTGCCCATACCGCGGCGTGCGGCTTCCTCGGGGCGGCCCCTGATACTCAGCCGCCCGGCGGAAAGACGCGAGAGGCATGGGGGTGGAGGGGGCGCACACTGGGCCGCCCCGTTACCGGCGCTTACGGGCCAGGGTGGCTGCGTATCGTTCACAGCCCGTTGGACAAGGCGGCCGGCAAGTTGTGGACGGGACCGGAAGACGCCGAACAGCTGGTGCCCCGGCAGGTGCCGCGCCCTCGCCTACATCTCGTACGGCAGTGGACGGAGGGAGAGAACGCATACAAGGCAGAGCTGTACGACCGCGCCGTCGGTGAAACCGTCTCGCCCACCCCCGCGCCCGTCACCGCCGTACCGTCCCTGACGGCAGCCTGGTGGAGCGACCTGCGCACGGCCCTAGCCTGTCTCTCGCCGGTCCACACCGACCGTACGGCCGTACGTCAGGCATACCTGGACCGCGCCATGCCGAAGTACCTCGCCTTCCTCGACGGGCCCGTCCCCACGATGCCACGCGCGTGGTCCACCGCACACGGCGACCTGCACTGGGCCAACCTGACCGGCCCTGAGCTCGGCATTCTGGACTGGGAGGGCTGGGGCATCGCCCCGGCCGGCTACGACGCCGCCCTGCTGCACGCCTACAGCATCGGCGTGCCGGAGACCGCAGAGCGGGTACGCCAGGAACTTTCCATTCTTCTCGACAGCGAGGACGGTCGCTTCGCGGAGCTGGTGGTTATCACCGAACTTCTGCAGAGCGTCGAACGCGGGGACAACGTGGAACTCGTTCCCGCTCTGCGGCAACGTGCGAAAGAGGTCTGGTGCCGGACGACGGCCGACGGCGTGGAGGTCCTGCTTCGCAAGTACGACTGAGAGAGCACGTGACCATGCCCGAGGCCCCTGGCATCCGCGGGGGCCTCGGTGTTTTCCAGGTGTGGTCGCTCAGGACGCCGGTTCCCCGGTGTCCTCGGTCGGGAGTTGCTGTGCGCGGGTGCCGAAGGGGTTGTCGATGACATACCGCCAACGGCCGTCCGGACCCAGCCGGGCGATGTCGGTGGCGGTGCCCTCGACGTGCACGGCCTGCCCCTCCCGACCGGTCCCGCTGATGGCCCAGTCGACTATCAGCAGCGCCACGTCTCCGCTGCGGTACACATGCCGCGGACGGACCACGATGGGAACCCCGAACTTTTGCAGGCGGCCGTTTGCGGCGTGCAGGTCCGGGCCGGTCGTCGGTGTTCCCGGCTGCGGCACCAGCACTGCGGCGTCCTCGTAGACCTGCCCTAACGCGGCGGCGTCGCCGCTGTTGAACCGCTCGGCGAACACCGCGGGCACATCTTCGGGCCGATCGGCCAAGGCTCGCATGATCGACAGACATCCTTCCGGGCCGGGAGAATCGAAGTGCCCACACGTTAGGAGGCGATCTCGTGACTCACCGAACGGTTGGTTATCAGGCAGGGCTCCCCGACGACCCGCGTGCGAACGTCACCGCACCCGCCCCCGAGTGCCCGGTGGAGATCACGCTGGCGGCCCTGCACGGCCGCTGGACGACGCTGGTGGTTCGCGAACTGCTGCGTGGCGACCTCTCATACAGCGAACTGCGCGCGGTCCTGCCCGCACTGTCGGACAAGGTGCTGTCCGATCGCCTGGCACAGCTCGCCGAGGCCGGAGTCGTCGAGCGCGACCGTCGACCGGGCTGGCCGCCGCGAGTGCGCTACGCACTCACCCCCAGTGGCCACCGCCTCGGCCCCGTCCTTCAGGCTCTGTGGGACTGGGGAGCGGAGGCGTCCGGACGAGACAGCGGGGCTGAGAGTGGCCATGAGACGAACCCTGTTCACTGATCGGCCGGATGAGCCGTCCCACCTGTGGCGACGCTCCAATATTCCGTCTACGCCTCTTCCGCGGACGCCGACATACGCCCGCTTCGGGCGGCACACGCCTGCATATACGCGAAGACCCGTTCTCAGCGTTTCCGCTGGTGACGGGGCCTTGGACACACTTTCACAGTGTGCCCCCGGCAGGATTCGAACCTGCGCACACGGCTTCCGGAGGGGGATTGCCTTCCAGGCATCGTCGCAGGCCGCGCGGTTGTGCGGAGAAGCACCTGCAGACCTATACAGATCCTCGGGGGCCCGGAGCCTTCCGCACGTATGACTGGCAGGGCGATCCGGAACGGCTGAGCCAGTTGGGCTGTCTGGCCCCAGCCCTGCTGAGCGTTCGCATCGGCTACAAGCAGGTAGTGCCATTGTTCCACCCTGACGGCCCCGGAGCTGAAGTACTGCATTCCATGGAAGCGGTGCTTGCGAACGAGGCGTGTGCGACAGCGGACTTCTTGGACGTGACGCTGGATCCTTTGATGGGACCCTGGTCTCTGGTCGATCGAGCACTAGTAGCTACAGGTGAAGCCGGAGGTACGGGGCTGCCCGACTTCAAGGCCGTTGCCGTCACCAAGATCCTCCACCGCAAGCGGCCTAACCTAGTGCCGATTTTCGACAGCAGCATCTACCAGTTCTACCTCGGCCAAAAGCCAGTTCCCGGAGCCTACAAGGACACCCCTCGGCGCTTGTGGCCGCTCCTGCAAGCAGACCTACGCCGTCATCAGGGTTGGATCCAAAACCTCATCGTCCCCATTCGTACGCCTGACGAGAGGCCTCTCAGCCTTCTTCGAGCGGCAGACATCATAATTTGGGGACACACGGCCAGCGGATGCGCCGCGTGACGGTGCCCTGCTGACACTTGAGGGGCATGTTCGCCGTTGCGAGAGCACGCCGGACGCCTGTCTTCTACCCTGCTGATCGTGTCGTTACATGGATGCAGGTGCCTGTGAGGCAGCAGATGTGGGGTAGTGAGCGTCGCCGAACGGCGATTGGGCGGATGGCGTTGTCGGTGCCCGCGCGTCAGGCGCTGGCGGACCGCCAGTTGCTACCTGGGCGGACGATCCTCGACTACGGCTGTGGCCGTGGTGACGATGTCAGGGCCCTGGAGCAATTGGACTGCCAGGTGGCTGGGTGGGATCCGTATTACCGCTCCGACATTCAGCTGGTCGCCAGCGACGTCGTGTTGCTGACCTACGTGTTGAACGTGATCGAGGATCCGGTAGAGCGTCGGCAGACCTTGGAGCAGGCGTGGGAGCTGACCTCGACGCTGCTGGTTGTCTCAGCCCGGCTGACCTGGGAGAAGTCAAAGGTCCACGGTCGGAAGTTCGGTGACGGTCTACTGACCAGTCGGCAGACGTTCCAGCATCTCTACGCCGCGAGTGAGCTTCGGGAGTACGTGGAGCAGGTGACCGGCGCGCGAGTGGTTGCCGCCGCGCCCGGAGTCGTCTACGTGTTCCGGGACGAGGGCGCCCGTCTAAGCTATCTGGCGCAGCGTGTGATCCCGGATGCCGAGTGGCTTGCTTCCGAGGACACTGCCTCAGCGGTGAGTGCGGTGGTGGACTTTTTCGAGCGCAGGGGACGTCCGCCGCGGATTGAGGAGATGCCGCGGACCGTTGCGGAGCTCCTGGCTCATCTGCGGCCTGGCGACGTCAAGCGTCTGGTGCGGGATGGTGCTGATCCTGAGCGTGCCACCGCGGGGGTTAAGCGATCGACGTTGAACACGTTGCTCTACCTGGCGGTGGAGCTGTTCAACGGTCGTGGACCGTTCGGGAGTCTGCCAGTGGGCTTGCAACAGGACGTGCGCACGTTCTTCAGTTCCTACAAGGAGGCGTGTCAGCGGGCTGACCGACTGTTGTTGAAGCTCCGCGACGACGGCTATGTGCGTAGTGCCATGAACGCCTCCGTTGTTGGCAAGGTGACACCGACGGCGCTGTACGTGCATCGACGCGCGCTGGAGCGGATCCCGACGGTATTGCGCTTGTACGAGCACTGCGCGTCGATCGCTGCCGGTCGCCCGGAGCAGTGGACCGTGGCCAAGCTCAGGCACCAAGGGCGAGCGGTGTCGTGGCTGGACTACCCGGACTTTGACAAAGACCCGCATCCGCGGATCCGGTCCTCCTACATGGTGGACCTGCAGACGCTTGAAGCTTCCCATCTCTCATACGAGAGCTCGGCCAACCGGCCGCTGCTGCATCGCAAGCACGAGTTCCTGGCACCGGATGATCCGGACGTGCCGCGATACCGCCGGTTGACCGAGTCTGAGATGCGGGCGGGGTTGTATGAACGGCCGCACCTGATCGGGACCGAGAACGGCTGGGAGGCCGAGCTCGTCAGATGCGGCCGGCAGCTGCGCGGGCACCGGCTGGTGAGCCGCTCGGAGGCGTAGGGCTGGTCAACCTTCCTTAGGCTGCATGCTGGCGATGATCTCGGCGAGCGCAAGGGGATCGAAATCGGCTGCCTGGGAAGGAAACCAGGAAAGACGCAGCCCGTTGGCAGCCACGGCGTTGTCCAGGCCCATCGCCTGAAGGACATGGCTGGGGGTGTAAGAGGCGCTGGTGCAGGCCGAGCCGGTGGCGATCGCGACCTGGTCTTTGAGGCGGACGATGAGTGCTTCGGCATTCAGCTCATCGAAGCTGACGTTGAGGATGTGGGGGACGCTGTGCTCCGGGTCTCCGTTGAGGCGGAAGCGCGTCGCGCTGAGCGCAGCAAGGATCCGCTCGCGCATCGCCTTCGCCTCCCGCTCCCACGTCGCCCGGCTCTCGGTGAAGATCTTCGCGGCCTCGTACAGGCCCATGATCAATGGAACAGCGAGGGTGCCGGGGCGCAGTTTGCGCTCCTGCCCGCCGCCGAACATGATCGGCTCCAGCGGCACCTTGTCCCATCCCCGCCGGCGGGTGATCAGAGCGCCGACGCCCTTCGGGGCGCCGATCTTGTGGCCGGAGATGCTGATCAGGTCGATAGGCGCCATCAAGTCGGCGGGGACCTTGCCGTAGCCCTGAGCTGCGTCGACGTGCAGATAGGTGGGCGTGACGCGCAGCTTCTCGGCGAGTTCGGCGACCGGCTGGATGACGCCGGTTTCGTTGTTGACGTGCATCAGCGACACCGCCAGGGTGTCCGGACGCAGCCGCTCCAACACGGCGTCGGCGGTGATGCGGCCGCTGGGGCCGGGGGAGAGGAAGTCGACCTCGAAGCCGCGGGTGTCGCGTAGGTGTGTTAGTGGCTCCAGTACAGCCTTGTGCTCGATGGCGGAGGTGATGATGTGCTTGCGCCCCGTGAGCTCGCCGTGCGGTGCCAGTCCGAGCAGAGCAATGTTGTTGGCCTCCGTCGCCCCGCTGGTGAAGATTACTTCTTCCGTTTTGGCGCCGACGGTGCCGGCGATGAAGGAACGCGCCTGTTGCACCGCCTTCTTGGCGCGTGCACCGTACTCGTGGGTGCGGCTGCCGGCGTTGCCGAAGTCTTCGGTCATCCAGTGCAGCACTACCTCGGCAACCCGCGGGTCCACCCGCGTCGTCGCTGCCACATCCAGATACGCCACCACGGCGCTCACCCGCCTCTTTGCACGCTTCCACAACAGTCGTACGTCAAGTGATTAACGTACACGCTGGGACCGCAGCGCACGAAGCCACCACCCCAGTACGTCAACATCATCCTCGCGGCGCTTGTTCCTGTGTCGCTTCGCCGCCTGCAGGCGCATGGTCGAAGGGCTGGTACGTCATTTTGTGCATCTGAGTACGTTGAGACGAAAGCGACGTACGTTTCTCGTGACACGTACGCGCACGCTAGAGTGCACGGGTGCAGACTGAAGCGGCGAGCAAAGCTGCGGGGCGGGCTGCCTCGCGAGCGTCCAATGGCTTTGAATACACCTTCCCCGCGATCCGCGGGGTGCAGGCGGGGCGGGAGTTCTATGCGTCGATGTGCCCACTGCGGCTCATCCCGAAGATCTTCCTCTTCGACGAAGATGATCTCTCCGCCGAGCTGAGAGCCCAGCGCGTCCTGAACAAGGGACGCCTGCCGGCGCTCGCCCGCTACATCCTGGACAACCCCGAGGACTACGTCTTCAGTGCCCTGACCGCCTCCGTTGACGGAGACATGGTCTTCGATAGCCAGGGAGCCGAGGGAGCCGCGCACCGCACCGGGCAGCTGCGCATCCCCATGGACGCACGCTTCCTCATCAACGATGGGCAGCACCGCCGCGCCGCCATCGAGCTGGCGTTGAAGGAAAACCCCGACCTGGGGGACGAGACCATTGCCGTGGTCTTCTTCCATGACACCGGACTCGCCCGCTCCCAGCAGATGTTCGCCGACCTCAACCGGCACGCCGTCCGTCCGGCCCGCTCGATCGGCGTCCTCTACGACCACCGCGACCTCAACGCACAGATCACCCGGACCCTCACTGAACGCTCGGCCGTCTTCAAGGGCTTTGTGGAGATGGAGAAGAGCACCCTGTCCGCCCGCTCCCGGAAGCTGTTCACCCTCAGCGCCTTGTACTTCGGCAACCAGTCTCTGCTCCAGGGCCTCGCGCTGAAGCAGGAGGAGGCTGGCCGGCTGGCGCAGTCGTTCTGGGAGGCCATGGATGCGGCGCTGCCCGAGTGGGCGATGGTGCGTGACAAGCAGCTGTCCGCGCAGGAGATGCGCCGGGACTTCATTCACAGCCACGGCATCGCTCTGCATGCGCTGGGCCGTATCGGCAACTCGCTCTTGCGGGAGTCCACCAAGACGACCGTGTGGAAGAAGCGTTTGGCTCCGTTGAAGCACGTGGACTGGAGCCGGGCCAACGCCGACTGGGAGGGGCGCGCCATCGTCGGCGGTCGCGTTTCCAAAAGCCATCAAAACGTGACACTTACCGTTAATTACCTGCGTAAGCATCTGGGCCTGGAGTTGAGCCCGGAAGAACAACGTGTGGAAGACGCATACCTGCGAGGCGAGGCATGACCACCATCCCCCTCAATCTCGGGCTCACCCCCGTACGCCGCAAGCCCTTCAACGGGCGTTCGCTGGACGAGGTTGTCACCGAGCTCACCGAGGAGATCCGCGAGCTCTACACCGCTGACCAGGTGCCCTGGGTTATCGGTTACAGCGGAGGCAAGGACTCCACCGCCGTCCTGCAGCTGGTGTGGATGGCCCTCGCAGACCTGCCCGCCGAGCAGCGCACCAAGGCCGTGCACGTCATCTCCACCGACACCCTCGTGGAGAACCCAGTCGTCGCCGCTTGGGTCTCCGCCTCCCTGGGCACCATGCAGGACGCGGCACAGGCACAAAGCCTGCCGATCGAACCACACCGCCTCACGCCGGAGATAAAGGACACCTTCTGGGTGAACCTCATCGGCCGCGGCTATCCCGCCCCGCGCCCGAAGTTCCGCTGGTGCACCGAACGACTAAAGATCAAGCCGTCGAACAGCTTCATCCGCAGCGTGGTCGCTGCCCACGGCGAAGCGATCATGGTGCTGGGCATTCGCAAGGCAGAAAGCCAAGCCCGCGCTCGCGCCATGGAAAAGCACGAGAAGCGACGCGTGCGCGACCGCCTCTCACCCAACGCCAACCTGCCCAACTCCCTCGTCTACAGCCCCGTTGAGGACTGGACCAACGACGATGTGTGGGAGTTCCTGATGCAGAAGCCCAACCCCTGGGGCTACAACAATCAGGACCTGCTCACCATGTACCAGGGCGCCTCCGGGGACGGCGAATGCCCCCTCGTGGTCGACTCCACCACCCCCTCCTGCGGCTCCAGCCGCTTCGGCTGCTGGACCTGCACCCTCGTCGAGCAGGACAAGTCTATGTCCGCCATGATCCAGAATGACGAGGAAAAGGAGTGGATGCTCCCCCTCCTGGATCTGCGCAACAAGCTCGATGCCCCCTTCGGCCACTACCAGGAGGGCGACCCCGACCTCCCGCCCGGTCGTAAGGCACCCTTCCCGCGCCCCGACAAGCCGGCCCGTGACTTCCGCCGGATGAACGGCAAGGTGATGCTGTTCAACGACGGCGCCATCCACGGCCCCTATCTGCAGTCCTACCGCGAAGAGTGGCTCAAGGAGCTGCTCCAGGCGCAAACATGGATCCGTGCCCACGCCCCCGAGCACGTGCAGAACATTGAACTCATCACGCTTGACGAACTCCATGAGATCCGCCGGATCTGGGTGTTCGACAAGCATGAGGTCGAGGACAGCCTGCCGCAGATCTATCAGGACGCCACCGGCGAACCGTTCCCGGGCGGCCCGCTGGATGAGCAGCTTGTCATGGGCTCCGACGAGATGGATGTCCTCAAGCAGGTCTGCGACGGCGACGACCTGCACTACAACATGGTCCGCGAACTCCTCGCCGTCGAGCGGAAGTACCGCACCATGGCTCGCCGGTCCGGCCTCTTCCAGGCCCTTGAGCAAGCCGTGCAAAAGGGCTACTACGACAACCACGAAGACGCTGTGGAATTCGCTACGCGCAAGAAAAAGTGGCGTGACGACATCGCCGAGAACCTGACCTTCGACGACGAAAACGAACTCGATGCTCCTGCGTAAGATCACCCTCGAAGAATTCGGGGCCTACCGCGGCAAGCAGTCTCTTGATCTCACCCCCAAGAAGAACAAGCCGATCATCCTGATCGGCGGGTTGAACGGGTGCGGCAAGACGACCTTGCTCGACGCCATCCAGCTGGCGCTTTACGGCAACCGCGCCCGCTGCAGCGGCCGCGGCACCAAGGCTTACGACGCCTACCTGCGCGAGAGCATCAACCGCAAGGCCGACCCCACCCGCGGCTCTGCCATCACTCTCGAGTTCACCGTCATGACCGGCGGGCACGAGCACTACTACCGCGTCGTTCGCAGCTGGCACATCAGCGGCAAAACCCTCAAGGAATTCCTCAACGTCTACGTCGACGACACCTACGGCGCACGCGCAAAGACGCAACGCAACGTCACGCCCGAGGGCAAGTTCAATCGGCTGTTGAGTGAGGGCTGGGCCGACCACGTCGAATCCCTCCTCCCCTTGGAGATTGCCTCCCTTGCCTTCTTCGACGGTGAGAAGATCGAGTCACTGGCCGACCCCGAACGAGCCGCCTCTGTCATCGAGTCCGCCGTCCACTCCCTCCTAGGCGTGAGCACCGTCCAGCAGCTGCGCAACGATTTGCTGGCCCTGCAGCGTCGCCAGAAGTTGTCCGACGAGGAACAGCACCTGCTGGACAACATCCGCGCCCAGGAAGCCGAACGCGAAGCGGTGCTCTCCCAGTACGACATCGCCCATCAGGAACTCGCCCACTCCCGCACCGAGCTCGGTAAGGCGCAGCGCAAGCTGGACAGCCTGGAGAAGGCGTTCGCCGACGAGGGCGGCGATCTGTTCACCAGGCGCATCGAGCTGGAGAACGACAAAAAGCAGACCGCCGCCCGCCTGGCCCAGGTGCGCGGCGAGCTGATCCAGCTTGCCGCGGGTCCGCTGCCCCTGCTGATGGCCCAACCGCTCCTGCAGGACGTGCGCCGGCAGGCCGAAAGGGAGCGTGAAGCCCAGCAATCGGCACAGGTTCTGGAGGTACTCGAAGCGCGTGACCAATGGTTGCTGGATCTGGTGCCCGACACCGTCCGCGCCGATGTGCTCAAGCAACTGGATGCCGACCGCGCCGAGCGTGCCGACAAGACGCAGCTGCCGGTGGACCTACGCTTGCCGCACGACGCACTGGCCCAGCTCACCGTCTTGAATGAACTCCTGCAACGGGACCAAGAGCGCTCACAGCAACTACTGCATAACGCCGCAGAACTGACAGAACAACTTGACCAACTGGACCGACAGCTCGCCGGCGTCCCCGCCCAGGACAAGGTCGAAGCCCTGCAAGTTGCTCGGGACGAGCAGATCGTGGAAGTCGCCCGCAGCCAAGCTGCCTGCGACCGCGCCACGGCCAAGCTGGAGGACCTCAAGCGACGCCGTGAGCACGTCACCACCCTACTCGAACGGGCCCACAAGGAGTTCGTCCGCACCAAGGTCAAAGCAGAAGAAGTCGAGCGGATTATCAAATACTCCGAAAAGGCCCGCGACACTCTCGAACGCTTCGGCTCCGCACTCCTCAAGCGGCACATCAGCCGCCTCGAAGTGGCCGTCCTGCAGAGCTTCAAGGTCCTCATGCGCAAGCAAGGACTCGTGCACGACCTGCGCATCGACACCGACAAGTTCACCCTCACCCTCGCCGATGCCGACGGCGAGCCCATCGACCCCGCGCGGCTGAGCGCCGGCGAGCGCCAACTCCTGGCCGTCTCCCTGCTGTGGGGCCTGATGCGGGTCGCCGGCAACCGCCTGCCCAGCGTTATCGACACCCCCCTGGGCCGTCTCGACAGCCGTCACCGCGAGCACCTCGTCGACCGCTACTTCCCCAACGCCAGCAACCAGGTCCTCCTGCTGTCCACCGACGAGGAGATCGATGAGTACCTGCTGGGCCGCTTGAAGAAGTCCGTCGCCCAGACCTACACCCTCGTCCACGACGACACCGAGTTCACCACCGCTGTCGTCGAAGGCTACTGGTGGAACGCAGGAGCACAGCATGCCGGTTGACAACGTCCGCCTGTCCCAGCCAGCTAAGGATCGGCTGACCTACCTCAAGCGCACCACCGGCATCACCCAGTGGAACGTACTGTGCCGCTGGGCGCTGCTGCTGTCCCTCAAAGACCCCTCGACTCCGCTGGTCAAGGACATCGTCACCGACTCCAACGTGGAGATGACCTGGAAGACCTTCGCCGGCCAGCACGGTGACGTCTATCTGGCCCTGCTCAAGCAGCGCTGCGCGGCGGTTGGGCAGGAGGTATCCGATGAGAACGTCGCTCGCATGCTGACCGTGCACCTGCACCGCGGCATCGGATATCTGGGCGCGGACAAGCAAATGGCCACCATCGAAGGGCTAGTTGACGCCGTCGTCGCCCTCTGACGCGACCCTACTGATCCCCCAGGCAGGCCCCCTGGGGGATCGGTGTATCTGAGCCCCGTGGAGGACCAGAGGGTTGCCTTGTAGGGCTACTGAACTTGATTGGGTGATGTCGGTGCCGTTCGCCTGACAGCCGGCCGTCGGCACCGATAGCCGTTGGGTGTGAGGTATGCGCAGGGCGGCGGGCTGACCGACGCCGAGAGGACCACGCGGGAGCGGTTACGGCTCCAGGCCGTGGAGCGTTTCGAGGGCGGGCAGAAGAACGCGGAGATCGCCGCTGCCCTGCGGATCAGCTTGCGGTCGGTCGAGCGGTGGCGCCGGGCCTGGCGCGAGAGCGGCGAGGCGGGAGTCCTGTCGAAGGGGTCGCCGGGAAGACCTCGACTCAGTGAAGCCCAGTTCGACAGGCTGGAGCAGGAGTTGGAGCGTGGTCCACTGGCTCACGGCTGGGCGGACCAGCGGTGGACCCTGGCATGGATCAAGACGCTGATCGGCCGGCTCTTCCACGTCTCCTACACGGTCGAGGGCACCTGGCGGCTGCTGAAGCGCCACGGGTGGAGCTGGCAGCAGCCCACTCGACGGGCGATCGAGCGCGATGAAGACACGGTCGAGGTGTGGAAGAAGGAGACCTGGCCGCGGGTAAGAGCACCGCGGCGGAGCGCAACGCCTGGATCGTCTTCGAGGATGAGGCCGGGCAGTCGATGACTCCGCCGCGCGCCAGGACCTGGGGCCGGATCGGCCAGACCCCGGTCGTGAGGGTGAGGAGCCGAGGCTCGGGGCGCGTGTCGATGGCTAGCTACAAGCCGGGCCAGCGGTCCCGGCTGATCTACGCGATCCGCGAGTACCAAGGCCGCAAGGACGAACCGAAGGGCTTTGGCTGGCGCGACTTCCGCGACCTGATCGTCCGCGCTCGCATCCAGCTCGGCGGACCGATCGTGCTGGTCTGGGACAACGTCCGCCTGCACTGACGGCCGGCATGCGCGAGTTCATCGACGCGAACGCCGAGTGGCTCACTGTGTTCCAGCTGCCTACCTATGCCCCGGACCTCAACCCGACCGAGGGCGTCTGGTCGCTGGTCAAGCGGGACATCGGCAACCTCGCCGCGGCCGACCTCGGCCAGATCACCCGCGCAGTGAAGCGCAAACTGAAGATGCTGCAGTACCGACCGGAGGCCATCGACGGTTGCCTCGCCGGCACCGACCTGGCCCTGGACCTGTGAGCGTGGGGTCGACCGACCCGTAATTGGTCGAAGCCCAAAGCTGCTGGTCAGCTACGGTGGCGGCATGACTGACAGCATGCCCGAGGACGTAGCCGACGTGCTTGACCTCGTCCTGAACCGGGACGAGCCCGTTCACGTCGCCCTCCGACGGCAGGTGCCCCAACTCAGGGTGCAATCCCGCTGTGAGTGCGGTTGCGGCACTGCCTACTTCGACCTCGACGCTGACGCGGTGGAGCCCGCGCCAACGGGCCCCTGCACCGTCGTGGCTGCCGAGGTGCAACTGTCCACCGAAACCGGCGAGTGCCCTGGCGAGGTCCTGGTCTTCGCGCAAGGCGGCTACCTCTTATGGCTGGAGGTCTGCTCTTGGAGCGATGACGTCGAGGTGAATCTCGCCGCGGCGCGGCGCTGGCTACAGCCATCGTCCTGAACCCGAGCGGGTAACAGCCGGCGGTCTCGGATCCTGACGCCGTCACCACGAGTCGACCGACGTCACGAGTTCAAGTTCAGTAGCTAGCCCTACGGGTGAGCCAGTCCCGGACAGTTTCGCCTGGGGTACCAGACGGTTGGCCGGCGCTCCTATCTCGCGCCCACAAGTCATCATGACTCGTCCACTATGTCGCTTTCGCCGCGTGTGGTCGCAGGTCATGCCCTTCCAAGCAAGTCATCCCCTGCGCTGGTCCTGACTTGGTCGCGTGTGCTTGCAAAGGTGTGACCGCCAAGTTGATCTCGGCGCCGTCAACTCCCTGCCGTGGACGGCCCACGTGCGAGCCTCATGGCTACACAATAGGAATCCTGTTGAGCCGGGCTGGGCGGCTGGCACCCTGAACGTCTGGTGACCGATGACCGCCATCTTGAAGTGTGCCCTGACCGGGATGGAGGCTGCTGGTGTTGTCCCGGTGGCGATGGTGTTGTTTGGGCCGCGTGGGGACGCCAGGCAGGCTGGTTCACAGACCAGTGCTGAAGGGCAACCTTCCGCGGAGTCTGCGTGTCACAGTGATCGCTGCGCTATTTTTTCACGCATGACTGGCGCAACCCGTGGACGTGGTTGTCGTGTCCGGGGGAGAGGATCGACGTATCACTCGCCAGGGTGTTGGTGACATGGCGACAGACTGAGAACAATGGTGGGTTCAGGGATCGTGGGGAGTGAGGCGAGAACGTGGAGTATGAGCAGGCGGTCGTCGACGTGGACGCGGCTCCTGCCGGCACGATGCGCGTGGCGACAGCACGGGCATGGGCTCGGATCCTCGTGGGCGTCGACTCCCCCAACGACCTAGGCACGTTGTTGGGGCGCTCGACGGCCGCAGGCGACGAGGTTGACGTCCGTTGCCATACCCAGCGAGCACGAAACCTGCTACGCAAGAATCATCTTAGGCGCCTCGATCAGTTGCTCGGGATCACCATCGCTGATTTGCGTAATATACGACAGTGCGGCAGAGAGAGCGCCGTAGATATTTTGACCGCTCTGTTGCTAACACTAGTTGGCGATTCAGGCATGCCGCCTCAAAGATCCGACGTTCCGTTGCCGGGGATAGACGCTCATCTGGATTCTCCCAAGCCTCAGAGGTCTGGCGGCGACGGCAGAGAACGCGATCCTGTGAAGGATCCTTTGCTTGACCTCCTGAAAGGCGCGTGATGACCGACGACTTGCCCTCTTGGGAACCGAGGTGGAAGCGCCGGTACAACTCGCCGCCAGATGACCTAATCAAAGACTTCTATGTCCCTGCCTTCGCCCGGTCGCGAAATTACGATCGGGCCGTTGGGTTTTTCTCCGCGGGCATTCTGGCGGCAATTGCGCCCTCTCTTGACAGGTTCGTTCTCAACGGCGGCATGATGCGGCTCATTACGTCTCCGGCCCACCTAAGCGACGATGAGCTGGCGGCAATGGGTAAGGGCGAGGAACTCAAGAACTACCTCAAGGAGGGGCTTCGACGCGCCATCTTGCAGCCGATTCCCAGCCCTGTGCTAGCTGACCGGCTGAAGCTGCTGACATGGATGGTCGCCTCTGGTCGGCTGGATGTCCGTATCGCACTGCGAGAGCATACGCACAGTTACGCACTGTTCCATGAGAAGATCGGAGTCTTCTCTGACCAGCCCGGTAACTGGATGACGTTCACCGGCAGTCCGAATGAAACCATCGGTGGGGCTAGGCTTCATTCGGAGTCGTTTCCGCTGCATCGTAGTTGGGTGAACGAGGAGCAGCGCGCGTATGCCCGCGAAGAACGAGACCGGTTCGAGCAGCTATGGGGCGAGCGCGTTGATGGCGTAGCTTTGTGGCGGGTAAACGACTGGATTGAACATCCTATGCGGTCCAACTTCGGCATCCGCGAGCCGTCTGCAGGGCGGACAATAACCGAAACTGGCCAACCAGTCTCATCGATCGCCCCTTCTTTGGAAGGCGTGTCGCTTGTCCCGTCGCTACCTGACGACCTTACACTGCACGAGTTTCAACAAGATGCGGTGAACGACTGGCTTCGGGCTGGTGGACGCGGCACTTTCGCTATGGCAACAGGCACTGGTAAGACCATCACCGCCCTGACAGCCGCGACGCAAGCCTCCGTATCCTCCTCTAACGCCAACAAGCCACTGCTTGTGCTGGTGATCGTGCCACTGATCGATCTAGTGGACCAATGGCGTCAGGAGGCCGAGCGGTTCGGCTTTCGTCCCGCTGTCTGTCACGGCACCCTCACCAGCAGACAGCGGGAGCATCTGAAATCTGTATTCTCAGCTGCCCGATCAAGTCAAGGACGCCGAGCTGAGATGGTAATCACCACAGCGGGCAGCCTCACGCCGCGTGGGGAGGACGTCGCTGATGACGAACATTTTGTGCAGCGGCAATTGGCCCGTCATCGTGGCCGGATCATGGTCATCGGGGATGAGATGCACTCGCTGGGCACACCAGCGCGCCTAAATGCGCTGCCCCCAAATCCCACGTTAACCCTGGGGCTCTCTGCGACGCCCAAGCGGCACGGCGACGACGAGGGTACGCATGCTCTCCTAAGCTACTTCGGCGATCCTGTGGCTTCGATCAGTATCAAGCAGGCGATCTATCAGTACAACGCACTCGTACCTTATGACTACTTGCCGTTTCGGATCGAGCTGACTGAGGACGAGGCCAAGCGTTATCGGCAGATTTCGCAACGGATCGCGGCTGCGTTCGCCAAGGGGGATGAGCTAGCGGCAGAGGCTCAAATCCGAGCGCGCACCAGGCTAACTCAGCACGCCACTGGAAAGCACGACCGACTTCGTCAGCTGATGGCGAGCGGCTTGAAAGGCCAAACGCACCAGATTATCTATGTTGCCGAAGGGAAGAATCCTGAGACTGACTTCCCTGCGCTCAAGAAGACCGAGAAGATGCTTCGCAAGGAATTCGGGATGCGGATCGAGTGCTATTACGGTGAGACAGACAGGAATCGTCGTGAGGTCCTTCAGGAGCGCCTGGCCAGTGGGGACATTCAGGCTCTATTGGCTATGAAATGCCTAGACGAGGGAGTTGACATCCCATCCGCGCGTATTGGGGTCATCACCGCGTCGACCCAGAACCCTCGGCAATTCGTGCAGCGTCGTGGGCGACTTTTGCGGCGTGACCCGAATAACCCGAAGTCGCACGCTGTTATCTATGACTTCATCGTAATGCCGCCTCGACCTGCCGGCGAGCCATCTGATTCAGAGAAGCGCCTCATTGCGGGGGAGCTGTCTCGAGCCGCTGAACTTGCCGAGGCGGCACGAAACCGCGAGGCGCTTCTGACAATTATCGAGTGGGCATATGAATACGGTCTACGTCCCGTTGATCAGCCCTGGATGAGTATGACTGAGGACGACGAAATGGAGGAATGGGCCTGATGAACCCACTTGAAGAGCAAATGCAGAAAATGGCGAGCGAGTTGAGTTCTGAGGCTAAGGAGGTGGTCAATTACGTTGTTACTGCGGAACATAGGCGAAGGTTCTCTGATGACCGTAGTGACCTACCCGACGAATTTGCTAACCGTGCTCTTCAGATGGCGAAGGCTAAGGAGGGCCGCAAGTGAAGTTCGTGACCTTGGTAATGCGTAATTGGCGGTCCTTCCACGGCGACCACCGAGTTGAGTTCTCTATCGACCCGCGTAAGCCTGTAACTCTAATTCTAGGGCCTAATGGTGCTGGCAAGACAGCCCTTCTCAATGCGTTCACCTGGGCTCTGTACGGTGAGTTCACTGACGGGTTCGCAAGTCCAAGCAAATTGGTCAACGTCGACGCTGTAGAGATGGATCCATCTGCCGAGACCTGGGTAGAACTTACTCTGGTCCACGAGAAAGATGAGTTCCGTATCCGCAGGGTAACCGATGCGCACAGGCAGGCCGCTGGCGAATATGACCTAACAGTTACCAAAAACGGTGAGCGTGCGGTTGAAGACGACATTTATCGGATTCTCCCTAAAGCACTCAAAGACCTGTTCTTCTTTCCTGCCGAGACGTTCAGTACTGCGAACGTATTGGAGGGGAGCAGGCCTGGCGAGGGATCTTCTCTAAACATCGGCCAGGCGATCAGATCTCTGCTGGCTGGCGACATCTACGACCGGGCGATCGAGGATCTGCGTAAGGCGATAGAGAGTGAGGCACTCAAACCGCCTAAAAACTATAGTGACAACACCGTCGAGGAAGCTCGGCGGAGGTACGCGCAGGCTCAGGAGGAGCTCAATTCTGCTGAGGAGCGTCGTGATGCCCTTCCAGGGCTGCTTGCGGATGCCAGGGACAAAGCGAGTAAAGCGAAAAAGGACGCTGAGAGGTACAACCCGGAGGAGATCAAAAAATGGGAGCGTGAGTACGAACAGCGAACGGCGCGCGTGCGGCAAGCGGAATCCGCAACCCAACGAGCGTACGAGCTCTACCTCGACCTGGCCCGCAAGGCGCATCTCCATTTTTCTCAGAGCGCAGTGTACTCCGCCATCTCGCAGCTTGACCTAGCTGAAAAGGCCGGCTTGATGCCTCCGCGTATTCACGAGTCGGTGCTCGACAAGACGTTGAACGACTGCCGCTGCACGCTGTGTGGCGAGCCACTCTCGAAGGAAGCGAACGAGCGCATCAAGAGGCTGCGTGCGCACGTCGGCGACGCGCGGATTGCTGTCCGCGGCATGGAGACTCGCTCTCTGCTTGTGCGGCATACCACCCAGAAAGACATGGCGGTCGCGAACCTTCGCGACGAGATTGCCTCTCTCGCGTCAGATCTTGGAGTCGCCGGCCCACAGCAGGGTGCCGACATGAGAATGCTCCAGGCAGTGCTGCGGACGTGCCTCGATATGGCTGAACGGCTGCTTGGCAACGCGACACGTGAACTCATGGAATTCACCGAAACCCAGGATGTGGAACGCCCCCCAGCAGGCCAGAGCCCTGTTGAGATCGCCATGGTGAGGCAGAAGAGCGTAGATATACTCGCTGCCGAGTCCAAGGGCATTGAAGCCGAAATCGAGGCGCTATCATCCAAAGTCGGAGAGTTGCTGTCGGACTACACTAAGAAGTCCTCGAAATCTGAGGGGCACAAGCGCAAGACAGCCGCCATTGAGATCCTTCGTGAGGTCAAGAAATTCTTCGATACAGCCCGTAAGGGTCTGAACAGATTTGGTCGAGAAGATTTCGAGAAGGCAATCAATGCGACCTACTCGGATCTAATTGCCAAGCCGTATCAAATCCACGTCGGCGAGGATTTTGGCATTACGGTGCGTTTTCCAGGAAAAGATGAGGAGATTCCGCTTTCTCAGTCGGAGAAGGTGTTGGTCTTGATTGCTTTCCTGGGTGCCATCGCAAGGCTGGCTCCGCTTTACGAAGAGATCGCACGGAATCGGCAACAACTCAAGCGTACGGGGAGCGTCGATACATCGCGGAGTCATGGCTTCCCAGTCGTCCTCGACTCGCCGACAAGTCCATTGGATGATGAGTACGAGGCCGACGTGGTGAATGCGCTGCCCAGGTTGCTGCCTCAAGTCGTCGTGTTGGTTTCAGCGAAATCCGTTGCTGTATGGGAAGGGATCGCTGGTAGCGTGGGAAGCGCCAACATCATGGAATTGACTTCGCGTAGCTCCAGCAACCGAACGGTCCAATGGAACGGAAAGGACCACATTTACAGCGCTCAAGACGAAGGTGTGGCGCATGCTAGAACACGGATGACCAATATCAGTTAAAGGACGAGATATGGCAAACGTCAACATCTATCCGGATCATAGGGATATCCTCGATTCGCTTGTCACGTCGGGCAAAGCGAAATCCGCCGCGGCAGGTACTAAGACTGGCCCATTCAAGGAGATGCGGGACGCGTACGTATTTGCTGCAACGCTGGCGATGGCGCTAAATCAGCCTACGGCCGCAGAGGAAATGCCGACCTCTAAGAGAGGGGTGCTTCCTATCCAGGACCGAGTGTTTTTCGGTGCAGATGGCGCTACCGAGATCACCGCTGCGGTGGTTCTGACAAGCGCCGCTCCTGACCAAACCATCGATTATTCTCTGAGATCACAAATGGATCTGCTGGCCAGTGAGAACATGGCGGAACAGCTGGCACTGCTCGATCGCTACGCGCACGCAGGGTTCGACTGGCTGCGAAAGCACTCGCAGGACGAAAGCAGCATCCGCGACCTTGTCATGACGGCTATCGACACAGTCGAGTGTACAGAGAGAGAAGTTGGAGATGGCTCACAGGTCCAAGATCCACTACTGGGTCTGCTTGATATGATTATCGAGTGATTGGTCGGCGCGAGCCCTCAAGGCAGTGGTGTGATGGTGTGTTAGTGGGATAGGGGAGCGGCGAAGCGTGTTTGGGACTGCTGCATGATCGGGTGACAGCGGGTTTCTGCAGCCAGAGCTGCGGGTGGGGTCATGATGGTCTCGTACTCGACGGGGGTCAAACGGGCCAGCCGTCTCTGGCGTCGGCGCCGGTGGTAGATGCGCTCGATCCAGGTGACGATCGCGATCCGCAAGTCCTGGCGGGTGGCCCAAACTTGGCGGTCGAGGACGTTCTTTTGCAGCACTGCGAAGAAGCTCTCCATCGCCGCGTTGTCGCCGGCCGCACCGACCCGGCCCATCGAGCCGACCATGTTGTGCCGGGCGAGAACGGACACGAACTTCCGTGAGCGGAATTGTGAGCCGCGATCCGAATGCATAATGCACCCGGCCACCTGGCCACGGCGGGCGACGGCGGATTCCAGCGCGTTCACCGCGAGGCTGGATTTCATCCGGGCGTCGATGGAGTAGCCCACGATGCGGCCGGAGTACATGTCCTTGACCGCGCACAGGTACAGCTTGCCCTCGCCGGTGGGGTGCTTGGTGATGTCGGTGAGCCACAGCCGGTTCGGCCCGTCGGCGGCGAACTTGCGCCGTACCCGGTCGTCGTGGACAGGCGGCCCGGCTTTGGCGTTCTTGCCGCGAGCTCTTCGCTTGCCGAGGGCGCTCCACCATCCGTTGTCCCGGCAGATTCGCCAGGCGGTCCGCTCGGCCATCGCCTCGCCGGCGGCGCGGGCCTCGTCGAGTAGGAAGCGGTGGCCGAACTCGGGATCGTCGCGGTGAGCGTCGAACAGGGCGTTGGCCCGATAGGCCTCGGCCAGTTCGGCATCGGTGACCGGCCGGTCCAGCCACCGGTAGTAGGGCTGGCGGGCCAACTTGAGCACCCGGCACGTCACCGCCACCGGCACCCAGTGAGGCGCAGCGGCGGCGGCCAGCTCGCGGACGAGCGGGTACATCGTCTTGCTGGCAGGTTCGCCTGCGACAGATACGCTGCAGCCCTCCTGAGCACCTCGTTCTCCTGCTCCAGCAGCCGGATCCGTTTGCGTGCCTCGCGCAGCTCGGCCGACTCACTCGACGCCGCTGCCGGCCTGGCGCCCTCGTCGATGTCGGCACGGCGCAGCCACTTCGACAGCGTGATCGGGTGGACGCCGAAGTCGGCGGCGATCTGTTCCAGCGTGACGCCGGGCTCGCGGTTGCGCGCGACCCGCACGACGTTCTCGCGGAACTCCTTCGGATACGGCTTGGGCACTGCAACCTCCTTCCAGGCCGCTTCTCAGCAACCCAGGTCAGGTGTCACCCAACCCTGCAGCAGTCCCCCGGCAACAGCGTGGAGGTCCTGCTGACCCGTTACGCGAAGTGCCTCGACGGACGGCAGGATGTCGCCAACCGGCGTATCGAGGACCTCTTGCGTGAGTACGACTGACTGCCCTTGACCGTGTCCGAGGCCCCTGGTGTTCTTCCCAGGGGCCTCATCGTTTGCGCGGTGCGGTTAAGCAGGCCTGGCGGCCGGGGCCTGTTCGGAGGAGAGCAGGCGTTCAAGGTGTTTCCGCTCGCCGTCGAGCGCAGTGAGCATCTGGATGTGGGTTCGTTCGAAGTCGGGCTCAACCTCGACGCCGAGGTCATGTCGCAAGGTGACCCGCAGCAAGTACACGCCATCGGACAGCGGTCCACTGAACCAGGCCTTCGCGCGACTGTATGCCTCGTCCAGGTTGGGACTGCTAGGCAACTGCTTGACCACGGAGTACCCGACTCCGAGCGCCCTGTTAAGGGTCGAGGCGGTTTCGAGAACATCCTTGGGCAGGGCCATCTGTGCCTGAGAATATTCCTCTGACCAGGCCTCTTTAGCGGCGTCGAGGATTGTCGGCTCGACATCCTCGTCGCGTTCGGCTGCTCGGACTGCGTCTCGGGCGGCGACCCGGTAAGCGCGAGCCGTGGTATTCAGGCGGGCATAGAGCTCACGTCTGGCTTGCTGCGCTTGGTCTTGGCGGTCTTCCGCCCGCTCACGATCGGCACGCTCGTTCTGCTCTCGGCTCGCGCGCTGGCTGAGCACTGCCCCGCCCAGAGTTCCGCCCAGTGTTCCTCCGACGCCGATGAGCGCGACGGCAAGAGTGGTCACATCCACGAGATCCCCCAACTCGTCCATTCGTCTGCCCGGCCGGCGGCTGGTGGCGACCACAGCTCAGCTTCGTCGGCCTCATACCCACCCGCGGTGCAGCTGTAGGCCAGGACGACGATAACGAGGGGGCAGGCCTGCTCGGCTCCGACGAGGGTCACCACCTGCGGGGATGCTCCAAGATCCCGTCCACGCCTCGTCCACAGACTCCGACATACGGCCGCTCCGGGCGACACACACCTGCACATACGCGAAGACCCCGGCCTCAGCGTTTCCGCTGGTGACGGGGTCTTTGGGCACCTCATACAGGGTGCCCCCGGCAGGATTCGAACCTGCGCACACGGCTCCGGAGGCCGTTGCTCTATCCCCTGAGCTACGGGGGCGTGTCGGTCGCGGTGATCGCGGCGACGGGTAGAACACTACCAGTTCCCGGGGGGTGCTCAGGAACCCGTTTTCGCAGTCGGCGCGGTCGGTCCGGGGGGCCGGGCCTCGCTCGTGCGGGGTGGAAGTGGGGAAACGCCGGACGCGGTGGCCGGGTCCGACCTACTCTCGAGTTGTGCCAGGCGCCTCGGGCCGGGTTCTTGTTGTCGACGACAACAAGGTCATCCGGCAGCTGATCAGGGTCAACCTCGAGCTGGAGGGCATCGAGGTCGTGACCGCGGCCGATGGTGCCGAATGTCTGGAAGTCGTCCATGAGGTGCGGCCCGACCTCGTCACGCTCGATGTCGTCATGCCGCGCCTGGACGGGCTGCGGACCGCCGGCCGGCTGCGTGCCGATCCGCGCACGCGTGACATTCCGCTCGCCATCGTCAGTGCCTGTACGCAGTACGAGGTCGAGAGCGGGCTCGACGTCGGTGTCGACGCCTTCCTCGCCAAGCCCTTCGATCCTCAGGAACTCGTCAGGATCGTCCGAGAGTTGATCGACGATCCTGTCGGGCGGCCGTGCGGGTCCGGGGACGCCGAGCCGGCCGCCGGGCACGCCGGAGGGTGAGTGCGGCGGGTGCCCACGGGCGTCCACATCCCGGGATCGCGGCGTAACACGTTCGCATACCCACCCCCCTCCTCCCCTACGCTTGTCCCGTGACCCCCGTCGAGCTCTCCCGCACCGTGCTGCACGCGGTGCGCCGTGCTGTCGACGAGGGGGAGCTGCGGGTGGCGGCCCTGCCCGAGCGGGTGCTGGTCGCGCCCCCGGGACCCGGGGGGTGCGGGGACTACGCCACCAACGTCGCCCTTCAGCTCGCCCGCCCGGCCGGGCTGCCGGCGCAGAAGGTCGCCGACGTCCTGCGGCCGTATCTGTTGAGTGCCGGGGGAATCGGTGACGTCGTCGTCACCGGGCCCGGGTTCCTCAACATCAGTCTGCGGGGCACCGCCCCCGTCGACCTGGTGCGCGAGGTGCTGCGGCGCGGGCTCCGGTACGGGCACGGTGACGCCCTCGCCGGCCGGGTCGTGCGGCTGAACGCGGCGCGCGAGGTGCGGGCCGTCGTCCAGATCGATGCCGTGGCACGCCTTCTCCGGTCGCAGGGGGCCCTCGTGCACGCCGGGTGCGCGGGCCCGCTCGACGCCGCGTGGGAGAGCGTGCTGGGGGTGCGCGTCGACGGCGTCCCGGACCCCGTCACGCCCATCCACGACGACACAGCCGCCGCGATCGACGTCCGCCCCGTCCCCGCCCCCGCCGACCCCCTCCCCCTCGGCAGGGACGCCGCCCGCTGGGCGCTGCTGCATCCCGCGCCGCACGACCGGCCGCGCCTCGGTGACGAGCACCTGGTGCAGCGGGAGAGTAATCCGCTGTTCCGCGTCCGCTACGCCCATGCCCGCAGCCGGAGCCTCGTGCGCAATGCCGCCGATCTCGGGTTCGGGGGCGAGCCCGGCCCCGTGGAGGCGCAGGCGCTGCTGCAGGCCCTCGCCGACCACCCCCGTGTCCTCCTGGGTGCCGCCACCCACCGCGCGCCCGACCGGCTCGCCCGGCATCTCGTCACCGTCGCCGATGCCCTGCTGCCCCTGCTGCCCGCCGTGCTGCCCCTCGGTGACGAGAAACCCTCGGCCGCCCACCGTGCCCGGCTCGCCCTCGCCGAAGCCGCCGGGACGGTGCTGGCCGGTGGCCTGTCCCTGCTCGGCATCGACGCACCCGACCACCTCTGAGAGAGCCCAGAGAGACCATCATGAGCCGTTCCGCACACCCCGCAGGGCCCCGTCACGCCGACGTCCTCCCCGAGGGGCACTACTCCGCACCGCCCTCCGATCTGAACGCGCTCGACCCCAAGGTGTGGTCCGAGACCGTCACGCGGAACGAGGACGGCGTGCTCACCGTCGGCGGGATCGACGTCAAGCGGCTCGCCGAGGAGTTCGGCACCCCCGCCTACTTCCTCGACGAGGACGACTTCCGGGCCCGTGCGCGGGCCTGGCGCACCGCCTTCGGGGAGGACGCCGACGTGTTCTACGCCGGCAAGGCCTTCCTGTCCCGGGCGGTCGTGCGGTGGCTGGACGAGGAGGGGCTGAACCTCGACGTCTGCTCGGGCGGGGAGCTGGCCACCGCCCTGTCCGCCGGGATGCCGGCCGAGCGCATCGCCTTCCACGGCAACAACAAGTCCACGGGCGAGATCCGGCGGGCCGTCGAGGCCGGGGTCGGGCGGATCGTGCTCGACTCGTTCCAGGAGATCGTGCGGGTCGCGCACATCGCGCAGGAGCTCGGCATGCGGCAGCGGGTGCAGATCCGCATCACGGTCGGTGTCGAGGCGCACACCCACGAGTTCATCGCCACCGCCCACGAGGACCAGAAGTTCGGCATCCCGCTGGCCGGCGGGCAGGCCGCCGAGGCGGTGCGGCGGGCCCTGCGGCTGGACGGCATCGAGCTCATCGGGATCCACTCGCACATCGGCTCGCAGATCTTCGACATGTCGGGGTTCGAGGTCGCCGCGCACCGGGTGGTCGGGCTGCTCAGGGAGATCCGTGACGAGCACGGGGTCGAGCTGCCCGAGATCGACCTCGGCGGCGGGCTGGGGATCGCGTACACCAGTGACGACGACCCGCGGGAGCCGCACGAGATCGCCAAGGCGCTGACCGAGATCGTCACCCGGGAGTGCGAGGCCGCCCGGCTCCGCACGCCGCGTATCTCCGTCGAGCCGGGGCGCGCCATCGTCGGGCCGACGGCGTTCACGCTGTACGAGGTCGGCACGGTCAAGCCGCTGGACGGGCTGCGGACGTACGTCTCCGTCGACGGCGGGATGTCGGACAACATCCGCACCGCGCTGTACGACGCCGAGTACAGCGTCTCCCTGGTCTCCCGCAGCTCCGACGCCGAGCCGGTGCTGTGCCGGGTCGTCGGCAAGCACTGCGAGAGCGGGGACATCGTGGTGAAGGACGCATTCCTGCCGGGCGACCTGGCACCGGGTGACCTCCTCGCCGTACCGGCGACCGGGGCGTACTGCCGGTCCATGGCCAGCAACTACAACCATGTCCTGCGCCCCCCGGTCGTCGCCGTCCGCGGCGGCGAGGCGCGGGTGATCGTCCGGCGGGAGACGGAGGAGGACCTGCTCCGGCTCGACGTCGGGTAGTCCGGCCCGGTCCTGCGAGTGGTCCGGTCCTGGCAAGTGGTCCGGCCCGGTCCTGCGAGTGGTCCGGCCCAGTCCGTCGCGCGGCGGCGAACGGCCGTCCGGCGGGGGACCGGCCGGGAAGATCTTCGGTCCCACGGGCCGGGCAAATGAAATAGACGTCTCACGATCCGGACAAAGGGCAGAAACTCCCGTCCGGTGAGTGAGACTGGTGCAACCTAGACGGTATTCAGGAAACGAGGTCGGATGATGCGTACGCGTCCGCTGAAGGTGGCGCTGCTGGGCTGTGGAGTGGTCGGCTCAGAGGTGGCGCGCATCATGACGACGCACGCCGACGACCTCGCCGCGCGCATCGGAGCCCCGGTGGAGCTCGCCGGGGTCGCCGTGCGGCGGCCCGACAAGGTGCGTGAGGGGATCGACCCCGCCCTGGTCACCACCGACGCCACCGCGCTCGTCAAACGCGGCGACCTCGACATCGTCGTGGAGGTCATCGGCGGCATCGAGCCCGCCCGTACGCTCATCACCACCGCCTTCGAGCACGGCGCCTCGGTCGTCTCCGCGAACAAGGCGCTGCTGGCCCAGGACGGCGCCGCGCTGCACGCCCTCGCCGAGGAGCACGGCAAGGACCTCTACTACGAGGCCGCCGTCGCCGGCGCCATCCCGCTGATCCGCCCGCTGCGCGAGTCCCTCGCCGGTGACAAGGTCAACCGGGTCCTCGGCATCGTCAACGGCACCACCAACTTCATCCTCGACAAGATGGACACCACGGGCGCCGGCTACCAGGAGGCGCTCGACGAGGCCACCGCGCTCGGGTACGCCGAGGCCGACCCGACCGCCGACGTCGAGGGCTTCGACGCGGCCGCCAAGGCCGCCATCCTCGCCGGGATCGCCTTCCACACGCGCGTGCGCCTCGACGACGTCCACCGCGAGGGGATGACCGAGGTCACCGCCGCCGACTTCGCCTCCGCCAAGGAGATGGGCTGCACCATCAAGCTGCTCGCCATCTGCGAGCGGGCCGAGGACGGTGCGTCGGTCACCGCGCGGGTGCATCCGGCGATGATTCCGCTCAGCCACCCGCTGGCCTCCGTCCGCGGCGCGTACAACGCCGTGTTCGTCGAGTCGGACGCCGCCGGGCAGCTGATGTTCTACGGTCCGGGCGCGGGCGGCGCGCCGACCGCCTCCGCCGTGCTCGGGGACCTGGTCGCCGTGGGGCGCAACCGGGTCGGCGGGACCACCGGGCCCGGCGAGTCCGCGTACGCCGCGCTGCCCGTCTCGTCCATGGGCGAGGTCGTCACGCGCTACCACATCAGCCTCGACGTGGCCGACAAACCGGGTGTCCTCGCCCAGGTCGCGACCGTGTTCGCGGAGCACGGGGTCTCGATCGACACGGTCCGGCAGTCCGGAAAGGACGGCGAGGCGTCGCTCGTCGTCGTCACGCACCGTGCGTCCGACGCCGCCCTCGGCGGGACCGTCGAGGCGTTGCGCAAGCTCGACACCGTGCGTGGTGTCGCCAGCATCATGCGGGTTGAAGGAGAGTAACCAGCAATGACCCACCAGTGGCGCGGAATCATCGAGGAGTACCGGGACCGGCTGCCGGTATCCGACAGCACGCCGGTCGTGACACTCCGTGAGGGCGGTACGCCGCTCGTGCCCGCGCAGGTGCTCTCCGAGCGCACGGGCTGCGAGGTGCACCTCAAGGTCGAGGGCGCGAACCCCACCGGGTCCTTCAAGGACCGCGGCATGACCATGGCCATCTCGAGGGCGAAGGAGGAGGGGGCCAAGGCCGTCATCTGCGCCTCCACCGGCAACACGTCCGCGAGCGCCGCCGCGTACGCCGTGCGGGCGGGCATGGTCTCCGCCGTCCTCGTGCCGCAGGGCAAGATCGCGCTCGGCAAGATGGGCCAGGCGCTCGTCCACGGGGCGAAGATCCTCCAGGTCGACGGCAACTTCGACGACTGCCTGACGCTCGCCCGCGCGCTGAGCGACAACTACCCCGTGGCGCTGGTCAATTCGGTCAATCCGGTGCGTATCGAGGGGCAGAAGACCGCGGCGTTCGAGATCGTGGACATGCTGGGCGAGGCGCCCGACATCCACGTCCTGCCGGTGGGCAACGCGGGCAACATCACCGCGTACTGGAGGGGCTACAAGGAGTACGCCGCCGACGGTGTCAGCACCCGGACGCCGCGCATGTGGGGGTTCCAGGCCTCCGGCAGCGCGCCGATCGTGCGCGGCGAGGTGGTCAAGGACCCGTCGACCATCGCCACCGCCATCCGGATCGGCAACCCGGCCTCCTGGGACTTCGCGCTCGCCGCGCGGGACGAGTCCGGCGGCGCCATCGACGAGGTGACGGACCGTGAGATCCTGCGCGCCTACCGGCTGTTGGCCTCGCAGGAGGGCGTCTTCGTCGAGCCCGCCTCCGCCGCTTCGGTGGCCGGTCTGCTGAAGGCCGCCGAGCAGGGCAAGGTCGACCCGGGGCAGACGATCGTGTGCACGGTCACCGGCAACGGTCTGAAGGACCCCGACTGGGCCGTCGCGGGCGCGCCGCAGCCGGACACCGTTCCCGTCGACGCGGCGACCGCCGCCCAGCGGCTCGGCCTCGCCTAGCCAGAGGGCGCCCAGCGGTCGCCCAGAGGTCACCTGGAGGGCGTCCGGCACCCCTGGACCGAACGCCCTTACGCCCGCCGGCCTCCGCACGGCGGGCGTAAGGGCGCTTCGGCCCGGGAACGTCCTCTACGAGGGGTGCACGGGGGGCTCGCGACACGCATCGTGCGCCTCCCGTGCGCCCTATGTCGCCACTGAACCTTCCTTCGATAGGCTGTACTGAACCCGCCCGCCGCATATGCCGCGGTCGTGCGTCGTCCCCACGGTCCGGAAAGCGGCCGGGGACGACCCGGAAAGCGGTCGGCCACCCCGGCCGGCGGCGGCCCCAGGGTTCTCGTACGTCATCGAATGTCCATCGAATGTCATTCGGCAGTCACGCAGCTCAAGGAGAGTCTTCGAGCGATGGCCGGTCCAGCCTTCCGCGCCGCCGCCGTCCGGGTGCGCGTCCCCGCCACCAGCGCCAACCTCGGCCCGGGCTTCGACGCCCTCGGCCTCGCGCTGGGGCTGTACGACGACGTGGTCGTCCGGGTGGCCGACTCCGGGCTGCACGTCGACATCGCGGGTGAGGGCAGCGAGACCCTCCCGCGGGACGAGCGCCATCTCCTCGTACGCTCCCTGCGCACCGCCTTCGACCTGCTCGGCGGTCAGCCGCGCGGCCTCGAGATCGTCTGCGCCAACCGCATCCCGCACGGCCGGGGCCTCGGCTCCTCCTCGGCCGCCATCTGCGCCGGGATCGTCGCCGCCCGCGCCGTGACGATAGGGGCCGACGCCAAGCTCGACGACACCGCGCTGCTCGAACTGGCCACCGAGATCGAGGGCCACCCCGACAACGTCGCGGCCTGTCTGCTGGGCGGGTTCACCCTGTCCTGGATGGAGGGCGGCGCCGCCCGGGCCATCCGCATGGAACCCGCCGAATCCATCGTTCCGGTGGTTTTCGTGCCCGGGAAGCCGGTCCTCACCGAGACCGCGCGCGGACTGCTCCCGCGCACCGTGCCGCACGTCGACGCCGCCGCCAACGCGGGCCGGGCCGCCCTGCTCGTCGAGGCGCTGACCCGGCGCCCCGAGCTGCTGCTGCCCGCCACCGAGGACCGTCTGCACCAGGAGTACCGCGCCCCGGCCATGCCCGAGAGCGCCGCCCTGGTGGAGCGGCTGCGCGGGGACGGCATCCCCGCGGTGATCTCCGGCGCCGGACCCACGGTCATGGCGCTGGTGGACGCGGGCACGGCCGACAAGGTCGAAGCACTGGCCGGCGCCGACTGGGCCGCCAACCGGCTCGGTCTCGACGTGCAGGGCGCGAGCGTGCTTCCGCTCGCCACCTGACACACGGTTGCCGGATTTCGAGAGGGGGAATGTTTGTTGGATCCGGTAGTGTTAACCTCAAGTCTGCACCCGACCCCACCATGGCGAGGTGCCTCGTGTCCCCGTCCGGGACAGACATTCTTCCGGGAGCCCCCCAAGCCGCACTGTGTCCACTGCTACGTATGCGGGCAGTACGTCGTACGCGGACGCTGAACGGCCCGACGGTGGGGCTACCCCCTCTGGGGGATCTCCGGAACCGGTGCGACCACGCCACGTGACACTGGGTGCCACGGCTCGGGGAAGCGCCATCACCAGATATCTCTTCCGCCGCTCAGGCGGACAACCGCCCCGGCACGGTTCACACAGCAAGGACCGATGCCGGACAGCACAACCGGTCGCCGAGCCAGACAGGCCGACGTCCGCTCCAGGGAAGGACCCTTCGTGAGCGACACCACCGATCTGATGGGCGCACGTGTCGAGGAGACCGCTGCCGCGCCCGCCACGGACGCTTCCGCGCCTGCCTCCGGTGCCGGCTCCCGGCGGCGCCGCGGTACCGGCCTCGAGGGCATGGTGCTGGCCGAGCTGCAACAGGTCGCATCCGGCCTCGGCATCAGGGGTACCGCGCGCATGCGCAAGAGCCAGCTGATCGAGGTCATCAAGGAGGCGCAGGCCACCGGTGGAGGTGCCCCCTCCGGGGGAGCTGCCCCGGCCAAGGCCGAGTCCGCCACCGAGACCAAGCCCAAGCGCCGCGCCACCTCCCGGACCCGCACGGGTGACACCGCCGAGAAGGGCGACGCCAAGGCCGAGCAGGCCCCCGCCGACAAGGCCGCGGCCCAGCAGCAGATCGAGATCCCCGGCCAGCCCTCCCCGAAGGCCTCGGCCGAGCAGGCCGAGGAGGCCGCCCCCGCCGAGCGGCGCCGCCGTCGCGCCACCGCGGAGGCCGGCGCTCCCGCCGCCGCGACCGAGACGATCACCGCCGAGGCGAAGACCGACTCCAAGGCCGAGACCCCGGCCCAGCAGCAGTCGCAGCAGGGCGAGGGCAAGTCCGACCAGGAGGGCGGCGAGGGCCGCCGCCGCGACCGCCGTGAGCGCGGCCGCGACCGTGACCGCGGCGACCGCGGTGGCGACCGTGGTGACCGCGGCGACCGCGGTGACCGCGGTGACCGTGGTGGTGACCGCGGTGACCGTCGCGGCAAGGGTGACGACCAGCAGCAGAACCAGGGCGGCGGCCGTCAGCAGAACCAGCAGGGTGGCGGAGGCCGTCAGGACGACGGTTACGACGACGACGGAGGCGGCCGCCGTGGCCGTCGCGGCCGCTACCGTGACCGCCGTGGCCGCCGTGGCCGCGACGAGGTGCAGGAGCCGCAGCTCGCCGAGGACGACGTCCTGATCCCGGTCGCGGGCATCCTGGACATCCTCGACAACTACGCCTTCATCCGGACCTCCGGCTACCTGCCCGGCCCGAACGACGTGTACGTCTCCCTCGCCCAGGTCCGCAAGAACGGCCTGCGCAAGGGCGACCACGTCACCGGCGCGGTCCGCCAGCCCAAGGAGGGCGAGCGCCGCGAGAAGTTCAACGCGCTGGTCCGCCTCGACTCCGTCAACGGCATGGCGCCCGAACACGGCCGTGGCCGCCCGGAGTTCAACAAGCTGACCCCGCTGTACCCGCAGGACCGCCTCCGCCTGGAGACGGACCCGGGCGTGCTCACCACCCGCATCATCGACCTGGTGTCGCCCATCGGCAAGGGACAGCGCGGCCTGATCGTGGCCCCGCCGAAGACCGGCAAGACCATGATCATGCAGGCGATCGCCAACGCGATCACGCACAACAACCCCGAGTGCCACCTGATGGTCGTCCTCGTCGACGAGCGTCCCGAAGAGGTCACCGACATGCAGCGGTCGGTCAAGGGCGAGGTCATCTCCTCGACCTTCGACCGCCCGGCCGAGGACCACACCACGGTCGCCGAGCTCGCCATCGAGCGCGCCAAGCGCCTGGTGGAGCTGGGCCACGACGTCGTCGTCCTGCTCGACTCGATCACGCGTCTGGGCCGTGCGTACAACCTCGCCGCCCCGGCCTCCGGCCGCATCCTGTCCGGTGGTGTCGACTCGACCGCCCTGTACCCGCCGAAGCGCTTCTTCGGTGCGGCCCGCAACATCGAGGACGGCGGCTCGCTGACCATCCTCGCCACCGCCCTGGTGGACACCGGGTCCCGCATGGACGAGGTGATCTTCGAGGAGTTCAAGGGCACCGGCAACGCGGAGCTCAAGCTCGACCGGAAGCTCGCCGACAAGCGCATCTTCCCCGCGGTGGACGTCGACGCGTCCGGTACCCGCAAGGAGGAGATCCTGCTCGCCAGCGACGAGCTCGCCATCGTCTGGAAGCTGCGCCGGGTGCTGCACGCCCTCGACCAGCAGCAGGCGGTCGAGCTGCTCCTCGACAAGATGAAGCAGACGAAGTCGAACGCCGAGTTCCTGATGCAGATCCAGAAGACGACGCCGACGCCGGGCAACGGCGACTGAGGTCCCGCCTCCGGCAGACTCCGCGAAGGGCCGCTTCCGTCACGGAAGCGGCCCTTCGCGCGTGCCGGCGCAGATGGGGCAGGAGCGGGACCTTCGCCACCAGGGCACCGTGCAACCCTCTGCCGGATTTCCCCGTCTCTCCCGACGGCGGGACCATGGTGACGTACGGGCCGTGACGGCCATGTCTGCCGGCAAGCGCAGGGGGTAACCGACCGGAGATGAGCTGAGGAGCACATGGCTGCCGAGAGCACACCGGGCCCCGGGACACCGGGGGAGTCCGGTACCACGGGGACGCGCCACCCGGTCGAGGGGCGCCGCCGCGCACCGGGCGGCAAGCGGCACAAGGGCCTGAGGGTCATGGCCTGGACCGCGGCGGGCATCGTCGTGCTGGGCGGCACCGGCGCCGGATACCTGTACGTCAAGCTCAACGGCAACATCGACAGCGTCGACCTCGACCAGGCCCTCGGCACCGACCGGCCGGAGAAGGCGGACAACGGCTCGGAGAACATCCTCGTCCTCGGCTCCGACACCCGCGCCGACGGCAACAAGAAACTCGGCGGCGGCGCCGACGACGGCAGCGCCCGCTCCGACACCGCGATGATCGTGCACGTCCACGAGGGCCACCAGAAGGCCGACGTCGTCTCCCTTCCGCGCGACACCCTCATCGACCGCCCCGAGTGCACCGACACCGAGGGCGGCACCCACCCGGCCGCGAAGGGCGTGATGTTCAACTCCGCCTACTCCACGGGCGGGGCGGCCTGCGCGGTGAAGACCGTCGAGTCGATCACCGACCTGCGCATGGACCACTACCTGGAGATCGACTTCACCGGTTTCCAGAAGCTGATCGACGAGCTCGGCGGCGTCGAGGTCACCACCGGCGAGGACATCGAGGACCCCGACAGCCACCTCGACCTCCCGGCCGGCACCCACCGCCTCGACGGGGAACAGGCCCTCGGTCTGGTCCGCACCCGGCACGGCGTCGGTGACGGCTCCGACCTCGGCCGCATCCAGCTCCAGCAGGCGTTCGTCAGGGCCCTGCTGCGGCAGGTGAAGGAGGTCGGCGTCTTCACCAGCCCGAAGAAGCTGTACAGCCTCGCCGACAGCGCCACCAAGGCCGTCACCACCGACTCCGGCCTCGGCTCGGTGAACTCGCTGATGTCCTTCGCGAGCGGTCTGAAGGGCATCGGCCCCGACGACATGCACATGATCACCATGCCGGTCCGGTACGACCCGGCCGACGGCAACCGCCTCCTCCCCCTGAAGGACAAGGCCCAGCTGGTGTGGGACGCCCTCAGGAGAGACGAGCCGATCCCCCGGAGCGCCACGAAGGACACGGCCACGGGAGAGGCGAGGGGCGTGGTCGACGCCGGCTAGGGGTGCGGGGAACAAAAGACGGCAACCCCCGGTTTTGGGTGATGGCCCCAGTCCTGGCAGACTGGTACGTCGGCCCCGGTTCACGCTCCCGCACCCCGCGGCAGCGACCCGGTGCCCTCCCGAACCTAGGAGACACCCTTGAAGCGCGACATCCACCCCGAGTACGTCGAGACGCAGGTCAGCTGCACCTGCGGCGCGTCGTTCACCACCCGCAGCACGATCTCCGGCGGCGCCGTCCGCGCCGAGGTCTGCTCCGAGTGCCACCCGTTCTACACGGGCAAGCAGAAGATCCTCGACACCGGTGGCCGTGTGGCCCGCTTCGAGGCCCGCTTCGGCAAGGCCGCCGGCTCCAAGAAGTAGCGAGCCCCATTCCGCCGGTCCACGGCCGCGCCCCCGCCCGGGGCTGGCCGGGACCGGCGTTTTTGGTCGTCCGCCCCTTCACCCACGCAATCGCAGGAGCCCAAGATGTTCGAGGCCGTCGAGGAACTCGTCGCCGAGCACGCCGACCTGGAGAAGAAGCTCGCCGACCCGTCGGTCCACGCCGACCAGGCGAACGCGCGCAAGCTGAACAAGCGCTACGCCGAGCTCACCCCGATCGTCGCCACGTACCGCTCCTGGAAGCAGACGGGCGACGACATCGGGACCGCGCGCGAACTGGCCGCCGACGACCCCGACTTCGCCGCCGAGGTCAAGGACCTGGAGCAGCAGCGCGAGGAGCTCACCGAGAAGCTCCGCCTGCTTCTCGTGCCGCGCGACCCCAGCGACGACAAGGACGTCATCCTCGAGATCAAGGCGGGCGCGGGCGGCGACGAGTCCGCCCTGTTCGCCGGCGACCTGCTGCGCATGTACCTGCGCTACGCCGAGCGCGTCGGGTGGAAGACCGAGATCATCGACGCCACCGAGTCCGAGCTGGGCGGTTACAAGGACGTCCAGGTCGCCGTGAAGGCCCGCGGGCAGATCGAGCCCGGCCAGGGCGTGTGGGCGCGGCTGAAGTACGAGGGCGGCGTGCACCGCGTGCAGCGCGTGCCGGCCACCGAGTCCCAGGGACGCATCCACACCTCCGCGGCGGGCGTCCTGGTGACCCCGGAGGCGGAGGAGGTCGACGTCGAGATCAACCCGAACGACCTGCGCATCGACGTCTACCGGTCCTCCGGGCCCGGCGGGCAGTCCGTCAACACCACCGACTCCGCCGTGCGCATCACGCACCTCCCGACCGGAGTCGTCGCCTCTTGCCAGAACGAGAAGAGCCAGCTGCAGAACAAGGAGCAGGCACTGCGTATCCTGCGCTCCAGGCTGCTGGCCATGGCGCAGGAGGAGGCGGAGCGGGAGGCCGCCGACGCCCGGCGCAGCCAGGTCCGCACCGTCGACCGCTCCGAGAAGATCCGTACGTACAACTTCCCGGAGAACCGCATCTCGGACCACCGCGTCGGCTTCAAGGCCTACAACCTGGACCAGGTCCTGGACGGCGACCTCGCCGCGGTGATCCAGGCCTGCGTCGACGCGGACTCGGCCGCCAAGCTCGCCGCCGCGTAAGCCCCCGAAAGACAGCACGGAGGACCAGTGAACCTGCTGCTCGCCGAGGTGGCCCAGGCCACCCAGCGGCTCGCCGACGCGGGCGTGCCCTCGCCGCGCACCGACGCGGAGGAGCTCGCCGCGTTCGTGCACGGCGTCAAGCGCGGCGAGCTGCACAGCGTGAAGGACTCCGACTTCGACGCCCGGTACTGGGAGGTCATCGCCCGCCGCGAGGCCCGCGAACCGCTCCAGCACATCACCGGGCGGGCGTACTTCCGCTACCTGGAGCTCCAGGTCGGCCCCGGGGTGTTCGTCCCGCGGCCCGAGACCGAGTCGGTGGTCGGCTGGGCGATAGACGCCGTCCGCGCGATGGACGTCGTCGAGCCGTGCATCGTCGACCTGTGCACCGGCTCGGGCGCCATCGCGCTCGCCCTCGCGCAGGAGGTCCCGCGCTCCCGCGTGTACGCCGTGGAGCTGTCCGAGGACGCCCTGCGCTGGACCCGCAAGAACATGGAGGGGTCCAGGGTCGAACTGCGCCAGGGAGACGCCCTGGCGGCCTTCCCGGACCTCGACGGCCAGGTCGACCTGGTCGTCTCCAACCCGCCGTACATCCCGCTCACCGAATGGGAGTACGTCGCACCGGAGGCCCGCGACTACGACCCCGAGCTGGCGCTGTTCTCCGGCGAGGACGGCCTCGAGCTGATCCGCGGCCTGGAGCGCACCGCGCACCGGCTGCTGCGTCCCGGCGGGGTGGTCGTCGTCGAGCACGCCGACACACAGGGCGGCCAGGTGCCGTGGATCTTCGCCGAGGACCGCGGCTGGACCGACGCGGCCGACCACCCCGACCTGAACAACCGCCCGCGGTTCGCCACCGCCCGCAAGGCTCTGCCGTGAGCGTCCCGCATACTTCATCCCCCCAGCAGCACGTGTACGAGGAGGCCCGCCACATGGCTCGGCGATACGACACCAACGACGCGACCGACCGCGCGACCGGTCTGCGCGAGGCCGCGTCCGCCGTCCGCCGGGGCGAGCTCGTGGTGCTGCCGACGGACACGGTGTACGGCATCGGCGCCGACGCGTTCACCTCGGAGGCCGTCGCCGACCTGCTCCAGGCCAAGGGCCGGGGCCGCAACATGCCCACGCCCGTCCTCATCGGCTCCCCGAACACCCTGCACGGCCTGGTCACGGACTTCTCCGAGAAGGCCTGGGAACTGGTCGACGCCTTCTGGCCCGGCGCGCTGACGCTGGTCGCCAGGCACCAGCCGTCCCTCCAGTGGGACCTCGGGGACACCCGCGGCACGGTGGCCGTGCGGATGCCGCTGCACCCGGTCGCGATCGAGCTGCTCACCGAGGTCGGCCCGATGGCCGTGTCCTCGGCCAACCTGACCGGTCACCCGGCACCCGAGGACTGCGACGCCGCGCAGCAGATGCTCGGCGACTCCGTCTCCGTGTACCTGGACGGCGGGCCCACCCCGGGCAACGTGCCCTCCTCCATCGTCGACGTCACGGGGGCCGTGCCGGTGCTGCTGCGCGAGGGCGCGATCCCGCCGGACGAGCTGCGCAAGGTGGTACCCGACCTCGAGGTGGCGAATTGACGGCCCCTGAGGCGGGGCGTGGCATAGGCAACGGGGAATCCAGCGCGGAGATCACGACGACCTTCGGGTTTCCGCGCGACACCTTCCGCATCCTCCACGTCAGTACCGGAAACGTGTGCCGCTCGCCCATCACCGAGCGGCTGACCCGGCATTTCGTGAGCCAGCGGCTGGGCGTCCTCGGCGGCGGTCTCATCGTGGAGAGCGCGGGCACGTGGGGGCACGAGGGCGCGGCGATGGAGGCGCACGCGGAGACCGTGCTGGCGGAGTTCGGCGCGGACGCGTCCGGGTTCGTGGGGCGGGAGCTGCTGGACGAGCACGTGATCCGGGCGGACCTGGTGCTGACGGCCACGCGCGACCACCGGGCGCAGGTCATCTCCATGGGGCATTCGGCCGGCTTGCGGACCTTCACGCTGAAGGAGTTCACCCGGCTGGTCGACGCCATCGACCCGGCGACGCTGCCGCCGCTGGACGAGGGGCTGGTGATGCGTGCCCGGGCGCTGGTGCGCGCCGCCGCGGCGCTGCGCGGGTGGCTGCTGGCGCCCACGGCCGAGGCGGACGAGGTGTACGACCCGTACGGGGCGCCGCTGACGTTCTTCCGGTCCATCGGGGACGAGATACACCAGGCGCTGGATCCCGTGGTGACCGCGCTGACCGGGGTTCCCACGCGGGCGTAGGCGGGCTGCCGGGGCCGCTGTGCCCGGCCCCGGGGGGCGCAGCAACGCGGGCGTCGCCGGGCGGTCCGGCCTACATTGGGCGTACGTCAGTGTCGACGTCGACGTCCGGGAGCGGATCATGACGGTCAGCCATGCCCTCGAGGCCGATGTCCTGCGGCGGCAGGATCCCGAGCTCGCCGACGTGCTGCTCGGGGAGCGGGAGCGGCAGTCGACCACGCTGCAGCTCATCGCCGCGGAGAACTTCACGTCGCCGGCCGTGCTGGCCGCCCTCGGCTCACCGCTCGCCAACAAGTACGCCGAGGGCTACCCGGGCAACCGGCACCACGGCGGCTGCGAGTTCGCCGACGCCGCCGAGCGTCTCGCCGTGGAGCGGGCGAAGGCGCTGTTCGGCGCGGAACACGCCAACGTCCAGGCGCACTCCGGCTCCTCGGCCGTGCTCGCCGCGTACGCCGCCCTGCTGCGTCCCGGGGACACCGTCCTCGCCCTCGGGCTGCCCCACGGCGGTCACCTCACCCACGGCTCGCCCGCCAACTTCTCCGGCCGCTGGTTCGACTTCGTCGGCTACGGCGTGGACGCGGAGAGCGGCCTGATCGACCACGAGCAGGTCCGCACCCTCGCCCGCACGCGCCGCCCCAAGGCGATCGTGTGCGGTTCCATCTCCTATCCCCGCCACATCGACTACGCCTTCTTCCGCGAGGTCGCCGACGAGGCCGGTGCCCATCTCATCGCGGACGCAGCGCACCCCATGGGGCTGGTCGCCGGGGGAGTGGCGCCCAGTCCCGTGCCGTACGCGGACATCGTGTGCGCGACGACGCACAAGGTGCTGCGGGGTCCGCGCGGCGGGATGATCCTCTGCGGCGGCGAGCTGGCCGAGCGCGTCGACCGGGCCGTGTTCCCTTTCACGCAGGGCGGTGCCCAGATGCACACCGTCGCCGCCAAGGCGGTCGCGTTCGGGGAAGCGGCGACCCCGGCCTTCGCCGCGTACGCACACCAGGTGGTCGCCAACGCCCGGGCGCTGGCCGCCGCGCTGGCCGCGGAAGGGCTGCTCGTCACCACCGGCGGCACGGACACCCATCTGATCACCGCCGACACGGCCCCGCTCGGGGTCGACGGGCGCACCGCGCGGGGCCGGCTGGCGGCGGCGGGCATCGTCCTCGACTGCTGTGCGCTTCCGCACGGCGACGGCCGCGGGCTGCGGCTGGGCACGGCGGCGGTGACGACGCAGGGCATGGGTTCCCGGGAGATGACGTACGTCGGAGGGCTCCTCGCGAGCGTGCTGCGCGGCGGTACGGAGGCCGCGCGGGCCCGCGAGGACGTGCGGGAACTGGTGGCGGCGTTCCCGCCGTACCCGCGCTGACACGGCCCCGGCCGGGGTGGGCGCACACGACGCACAGCCACGCGTGCAACCATCGTCGCTACCCGGAAGTCCCCACTCGTATGCGCGCCTCGCTAGGGTGTGGGGCTGTGATGGCCAGCGAGACCTGTGGGGAAGCCCGTGCGTGAATACCTGCTGACGCTCTGCATCACGGCCGCGGTGACGTACCTGCTGACAGGGCCGGTACGGAAGTTCGCGATCGTGGCCGGGGCGATGCCGGAGATCCGGGCGCGTGACGTGCACCGGGAACCCACTCCGCGGCTCGGCGGTATCGCGATGTTCTTCGGGCTGTGCGCGGGACTGCTGGTCGCCGATCACCTCACCAACCTCAACCAGCTCTTCGAGAAGTCCAACGAGCCGCGGGCGCTGCTCTCCGGGGCGGCGCTGATCTGGCTGATCGGTGTGCTGGACGACAAGTTCGAGATCGACGCCCTGATCAAGCTGGGCGGCCAGATGATCGCCGCCGGTGTGATGGTCATGCAGGGTCTGACGATCCTGTGGCTGCCCATCCCGGGCGTCGGCTCGGTCGCGCTCACCCAGTGGCAGGGCACGCTGCTCACGGTGGCGCTGGTCGTGATCACCATCAACGCGGTCAACTTCGTGGACGGCCTGGACGGTCTCGCGGCCGGCATGGTGTGCATCGCGGCGGCGGCGTTCTTCCTGTACGCCTACCGCATCTGGTACTCGTACGGCATCGAGGCGGCCGCTCCGGCGACGCTGTTCTCGGCGATCCTGATGGGCATGTGCCTGGGCTTCCTGCCGCACAACATGCACCCCGCGCGGATCTTCATGGGCGACTCCGGCTCCATGCTCATCGGCCTGGTGCTCGCCGCCGGCGCGATCTCCGTCACCGGGCAGGTCGACCCGGACGCGTTGAAGCTGTTCGCCGGTTCGGAGAAGGAGGCGGTGCACCAGACGGTGCCCGTCTACATCCCGCTGCTGCTGCCGCTGACCATCATCGCCGTGCCGGCCGCCGACCTGATCCTGGCCATCGTGCGGCGCACCTGGCGCGGCCAGTCGCCGTTCGCGGCGGACCGGGGCCATCTGCACCACCGGCTGCTGGAGATCGGCCACTCCCACAGCAGGGCGGTGCTGATCATGTATTTCTGGTCGGCGCTGATCGCCTTCGGCGCGCTCACCTACTCCGTGAACTCGGCGTCGATGTGGATCGTGCTGAGTGTGGTGATCCTCTCGACGATCGGCCTCGTCCTGCTCCTGCTGCCCCGCTTCACCCCGCGCACCCCGCGCTGGGCGGAGGCCGTGGTGCCCCCGCGGTACCGCCGCCGCCGGGCCTCGGCCGCCGTCCGTGACGCGTCGGCCGCGGAGACGGGCGAGTCCTCCGGGGACGCACCGGTGGAGCGCACCCCGGTGGCCGCGGGCGTCTCCGGCGTCAACGGAGCGACCGCCGTCGGCTCCCGCGCACGCCTGGCCGACCGGTCACGGTCAAGGTAAGAATCCGACTAGAGCATTGCCAAGTCGTGGGGCCCCGATGGGACGGTGTTGGGGGTGCGAAGGGTCTCATACCAGACATATCGGCTTGGTTCTCGCTCAGACGCGCGGAATCACTCTCATGTGTGACGGTGGGCACATCGGGCAGGTAAAGACTGCATCAAATAGTTTGTGATACCGTTCACGAGAACCCCGGATAGAGCCGAAGGACCGCAGTGCGACGGTCCATTGGTGCGAGGAATCGACACTCGGCCCGGGGGTCTACGCTCGTCCATGACGACACCCTGCCCCCTGTGAAAAGCGGAGTTGCCGCCATGCCGTCCAATGACGTCCGGATCCTGGCCCAGGCCGCCGTGCCCACGGCTGCCGCCGGCGGTGTCGCCGCCGTCGTCAGCGCGCTGGTCGCCGGTGGCAAGGGCGCGATCGGGGCGCTCGTCGCGACCGTGGTGGTGATCCTCTTCATGGGGATCGGTCTCTATGTACTGCAGCGCACCGCCAAATCGCTTCCGCACCTGTTCCAGGCCATGGGGCTGATGCTGTACGCGGCGCAGATCCTGTTGCTGTTCGTCTTTGTCGCCGTGTTCCGGGACACGACGTTGTTCCACCCCAAGGCCTTCGCTCTCACGCTCGTCGGCACCACGCTCGTGTGGATCGCCGCACAGACGCGCGCCCACATGAAATCCAAGATCCTCTACGTCGAGCCCGAGTCGACGACGGGCAACAGGCCCGGAAACTCGGGGCATTCGTCGTGAGGGGTAGGCCCGGGATAAAGAGGCTTGGGAACTCCTGCTATCGTCCGGTGCCAACTGCGGCATCGCGGGCGCGGGCATCCGAGCTGACGCCTGTTCAATCGCGAGGCGAGATGCCCCCCAGCCGCCCCCACATCCGTAACACCAGTCCCGTGCCGAACCGCGGCCGAGCGCCGCGCCGACACCACGAGGTTGCCGTACCTATGCGCCACGATGAAGGAGCCCGCGGTGAGTGCTGACCCGACGCAGGTGCTCGCCTTCGAGACCGACTGCCACCTCTTCGACGGATGTGGCTTCCCGGCTCCGGGCCTGCACTCGTTCCTCTTCGAGCCGCTCTGGGGCAACGCAGACGGCAACGGCATGTACTTCAACAAGCCGATGCTGCTCGCGCTGCTCGGTTCGATCGTCGTGGTGGGCTTCTTCTGGGCCGCTTTCGCCAGGCCGAAGATCGTCCCCGGCAAGCTCCAGATGATCGCCGAGGCCGGTTACGACTTCGTCCGCCGCGGCATCGTCTACGAGACGATCGGCAAGAAGGAGGGCGAGAAGTACGTTCCGCTCGCCGTCGCCCTCTTCTTCTTCATCTGGATGATGAACCTCTGGTCGATCATCCCGGTGGCGCAGTTCCCGGTGACGTCGATCATCGCCTACCCGATGGTCCTGGCGCTCATCGTCTACATCACCTGGGTCGCCCTGACGTTCAAGAGGCACGGGTTCGTCGGCTTCTTCAAGAACGTGACGGGCTACGACAAGACGCTCGGCCCGGTGCTGCCCCTCTCGATGACCATCGAGTTCTTCTCGAACCTGCTGGTCCGCCCGTTCACGCACGCCGTCCGGCTCTTCGCGAACATGTTCGCCGGCCACACGCTGCTGCTGCTCTTCACGATCGCCGCCTGGTACATGCTGAACGGCATCGGCATCGCCTACTCCGGCGTCTCGTTCGTGATGGTCATCATCATGACCGCCTTCGAGCTCTTCATCCAGGCGGTCCAGGCGTACGTGTTCGTGCTTCTGACCTGCAGCTACATCCAGGGCGCGCTCGCCGAACACCACTGAGCCCCCAGCCCCGCTCCCGCAATCGTCCGGTGGCCAACCCCCACCGGTCCGTAAAGAGAAGGAAGAACTGGCATGTCTACCCTTGCTGCTGTCACCGGTGACCTCGGTTCCGTCGGTTACGGTCTCGCGGCCATCGGCCCCGGCGTCGGTATCGGCATCATCTTCGGTAACGGCACCCAGGCTCTCGCCCGTCAGCCCGAGGCGGCCGGCCTGATCCGCGCCAACCAGATCCTGGGCTTCGCCTTCTGTGAGGCGCTCGCCCTGATCGGTCTCGTCATGCCGTTCGTCTACTAAGACGAGCCCGACGACCGACCCTTTCGACGAAAGGCACTGATGTGAACTCCGCCCTGGTTTTCCTGGCGGCTGAGGGTGAGAAGGAGAATCCCCTCATTCCGCCGTGGCCGGAAGTTGTCATCGGCCTCATCGCTTTCGTCATCGTCTTCGGGTTCCTCGCCAAGAAGCTCCTCCCGACCATCAACAAGGTCCTGGAAGAGCGTCGCGAGGCCATCGAAGGCGGTATCGAGAAGGCCGAGGCCGCGCAGACCGAGGCCCAGAGCGTCCTGGAGCAGTACAAGGCCCAGCTCGCCGAGGCCCGGCACGAGGCCGCGCGTCTGCGCCAGGAGGCGCAGGAGCAGGGTGCCGCGCTCATCGCCGAGATGCGGGCCGAGGGCCAGCGGCAGCGCGAGGAGATCGTCGCCGCCGGTCACGCGCAGATCGAGGCCGACCGCAAGGCCGCCGCGTCCGCGCTGCGCCAGGACGTCGGCAAGCTCGCCACCGACCTGGCCGGCAAGCTCGTCGGCGAGTCCCTCGAGGACCACGCCCGGCAGAGCCGCGTGATCGACCGCTTCCTCGACGAGCTCGACCAGAAGGCCGAGGCCGCACGATGAACGGAGCGAGCCGCGAGGCCCTGGCAGCCGCACGTGAGCGTCTCGACGCGCTGACGGACTCCACGTCCGTGGACGCCGGCTCGCTCGCCGGTGAGCTGGCCGCCGTCACCGCGCTGCTCGACCGCGAGGTGTCGCTGCGTCGGGTCCTCACCGACCCGGCGCAGGCCGGTGAGGCTAAGGCCGACCTGGCCCGGCGCCTGCTCGGCTCGCAGGTCAGCGGCCCCGCCGCGGACCTGGTGTCCGGCATGGTGCGCTCCCGGTGGTCGCAGTCCCGCGACCTGGTGGACGCGCTGGAGGAGCTGGCGGACGTCGCCGACCTCACCGCCGCCCAAAGGGCGGGCGCGCTCGACGACGTCGAGGACGAGGTGTTCCGGTTCGCCCGGATCGTCTCCTCGAGCACCGAGCTGCGTGCCGCGCTGACCAACCGGAGCGCTCCCGCCTCCTCCAAGGGTGAGCTGCTGCGCAGCCTGCTCGGGGGCAGGGCGAACGCGGCCACCGAGCGTCTGGTGACGCGTCTTGTGACCGCGCCGCGGGGACGTAGCCTGGAGTCGGGACTGGAGTCCCTGTCCAAGCTCGCCGCCGAGCGCCGGGACCGCATGGTGGCCGTCGTCACCTCCGCGGTGCCGCTGAGCGACCAGCAGAAGCAGCGCCTGGGCGACGTCCTCGCGAAGCTCTACGGCCGCCGGATGCACCTCAACCTCGACGTCGACCCCGCGGTCGTCGGCGGGATCCGGGTGCGGGTCGGTGACGAGGTCATCAACGGCTCCCTGGCGGACCGGCTCGAGGACGCGAGCCGCCGGCTGGCGGGCTAGCAGCACATTCTGAATAGGCAGTACGTACTTACGGCCCTGGTTGGGCCGTGCAGAGGATTCCTGGGGGTCGCCCCCAGACCCCCCAAGTGAAACTTCGGGCCCAACAAGGAGAGCAGGGAACTCAGATGGCGGAGCTCACGATCCGGCCGGAGGAGATCCGGGACGCGCTGGAGAACTTTGTCCAGTCGTACAAGCCGGACGCGGCCTCGCGCGAGGAGGTCGGTACGGTCACCCTTGCCGGCGACGGCATCGCGAAGGTCGAAGGTCTTCCCTCGGCCATGGCCAACGAGCTGCTGAAGTTCGAGGACGGCACCCTCGGCCTCGCCCTCAACCTGGAGGAGCGCGAGATCGGTGCCATCGTCCTCGGTGAGTTCAGCGGCATCGAAGAGGGCCAGCCGGTCACCCGCACCGGCGAGGTCCTGTCCGTCGCCGTGGGCGAGGGCTACCTCGGCCGTGTGGTCGACCCGCTCGGCAACCCGATCGACGGCCTCGGCGAGATCGAGACCGAGGGCCGCCGCGCCCTCGAACTGCAGGCCCCCACGGTCATGCAGCGCAAGTCGGTGCACGAGCCGATGGAGACGGGTTACAAGGCCGTCGACGCCATGACCCCGATCGGCCGTGGTCAGCGCCAGCTGATCATCGGCGACCGCCAGACCGGCAAGACCGCCCTGGCCGTCGACACGATCATCAACCAGCGCGACAACTGGCGCTCCGGCGACCCGAAGAAGCAGGTCCGCTGCATCTACGTCGCCATCGGCCAGAAGGGCTCCACCATCGCGTCGGTCCGCCGCGCGCTGGAGGAGAACGGCGCGCTGGAGTACACGACCATCGTCGCCGCCCCGGCGTCCGACCCGGCCGGCTTCAAGTACCTGGCGCCGTACACCGGCTCGGCCATCGGCCAGCAGTGGATGTACCAGGGCAAGCACGTCCTGATCGTCTTCGACGACCTGTCGAAGCAGGCCGACGCCTACCGCGCCGTGTCGCTGCTGCTGCGCCGCCCGCCGGGCCGTGAGGCCTACCCGGGCGACGTCTTCTACCTGCACTCCCGTCTGCTGGAGCGCTGCGCCAAGCTCTCCGACGAGATGGGCGCCGGCTCGATGACCGGTCTGCCGATCGTCGAGACCAAGGCCAACGACGTCTCGGCGTTCATCCCGACCAACGTCATCTCCATCACCGACGGCCAGTGCTTCCTGGAGTCGGACCTGTTCAACGCCGGTCAGCGCCCCGCGCTGAACGTCGGTATCTCCGTCTCCCGAGTCGGTGGTTCCGCGCAGCACAAGGCGATGCGACAGGTCTCCGGCCGTCTGCGCGTGGACCTCGCCCAGTTCCGTGAGCTGGAGGCGTTCGCCGCCTTCGGTTCCGACCTGGACGCCGCGTCGAAGGCGCAGCTGGAGCGCGGTCAGCGCATGGTCGAGCTGCTGAAGCAGAACCAGTACGAGCCGATGGCCACCGAGGACCAGGTCGTCTCCATCTGGTCCGGCACCACGGGCCGCATGGACGAGGTGCCGGTCGCCGACATCCGCCGCTTCGAGAAGGAGCTGCTCGAGTACCTGCACCGCAAGGAGCAGGGCCTCATGACCTCCATCCGCGAGGGCGCCAAGATGTCCGACGACACGATCCAGGCGATCGCCGACGCCGTGGCGGAGTTCAAGAAGCAGTTCGAGACCAGCGACGGCAAGCTGCTCGGCGAGGACGCCCCGTCCGCCGCCAAGTGACGTAAGGAAGGGACCTGACTCATGGGAGCCCAGCTCCGGGTCTACAAGCGTCGCATCCGATCCGTCACCGCGACCAAGAAGATCACCAAGGCGATGGAGATGATCGCCGCCTCGCGCGTCGTCAAGGCGCAGCGCAAGGTGGCGGCCTCCACGCCGTACGCGCGGGAGCTCACCCGCGCGGTCTCGGCGGTCGGAACCGGGTCGAACACCAAGCACCCGCTCACCACGGAGGCGGAGAACCCGACCCGCACCGCTGTCCTGCTCCTCACGAGCGACCGCGGTCTGGCCGGCGCCTTCAACTCCAACGCCATCAAGGCGGCGGAGCAACTGACCGAGCGCCTGGAGCGCGAGGGCAAGCAGGTCGACACGTACATCGTCGGCCGGCGCGGTGTCGCCCACTACAACTTCCGCGAGCGCAAGGTCGCGGAGATGTTCACGGGCTTCACCGACGAGCCGACGTACGCGGACGCCAAGAAGGTCGCGGCTCCGCTGATCGAGGCCATCCAGAACGAGACGGGCGAGGGCGGCGTGGACGAGCTCCACATCGTCTACACCGAGTTCGTCTCGATGATGACGCAGACGGCGCTCGCCGACCGTCTGCTGCCGCTGAGCCTCGACGAGGTCGCGCGGGAGGCGTCGCCGAAGGGCGAGATCCTCCCGCTCTACGACTTCGAGCCGTCGGCGGAGGACGTCCTCGACGCCCTGCTGCCGCGGTACGTCGAGAGCCGTGTCTACAACGCGCTGCTCCAGTCCGCCGCATCGAAGCACGCCGCCACGCGGCGCGCGATGAAGTCGGCCACGGACAACGCCGGTGAGCTGATCGAGACGCTCACCCGGCTTGCCAACCAGGCCCGCCAGGCCGAAATCACCCAGGAAATCAGCGAGATCGTCGGTGGCGCGAGCGCCCTGGCCGACGCGACCGCGGGGAGTGACCGCTAATGACCACCACTGTTGAGACCGCGACGGCCACGGGCCGCGTCGCCCGGGTCATCGGCCCGGTCGTCGACGTGGAGTTCCCCGTCGACGCGATGCCGGAGATCTACAACGCGCTGCACGTCCAGGTCGCCGACCCGGCGAACGCGGGCGAGAAGAAGACGCTGACCCTGGAGGTCGCCCAGCACCTGGGTGACGGCCTGGTCCGCGCCATCTCCATGCAGCCCACCGACGGCCTGGTCCGCCAGGCCGCGGTGACCGACACGGGCGCGGGCATCACCGTCCCGGTCGGCGACTTCACCAAGGGCAAGGTGTTCAACACCCTCGGCGAGGTGCTGAACGTCGACGAGTCCTACGACGGCGAGCGCTGGTCCATCCACCGCCAGGCCCCGGCGTTCGACCAGCTCGAGTCGAAGACCGAGATGTTCGAGACCGGCCTGAAGGTCGTCGACCTGCTGACCCCGTACGTCAAGGGCGGCAAGATCGGTCTGTTCGGTGGCGCCGGCGTCGGCAAGACCGTGCTGATCCAGGAAATGATCATGCGTGTCGCCAACCTCCACGAGGGCGTCTCCGTCTTCGCGGGCGTCGGCGAGCGCACCCGTGAGGGCAACGACCTCATCGCGGAGATGGAGGAGTCCGGCGTCCTCGACAAGACCGCGCTGGTCTTCGGGCAGATGGACGAGCCCCCGGGCACCCGTCTGCGCGTCGCCCTGGCCGGTCTGACGATGGCGGAGTACTTCCGCGACGTCCAGAAGCAGGACGTGCTGTTCTTCATCGACAACATCTTCCGCTTCACCCAGGCCGGTTCCGAGGTCTCCACGCTGCTCGGCCGCATGCCGTCCGCGGTGGGTTACCAGCCGAACCTGGCGGACGAGATGGGTCAGCTCCAGGAGCGGATCACCTCGACCCGCGGTCACTCGATCACCTCGATGCAGGCGATCTACGTCCCCGCGGACGACCTGACCGACCCGGCGCCGGCCACCACCTTCGCCCACCTCGACGCGACGACGGTGCTCTCCCGTCCGATCTCGGAGAAGGGCATCTACCCGGCCGTGGACCCGCTGGACTCGACGTCCCGGATCCTGGACCCGCGCTACATCGCGCAGGACCACTACAACGCGGCCATGCGCGTGAAGAACATCCTGCAGAAGTACAAGGACCTGCAGGACATCATCGCGATCCTCGGTATCGACGAGCTCGGCGAGGAGGACAAGCTCGTCGTCCACCGTGCCCGTCGCGTGGAGCGCTTCCTGTCCCAGAACACCCACGCCGCCAAGCAGTTCACCGGCGTGGACGGTTCGGACGTGCCGCTGGACGAGTCGATCGCCGCGTTCAACGCGATCTGCGACGGTGAGTACGACCACTTCCCGGAGCAGGCGTTCTTCATGTGCGGTGGCATCGAGGACCTGAAGAAGAACGCGAAGGAGCTGGGCGTCTCCTGAGCCTGATGCTCGTCGAGGGGGCGGGCGCGTCCCGCCCCCTCGTCCACGCCCCTTAGACTTGTAACCAACACCCGGCACAACCGCCGGGTGGTGACCCGAGGAGCCACCTTGGCTGCTGAGCTGCACGTCGCGCTGGTCGCGGCCGACCGAGAGGTCTGGTCCGGCGAGGCCACCCTGGTCGTCGCGCGCACCACGTCCGGCGACATCGGCGTCATGCCCGGTCACCAGCCGCTGCTCGGTGTGCTGGAGTCGGGCCCGGTGACCATCCGTACGCGCGAGGGCGGGACGGTCGTCGCCGCGGTGCACGGCGGTTTCATCTCGTTCGCGGACGACAAGCTGTCGCTGCTGGCCGAGATCGCCGAGCTGTCGGACGAGATCGACGTCCAGAGCGCCGAGCAGGAGCTCGCCCGCGCGAAGGCGGAGGACGACACCGAGGCCGAGCGCCGCGCGGATGTCCGTCTGCGGGCGGCGACGGCGGGGCGCTGATCCCAGCACGGTGAGATGACGTCACTCAGCCGCGGCCGGCACCGGAGCGATCCGGAGCCGGTCGCGGCTGAGGCAGATCTGGATGATTTTTCCGTTCCGTTACCTAGGAGACGAGGAGGTCGGTGCCGATGGTCCTCGCTCTGACTGTGTGCGGAATCGTCGTGGCCCTCGTGGTGGTGGGCCTCTTCGTCTTCGGCCTGCGCCGCCGCCTCATCCAGCGGTCCGGCGGAACGTTCGACTGCAGCCTGCGCTGGGACGCGCCCGAGGCCTCCGGTGACTCCGGCGGCAAGGGCTGGGCGTACGGGGTGGCGCGGTACAACGGCGACCGGGTCGAGTGGTTCCGGGTGTTCTCCTACGCTCCCCGCCCGCGCCGTGTTCTGGAGCGCTCCGCGATCGAGGTGGCCGGCCGTCGCGTCCCCGAGGGCGAGGAGGAGCTGGCGCTGCTGTCCGACTCGGTGATCCTCGCCTGTCTGCACCGGGGCGCGCGCCTGGAACTCGCCATGAGCGAAGACGCGCTGACCGGTTTTCTCGCGTGGCTCGAAGCAGCCCCGCCCGGTCAGCGCGTCAATGTCGCTTAGTGGTGCCTGGTAGTTACTTCAGGCCGCCGTCGATGGCGGTCACCAGTTCTCCGTTCGCGGTGTCACCGCTGAACTCCCAGAAGAAGGCGCCGCCGAGGCCCTGGCTCTTGGCCCAGGCCATCTTGGAGTTGATGGTGGCCGGGGTGTCGTAGGACCACCAGTTGGTGCCGCAGTGGGCGTACGCCGTGCCCGCGATGGTGCCGGTGGCGGGGCAGGAGTTCTTGAGGATCTTGTAGTCCTCGATGCCCGCCTCGTAGGTGCCGGGCGCCGGGCCGGTGGCCGTGCCGCCGGGGGCGGACTGGGTGACGCCGGTCCAGCCGCGGCCGTAGAAGCCGATGCCGAGCAGCAGCTTGCTCGCCGGGACGCCCTTCGCCCGCAGCTTGGAGATCGCGGCGGCCGAGGTGAAGCCCTCCTTCGGGATGCCGGTGTACGAGGTCAGCGGCGAGTGGGGGTTGGTGGGTCCGGCCTTGTCCCAGGCGCCGAAGTAGTCGTACGTCATCACGTTGTACCAGTCGAGGTACTGGGCGGCGCCGCCGTAGTCGGCCGCGTCGATCTTGCCGCCGTCCGAGCCGTCCGCGGTGATGGCCGCGGTGATCAGGTAGTCCTTGCCGAACTCGGTGCGCAGGGCCTGCGAGAGGTTCCTGAAGGCCGCCGGGCCGCTGGTGTCACAGGTCAGACCGCAGGCGTTCGGGTACTCCCAGTCGATGTCGATGCCGTCGAAGACGTCGGCCCAGCGCGGGTCCTCCACCACGGCCTTGCACGACTTGGCGAACGCGGCCGGGTTCTGAGCGGCCTGGCCGAAGCCGCCGGAGTAGGTCCAGCCGCCGAACGAGTACAGCACCTTGATGTGCGGGTACTTCGCCTTGAGCTGGCGCAGCTGGTTGAAGTTGCCGCGCAGCGGCTGGTCCCAGGCGTCGGCGGTACCGCTGACGGACTGGTCGGCGGTGTAGGCCTTGTCGGTGGCGGCGTAGGCGTCGTCGAGCACGCACTGGCCGTTCTTGACGTTGCCGAACGCGTAGTTGATGTGGGTGATCTTGGCGGCCGAACCGGACGTCACCAGGTTCTTGACGTGGTAGTTGCGGCCGTAGACGCCCCACTCGGTGAAGTAGCCGAGCTTGACCTTGTCGCCGGTGGGCGGCGGTTCCTCGGTCTGGCCGGTGGTGCGGACCTTCACCGCGCCGCTGACCGGGCCGGTCTGGTCGGCGGTGTCACGGGCCTGCACGGTGTAGGAGTAGTCGGTGCCCTTGCTGAGGCCGGTGTCCGTGTGGGAGGTACCGGTCACGGTGGCGACCTTGGTGCCGTCGCGCAGGACGTCGTAGTTCTTGACGCCCTTGTCGTCGGTGGCCGCCGGCCAGGACAGTTTCACCGAGGTGTCGGTGATGTCCGAGGCGGTCGGGGTGCCGGGGGCGGACGGGGCCGCGTCACCGGGGACCTCCGTGCCGCCGTCGCAGCTGCCGCCGTTGAGCTTGCAGCCGGTGGGGGAGCCGGAGCCGCTGCCGTTGAAGCCGAAGCTGACCGACGCCCCGGGGGCGAGGGTGCCGTTCCAGCTGAGGTTCTTGGCGGTCCAGTGGTCACCGGAGTTGGTGACCGTGGCGTCCCAGGCCGAGGTGGCCTTCGTGCCGGAGGGGAAGTCCCACTCGACGGTCCAGGAGCTGATCGTCGTGGTGCCGGTGTTCTTCACCGTCCACTTGCCCTCGAAACCGGAGCCCCAGTCCTGCGTCTTGGCGTAGGTGGCGGTCGCCGAGGTGGCGGCCTGAGCGGGGCTCGCGAGGCCGACGAGGCCGGCGACGGGGAGCAGCAGGGTGGCGAATCCCGCCGCGGCTTTGTGTCTGAAGCGCATGCTGCGCCTCCTTATGGGGAGAAGCCGTTGTGGACGTGACTGAGCCATCACATCCGCAGTGCCGCGAGAATAGAAAGGTCTGGACCACGGGTCAATAGGTCTGGACCAGTTGGCCTCGATGTCCCCGAGCCGTCCGGCTAGATCCCGAACTCCTGAGCCAGCACGGCCGCTTGCACCCGGCTGCGCAGCTCCAGCTTCCCCAACAGGCGGCTGACGTGCGTCTTCACCGTGGCCTCGGCCATGTCGAGCCGCTTCGCGATGTCGGCGTTGGACAGCCCCTCGCCGAGGCACGACAGGACCTCGCGCTCACGCCGCGTCAGGGAGCCCAGCGCCGCCGGGTCACCCGCCGCCGGCCGCGCGGGCCTCGCGGCGAACTCGGCGATCAGCCGCCGTGTGACGGCCGGGGCGACGATGCCCTCGCCGCCCGCCACCGTGCGCACCGCCGTGATGAGGTCCCTCGCCTCCGTGTTCTTCAGCAGGAACCCGGCGGCACCGGCCCGCAGCGCCCCGAACACGTACTCGTCGAGGTCGAACGTGGTCAGTACCAGCACGTCGGCGAGACCTTCCCCGACCACCTGCCGGGTCGCCGACACCCCGTCAAGACGGGGCATCTGTACGTCCATCAGCACCAGGTCGGGCCGGAGTTCACGGGCGAGCGCCACCGCCCGTTCGCCGTCCGCGGCCTCGCCCACGACCTCGATGTCGGGCGCGCTGCCCAGGATCAGGACCAGGCCCGCGCGGACGGCGGACTGGTCCTCGGCGACCAGGACGCGGATCATCAGGTGTCTCCTTGCACGATGTCGGTGACCGGGAGGGTGGCGCGCACCACCCACAGCTTGCCCTCCGGGCCGCTCTCCGGCCCGGCCTCGAACGTGCCGTCCAGCAGGGCGGCCCGCTCCCGCATCCCGACGAGACCGGCCCCCGACCCCGGTGCGCGCGGGGTGTCCCGGTCGCCGAACGGGCTGGTCACCTTCAGGACCAGGGCGTCGTCCGGCCGGCGCAGCCACACGATGACCCTGCCAGGCGCGGCATGCTTGAGCGCGTTCGTCAGCGACTCCTGGACCATCCTGTACGCGGCCAGTTCGACCGGCGCGGGGACGGCGCCGTACTCGGCGTCCAGGGCGACGTCGAGACCGTTGGCGCGGGCCCCCTCGACCAGGGCGCCGAGGCCGTCGAGCGTGGGGGTCGCCGCCGGTTCGCGGTCGTCGGCGCCGTCGCGCAGGATGCCGATGAGCCGTCGCATCTCGGACAGTCCCTGGACGCTGTTCTCCCGGATCACGGTGAGCGCCTCCCGGGACGTCGCGGGGCTGTCGAGACTGAGGGCGGCCGTGGAGTGGATGGCGATCGCGGAGAGGTGGTTGGCGACCATGTCGTGCAACTCCCTTGCCATGCGGGCCCGTTCCGCGGTCACCGCCTGGACACGGTCCATCTCCGCGAGAAGGGCGGTCTGTTCGGCCCGCAGCCGGGCGGCCTCGGCCGCGTCGCGGTGGTTGCGCACGATGAGGCCGGTCGACGCCGGCGTGAACGTCACGGCACCGATGACCAGGCCGATGAGCAGGGCCTCCGGCACCCGCCACACCGCGTAGGGCACCAGGGTCGCCGCGATGGTGAGCAGTCCGGTGATCCGCGGCAGCAGCCGGGCGGTGGCGGGTGTCCCGTACAGGACGGCCGCGTACATCAGGTCGGTGTACATCACGATCGTGGCGATGCTGCCCTGCGTCACCGTGTCCGCCGCCAGGGCCAGCGTGCCGGTCAGCAGGGCGGTGCGCGGTGCGGTGCGGCGCAGCAGTTCGCAGCCGGCGATCACGGCCAGCGGCACCAGGAGCGGCCCGCGGCCGTCGAGGAGCACCAGCGGGTCGTCGGCCTTCCGCACGCCCAGACCGAAGGCCCACAGCAGCAGCCCGCCGACGAGTCCGGCGAGGGCGACGAGGACGTCGAAGCGGGGAGGGCGGGGCGGTCGTACGGCCATGGCACCATCCAACACGGTGCGCGCACCCGGGCGCCTGATCCCCACGGACGGTCCAGGACTGCATCTTTCGATGTACCGCGGGTTCATCGGCGGCGACGACGCCTCCGGCCGGTCCGGACGGGAGCCTGGAAGGGTGACCGAGAGGAGCGAACCGTGATCGTCGCCTTGATCGCCGCCTGCGAGATCGGCTTCTGGGTGCTGCTGGCCGCCGGACTGGCCTGCCGCTATCCGCTGAGGATGCCGCGCACCGGACTGGTCCTGCTGCTGTGCGAGCCGCTGCTCGAGGTCGTCCTGCTGGTCGCCACCGCGCTGGACCTGAAGAACGGCGCGGAGCCGAACTGGACCCACGGGCTGGCCGCGCTGTACATCGGCTACACGGTGGGCCACGGCCATCGCACCGTGAAGTGGCTCGACGGCCACGCCGCCCACCGGCTGGGCGGCGCGCCCCGGCCGCCCGGCCCGCCGCGGTACGGCATGGCCCGGGCACGGCACGAGACCAGGGTCTGGCTGGGCACGCTGACGGCCGCCGTCGTGGCGACCGTGCTGCTCCAGCTCGCCATCCAGTACGTCGGCGACGCGAGCCGCGTCTCGTCGCTGGAGGACTGGCGCTTCACGGCCTGGCGGGTGGCCGGCATCCACGGACTGGTGGCGCTGGCCTACTGGATCTGGCCGAAGAGGGCCCCGGCGGGGGCGCGGGGCGCCGGCGCCGCCGGCCGGGAGCGGGCCAGCCGATGACGGGGGCGTGGCGGAACCTGCTCGCGGGCACGGTCACGCTGGTGGTGGGCCTGTTCCTGTGGCGGTTCGCCGGGGGAGCCGACCTGCCGGTGGTCACCCCCGCCAAGGCCGGCGTGGTGCTGATGTGCGTCGGCGGCGCCGAGATCCTGCTGGGCCTGTACCGGGCCGCGCGCCGGTAGCGCTCAGCGCTCCCCGCCGGGCACCCACAGCACGTCGCCGGTCTCCTTGTTCGCGATGCGGGCCAGGATGAACAGGAGGTCGGAGAGGCGGTTGAGGTAGGTGGCGGTGAGGGGGTTCATGGTCTCGCCGTGCGCCTCCATGGCGGCCCAGGTGGAGCGCTCGGCCCGGCGTACGACCGTGCAGGCCTGATGGAGGAGGGCCGCACCGGCCGTACCGCCGGGCAGGATGAAGGAGCGGAGCTTCTCCAACTCCTCGTTGAAGCGGTCGCAGTCCGCCTCCAGCCGGTCGATGTAGAACTGCTCGACCCGCAGCGGCGGGTACTCCGGGTTCTCCACCACCGGCGTCGACAGGTCCGCGCCCACGTCGAACAGGTCGTTCTGCACGCGGGTGAGGACCTGGACGACCTCCTCGTGGAGACCGCCCAGCGCGATCGCGGTGCCGATCACCGCGTTCGCCTCGTTGGCGTCGGCGTAGGCGGAGATCCGCAGATCGGTCTTGGCGACCCGGGACATGTCACCGAGAGCGGTGGTGCCCTTGTCGCCGGTCCTCGTGTAGATGCGCGTCAGGTTGACCATGGGGTCAGCCTAGTTACGCTCCGGCCGTTCGGAACACGCGTGTGCCCACTGTCACGGCGAGCAGTGCGAAGGCGACGGCCACCAGCGTGCCGTACAGCATGTGGGCCGTCGCGTAGGCGCCGGCGTACGCGTCCCGCACCGCGTCCACCAGATAACGGAACGGCATCAGGTGCGACAGCACGTCGAGCCAGGCGGGCCCGAGGGTCATGGGGAGCATGAGACCCGACAGCAGCATGGACGGCATGGTCAGCGCGTTGACCACCGGCCCGAATCCGTGCGGGGTGTCGATCTTCATGGCCAGGGCGTAGGACAGCGCGGCCAGGGACACGGTCAGCAGGGCGACGAAGGCGAAGCCGATCAGCACGCCGGCGAGGGGCGCCCGCAACCCCATCACCAGCGCGGCCAGGACCAGCAGCACCGCCTGGAAGACGAACACGGTGGCGTCCCGCAGGACCCGGCCCAGCAGCAGGGCGAGGCGGCTGACGGGCGTGACCCGCATCCGCTCGAGTACCCCCTGCCCCTTCTCGAGGATGATCGTGAAGCCTGCGAACGAGGCGCCGAACAGGCCGAGTTGCAGGAGCAGCCCCGGGACCAGCACCTGCCAGGAGCTGGCCTGCCCGCCGAGCGGCAGATCGGTCAGTAGCGGACCGAAGAACAACAGGTACAGCAGTGGCATCAGCACGCCGAACAGCAGGGCGAAGCGGGACCGCAGGGACTGGCGCAGATAACGCCCGTAGATGAGCGCGGTGTCGTGGAGCAGCATGGGTGTCGGTGTCCTATACGGCTACGGGGGCGGCGTCGGCCGGGGAGGCGCTGCGCCCGGTGATGGCGAGGAAGGTGTCCTGGAGCGAGGCGTCGGTCGAGCCGCCGTACCGCAGTTTCAGGGCGCTCGGTGTGCCCTCGGCGACGACCACGCCCCCGTCGACGACGACCAGCCGGTCCGCGAGCGCGTCCGCCTCGTCGAGGTAGTGGGTGGTCAGGAACACGGTGGTGCCGTGCCCGTCGCGCAGCCGCCGCACGAGGCGCCAGAGGTCGGCGCGGCTGCCGGGATCGAGACCGGTCGTCGGCTCGTCCAGGAACAGCACGGCGGGGCGGTGGGTGAGCGCCATGGCGATGTCCAGGCGGCGCCGCTGGCCGCCGGAGAGCGCGGCGCACTTGCGGTCGAGCAGTTCCGTCAGGCCCAGGTCGTCGGCCAGCTCCTCGGCGCGCTCGGCGGCCCGGGTCCTGGTGAGCCGGTAGAGCCGTCCCTGGGTGACCAGTTCCTCCCGCACGGTGATCTGCGGGTCGACGCCGCCGGACTGCGCCACGTAGCCGCAGGCCCGGCGTACTCCGTCCGGCTCGGTGGCCAGGTCGTGGCCGGCGACGGTGGCCGCGCCGCCGGTCGGTGCGAGCAGGGTGGTCAGCATCCGCAGGGTGGTGGTCTTGCCGGCGCCGTTGGGGCCGAGGAAGCCGAGGATCTCCCCTTCGCGGACCGTGAGGTCGATGCCGCGCACCGCGTCCACCGGGCCGCGCTTCGTCTGGAAGGTACGGGCCAGTCCGGCCGTACTGATGATTGCCATGCCCCCAGAAAAACAGAGTCACTGAAATTTTTCAATGCCTCCAAAATTGCGCCGAGCCCAACGAGCACCGGCCCGCCTACGATGAGGGGCATGGCAGAAGGGCTCAGGGAGCGGAAGAAGCGCGAGACCAGACAGCGGATCTCGGACATCGCCACCGGGCTGTTCCTGGAGCACGGCTTCGTGACGGTGACCATCGCCGAGGTGGCGGAGGCCGCGGACGTCTCCGTGAACACCGTCTACAACTACTTCCCGACCAAGGAGGACCTCTTCCTCGACCGCAGCAAGGGCGTCGTCGACCGGCTCTCGCGCTGGGTGCGCGGCCGGGGTGTCGGCGAGTCCGCGGCCGACGCGGTGCTGCGCGAACTCCGGGAGGAGGTCGAGGCCGTCTCGCCCCGGGTCGGCCTGATGGAGGGTTACGACCGCTTCATGCGGGTCATCCACGACGCTCCGCCCCTGCGCTCGCGGCTGTGGGCGATCCAGCAGGAGGTCCAGGACGACCTGGAGCAGACCCTGCGGGAGGAGACCGGCGCACCGGACGACGACCCCCTGCCGACCCTGATCGCCGGCCAGCTCAACTGGGTCCACCACACGGTGATGGGGGTCATCGGACGCGCCATGATCGCCGGCCGCGACCGCCACGAGGTGTCCCGCGAGACCCTGGCCCTGCTGGACGAGATGGAGGGCCTGTTGAGCCCGAAGGTGCTCAAGTACGCCGTCCGGGGCGCTCCCTGACCCGCTCCGGTGTGATGTCCGTCATGTGAGACGTGACGCGCGTTACTTACCGGTCACACGGCGCCCCGCGAACGCTAATGTCCGCTTCTGGAGAACAAGACAGCGCGTATCCAGGGAGTCGCACAGTGGCACGCAAGCTCGCCGTCATCGGGGCCGGTCTCATGGGGTCCGGCATCGCCCAGGTGTCCGCACAGGCGGGCTGGGAGGTCGTCCTGCGCGACGTCACCGACGAGGCGCTGACGCGGGGCACCGACGGGATCAAGGCGTCGTACGACAAGTTCGTGAGCAAGGGGAAGCTGGAGGCGGAGGACGCCGGGGCCGCCCTCGCGCGGATCACCACGACCACCGACCTGGACGCCTGTGCGGACGCGGACGTCGTGGTCGAGGCCGTGTTCGAGAAGCTCGAGGTCAAGCACGAGATCTTCCGCGCGCTCGACAAGATCGTGCGCGAGGACGCCGTACTCGCCTCCAACACCTCCGCCATCCCGATCACCAAGATCGCGGCCGTGACGGAGCGCCCGGAGCGGGTCGTCGGCACCCACTTCTTCTCGCCGGTGCCGATGATGCAGCTGTGCGAGCTGGTCCGCGGCTACAAGACGAGCGACGAAACCCTCGCCCGGGCGCGGGAGTTCGCCGAGTCGGTCGGCAAGACCTGCATCGTCGTCAACCGCGACGTCGCCGGCTTCGTCACCACCCGCCTCATCTGCGCCCTCGTCGTCGAGGCCGCCAAGCTCCACGAGTCGGGCGTGGCGAGCGCCGAGGACATCGACCTGGCCTGCAAGCTGGGCTTCGGTCACGCCATGGGACCGCTGGCCACCGCCGACCTCACCGGCGTGGACATCCTGCTCCACGCCACGAGCAACATCTACACCGAGTCCCAGGACGAGAAGTTCGCCGCGCCCGAGCTGATGCGCCGGATGGTTGACGCCGGTGACATCGGCCGCAAGAGCGGGCAGGGCTTCTACGAGCACTGATCACCGCTCACTCGCCCCGGCGCGCATCACACGCCGGGGTGAATTCGGTATCGGTTCGCTTACAGCCAGCAACCTCTGCGGGCGCCACGCAGTCAGAGCTTGCATCACCGGCCGTCAGGAAAACACGGAGCACGAGACGCATCACGGGGAGCGCATATGCACATCAGGGGCGACCACGCCGAGCTGGTCGTCGGGGGCCGCCTCGACGTCCGCAGCGCGGCGGACGCCCGTACGGTCCTGCACTCGGCCGTCGACGACGGAGCCGGCGACCTGGTGCTGGACCTGTCCGAACTGGACTCCTGGGACGCCACCGGACTCGGCGTGATCATGGGAGCCCACCGACGGGCCGGCCGGTGCGGCCGGCGCCTGGTGCTGCGCGACGTACCGCCGCAGATGCAGCGACTGCTGGTGGCCACCCGGCTGCACCGGATCCTCGCGATCGAGGGGGGCATCGGGGTGGACACGCTGCCCCGCGTGTGAGCCCGTACAGGTGTGCGGTGGACGATCCGTGGAACCCGGGCCGGCCTCGGCAAGCCGTGCGACGCGTGCACAATCCTCACGAGACCGTGACGTCTCGGACGGCGCGGTACCCCGGACTGTCGTGGATACTGAGCGAAGGTTTAGGGTTCGGCTGCCCGCTGCATGCAACCCTCGAGCGGGCCCGGACCAGAAGCGACAGCGCGGTGTGCAGCGAGGCCGGGGAGGGCTTCAGCCACGACGCTTTTGGGGGCTAGGACCTATGGACCCGAACACCACGGGACCCGAGGAGTACGGCCACGACGGTGACACGGGTGCGCCGCGTCAGCGTCCTCCCCGGGAGTCCCTCACATCCGACTTCGGACATCACGCGCCCGCGCTCGCCCGCACGGTGCAGCTCGTCTCCGGCGACTTCCTGCTGACCGTCAATCCGGTCGACGGCAGCGAGATCGAGCCCTGCCCGCCCGCCGAACGGCCGGCCCGCCCCGCGAAGCTGACGGAGGCCGAGCGCGCCGAGGTCGGGCGCGCGGCGAGACCGCCCGTCCCGCCGGGCCCGGCGCGGCCCGCGCTGCCGCTGCTGGCGCGTCAGGACGAGCGCGAGACGCTGGTCCGCCTGCTCGCCCGCGGCCGCTCCGTGCGCGTCACCGGCCCCGCCGGCTCCGGGCGCACCCGGCTCCTCGACGTCGTCGCCGAGGACTGCGCGGACCTCGCCCCCGACGGCGTGGTCCGGCTGAACGGCCTGCGCCGCTCCGCCGACGATCTGCTCCACGACCTGTTCTACGCCGTTCACAACGCCCCGCTGCACCGCCCGGAGCGTGCCGAACTGGTCGAGTGCGTCCGCGGGATCGGTGCCGTCGTCGTCCTGGACGACCTGGAGTTCGGCGGCGCCGCCCTCGACGAGCTGCTGGACGCCACTCCCGAGTGCGCGTTCCTGTTCGCCGCCGCCCCGGACGTGCCCGAGCCCTCCGCCGACGCCGGCATCGAGGAGGTCGCCCTTCCCGGTCTCGACCGCGCGGCCGGACTCGACCTGATCGAACACGCCGTCGGCCGCCGCCTCACCGAGGACGAGTCGAACTGGGCCGGCGACCTCTGGTTCGAGTCCGAGGGCCTGCCGCTGCGGTTCGTCCAGGCAGGCGCCCTGCTCCGGCAGCGCGACCGGCTGCGGGCCGGCGCCGGCGCCGTCGACGAGTTCGGCGTCTTCGAGGACGTACGGCCCGACGAGGTGCCCTCCGACCCCGCCGACGGCGACGAGGTGCCGCTGCCCTCGCTCGGCGAGGCCGCCGCGCCCGCCCCGCTGCTCGCCTCCCGGCTCAGCGCGTCCGCCCGCGCCACGCTGCGGTTCGCCGTCGCGCTCGGCGGCGAGGTGCCGCACCAGGCGCATCTGCCCGCCCTCGTGGGCGACACCCACGCCGACGCCGCCCTCGGCGAGCTGGTCGCCTGCGGTCTGGTCTCCCCGGCCGGCTCCCGCTACCGGCTCGCCGCCGGGGTGCCGGCCCAGCTCGAGGCCGCCGGGTACGCCGACGAGGCCGAGGCCCAGGTCCGCGCCGCCGCCCAGCACTACGCCTGGTGGGCGGGGCACCCCTCGGTCACCCCGGCACGGGTGTGCGCCGAGGCCGACGCGGTGCTCGCCGCGCTCGCCGTGCTGTCGCCGCTCACCTCGGCCACCACGGAGGGCGAGCCCAGCACCGCCGTGCAGCTCGCCCGCACCGCCGCGCCCGCGTTCGCCGCCGGACTGCACTGGAGCGCCTGGGAGAAGGCGCTGCGGGCGGGTACGGAGGCCGCCCGGCTCGCCGGGGACGTGGGTGAACAGGCCTACTTCCACCACGAGCTCGGCGTCCACGCGCTGTGTGCCGGACAGCTCGACCGGTCGCGCGCCGAACTGGAGGCGTCCATCGGGCTGCGCGGTGCCCTGGCCGACAAGCGCGGCGCCGTCGCGGGGCGCAGGGCGCTGGCCCTGGTCGCCGACCGTTCCGGGATCCCGCTCTCCCTCATGGCGACCATGGGGGACGACCTGCCCGAGGTGCACCACGAGGAGTCGGCCTCGCCGCCGCGCGGGGTGCCGACGGCCTTCCCTCAGCTGCAGCCGCCCACCGACACCGCCCTGGTCGTCAGCCGCACGGTGCCGTCCCCGCCCCCGTCTCCGGCCAGGGCGGGCGGCGGTCTCAGGGGCCTGGCCCGGCGCAATCTGGTGGCGGCTGGCGCGGGCGCGCTGCTCGTCGCCGTGCTGGGCACGGTGGTCACCCTGGGCGCGACGTCCGAGAACGACGCCGGAACGCCGTCGGAGAACGTCGGCGTCAATCCGTCCGCGAGCCAGGGCATCGACGACGGGAGCCTCGGCGCCGAGCCGGCGGCCGGGGACGAGGGCGACACCGGTGAGGCCACCAGCAGGCCGACCGACCCCGGTCCGGACGGCACGCTGGGCACCTCGGACGACCCGACGCCGACGGCCGGCGAGTCGGCCGAGCCGTCGGCCGGGCCGAGCGGGACGACGAAGCCGGACGACCCGACGAGGACACCGTCGACGTCGCCGACCTCCAGTCCCACGAAGTCGACCAAGCCGCCCACCACCACGTCGCCGGCCCCCAGCGACCCGGACCCGGAGCCGACCGGCACCGAGACCACGCCGGAGCCGACCGAGACCGTGACCACGCCGCCGGAGGAACCGTCCACCAGCGACTCGGCCAGCGGCCCGGCCGCGTCCACCCCCGTGCAGACGAGCACCTCCGCCGGCGCCCCGCAGAGCAGCGCGGGCACGCCCAGCGGCTCGCAGCCGGTGATCTGACCGGTCGCCGTCACGCCCGAGGGCCGGGTTCCCGCCCGGAACCCGGCCCTCGGTCCGTCGTGGCGACCGCTCAGAACAGACGCAGTTTGTCGTCCTCGATGCCCCGCAGCGCGTTGTAGTCGAGCACCTGGCAGCCGATGCCCCGGTCGGTCGCGAGGACCCGGGCCTGCGGCTTGATCTCCTGCGCGGCGAAGACGCCGCGCACGGGGGCGAGATGGGGATCGCGGTTCAGCAGCTCCAGGTAGCGCGTGAGCTGTTCCACGCCGTCGATCTCGCCGCGCCGCTTGATCTCCACCGCGACGGTCCGCCCCTCGGCGTCCCGGCACAGGATGTCGACCGGGCCGATCGCGGTCATGTACTCGCGGCGGATGAGGGTGTATCCCTCGCCGAGTGTGTCGATGCGGTCGGCGAGCAGCTCCTGGAGGTGCGCTTCCACGCCGTCCTTGATCAGGCCCGGATCGACGCCCAGTTCGTGCGAGGAGTCGTGCAGGACTTCCTCCATCGTGATGATGAGCTTCTCGCCCGCCTTGTTGACGACGGTCCAGACGCCCTCCTCCTCGCCGGTGCCCTCCTTCAGCGTGCAGGGGGGCGACATCCAGTTCAGGGGCTTGTAGGCCCGGTCGTCGGCGTGGATCGAGACGCTGCCGTCGGCCTTGACCAGGATCAGACGGGGTGCCGACGGCAGGTGCGCGGTGAGCCGTCCGGCGTAGTCCACGGAGCAGCGGGCAATGACGAGACGCATGGTCGGCAACGCTACTCGACCGGCCGGGGTCGACGCGATCCGCCCTCACAGCCACCCCGTGCGACCCATGGGGCGCGTCCCGAATCTCCTGGAAAACGCGTGTTCGGCGATGGCTGATTACCGGCCCACAGGAAGTTCCCCATCCGCGCATTCTCCTGGTGCGGTCACGGTCCGTTGCTTACGGTAGTGAACGGGAGGTCGCGAACCGTGTACGCAGCGTGCCCGATTTCGCGCACTCCTTTATCTGTCAGGCAACCCCTGCTCGTTGGGGGTGCGAGAGGAGAACCCATGTCGCTCGACGTCTCACCGGCCCTACTCGAGAAGGCCGAGCGAGGCGAGGTCGACGATGCAGAATTCGTCGACTGCGTCCGGACCTCCCTGCCCTACGCATGGGAGATGGTCAGCTCCCTGGTGGCCCAGCTGAAGGTGGACGGCGGACCCTTCGCCGACAACCAGACGCCCCCGCCGGACGAGCAGGCACGCGGTCAGCTGCTGCGTGCGCTCGCGAGTGACGCGATACGCGGCGCGCTGCAGCGGCACTTCGGTGTACGGCTCGCCTTCCAGAACTGCCACCGGGTGGCCGTGTTCCCGCTTGACTCCTCGGTCGACGAGACGCTGGCCCGCTTCACCTCGGTGCGCAACCAGCTGCTCAACCAGTCGCCGGAACTGCGCGACTGCTGACGCGCCATCGTCAGCTTGCCGCTCCGTACGCGGGAGGTGCGTTCTGTACCGGGGCGGCAAGCCGTACGTGGACCCGGCTCGCTCAGGCGAGTTGGGGGAGTACCTCGGCCCCGAGCCGCCGTACGTTCTCCTCCGTCGCCGCGAGGTCGCCGGAACCCTCGACGAGCAGCGCGAAGCGGGAGATGCCGGTCCGCTCGCTGGTCGCGGCGAGCCGGTCGGCGCACAGCCGGGGCGTGCCCACCGGGTGCAGCCCGCAGAGCAGCTCGGTGTACGCCAGCGGGTCGCGCATCTGCCGCGGTCGCCCGTCGACCGTGACATGAGCCTCCAGCCCCTGCCTCAGCCAGCCCGGCATCGCCTTCAGCAGGATCTCCGCCGCGTCCGTGCGCCGGTCCGCGATCTGGCAGACGCCCGCCGAGACGTGGGCCGCGCCGTGGATCTCCCGGGCCGGCCGGCCGCACGCGCGCGCGTGCTCGCGCCACAGAGCGACCATCTCGGCCTTCTCCTCGTCCCCGACGTGCATACCGAGCAGCATCGGCAGTCCGCGCTCGGCGGCCAGCCGTACGCTCGCCGGGGAGGTGCAGGCGACGACGACCTCCGGGCCCTCGGTCTCGGTCAGGGACTCCGACGGGCGCGGGACGACGGGCACCTCACGGAAGCGGTACCGCTCGCCGTCGGCACCGACGGACGCCTCGCGCAGCCAGCGCACCAGCAGATCGAGTGATTCCGGGAATGCCTTCTCGTACGCCTCAAGTCCGCCCCCGAACACCTCCAGGTCGACCCACGGCCCGCCGCGCCCGAGGCCCAGGGAGAACCGGCCGCCGCTCGTGACGTGCAGCAGGGCCGCCTGTTCGCCGAGGGCGACCGGGTGGGTGGTGGGCAGCACACTGACCGCCGTCCCGACCCGCAGCCTGCGGGTGCGGCCGAGCAGCAACGCGGCCAGGGTGACGGCGGAGGGGCAGGTGCCGTAGGGCACGAAGTGGTGCTCGGCCAGCCAGACCGTGTCGAGCCCCGCCTCCTCGGCCACTTCGGCCGAGCGGACCGCGCGGTGCAGCGCCTCTCCCTCGCCCTGCCCGGGGAACCGGGCGGCCAACACGAAACTTCCAACGCGCATCGCTTTCCTGCTTCCTTGGCTCCGACGCGGAGCTCCCCCGCAGGGCATAACCGCCCGACACGTGCCGAGGACACGGGCGGGCGAGCGATTTTGCGGATTGTCTGCAGAATGCGACGTCGTGGAGGGGCGTCGCGCCGCCACGGAGGGGACTTGTGGCGATTGGTGCCGTACGCGTACCCCTGCCCGTGCCGCGTAGGCTGGACGCGGCCCCAGCATCCTGTATAGCCCCGTGAGGTGTCCTGTGTCCCCGCGTCGCAACCGACCCAAGGGAGCCGGTTCGTCCGGCCGGAGCGCCGAGGACGACCGTTCCGGCCGCTACGGCGGCTGGCAGTCCACGGAGACCTGGCAGGACGAGGAGTGGAACGTACGGCACGTGGCGGGCGCCAGCGCCCGGGGCAAGGCCTACCGCTGCCCCGGCTGCGACCAGTTGATCCCGGACGGGGTGCCGCACGTGGTGGCCTGGCCGGAGCACGCGGGGGTCGACGACCGCCGGCACTGGCACAAGGCGTGCTGGAACGCGAAGGACCGCCGCACCACGCGGGTGCGGCGGTCCCGTGACGCGCCGAGGTTCTGAGGCGCCGCTACACGTCGCGCTTCTCCAGCAGGGCGAAGGCGCCGCCGAGCGCCGCCCCCGTGGCGACCAGCATGATCCACAGCGGGTCCCAGCCGGACGGGCCGGAGTCGGAGAGGGAGTTGGCGTAGAAGATGCTCATCTGGTTCGGGATGGAGTACTCGAACAGCGCCTGCTGCACGTCCTCGAGCGAGGACGAGAACATGAACAGCGCGATCACCAGCGGGGCGAGCACGGCACCGATCATGATGGTGATGGCACCCGCCGAGTGCCGGATGACCGACCCGATCGCCAGCGACAGCGTGCCGAGCAGCGCCAGGTAGAGCGAGACGCCGACCGTGCCCTTCAGCCACTCCTCGCCGGAGGGGTCCTTGGCGTTGTACTCCTCCAGCAGCGCCACGTGCAGGAAGCCGATGAGCGTGGCGCACACCAGCGTCACCACGAAGGCGAGCCCGAAGAACACCAGGGCCTTCGCCGCCAGCACCCGCCCGCGCGAGGGACAGGCCACCATCGTGGTGCGGATCATGCCCGTGCCGTACTCCGAGGCGGTGGTCAGCACGCCCAGCGTGATGACGCACATGCCGCCCAGCAGCAGTCCGAAGAAGCCGAGGGACAGCGGGCTCTCGCCGCCCAGGTCGGGGTCGGAGCTCGCGACCACCATGCCGGTCAGCGCGCCGATGCCGACGACCAGCGCGACGAACACGCCGAGCGTCCACATCGTGGAGCGCACGGACTTGATCTTCGTCCACTCGGAGGCGAGGGCGTGCCCGAGGTGGGTGCGCACCACGGGGATCGGCGAGGTGTATCCGGCACCCGCCGGGCCGGGGGCGGGACGGGCGGCACCGGGCGCCGCCCGCCAGTCGGGTGCGGCGCTCTGCGGCATCGGGGGCGGGGGCGTGCTCATCGGGCGTCCTCGGGCTTGGTCAGGTCGGCGGACGGGGCGGACGGGGGCGGGGCGGCCGGAGCCGGACCCGCGGGGGCCTGCGGGGCGGGCTGCGCGTACGGGTTGGGGGCCTGGGCGCCCGGGGCCGCTCCGGGGACGCCCGGAGCGCCGTAGGGGCCCGCGGGAGCCTGCGACGGCGTGCCCTGCGGCGTGAAGGGCTGCCCGCCCTGCTGTGGCGGCGGAGGCGCGTACCAGCCGGGCTGGCCCTGACCCGGAACCGGCACCGGCGGCTGCGCGCCGGGCGGCAACGGCTGCTGGAGCCCGGCCTTCTGGTCGGTGGTCGAGCGGTAGTCGACGGCGCCCTGCGTCATCCGCATGTACGCCTCCTCCAGCGAGGCCTGGTGCGGCGACAGTTCCCACAGCCGTACGTCGCTGTCGTGGGCGATGTCGCTGATGCGCGGCAGCGGCAGTCCCGTCACCCGCAGCGCGCCGTCCTGCTCGGGCAGCACATGACCGCCGGCCTCGGTGATCGCGACGGACAGCTTCTCCCGCTGCTGCGGCTCGCTGTCCGGCGTGCGCACCCGCGCGAAGTCGGCGGAGTTGGCGGAGATGAAGTCCGTCACGCTCATGTCGGCCATCAGCTGTCCGCGGCCGATGACGATGAGATGGTCGGCGGTCAGCGCCATCTCGCTCATCAGGTGGGAGGAGACGAAGACCGTACGGCCCTCCGCGGCCAGCGACTTCATCAGGTTGCGCACCCAGAGGATGCCCTCGGGGTCGAGGCCGTTGACGGGCTCGTCGAACAGCAGCACCTGGGGGTCGCCGAGCAGCGCGGCGGCGATGCCGAGCCGCTGGCCCATACCCAGGGAGAAGCCCTTCGACCGCCGGCGCGCCACGTCGTGCAGCCCCACGACGCCCAGGACCTCGTCCACCCGGCGGGCCGGGATGCCCGACAACTGGGCGAGGCTCAGCAGGTGGTTGCGGGCGGACCGGCCGCCGTGCACCGCCTTGGCGTCCAGCAGCGCGCCGACCTGACGGGGGGCGTTCGGCAGCTTGCGGTACGGATAGCCGCCGATCGTGACCTGGCCCGCGGTGGGGTTGTCCAGGCCGAGGATCATCCGCATCGTCGTCGACTTGCCGGAGCCGTTGGGGCCCAGGAATCCGGTGACGGCGCCGGGACGCACCTGGAAGGAAAGGTTGTACACAGCGGTCTTGTCGCCGTACCGCTTGGTCAGGCCGACTGCCTCGATCATGCTCCGCACCCATCGAAAGGTTCAGGACAGCAGGGCGCACGCCCCCGTAAGGGTTAGGAGGATATCGGGGCGCTGACGGTTCCGCCCAAGGCCGGGTGGAAACCGGCCCCGGGCCGGGGCTCACTGCGCGTCGCGCCGCTTCAGCAGCACGTAGCCGCCGAGGATCGCGGCGGCCACCCACAGCGCCATGATGCCCAGGCCGCCCCAGGGCCCGTAGGGGGTGTCGTCGTCGAGGGGCGGGACCACCTGCATGATCCTGCTGCCGGCCTGGTCGGGCAGGAACCGGCCGACCTTCTTCGTCGCGTCGACGTTGCCGAGGATGTTGGAGATCAGGAAGAAGAACGGCATCAGGATGCCCAGCGACAGCATGGGGGAGCGCAGCATCGCGGCGACGCCCATGGAGAACAGCGCGATGAGCGTCATGTAGAGGCCGCCGCCGATGACCGCGCGCAGCACCCCCTCGTCGCCGAGGGACGCCTTGTGCTCGCCGAGCATGGCCTGGCCAAGGAAGAAGGCGGCGAAGCTGGTGGCCATGGAGACGACGAGGGCCAGCGCGGTGGCGACGGCGAGCTTGCTGAACAGGAAGGTGCCGCGCTTCGGCACGGCCGCCAGCGAGGCGCGGATCATGCCGGTGCTGTACTCGTTCGACACCACCAGCACCCCGAACACGATCATCGCGAGCTGACCGAGACTCATCCCGGCGAAGCTGATGAACGTCGGGTCGAAGGAGAGCCTGTCCCGCGTGCTCATCGAGTCGAACTCGCTCCTCGACAGCGCCGAGATCAGCATGCCGAGCGCGATGGTGACGACCACCGCCAGCGAGAGCGTCCACACGGTGGACGCCACCGACCGGATCTTGGTCCACTCCGACCGGACGACCTGCGTTGCCGCCATGCTCAGCCCCTCTTCCAGCCGTCGCCCCACTGCTGCGGGGGCCCGGGCGGGCCGGTGTGCGCGTGGTACTCCACCGACTCCGCGGTCAACTGCATGAACGCCTCCTCCAGCGACGCCTGCTGCGGGCTCAGCTCGTGCAGCACCAGCCGGTGGCGGGCCGCCAGCTCCCCGACGTACTCCGCCTTGGAGCCGTCCACCTCCAGGGCGCCGTCACCGCTCTCCACCGCGGTGATCCCGCCCTGGTGCAGCACGTCGAGCAGCCGCTCCCGCTGCGGGCTGCGTACCCGGACCCAGGAGCGGGAGTTGCGCTCGATGAACTCGGCCATCGAGGTGTCGGCGAGCAGCCGCCCCTGGCCGATGACCACCAGGTGGTCGGCGGTCAGTGCCATCTCGCTCATCAGGTGGGAGGAGACGAAGACCGTGCGGCCCTGCGCGGCGAGCGACTTCATCAGCGTGCGGATCCAGTGGATGCCCTCGGGGTCGAGACCGTTGACCGGCTCGTCGAACATCAGGATGCGCGGGTCGCCGAGCAACGCCGCCGCGATGCCGAGCCGCTGGCCCATGCCGAGCGAGAACCCCTTGGCCTTCTTCCGCGCCACCGCCGTCAGGCCGACCGCGTCCAGCACCTCGTGCACCCGCCGTGTCGGGATGCCGTTGCTCTGCGCGAGGCACAGCAGGTGGTGGTAGGCGCTGCGGCCCGGGTGCGCGCCCTTGGCCTCCAGCAGCGCGCCGATGTACGTCAGCGGGTCCTTGAGCCGGTCGTAGTGCGTGCCGTCGATCCGCACGTCCCCGGCGGTGGGGTGGTCCAGGCCGAGGATCATCCGCATGGTGGTCGACTTGCCGGCGCCGTTCGGACCGAGGAACCCCGTGACGATGCCCGGTCTGACGGTGAAGGTCAGATCGTCGACCGCCACCTTCTCGCCGTACCGCTTCGTCAGCCCCTCGAGCTCGATCATGCGGCCACGCTAGAACGGGACGGAGCCCTCTGCCACCTCAGTGACAGAGGGCTCCGTGCCTGCTCGGTCCTCGCTCCGGGGCGTTACCGGGACTGCTGGGCCGGGACCCCGCGGGAGATCGGCTCGTCCTCGGTGGCCGGCGAGCCGGTCGCGGCCACCGCCGCACCCGTGAGGGTCGCCAGCATCTCGCGCACGTTCGTCAGCTGGGCGTTGATGGAGTCACGGCGGTTGGTCAGCGCCGCGAGCTCACGCTCGGATTCCGAACGGATGCGGTCGGCCTTGGCGTTGGCGTCCGCCACGATGTCCTCGGCCTGGCGCTGCGCGGTCTCCACCGTCTGGCGGGCACGGCGCTCGGCGTCGGTGCGCAGCTTCTCGGCCTCCAGGCGCAGCTGCTCCGCGCGGTGCTCGATCTCCGCGAGACGCTTCTCGGCCTTGGCCTGACGGGAGGCGAGGTCGCGCTCGGACTGCTCGCGCCGCTTGGCGAGGTTCGTCTCGAAGTCGGCGGCGGCCTGCGCGGCCTTGGCGCGGGTCTCCTCGAAGAGGGCGTCCGCCTCCTCCCGCTTGGACTGCGCGTCCTTCTGCGCCTCGGAACGCATCTGGGACGCCTCGCCCTTGGCCTTCTCGACGATCCGGACGCCCTCGTCCTCCGCCTTGGCCTTGCGCTCGGCGGCGTACGACTCGGCGTCGTTGCGCACCTGCTGGGCGGCCGACTCGGCGAGCTCGCGGTGCTGCTCCGCCGCGCGCCGGGCCTCCTCGCGCAGATCCTTGGCCTCCTCCTCGGCGAGGCGGAGGATCTTCTCCACACGCGCGCCGAGACCCGCGTACGACGGCTCGGCGTCGTTGACCTGGGCCTGGGCGTTCTGCGTCTCGAGGTGGAGCTCCTCGATGCGCTTTTCCAGAGCGGTGATGCGGGCGAGAGCGCTGTCACGGTCGGAGACGAGCTTGGAGATACGTTCGTCCACCTGAGCGCGGTCGTACCCACGCCGCACAAGCTCGAAGCCGTAGGGGGAAGTGTCGCTCATGGGGTTCCTGTCGAATGAGACCGGTGAGGTGATAGGTGGAATCCTAGGGGCCGAAGCGCTGTGTCATCGAGCGGATGCACGTTTGATACGGAGATTGACACCCCTTTTGGGTGGCTCGCCGCCGGAAGGCTTGCCAAAGCGATGGTCAAAGGCCTCACCGTACAAGCGATTTGGTCCGTTTTGCTAGCTATCCGATGACTTGCCACCCGTACGGGTAGCACCCGCCGCGGCTCCCGCCTTGACCCCGTTGTCCTTGGTGGCCGCCGGGGCCTCGAAGGACTCCAGCGCCTCGAGCACATCCTGCACCCGGGAGATCTCCGCGTTGATGTCCTCGCGGCGCCGCACCAGCACCTCCAGCTCGCGCTTGCCCTCCTCGACCGTGCGCCGCGCCTCGCGGACCGCCTCGGCCTTCAGCTCCTCGGCCTCCCTGACGAGCGTGGCCTTCTTCTGCTCCGCCTCCTTCAGCAGCCCCTCGGCCTTCTTCACGGCGGCGATGCGCACCTTGCCCGCCTCGGAGTTGGCCTCCGAGACGATCTCCTTGGCCTTCGCCTCCGCCTTGGCGAGCTGCTCCTCGGCGGCCTTGATGAGCGCGTCGCAGCGGTCGCCCGTGGACTTCATCGTCTCCGCCGCCTCACGGCGGGCCCGCTCGTGCAGCTCCTCGATCTCGCCGGTGAGGCGGTCGCGCAGCTCCTGCGCGCGCTCCCTGATCTGGGTCGCGTCCCGGCGCGCACCCACCAGCAGCTCGTCCGCGTCCGTACGGGCCTTCTCCACCAGCGAGTTGCCCTCGACGGTCGCCTCGGACACCAGTCGCTCGGCCTCGCTGCGGGCCGCGCCGACCATCGTGTCCGCCTGCGACTCCGCGTCCGCCGTCGTCTTCTGCGCCTGCTGCTGCGCCTCGGTGAGCAGCTTGTCCGCCTCGGCGGTGGTCTCCGTGATGAGCGTGTCGACCTGCTCGGCCGCCTCCGAGCGCCGCTTGTTGGCCTCCTTGCGGGCCTCGTCCAGCGTCCGCTCGGCCTCCTCGCGCGCGGTGGACACCAGCCGTTCGGCCTCCGACTCCGCGCCGGACCTGACCCGTTCGGCGTCCTGACGGATCCGCTCCGCGTGCGCCTGCGCCGCCCCGACCGCCTCCGCGGCCTCGGCCCGCAGCCGCTCCGCGTCGCCGGTCGCGTCCGCGATCAGCTTCTCCGCCTTGGCGACCGACTCCGAGCGCACCCGCTCGGCCTCGGCGACCGTCTCCGTGCGCAGCCGGTCGGTGTCCGCGAGGGTGTCCTCGGTGAGCCGCTCGGCCTCGCTGCGGGCCTCGGTGATGAGCGTGTCCGCCTGCGTCGCCGCGTCCGAACGGATCCGGTTGGCGTCCTCCCGGGCGTCCGCCCGGGTGCGCGCCGCGGCCTGCTCCGCCTCGGCGATGGTGTCCGACGCCTCCGTACGCACGCGCTGGGCGTGTTCGGACACCTCCGCGCGGGTCCGCTCCGCCTCCGTGATCGCCTCGGACACGGTGCGCTCGGCCAGCGCCCTGGCCGCCTCCGTCTCCTCCTGCGCCTCGCGCCGCAGCCGGCCCGCGTCCTCGCTCGCCCGCTCCCGCTCCGCGTAGGCGTCGGTGCGGACCCGGTCCGCCTCCTCCTCGGCCTCGCGGCGCGTCCGCTCCGCCGCGTGCTCGGCGGCGCTGCGCAGCCCGGCGATCTCCTCCTGCGCCTGCTCGTGCAGTCCGGCGACGGAGTCCCGGACCTGCTGGGCGTGCTGCTCGGCCGCCGACACCGTCTCCGTGGCGCGCCGGTCCGCCTCCTCGACCAGCCGCACGGCCTCGGCCTGCGCCTCCTCCACGCGCGTGCGCGCGGACGACAGCAGCTCCTCGCTCTGCCCGCGGGCCCGTTCACGCTCCTGGTCGGCCTCCTGCCGGGCCGCACCGAGGAGTTCCTCGGCCTCGCGGCGGCGCCGGGCCGCCTCCTCCTGCGCGGCGGCCAGCGTCTGGGACGCCTCCGTACCGATCCGCTCGGCGGCGGCCCGCGCCTCCGCACGCATCCGGTCGGCGCTGTCCTGCGCCTCGGACGTCAGCCGCTCCGCCTCGGCCGCGGCCTCCGACCGCAGCCGCACGGCGACGGACTCGCCCTCCGCGCGGGACGCCGACGCGTCCGCCGCCGCCTCGTCCCGCAGCCGCTCGGCCTCCGCCTCCGCCTGCTGCTGGAGCGTACGGATCCGCTCCGCGGCCTCCGCGCGCAGCCGCTCGCTCTCCTCGGCCGCCTCCCGGCGGATCCGGGCGGCCTCCTCGCGGGCGTCGCTCAGCGCCTGCTCGGCGGCGGCGAGCCGCTCCTCGGCCTCCGCGTGCAGCCGCGACAGTTCCCCGGCGGCCTCCGTGCGGCGGGCCTCGACGGCCCGCTCGGTCTCCTCGCGCAGCTCGCGCGCGGCCCGCTCGGCGTCCTCCCGGAGCGCGTCGGCCTGCTCGACGGCCTCCGCGCGGTGCCGCTCGGCCTCCTTGCGGGTGCGCTCCAGCGTCTCCTCGGCCTGCCGGCGCAGCGTCGTGGCGCGCTCGATGGCCTCGGTGCGGACCTTCTCGCTGTCCGTCTGCGCGGTGGAGCGCAGCTCGTCGGCGTCGGCCTTCGCCTTGGCGAGCAGCTCCTCGGCGGACTTCGCCGCCTCCTCGATCTGCGCCACGGCCTCCTTGCGGGCCTCCGCGCGGATCTTCTCGCCCTCGGCGACCGCGTCGGCGCGCAGCTGCTCGGCCTCGCCGCGCAGCCGGCGCGCCTCCTCCTGCAGCTCGACCGTCTTGGCGCGGTACTCCTTGGTGTCGTCCTTCGCCGCGCCCTTGAGCTGCTCGGCGATGTCGTGCGCCTCCGCGCGCAGCCGGTCGGCCTCGGCCTCGGCCTCCCCGCGGATCCGCTCGGCCTCCTCGGCCGCCGCTCTGGTGGTCCGCTTGGCCTCCTCGGACGCCTTGTTGAGCACGTCCTCGGCGGTCCTGGCCGCCTTGGACAGCTGCGTGGCGGACTCCTCGGCGGTGAGCGTGCGGGCCTTCTCCGCGGCCTCGGCGACGATCTTCTCGGCCTCCGCGCGGGCGTCGGCGACCAGCTGCTCGGCGTCCGCCCTGGTGGACTCCGCCTCCTTGGTGGCCTCGCTGACCAGCCGCGCCACCTGCTCCTTGGCGGTGCGCGTACGGGTCTCGTTGGCGGACTCGGCGGAGGCGATGGCCTTGGCGGCGGCCTCCTTCGCCTCGGCGAGCACCTTCTCCGCCTCGGTGCGCGCCTCGCGCAGCGAGGTCTCCGCCTCCGCCATGCGCCGCTCCGCGGCCCTGGCGAGCTCCTGGGCCTCGCGGCGCGCCGCCTCCGACTCGGTTGCCGTGGACGTCCGCAGCTGCTCGGCGTGATCGGTGGCCTCCTGGGCCTGCGTGGACGCCGCGTTCAGCAGCCGCTCGGCGTCGGCGCGGGCCCGGCGCAGCAACTGCTCGGCCTCCGCCCGGGCCGACTCGGCCTCGGTCTGCAGCCGCTGGCGGGCCTCGGACGTCAGACGCTCCGCCTCGGCGCGGGCGGTGGCCAGGGCCTGCTCCCGCTCCGCGCGGGTCTCCTCCATGAGCCGGCGAGCCTGCTCCTCGGTGCGGGCCCGCAACTGCTCCGCCCACGCCACGTTCTCGTTGACGTGCGACTCGACGGTCTGCCTGCGCTCCGCCAGCTCCTGGTCGAGCTGCTGGCGCCGCGTCACCGCCTCCTGGTGCAGCTCGGCCTGGAGCCGGGCCGCCTGCTCCGCGTGCTCCTGGAGGATCCGCTGGGTCTGCGCCCGGGCCTGGCTCAGCTCCCGCTCGGCGTCCGCGCGGAGCTGGTCGGCCTGCATCTGCGCGTTGCGGAGCATCTGCTCGGCCTGATAGCCGATGTCACCGCCGTCGTACGCGGGCCGGGACATGATGGTGCGCCGCGCCTCGTGCAGCTTGGCGCGCAGCACCTCGACCTGGTAGCCGAGGTCCTCGGCGTGCTGGATCGCCTTTTCCCGCTCGGTCTTCAGCCGCTTCATCTCGGCTTCGAACCGAGAGAGGTGGTCGACGTCAGCCGCCGGCTCTCGCTCCTGGCTCTCGTAGCCCCGCACTGCGCGGTCCCATCCGTCCCCTGGTCGCAAGTCTGGCCGGGCTCCGTCCATCCGCCGAACGGGGCCCCCGGGGAATGGTGTCAGATCAACGGCGGAGCATGGGCTGCTGCCCCGCGCTCGCCCCCCGAAACCCGGACCCCGGCGGTCCCGCCGCCCAAGACGACAGGACCCGGTCACCACGGATCGAGCGGCGACCAGGCCCAACCCTACCGGCCCTTATGTACGTGGGTCAGTGCTCGGAGGACTCAACTGGGGCCGAAGTGACCAGTTCTGTCAGTACGCCGTGGCAGTCCTTGGGGTGCAGGAAGGTGATCCGTGACCCCATGGAGCCGCGCCGGGGCTCTTCGTACAGAACGCGTACGCCCTTCTCCTTGATGCCGGCCGCCTCCGCGTCCACATCCGCCGTACCGAAAGCGATGTGGTGGACGCCCTCGCCGTTCTTCGCCAGCCACTTGGCGACGGTGGAGTCCTCCCGCGTCGGCTCGAGCAGCTGCAGGTAGGAGGCGCCGCCGTCCGAGGTCTCGTTGATCTTGAGCATGGCCTCGCGCACGCCCTGCTCCTCGTTGACCTCGGAGTGGAACACCTCGAAGCCGTAGGTGGCCCGGTAGAACTCCACGGTCTTGTCCAGGTCGAAACAGGCGATCCCGATGTGGTCGATTCGCGTCAGCATGGAATCAGTGCAGCGCTCCCGCGGTGGTTACGCAACGTGCGCGCGATCACACCGAATGGCCGGTGACGGGGTCCACCGCACGTCAGTACATTCGAAGTAAACCCTCGTTCACTCCTCGGCTGTGCAGCCGGAAGGGGACCGCAGCTCATGACTTCTGCATCATCTGCATCATCCGCAACGAACGGCACGACGTCCGTCATCGTCGCGGGCGCCCGCACCCCGATGGGTCGGCTGCTCGGTTCGCTGAAGTCGTTCTCCGGGGCCGACCTCGGCGGCTTCGCGATCAAGGCCGCCCTCGACCGTGCGGGGATCGGCGGCGACCAGGTCCAGTACGTGATCATGGGGCAGGTGCTCCAGGCCGGGGCGGGGCAGATCCCGGCGCGCCAGGCCGCCGTGAAGGCCGGCATCCCGATGAACGTCCCGGCGCTCACCATCAACAAGGTGTGCCTCTCCGGGCTCGACGCCATCGCGCTCGCGGACCAGCTCATCCGGGCCGGCGAGTTCGACGTGATCGTCGCCGGCGGCCAGGAGTCCATGACGAACGCTCCGCACCTGCTGCCGAAGTCCCGCGAGGGCTTCAAGTACGGCGCGGTGCAGATGCTCGACGCCATGGCGCACGACGGCCTGACCGACTCCTTCGAGAACATCGCCATGGGCGAGTCCACCGAGAAGCACAACACCCGCCTCGGCATCGCCCGCCCGGAGCAGGACGAGATCGCGGCCCTGTCCCACCAGCGCGCCGCCGCGGCCCAGAAGAACGGCATCTACGAGGCCGAGATCACCCCGGTCGAGATCCCGCAGCGCAAGGGCGACCCGGTCCTGTTCAGCAAGGACGAGGGCATCCGGGGCGACACCACCGCCGAGTCCCTCGGCAAGCTGCGCCCGGCGTTCGCCAAGGACGGCACGATCACCGCCGGCTCCTCGTCGCAGATCTCGGACGGTGCGGCGGCCGTGGTCGTGATGAGCAAGGCCAAGGCGCAGGAGCTGGGCCTGGAGTGGATCGCCGAGATCGGCGCCCACGGCAACGTGGCCGGCCCCGACAACTCCCTCCAGTCGCAGCCGTCCAACGCGATCCGGCACGCGCTGAAGAAGGAGGGCCTGGAGGTCTCCGACCTCGACCTCATCGAGATCAACGAGGCCTTCGCCGCGGTCGCCGTCCAGTCAATGAAGGATCTGGGCGTTTCCACCGAAAAGGTGAACGTCAACGGCGGCGCCATTGCCCTCGGTCACCCGATCGGGATGTCCGGCGCCCGGCTCGTGCTCCACCTGGCGCTCGAGCTGAAGCGGCGCGGCGGCGGTGTCGGCGCGGCGGCGCTGTGCGGCGGCGGTGGCCAGGGTGACGCGCTGATCGTGCGGGTACCCAAGGCCTGAGCCCGGATCTGTCCGCACCTTTGCAAGATCTTCTCTCGTGAACGGAGCTGTGATGCAGGACGTCTCCTCGCTGGTCGCCCAGGCCAGGGAAGGCAGGCCACGGGCCGTGGCCCGGCTGATCTCCCTGGTGGAGGGGGCGTCCCCGCAGCTCAGGGAGGTCATGGCGGCCTTGGCGCCGCTGACCGGGAACGCGTACGTGGTCGGCCTGACCGGCTCCCCGGGCGTCGGCAAGTCCACCTCGACCTCGGCTCTGGTGACCGCGTACCGCAAACAGGGCAAGCGGGTCGGCGTCCTGGCCGTCGACCCGTCCTCCCCCTTTTCCGGCGGCGCCCTGCTCGGTGACCGCGTCCGGATGTCGGAGCACGCCTCCGACCCGGGCGTCTACATCCGCTCCATGGCCACGCGCGGCCACCTGGGCGGCCTCGCCTGGGCCGCGCCGCAGGCCATCCGCGTCCTGGACGCGGCCGGCTGCGACGTGATCCTGGTGGAGACGGTGGGCGTCGGCCAGTCGGAGGTGGAGATCGCCTCCCAGGCCGACACCTCCGTGGTGCTGCTGGCCCCCGGCATGGGCGACGGCATCCAGGCCGCCAAGGCCGGGATCCTGGAGATCGGCGACGTCTACGTCGTCAACAAGGCCGACCGCGACGGCGCCGACGCCACCGCCCGCGAGCTGAACCACATGCTCGGCCTCGGTGAATCCCGCGCCCCGGGCGACTGGCGTCCCCCGATCGTCAAGACGGTCGCCGCCCGCGCGGAGGGCGTCGACGAGGTCGTCGAGGCGCTGGAGAAGCACCGCGCCTGGATGGAGGAGCACGGGGTCCTGACGGAACGCCGCCTGGCCCGCGCCTCCCGGGAGGTCGAGACCATCGCGGTCACGGCCCTGAGGGAACGCATCGGCGACCTCCACGGCGACCGCCGCCTCGGGGCGCTGGCGGAACGCATCATCGCGGGCGACCTGGACCCGTACCGCGCGGCGGACGAACTGGTGGAGGGCCTGACCCAGGGCTGACCCTTCGCAGCCCGTCCGGCGCTTGAGGACGAGGCCCGTTCAGGGCCGAAAGGGGGTCTGGGGGCGCAGCCCCAGGGACGGGACGGGACGGGGACGGGGCGGCGGGGGCGAAAACTCCCTCGCCCGCACCCACGTTCAGTCGTCGTCCCGGTCAGCGGTGACCTTGCCGCTGCCCGGGTCGACCCGCCACTCCCGCTCGCCCCCGCCGGAGGCACGAGTCTCGGCCTCCCACCCCTTGTCACCGTCGTCCTCGAGGTCCACCGAGACCACCGTCCCCTTGGCGGCCGCCGCCTTCGCGGCCTCCTGAGCCGTCACCGACGTCCCCTTCAGCGCGTCCCGGACCTCACCGGTGTCGTCCTCGTCGTCCTCCGAGGCGCCCAGCACCGTGCCGCTGCCCGGGTCCACCCGCACGCTGTGCCGGCCGTCCCCGCGGCCGAGGACCTCGACCTCCCAGTCCCCGTCGTCGTCCAGCTCGGCGGACACCGCCGTACCCGGCGTGTGCTTCAGCGCGGCGGCGACGGCGTCGGCGGCGGTCACATCACCCGACGGACGACGGTCGTCCCGGCCGTCGCCACGGTCGTCGTCCCGCCCGTCGTCGTCCCCCGCCCGCTTCTCGGTCCGCTCCACCGACGCCGGCGCGCCGTCGCCGTCCCCCGAGACCGCGATGGCCGTCGCCGTGCCCCCACCGACCAGAGCCGCGGCCGTGACGACGGCGATCACGATGTTGCGCTTCATGTGAGTTCCTCCCGAGTCGCTGTGTTCCGCGCTGTGCGGCACCAATCTCGCCGACCGACGCTGAGAGGAAGCTGAAACCGCCTGAAGCGATCTTCAGCTTCGCTTCGCGACCCTTGACCCATGCGCCCGCCCGTCGCCCACCACCACCCTGCCGGAGGCGCTCCGCGCCGCCCCTTCCGATTCTTGATCGTCGAGGACGAGAAACGCCTCGCCGTCTCCCTCGCCAGGGGCCTCGCCGCCGAGGGTTACGCCGTGGACGTCGTCCACGACGGCCGGGAGGGCCTGCACCGGGCCACGGAGGGCGCGTACGACCTGCTGATCCTCGACATCATGCTGCCCGGCCTCAACGGCTACCGGATCTGCGCCGCCCTGCGCGCCGCCGGACACGACGTGCCGATCCTGATGCTCACCGCCAAGGACGGCGAGTACGACGAGGCCGAGGGCCTGGACACCGGCGCCGACGACTACCTCACCAAGCCGTTCTCGTACGTCGTCCTCGTCGCCCGGATCAAGGCGCTGCTGCGCCGCCGGGCCACCGGCGCCTCCCCGGTCCATGTGCATGGCGACCTCAAGGTCGACACCGCCGCCCGCCGGGTCCACCTCGGGGAGGAGGAGGTGACCCTCACGGCCAAGGAGTTCTCGGTCCTGGAGCAGCTCGTGCTGCGGGCGGGCGAGGTGGTGTCCAAGGCCGACATCCTGGAGCACGTCTGGGACTTCGCCTACGAGGGCGACCCCAACATCGTCGAGGTCTACGTCAGCGCCCTGCGCCGCAAGCTGCGCGCCGGACTCATCCGCACCGTGCGGGGTGCCGGCTACCGCCTGGAGACGGCGTCGTGAGCCGGCTGTTCGGTTCGGTCCGTGCCCGGGCGACGCTCGGGGCCACCCTCGTCGTCGCGGTGGCCCTGGTCGCGGCCGGCACCGCGGTCCTGCTGTCCCTGCGCTCCAACCTGATCGGGGAGGCGGGCACCCAGGCGGAGCGCTCAGCGCGGGCGGTCGCCTCCGAACTCGCCGCCCGGACGCCGTACGACAGGCTCTCCGGGCTGGACGGCGACGACCGCCCGGTGCAGATCGTGGACGAGGACGGCACGCTGGTCGCGGTCTCCGAGGACCTGGAACGGATCACCGGCACGGCGACCGGCGAGGTGAAGCCACGGCCGTCGGCACCCGCCGGCGACGGCGATGACGGCGCGGACGACTCCCGCGGTGACGACTCGGCCGACTCGGGTGATTCCGACGACTCCGACGACGCGTCCCTCTCGCCCGGAGAGATCGGCGACGAGACCACCTTCAGCAACGGCTCCGCGACGATCGACGGCGACACCGAGGACTACCGCTTCGCCGCCGTGGACGTGGAGACCGCGGACCGGGGCCGCCTCACCGTCCACGCGGGCGCCCCGCTCGCCGCCGAGCACAGCGCGGTGAGCACCACCCTGACCGGGATGCTCATCGGCCTGCCGCTGCTGCTCGGCGTCGTCGCCGGCGTGACCTGGCTGGTCACCGGGCGTGCCCTGCGTCCGGTGGAGGGCATCCGGCGGGAGATGGCCGCGATCACCGCCTCCGAGGACCTGGCCCGCCGCGTGCCCGAACCGGCGACGCACGACGAGATCGCCCGCCTCGCCCGTACCACCAACGCCACGCTCGCCGCGCTGGAGACGTCCGTGGAGCGGCAGCGGCGGTTCGTGGCGGACGCCTCGCACGAACTGCGCAGCCCCATCGCCTCGCTGCGCACCCAGCTGGAGGTGGCCGCGGCCCATCCCGGGCTGCTCGACCTGGACGGTGCCGTCGAGGACACCGTGCGGCTCCAGCACCTCGCCGCCGATCTGCTGCTGCTCGCCCGGCTGGACGCGGGGGAGCGGCCCGCCGACGCCCGGGTGGACCTCGCCGCGCTGGCCCGCGAGGAGGCGGCGGAGCGTCCCGGTGTGACGGTGGACGCGGAACCGGCGGAGGTGACCGGGTCGCGCGGTCAGCTCGGGCGCGTGCTCGCCAACCTGCTGGACAACGCGGGGCGGCACGCCCGCGAGCGGGTCACCGTGACCGTGCGGCGGGAGGGTGCATGGGCGGTGCTCGGGGTGGCCGACGACGGGGAGGGGGTGGCCGAGGCCGACCGGGAGCGGATCTTCGAGCGGTTCGTGCGGCTGGACGCCGCCCGCAGCCGCGACGACGGTGGTGCCGGGCTGGGACTGGCGATCGCCAGGGACGTCGCCGTACGGCACGGCGGGACGCTCACGACGGGTGCGGCTCCGGCCGGCGGAGCCCTGTTCGAACTCCGCCTGCCGCTCGCCCGCTCGGGCTGAGGGCCGTCAGGGACGTCCCCGCTGCCCCCGCAGGTGCTCGGCGATGGGTTTGAGGGCCTTGTCGAGCTCGGTGAGCGCCTCGGGGGAGAGCAGGTCGATGAAGTGCCGGCGCACGGACGCCACGTGATGCGGCGCGACCTTCAGCATGGTCTCCATGCCGTGCTCGGTGAGTACCGCGTACAGCCCGCGGCGGTCGGACTCGCAGTGCTCCCGCCGGACCAGGTCCGCGTTCTCCATGCGGGTGATCTGGTGCGAGAGGCGGCTCTTGGACTGCATGGTGGCGGAGGCGAGGTCGCTCATCCGCATCCGCCGGTCGTCCGACTCGGACAGGTTCACCAGGATCTCGTAGTCGTTCATTGTCAGGCCGAACGGCTGCAGATCCTTCTCGAGCTGGTAGGTCAACAGCTTGTTGACCTCCAGGTGGGTGCGCCAGGCGCACTGCTCCGCATTGGTCAGCCAGCGGGTGGCCGTCTCGGTCTCCATGAATGAAGTCTACCTAAGGAAGTTGAAAGGCGAACTATTGAGGCTTCCGTGTGACATCACGCGCAGGCGTTCGATGTCACACCCTGCACACTACCGCTCACAGCCCGAAGCGACGCTGGAGGTCTCCCAGCTGTCCGGGAAGGCGCGGTGCCCCACCCGTCTGCCCCTGCCCGCCCGGGACGCCGCCCCCGGGCACCCCGGGCTCGTGCGGAGCGACCCCCGTGGCCTGCTCCGCCATCAGCGTCTCGGAGGACTGCAGCAGTACCGTGCCCGCCCCCACGAACTCGAACTGGTGCTCCTCGCCTGACGCCCCGCCCAGGCCCGTCATCGCACGTAGACCGCCCATCAGGCCGGTCATGTACCCGTGGTCGTAGTGGTGGCACGGGGACGGGCAGTCCGCCCAGCCGACCAGCGCCTGCGGGTCCACGCGGATCGGCGGCTCCATGAACACCACCGGACCGTTTGATGCGGCGACGAACTTCCCGGTTCCGATCAGCGTCAAAAAACCCGGCACGATCGATTGTTTCAGCGACAGACTTGGCTGAAAAGCTAGCAAGTTGCCCGAGCGAATGGTCAGGTTGCCGTCTTCCAGATCGTACGAATTCACGTCGAAGGCCCGGTCGGCGAGGAGCATCTTGCCCGAGCCCTCCGCCACCACCCAGTCGCTTGCGTGCAGAGGCGAATGGAACGACGTACGGACAAGTCGGTCGAGTCGCCCGTGCCCGATGCCGTTGAACTCGATCGATCCGTAGTAGGCGATCATCTTCCCCTTCTGCATGAACCACTGGGTGCCCTTGAGCTCCACGCAGAAGGTGTAGTGATCGACGTTGTCGTCGGACGGCAGGGTCACCGGGTCGTGGACCACGGGCCCGGCGCCCGGCGTTGCGTACGTGCTCAAAGCTTCTCCTCCGACGCCTGGACGTACACGGCACCGCTGCCGCTCAGCTCCAACTGGAAGGCCTCGCCGGAGCCCCGGCCCACCATGTCCCGCCAGCCGAGGGCGGTCGACAGCTTGTTGCGGACGTCACCGTGATGGGCGACGTAGGCCTGCGGGTCGACGTGCACCGGCCGCTGCGGGGTGATCGGGACCTCGATCACCCCTCCGTGCGCCATCACGGCGACGGAGCCGTGCCCCTTCAGCGAGGTGGTGAACAGCCCCTGCCCGGAGACCTGCCCCCGGACCATGCCCATCACCCCGCCCTGGGAGCCGAGGAACACCGTGCCCCGCTCCAGCGTGCCCTCGAAGGCGAGCAGCCGGTCGGCCTCGACGTACAGCGTGTCCCCGGCGAGGTCGATCACCTGGATGTGATGGCCGCCGTGCCCGAACAGGACGGTGCCGCTGCCCTCGACGGTCATCAGGGGCGTGTCCTCGTCGGCCACGCGCCGGCCGATCATCGAGACCAGCCCGCCCTGGCCGCCGCTCAGGTTGGGGGTGAAGCTCACCTCTCCCCGGTACGCGAGCATCGCGCCGCGCTGGCTGAACAGCCGCTGACCGGGCGTCACGGCCGCCTCGACCATCTTCGCGTTGATCTCCCGGAAGGCCATGTCAGACGTCCCCCGCGATCGTGTTGCGCTCACTGGGCTGGACGTAGACCACCCCGTCGCCCTCGAACCGGATCTGGAAGGCCTCGCCGCCGCCCTCTCCCATCAGCGTGCGGAAGGTCACACCCGACTGGAAGGACTGCCGCAGGTCCCCCTGGTGGGCCACATAGGCGCCCGGGTCGACCGTCAGCGGGTACTGCGGGCTGACCCGGAGCAGCACGGCCGGCCCGTCCGACAGGAGCGCCGCCTGGCCGTGCCCCTCGACCGTGGTCGTGAACAGCCCGTTGCCCTGCGAGGCACCGCGCAGGCCCGTGAACGTGGTCCCGGTGCGCAGCCCTCCGTCCGTCGCCAGCAGATTGCTGGACTCCACGTACAGCTTGTCGCCCCGCAGCCCCACCAGATTGATCTCCGAGGCCCGGTCCGCGAAAAAGCAGGTCCCGTGCCCCTTCACCTCCATCAGCGTCATCTGCTCACCCGTGAGCCGCCGGGTCACCATCCCCCGCAGGCCCTCACCGCCACCGCTGAGCTTCCTGAAGGCCATCTCGCCGTCGTACGCGACCATGGAGCCGTTCTTCGCCTTCACGGCATCCCCGGTCATGTCGACGGCGAGCACCTTGCTGCTCTGAAGTCGGAACATCGCCACGGTTGCGACGGTAGCGGCACTTTTGCCCCCGCCGACAGATGCTCGGGGCGGAGTCGGACCCCGACCGGACCCTGGGCGGACCCCCTCGCGTGGTCGCGGGCGGGATTTGCCACAATGGACGCGCGCTTGTGCGCGTGTTCACAAGCTGTCCGACCCGTCGACGCCGACGTCTCTCCCACCGAAGGTGACCCGTGGACATCAAGACCGCCTCCGCCCTCCGCCGCCTCCGCCTGGTCTCGGGCCCCGAAGCGATCTCGTTCCTGCTGCTGCTCGTCTGCTCGGTCCTGAAGCGGACCACGGACTTCAACGCCGTCCCGGTGATGGGCGCCGTCCACGGCTTCCTCTTCGTCCTGTACGTGCTCTTCTGGGCCGACGCCTGGAACCGTGCCAAGTGGTCGCTGGGCACCGCCGCCTTCTACTTCCTGATGTCGGTCCTGCCCACCGGCGGCTTCTTCGCCGAACGCCGGCTCAAGCGGGAGGCCGAGGACGCGGTGATCGCCTCCCGCGCCCGCACCGAAGGTGTCGTGAACGCATGATCGTCGCCTTCTCCGTGACGCCGCTCGGTGTCGGCGAGGACGTGGGGGACTACGTCGCCGACGCCGTGCGGGTGGTCCGCGAGTCCGGGCTGCCGAACCGCACCGACGCCATGTTCACCTCGGTCGAGGGCGACTGGGACGAGGTGATGGACGTGGTGAGGCGCGCCGTGGCCGCCGTGGAGGCGCGCGCCCCGCGCGTCTCCCTGGTGCTCAAGGCGGACATCCGCCCGGGTGTGGCGGACGGTCTCACGTCGAAGGTCGAGACCGTCGAACGTCACCTGGCGCAGCGCGACGGCTGACGCCTGACGGCGGACCGATGGGCGAGACAGGGCTGACCGACATATGACCGGCCGGTAGGGTCTGGGGCGTGCCGAAGCCGCTCAGTCTCTCGTTCGACCCCATCGCCCGCGCCGACGAGCTGTGGAAGCAGCGCTGGGGAAACGTGCCGTCGATGGCCGCGATCACCTCGATCATGCGGGCGCACCAGATCCTGCTGGCCGAGGTCGACGCGGTGGTCAAACCGTACGGGCTCACGTTCGCGCGGTACGAGGCCCTGGTGCTGCTGACCTTCTCCAAGTCCGGCGAGCTGCCGATGTCCAAGATCGGCGAGCGGCTGATGGTGCACCCCACGTCGGTGACGAACACCGTCGACCGCCTGGTGCGCTCGGGCCTGGTCGCCAAGCGCCCCAACCCCAACGACGGCCGCGGCACCCTCGCGACCATCACCGGCAAGGGCCGCGAGGTGGTCGAGGCCGCCACTCGCGACCTGATGGCGATGGACTTCGGCCTGGGCGCCTACGACGCCGAGGAGTGCGCCGAACTCTTCGCCATCCTCCGCCCCCTGCGCCTGGCGGCGGGGGACTTCGCGGAGGAGTGAGGTCCGCGGCGGAAGCGGCAGCCCCGGGACACGTGCGTGGACGTTCACGGGACATGACGGCACCGTGGGTCCCCGGGCCCCGGGTCTGGTCGGGACGCGGCCGCTCACAGGCGGTGTGCCATGAACGGGCAGTGATGGTGAAGATCGAACGGACTGACTCGCGTACGTGGCCGGATGCGCACCTCAAGGAGCTCTTCAGTGAAGGCTTCCCGGAGTTCATCACTGCTGACCGGCTGGTGAAGGAGTACATAGGCAGGGTCGGAGAGTGGTTCGCCGATGTGAACCTCATGCTGGTGGATGACCGCGATGTGCCAGTGGCCTCGGGCTGGGGCGTCCCGATCCGCTGGGACGGGCTGCCGAAGTCTCTCCCCACGGGGTATACCCAGGCTCTGGTCCGCGCCGTCGAGGGCCGTGAACAAGGCATCGAACCCAACACCCTCGTGATCTGCGGGGCGATCGTCACCCCGTCGCTGAAGGCACGCGGACTGGCGGGGGAGACCCTCAAGGCGCTCCGTCGGACAGCGGGACAAGCCGGATGGGACCGGGTCGTAGCCCCGGTCCGCCCGACGATGAAGGCCCGGTATCCGTTGACGCCGATCGAGAACTTCATGCGGTGGAGCCGCGAGGACGGCATGGCTCTTGACCCCTGGATTCGAACCCACCAGCGCCTTGGCGCCACGATACTGGCGGCCGCTCCGGCGTCGCAGACCATGACCGGCACGGTTGCCGAGTGGGAGCACTGGACCGGAATGACCTTCCCCGAGTCGGGTGACTACGTGATCCCTGACGGACTCAGCGTCCTGCGGATCGACCGCTCGGCCGATGAGGGCGTCTATCAGGAGCCCAACGTCTGGATGCAGCACAGCTGAACCGGGCCGCCGCGCTTCTCTCCTCAGGCGCGGGGACGACGCCTCCGTCGGCGCGAACGGTTCAGCGTGACCCGGGCCAAGATCTCCCGGAACGGCCCGTTACGCTCGTGTCCATGAAGAAGAGCGTGCTGACCCGCTACCGGGTCATGGCCTACGTCACCGGTGTCCTCCTCGTCGCGTTGACCTTCGGCATGATCGGGAAGTACGCGTTCGAGCTGGATGCCGCCGAAGACTTCACCCAGGTGGTCAGCATCGCGCACGGCTGGCTCTACGTCCTGTACCTGATCTTCGCCTTCGATCTCGGTTCCAAGGCGAAGTGGCCGGTCAAGAAGCAGCTGTGGGTCCTGCTGGCCGGCACTGTTCCCACCGCCGCGTTCTTCGTGGAGCGCCGGATCAGCCGCGAGCTGGACGCGAAGAGCATGGGCGACGCCCCCGCGGTGGCCAAGGCGTAGCGTTTCGCGTCACCGCCGTACGGAGCAGCGTGCGGCGGTCTGCCATCGACATTTACTTGGACGTCCTAGTAAATTCGAAGGTATGGACGCTGACGTCATCGAGGAGGGCCGCCGACGCTGGCAGGCCCGGTACGACGCCGCGCGCAAGCGCGACGCAGACTTCACCACGCTCTCCGGCGATCCCGTGGAGCCGGTGTACGGTCCCCGGCCCGGGGACACCTATGAGGGGTTCGAGCGGATCGGCTGGCCGGGTGAGTACCCCTTCACCCGCGGTCTGTATCCGACCGGCTACCGGGGGCGGACGTGGACCATCCGGCAGTTCGCCGGGTTCGGGAACGCCGAGCAGACCAACGAGCGGTACAAGATGATCCTCGGCAACGGAGGGGGCGGCCTCTCCGTCGCCTTCGACATGCCGACGCTCATGGGCCGCGACTCCGACGACCCGCGCTCGCTGGGCGAGGTCGGCCACTGCGGCGTGGCGATCGACTCGGCGGCCGACATGGAGGTGCTGTTCCGGGACATCCCGCTCGGTGACGTCACCACGTCGATGACGATCAGCGGGCCCGCCGTGCCCGTCTTCTGCATGTACCTCGTCGCCGCCGAGCGCCAGGGCGTCGACCCCGCCGTGCTCAACGGCACGCTGCAGACGGACATCTTCAAGGAGTACATCGCGCAGAAGGAGTGGCTCTTCCAGCCGGAGCCCCATCTGCGCCTCATCGGCGACCTGATGGAGCACTGCGCGGCCGGCATCCCCGCCTACAAGCCGCTGTCGGTGTCCGGCTACCACATCCGCGAGGCCGGTGCCACGGCCGCGCAGGAGCTGGCGTACACGCTCGCGGACGGCTTCGGGTACGTCGAGCTGGGACTCAGCCGCGGCCTCGACGTCGACGTCTTCGCCCCCGGCCTCTCCTTCTTCTTCGACGCGCACGTCGACTTCTTCGAGGAGATCGCCAAGTTCCGCGCCGCGCGGCGCATCTGGGCGCGCTGGATGCGGGACGTGTACGGCGCGAAGAGCGACAAGGCGCAGTGGCTGCGGTTCCACACCCAGACCGCCGGTGTCTCGCTGACCGCGCAGCAGCCGTACAACAACGTCGTACGGACCGCGGTCGAGGCGCTGGCCGCCGTGCTCGGCGGGACCAACTCCCTCCACACCAACGCCCTCGACGAGACCCTCGCGCTCCCCAGCGAGCAGGCCGCCGAGATCGCCCTGCGCACGCAGCAGGTGCTGATGGAGGAGACCGGCGTCGGCAACGTCGCGGACCCGCTGGGCGGTTCCTGGTACGTCGAGCAGCTCACGGACCGGATCGAGGCGGACGCCGAGAAGATCTTCGAGCAGATCAAGGAGCGGGGTCTGCGCGCCCACCCGGACGGGCAGCACCCGATCGGGCCGATCACCTCCGGCATCCTGCGCGGCATCGAGGACGGCTGGTTCACCGGCGAGATCGCCGAGTCGGCGTTCCGCTACCAGCAGGCGCTGGAGAAGGGCGACAAGCGGGTCGTGGGCGTCAACGTCCACACCGGGTCGGTCACCGGCGACCTGGAGATCCTGCGGGTCAGCCACGAGGTGGAGCGCGAGCAGGTCCGGCTCCTGGGCGAGCGCAAGTCGGCCCGCGACGACGGACGGGTGCGCGGCGCGCTCGACGCCATGGTCGCGGCGGCACGCTCCGGCGCCAACATGATCGAGCCGATGCTCGACGCCGTACGCGCGGAGGCGACGCTCGGCGAGATCTGCGGCGTCCTGCGCGACGAGTGGGGCGTGTACACGGAGCCCGCCGGCTTCTGAGCCCCGGCTCCCGGCCGGACGGGTACGGTCACCCGGCAGGCACGGTGTCCACGGACACGGTGCCTGCCGGACGTGTGTGCGGGGCGCGGCGCCGGGGTCAGCCGGACGTCAGCAGCACCCCGGCGTACGACAGTCCCGCGACGACCACCCACGCGCACAGGCCGAGGACGGCGACGCGGGTGCCGGTGCGGGTCAGGGCGCGCAGGTCGACCGCGCTGCCCAGGCCGAACAGGGCGGCGGCGAGCAGGAGTTCCTGGGCGACGTGGGCGGCGTCCAGGGCCGGCGCGGGCAGCAGGCCCGTGCTGCGCAGCGCCACGGCGGCGAGGAAGCCGACGACGAAGAGGGGGACCAGCGGCACCCGGGCCGCGCCCGCCCCGCGCCCCCTGCGGCGCCGGACGCCCAGGGCGACCGCGGCGACGATCGGGGCGAGCAGCGCCACCCGCATCAGCTTCACCAGCACCGCCTCACCGAGCGCCGCACCGCCCGCGGTCTGCGCGGTGGCGACCACCTGCCCGACGTCGTGCACGCTCGCTCCCGCCCAGCGCCCGAACTCCGCGTCGCTCAGCCCGAGGACGCCCTGCAGCAGCGGCAGTACCGCGATGGCGAGCGTGCCGCAGAGGGTGACCAGGGCGACCGAGGTGGCCGCGTCCCGTTCGTCGCTGCCCCGGGCCTCGCCCACCGCGCCGATCGCCGACGCCCCGCACACCGCGTACCCGGCGGCGATCAGCAGGGGCTGGTCGCCGGGCAGCCCGAGGCGTCTGCCGAGCCACCAGGTGCCCAGCAGGGTGACCGTCACCACGCCGAGCACCATGAGGACGGTGGCCCAGCCCAGGGCGCGCACGTCGTCGAAGGCGAGCCGCAGCCCGAGGAGCACGATCCCGGCCCGCATCAGCCGCTTCCCCGCGAACGACAGCCCCGGCCGCCCGGTGGCCCGTACGACGGCCCCGAGCCGGGGCAGGTGCGCGGCCGCGATGCCGAGCACGACGGCGGCGGTGAGCATCGGCACGCCCGGCACGACCCGGTGCACGGCCCAGGCGACGGCCACCCCGAGTGCCGCGAGCGCGAGTCCGGGTCCGCGGGGGGTGGCCGGACGGTTCGCGGCGGGCGCGGCGGACCGTTCCTTCAGCAGCGCCATCAGCGGTCGGCCGGCTGGGGGTAGACGCGGCGGACGCTGGTGCCGGAGCGGGATATGTCGGCGCCGTAGACGTGCAGGGACACCGCCGTGCCGGGGCCGCCGTTCCAGACCCGGTGGATGTCCCCGGGCGGGGCGAAGCCGCATACCTCGCCGCGCTCGTTGACCACGTCGGCGGTGGCGACCAGCCGTGGGCCGGCGTCCGGGCCGGTGGCCGGCAGCAGCCGGTACCGCCGCTCGTGCTCCCGGCCCTCGTGGACGCCGGTGGTGCACCAGGCGATGTGGTCGTGCACGGAGGTGCCCTGGCCGGGCAGCCAGACCAGGGCGACGAGGGAGAAGCTGCCGTCGTGCTCGGCGTGCAGCAGGTGCTGCCGGTAGCGCTCCGGGTCGCTCTCGCGCTGCTCGGGGGTGAGCAGGTCGGGGGCGCCCAGGTGCGGGGCCAGGCACTCGCCGACGAGGTGGGCCGTGGGGTCGGGCGGCAGTCCGCGTCCGACGGTGCCCCGGATGTCGGCGATCAGGGCGGCGAGGCGTGCGGTGGGGCGCGGGACCGTGAAGGCGCCCGGAAGGCTCGTGGCACTGGGGGCGGAAGGCATACCGGGAGCGTCCGGCAGGCGGACGCATTACGTCCAACGCGAGTTTCTTCGCCTTTCCCAAGCGCCGCTTATGGATCGGGGTGCCCGGGGGATCAGCAGCCGTCCTTGGCGGCGGCGACCGCCTTCAAGCGGTCCAGGACGCGTGCCGTCGCCGGGATGCGCAGGTGCTCGGGGAGGACGTAGGCGGAGATCTTGCGCCGTGAGACGGGACGGAGCGGCCGGCCGGCGACCTTCGGGTGGCGCATGAAGTTCAGGACGAGCGACGGGAGCATGGCCACCCCCAGCCCCTCCGCGACCAGGCTCTGCACGGCGAGGTTGTCGTCGGTCATGAAGGCGACGTCGGGGACGAACCCCTCCTCCGCGCACTCGTGGAGCAGGTTCGCCCGGCAGCGCGGGCAGCCGGCGATCCAGCGCTCCCCGGCCAGGTCGGTGAGCCGGACCGCGCGCCGCCGGGCCAGCGGGTGCCCGGCCGGCAGCAGCACGGTCAGCTGGTCCTCCAGGAGCGGTATCTCCACCGGCCCCTCCGGCACCTGTTCGTGCAGTCCGGGATAGGTGAACGCCAGCGCTATGTCGCACTCGCCCCGGGTGAGCCGCCGCAGCGACTCGGGCGGTTCGTTCTCCAGCAGGTCGACGCGCAGGGCGGGGTGGTCGACCGTCAGCCGGGCCAGGGTCTCGGGCACGAGGGTGGAGTTGGCGCTGGGGAACGCGCACAGCCTGACCCGTCCGGCGCGCAGCCGCGTGAGGGCGTTCATCTGCTCCTGGGCGGCGGACATGGCGTCGAGGATGGCGGAGGTGTGCCGGGCCAGTGCCTCACCGGCCTCGGTGAGCCGCAGCCCGCGGCCCACCCGGACGAACAGGGCGGAGCCGGTGTCCCGTTCCAGGGCCTTCATCTGCTGTGTGATCGCCGGCTGGGTGTAGCCGAGGACACGCGCGGCGGCCGAGTAGGAGCCGGTCCTGACCACCTCGTGGAACGTCTTGATGTGCCGGGAATCGAACACCGGGGCATCATAAGCAGCTTTTGGGGGGCCGCCGCCGCCCGGCCGCGCGGGCCGTGTCCCTCACGGCTTGCGGGCCACCGCCCCGTACAGCGAGATCACGGCGTTCTCGTCGGTGCTCTCCCCGTCGGCGAGCTCGGGACGCCAGTCGGTCACCTGCACGAGACCGGGCTCGACGAGCTCCAGTCCCTCGAAGAAACGCGCGATCTCCGCCCGCGTGCGGGGTGCGAGGGTGACGCCGCCCGCCTGGTACATCGCCACCCCGCGGCCGACCGCCTCCGGGTCGAAGTCGGCGGTGAGCTGGGACAGCACCAGGAAGCTGCCGGGAGGAAGGGCGTCGACGAGGCGCGCCACCAGGGCGTAGGGGTCGTCCTCGTCGCCGAGGAAGTGCGTCAGCGCCACGAGGGACAGGGCCACCGGCCGGGTGAGGTCCAGGCTCTCGCGGGCCTGCCGCAGGATGCGCTCCGGCTCGCGCACGTCGGCCTGCACGTAGGCGGTGACGCCCTCGGGGGTGCTGCGCAGCAGCGCCTCCGCGTGCTTCAGGACGATGGGGTCGTTGTCGGTGTAGACGACGCGGGACTCCGGCGCGACCCGCTGGGCCAGCTGGTGCAGATTGGGTTCGGTGGGGATGCCCGTGCCGATGTCCAGGTACTGCCTCACGCCCGCCCTGCCGGCCAGCCACCGGGTGACGCGCTGCATGAACCAGCGGTTGGTACGGGCGACGTGCTGGGCCGTGCCGTCGAGGCTCATGATCCGGCGGCCCAGGTCCTCGTCGACGGGGTAGTTGTCCTTGCCGCCGAGGAACCAGTCGTAGACCCGGGCCGGATGCGGCCTGGAGGTGTCGATCCGTGCGGCGAGGGGTTCGGTCCCGGTCATGTGCGCCTCCCCGGCCGCTCGGTGTCCTCTGTGTCCCGTGGGAATGATCATGTGTCCCGGTGGGAATGATCACGATCCTCGCAGGGCGCCGGGTCCGGCGACAGGCGACTACCGGCCGACCGTGGCCGGTTCACTGCCGTTGGTCCTCACCCGGGACGGGGGGCGGCGGCCAGGCCCGACAGCAGGACGCGGGTGAAGCCGTGCACCCACTCCTCGTCGGCCGGCTCCGCGCTGACCAGCGTGCGGTGCACCACCGCGCCGGCCACCATGTCGAAGATCAGGTCGACCGTGCGGGCCGCCTCACCGGCGTCGGGCTCCGGCGGCAGCTCACCCCGTTCCTGGGCGCGGGCCCGGCCCGCGAGGACGAGACGCTTCTGCCGGTCGACGATCGAGGCGCGGATGCGCTCCCGCAGGGCCTCGTCCCTCGTCGACTCCGCGACCACGGCCATCAGCCCGCTCCTGGCCTCCGGGCGGGCCAGGATCGCGGCGAACTGGAGCACCACACCCTCGATGTCGGCGGCCAGGGAGCCGCGGTCGGGCAGGCTCAGTTCGTCGAACAGCTCCGCGACCGCGTCCACGACCAGTTCGTTCTTGCCCGCCCAGCGCCGGTAGAGGGTCGTCTTGGCGACCCCGGCACGGACCGCCACGTCCCCCAACGTGAGCCTGGACCAGCCGAGTTCGACCAGAGCCTGACGCGTCGCGGCCAGGATCGCGGCGTTCGCCGCGGCGCTGCGCGGGCGCCCGGTGCGACTGGCGGGGGTGCGGCTCTGCATGGCACGACGATAACCGGGGGATACCGGGCGGTCGGTGGTGAGAGAGATCACGGGGGCGGGGTCCCGCGCGGGCCCCGATCGGAGTTACGCTACGGCTCGTAGCGAAAGCACCCGTGACCCGGCGTGCCCGAGCGACGACCACCGGCGCGGGGTGGGGACCCCGGCGCCAACACCACACGTACGCCTGGGTTTCCCGGGTGCTTTTCACACACGCGCGCAGTACGGGGGAGGATAGGCGCATGCAGCCACGGAACATGTCCATGAGCGGAGTCGTCGACCTCGCCGCGGTGAAGGCGGCCCAGGAGGCCAAGGCGAAGGCGGAGCAGGCGCGCGCCGAAACGGCCCGGCAGGGCGGCGGGGGCGCCGTCTCCCCGGCCGATCTCGTCATCGACGTCGACGAGGCCGGCTTCGAGCGCGACGTCCTGCAGCGGTCCACCGAGGTCCCGGTCGTCATCGACTTCTGGGCCGAGTGGTGCGAGCCCTGCAAGCAGCTGAGCCCCGTCCTGGAGCGGCTCACCGTCGAGTACAACGGGCGCATCCTCCTCGCCAAGATCGACGTCGACGCCAACCAGATGCTGATGCAGCAGTTCGGGATCCAGGGGATCCCGGCCGTCTTCGCGGTGGTGGCCGGGCAGGCGCTGCCGCTCTTCCAGGGAGCCGCGGGCGAGGCCCAGATCCGGCAGACCCTGGACCAGCTCGTGCAGGTCGGCGAGCAGCGCTTCGGCCTGACCGGTCTCACCGTCGACCCCGACGCGGAGCCGGGCGGGGTGGCCGCGGCCGCCCCGGCGGAGGCCGCCGGCCCCTACGACGCCCTGCTGGAGGCCGCCGTGCGGGCCCTGGACAGCGGCGATCTCCCCGGTGCCGTCCAGGCGTACAAGAACGTGCTCGCGGACGACCCGGGCAACCCGGAGGCCACCCTGGGTCTCGCCCAGGCCGAACTGCTCCAGCGGGTGCAGGGCGCCGACCCGCAGCAGGTGCGCAAGGAGGCCGCCGAGAAGCCGGGGGACGCCGCCGCGCAGATCGCCGCCGCCGACCTGGACCTGGTGGGCGGTCACGTCGAGGACGCCTTCGGCCGGCTCATCGAGACGGTGGGGCGCACCGCGGGCGACGACCGCGACGCCGTACGGGTGCGGCTGCTCGAGCTGTTCGAGGTGGTCGGCGCCGACGATCCGCGTGTGATCGCGGCGCGCCGGGCGCTGGCACGGGCCCTGTTCTGACCGGACCCGTAACCGGTTCGGACCGGTTCGCCGGTCGGCCCCGGTCCGCGGGGCCCGTGTGACGGATTGGCTCACGGAGGCCGGTGCGGCCGCGCTTTACCAAATCTTGGTAATCGCGGCCGCTGTTACTGCGAGTAAGTCGCAGGCGTTGATCTGTCGGGTTCTGTCCACTGATCAACAGTTTTGTACGGCACCTTCGGTGCACCGAGCGTCGCTGAGCGGGACCGGCGGGCCGGTGCACGGTTACCCCGCCGTTACTAGCGAGTAACGAACCCCCTTGTGCGGGCGGCGAGAATGCACCACGATCGGCCACGCTCGGTCCATTACCCGTACCCCGACAGCCGGTCGGGACGCGGGAACTCCTGGGTCCCCACCGAGCAGAACCGGCGGCAGTGACGCCGGTTCTAGGACAGGGGGGTCTTCGTCCGTCCGGCGAAGCCTGTCCAGCAGGGTTGTGCGTGATGCGTGTCAGGCGCGACCAGTGGTTGTCGCTCGGGGGTGATCGCCGGTGATTCGGGCGCGTGTTTCCGCGCCGCCGAGTGCGGGCGCTCTCCTTCCCGAGGACGTAGCACTTCTCCCATCCCTGCCCGGCTGAGCCGCCGTCTCCGGCGGTGAGTCAGGTCAGGAGATGTACGTCCGAGAAGGAGGAAATATGGAGTCCCAGGTGCGTGGCGGGACCAGATGGAAGCGGTTCGCTGTGGTCATGGTGCCCAGCGTCGCCGCCACGGCGTGCATAGGTGTCGCCCTCGCGCAGGGCGCCCTCGCGGCGTCGTTCAGCGTGTCGGGCCAGTCGTTCAAGGTCACCACGGACGAGCTGGTCGGTACGGGCTTCTCGCAGTACGGCGCCCTTGACGAGGGGTACACCCTCTCCGGCCAGAAGACGGTTCACCCCGTCGCGGTCTCGGCGTTCAAGTCGGCGAGCATCAAGAACATGTGTCAGTCGGTCGTCACCCCGAACATTCCGGTGCTCGGGAACGTCAGCCTGATGCTGCGTGCGGGTCAGAGCGAGCCGGTCGAGGCCAAGAACCTCTACATCGACGTCGCCGACTTGAACGCCGATGCGACGTTCACGAACATCGACATCGGTGTGGCCGCCAAGGACGCCGGCAAGGGTCCTGGCATGAAGGGCGGCGGCGAGCAGGCCAACCCCTACGGGTTCGCCCAGCAGGCCGAGAAGGCCGTCCTGAAGGACGTGAAGCAGACGGCGTGGGCGACCACCGCCGGAACCTTCAAGCTCAGCGGTCTGAAGATGTCGCTGTCGACGGGTGTCAAGGAGTGCTACTAAGCACTCGCTGACGGGCGGGGGAGCCGGTGGCGCCCCCGCCCGTCCACCTTCCCGCCGCGCCTTCACGCGCGGCGCACATCACCACCACAGCAAAGCCGTACCAGGGAGCTGTTTTCCATGAGCGCCGAGACTCCTGCCGCCTCCGGCCAGTTCACCCGCCGCAGGCAGCAGTTCCGCGCCTGGCGGGGCGAACGGCCGTTCTGGGCCGGGCTGTTCGTCATGCTCGGCGGACTCCCCATCGCCTACTTCCCGTACGCGAACCTCCAGATAGGACACCTGACGCTGGCGATGGCGACCACCGCGGGCGCCGGGTCCCTGATCATCGGTGTCCTGCTCGTCGTCCTCGGCGTCAGCCTCTGGTTCCAGAAGCACGTCCGGGTCTTCGCGGGTGTCGCGGCGATCCTGCTGGCGCTCGTGTCCATCCCCGTGTCCAACATCGGCGGCTTCCTGATCGGCTTCCTCCTCTCCCTGGTGGGCGGAGCGATGGCCGTGTCGTGGGCGCCGGGCGCACCGCCCGCGCAGGAGCCGCCGGCGGACGGGAACGGCCATGACGGCACACCGGAGGGCGTGACCGCCGACACCACCGCCCTGGAACCCGTCGAGGGCACCGCGGCGACGGGCGATGCGGGTCCCTCCCAGGGCCACGAGGTCCTGGGGGAGAACGATCTGTCAGGAACGAGCCCGGCGAACGGGGCGAACGGGAGGCACAGTGCCGGCTGACGAGGTGACCCACGGGACTGAGGTGGACACGTCCCGTGTGAGAACCGGGCCGCGCCACGCGGCACCGAAGAAGCCGCTGTTCACCAGGTTCCACGTGCCGGCCGGGAAGGCGATCGCCATCGCGGCGATGCCGACCGCCGTCCTCATGGGAATGGGCTTCACCCCGACGCTCGCCCAGGCCGACGACCAGCCGTCGTCGAAGAACCTCACGGCCGACGAGTTCAAGGAGTGCCTGGAGGCCGTCGAGGACGCGGAGAAGGGGGGCGCCACCGCGTCACCCACGCCGTCCGCCACGGCGAGCGGGAGCGCCGCCCCGGACGAGGAGTCCTCGGCGGAGCCGACCCCGTCGGCCCCCGCGCAGGAGGCCCCGGACACGGGTACGGACGAGGCGACGGACCCTTCGCCGGATTCAGGTTCCGACGACGCGTCCGAGCCCGCGCCGACCCCCTCCGCGACCGCGGACGCACAGGCCGCCGAGGAGCAGACCGAGCCCGCGCCGGCTCCTTCGGAGACCGACCGCAATCTGCTCGAGGAGATCGGGGACGGCCTCAAGGACGTCTTCACCCCCGGGGAGGGCGAGGAGGAGGCGGCCCCGAGCCCCACCCCGACCGCCTCCGCCCCGGCCGCGGAGGAGACCGCAGCCGAGGAGACGGCCGGCGCCGCGGAGGAGACCGCCGGGAAGGCGGCCACCGAGGCGGCGAAGGACATCGCTCAGGACGCCGCGGGCACGGCGTCGCCTGCGGCCGGTGCCACCGAGGAGGCGGCGGAGGAGCCCGCCGCCGAGGTGACAGCGACTCCCGGGGCCACCGCCTCGCCGAGCCCCTCCGAGACGTCCGGCGTCGACCTGGAGGACTGCCCGGTCGCCACGGACGCCGAGGGCGGGGTCGACAACAACGTCCCGCTGCCCGACGAGCCGTGGTTCCTGAACGCCAGCTCGCTGCTGCTGAAGGGCGCCGACTACAAGGGCATCGTCGAGGTACGGACGGCGAGCGGCACCACCAAGAAGGTGCTGAAGTACGTCATATCCGACGGGACCGACATCGGTGACCTGCACCAGACGGTCAAGGACGAGCAGTCCGGCAAGACCTACCACGTGCAGGCCGCCAAGGGGTCGACGTCGACCATCCGCGACGGCGACACCGTGATGTACACCGAGAGCATCTCCGGCAACCTGCTCGGACTGATCCCGATCACGTTCGACCCGGAGCACCCGCCGCCGCTCAACATCCCGCTGATCTACTTCACCAACGTGAAGGTGCAGCAGGCCGGCCAGTTCGGCGGCACGCTGCACGTGCCCGGGCTGCACCAGTACGTCACCGACTGAGCGCGCGCCGGACCCTCACGGGAGCCGCACGCACCGAGGGCGCCCCCTGTCCGCAGGGGGCGCCCTCGGTGCGTGTCACGCGCCGTGCGGTCAGGCGGCCGCGCCGCCCAGGTGGTGGACGCGGACCATGTTCGTGGTGCCGGGGACGCCGGGGGGCGAACCGGCCGTGATGATCACGGTGTCGCCCTCGTTGAAGCGGTGCAGCTTCACCAGCTCCTGCTCCACCAGCTCGACCATCTCGTCGGTGCTGTTCACGAACGGCACGACGTGCGGCTCCACGCCCCAGCTGAGCGCCAGCTGGTTGCGGGTCGACTCGTCCGTGGTGAACGCCAGGATCGGCTGCGCGACGCGGTAGCGGCACAGCCGCCGGGCCGTGTCGCCGGACTGGGTGAAGGCCACCAGGCCCTTGCCGCCGAGGAAGTCGGCGATCTCGCAGGCGGCGCGGGCCACCGAACCGCCCTGGGTGCGCGGCTTCTTGCCCGGCACCAGCGGCTGGAGGCCCTTGGACAGCAGCTCCTGCTCGGCCGCCTGGACGATCTTCGACATCGTCCGCACGGTCTCGACCGGGTACGCGCCCACGCTCGACTCCGCCGAGAGCATCACCGCGTCGGCGCCGTCCAGGATCGCGTTGGCCACGTCGGAGGCCTCGGCGCGGGTCGGCCGCGAGTTGGTGATCATCGACTCCATCATCTGGGTCGCCACGATCACCGGCTTGGCGTTGCGCCGGCACAGCTCGATCAGGCGCTTCTGGACCATGGGGACCTTCTCGAGCGGGTACTCGACGGCGAGGTCGCCGCGGGCGACCATCACACCGTCGAACGCCATCACGACGTCCTCCATGTTCTCCACCGCCTGCGGCTTCTCCACCTTGGCGATGACCGGGACCCGGCGGCCCTCCTCGTCCATCACGCGGTGCACGTCGGCGACGTCCTTGGCGTCCCGGACGAAGGACAGCGCGACCAGGTCGCAGCCCATCCGCAGGGCGAACCGCAGGTCCTCGACGTCCTTCTCGGACAGCGCGGGCACGTTCACGGCCGTGCCGGGCAGGTTGATGCCCTTGTGGTCGGAGATGACACCGCCCTCGATGACGATCGACTTCACCCGCGGGCCGTCGACGTCCAGCACCTTCAGCTCGACGTTGCCGTCGTTGATCAGGATCTGGTCGCCGCGGGAGACGTCACCCGGCAGGCCCTTGTAGGTCGTCCCGCAGATCGTCTTGTCGCCCGGGACGTCCTCGGTGGTGATGGTGAACTCGTCACCGCGCACCAGCTCGACGGGACCCTCCGCGAAGGTCTCCAGGCGGATCTTCGGGCCCTGGAGGTCGGCCAGGACGCCGATGGCCCTGCCCGTCTCCTTGGCGGCGGCACGGACGCGGTCGTACCGGCCCTGGTGCTCGGCGTGCGAGCCGTGGCTGAAGTTGAAGCGGGCCACGTTCATGCCGGCTTCGATCAGGGCGACAAGCTGCTCGTGGGAGTCGACCGCGGGGCCGAGAGTACAGACGATTTTCGAACGGCGCATGGGGCGATCCTAACGGTTTGTTTCGCTCCGGAATATTCCGTCTGGCGGAAAATACAAATGAGGTTCTGCCTGCTCAGTTGTTCTTTCCGACCAGTGCGTATGTCTGCTGTGCGATCTCCATTTCCTCGTCCGTCGGTACCACCGCGACCGCGACCCGCGCGCCCTCGGGCGAGATCAGCCGCGGCCCCGTGCCGCGCGCGGCGTTGCGCTCGCCGTCGACCGCCAGCCCCAGCCCCTCCAGGCCCGCGACGGCCGCCTCCCGTACCGGAGCGGCGTTCTCGCCGACCCCGGCCGTGAAGGCCACCGCGTCCACCCGCCCGAGAACGGCGTAATAGGCACCGATGTACTTCTTCAGACGGTGAATGTAGATGTCGAACGCGAGCCTCGCCTGTTCGTCGCCCTCGTCGATCCGGCGCCGGATCTCCCGCATGTCGTTGTCCCCGCACAGTCCGACGAGACCGCTCCTCTTGTTGAGGAGGGTGTCGATCTCGTCGGCGGACATTCCGCCGACACGCATCAAATGGAAGATGACGGCCGGGTCCATGTCCCCGGACCGCGTACCCATCACCAGTCCCTCCAAGGGCGTCAGCCCCATCGAGGTGTCCACGCAGCGTCCGCCGCGCACCGCCGAGGCGGACGCCCCGTTGCCCAGGTGCAGCACGATGACGTTCACCTCCTCGGGCGTCCTGCCCAGCAGCCCCGCCGTCTTCCGGGAGACGTATGCGTGGGAGGTGCCGTGGAACCCGTAGCGGCGGACGCGGTGCTCGTCGGCGGTCCTCACGTCGATCGCGTACCGGGCGGCCGACTCCGGCATCGTGGTGTGGAAGGAGGTGTCGAACACCGCCACCTGCGGCAGGTCGGGGCGCAGCGTCATGGCCGTGCGGATGCCGGTCAGATTGGCCGGGTTGTGCAGGGGCGCCACCGGGATCAGGCGCTCGATCTCGGCGAGGACCCGGTCGTCGATCACCGTCGGCTCGGTGAAGCGCATCCCGCCGTGCACCACCCGGTGGCCGATCGCGGCCAGCTCCGGGGAGTCGAGGCCCAGCCCGTCGGCGGCCAGTTCCCCGGCCATCGCCTTCAGCGCGGCGTCGTGGTCGGTGACCTGGCCGGTCCGCTCCCGGGTCCGTCCGCCCGACGCCAGCGGGGTGTGCCGTACGAGGGAGGTCCGCTCACCGATCCGCTCGACCAGACCGGAGGCCAGCCGGCTGCTGTCGCGCATGTCCAGCAGTTGGTACTTCACCGACGAGGAGCCGGAGTTGAGGACGAGGACACGGGACGGGCTCACTGGGCGGCTGCCTTCTCGCTCGGGACCGGGGACTGGGCCGGGGACTGGGCCTGGATCGCCGTGATGGCGACGGTGTTGACGATGTCCTGCACCAGGGCGCCCCGGGACAGGTCGTTGACCGGCTTGCGCAGACCCTGGAGCACCGGGCCGACGGCGATGGCGCCGGCCGAGCGCTGCACGGCCTTGTAGGTGTTGTTGCCGGTGTTCAGGTCGGGGAAGATCAGCACGGTCGCCTGCCCGGCCACCTCGGAACCCGGCAGCTTGGTCGCCGCGACCGACGGCTCCACGGCCGCGTCGTACTGGATCGGCCCCTCGATCCGCAGATCGGGCCGGCGGGAGCGCACCAGCTCGGTGGCGGTGCGCACCTTGTCGACGTCGGCGCCGGAGCCCGACGTGCCCGTCGAGTACGACAGCATCGCGATCCGCGGCTCCACCCCGAACCGGGCGGCGGTGACCGCCGACTGCACGGCGATGTCCGCGAGTTGCTCGGCGTCCGGGTCGGGGTTGACCGCGCAGTCGCCGTAGACGAGCACCTTGTCGGCCAGGCACATGAAGAAGACCGAGGAGACGATCCCCGCGTCCGGACGGGTCTTGATGATCTCGAACGCCGGCCGGATGGTCGCGGCCGTGGAGTGCACCGAGCCGGACACCATGCCGTCGGCGAGGCCCTCCTGCACCATCAGCGTGCCGAAGTAGTTCACGTCGGAGACGACGTCGTAGGCCAGCTCCACGGTGACGCCCCGGTGGGCGCGCAGGGCCGCGTACTGCTCGGCGAAGGCGTCCCGCAGCTCCGACGTGGCCGGGTCGATCAGCTGGGTGCCGCCGAGGTCGACCCCCAGGTCGGCGGCCCTCTTGCGGATCTGGTCCACGTCACCGAGCAGGGTCAGCTCGCACACGCCCCGGCGCAGCAGCACCTCCGCCGCGTGCAGCACCCGCTCCTCGGTGCCCTCGGGGAGCACCACCCGGCGCAGGTCGGAACGGGCCTGTTCGAGCAGCTTGTGCTCGAACATCATCGGCGTGACGCGGTCACTGCTGGGCGCGGAGACCCGCTGGGTGAGCTCCGCGGTGTCGGCGTACCGCTCGAAGAGGCCGAGCGCCCGTTCCGCCTTGCGCGGGGTGGCCGCGTTCAGCTTCCCCTCCAGGGAGAAGAGCTGCTCCGCGGTGGGGAAGCTGTTGTTCGGCACCGAGAGCACCGGCGTGCCGGGCGCGAGGCGGTCGGCGAGGGTGAGGATGCGCTCGCCGGGCACCTCGTCCAGGGTCAGCAGCACCCCGGCTATCGGCGGGGTGCCGGCGCTGTGCGCGGCCAGCGAGCCGATGACCAGGTCGGCGCGGTCGCCCGGCGTGACGACGAGGCAGCCCGGGGTCAGAGCGGCGAGGAGGTTCGGCAGCATGGCGCCGCCGAACACGAAGTCCAGGGCGTCGCGGGCGAGCCCCGAGTCGTCGCCGAGCACCACCTTCGCGCCGAGGGCGTGGACGATCTGGGAGACGGTCGGGGCGGAGAGCGCGGGCTCGTCGGGCAGCACGTAGCAGGGCACGGGCAGCCGGGTGGCGAGCCGCTCGGCGATCTCCTCCCGCTCCTCGACCGCGACCCGGTTGACCACCATCGCGAGCACGTCGCAGCCCAGGGTGTCGTAGGCGCGGTAGGCGTTGCGGGTCTCCGCGCGCACCGACTCGGCGGTCTGCCTGCGGCCGCCCACGACCGGGATCACCGAGGCGCCGAACTCGTTGGCGAGCCGGGCGTTCAGGGCCAGCTCGTCGGGGAACTGGGTGTCGGCGTAGTCGGTGCCGAGGACCAGCACGACGTCGTAGTCGCGGGTCACCAGGTGGAACCGGTCGACGAGCGTGGACACCAGTTCGTCCGTGCCCTGCTCGGCCCGGAGCGCGGACGCCTCCGCGTAGTCCATGCCGTACACGGTCGCGGGGTCCTGCGTGAGCCGGTAGCGGGCCCGCAGCAGCTCGAAGAGGCGGTCCGGCCCGTCGTGCACCAGGGGACGGAACACGCCCACCCGGTCGACCTGCCGGGTGAGGAGCTCCATGACCCCGAGTTCGACGACCTGGCGGCCGTCGCCGCGGTCGATACCGGTCACGTACACGCTGCGGGTCACGCGCGCTCTCCGTTTCGTCGGGGGCCGCAAGAGGCATCGTCGGGCCACAAAAATCGCCCACCCAGGTGAGCGGATCCCTCTTGACAATACCTCCGGCGCTGGCTAGGACGCCCGTGCGTACGACGTCGGCGCCGCCCCGGGGGGCATGAAACAATCGGAGCTGGCTCACCGGTATCGACAGCGACCAGGAGACACAGCGAGATGCGTATAGGAGTCCTCACCGCAGGCGGCGACTGCCCTGGGCTGAACGCAGTGATCCGGTCGGTCGTGCACCGCGCGGTCGACAACTACGGCGACGAGGTCATCGGCTTCGAGGACGGCTACTCGGGCCTGCTCGACGGCCGCTACCGCACCCTCGACCTCAACGCGGTCAGCGGCATCCTGGCCCGCGGCGGCACCATCCTCGGCTCGTCCCGGCTGGAGCGCGACCGCCTGCGCGAGGCCTGCGAGAACGCCTCGGACATGATCCACGACTTCGGCATCGACGCGCTGATCCCGATCGGCGGCGAGGGCACGCTCACCGCGGCGCACATGCTGTCCGACGCGGGTCTGCCCGTGGTCGGCGTCCCGAAGACGATCGACAACGACATCTCCTCCACCGACCGCACCTTCGGCTTCGACACCGCCGTGGGCGTCGCCACCGAGGCGATGGACCGGCTGAAGACCACCGCCGAGTCCCACCAGCGGGTGATGGTCGTCGAGGTCATGGGCCGGCACGCGGGCTGGATCGCCCTGGAGTCCGGCATGGCCGCCGGCGCCCACGGCATCTGCCTGCCCGAGCGTCCCTTCGACCCCGCCCAGTTGGTGAAGATGGTCGAGGAACGCTTCGCCCGCGGCAAGAAGTTCGCGGTCATCTGCGTCGCCGAGGGCGCCCACCCGGCCGACGGCACCATGGACTACGGCAAGGGCGAGATCGACAAGTTCGGCCACGAGCGCTTCCAGGGCATCGGAACGGCCCTGGCGTACGAGCTGGAGCGCCGTCTCGGCAAGGAGGCCAAGCCGGTCATCCTCGGCCATGTCCAGCGCGGTGGCGTACCGACCGCGTACGACCGCGTCCTCGCCACCCGCTTCGGCTGGCACGCGGTGGAGGCCGCGCACCGGGGCGAGTTCGGCAAGATGACCTCGCTGCGCGGCACGGACATCATGATGGTGCCGCTGGCGGACGCGGTCACCGAACTGAAGACCGTCCCCAAGGACCGGATGGACGAGGCGGAGTCGGTCTTCTAGGCACGCCCCCAGCGGCCCGCGTCCTCGACCGCCGTCCAGAAGTGCTCGACGATGCGGTCGAGGAACTCCCGGCCGCTGTCGCCCGCGTCGCCGTGGCCGCCGCCCCAGCTGAGGGTGGCGGCCATGTGGTCCCGGTAGTCCCGGTGCAGCCGGTGCAGCGCCCCCTCCAACTGCCGCCGGTCCAGCGGGGCGACCATCGACACCGGCCGCACGTACGCCTGCCAGCGCGTCGTCGCCGCACCGCGCAGCAACTCCGCGAGCCGGGCCTCCCGTCCGGTGACGGCGATGACGTCGGCCAGGGACAGGGCGAGCATCCGGGCCAGGGCGGCCGACTGCCGCTCGGTGCCGTGCCACTGGCCCGTCTCCTCCATCCGCAGGTACGCCTGCAGTTCGTGGCCGACCGTGCGGGCGACGTCCTCGGGTGCCAGGCCGCGCGCGACCCGGTGCTCGCGCAGGGTGCGCGGACGCCCGATGAGCTCACCGGGCGAGCACCACAACGCACCGGCCAGCGCGCTGAGTTCGGGATGGGAAGGGCTGGCGGACCCGCCCTCCCAGGCGGCGACGAGCGCCGGGGTGACGTACGGCAGCCCGTACGAGGCGCGCAGGGTGTGGGCGACATGCTCCGGCCCCAGGCCCAGGGCGGCCCGCAGCCGGCGCGCGGCGGGGGCGTTGAACGGCGGGGGCGGACGACGGTCGCTGCGAGGGAAGGGTCGGTGCACGGCCCACAAGCTAGGCCCGTTCACCGGGGATGACTACGGTCCGTCCGGCCAGGATCACCCATCGTGGGGCGGTGCGGCTACCGGCGGGTCGGGCGCTTCGGCGCGGAGGGGCGGTCCGGTGCGCTCCGGCGTACCGGACCGCGAACAGCAAGCTCAGCGGGCATATGCGTGATCCCCCTCGGCCGTATCCGGGTCGACGGCTGGGTGACCCGCACGCACGAGGTTCGCACGTCCGCTCGACCCGAGGGCCTTCGACCGCGGCTGCCCACGCGGCTCGAATCCACCGCCCACGCGTCGCCCACCGTGTACTCCGAGTCTGCCGGCACGGTCGTGCGACCCACCCGGTGAAGGACCTGTCGAACCGACATGCGCACACCACGGCACTTCTGGAAGGCGTCCGCTGTCGTCGCGGCCGGCCTGTCCGGGGCACTCGTCCTGCAGGTCTGACGGGACAGGCGAACAGCGGCTCCCACGCCGGAGATACGCCGGGACCGGTGGCTCAGCCCCGCGCGGTTGTCTGTACCGGCGGGGAGGGCCGACGGACGTTTCTGGTCAGAGGCCGCAGGAGCCGCGGTCGAGGTGGAAGTAGCGGGCGTTGGCCCAGCGGCACATGCGGATACCGACGGTGACGCCGACGATGGTGACCAGGGCGGGCAGGTATCCGCTCGCGACTTGGACGATCGGGATTGCCGGGCACCCTCCGGAGATCGCCCAGCCCGTACCGAACAGCACCGCGCCGGGGATCACGCCGGCGTGTATGCGCCCCGGGGTGCGGCGGACCCGCAGCAGGGCGAATGCGCACACGATGATCACGACCGCGCCGGCGAAGGAGAGGAGCATGCGCAGGTCCTGGAAGGTGAACATGCGGTTCAGCTCGGTGTAGTCGCCGAAGCCGATGTTGGAGACGGTATAGCCGAGAGTGAGGCCGGTGATGATGTTGGCCAGCAGAATCGCACCCCGGGTACGCATCAGATCACCTTCCACAGCAGGAACGACACCGCGACGGCGGTGCCGAAGAACACGGCGGTCGCCACCAGGCTGACCGGGCGCAGACGTCCGCAGCCGTTGAGTCCGTGGCCGGAGCTGCACCCACCGGCCAGCCGAGTGCCGAAGCCGACCAGCACGCCTCCGACGAACAGCAGGACGACCATGGTGGTCGAATTCGCGGTGACCACGTTCCGAAATCCCGGGCCCATGTCGAAGCGGAGGTGGAAGCGCCCGGAGGTGAGAGCGGCGATCAGTCCGCCGAGGAAGATCGACACCAGCAGGGCAGCCTGGGTGGCCAGCGGGGCGGGGCCCGGGCTCGTGACCGAGGCGTCCTCACCCACCGTCGCTTCGGCGTCCGTTTCGAGCGGCTGCGACGTCCCGGACGTGGCCGGCGGCACGGTGGGCGCGGCGGGGCTGGTGCCGAAGTGCTCCGCCGTGGCTGCGGCGAGAGCATCAGCGAGGGCACGCTCGTCGGTGAACTCCTCGTCCATCCGCTCCAGGCGGCGCTCCCTGCGCCAGTGCAACACGCGGTCCCACGCGGACGACACCCCGAAGGACCGGTCCGTGACGAGGGCGTAGTTGATGGTGATCAGAGCGAGCCCGGCAGCGCCGGCCCACCAGGGCCAGTAGTCACTCATGCGGGGCCTCCCATCCATTCGGTGAATCGAGCCCACCAGCCGCGCTTCGAGCCGGGCCTCTGCCCCGCGCGTCGAGACGGGCGGTCTGGGGACTGTGCAGACGGTGGCGGTGAGGACGGTCTGTGATGCGAGACCGGAATCGTCGGAGACGCTGCCCCGAACTGAGCCATGGTCTCCGGTGCCGCGGCCACAGCTTCTGACGGCTCTGATGGCCAAGCCGGTGCCGGCTGCGACCAGGACGCATTCTGCGGCGGCCAGGGATTGTGGTGTGGTGGAGGGGCCTGCTGAGATCCCAGGTGCGGGTCGCCGGCACCGCGCCGGTCCTGGCCGGTGGCCGCGTCTTCAAGCTGTCGCGCGCGGGCTCCGTTGGGCAGCAGGCTGATCGGCACACGCTCACCGGTGAGTGACACCTGATAGCGCGCACAGCCAAGCCACTGATCCTCGCTGTCGCAGTAGTAGTCGCGCCACCCTTGCAAACTCGCCCTGAGCAAGGGAAAGAGAGGGCATCCTGCGGCGTGCGAGCAACTCACGTCGCTCCCTTCTGACCGGCGCACACCACCCATTCCGTGAGGGCGGTTGCCGTTCTCGGTCTCTTGCCCTCGCCGCGCCCCGGCCGACGATTCAAATAAGACGCGGCGACGGTCTGTCACAATACGGATCAGTGCCTTCCATCCCTTCGACCGGGCGAGATGGAATCACTGTTTCGGGGTCCCGAGCAAACTCGGGGCGCATTCCGACTGTGACCACTTGACATCATGGAGTGAGATAGGCCACACGCAACTTATGCCCTATGTCTCGCATCACTGGATATTCGCGGCCGAGGTCGAGGCCCGCTTTGAGCGTGACGCGCCCTCATGGACGGTCCGCCTGGTGGCGCGAGTCAGTTGTTCGTGGAAACGATGCGGATATGGTGTTGGTTGTGTCGGCATGGTGAATTCAACTGTGACGAAACTGTTGATATTAATGGTCGCCAATAACGGGGCTGCTGAAGGGGAATCATGTGCCGACGCGCTGTCTGCCAGTCATGCCGGAAGGTGACGTATGAGGGCTGCGGGAGACACGTGGAGCAAGTGCTCGACGGCGTGCCGGCGCCTCAGCGGTGCATGTGTGAGTCGGCGGAGCCCAAGCCTGTGCGCACAGGGGAGCCGATGACGCGAACGGGGTCGGAACCGGCCGGACGCGGCGGGACGGTGCGACGCGCACATATCCCTCGACGCCCGGACAGTTCACCGGGTCGATCGAAGGACGGCTGGTGGACCCGGCTCATCGCGTGGTTGAAAAGCCCAGCATGAAGCAAGGAGAGGCAGAGCGCTGTGTTCGCGCGGGGCCGCCCCCAGCGCCTCGTGAGGGTCGGTGCGTGTGGGGAGGCCGGCGCCCCGTCGCACTGTGGCAGGTCCGGGCCCCGTCGGTGACGCCCGGCCGCGCCTCGAATCGGGTGTCGCCCAGTGCCGGCCGGAGGGCTTCTTCGACGGCTTGGTCTCGGCGCTCGACTTCCTCAAACCCTTGCCTGCGGTCGCCGGCGGCCTGCCACCGAACGACGCCCTTCCTGCCGGGCGGGCTCGCCCAAGGAGGCCGGACAGGCCCGTCGGGCGGCACGGCTCACCGGCCCCGACCCCACCGGTACACCAGTTCCGGCCGCCCCACCTGCCCGTACACCGGTGCCCGCCCGGCCCTCCCCGCCTCCACCAGATGCTCCAGGTACCGCCGCGCCGTGATCCGGGAGATCCCCACCGCCTCGGCCACCCCCGCCGCGGTGAGTCCGTCCTCCGCCTCCCGCAGGGCCTCCGTCACCCGTTCCAGCGTCGGTGCGCTCAGCCCCTTCGGGAGGGCGGCCGGTGCGGGCGCGCGCAGGGCGGCCAGCGCCCGGTCCACCTCCTCCTGGCCGCCGGCCTCGCCCACGGCCGCGTGGAACTCGGCGTACCGCACCAGACGGTCCCGCAGTGTCGCGAAGGTGAACGGCTTGAGCACGTACTGCACGACGCCGAGCGACACCCCCTCACGCACGACCGCGAGGTCCCGCGCGGACGTCACCGCGATCACGTCGGCGTGATGACCGGCCGCCCGCAGCGAACGCGCCAGCTGGAGGCCGTGCACGTCGGGCAGGTGCAGATCGAGGAGGAGCAGGTCGACGGGCGTGCTTTCCAGTGCCCGGCGCGCCTCCGCCCCGGTGCGCGCCTTGCCCACGGCGACGAACCCCGGCACCCGCCCGACGTACATCACATGCGCGTCGGCGGCGACCGGGTCGTCCTCGACCACCAGCACTCTGATGGGCTCCCCGGTCATCCGGCGCCCCCCGGGCCCTGAACGACCGCCGCTTCCCGGAGCGGCAGTCGCACCTCGAACACCGCGCCGCTCCCGTCCGCCGAGGCCACCGACAGGTGTCCGCCGTGCCGCGTCACCGCCTGCCGCACGAGGGCCAGGCCCAGCCCCCTCCCGCCGGGACCGGACGGCTTGGTCGTGAAGCCGCGGCGGAAGACCGCCTCCGTGTGGTCCGGGTCCACGCCCGGGCCGGTGTCGGACACCCGCAGGACCAGTTCCGAGGGGCTCTCGGTCAGCGCCGTCACCGTCACCCGGGGCCGCACCCCGCCCTGCGCCGCGTCCACGGCGTTGTCGATCAGGTTGCCGAGGATGGTGACCAGGTCCCGGGCGGGCAGGGTGTCCGGGAGGAGGCCGTCGTCCAGGCGGCTGTCGTCCGACACCACCAGTTCCACGCCCCGCTCGTTGGCCTGGGCGGTCTTGCCGAGGAGCAGCGCCGCGAGGACCGGCTCGCTCACCGCCGCCACCACCTGGTCGGTGAGCGCCTGCGCCAGCTCCAGCTCGGCCGTCGCGAAGTCCACCGCCTCCTCCGCCCGGCCCAGCTCGATCAGCGAGACCACGGTGTGCAGCCGGTTCGCCGCCTCGTGCGCCTGCGACCGGAGCGCCTGGGTGAAGCCGCGCTCGGAGTCCAGCTCGCCCATCAGCGACTGGAGCTCGGTCACGTCCCGCAGGGTCACCACCGAGCCGCGCCGCTGGCCGCCGGTGACCGGCGAGGTGTTCACCACCAGCACCCGGTCCGCCGTCAGGTGCACCTCGTCCACCCGGGGTTCCGAGGCGAGCAGCGCGCCCGTCAGCGGCGCCGGAAGACCCAGCTCCGCGACCGGTCTGCCCACCACGTCCTCCTCCTGGTCCACTCCCAGCAGCTCCCGGCCGCCGTCGTTGATCAGCGCCACCCGGTACTGCCCGTCCAGCATCAGCAGCCCCTCGCGCACGGCGTGCAGCGCGGCCTGATGGTAGTCGTGCATGTGACTGAGCTCGGTCGCGTTCATGCCGTGGGTGTGACGGCGCAGCCGGGCGTTGATGACGTAGGTGCCGATCGCGCCCAGTCCGAGCGCGCCGGACGCGACGGAGAGCAGCGCGGTGAGCTGTCCCCGGGCGCGCTGGCTGATCTCCTCGACCCGTATGCCCGCGCTGACCAGGCCGACGATCCGGTCGCCGTCCCGGATCGGGGTGACCGCCCGGACCGACGGCCCGAGGGTACCGGTGTAGGTCTCGGAGAAGGTACGGCCCCGCAGCGCCGGCGCCGTGTGGCCCTGGAACACCAGGCCGATCTGGTCCGGGTCGGGGTGGGTCCAGCGGATGCCCCGCGTGTCCATGATCGTGACGAAGTCCACGTCGGTGTCGCGCACCACCGCCAGCGCGTACGGCTGGAGCCGCGCCGAGGGGTCGGGCGTGCGGACCGCCTCCCGCACGGACGGGGAGTCGGCGACCGAACGGGCCACCGCGGTGGCCTGGCGTCCCGCCGCCTCCTCGGCCTGGCTGCGGTCGCCGACGTAGGTGAACAGCGCGTACCCCGCCACGACGACCGTGATGAGCACGGCCTGCATGGCGAACAGCTGACCCGCGAGGCTGCGGGGCCGCGGGAGGGGGATGCGCATGCCGCCAGTCTGCCTCCGGGGTCCACGGTGAACTAAATGAACGGAAGGGTGACCGCGCTCACAAGGCGCGACATAGTCACGGCGTTCCCCCAACATCCATCCCCCGGACGTGAGCCGCACGCCGGTGATGCCGACGACGTCGTCAAGGAGGGCCGCCGTGACCAGCACATCCGCTCCGGCACCTGCCGCACCCGCAGCCAAGCGGGACCGCACGCACTATCTCTACATCGCGGTGATCATCGCGGTCGCCCTCGGCATCGCCGTCGGTCTGATCGCACCCGACTTCGCGGTCGAGCTGAAGCCGATCGGCACCGGGTTCGTGAACCTGATCAAGATGATGATCTCGCCGATCATCTTCTGCACCATCGTGCTGGGCATCGGCTCCGTGCGGAAGGCCGCCAAGGTCGGAGCCGTCGGCGGTATCGCCCTGGGCTACTTCATGGTCATGTCGGTCGTGGCCCTCGCCATCGGTCTGATCGTGGGCAACATCCTGGACCCGGGCACGGGTCTGGCGATCACCGACGCGGTCAAGGAGACCGGCCACGCACAGGTCGACGCGGAGGCCAAGGACACCACCGAGTTCCTGCTCGGCGTCATCCCGGCCACCATCGTCTCCGCCTTCACCTCCGGCGAGGTGCTGCAGACCCTGCTGGTCGCCCTGCTCTGCGGCTTCGCCCTGCAGGCCATGGGCAACGCGGGCCAGCCGATCCTGCGCGGCATCGAGCACATCCAGCGGCTGGTCTTCCGGGTCCTGGCCATGATCATGTGGGCCGCCCCGATCGGCGCGTTCGGCGCCATGGCCGCGGTCACCGGCTCGGCGGGCCTGGACGCCCTGAAGAGCCTCGCGGTGCTGATGCTCGGTTTCTACGTCACCTGTGTGCTGTTCATCTTCGTGGTGCTCGGCGCGATGCTGCGGATCGTCGCGGGCCTGAACATCTGGACGCTCTTCCGCTACCTGGGCCGTGAGTTCCTGCTGATCCTGTCCACCTCCTCCTCCGAGTCGGCGCTGCCCCGTCTCATCGCCAAGATGGAGCACCTGGGCGTCAGCAAGCCGGTGGTCGGCATCACGGTCCCGACCGGCTACTCGTTCAACCTCGACGGCACCATGATCTACATGACCATGGCCTCGCTGTTCATCGCCGACGCCATGGGTACGCCGATGTCGATCGGCGAGCAGATCCCGCTGCTGCTGTTCCTGCTGGTCGCCTCCAAGGGCGCCGCCGGTGTCACCGGCGCGGGCCTGGCCACGCTGGCCGGTGGTCTGCAGTCCCACAAGCCCGCACTGGTGGACGGCATCGGCCTCATCGTCGGCATCGACCGCTTCATGAGCGAGGCCCGCGCCCTGACCAACTTCGCGGGCAACGCGGTCGCCACCGTGCTCGTCGGCACCTGGACCAAGGAGATCGACAAGGAGCGGGTCGCCGAGGTCCTCGCCGGCCGTGCCCCCTTCGACGAGAAGACGCTGCTGGACGACCACGACAGCGCGGACGACTCCGGCCCGTCCCCCGCCGAGCTGCCCGGCAGGGGCGGCGAGAAGGAGCTGGCCAAGGCCTGACGGCCGACGCCGCACACCCCCACGGACCCGGGCGGCTGGGACACTCCCCCCGTTGCTCAGCCGCCCGGTCGCAGGAGGCCCGCCGCCCGTATGCGGGCCTCCGCAGCCGCCGAGCGGCCGGACTCCCTCCCCGTGAGCCCGGCCGCTCGGCTTCTTCCGTCAGGACCGCCCTTGCCTCGACGTCGCTGTCCCTTGCCTTGACGCCGACGTCAGGGCTTACGTTCGTCCCCATGCGAATCGGCGAGCTGGCCGCACGGGCCGGGACCACCACGCGGACGCTGCGGTACTACGAGTCCCGTGGGCTGCTCCCCGCGCGGCGGACCACCAACGGATACCGGACCTACGACGAGGGCGACCTGAAGCTGTTGCGGCAGATCCGCACGCTCCAGGACTTCGGGTTCGACCTGGAGGAGACCCGGCCCTTCGTGGAGTGTCTGCGGGCCGGCCATCCCGAGGGCGACGCGTGCCCCGCCTCGCTCCAGGTCTACCGGCGCAAGCTGGACGAGCTGGACGCGCTCATCGGTGAGCTGCGGGCGGTGCGGGCGCAGGTGGGCGAGCAGCTGGCGCGGGCGGAGTCGGCGCGTGACCGGCTGGCCGCCGGGGCCGCGGCTGAGGAAGGTCCGGAGCCGCTGTGCGAACTGGGAGGGAAACCGTGGTGAGAGGTGTGCCCGAGGTGACCGACGAGGACTTCGCGTCGGAGGTGATCGGAGCGGAGCTGCCGGTGCTCGTGGAGTTCACGGCCGACTGGTGTCCGCCCTGCCGGCAGATGGCGCCGGTGCTGAGCGCACTGGCCGCGGAGGAGGAGGGCAGGCTGAAGGTCGTCCAGCTCGATGTGGACGCCAATCCCGGCACGACCAACGCGTACAAGGTGCTGTCGATGCCGACCTTCATGGTGTTCCGTGACGGGCAGCCCGTGCGGTCGATGGTGGGGGCCAGGCCCAAAAGGAGGCTCCGCGAGGAGCTGGAAGACGTGCTCTGACCTGCACGGAGAGTGCGAGGCGAGACAAGGAAACCCCCGCGGCAATTGCGCCCGGGGGTTTCCTTTGCGTATATTCATGGGTTCGCGACTTCGCAAGGGAGAAGGCGCGGTGAAGTTCAGTGAGCACAGTATATCCGGGCGGGAGCGGAATTGTCAAACACCGAATTTCCGGACGCTGAATTCCGGCAGGAACAGGAATTCATCGACGGACTGTACGCACGGGTGGACGTCCTGCGCGGCGACGCCGAGGCGGGCGTCACGGACGCGCTCGCCCAGGGCCACACCCCCCGGCAGGCCAGGCTGGAGCGGGACATCCTCGTCGCCGAGCGCTCCGGGCTGCTCGCCGCGCTGAACGCGGTGGACGGCTCCCTCTGCTTCGGCCGGATCGACCTCGCCTCCGGGGCCACCCACCACATCGGCCGGATCGGCCTGCGCGCCGACGACGCCGAACGCACGCCCGTCCTCATCGACTGGCGCGCCGACGTGGCCCGCCCCTTCTACCTGGCCACCGGCCACACCACGATGGGCCTCAGGCGCCGCCGGCACATCGCCACCGAGGGCCGCCGGGTCACCGCCCTGCACGACGAGATCCTCGACCTCGGCGACGAGACCCGCACCGGTCACGAGGACCCCGCCGGCGACGCCGTACTGCTCGCCGCGCTCGACTCCGCGCGCACCGGCCGCATGGGCGACATCGTGCGCACCATCCAGGCGGACCAGGACCGCATCATCCGCGCCCCGCACCGCGGGGTCATGGTCGTCGAGGGCGGACCCGGCACCGGCAAGACCGCCGTCGCCCTGCACCGCGCCGCGTTCCTCCTCTACGAGCACCGCGAGCTGCTGGCCCGCCGTGCCGTCCTGATCGTCGGCCCCAACCCGGCGTTCCTCGGCTACATCGGCGAGGTGCTCCCCAGCCTCGGCGAGACCGGCGTGCTCCTGGCCACCGTCGGTGAGCTGTTCCCCGGCGTGCGGACCACCCGGACGGACACCCCCGAGGCCGCGGCCGCCAAGGGCCGCGCGGAGATGGCCGACGTCCTCGCCGACGTGGTGCGCGAGCGGCAGGCGCTGCCCGACCCGGTGATCACGATCGAGCACGACCGCGAGATCCTCATGCTGGACGACGGCCTGGTGAACGTCGCCCGCGAGCGCACCCGCGCCACCGGGCTGCCGCACAACGTGGCCCGCGAGCACTTCGAGGGCCACATCCTCAACGCGCTCACCGACATGGTCGCCGAGCGCATCGGCACCGACCCCTACGACGGCGGCAACCTGCTCGACCCGAGCGACATCACCCAGATCCGCGACGAGCTCGCCGAGAACCCCGAGGTCTGGTCCGCCATCGACCGGCTGTGGCCCCGGATCACCCCGCAGCGCCTGGTCGCCGACTTCCTCGCCGCGCCCGAGGGTCATCTGTCCGGCGAGGACGCCGCCGCGGTCCGCCGCCCGGTCACCCGGCACTGGACCGTCTCCGACGTGCCCCTGCTCGACGAGGCCGCCGAACTCCTCGGCGAGGACGACCGCCTCGCCCGCGCACGGGCCGAACGCGAGCGGCAGACGCAGATCGCCTTCGCGCAGGGCGTCCTGGACGTCTCGTACGCCTCCCGCACCTACGAGTTCGAGGACAAGGAGGACGACGACCCGGACTCCTCCGAGGTGCTGTCCGCGCACGACATCATCGACGCCGAGCGCTTCGCCGAACGGCACGAGGAGGACGACCACCGCAGCGCCGCGGAGCGCGCCGCCGCCGACCGCACCTGGGCGTTCGGGCACATCGTCGTCGACGAGGCGCAGGAGCTGTCCCCGATGGCCTGGCGGCTGCTCATGCGGCGCAGCCCCACCCGCTCGATGACCCTCGTCGGCGACCCGGCGCAGACGTCGGAGGCGGGCGGAGTCGGGTCCTGGGCGGACATCCTCACCCCCTATGTCGAGGACCGCTGGGAACACAACCGGCTCGGCGTCAACTACCGCACGCCCGCGGAGATCATGGAGGTCGCCGCCGCCGTGGTCCGCGCCGCGCACCCCGGTTTCGAGCCGCCCGGCTCGGTGCGTTCCACCGGGGTGCGCCCCTGGGCCCGCGCCACCGGCGATCTGCCCGGCGCCGCTGCCGAGGCCGTCGCGGACCTCACTCCCGCCGAGGGCCGCCTCGCCGTCATCGCCCCGCGCGAGCTGCACCGCGCCCTGGCCGCCCGGCTGGACGGGGTCACGGCCGGCGGCGAACCCGATCTGACGCACGACGTCGTGCTGCTCGACCCGCGCCAGGCCAAGGGACTGGAGTTCGACTCGGTCCTCGTGGTGGAACCGGGCCGCTACGGCACCAGCGATCTGTACGTGGCGCTCACCCGCGCCACCCAGCGGCTCGGCATCCTGCACACCGAGCCGCTGCCGGAGCCGCTGGCCGAGGCCCTGCGGTAGGTCACGGACCCGGTCTCAGGCCGGGCGCAGCCACACCGTCGACAGGGGCGGCAGGGTCAGCCGGATGCTCGCCGGGTGGCCGTGCCAGCCCCGCGGCTCCGGCTTGACCGGGTCGGGGTTCGTGACGTCACCGCCGCCGTAGCGGCCGGCGTCGGTGTTCAGGACCTCGTGCCAGGCGGGCACGTCGTCGGGGACCCCGATCCGGTAGTCCTGCCGGACCACGGGCGCGAAGTGGCTCACCGCGAGCAGCGGGGAGCCGTCGGAGTCGTACCGCAGGAAGGCGAAGACGTTGTCCTCGGCGGCGTCCCCGGTCACCCACCGGAAGCCGGACGGCTCGGTGTCGCCCCGCCACAGCGCCGGGGTCCCGCGGTACACGGTGTTGAGGTCCCGCACCAGGTCGCGCACCCCGCGGTGGTCGGCCTCCGCGCCGTAGTGCGGGTCCAGCAGCCACCAGTCGGGGCCGTGCACCTCCGACCACTCGGCGCCCTGCGCGAACTCCTGTCCCATGAAGAGGAGCTGCTTGCCCGGGTGGGCCCACATGAAGCCCAGGTAGGCGCGGAGACCGGCGCGCTGCTGCCACCAGTCGCCGGGCATCTTCGACACCAGCGACCGCTTGCCGTGCACCACCTCGTCGTGCGAGATCGGCAGCACGTAGTTCTCGCTGTAGGCGTACACCATCGAGAACGTCATCTCGCCGTGGTGGTAACGGCGGTGGACCGGCTCGTGGCTCATGTACGCGAGCGAGTCGTGCATCCAGCCCATGTTCCACTTCAGCCCGAACCCCAGCCCGCCGAAGCCACTCGGGCCCTTGTGGTGGGTGGCCCGGGTGACGCCGTCCCAGGCCGTGGACTCCTCCGCGATGGTCACGACCCCCGGCACCCTGCGGTACACGGTCGCGTTCATCTCCTGCAGGAACGCCACCGCGTCCAGGTTCTCCCGGCCGCCGTGCTCGTTCGGCGTCCACTGGCCCGGCTCGCGCGAGTAGTCGAGGTAGAGCATGGAGGCGACCGCGTCCACCCGCAGGCCGTCGATGTGGAACTCCTCGCACCAGTACAGCGCGTTGGCCACCAGGAAGTTGCGCACCTCCCGCCGCCCGAAGTCGAACTCCAGGGTGCCCCAGTCCGGGTGCGCGGCCCGCAGCGGGTCCTCGTGCTCGTACAGCGGCCGGCCGTCGAACTCGGCGAGCGCCCACTCGTCGCGCGGGAAGTGCGCGGGCACCCAGTCCATCAGCACGCCGATCCCGGCCCGGTGCAGGGCGTCGACCAGGTACCGGAAGTCGTCGGGGGAGCCGAGCCGGGCCGTGGGCGCGTAGAACCCCGTGACCTGGTAACCCCAGGAGCCGCCGAACGGGTGCTCGGCGACCGGCATCAGCTCGACGTGGGTGAAGCCGAGGTCCTTGACGTACGCGGGGAGCTGCTCGGCCAGCTGACGGTACGTCAGCCCGGGTCGCCAGGACGGCAGGTGCACCTCGTACACGGAGAACGGCGCCCGGTGCGCGGGCACCTCCGCCCGCCGCTCCAGCCACGAGGCGTCGCCCCACTCGTACGCCGAGGACGTGACGACGGACGACGTCGCCGGCGGCACCTCCGTACGGCGGGCCATCGGGTCGGCGCGCATCGTCTTCGAGCCGTCGGGGCGGGTGATCTCGAACTTGTACAGCTCGCCCTCGCCGATCCCCGGCACGAACAGCTCCCACACCCCGGTGCCGCCCAGCGACCGCATGGGGAAACCGGTGGCGTCCCAGAAGTTGAAGGAGCCCGCCACCCGCACACCGCGCGCGTTCGGCGCCCACACCGAGAACCGGGTGCCGGTGACGCCCTGGTGCGTCATCGGGTGCGCGCCCAGCACCGTCCACAGCTCCTCGTGCCGGCCCTCGCCGATCAGATGCAGGTCGAGCTCGCCGAGCGTGGGCAGGAAGCGGTACGCGTCCTCGGTCTCCACAACCGTGTCCTCGTACGTCACGAGCAGCCGGTACGCCGGGACCTCGCGCAGCGGGAGCAGACCCGAGAAGAACCCGTCACCGTCGTCGTGCAGGTCCACGGTCAGGCCCCCGGAGAGGACGGTCACCGCCCGGGCGTACGGCCTGAGCGCCCGGAAGACGACCCCGCCGGGCACCGGATGCGCGCCGAGCACGGAGTGCGGGGCGTGGTGCGTACCGCTCAGCAGCCGCTCCCGGTCGCCGGCGTCCACGGCGGGGGAGACGGCGATCTCCGTCTCGGGCGGGGCGGGCTGCGGGGCGGCCGTCCCCGGCACGACCGTCCTCTTCGCCGGGGCCTTCTTCGCGGCCTTCTTCACCGCCTTCTTCAGCGGGCTCCCGGACGCCTTCTCCGACGCCTTCTTCGTGGCCTTCCTCACCGTCGCCTTCTCGGCCGCCGCCTTCTTGGCCGTGGCCTTCGCCGCCCCGGCGGCGGTCTTCTTCGCCGGGGCCTTCTTCGCAGTGTCCTTCTTCACGGCTGCCTTCTTCCGCGCGGGCGCCGGTGGCTCGGTGCGCCGCTGCTCGGCCGGCTGCTCCGGATGCGAACCGCTGGACTCGGGGCGGGGGGTCACGGGCGAAGCCTCCTGGAACGAAGGTCGGACGGGTCAGGTCAGGTCGGACGTGGCGAGCCGCCGTACGGCGGCCATCGGCACGGGGAGCCAGTCGGGGCGGTGCCGGGCCTCGTAGACCGCCTCGTAGACCGCCTTGTCGGTCTCGTACGCGCGCAGCAGCACCGGCTCCGTGCGGGGGTCCCGGCCCCCGGCCTCCGCGTACCCGGAGCAGTACGCCGCCCGGCAGTGCTCGGCCCACTCCGGCTGCGGCGGGTCCACCGAACGCGCCGCGTAGTCGAAGGAGCGCAGCATCCCGGCCACGTCCCGCATCGTCGGCTGCGGCATCCGCCGCTCGGCCAGCGGCCGGGCCGGCTCCCCCTCGAAGTCGATCAGCGACCACTCACCGCCACCGCCGAAGGCGTGCGAGGTGTCCCCGGCCGGGGACCGCAGGCACTGCCCGAGGTGCAGGTCACCGTGGATCCGCTGGGCGGTCCAGGTGCGGCCGCCGGCGGCCAGGTCGTCCAGCGCCGTGTACGCGGAGCGCAGTCCGTCCGCGTACGGCCGCAGCGCGGGCACCGCGTGCACGGCGGCCTCGAGCCGCTCCGCCATGCCGTCCACGAGGTGGCGCAGCTGGGAGTGGCCCAGGGTGACCGTCGGCAGCGCGCGGGCCAGCGCGGTGTGCACCTCGGCTGTCGCCCGCCCGAGGGCCCGCGCCTCGGCGAGGAAGTCCTCGCCCTTGGCCAGCTCCCGCAGCGCCAGCTCCCAGCCGTCCGTCGCGCCCTGCACGAACGGCTGCAGCACTCCCAGGACGTACGGTTCGGCCGGGGGCGGGCCGGGCGTATCCCCGGGGTCCGCCACCAGCCAGGCCGTCGGCGGGGGCACCCGGGAGCAGCCCTCGCGTGCCAGCGCCAGCGGCAGCTCCAGATCGGGATTGATCCCGGGTACGACCCGGCGCAACAGCTTCAGAATGAACGTATCTCCGTAGACGACCGACGAGTTCGACTGCTCGGCGGTCATCAGGCGCGGCACCAGGCCGGACCGGATCTCCTGGCGCGGGTCCCGCTCGAAGCGAAGCCCGCCGATCCGGGCCTGGGCGCGCAGGGCCTCCAGGAGCAGTTCGGCGGGCCGGGTGTCGTGCAGCGCCTCGTAGACCGTCCGTCCGGCCAGGGGGCCCTGCGTCACATGACCGATCAGCGCGGGCGCCAGCCGGGGCGGCAGCGCCTCGCGCACGCCTATGAGCAACTGGTAGCAGTCGCCGGGCTGCTCCTGCCCGCCGTGGCCGGGCTGGAGCGGCTGGTGGGCGCGCACCAGCAGGTGGTACAGGCCCAGCTTCGCGGTGGGCGGCAGCAGTTCCGTGGCCGCGACCAGGGCGAACCCGGTGACCGGGCGGCCCTTGCCCGCGAACCAGCGCTGCCGCGGCAGCCATTCCCTGAGCAACGGGTCCAGGGACGCAAGGAGCCCGGGCGGTGTCGTGACGGTACGTGTGACGGCTTCCGACATGGCGTCGCGTCCTTTCCCCTCTTTCGGCGCGCCACGGCGGGCGCCGCCGGTGGGCGGGGTGTTACTGATGCGTGCCCAGGGCGGGCCGGTGAAAACCGCCCCGCCCCGGGTTCTAGGCGGCGTCCTTGC
>NZ_JFCB01000018.1 GCF_000725125.1 Streptomyces toyocaensis
CGGGTGTGGGAGCGGGCGGCGCCGAAGACGGGCCCGGCGCCCGCACCGCGGCCCGGGCGGCGGCGACGCCACCGCCCGGCTCGATGCCGCCCTGCTCCTGCGCCGGCCCGTGCGCCTCCGGCCCGGGGACGTACCCCGCGGCGGGCGCACCGGCGCCCGCGGAGAAGTGCACACCGCGCTCGATCCGGTCCAGCCGGGCCATGACCGAGCGCTCGTCGCCGTACGCGGCGGGAAGCAGCACCCGCGCGCAGATCAGCTCGAGCTGGAGACGGGGCGAGGTGGCGCCGCGCATCTCGGTCAGCCCCTCGTTGACCAGGTCTGCGGCGCGGCTGAGCTCGGCGGGGCCGAAGGTGCCGGCCTGGGCCTGCATCCGCTCGATGACGTCGGCGGGGGCGTCGATGAGCCCCTTCTCGGCCGCGTCGGGAACGGCGGCGAGGATGACAAGGTCCCGCAGCCGCTCCAGCAGGTCCGCGACGAACCTGCGCGGATCGTTGCCGCCCTCGATCACCCGGTCGACGACCTCGAAGGCGGCGGCGCCGTCACCGGTCGCGAAGGCCTCGACCACGGAGTCCAGCAGCGAACCGTCGGTGTACCCGAGCAGGGAGGTGGCCATGGCGTACGTCACACCGTCCGCCGTCGCTCCGGCGAGCAGCTGGTCCATGACGGACATCGAGTCACGCACGGACCCGGCCCCGGCCCGCACGACGAGCGGCAGCACGCCCTCCTCGACGGGGATGCCCTCCTTCTCGCACACCTCGCCGAGGTAGTCCCGCAGGGTGCCGGGCGGAACCAGCCGGAACGGGTAGTGGTGCGTCCGCGACCGGATCGTCCCGATGACCTTCTCGGGCTCGGTGGTCGCGAAGATGAACTTCAGGTGCTCCGGCGGCTCCTCGACGACCTTGAGCAGCGCGTTGAACCCGGCCGACGTGACCATGTGGGCCTCGTCGATGATGTAGATCTTGTAGCGGCTGGAGGCGGGCCCGAAGAACGCCTTCTCGCGCAGGTCACGGGCGTCGTCCACACCACCGTGGGACGCGGCGTCGATCTCGATGACGTCGATCGAACCGGGTCCGTTGCGCGCGAGGTCGCGGCACGACTGGCACTCCCCGCACGGAGTCGGGGTGGGGCCCTTCTCGCAGTTCAGGCACCGCGCGAGGATCCGCGCACTGGTCGTCTTGCCGCAGCCACGCGGACCGCTGAACAGGTACGCGTGATTGACCCGGTTGTTCCGCAGCGCCTGCTGCAACGGGTCGGTGACATGCTCCTGCCCGATGACCTCGGCGAACGACTCCGGGCGATAGCGGCGGTACAGCGCGAGAGACGACACGCCTACGAGGTTATAGGCGCCCACCGACAACCGGACCGGCCGCCGGAGACGCAAGCGCCCCCCACGCACCCGCCAGAGCCGACCTACCCTTGCTGCCTTCCGGCCCTGGGGGAGTTCAGTCAGATAGCGCCGCGTGAGGGGCTACGCAGAGGCTACCCCATGTCGCGGGCGGGGAACGAGTTCGCGAGCACTCCTCTCGGTCATGTAATGTTCCCAGCGGAGGATTCGCCTAGAGGCCTAGGGCGCACGCTTGGAAAGCGTGTTGGGGGCAACCCCTCACGAGTTCGAATCTCGTATCCTCCGCCAGTGCCTCACCGGGCACGATGTCGAAGGGCCCCCTGGAAACAGGGGGCCCTTCGGCGTTGTCCAGGACGAGGTTCTCGGCCACGCGCCGCGGTCGGTCGACGAGGCCGTCGGACCCGAAGAACTCTGCTCCGCGCCCGGCGCAGGGCGTGAGCGGGGGCCGGGCTCCTGTCGTTGACGGCGCGTCACCTGGTCAGCGCGTGATCCGCACCTGCCGGGTCTCGGTCACCTGGTCCACCTCCGAGACCCGGACCGTCAGCCTCATGGTCCAGGTGCCTTCGAGGGGGAGAGCGAGGTCGCTGGTGGCCCAGTAGCCGCCGCGGTCGGTCACCCCGGCGTCGAGGGGGCCGATGTCCTCGGCGGCGAGGCTGAAGGAGATCCGGACCTCCGGTACGAAGGTCAGGGCGCCGGTGGGGCCGAAGACCACGGCCTGCAGGCCGTTCTCGCCGACCCGGCCGGGGTCCATCGTGATCTGCACCGTGCCCCGGCCTCCGGGCGTGCCGGCGTCGTAGGGGACCGTGAACGCCTCCGCCCCCGGGAGCCCGGCCACCTGCCGCCGGGACGCGCCGGCCGCCTCGGCCTCCGCGCGGGCGGGGAGGGTGCCGGTCAGCACCGTGGTGATCAGCAGCACGACGACGGCCACGGCCACCTCGGCCAGCACGGACCGGCGCAGGGCGCGACGGTCATGGCCGGGCGGCGGCGTACCGGGCGTGTCCGGCCCGTCCGGCGACGGCGTGTCCGGCCCGTCCGGCGACGTCTCCGCGGGCCCGGGTCGCGGGGGCGCGCCGAACGCTCCCACCGGTTCGGGCACCCGTGTTTCCACCGCCGCCTGCGCCCGTGCCCCGCTCACCAGGAGCGCCGTCCAGCGGCGGGACAGGCCCGCCGCCAGCAGCAGGAAAAGAGTCGCGGCCAGCTTCACCGTCAGGGTCCGGCCGTACGAGGAGTCCGTGAGGGCGGCCCAGGAGCCCAGTCCGCGCCATGACTGGTAGGTGCCGGTGACGACGAGCACGGTCACCGACGCGAAGGCCAGGCGGGAGAAGCGCGCGACGGTGGTGGGCGGGGGCGGGGTCCTCGCGCGGTACAGGGTGAGGAGCAGCGCCGTCAGGCCGCCGAGCCAGCAGGCCGTCGCCAGCAGGTGGAGGACGGACGACGTCATCGCCACCGGGACCTGGATCCCGGCGGAAGCGTGTTCGGCGGCCGCCCACGTCATGGCGAGGGCGACGGAGAACGCGGCGCCGGCCGCGAGGCGCGTCCGGGGGCCGCCGCGCCGGGCGAGCGGTACCAGGACGGCCGCCGCGAGCAGGAGCAGGGCCAGCCGGGTCAGCAGGGCCAGTCCCGGCCGGCCGGTGAGGGCGCCGGAGAAGGCGGCGGGGTCGAGGGCGGCGGAGGGCGGCGTGCCGTTCTCGTACGGGGCGCGCAGCACGAGCAGGGCGGCCGTGGCCGTCAGCAGGGTCCACCAGCCGGTGAGCAGCGCCGGCCGCAACGGGGCGGTGTCCGGCGGACGGCACAGGCCGGCGAACGCCGCCGCGCCGATCAGCAGGGCGGCGGCGATGTACGCGAGGTAGCGGCCGGTGTCGTAGAGGCTCCTGGTGACGGGGTTCTCGGGGTGGTCCGCGGGTGCCGCGGGCGGGTGGGGCGAGGGCTTGCCGACGGAGAAGGTGAAGGCGCCGGAGACCGGGTGGCTGTCGGCGGAGACCACCCGCCAGGCCACCGTGTAGGTGCCGTCGGCGAGGCCGCCGGGCAGTGCGGCGCGCGCGGTGTCGGAGGCGCCGTCCGCGTGCCGTGGCTCGCCCAGCCGGACCCGCCGGTTGTCGGGGCTGTAGACGCGGAAGGAGTCGTCGAGCAGGCCGACGGACTCCGTGAAGGTCAGGGTGATGTGCCGCGGGGCGGACCCCACGACGCTTCCGTCCCCGGGGTCGCTGTCCCGGAGGGCGGCGTGGGCGCTCGCCGGGGCCGCGCTGCCCAGGAGGAGCAGGAGCAGCACGGCGCCCAGCAGCACCAGCCCTCGAAGCCGCCTGGTTCCGGGGCCCGCGGCCCCGCCCCGTCCGCCGTCGCCCGCCGCCACGCCGCACCGTCGCTCCACGTCGTACCCGCCTCCCGGTCATCCGGCTCCGCATGAGGTACGGACGGCGGGCCCGGCGTGCTCACCAGGTCGGCCGGGCCGAGACTCCCCCGTCCACCACCAGGTCGTGGCCCGTCACCCAGGACGCGAGCCGGGAGGCCAGGAACACGCAGGCATCGCCGACGTCCTCCGGGCGGCCGAGCCGGCCCACGGCGGACGCCTCCCGCCACCGGCGCACGCCCTCCGGCCAGGCGTCGGCCAGGCCCTCGCGCTCGACGAGGCCCGGCGAGACGGAGTTGACGCGGACGCCCCACGGCCCGTACTCCAGGGCCGCCGCGCGGGCGTGCGCCACCACCGCCGCCTTGGACACGCCGTAGTGGGCGTGTCCGGGGGCCGGGTTCCGGGCCTCGACGGAGGCGATGTGGGTGACGGAGCCGCCGCCGTCCTGCTCGCGCATGAGGCGGGCCGCCGCCTGGGTGCAGGCGAAGACGCCGGTGAGGTTGGTGTCCACGACCGTGCGCCACTCGTCGGCCGTCATCCCGGCGAGCTCCCGGACGGGCTGGATCCCGGCGTTGTTGACCAGCGCGGTCAGCCGGCCGCCGCCCCACTCGGCCGCCTCGGCCACCACGCGGCGGCAGGCGTCCTCGTCGGTCAGATCCCCGCGCAGGACGACGGCCGCGCCGCCCGACTCCCGGATGCGGCCGGCGGTGTCCCGCGCCGACGCCATCGACGTACGGCAGTGCAGCGCGACGGCCGCGCCCTCCTCGGCGAACCGCCGCGCGACGCCCCCGCCGATGCCGCCGCCCGCGCCCGTGACCAGGGCGACCTGGCCCCGGAGCAGCCCGTGTCCGGTCATGGGCGGCACAGCTCCGCGATGAGTGCCGCCCGGCCGGGATGCCGTCGCGTCAGGTCCGCCGCGTCGCCGTGCTCGTAGCCCTCGTAGGTGAAGCCGGGCGCCATCGTGCAGCCGAACAACGTCCAGGCGCCGCCCGCCACCACCCGCGCGCCCATCCAGGTGCCGGCCGGGACGGTGAGCTGGACATGCTGGCCGCCGAGGACGTCCGGGCCGAGGACGGGGGTCCGGGAGGTGCCGTCCGGGGCGAGGAGGAGGAACTGGAGCGGGTCGCCGAGGTAGTGGTGCCAGATCTCGTCGGCGGGCAGGCGGTGCAGGGCGGAGAAGTCGCCGGGTGCGCTGGTGAGCAGGACGACGACGGCGGTGCCCTCGGGCCGGCCGTCGGGGCGCACGGGACCCGCCCAGGTCTGCCGGAACCGCCCGCCCTCGCGGGGGATCGGCTCCAGCCGGTAGTGGGCGACGAGGTCGTCGGGGGTCACCTGCCGAAGGCTACCTCGCGGGTGAGGAAGGCAAGTTGCGCCTTCTTCGCCGGGAGATGCACGTCGGGCAGGTCGATCTCCGGCAGCACGACCGTGGGGCCGGTGGTGAATCCGTGCCTCGCGAAGCGGGCGATCGCCTTCCCGTTGGCGACGTCCGGGTCGACCACCACCCGCTTCCGGTCGAGTACCAGCAGGACATAGGTGGCTACGGCGGTCAGCAGACCGCCGGTCCAGCCGGACCGCGGGCCGTCCGGTCCGGCGGGGGCGAGGAGCAGGTGGACGCCGATGTCTCCGGGCTCGACGGGATAGCACTCGCCGACGCGGTCGGCCCGTGGTTCGTACGTCTGGAGCAGCGCTGCCGGCGTGCCGTCCACGAGGACGAGGTGGGCGTGGTGGGTGTCGAGGGTGCCCATGTGGGCGTAGATCTCGGCGACCTGCCGCTCGGTCAGGCCGTTCATGCCCCAGAAGACGGCGCGTTCCTCACTCACCCAGCGGTGCAGGAGGGGCGCGTCGGCGGCCGGGTCGAGCGGCACGACGCGCACGGGGCCGACGCCGTCGGCCTCCTGCTCGTGGACGGACGGGCGGGAGGCGTACGGATCAGACATCGGTCTCCTTCGTCAGCTGCGCCCAGTCGGTGACGACCGGGGCCAGGTCTCCGGCGAGCCACAGGGGCTGCTGGTCGCGGTGGTGGGGCGAGCCGGGATCGCCGCAGGCGCCGAACGGCACCACCCAGCGGCTGTCCTCGCGCCGGGCCAGGTCCCAGACGTAGCGGGCGGCCGGGCCGCGTGCGGCGAGGTCGGTGAGGCCGGGCACCGGGGAGGTGCACAGCACGCAGTCGTGGTCGCCGGACAGCCCGGGCTCGTCGTGCGGGGTCCTGGGCGGCAGGGCCCGCCAGGGGGCGAGGCGGTGGGTGTCGCCCCAGGTGCCGGCGGGCGGCCGGGCCGCGACCTCCTCCAGCGCGGCGCGGACGGCCGCCGGGCGGTCGATGCCGTACAGGTCGTCGGCGCCGAGGAGGTGTTCGAGGGCGTAACCGATGCGCGGGACCAGCGCCAGCCAGGGCCGGAAGACCTCGGGGTACGGCGGTGGCGTGGCCGCCGCCGCGAACGCGGGGTGGGCCGCGATCCGGCGTACGAGTGCCGTGCGCAGCGCGGCGAAGGCGGCCGCGTCGGCGCTGTCCGCGTCCATGTGGCGGTTCCAGCGCAGGAGGCGGTCGCGCAGGGCGGCGGCGGGCCCGGTGAGGCCCGGGGCGTCGAGGGCGGCGAGGTGGTCCAGGAGGGGGGCGGCGGAGGCGAGGCGGGTGTCCATGTGGAGGGCGGGCATGTCCGCGGCGGACCAGCGCGTCCGCCCGGCCAGCAGGGCGGTGATCCGGTCGGCGCGGTGCGGCGGGGCGAACTCGACGCCGAGGGGCGCGGCCGGGCCGCGCTGGTTCGCCATCACGGCGACACCGTCGGTCAGTCCGGCGCGCGGCGGGGTGTGCCAGCCCTGCCAGGCGTACCCGGGCTCCCACGCGGGCACCACGCGGGTCCGGTTGGCCTCCGAGCGGACGGGGACCCGGCCGGCCACCCGGTGCAGGGTGCCGCCGTCGGTGTCGGCGGCGAGGACGACGTTGACCGGCTCGGCCCACAGGTCGACGGCCCGGTCCACGTCGGCGGCCCGGCGGGCCCGCAGCAGCGGCAGCAGGGCGCCGAAGCCGAGGTCGCCGGTCACGTGGGGCGGATGGCGGAGGGCGACGGCGAGCGGGGGTTCGCCGGGCGGGGGCACGCCGTCGTCCAGGCCCTCGGGGCCACCGATGACGACGGGACCGCGGTCGGTCTCGATGACCTCGACCTCGACCGCCTCCTCGCCCGCCACTTCCACCGTCTCGGTGTGCCGGACCGCCCGCCGCCACGTCCCGTCCGGGCCGAGCGCCTCCACGCCGGCCCCGGTGCGCCGCAGCCGCTCGCGGTAGAGGTCCTGGTAGTCGGCCATGGCGTTGGTGATGGCCCAGGCGACGGTGCCGGTGTGGCCGAAGTGGGCGACCCCGGGAACGCCGGGCACGGCGAGGCCGACGACGTCGAACTCCGGGCAGGACAGGCGGATCTGCTGGTACACGCCCGGGTCCTCGATGAACCGGTGGGGGTCCCCGGCGATGACCGCCTGCCCGGTGACCGTGCGCTCCCCGGTGACCAGCCAGCCGTTGCTGCCGGAGGTACCGGGCCCGTCGGTGGCGAACAGCCCCGCGGCGCCGGCACCGAGGTGGGTGGTGATGTGCTCGCGCCAGAGCTTCGCGGGGAAGCCGGCGAAGAGGATGTGGGTGGCGAGCCAGACCGCGAGCGGCGTCCAGGGCTCCCAGCGGCCGGGCACGAGACCGGCGCGGGTGAACTCGGAGGCGGCACCCGCACCACCGCCGGGGCCGCCGCCTCCCGGGCCCCCGGTCCCGCCGAAGCCCTCGCCCCGCGCACCCGGGCCGTCCGCGGATCCACCGCCCCGCGCACCCGGGCCGCCCGCGCAGCCACCGGCCCGCGCGCCCGCGCCGCCCGCGGATCCATCGGCCCGCGCGCCCGCGCGCCGGGCCGACGCCGGTTCCTCGCCGGCGCCGTCCCCTCCGGGGCCCCCGGGCCCGGCGGAGCCGTTCCCCCCTCCGGCCGGATCACCGGCGGACGCGTCGGTCCATGACCCGGCCCGCGCGCCCGAGGCCCGGAGGGACGTCAGTTCCTCGTTGACTCCCGCCACGTACGCCCGTACCCACGCGGCCGTTTCCGGGTCCCGGCGCTCCAGTTCGGCGAAGCAGCGGCGGGCCGTGTCGGCCAGGCGGGCGCGGCGGGCGAAGCGGTCCCAGGAGAGGGCCTCAGGTCCCAGGAAGGAGGCGGAGGTGCCCTGGGCGCGGTGGCGTTCCACCTCGAGCTGCCAGGCCCGGTCGAGGGCGGTGACCCGGCCCTGGGTGCGAGCGAGTTCGTTCGCGCTGTCCGCCCGCAGGTGGGGGATGCCCCAGGGGTCCCGGAAGATCTCGCCGGTCACTGTGCCCTCATTTCCCTTTAGGTTAGGCTCCCCTAAGTTAACCGTGACGAGATCGTACGCGAAGGGGGACGGGGCGATGGGGCAGGGGCGGGGCTGGGAGGGCGCGGTCCTCAAGCTGCTGCGCGCGAAGGACTTCGAGTTCACCGTGACGGGCGGCGAGGACGTCACCGCCGGCTACCGGCGGGTGCGCTTCACCGACGGGGGGATGCTGGCGGCGACCGGCGTCCACCCGACGATGTGGGTGCGGCTGTGGTTCGACAACGCGGGCAGGCCGCACCAGCGCGCGTACACCCTGGTCGACCCGGACCCGGCGGCCGGCACGTTCAGCCTGGAGTTCGCGCTGCACGAGGGGTGCGCCAGCGACTGGGCGAGGACGGCGCGGCCCGGTGACACCATCGGGGCGACCGTGCGGGGCACGGGCTTCGAGGAACCCGACCCGGCTCCCTCCCACGTCTTCGTGGTCGGTGACGCGGCCTCGCTGCCGGCCATCAACTCCCTGCTCGGCACGGTGGGCTCCGCCCCGGCGACCATCTGGTTCGAGGGCGCCCTCGACGGGCTGCCCTGCGGCGCGGATCCCGCCCGGCACGAGGTGCGGGAGGTGCCCCGGCGGGAGGCGGGAGCGGCACTCGTGGAGCGCGTGCGGGGCGAGCTGCCCGAGCCGCTGCGCGCCGTCTCCGACCCGTACGTGTGGATCGCCTGCGACACCGCGACCACGCGGGAGCTGGCGGCGTTCGTGCGCAAGGAGCTGGGCGTGCCCAGGCAGCGGCTGCACGCGCTGGGGTACTGGCGCGCGAGCTGACCCGCGACGCGCGACCATCGGGACATGGACGTCACTCTTCGCCTCGCCCAGGACCCCGACGCCGACCGGCTGCTGGGCCGCAGCCCGCTCGCCGCGCTGACCGGGATGCTGCTGGACCAGCAGATCCCGATGGAGTGGGCGTTCAAGGGCCCCGCGACGATCGCCCAGCGGCTCGGCGCGGACGATCTGGACGCGCACGAGATCGCCGCGTACGACCCCGACGCGTTCGCGGCACTGCTCTCCGACAAGCCGGCCGTGCACCGCTACCCGGGGTCGATGGCGGGCCGCATCCAGCAGCTGTGCCGGTACCTCGTCGAGCACTACGACGGTGACGCCGAGGCCGTCTGGCGGGACGTCGGCGACGGCGGGGAGCTGCTGAAGCGACTGGAGGACCTGCCGGGGTTCGGCAGGCAGAAGGCCCAGATCTTCCTCGCCCTGCTCGGCAAGCAGCTCGGGGTCCGGCCCACCGGCTGGCGGGAGGCCGCCGGCGCCTACGGCGAGGAGGGGTCCTTCCGCTCCGTCGCCGACATCACCGGGCCGGAGTCGCTGTCCGAGGTGCGGGCCCACAAGCAGGAGATGAAGGCGGCGGCCAAGGCGGCGAAGGCCGCGAAGAAGCAGGGCACGTAACGGGACGGGCGGCCCGGGGACGCGCCGGGCCCCTTTCGGGGGAATCGGCCGCAGGGGCCGCCCGATCGGGCCCGAACACCTCTGAGGTGTCGTCGAACAGAGGGGGAGCCGGACCGGGGAAGCCCGTTTGCGCCCGGTTTCGCATACCTTTTCCGGCGTCGCACTGCGTCGCCATGGCTGCGCCCGGAACGTCTTGACCGGTAGGCTTTCCGTGTGATCTTCAAGCGCATCGGAAACGGCCGGCCGTACCCCGACCACGGCCGGGAAAGCACCCGGCAGTGGGCGGACGTCGCGCCGCGCCCGGTCCGCCTCGATCAGCTCGTGACGACCAAGCAGCAGCTCGACCTCGAGACCCTGCTCGCCGAGGACTCGACCTTCTACGGCGACCTCTTCGCGCACGTCGTGAAGTGGCAGGGCGACCTCTACCTGGAGGACGGGCTGCACCGCGCCGTGCGGGCGGCGCTCCAGCAGCGTCAGGTGCTGCACGCACGCGTGCTCGAACTGGACTGACGCCCGCGCCGGGAGCCGCTCCGTCCGCTCCGGGCGCCCGTTCGGCGTCCCCTCCCCCGCCGGTTTGGCCCTTTCGGGTTGGACTGCACCCAGTCGAATGATCATCTAGTAGGCATTGCAGCCCGGGCGCACTACGCTGCGCTCATGAGCATGCTCACTCCACCCGGCATGGGCGGCCAGTACCGGATCACCGGCGACCGGTACCCGCGGATGCGCCGGCCCCGGCGGCGCGGCAGGCTCGTCGCGCTGTCCGTCGCCTCCGTCGCCGTGCTCGGGGTGGGCGGCTGGGGCACGCTGCAGCTCATCGACGTGTTCACCGGCGGCGACGACTCCGCCTCCACGCTCGGCACCAAGGCGGGCTGCGCCACCAGGGCGACCCCCGCGGCCGCCCCGAAGACGCTCCCCGTGCCCGGCACGATCACGGTCAACGTCCTCAACGCCACGACCCGCGGCGGCCTGGCGCAGAAGACGGCCGACGAGCTGAAGAAGCGCGGCTTCAAGATCGGCGAGGTCGCCAACGCGCCCAAGGAGTACGACAAGAAGGTGAAGGGGAACGGCGTGCTGCTCGGGCCCGCCGCCGCCCTCGACACCTCGCTGCCGGTGCTCGGCGCCCAGCTCGCCGGCGCCGAGCGCCGCACCGACCCCGCCCGCAAGGGCACCGAGGTCGACCTGATCATCGGCGACGCGTTCCGGGAGCTGACGAAGAAGGCGGACGCCGACCGGGCCCTGACCGCGCTGGCCGAGCCGGAACCGGCGCCCGCCTCGAAGAAGAAGTGCTGACGAGCCGCTGAGGACGCGGGGACCGCGGCCGTCCGCCTACTCGGCGGCCCCGTACATCCGGTCCCCGGCGTCGCCGAGTCCCGGCACGATGTAGCCCTGCTCGTTGAGCCGCTCGTCCACCGACGCCGTCACGACCGTCACCGGTGTGCCCGCCAGCTCGCGCTCCATGACCTCCACGCCCTCCGGGGCGGCCAGCAGCACCACGGCGGTCACGTCGTCCGCGCCGCGCTTGATCAGCTCCTGGATCGCCGCCACCAGCGTGCCGCCGGTGGCGAGCATCGGGTCCAGGACGTAGACCTGGCGCCCGGAGAGGTCCTCCGGCATCCGGGTGGCGTACGTCGAGGCCTGCAGCGTCTCCTCGTTGCGGATCATGCCGAGGAAGCCCACCTCGGCGGTCGGCAGCAGCCGGACCATGCCGTCCAGCATCCCGAGACCGGCCCGCAGGATCGGCACCACCAGCGGGCGCGGGTGGGAGAGCTTGACGCCCGTGGTCCGCTCCACCGGCGTCCGGATGTCGACCTGTTCGGTGCGCACGTCGCGCGTGGCCTCGTAGGCGAGCAGGGTGACCAGCTCGTCGGCGAGGCGGCGGAAGGTCGCGGAGTCGGTGCGCTGGTCGCGCAGCGTGGTGAGCTTGTGGGCGACCAGGGGGTGGTCGACGACGTGGAGACGCATGGGGTCAACAGTAACCGGGGGCCGGTCGTCCCCGCGCACGGCGAGCACCCCGGGCCCCACCACTGCTTCGCCGGCGTCAAACCGGCCGTCCGGGGGAAGGTGGGAGGGACGGATCGGAGGGATGCCCCCATGCCTGAGCAGGAAGACCGAGACAATCCGTCGCCGCGCGACACCCTCGGCCCGGTGGTGAGCCTGGGAGGGCCGAGGACCGGCGCCGAGGCCGAGTCGGAGGCCGAGCGCCGGCGGCGCCGCGCCCGGTTCCTGCGCGAACTCGCGGAGGCCCGCGCACTGCGCGACCGGGTCCAGCCGCGCCGCGCGAAGGCCGCCCGGCTGCGGCACGCGATGCGCATGCGCACCTTCCGCTGGTAGCAGGCACCTTCCGAGTGCCGCGCGGGCGCGACGGGCGGAGCCGCGTACGATCCGCACGTGGCGGCAACAAGGGCGTCGGTGGGTCCTGCGGGGCGCACTCGGCGAACTGCGAGCGAAACCGGCGAACACAGGGAGCCGAAGACATCCCCTGACGGCCTTCTTTCTGCCACGATGCCGAGTGGGTGGGGCTCGCGACCGGCCTCGCCCGCACACCTCCGCCGGGGGGATTCCCGACCGGCACCCTATGACCAGTGGGAGAGTCACGGTGTACTTCGCCGCACTGCTCGCGCGCACCGAAGACGGGTGGGAAGCGAGCGACACGGAGCTCGACGATGTGGAGACCCTGTCGGATCTGGCCGACCTGGCCCGGGAAGCCTCGCCCGACGAGGACACGGTGCTCGTGCTGATCGAGCAGGAGGAGGGCTGGTTCGGAGTCGTCCGCGTGGACGGCGAGGAGGATCCCCGGGTCTACGTCTCCGACGCCGCCGCGGCCGCCCGCAGCAGCTACGGCGAGATCCTGCTCACCGACGAACTGCTCGGCCGTGAGCCCGGGGACGACGGCCCGGACCTGGACGCCCTCGACCTCGACGGCACGGAGGACGGCGAACCGGACGACGAGGACGCCGAGGGCGGCGCCGCGCCCGCCGGCTCCGCCGACGCCGTGCCGCACGGACCGGTCGGCGACGCGCGGGTCCTGGAGGACCTGGGCGTGAGCGAGAAGGAGTTGCGCTCGATGACCGGGGACGCCGTCAACGAGATCGCCGAGGTGCTGGGCGCCTCGGAGGTCCTGGAGACCGTCCGCTGACCGTGCCGACCACCCCCACCGCGTCCGGACGGCCGGACCCGGTACGCGACCGCTGGCGGGCGGCGATGCGGCTCGCCCTGGACGAGGCGGCCCTGGCCGCCTCGGGCGGGGACGTCCCCGTCGGCGCCGTCGTGCTGGCCCCGGACGGCACCGCCGTGCTGGCCGCCGCCCACAACGAACGCGAGGCGGCGGGCGACCCCACCGCCCATGCGGAGGTCCTCGCCGTGCGGCGGGCCGCCGCGGAGCTCGGCCAGTGGCGGCTGGCCGGCTGCACCCTGGTGGTGACGCTGGAGCCGTGCACGATGTGCGCGGGCGCGATCCAGCAGTCCCGGGTGGACCGGCTCGTCTACGGTGCCCGGGACGAGAAGGCGGGCGCGGTCGGCTCCCTGTGGGACCTGGTCCGCGACCGGCGGCTCAACCACCGCCCCGAAGTGATCGGGGGAGTGCTCGCCGAGGAGTGCTCCCGGCTGCTCACGGAGTTCTTCCGCGAGCGCTGAATACCGATTTCGAACCACCCCGCACCGTGCTGTAAGGTCTCCCTCGGTAGCGTGTCCGAGCGGCCGAAGGAGCTCGCCTCGAAAGCGAGTGTGGCGCAAGTCACCGAGGGTTCAAATCCCTCCGCTACCGCTGATGAAGGGCCCCGTCGTCGGACGGGGCCCTTCGTGCGATCATGGGCCCGCTCGACGCATGTGACGACAGTGCACACCAGTGACAGGGGAGGGCCGCGATGGCGGTGAACGCGAAGAAGGTCGCCGTCTACGTCCTCGTGGTCTTCGTGCTGTATCTGATCATCACGGACCCGGAGAAGGCCGGCGACTACGTCACGGTCGGGTTCGAGGGCATCTCGGACGCCGCGAAGGCCGTCGGCGACTTCATGACCTGGCTCGCCGACGGAGGAAAGTGATGATCCGCCACCTGGTGCTCTTCAAGCTGAACGAGGGCGTCGAGCGCGACGACCCGCGGGTCGTCGAAGGCGTGGAGGCCTTCCGTTCGCTCGACGGCAAGATCCCCGAGATCCGCTTCTGGGAATGCGCCTGGAACATCAGCGACCGCCCCATCGCCTACGACTTCGCCATCAACTCGGCGTTCGACGACGCGGACGCGCTGCGCCGGTACGTGGAGCACCCCGAGCACCAGGCCGGTGTCGGGCTGTGGCGCGAGTTCGCCACCTGGGTGATCGCCGACTACGCGTTCTGACGCTCCGTCCCGACGTTCTCCGGACATCCCGGACGTCCCCCGAGGGCCCCCCGCCGCGACGGCCGGGGGCTCTCGGTCGTCTCGTCGCCGCCGCCCTCCGCCCTCAACACGGAATATGCGGTGCTTGCACACAGTGAGTCTGTCTTGTGATGCTATGACCGCTTTTGACGGATGAGTTGACGGACGATGAGCGCGATGAAGAGGTGGCGTTGACCGTGTCGGCCAGTACTGCGCCGCCCCACGACGAGGTGTCCCCCGACACGGTCCAGACCCCCGCCAAGCGACGCGGCGCCGACACGCGTGCGCTGACACAGGTGCTCTTCGGTCAGCTCAAGGACCTGGAGCCGGGCACACCGGAGCACACCCGCGTGCGCGCGGCGCTCATCGAGGCGAACCTCCCGCTCGTGCGCTACGCCGCCGCCCGCTTCCGCTCCCGCAACGAGCCGATGGAGGACGTCGTCCAGGTCGGCACCATCGGGCTCATCAACGCCATCGACCGCTTCGACCCCGAGCGGGGCGTGCAGTTCCCGACGTTCGCGATGCCGACGGTGGTCGGCGAGATCAAGCGGTACTTCCGCGACAACGTCCGCACCGTCCACGTACCGCGCCGGCTGCACGAGCTGTGGGTGCAGGTCAGTGGCGCCACGGAGGACCTCACGACCGCCTTCGGGCGCTCCCCGACGACGGCCGAGATCGCCGAGCGGCTGCGCATCACCGAGGAGGAGGTGCTGTCCTGCATCGAGGCGGGACGGTCGTACCACGCCACCTCGCTGGAGGCCGCGCAGGAGGGCGACGGGATGCCCGGACTGCTGGACCGGCTCGGCTACGAGGATCCCGCCCTGGACGGCGTCGAGCACCGCGATCTCGTCCGGCACCTGCTCGTCCAGCTCCCCGAGCGGGAGCAACGCATCCTGCTGCTGCGTTACTACAGCAATCTCACCCAGTCGCAGATCAGTGCGGAACTCGGCGTCTCGCAGATGCACGTCTCCCGTCTGCTGGCGCGCTCCTTCCAGCGGCTGCGGTCCGCAAACAGGATCGACGCTTAGCCGGAACGAGCGAATCGCTCACGAGTGCCGTTCTGTGCTTTTCTGGACCGAAAGACCGTCAGACCCCTTGTTTCCAGGGTCGATTCACATCTTGGATGTCGACATGTCACTACAGCGTGTTGCCGACATGTGACATTCTGCCGGAAGCGCGTTTGCCGGAGCCTCGGCGCCGGTATTCAGGTGAAGGCTGCGTTCCTCGGATCGGGAGCGTTCGCCGCGACCGTCCCGCGACCCAAAGGGGGTGGCATGTCCGCAGATCAGGGCAGCTCGAAGGTGCTCACGCTCGCGGAGAGCGAGAAAGCTCCCCATGCTCTCGACGCACTCGGCCCCATCGACGAAGGCCCGGCCACACCGGCTCCGGAACTCCCGGACACGACGGAACTGCCGGACACGGCGGCCCTCGACACCCGCACCCTGTCCCGCTCCCTGTTCCTGCGGCTCGCCGCACTCGACGAGGACAGCCCGGAGCGTGCCTACGTCCGGGACACGCTGATCGAGCTCAACCTCCCGCTGGTGCGCTACGCGGCGGCGCGGTTCCGCTCGCGCAACGAGCCGATGGAGGACATCGTCCAGGTCGGCACCATCGGCCTGATCAAGGCGATCGACCGCTTCGACTGCGAACGGGGCGTGGAGTTCCCGACGTTCGCGATGCCGACGGTGGTCGGTGAGATCAAGCGGTTCTTCCGCGACACGTCGTGGTCGGTGCGGGTGCCGCGCCGGCTGCAGGAGCTGCGCCTGGCGCTGACGAAGGCCGGCGACGAGCTGTCCCAGAAGCTGGACCGCTCCCCGACGGTGGCCGAACTCGCCGCCGTGCTGGGCGTGTCGGAGGAGGACGTCGTCGACGGGCTCGCCGTCGGCAACGCGTACACGGCGTCCTCGCTGGACTCCCCCACCCCCGAGGACGACGGCGGCGAGGGTTCCCTCGCGGACCGCCTCGGCTACGAGGACACGGCACTGGAGGGCGTGGAGTACCGGGAGTCGCTCAAGCCCCTGCTCGCCAAACTGCCGCCGCGCGAGCGGCGGATCATCATGCTGCGCTTCTTCGCCAACATGACCCAGTCGCAGATCGGCGAGGAGGTCGGCATCTCCCAGATGCACGTCTCACGGCTGCTCACGCGGACGCTCGCCCAGCTGCGGGAGGGCCTCATCTCGGACTGAGGCACCGCACGGAGCGGGGCGTCCGCCGGACGCTCCGCCCATAGGCTGGAAACGGTGTGGCCGCCGGGCGCCCCGCGCGGGCGCGACGGCGGCCCGCCGCGTTGTCCGCCCGCCCTACCTCAGCGCGAGCCACGCCACCGCGGCCACGACCGCCACGGCGACGACGATGCCGACGATCAGGCCGATCCGCGGCCCACCGCCGGTGGACGCGGCCTGCCGGCCCTGCGGTGCCTCGTCGACGAACGCGCGGAACATCTGAGTGCTGCCGGCGGGGTCGTGATGGCCCTGCGGGCCCTGGGTGTTAGCCATGTCCCGAGACCCTAGCGAATCCCCGACGGGCGGCCCAAGCGGGGCAGGGGCAGGGCGCTCGGACGGCGGCCACGGAGCACGACGGGACGGGTCCCGACCCCGCCACCTGCGCGTTTACTACCGGGATTACTTGCCTTTGCCAAGTTTTTGAGCCGTCCCGCCCGTTTTTATTTGCCTGCGGCAACCATCGATCCCTACGGTTGCTTCAAGCAACAAAACGGGAGGTGCCATGGCCGAGTCGGCGCACTACGAGGAGCTGGTCCGGCAGTTCAGCGCCTTCGGCGCGGTCAAGCGCGAGATGAACCGGCTCCTGCCGTCCGACTGCCACAGCGGTTCGGCGGCCGTGCTGGCGCTCCTCGGCCGCCACGGCGACATGCGCATGAGCAGGCTCGCGGAGCTGCTCTCCGTGGACATGTCGGTCACCAGCCGCCACGTCACCCACCTCGCCGAGCGCGGCTGGATCGAGCGCTCCCCCGACCCCACCGACAAGCGGTCCCGCATCCTGCGCCTCACCCCCGCCGGCCGGGAACGGCTCGACGATCTGTTCCGGCGGACCACCGAGCTCCTCGCCGAGCGCCTGGGCGACTGGTCCGACGAGGAGGTCGGCCGCCTCACCCAGTTGATGGCCCGGCTCAGGGACAGCTTCGGCGACTGCCGCACCGTGCCCCGGCCGGCGTCTCCCGCACGCGCAGAGACCACCGGTACACCCGCAAGCACCTAAGAGAAGGACGCCCATGGCAACGACCACACCAGCCGGTGTGCGGGCTCATGCCAAGCACGGGGGAGGCTCCTCCGGAGACGCTCCGATGACCCATCGGCAGATCATGGAGGCGCTGTCCGGGCTGCTGCTCGGCATGTTCGCCGCCATCCTGTCGTCGACCATCGTCACCAACGCCCTGCCCGAGATCGTGGGCGACCTCGGTGGCGGCCAGAGCGCCTACACCTGGGTCGTCACCGCCTCGCTGCTGACGATGACCGCCTCCACCCCCCTGTGGGGCAAGCTCGCCGACCTGTTCAGCAAGAAGGTCCTGGTCCAGATAGCCCTCTGCGTCTTCGTCCTCGGCTCCGTCGTGGCCGGCCTGGCGCAGAACCCGGGAATGCTCATCGGCGCGCGTGCCATCCAGGGCCTGGGCGCCGGCGGCCTGTCCGCCCTGGCCCAGATCATCATGGCCGCGATGATCTCCCCGCGTGAGCGCGGACGCTACTCCGGCTACCTCGGCGCGACCTTCGCCGTCGCGACCGTCGGTGGCCCGCTGCTCGGCGGCGTCATCACCGACACCAGCTGGCTCGGCTGGCGCTGGTGCCTCTACGTCGGGGTGCCCTTCGCGGTGGTCGCGCTGCTCGTGCTGCAGAAGACGCTGCACCTGCCCCTGCTCAAGCGCCGGGTCAAGGTCGACTGGGCGGGCGCCTTCTTCGTCACCGCGGCCGTCTGCCTGCTGCTCGTCTGGGTCACCTTCGCCGACGACAAGTACGCGTGGATGTCCTGGCAGACCGCTGCCATGGTCGGCGGTTCGGTCGTCCTGGCGCTGGTCTTCCTGTTCGTCGAGAGCCGGGCCGCCGAGCCGATCATCCCGCTGCGCCTGTTCCGCAACCGCACCATCACCCTGGCCTCGCTGGCGTCCCTGTTCGTCGGCATCGCGATGTTCGCCGGCACCGTCTACTTCAGCCAGTACTTCCAGCTCGCCCGGGACAAGTCCCCGACCATGTCGGGCGTCATGACGATCCCGATGATCGGCGGCCTGTTCGTGTCCTCCACGGTCTCCGGCATCGTCATCACCCGCACCGGCAGGTGGAAGAGCTGGCTCCTGGCCGGCGGCGTGCTGCTGACCGCGGGCCTCGGCCTGCTCGGCACCATGCGCTACGACACCCCCTACTGGCACATCGGCGTCTTCATGGCGCTCATGGGCCTCGGCGTCGGCATGATGATGCAGAACCTGGTGCTGTGCACGCAGAACCAGGTGGCCCCCGGCGACCTGGGCGCGGCCTCCTCCGTCGTGACCTTCTTCCGGTCCCTCGGCGGAGCGCTCGGCGTCTCCGTGCTCGGCTCGGTCATGTCGAGCCGGATCAGCCACTACGCCCAGGACACCATCGGGCAGCTCGGTCCGCGGGAGCGGGCGGCGGCCGCAGAGGCCTCCGGCAGCGGCGCGATCCCCGACATGGACCTGCTGCCCCCGTCCATCCGCACCTGGCTGGAGAGCGCCTACGGGCACGGCATCGCCGACATCTTCCTGTACGTCGCGCCGATCGCCCTGCTCGCCTTCCTGGTCACCCTGTTCATCAAGGAGGTCCCGCTGCGGACCACCGGCGCGCTCGCCCAGGCGGCGGAGGAGACGGCCGGGGCCCCCGCGCCGCAACCGTCCGCCGAGGACGCCGTGAACCGTACCGCGGACGGCGCCGGGGCCGACGCGACGGGCACGGCCGCCCGACCGCTGTCCGCGGTCGCCGGCACCGCCCACGCCGAGGAGTCCGCCGGGGGCGGCTTCCCGGTCCGCGGTGCCGTGCGCGGCGCCGACGGCGCGCCCGTCCCGCGGGCGGCCGTCACCCTGATCTCGCTCGGCGGACGCCAGCTCGGCCGCTCGGTGACGCGGGCCGACGGGTCGTACGCGGTGGACGCGCCCGGGGCCGGGTCGTACGTCCTGATCGCGGCCGCCGACGGTCACCAACCGCAGGCGTCCACGGTCGTGGTGGACGGCGAACCCGTCACCCACGACATGCTGCTCGGGGCCACCGGCGGCCTGGCCGGGACGGTCCGCACGGCGGGAACCGGACTGCCGGTGCCGGACGCGATGGTGATCGTCACCGATGTACGCGGCGAGCTGCTGGCCTCCGGGAGCACCGGAGAGCAGGGCGAGTTCGCGTTCACCGAGCTGGCGCCGGGCGCGGTGACCGTCGCGGTGAACGCCGCCGGGCACCGGCCGCGCGCCCTGCCCGTCGAGGTCGACGGCACCGGAGTGACCCGGGTCGAGGCCGACCTGGAGACCGGTGCCCGGGTGCGGGGCGTGGTCCGCACCCCGCACGGGCCACTGGCCTACGCCCGGGTCACCCTGGTCGACGCGGCGGGCAACGTGGTCGGCACGGCGACGACCGGGACGGACGGGGCGTACGCCTTCGCCGATCTGGACGGCGGCGAGTACACCGTGATCGCCACGGGATACCCGCCGGTGGCCACCGCGCTGACGGTCACGGGCGACGGAACCGACGACCACGACATCGAACTCGCCCACCCCGGCCAGTAGCGGGAAGCCCCACCCCCGTGGCGGGCCCGCGCGTCCCGCGGCGAAGGCGCGCCCCGCCACGGGCCGGTCCCTCCATGAGCTGTCCGTACGTCCACTCGGAGAGGCAACGGGATGCCACTGACCGCGCGGGTACACACGCGGGACGGATGAGCCGTGCCGCACGCGGTCATCACCCTGACCGACGCGACCGGTGGGCAGGTGCCGCGCGCCGGGGCGGACGACGAGGGCGCCGTACGGGACCCCACCGCGCCGGCGCCGGGTACACTGTCGTCGTCACGGCGGTGGGGTACGCGCCCACCGCCGCCAGTGCGCTCGTCACGGCGAGCCGCACGGCCGGCCTCGGGACGGTGACGCCGGCCCGGCGGGGCGGCGCCGAGCTGCCGCCGCCGGGGCACACGACACGCGTCCGCGGTCCGCGGGCTTCCCGGACGCCGGCCGGCACCCGGAGATCACCTACCGGTCCACGGGACTGACCGGGCGGGACCCGACCGCTGGACGGTCCACGGTGAACCGGCCGTGCGCGGTGTCGTCCGCCCCGTCGACCTCGGCCCGACCCTCCTCGGCATCGGGGAGGACCCCTGGGGCGGCACCAGGGCGGCCTTCCGCGCCAGGGCCGAACCGCGGCGCGGGGACTTCGCGATGAACCACAACCAGGTCGTCCGGACCGGCATCGCGGCGATCGGCACGACCCTCAGCGACGCGCTTCCGCCCTGTGAGGCGCCGTCAGGGCTTGTCGTGGGCGTCGACGATGCGACGGGCGAGATCCCGCAGCTTCACGTTCTCCCGCTGCGAGGCCCGCACCAGGCTGTCGAAGGCGCCGGCCGCGTCGATGTTCAGGCGCTCCATGAGGATGCCGGTGGCCTGGCCGATCAGGTCCCGGGTGCGCATGGCCTCGGTGAGCTGCTCGCGCACGGTGGCGGAGTCGAGGGCGATGCCGACGTGCGCGGTGAACAGCCGGCCGACCCGCAGGGCGGTCTCGTCGAAGGCGCGCGGCTTGCGGGCGTACGTGGTGAGCACGGTCAGCCGGCGGCGGTCGGCGCGCAGCCGCAGCGACAGCACGGAACGCAGGCCGAGCTCGGACAGCGCGCCCTGTCCCTGTTCGCCCTCGCTGTCCTCGACCCCGGCCACCGGGGCGGTCCACAGGCCGTGCCAGTAGGGCCGTTCCCCGGCCCCGGGGCCACCGTCCTCGGCGGCCCGCACGACATCGTCGGTCCAGGCGAGCGTGCGGCGACGGTTGTCGCGCTCTATCACGGAGATGCCGGCGTGATCGGCGCCGGGCACGAGGTCGACCGCCAGACGGACGGCGGCGTCCAGGGTGCTGTCCGGGGAGGACGTCTCGTGCAGTCGGCAGGCCGCGGCCGTCAGTGCTTCCGCCACATCGGAACCGTCAGAGAAAGGGGGCAAATCAGAAAACCGGGACGCAACCACCACGAACCTCTTCGGCGTGCACGGCCGAAAGGCCGTGCGCAGGAGAGCTCCGCAGCACATTCCCGACTGCGAGCACAGGACGTACAGAACTTTAGCCGCTTTCACACACGGGCTCCGACGTGGTCCAATGGAGTGACGGGTCAGGAAGTGGCCTCACAGACCGTCCTGACGTCTGCCAGGTGAATGCCGTGACCTTCTCCCCGCATCCCTCCGAGCGCGCACTGGTCCCCTTCCCGCCGGAGATCGACTTCTCCAACGCCGACGGACTGCTGCCCCTGATCATGGCCCAGGCCCGTCCCGACTCCGGCCGGCCGCCCCGGGTCGTGGTCCTCGACCTCACCGCGACGCAGTTCATGGACTCCCAGGGTGTGCGCCTCATCAACGACGTGCGCCGGCTGCTGCGCCCCGGAGCCCGTGTGTCCGTGGTCGCCTGCCCGGAGAGCGTGGCGAGCCGCGTACTGGAACTCACCGGCCTGCGCCGGGACATCCCCGTGTACGACAACCTGCCCGAGGCGATGGCCGCCTAGGCTGACGCCATGGCACCGAACATCGCGACGAACACCCGTGTCTCCCTCGACGAGCTGCTGGACTTCGTGCGGCCCCGCCACCGGGCGGTCCTGCTGACCCGGCGGGCCGACGGCGGCCCCCAGGGCTCGCCGCTGACGTGCGGGGTCGACGACTCGGGGCGGATCGTGGTCTCCACCTACCCGGAGCGCGCCAAGACGCGCAACGCCAAGAGGGACGGCCGGGTGAGCCTGATCGTCCTGAGTGACGACTGGAACGGGCCCTGGGTGCAGATCGACGGCACCGCCGAGGTCGTGGACTCGCCCGAGTCCGTGGAGCCGCTGGTGGAGTACTACCGGAACATCGCGGGCGAGCACCCCGACTGGGACGAGTACCGGGCGGCGATGGTCACGCAGGGCAAGTCGATCATCCGGATCACTCCGGAGCGCTGGGGGCCGGTGGCGACCGGCGGTTTCCCGGCGCGACTGGCCGAGGGCGCGTAGCACCCCCGCGGTCCTCGTCAGGCGCGGCTGCGGGCCACCATCGCCTCGATGCCCGCGATCAGCAGGTCCAGGGCGAAGGCGAAGTCCCGTTCCAGCATCTCCTCGACCGTGTCACCGCCGCGGGCCTCCATGATCCTGGCCGACTCCTCGACGACCTCTGCGGCCTCCGGCGACTGCGTCACCTCGCTCATGGCGTGCCGGTGGTACTCGTCGGGAGTCATGCCCGTGGCGGCGACGCGGGTGTGGAAGTGGCCCTCGACCGTGCCGTAGCCGTAGACGAACTGGAAGACGGCCGAGATGGCTCCCGTCGCCCCGTGCGCGGGCAGCCCCGTCTTGCGGACGACCTGCTGGATCACCCTCGAGAACGCCAGCGCGTTGGGCCCTATGTTGAGGAACCTGCCGGCCAGCGGCGACAGCCACGGATGGCGCACCAGCAGCGCGCGGTACTCGCGGGCGAGGGCGCGCAGTTGAGCCCGCCAGTCCTCGTCGACGGCCGGATCGGGCAGCGTGAGCTCCCCGAAGGTGCGGTCCAGGGCGAGTTCCAGCAGGTCGTCCTTGGTGTCGACGTACCAGTACACGGACATCGCCGTCACGTTGAGCTCGGCGGCGAGCCGGCGCATGGAGAACGTGGCCGGGCCCTCGGCGTCCAGCAGCCGGACGGTGACCTCGGTGATCCGCTCCCGGTCCAGTCCCGACGGCTGTCCGCCGCCGCGCCCGCCGCCGCGGGACCTGCCCTCCAGCCAGACACTGGAGCGCGAAGCGCTCCCGGACCGCCGGGCTGCCCTCACCATGGCGCACCTTCCTCGACGTGCCGGCACCGGCCCCTGCCAGGCACCCGGGCCCGGGTGCGCGGGGACCGGCCCTCAGGCCTTCTCCGGAAAGTCTGCCCGGTCCGCCCGGCCCGGCAACGCCGCCGCGATCAGCCCGCCGAGCAGCACGCCGAGCAGCACGTCGGCGGCCCCGCCGGCAGACCCGTCCCGGGCCGTCCCGGTCGCCGTCGGCCGTTCACGACGCCGCGGGCTTGATCAGGTATCCGGCGCCCCGCCGGGTGTGGATCATCGGCTCCCGGCCGGCGTCGATCTTCCGGCGCAGGTACGAGATGTACAGCTCGACGACGTTGGCCCGCCCGCCGAAGTCGTACGACCAGACCCGGTCGAGGATCTGTGCCTTGCTGAGCACGCGCCGCGGATTGCGCATGAGGAAGCGCAGCAGTTCGAACTCGGTGGCGGTGAGGTGGATGCCGTCGCCGCCCCGGGTGACCTCGTGGCTGTCCTCGTCGAGGGTGAGGTCGCCGACGACCAGCACCGACTCCGACCGGCGGTCGGCGGCGCCGGAGCGCCGGATCAGCCCACGCAGCCGGGCGACGACCTCCTCCAGGCTGAACGGCTTGGTGACGTAGTCGTCACCCCCCGCCGTCAGCCCGGCGATGCGGTCCTCGACGGCGTCCTTGGCGGTCACGAACAGGACGGGCACGTCGGGCAGCTCGCGGCGCAGCCGCCCGAGGACGGACAGCCCGTCCCTGTCCGGCAGCATCATGTCCAGGACGACGGCGTCCGGCCGGAACTCGCGCGCGGACCGCACGGCACCCTGACCGTCGCCGGCGCTGCGGATCTGCCAGCCCTCGTACCGCAGGGCCATGGAGAGCAGTTCGGTGATCGACTGCTCGTCGTCCACCACCAGCACCCGGACGGGGCTCCCGTCCGGCCCGAGCAGTTCGGTGCGCCCCCGGGGCGAGATCGTGGTCATGCCGCACACGATGTCCGCGCCCTCTGAGAACACTCTTTCGGCACTCTGTGTTTTCCCTGAGAAAGGCGTCGGCTCGGCCGCGCCCCGCACGCGGGCGCGTCCCGCCCGGGGAGGTTCACGGCACGGTGATGCCGAAGAGCCGGGCCGCGTTGTCGTGGCACACCCCCCGCAGCCACTCCTGACCGAGCCCCAGCCGCTCCAGCGCGTGCAACTGGTGGACGTACGGATAAGGGATGTTGGGGAAGTCCGAGCCGAGCAGGATCCGCTCGCCGAGGGCGGCCAGCCTGGGCAGCGCCCGCCGGGGGAACGGCGCCAGGCGTTCGCCGAAGTCGGTGAACGCCATCGTGGTGTCCAGCCGCACCTGCGCGTACCGCTCGGCGAGGTCCAGGAAGTCCTCGTACTCGGGCATCCCGAGGTGCGCCACCACCAGCCGCAGCCGGGGATGCCGCGCCAGCACCCGGGCGACCGGACCGGGGCCGGTGTGCTTTCCGGGCGCGGGCCCCGACCCGCAGTGGATCACCACCGGCAGACCGGCCTCGGCGAGCAGCCCCCAGGCGGCGTCGAGCGCCTCGTCGGCCGGGTCGTACGCCCCCACCTGCACATGCGCCTTGAAGACGCGCGCGCCCGCCTCGACGGCGTCCCGGACGTAGTCGGCGACGCCCGGCTCGGGGAACAGCGTCGCGGTGTGCAGGCAGTCGGGCGTGCGCGCGGCGAAACCGGCCGCCCAGTCGTTCAGCCAGCGGGCCATGCCGGGCTTGTGCGGGTAGAGCATGGCGGTGAACGCCCGTACGCCGAACGCCCGCAGCACCTCGGCCCGTTCGCGCTCCTCCGCGCGGTACGTGATCGGCCACTCGACCCCGCCGGTCAGCGGTCCGAGCGCGTCGAAGTACGCCCACACCTTGCGCAGCACCCGCTCCGGCATGAAGTGCGTGTGCACGTCGACGAGCCCGGGCAGCCCGAGCCCCTCCCAGAAACACCGCACGTCGCCGGCTTCGGTACGGGTGTCGGGCCGCTCGCTCATGCCGTCACGATCACCCGTGACCCGGCCCCCGGTCCAGAGGCCGGTCAGAACAGCCCGTCCTGTGCCACCGCCCGCCGGCTCAGCGCCCTGACCGGCACGGCGAACTCCCGCCCGCCGGAGGGGACCAGCCCCCACCCGGCCATCAGCCGGGTGTCCAGGACCACGACCCCCCGTGCCGTCGACAGATGCAGATCGGGGCCGGCGGCGGCCACCAGCTCACCGCTCACCGCGCCCCCGGCGACCAGTTCGGTGACCTCCCCCACGGCGGCGGGCACCCGCGGCAGCCCGAAGACCTCGGCGTGGTCGGCCGGTCGGAACGGCGCCGGGTCCAGCGACTCCGGCCATCCGCTCAGGGCGACCGCCCGCGCGTGCAGCGCGGCGATCTCCGCCGCCCTTTCCTCCCGCGTGGCCGGGAGGGCCGCCCTCACCGCCCGCTTGTCGGCGTAGGGAATCCGGTCGGGCACGCCGAGCGCCGCGCGCAGCAGCTCCTCGGTACGCCGCGCCGCCATCAGCGGCCCGGTGCCCAGCCAGGTGAAGGCGACCGCCCCCTGCTCGAGCAGCCGCGCCGCCCCCCGCTGCGCCGCGGTGATCCCGACCTTGAGCATCCCGGGCCCGAACCACGCCAGGTAGACGCGGTAGGGCCGAGGATCGTCCGCGAGGGAGTCCGCGGCCACCGAGTGCGCACGGTCCAGCCGGGCGCACTCCTCGCAGCGCGCCCCGGTACCGCGCCCCGGCACCGCCGCACCGAGCGGGCACGCGTGCCCGCGTGCCCCCACGCAGGTCCGTACTCCCCCGTCCTCGACCCCGAAGGCCACCCGCTTCCCCCGGGTCAGCACAGAGCGCCGGCCGCCGTCCCACAACAGCACGGGACTGTCCGCCGACCACCGCAGCCCCGAGCAGTTCCATGCCTGTGCCATCACCGCCGAGACTAGAGGCCACCACTGACAGCCGCCCTCGACCCGGCGGGCACGGGGCGGGGGCGGGCCGAGGTGCCGGGTGCGATCAGGAGTGCCAGTCTGGAGAAGGCATCGCACCGCTCGGGGACGTCCGGAAGGCCGAGAGCATGGCTAGCAATGTCAGCGGTACCCACCAGCGCGGGTGGGAGGCGGAGAGCCCTTGGGCGACGAGCTGGACGGCCGCCGCGGCGGTCCTGATGACCTTCGGCGGCATCATGGCGGTCTTCCAGGGCATCGCCGCCATCGCCAAGGACGACGTCTTCGTCACCACTCCGAACTTCACCTACGAGTTCAGCCTGACCGGCTGGGGCTGGGTGCACCTGATCCTCGGCGCACTGATCGCCGTCACCGGTGTCGCCCTGTTCACCGGCGCCACCTGGGCCCGCGTCGTGGGCATCGTGCTGGCCGGGCTCAGCATGGTCGCCAACTTCGTGTGGCTGCCCTACCAGCCCGTGTGGTCGATCGTCCTCATCGTCATCGCCGGCTTCATCATCTGGGCACTGTGCGCGCCGCGCCGCGAGAGCAGCGGGACCCGGGCGTAGAGCGCGCGCCCAGCGCCTGGAGCACCCTGTGGCCCCTGCTGGCGCAGGTGGCCGGGGTGGCGGTGATGGTCGCCGCCTACTTCCTGCTGCCCCTGGACGGACTGGGCCCGCGCCGCCCGCTGCTGAGCTGGCTCCTCTTCGGTATCGCGCTCGGGCTGATCGCCGCCCTGCTGCTGAGGCAGGTCGTCCGGGTGCTGCTGTCCGTCCCGGGAACCCGCCCGGGGCTGGTCATCCCGCCGCTGATCAGCCTGTCCATCCTGGTCTTCGCCTCCGCCTACCAGGCGCTGGCGCAGGATCCCGGCCAGGTCGACGGCATCACCACCCGCCTGGACGCCCTCTACTTCACCCTGGTCACCGTCGCCACCATCGGCTACGGCGACATCACGCCCCACGGACAGGCCGCGCGGCTGGTCACCATCCTGCAGATCCTCTACAGCTTCGTCTTCCTCACCGCGGCGGCCACCGCCCTCACCCAGTCCTTCCGTGCGACGGTCAGTCGCCGTGACACGCCCCGCCAACCGCGCTGACCTCACCCTGTCGCGCGCCAGTGTGACTCGCGTCACACTGGAACGGCGGGGATCCGATCCCCGGGCCCCGGATGAACCGGGCCGCCGATCCGCCGGTTCCGTCCACCCGCGGTCATCCGGTTCCGCACCTTCCCGAGGGGTGTCCGCTCATGAGCGGCATGGACGCAACTGCTCTCGACAGCCTGCGCGCGGCCTTGCGAGGACGTGTCGTCACACCGCGGGACGCGGACTACGACGAGGCCCGCAGCATCTACAACGCCATGATCGACCGGCGTCCGGCCGCCATCGCCCAGTGCGCCGGCACGGCGGACGTGCGGACCACCCTCGCCTTCGCCCAGGAGACGGGCACCGATCTCGCCGTCCGCGGGGGCGGGCACAGCGGGCCGGGCCTGTGCCTGGTCGACGGCGGACTCACGCTGGACCTTTCCCCGATGCGCTGGGCGCGGGTCGACCCGGAGGCCGGGACCGTGCAGGTGGGCGGGGGCAGCCGGCTGGGCGACATGGATCACGAGGCACACGCCTTCGGCGGCGCCGTGCCCTCCGGGATCAACTCGACGACGGGCGTCGGCGGCCTCACCCTGGGCGGCGGACACGGCCACCTGACCCGCGCGTACGGGCTGACGGTCGACAGCCTGGTCGCCGCGGACGTCGTCCTGGCCGACGGCAGCGCGGTCACCGTGTCCGAGAAGGAGCACCCGGACCTGCTGTGGGCGCTGCGGGGCGGAGGCGGCAACTTCGGCGTGGTCACGTCGTTCACCTTCCGGCTGCACCCGGCGGACACGGTCGGGGTCGCGGTGACCGTGTGGCCGGTCGAGCGCACACCGGAGGTGCTGCGCTGGTACCGGGAGTTCCTGCCCGCCGCGCCGGAGGACCTCAACGGGTTCTTCGCCCTCATGACCGTCCCGCCCGGGCCGCCCTTCCCGGAACCGCTCCACGGCCGGAAGGCGTGCGCGGTGATCTGGTGCTGCACCGGCGACCTGGCCGACGGCCGCCTGGAGGAGGTGCTGTCCGTGGTCAACGACCCGGCCCCGCCTGCCTTCCACTTCGCCACGCCCATGCCCTACCCGGCCCTGCAGGCCATGTTCGACGAGCTGGTCCCCAAAGGGCTGCAGTGGTACTGGCGCGGCGACTTCTTCGACGGCATCCCCGACGAGGCGGTCGCCGTCCACGAACGCTACGGCCAGGCGCTTCCCACCGAGTTGTCGACGATGCACCTGTACCCCGTGGACGGAGCGGCCCACCGGGTCGCCCCGGGCGAAACGGCCTGGGCCTACCGGGACGCGGTGTGGTCCGGCATCGTCGCCGGCGTCGACCCCGACCCGGCCAACGCCGATCTGGTCCGGCAGTGGTGCGTCGACTACTGGACCGACCTGCACCCGCACTCCATGGGCGGCTCGTACGTCAACTTCATCGGCGAGTCCGAGGGCCCCGAACGCGTCCGGTCCACCTACCGCGACCACTACGACCGCCTGACCGCGGTCAAGCGCGCGTACGACCCGCACAACTTCTTCCGCGCCAACCAGAACATCCCGCCGTCCGCGGCCTGATCCGGGGCCCGGCGGGGGGGCCGGCACCAACACCGGAGGCCCCGTGGATCACTCCACGGGGCCTCCGGTCTGCTGTGCACTCGGCAGGATTCGAACCTGCAACCTTCTGATCCGTAGTCAGATGCTCTATCCGTTAAGCTACGAGTGCTTGTCTCTTCAGTTTTCTCGCCGCTCCCGGCCCTTTCGGCCCGCTCGCGGCGACAGGAAGAACATTACATGACTGCCGCCGCCATGTGAAATCCGTTTGGCCCACCCCTTGTGACCTGCGCGAACGCCGAATCAGGGGGAGGCAACGACGAAGCCCCGGCCGCAGGGGCCGGGGCTTCGTGATGAGGGCGGAGGCGGAGGGATTTGAACCCTCGATGGGCTTTAAGACCCAAACCGCATTAGCAGTGCGGCGCCATAGACCGGACTAGGCGACGCCTCCATGCACAGGCCCTCCCCGCGCGTGAGCGCGAGCGGGTCGGTGCGTGCCGATGATGACACAACCGCGTGGGGTGTCACCAATCGGTCCCCACGGTACTAGGCGGGGAGCCCGCAGGGCAAAGCACTTCCCGCCGTCACGCCGGCGTGGCGCAACGTCCCGCGCGGTGGCGCGTTGATCAGGTCATGTCTCAGATCCTCGTGCAGGTCCTGAAGAGCGCCGCCCGCCCCGTGCCGCGGTGGTTCGTCGCCGGTGCCGCCGCCCTCGCCGCCCTCACCCCGCTGTCCGCGGCACCCCCCGCGGCGTACGCGCAGGAGCCGCCTCCGCGCGGCGACCGTCTCACCGTCACCGTGCGCGGCGCGGGCGACGGAGCGGACGGGACGTACGTGGTGCGCTGCCGGCCCGGTGGCGGCAGCCATCCCGACCCCGCCGGGGCCTGCGCGGCCGTCGAGCGGAACACGCGGTGGGGTGAGGACCCCTTCGCCCCCGTGCCGCGCGACGCCGTCTGCACCATGCAGTACGGCGGGCCCGCCACCGCCCGGGTCACCGGCACCTGGGCGGGCCGTCCCGTCGACACCACGTACGACCGTGGGAACGGGTGCGCGATCGCCCGCTGGGACCGGCTCGTGCCGCTGCTGCCCGAGGCGCCGCGGCGAGTCGGGGCACAGGGGGCGTAAAGGTCCCGCGAAGGTTGCGCCCGCGTCGGCGCAGGCAGTCACGGGTGCGCGGCGTACCTGGCGTCACACGGCCGTCACTTCCTGATGCGACGTCCGTCCCATCCGGCGTCGCGGGCGCAACCCCAGCCCTTAGACTCCCTCGCGTGACACGTTGCGGGCAGGTTGGCAAGATGGCCCGAGCGGTCGGCACGTCGCGGTAACAGGGAGGAAGCGTCTCGTGAGCAGCAGGCCATCCCGAGGCGCTGCTCGCCTCGCAGCCATACTGGACGCGCTTCCCGACGCCCTGGTGCTGGTCAACGCCAACGGGACCGTCGTCAACGCCAACACCATCGCCCTGGAGGCCTTCGAGACCCCGGGCACCGCCCTGGTGGGGCGAGGGCTGCTGGATCTGCTGCCGCAGTTCGACAGCAAGCTCATCCCGGGGTCCATGCGGCGGCCCGACCACATCGACCCGCGCGCGCGTACGAAGCCGACCCGGATGATCGCCCGCCGGACCGACGGGAGCGAGTTCCCGGTCGAGGTCACCAGTGCGAACCTGGAGACCGGCCAGCAGGCGTACGACACGTACGGCTACACCGGCGACGAACTCCTCATGCTCGTCGTCCGCGACCTTTCCGGCACCGTCGACACCGAGGCCGAGCTCGCCCGTTCGCAGCGGCAGACCGAGATGATCCTGCGGGCCGCCTCCGAAGGCGTCGTCGGCACGGACACCGACGGCAGGATCGTCCTCGTCAACCCGGCCGCCGCCCAGATACTGGGCTACCGGGCCGGGGAACTCGGCGGACGCGAACTGCACACCCTGGTTCTGCACTCGCGTGCGGACGGCTCCCCCTTCCCGTACGACGAGTCCCCGCTCGCCGACACCCTGCGTTCCGGGCGCAAGCACCGGGTGCGCGGGCAGGTGCTGTACTCCAAGAGCGGCGACAAGGTGCCGGTCGACCTGACGACGGCGCCCGTGCGCGACGGCGACCAGCTCGTCGGCGCCGTCATGACGTTCCTCGACCGCCGCCCCTACGACGCGCTGGCCGAGGAGAAGGATGCGGCCGAGCGGGAGCACGCCGAGGAGCTGGAGCGGCTCGCGGAGGAGCACGGCTCGGAACTGACCGCCCTGCGCCAGGGCCACGTCACCGAGCTGGAGGAGCTGCGCGAGCAGCACGCGGAGGAACTCGCCGCGCACGAGGAGCGGTACGCCGCCCTCGGCGAGCGCGAGAAGGACCGCTACGAGGCCCTCGCCGCCCGGCACGAGCAACTGCTCACCCTGCTCGGGCAGTCCCTGCGGGGCCCGCTGGACGAACTGCGCCGCGAGCTGTCCGCGCTGGCCGCCGACGACGCCGGGCAGCTGTGGCCCGAGGCCAACCAGGTGCTCCACCATCTGTCGGCCGGCTACGCCCGCATCACCACCCTCATCGACAACGTCCTCGGCTTCCAGCGGCTCGACGCCGGGGCCGAGCAGGTCGCCCGTACGAAGGTGATGCTCGACGCCGTCGTCGCCGCCGGGGTGGACGGCGCCGTGGAGCTGATCGGTCCGGGGCGGGTGCAGTTCGCCGTGCACGCGCCGCCCATCGAGGCCGAGGTCGACCCGCGGCTGCTCGCGACCGCCCTCGCCCACCTCGTCGCGGACGTCGCGGGCGTCGACGCGACCGGCAACACTCCGCTGGCGGCGGGCGGTTACCTGGACAACACCGTGGTGGTCGCGGCGGCGCAGCGCGGTGAGGTCGTACGCGTCGAGGTGCGCGGACCGTACAGCGGCGGCGACCCGGTGCACGAGCCGATCGTGCGCGGGATCGTCCGGGCGCACGGTGGCGTGCTGCAGACGCACGAGGTGCCGGGGATGAGCGGCAGCGCGTTCGTCCTGGAGGTACCGATCGGGGGCGGGGCGGGAGCAGTGGCAGCCACCGGTGCGCCGGCCCCGGCCGAGGAGCCCGCTCCCGCCGAGCCGACCGTCGGTGGCGGGCGGCGGCGCGCGCGGCGTTCCTCCGTGGACGCCTTCCTGGAGAGCGAGGCGCCGGACGCGCCCGGCGAGGCCGGCGCCGAAACCGCGCCCACCGGCCGGCGCAGGCGCCGGGCGGCCGCCGCCGAGCCGGTCCAGCTTCCCGCCCAGGCGTCCGGGGAGGACGCGAACGTCTCCGGCGGCACCGGGCGCCGGCGCGGCCGGCCGGCCGAGGACGCGCCGCTCGGCGCCGCGCTCGAACTCCCCGGTGCCGGGGTGTCCGAAGGGGCCGTCGTCACCGCCGCGGAGCATGCGGCGGGGTCCGCCGCGTCGAACACGGGGCTGGGCGGGACGGTACCGCCGCAGGGGGTGCCCGCGCCGTCCGGCCACCGGACCCACCGCGCGTCCGGCGAACAGCACGCGCTGCCCGCGGCGCTGCCCGCGCCGGCCACCGGCGGGAACGGCTCCGCCGAGGTGGCCGTGCACGTACCGGCCCAGGGCTCGGGGCAGCCCCAGGAGCAGGAGCAGCCGAGGGGACGCCGGCGCCGGGCGCTGGCCGCCGCCACCGAGCGGGCGGCGGCACAGGAGGCCGCTCCGCGCACGGTGTTCGCGCTGCCGCCGGCCGAGGCGGACCAGGCGGAGCAGGCGGAGCAGGGGGACCGGACCGGACAGGCCGAGGTCGTCGGTCGCGCCCCGCAGACGGGCGGGGCGGACGGGTCCGCCGTGCCCGGTGACGTCCCGGCCGACGCCGGCCGTCATGACGCCGTACCGCAGGACCAGGCCGACGACCACACCCCGCCGCAGCCGCATCCCACCAGCGCCCCGACGGGCCGCCGGCGGCGGGCGGCGGCCCCGGCCTCCCCGGCGGTGGCGGCCGGGCAGCCGGCGGTGGCCGGGCAGCCGCCGGGCGTGCCCGCACCGGGGGCTCCGGAGCAGTGGGGGGCGGTGCCTCCGCAGGGGGCGCCCGTGGCACCGCAGGGGGCGCCCGTTCCGCCGCACAGTGCTCCCGTCCCGCCCCACCGAGCGCCCGTGGCACCGCGGCAGGGTGCTCCGGTTCCGCCGCCAGGGACGCCCGCAGCACCGCATGGGGCCCCGCCCCACGGAGCGCCCGTGGCACCGCAGAGCGGCCCCGTCCCGCCGCAGACGCCTGTGGCACCGCAGCAGGGCGCTCCGGTTCCGCCGCCAGGGACGCCCGCAGCACCGCAGGGGGCCCCCGTCCCGCCCCACGGGGCGCCCGTGCCCGGTCAGGTCGGCCAGGGGCACGGTGCACCGGGGGACGTTGCCGTGCCGGTGGCGCAGCACCCGGCCCCCGGACCCGGGGCGCAGGGGCCGGAAGAGGAGCGGCGGCCTGCCGCGCAGCCGCTCCCCGCCGAGGCCGCGCCCGGGCCGGGCACCCCGGCCCGGGGCACCCCGGCCCCGCAGCCGTGGCCCGCCGCCGGTGACGGCACCGGTGCCGGTACGCCCGTACCTCAGGCACCGCCGGCACCGAACCCGCCGCAGCCGACGCCCGCCGCCGGCACCCCGCTGCCGCCCGAGGGTGCTCCGGCGCCGGCGCAGCGGGCCGCTCAGCCGCTGCCCGCGGAGTCCGCGGCGCCGGTGGACCCGAACTCGACGCAGGGGCGGGCGATCAGCGTGCGGACGCTGGGGCAGGGCGTGCCGTTCAACCGGCAGGCCGCTCAGGTGCAGCAGCCGCTGCCTTCGGCCACGCCCCCGCCGCATCAGCCGGGTGGCTCCGGCCGCCGCCGCAAGCTCGGCACGCGTCCCGACCCGGCCGCGGGCGACGAGCAGCACGGGCGCCCGCACCCGGCGGCCGAGTCCGCACCCGCCGCCGCGCAGGCACCGGCGCAGGCACCGGTGCAGGCTCAGCCCCAGCACTCGCTCGCCGGTCAGTCCCGGCTCGCGCCCGGTACCGAGGGCACCGGGCGTTCGTACGCCATAGGGGCGCCCGACGCGGACGCCGCCGAGGGACCCGAGCCGCTGGACGGTCCGGGCGGCGCCGTGGAGGTGGCGGACACCCCGCGTCCGCAGCCGATGGACGACGAGCTGCCGCCGGAGCCGCTGGACAACCCGCGCCGGCTGCTGGTGTGGCCCGCGCCGGACGTCTCGACGCAGCAGGCGCTGAGCGACCGCGGCTACCGGCCGGTGATCGTGCACTCGCGCGAGGAGGTCGACGCGCAGATCGCGGCCTTCCCCGCCGCGCTGTTCGTGGACCCGCTGACCGGCCCGATCACGCGTACGGCGCTCCAGTCGCTGCGGCAGGCGGCGATGGCGGCCGAGGTGCCGGTACTGGTCACGGCCGGGCTCGGACAGGCCTCGCGCGATGCCGCGTACGGCGCCGATCCCGCCGTACTGCTGAAGGCGCTCGCGCCGCGCGACACCGAACAGCACCCCCCGCGGGTGCTGCTGATCGAGGAACACGCGGAGATAGCGCTGGCGCTGACCGGGACGCTGGAGCGGCGTGGGATGCAGGTCGCGCGGGCCGCGAGCGACGCCGACGCGGTGGCGCTGGCGGGGCAGTTCCGTCCGAACCTCGTGGTGATGGACCTGATGCAGGTGCACCGCAGGCAGGCCGGGATCATCGACTGGCTGCGGGCGAACGGGCAGCTCGACCGCACCCCGCTGGTCGTCTACACGGCCGCCGTCGACCAGGCGGACCTGCCGCGGCTGGCCTCGGGCGAGACGGTGCTGTTCCTCGCCGAGCGGTCCACGAGCGCCGAGGTGCAGGACCGCATCGTCGACCTGCTCGCGCGGATCGGGACGAACTGACGGGCGGCCGCGCAGGCGGCGGACGTACGACACGCGCCGGGCGGTGAGCGGGGGTCCCCCGCTCACCGCCCGGCGCGTTCTCCCTCCGTGCGTCAGATCCGGGTCACGTCCAGCGAGCCCTCCGCGTACTGCCTGCGCAGCACCTTCTTGTCGAACTTGCCGACGCTGGTCTTCGGCACCGCCTCGATCACCGTCCAGCGCTCCGGGAGCTGCCACTTGGCGATCTTCCCCTCCTCCAGGAGGAAGGTGCGCAGGGTGGTGAAGTCGGCGGTGGAGCCCTCCTTGAGTACCACCGTGGCCAGCGGGCGCTCGCCCCACTTGTCGTCCGGGACGGCGACGACGGCGGCCTCCGCGACGTCCGGGTGCGACATCAGCGCGTTCTCCAGCTCCACCGAGGAGATCCACTCGCCGCCGGACTTGATGACGTCCTTGGCACGGTCGGTCAGGGTCAGGAAGCCGTCCGGGCTGATGGTGCCGACGTCACCGGTCTTCAGCCAGCCGTCCTCACTGAACTTGTCGGCGGGCCGGAGGGGCTCGGCGTCGGGGCCGTTGTAGTAGGCGCCCGCGATCCACGCGCCGCGGACCTCCAGCTCACCGGCCGACTCGCCGTCCCAGGGGAGGCGTTCGCCGCCGGGGCCGGTGAGGCGGGCCTCGACCCCGGCGGGGAAGCGGCCCTGGGTCAGCCGGTAGGCGAACTCCGACTCGGTGCCGACCGCGCTCGCCGGCGGGCGGGCGATGGTGCCGAGCGGGGAGGTCTCCGTCATGCCCCAGGCGTGACAGACCCGCATGCCCAGCTTGTCGAACGCCTCCATCAGGGAAGGCGGACAGGCGGAGCCGCCGATGGTGACCTGGGTGAGGGAGGACACGTCCCGGGGCCTGGCGGTCAGCTCGGCGAGCAGGCCCTGCCAGATGGTGGGGACCGCCGCGGCGTGCGTCGGCTTCTCGCCCTCGATCATCTCGGCGAGCGGGGCGGGCTGCAGGAAGCGGTCCGGCATCAGCATGTTGACGCCGGTCATGAAGGTGGCGTGCGGCAGGCCCCAGGCGTTGACGTGGAACTGCGGGACCACGACCAGCGAGGTGTCCTGGTCGGTCAGGCCCATCGACTGGGCCATGTTCACCTGCATGGAGTGCAGGTAGATCGAGCGGTGGCTGTAGACGACGCCCTTGGGGTCGCCGGTGGTGCCGGAGGTGTAGCACATGGCGGCGGCGGCACGCTCGTCCAGCTCCGGCCAGTCGTAGGCGACGGGCTGTCCGGCGAGCAGGTCCTCGTACTCGTGCACCCGGACGGTGGCGTCCGCCAGCGCCGCACGGTCACCGGGGCCGGAGACCACCACGTGCTCGACGGTCCTGAGGTGCGGCAGCAGGGGCGCGATCAGGGGGATCAGCGAACCGTTGACGATGATCACCCGGTCGGCGGCGTGGTTCACGACCCACGCGAGCTGCTCGGCGGGCAGGCGGAGGTTCAGGGTGTGGAGGACGGCTCCCATGGAGGGGATCGCGAAGTACGCCTCGACGTGCTCGGCGTTGTTCCACATGAGGGTGGCGACCCGGTCGTCGCCGGTGACACCGAGGTCCTCACGCAGGGCGTGGGCCAGCTGGGCCGCGCGGGCGCCGATCTCCGCGTAGGAACGACGCTGCGGCTCGCCCTCACCGGTCCAGGTGGTGACCTGCGATGTGCCGTGGATCGTCGACCCGTGGGTCAGGATCCTCGAGATCAGCAGCGGTACGTCCTGCATGGTGCTCAGCACGGCGTCCTCCTGGGCGACATCGCCTACGCGTCGGTACGGGTTGCGCTGATTCTGCGCACATACCGCGCGGTATGTCACTAGGGGAGCGGATGATCGATCACGCCCCACCGAAGGACTTATTCCGTCAGTTTCGAACAAGTCCCAGCTCAGCGTCGTCGCGAAGCTTGCGGAGAGCCCTCGACACGGCGGACTTGACCGTCCCGACGGATACGCCGAGCACCTCGGCCGTCTGGACCTCGCTGAGGTCCTCGTAGTACCGCAGTACGACCATCGCCCGCTGCCGCGCGGGCAGCCGCATGATCGCGCGCCACATCGCGTCGCGCAGCGCCTGCAGCTCGGCGGGGTCGTCGCCGCCGGGCACCGGTTCGGGCTCGGGCAGCTCGTCGCAGGCGAACTCGTCGACCTTGCGCTTGCGCCACTGCGACGTGCGCGTGTTGAGCAGCGCCCTGCGCACGTAACCGTCGAGCGCGCGGTGGTCCTCTATGCGCTCCCAGGCGACGTACGTCTTGGTGAGCGCGGTCTGCAGCAGGTCCTCCGCGTCGCTCGGGTTCCCGGTCAGCGACCGGGCGGTACGCAGGAGCACCGGCTGGCGGGCCCTCATGTACGACGAGAACGACGGATACGGAAGCATCTGCGTCGGTGGAGCAGCGGCGTTCGAAGCGCTGGTGCAGACGGGTGTGGTCATGTCTCCACGCTATGAGCGGGCCCCGTCCGGCGGATCGGCCGCAGGTCCCGAAGCCGGGTCCCCCTCAGGTTGTAGGGGTGGGGTCCGCCGCACCTCCTGAAGGTGGACGAGCGGGTGAGGGCTACTGCGGGTCGACCCCCGATGCCCGCGGCGCGCGGCCCGTCGGCGGCACGGCACCCGGGAACGCCCGCGCGGCGGCACCGGAGCACCGCCGCGCGGACGCCTCGCACCCCACGAAGCACACACGGTCCCGTCAGCGGGCCTGCCTCACCACAGCGGACTGAAGCTGATGGCCACGTTGTCGGTGCCCTGGTTGACGGCGGTGAAGGCGGAGTTGTTGACCTGGGCGGAGTTGCTCTGGTTGGCGGCTCCGGGGCCGGTGGCCTGCTGCTGTGCGGTGGCCGAGGTGCCGAAGTTGTCGCCGCCCACGCCGCTGCCGAGGGCGTCGGCCGCGGAGCTCGTGGCCGTCGCGTTCGATCCGTCGTCCGCGAGGGCGCCGCTGTCCGCCGTCGCGACGCCGGCGAAGAGGGCGGCCGCGAGCGGAAGCGCGGAGACGGCGGCGATGACACGGGCGGTACGGATGCTTGCCATGTTGTGTTCCCTCCAGAACCAAGGACGCACCGGCGCATGGCCGTCTGTGCGTGAAGTACGGCTTCCACCGGGGCCGTTGCCCCCCGCCCCGGTGCTGTGCACGACGTCGCGAGATCAGGGTCGCCCACCGGATCCCGCCGAACCACCTCTCAAGCCGCTCTTCGCACGCAAGCGTGACAACGAGCCGATAAACCCCGCAACGCCCCGACGGTCGGGCAGCGCGCCGTCAGGGACACCGGCACCCCGGGCACCGCACGGGCGGAAGCGTTCCGGCACTTTCTCCGCCCACCCCACCGGCCCGGCGTGTCGGCCACCCTCCCCCTTCCCATACTCGAACATCTGTACGAACATAGAGGCATGGCCACCACCGACCGGCAGGCCACGACCCTGGCCCTCGCGCACGCCCTGTCCGCCGCCGAGCGCGGACTGGCCGTCATCCCCCTGTCCAGGACGAAACTCCCGGCCCTGCGTTCCCCGCACCGCGACACCCCGGACCCGGTGGCACCGCCCTGCCACGGCGAGTGCGGCCGCTTCGGCCACGGCGTCCACGACGCCACCACCGATCCCGCCCGCATCCGCGCCCTGTTCGCCGCCGCTCCCCGCGCCACCGGCTACGGGATCGCCTGCGGCCTCCCCCCGCACCACCTCATCGGCGTCGACCTGGACACCAAGACCGGCACGGACTCCTTCACCGCCCTGCGCGAACTGGCGCAGCGTCACCTGTTCACGATCCCCGCCACGGTGGTCGTCCTCACCCCGAGCGGCGGCCGCCACCTGTGGCTGAGCGGACCGCCGCACGTGGTCGTCCCCAACTCCGCCGGCCGCCTGGCGCCCGGCATCGACATCCGGGGCGCGGGCGGCTACCTGGTCGGCCCCGGCTCCCGCACGGACCACGGCACGTACACGCCCGCGCCCGGCACCGCGCACCTCGCCCCGGCGGCCTGTCCGCCCGCCCTCCTGCGCCTGCTCCTCCCGCCGCCACGCCCCCACCACCCGACGCCCCCGTCCACCGGCGGACACGGCCAGGGCCTCGTCCAGTTCGTCCTCGCGGCGCACGAGGGCCAGCGCAACACCCGGCTGTTCTGGGCGGCCTGCCGTGCCTACGAGGAGGGCATCGGCCCCGCCCTGGCGGATTCCCTGGCCGACGCCGCGGTCAGCACGGGCCTGTCCGCACGCGAGGCCCGCGCGACGATCGCGTCGGCCGCGCGCATGACGGCCCACCGCCCCTGACGCCGCTCCTCCCGTCGTCCCCCGGAAGACCGCCCGCCCGAAAAACCGAAAGCCCCGCATGCACCACCGTTCCAAAGTGCCGACGATGGCACTCGCCCGCGTCCTCCTCACCTCCGGCCGTTCGGTCGACCTCGACGAGCTGCGGATGTCGTCCACGTACGGCGGGCTGCTCGAGGGCTACCCGTGCAGGATCCTGAACGACCGCCGGATCGACGGACTGCTGCGCACGTCCGAGCAGGCCTTCCCGGGCACTCCGGTCCACCTGATCCCGCCCCCGCGCGAGTACCCCGACCAGTAGATCGACCGGTGGTGGAGCGTGACGCCGGACCACACGCGCGGGGGCGCCGCCCTCGGGAGCGGACCGACGTCGCCCGGCCCGGCGAGGGCGCGCCCACCGTCGACCGGCTCCGCACCCTGCGCACGGAACGGCTCGCCCTCCTGGACGATCTCACCGACACCGACACCCACATCCACACCGACCTGAACGCCGAACCGATGAAGAACGCCACGGAGATCGCCCGGCTGCGCATGCTGCGGGCAGCGTCCCGACCCGGCTCCCGGGCCGGGTGTCAGTGCGGGCTGCGATGCTGCCGGCATGCCGCCTTGGAACCTGCTCGACCTGGACAGGGCCCTGCGGGCCTGCTGGGCCGCCGACACCTGCTCACCCGACGACCTGCCCGACTGGCAGCCGGACAATCCCGCCCTGGGCCACTGCGACATCACCGCCCTGGTCGTCAACGACCTCTTCGGCGGCGAGCTCATGGTCGGCGAGGTCCGCCTGGACGGGTCCCGGCACGGCTACCACTGGTGGAACCGCCTTCCCAGCGGCGTCGAACTCGACCTGACACGCGAACAGTTCCGCCGCGGCCAGAAGATCACGACCGCCCGCGCCGTCGCACGCCCCCCGGGCCCCCTGCCCCGCCGCTGGGACGAGTACCTCCTCCTGCGCGACCGCCTCGTCCCCCACCTCGGACCCCTCCCGCTCCACGGAGAGCCACGGAACTGATCGCTCACGCCCCGCGTCACAACGCCCGTGACCGAAGGTGGGAGCACCATGGGCGAGGAGCCGACGTGAGCGGAGCTGCCCGTCACCTTCTGCCTGATCCGCGCACGCAGACGAAACCGGCACACCCGGTAACCGGGTCAGCGCCCCCGCAGACAGGCCAGGACGATCCCGACCGCGGCCAGCACCCCGATGACGACGACGAACCACGTCGGCATCGAATCGAGCCCCTTGTAGGCAACGGACACACCCACGGCCATCCCCCCTCCCCGAACACACTCCGCCCTCGGCGCCACTGACCGACTACCCGGGTCGGTGGCCGTTCTCACTGCTCGTCAGGCGCACACGCGCGGAGGACGGGCCGTGACCACGCAGAACACGGCTACCGGCGACGACGGACGTACCAGGCCACGGCCGACACCACCAGAACGGACAGAGCGAACGCCCACACGGTGGTCGCCGCATCGTAGGAGTGGTACACCGAAGCGCTCACGCACGGACGGATACCCGGCGTACGGCACGGCATCCCCGGGCTGATGACCTACCCGGATCAGGAATTCATGATCTGCCGGCCAGTACCCGGCGACGTGGCCGACGCGCACGAGCGCCTGTGCCGAGCCGGGTACACGAGCCGGCTCCCGACCGCCGCGACATCTCGCGGGCCCGTAGTGGGCTGCGCGGGGTGCTCCCATCCCGTCCGCCGTCGACCCAGGCAGAGTCGAGCAGACGCGGCCCATGGCCTGTTGGCTGGCCGGGGCACAGCGCTGGCAGACTCCTCATGTGTCGACTTCTGCGCAAGGCGCTACTCGGGCTCGGATCGTCGCGGCGTTGCTGCGCGACGGCAACAGGGTGTTGTTGTGTCACCGATCTCCCGAGCGCCGCTGGTACCCCGACGTGTGGGACCTACCCGGTGGACACGTGGAACCTGGAGAGCTTCCCGGTGCGGCGCTGGCCAGGGAGCTGTACGAGGAGCTCGGGATCGAGGTCGTGGTGCCTGCGGGCCCGCCCCTGCAGCAGATCCATACCGACTCTTTCGACATGCAGATCTGGCTGATCGAAAGTTGGACGGGAGCCCCGGTCAATGCCGCGTTGGACGAACACGATGCCATCGCGTGGTTCCAGGAACACGAACTCGGAGAACTGCGCCTCGCTCACGACAGCTATCTTGCGATGTTCACCGAGGCACTCGCCGTGCGCTGAGCTTGACCGCCACCCCAGCGACGTCAAGCCCCGTCGGTGCGCCTGATGATCGTGCTCGTCACTTCACCGGTCGCCGAGATCGTCAGCGCGTACGCAGACGCAACGGCATCGGCGACCTTGCTTCTTGGAGGATGCGGTACAGCAGTGACGTACAGCAACCGCGACAGCTGATTCCGGCTCCCGTGTCCCCAGCCGTGCCCGATCGAGCGGGGAATCACGGGGAACACCGGGGAGGCACCGAGACCGGACATGCGAACGGCCCCTGACCGGATGTCCAGGTCAGGGGCCGTTCTCACTGTTCATCCAGCGGAGGCGGTGGGATTTGAACCCACGGTGACATCGCTGCCACGACGGTTTTCAAGACCGTTCCCTTCGGCCGCTCGGGCACGCCTCCCCGCGCCTGCCGGTGATCGGCGGCGCGGGGACAAGGGTAACGGGTTCGGGGGGCGTGGGTGCGGTCAGCTGTCGCCCACGCGGGAGCCCAGGGTGAGTTCCGTGGTGCGCTCCTTGCCGCCGCGCTCGTAGGTGATCGTGACCTTGTCGCCCGGCTTGTGGGTCCAGATCTCGCCGATCAGGGTGGGGCCGGAGTCGATGACCCGGTCGTCGAGCTTGGTGATGACGTCGCCGGGCTTCAGGCCTGCCTTGTCGGCGGGACCGCCCGGGTCGACGGGCTCGGAGCCGCCCGCGCCCTGCTCGGTGATCTTCGCGCCGCCCGTGGTGTCCTCCAGGGAGACCGACGCGCCGATCTTGGCGTACACCGGCTTGCCCGTCCTGATCAGCTCCTGGGCGACGTACTTGGCCTGGTTGACCGGGATGGCGAAGCCCAGGCCGATGGAGCCCGACTGACCCGTGCCGAAGCCACCGTTGCTGGTGGACTGGATCGCGGAGTTGATGCCGATGACGCTGCCCTGCGCGTCCAGCAGCGGACCGCCGGAGTTGCCGGGGTTGATGGACGCGTCGGTCTGCAGGGCGCTCATGTAGGAGGCCTGGCTGCCGCTGCCGTCGCTGGAGGCCACCGGGCGGTTCTTGGCGCTGATGATGCCCGTGGTCACCGTGTTGGACAGACCGAAGGGCGCGCCGATCGCGATCGTCGAGTCGCCGACGGCCACCTCGTCGGAGTTGCCCAGGGGGAGGGGCTTCAGGTCCGAGGGGGCGTCTTTCAGCTTGATGACCGCGACGTCGTAGCCCTGGGCGTGGCCGACCACCTCGGCCTCGTACTTCTTGCCGTCGGGGAACGTCGCCGTCACCTTGCCGCCGTCGACGGCTTCCGCCACGACGTGGTTGTTGGTGACGATGTGGCCCTCTTTGTCGAAGACGAAGCCCGTGCCGGTGCCGCCCTCGCCGCTGCTGCTCTCGGCCTCGATGGTGACCGTGCTGGGCAGTGCTCTCGCGGCCACGGCGGCGACGGTGCCCGGATCGCGCTTGACGTTGCCGCCGCTGGTGGACGACGAGACGGTCGTCGAGCCGTTGCTGTCGTTCTCCTTGGCCAGCGTGTAGCCGAGGCCGCCACCCGCACCGCCCGCGACCAGCGCGGCCACCAGGACGGCCGCGATCATACGGCCGCGCCCTCCGCCGTTCTTCGGCGCCGGCGGCTGGTACGAGGAGCCCCAGCCACCACCGTGCCCGGCGCCACCGTCACCGTAGGACGGGGTGGACGGCGGCGGGGGCGGGGGCCACGAGGCGTCGGGTGCGGAGGAGTGGGCCCCCGGCGGCGGGCCGCTCGGTGCGGAGCCGTGGGAGGCCGGGTCCTGGTTCCCGTGGGCCGCCCAGGGTCCGTGGGCACCCGTCTCGGGGCCCTGCGGAGCCGCGCCGTGGACCTGGCCGTCCGCCGGCCGCGCGCTCGGCGGCGGCGGTACGGACGGCCCCGGTGCCGTCTCCGGGCCCGGGTGGCCCTGGTGCGCCGAGGGAGCGGGAGCATCCACCGGCGCGGACGGCGGTGCGGACGGCGCCGGGGGTACCGCGGTGCCCTCGTTCTCGGTGCTCACAGCTTCTCTCCTCGATCCACGGCTGTTGTTCTCGGTCGCACTCGGTTTCGCTCGTTCACGCACGTCCACGAGTCCGGCGCGATGCAGCTGTGCATGTCTCTTTGTATGACGTCAGCTTTTCCCACGGGCCGTCAGGGCACCATAAGCCGTTCCTGTGGGTCCGGGGCCATTCTTTATATAGGGCATTACTCACGTAAGGCGCGCCACCTCGATGCCTCCGACCGGACCTCGACACCGTTCACACCACTCCGGGCACCCGGGTACCCGTGCGCGGTGGCACCATGACGCGGTGACCCACGCACGACAGCACCCGACCCAAGTCGTCGCCCACCGGGGAGCCTCCGAGGATGCCCCCGAGCACACCCTGGCCGCGTACCGCAAGGCGATCGAGGACGGCGCGGACGCACTCGAATGCGATGTGCGCCTGACCGCCGACGGACACCTGGTGTGCGTGCACGACCGTCGCGTCAACCGTACGTCCAACGGGCGCGGTGCGGTGTCGGCGCTCGAGCTGTCCGATCTCGCCGCCCTGGACTTCGGCTCCTGGAAGAGCCGCGCCCCCTCCGGAGGCCCGCGCGTCGAGGAGCCCGACTGGGAGCACCGTCCGGAGGACCCGGAGGCGACCTCCGTCCTCACCCTGGAGCGGCTGCTGGAGCTCGTCTCCGACGCCGGGCGCCGGGTCGAGCTGGCGATCGAGACCAAGCACCCCACGCGCTGGGCGGGTCAGGTGGAGGAGAGGCTGCTGCTCCTGCTCAAGCGGTTCGGCCTCGACGCCCCCGCCTCTCCCGGGGACTCACCGGTGCGCGTCATGAGCTTCTCCGCGCGGTCGCTGCAGCGCGTGCGCGCCGCGTCGCCGACGCTGCCCACGGTCCACCTCACCCAGTTCGTCACTCCACGGCTGCGCGACGGGCGGCTCCCCGTCGGCGTGAGCATCGCGGGGCCGTCGATCCGCATCGCGCGCAGCCACCCCGAGTACATCGAGCGCCTCAAGCGGGCGGGCCACCAGGTGCACGTGTGGACGGTGAACGAGCCGGAGGACGTGGACCGCTGCGTGCGCCTCGGCGTCGACGCCATCATCACCAACCGCCCCCGCGCGGTGCTCGACCGGCTCGGCCGCTGACCGCTGACCGTCGACCGCCGACCGCCGACCGCCGACCGCCGACCGTTCGGTGATCCCTTAGATCACATCCGCCCCCTCCGCCCCACAAACTCCCCGCAAGCCTCTTGACCTCGCACCGCGGGCGGGCGCATCCTCACCTCTCGGCCACACCGACGAATTCCAGCCACACGGCTACAGGGAGTGCTCCGGCGCATTCGGTGCGTATTCGATCGTTTCGAGTGCGTCACCGCTCATGCATTGGCCGGTTTCCGGTTCAGGCCAATGGGGCATCCACACCGTGGCGTGGGGCGAAGGAGGTCTCGGGGGTGGCGTTGGTGGTGGCACAGGAGGTGCCCACGTCGTCGAGCATGGCCGTGCCCCACGGTCCTGCCGGCGTGGGGAAGGCGAGGCGCCGCATGCGCACGCAACTGCGCGACGGGGGCGTGGCGGACTCGGTCATCGACGACGCCGTACTGATTCTCTCCGAACTGCTGAGCAACGCGTGCAAGCACGGACGGCCCCTGGGCGACGCCCTGGCCGGGGACGGCGACGTGCGGGCCGCCTGGCGGGTGGACCCGTGCGGCCGGCTCGTCGTCGAGGTCACGGACGGCGGCGGCCCGACCCGCCCGGCGCCGGCCACCCCGTCGGTCACCGCGCACGGCGGCCGGGGGCTGAACATCATCACCGCGCTGGCCGACGACTGGGGCGTGCGCGACGAGATCCCGGGCGAGGTCACGGTCTGGGTCGTCGTCCACGACGACGTGTACGACCCGGACGCCGGGGCCGGGCACCGGCGCGAGGACTTCGCGGCGCGCGTGACGGCCCCCTCGGTCTCCCGCATGCCGGGACTGGACTTCGCGGACGTCTTCGACGACCTGGCCTGAGGACGGACCGGCGCGCGCCGCCGGGCACGGCTCCGGCGCCGCCGGGGGCGGTGCGGGCCCCGCCGCTCGTCGCCCCCTCGGTGTCCACGGCCCGCCCCGTCGTCCACAGGTTCCCGTCGGCGGTGGCGCGAACGGCTAGGCTCGCGCCCGTACGAGACGAGCCGTAACCGGGAGACACCCACGATGGCCAAGAAGCGACCCCAGACGAAGGCCAAGCGCCCGCAGCCCACGGACGGGCGGATCCCGGTCGTCGGCGCCCGCGAACCCTGCCCCTGCGGCAGCGGCCGCCGCTACAAGGCCTGCCACGGCCGCGCCGCCGCGCACGCCGTGACCGAGCTGGTGCACCGCCCCTTCGAGGGTCTCGCCGGCGAGTGCGACTGGGTGGCGCTGCGCGAGCTGGTGCCGGCCGCCACCGTCGAGCTGACGCTCAAGGACGGCCTGCCCGAAGGCGTCCCGTCGGTCACGCTGGCCACGGTGCTGCCGATGGCCTGGCCCGCCCTGCGCCGCGACGACGGTTCGGTCCTGCTCGGCCTGCAGAACGACACGTCCTCCGGGGACATCAGCCGCGATCTGGCCGACACCCTGCAGCGCGCGCTCACCGCCGACCCGGGCACCCCGGTGCAGGCCCGGCGCGCGCCCGCCGACGGTCCCCGGCTGCAGGACCTGCTGGCGCCCGAGGGCGCGTTCGAGCCGGTGGTGCACAGCGGGTTCGAGTTCTGGGTCCCGGACCCGGAGAACGCCACGCCGGACGTCACCGCCTCCCTGGAGCGGGCCAACGCCGCGGCCATCCCGACGGTCAAGCTGTCGGGAGTGGATTCCGCGTACTGGTGCGAAACGCCCGAGAAGAACCATCTCCGGTGGGTCATGCCGTATCCCGAGGAGCAGCTTCTGGACGCTCTCGCGCGGCTGCACGCCCAGGGCCGGTCGTCCCTCGGCGAGGGCACCCGTCTCGTGGGTTCCTTCCGTGCTCACGGGCTCACCGTGCCGGTCTGGGACCTGCCCGGTGGGGTCGGCGCCGAGGACGTGGAGAAGCCCGCTGCCGAGTTCGCCGAGCGCCTCACCACCGCCCTGGCCTCGGACGCACCGCTCACCGCCGACGAGCGCCGCGCGCGTGGTGGCCTGACGAACCGGCAGGTCACCCTCAGCTGAGGCACCCGTGCGGCAGCGGGTTCGGGCGGCGGCCGGCCGGCGGGACCGCCCGGCCGGCCGCCGCCCGTCCCATGCGCAACTCCCGGTGCGGACAAGCCAGTCCGTGACCGGAAAGCCGAGATCGAATTTGCGAACCGCCGATCTCTTGTTACCGTTCCAGTAGCCCGGTTGCTGGTGCATCCCCCGTCGCCAGCAACCGGGTCTTTGTGTGCCGGTCGCCGTTCACACAGCGCGACCGGCCGTCAACAGCTCGTCCCCGCCGTCCGGCGCTTCCAGTCGACGGTCAACGTCCCTTCCCCACCGCTCAGTTGCCTCCGGAACGCAGCAGAAGGCGTCCCGCTCGGACGCGGTGCGCGAACTCCGCGACCGCCGTGTGGTGCGGGCTGGCTCCGCGTCCGGGCCTCGCGGCGTTCCGCACGGGACGGACCCGTCACCGGCTCCACGGCGCGGTGCGTCCGCACGGTCCGGCCGCCGGGCCCATGAGGTCTCGCACCGCGCCGCGAGACACGCCCGCGCCTCGATGCCGTCGGAGGTGGAGAGCACGGGACCGCAGCGCAGCGCGGTGGACAGGTGGAGGCCACGCGGGGACGCCCCGCCGACCGGCGGACGCCAGCGCCGCGCCGTCGCCGTGCGGGGGGCCGTAGGGACGGGCGTCGCTCCTCGGGTGCGGAGGCGGGGCGCCGGCCGGCCGGGACCGCGGAGTCCACCGCCCGCGGCAGCGCGAGCGCGCAGGCCGGCCGGCGCCCACGAGGGCGAACAGGGGGCCTCGGAAGGTCCGGGCGCGGCCCCCGGCGTGCCGGGGCAAGCATGCCCCGGGAAGACGCGGCCCGGGGCGGCCCGCCGGGCGGCGGCGCGCGCCGCCGCCCGCTACATCTCGGGCGCGATCACACCCGTACGGGTGAGGGCCTCGACCACGGCGTCGACCACGGCCTCGACGCCGGGCACCCAGGGGGAGGCCGAGCCGGGCAGCGGCGCGCGCTCCCAGCGGACGCCGCCCTGTGCCGTCTCGGACGGCGGCAGGGCGAGGTAGCCGCCCTCGCCGTGAAAGCGGAGGGAGCCGGGGACGAAGTCCTTGGCGTACAGCAGCTCGCCCAGTTGCTCCATGGAATACGGCCGCACGAGGATCGCCCAGCGGTCGGGAGCGGCGACGACCGGGCCGAGCCGCATGCCCCGGTGGTCGAGCGCGGCCAGCGCGCGGGCGGCCGGCAGGGCGGGCAGGGAGACCGCGCACGGGGCCCCGCCCACCCCGGTGGCGAGGATGACGGGCGCCGTCGGCCGGTTGCTCCACCACCAGCGCACCATGCGGGCGTCGGTGGTGGCCGCGAGGAGGCCGGGGTCGAACGGATGGGCCCCCGGCACCGTGCACTCGGGGTCCGGGCAGCCGCAGCGGGACCGGCCCTCGGGGTCGGCCGCCACTCCGGGAAGTACGGGCCACTGCCATCGCGTGGCACAGGTCAGGGCCGCACCCATCAGCTCAGGCCCTCCGTCGCCGCGTCGGGACAGGAGCCTGCGTCGCCTTCCGAGGATCTCGCGCATGAGCGCTCGTTCCTTTCCGTTGCACGCCTGGCAACACCGTGGTCCACATCACGTCATGTGTCGATCACTTCACTGTGCGTACCTGTTGGCGCATCACACCCCCGCGCCGGGCAGGGGGAACCCCTATGGGCCGAGCATGGGCTGCCTCCGCGGCCGGTCCGCCCGTACTGCGTCTCACAGAAGTGCGGGCGTGGCGTGGGGGTGGCGAAGTCTGGCGTTTGCCGTCGCGCGTGGTTCTCTCCGCCTCCGCCACGGGAGGATGGGGCACGGTCGTCGGTGGTTAGGACGCCCGGGTCCGTCGCCAGGTTCCCGAGCGGTTCGCAACCACCCCTGGCCTTCACCGAGTACGTACCCCACACGACCGCTGTGACGCTTCCGTCGAGCAAGCCCAGTCGACCGCAATACGCCTCCCTCTGAGGCAGTTTCAAGCCAACTTCGTTTTTCGGCAAGGGGTCTGCGGAAGTTACCTGCGACCTCACGGACACCACGAATCCCGGCAGGACAATGCTGGACATCCCCTCACGAGTACGTGTACATGTGGAGACACTGCCGGCGACGCAGAATGACATGGGGGTTTGCGATGCTTTCGAGCAGTACGTACCGGTCGGAAAGCCGGACACCATGAACGCCCCGCACCCTCCGAAAGTGGCCGGAATCGATTCCGCCGTTCCCGCTCCCGCCCACACTGTCACGCCCGTCCCGGGTACCTCTCCCGCCCCTGCGGCAAACCCCCAGAGCGCCCCGGGCGCACTGCTCCAGGACCGTCTCGCCGGCTGGGTCTCCGACCTGACGACCCTCCACGAGCTCACCGAACGCCTGGTCCGCACGGGCACGCTCGACGAAGCGCTCGAGGAACTGCTGCGCGCGGGAGCCGCACTGGTCGGCGCGCGACGCGGTCTAGTCGCCCTGGAACCCGCCGACGGACTCGGCCCGGTCACCACCGTCGGTCTCGGACTGGCCCGCTCGGACCTCGGCCACATGGAGACGGTGCCGCGCGGCTCGCTGCCGTACGGCAGGATCCTCGAAGGACTGCCGGGCGCCGACGACGGCGTCGCCGAACCCGATCTGCTCGCCGAGAAGGGACTCGACCCCCGGCACCGCGAGGTCGCCGCCCGCCTCGGCTACGCCGCCAGCTTCACCCTTCCGCTCACCACCGAGGCCACCGGACGCCTCGGCGCCGCGGTGTGGCTCTACGACGAACCGGCCGAGCCCTCGCGACGCCAGCGCCACCTGGCCGGCCTCCACGTCCGCCAGGCCGCCGAGCACCTGGCCCGCCTCCTCGAACTCGAGCGCACGCGCGCGTCCATGGCCACGATGGCCGAGGAACTGCTGCCCTCCCGTCTCCCCCGGGTCGCCGGCGTCCAGCTCGCCGCGCGGCACCGCACGTCCGCGCGCGGGGGCGGCGACTGGTACGACGCGCTGCCGCTGCCGGACGCCGCGCTCGGTCTGGCGGTCGGGTCGGTCACCGGGTCGGGGCCCAGCGCGGTCGCCGCCATGGGCCGGCTCCGGGCCTCGCTGCGCGCGTACGCCGTGATGGAGGGCGAGGATCCGGTCGCCGTCCTGTCCGACCTGGAGCTGCTGCTGCGGCTCACCGAGCCCGCCCGGTCGGCCACCGCCCTGTTCGGCTACTGCGAACCAGCGCTGCGCCGGATCACGCTCGCCGGGGCCGGGCACACTCCCCCACTGCTGATCGGGGACCGCCGCACCGAGTACGTCGAGACCTCGGTCTCCGCCCCGCTGGGCATGCTGGCCTGCTGGGAGGCCCCGAGCGTGGAGGTGCAGGCGGAACCGGGGGAGACGGTTCTGCTGTACACCGACGGGCTGCTGCACCGCACCGGCGACCCGACCGACCGCGCCTTCGCGCGGCTGCACGCCGCGGCGGCCGGGGTGCCCAGGGCACTGCGCCGCGACCCCGGCGCCGTCGCCGACCACGTCCTGCGCGCGGTCCTGCCGGAGGAGGCGGACACCGCGGACTCCAAGGAGGACGTGGTGCTGCTGGCGGCGCGGTTCGAGTAGCGGCGCGCGACGGGGGTCCCGTTCTCCCCGCGCCTCCCCGGTAATGGGTCCTTCCCGGGTTCGTCCGTTTCCACCCGACCGTACGATGGGGGTGGTCCAGTGCCGTATCGAGGAGGATGACCGTGGCGGAGGAGCTGCCGGAGACCCCGGAGACTGCCGAAGAGGAGCCCGTCAAGCAGCGGAAGAACGGCCTGTACCCGGGCGTGTCCGACGAGCTGGCCGAGAACATGAAGACCGGCTGGGCGGACACCGAGCTGCACGATCTGAAGCCCGTCCCGCAGGCCGCCGAGGCCGCCGCCCGCCGCGCGGCGCTGTCCGCCCGCTTCCCGGGCGAGCGCCTGGTCGTCCCCGCGGGCAACCTGAAGACCCGCTCCAACGACACCGAGTACTCCTTCCGCGCGTCGGTCGAGTACGCCTACCTCACCGGCAACCGGACGGAGGACGGCGTCCTCGTCCTGGAGCCCACGGCCGACGGCCACGAGGAGACGATCTACCTCCTGCCGCGCTCGGACCGCGAGAACGGCGAGTTCTGGCTGGACGGCCAGGGCGAGCTGTGGGTCGGCCGCCGCCACTCCCTCGCCGAGGCCGAGAAGCTGTACGGCATCCCCGCCTCCGACGTGCGCGAGCTGGCCGGAGCGCTGCGCGAGGCCACCGGCCCGGTGCGGGTGGTGCGCGGCCACGACGCCGGGATCGAGGCGGCGCTCACCGACAAGGTCACCGCCGAGCGCGACGAGGAGCTGCGCGTCTTCCTCTCCGAGATGCGGCTGGTCAAGGACGACTTCGAGATCGGTGAGCTGCAGAAGGCCGTCGACTCCACCGTGCGCGGCTTCGAGGACGTCGTGAAGGTCCTCGACAAGGCCGAGGCGACCAGCGAGCGCTACATCGAGGGAACGTTCTTCCTCCGCGCCCGGGTGGAGGGCAACGACGTCGGCTACGGCTCCATCTGCGCCGCCGGGCCGCACGCCTGCACCCTGCACTGGGTGCGCAACGACGGCCCGGTCCGCTCCGGCGACCTGCTGCTCCTCGACGCCGGCGTGGAGACGCACACGTACTACACGGCCGACGTCACGCGCACGCTGCCGGTCAACGGCCGTTACAGCGAGCTCCAGAAGAAGATCTACGACGCCGTGTACGACGCCCAGGAGGCCGGTATCGCGGCGGTGCGGCCGGGCGCCAAGTACCGGGACTTCCACGACGCGGCCCAGCGCGTGCTGGCCGAGCGGCTCGTCGAGTGGGGCCTGGTCGAGGGGCCCGTGGACCGGGTGCTGGAGCTGGGCCTGCAGCGCCGCTGGACGCTGCACGGCACCGGTCACATGCTCGGCATGGACGTCCACGACTGCGCCGCCGCGCGGACCGAGACCTACGTCGACGGCACCCTGGAGCCGGGCATGGTCCTCACCGTCGAACCGGGCCTGTACTTCCAGGCCGACGACCTGACGGTGCCCGAGGAGTACCGGGGCATCGGCGTCCGCATCGAGGACGACATCCTCGTCACCGAGGACGGCAACCGGAACCTGTCCGCGGGGCTGCCCCGGCGGTCGGACGAGGTCGAGGTCTGGATGGCGGGCCTGAAGGGCTGACGCACCGCACGACGACGGCCGGGTACGCGCGCGTGCCCGGCCGTCGCTACACCGCGACGAGCGGCGCGTCCTCGCGCCACTTGAGGATCTTGTCGAAACTCACCACCGCGCCACCGCGGCCCGGCTTGTTGCCGATGTGGACGTGGTCGGCCAGCGCCTGGATGAGACACAGTCCCCGGCCGTGCTCCGCGTCGGACGACACGGGGCGGACCTGCGGGCGGGCCGGCGCACCGGTCGCGGCGGGAAAGCCGGGGCCCGCGTCGGCGACCTCGATACGGCACTTCTCCCCGTCCAGGTAGGCGGTGACCCGGTACGCCTCCGAGGTGCCGCCGCGCGCGGCGTCCCCGCCGTGCTCGACCGCGTTGGCGCAGGCCTCGCTGAGGGCTACGGACAGGTCGTAGGAAATCTCGGGGTCGACGCCCGCGGTCTCCATGGTGCCGAGCAGCAGGCGCCGGGCGAGCGGCACACTGGCGGCATCGCGCCGCAGATGGAGTGACCACCAGATGCTCATGCTCCAGCCTCCTGGCTGCGGCTCGACATACCGTTACGTATTGCCCTGTGTCCAGGTTCGTAAGCGTGGAGTTGACGTGACACCGCCCATATGGCGGGTGCGTGACGGAGCCGAACGGTGTATGTGGGACGGTCCGTGCCAGATGTGAGCTTCGGGGCGTACCTCATCTTGTGGACCTGCCGTACGACGGCCGGGGAGCCGGTGCGATGATGAGGCCGCCATGTCTGCCCCCCACCCGCGCACGGTGCGCTCCGGACCAGGACTCCGGATCCTGAGGGCCGCGGTGTTCGCCGCGGTCTGCGTCGTGCTGGCCGGGGCAGGCCACTCACTGGCCTCCTACGACGCCGTCCCGCTGTGGACACTCGGCGCCGGGTTCCTCGGGACGGTCGCGGTCGCCGCGCCGCTCGCGGGACGCGCGCGTGCGCTGCCGGGGGTCGCGGCCCTGCTGGCGTTCGGCCAGACGGCACTGCACACGCTGTTCGGCCTGGGGCAGCACGGCACACCCGGCACGGGCGCGTCGTCGCCCCCTTCCGACGCCGCGCTGATCGAGCAGGCCGCGCGGCTGCTGTGCGGGACCACCGCCGCGGGGATCAGCCCCGCGCGGGCCGAGCGCATCCTCAGCGACGCCCGGATCCATCCCGGCGGGGCGGACACCCACGCGGCGGACGCCCTGTCCGCTGCCGGGGTGACCCCGGCGGCGCTGCTGCCCTCGCTGCCCATGCTGCTCGGCCACGTCCTCGCGGCGACGGCCGCGGGGTGGCTGCTGCGCCACGGCGACCTCGCCCTGCTGCGGCTGGCGGAACTGTCCGCGCACGGTGTCGCCGAGGGCGCTCTCGTGCGGTCGCTCCGCGCGGCGCTCGCCCTGGTGCGCGCCCTGCGCGCCGGACTCCCGGGGGCACCGGACGCGGCCCCGCGCGCGGCGCGTACCGCGCTGCTCGCCCCTCCCGTGCCCCAAAGCCCCGCACTCCGGCACACGGTGATCCGCCGCGGTCCGCCCGTCGCCGTCACCGCACTCGCTCTCGCCGCCTGACGCGACGCGACCACCACTCCGCCACTGCCGGGTCCTCCGGGGCGAGGGGGCGCGCCGGCGTGCGGCACGCGTGTGCGTTCCGCCGCCCGCGTGTGTCCGGTTCGTCCGCCGTGACCCCTCCGGCCGCCCGCGGGGCGCAAACCCCTCACCGTCAGTGAAACCTCAATCGAAGCGGAGTGCTTCTGCCATGAAGGCTTCCCGTATCGCCGCCGCCGGTGCCGTCGCCGGTGTCGCCGTCCTCGCCGTGTCCACCCCCTGCTTCGCGCACGTCAGCGTGCAGCCGGAGGGTGAGGCCGCCAAGGGCGGCTACGCGGTCGTCGACTTCAAGGTCCCCAACGAGCGGGACGACGCCTCGACCACCAGGATCGAGATCACGTTCCCCACGGACCATCCGCTGGCGTCCGTGATGCCGCAGCCGGTCGAGGGCTGGGACGTCAAGGTCACCAGGTCCACGCTGGACAAGCCGCTCGAGATGCACGGCAAGAAGATCAACGAGGCCGTCTCCAAGGTCACCTGGACCGCCAAGGACGACGGCATCGAGCCGGGTTTCTTCCAGAAGTTCCCGGTGTCCGTGGGCACGCTGCCCGAGGACACCGACGAGCTCGTCTTCAAGGCCCTGCAGACATACTCCAACAAGGAGATCGTCCGCTGGATCGAGGTGCCCCGGAAGGGCCAGGAGGAGCCCGAGCACCCGGCTCCCGTGCTCGCCCTCTCCGAGGCATCCGGGGACCACCACGGCGCCCCGGCCGACGACAAGGCCTCCGGCGACTCCGCGTCGGCCGGGAAGGCCTCCGCCGAGACCTCCGCCGCCTCAGGCGAGGGCGACTCCGGCGGTACCGACACCACCGCGCGCGTCCTCGGCGTCGTCGGCATCGTGGTCGGCGCCGCGGGCGTCGCCTACGGCGTGCTCGCCGGGCGTCGGCGCACCACGGCCTGACCCTCCCTCCGCTCGACGGTGCGCACCGGGACCGCCCACGGCTCCGTGGCCTCCCGGTGCGCACCGGAGCACTCACCACCAGGAACATCCATGCGCAAGAAGACCTTCGCGGCGGCGGCTCTGCTCGCCGTCGCCTCCCTCACCCTCTCCGCCTGCGGCAGCGGCGACGGCGACAGCGGCAAGCCCGTCTCCGTGGTCTCCGAGGAGGCCGGCTCGCAGAAGGCGGCCACCGTCCTCGACAAACCGTTCGAGAAGCCGGATCTCGTCCTCACCGACACCAACGGCAAGAAGTACGACTTCCGGGCGGAGACCGCGGGCCGGCCCACGCTGGTCTACTTCGGCTACACGCACTGCCCCGACGTCTGCCCGCTGACGATGAACAACATCGCCGTGGCCAAGAAGCAGCTTCCCCAGGACCAGCAGGACGAGCTGCGGATCGTGTTCGTCACCACCGACCCGGAGCGCGACACCTCCGCCGCGCTCGGCACGTGGCTCAAGGGCATCGACTCCCAGGTCGTCGGTTTGACCGGCGACTTCGACACCATCCAGGCCGGTGCCCGCACGCTCGGCATCTCGATCGACCCGCCGCGCAAGGACGAGAACGGCAAGACGGTCTCCGACCACGGCACCCAGGTCATCGCCTTCTCCCCGAAGACCGACGGCGGGTACGTCCTCTACGGCGAGGACGCCACCGTCGACGACTACACCCAGGACCTCCCCAAGATCATCAAGGGCGACAAGCCGTGAGGCGCCCCGCGCTCGCCGCCGTGGCCGTCGCGGGGGCGCTGGTCCTCGGTGGATGCGGTGGCTCGGACGGCTCGGGATCCGGCGGTGGTGACGCGGAACTGTCCGTCGGCTCCGCGTACATGCCCCAGCCGGTGTCGGACATGGCCGCCGGCTTCCTCACGATCACCAACGACGGTGCCGCCGCGGACCGCCTGACCTCGGTCAGCAGCGACGCCGCCGGCCAGGTCACCGTCCACGAGACGGTCGACGGGGCCATGCGGCAGGTCGAGGCCCTCGACATCCCGGCGCACGGCAGCCTGGTGCTGGAGAGCGGCGGCAACCACCTGATGTTCGAGCAGTTGAAGCGGAGGCCGAAACAGGGGCAGAAGGTCCCGGTCGAGCTGCGCTTCGACCGGTCCGACCCCGTCACGATCGAGATTCCGGTGAAGCCGGCCACGTACAGCCCGAAGACCGGACACTGAGGGAGACACCCCTGTGACCCAGACCATCGTCCCCCGCGTGCGGACCCTGGTGCTGCTGTTCCTGGCGGTCACCGGCGCGCTCCTCGCCGGGGCGGCCCCCGCGTCCGCGCACGCCGCGCTGACCGGCAGCGACCCCGGGCGGGGGGCGGTGGTCGACACGGCGCCCACCCGGGTCTCGCTCACCTTCTCCGAGCAGGTCGCGGTCGGCGAGGACGCCGTGCGGGTGCTCGACCCCAAGGGCAAGCGGGTGGACAAGGGCGACCCGGCCAACCCGAGCGGTACGACGTACACCGTGGGGCTGCTCAGCGGGCTGCCCGACGGCACGTACACCGTGGCCTACCAGGTGGTGTCGGCGGACAGCCATCCCGTCGCCGGTGCCTTCACCTTCTCCATCGGCGCCCCCTCGGAGACGTCCGTCTCGGTCTCGGCGCAGGGTTCCGACGACGGCGTGGTCGGCTGGCTCTACGGCCTCGGCCGGTACGTGTCCTACGCCGGGTTCACCGTCATGGCGGGCGGGGCCGCCTTCGTGCTCGCCTGCTGGGGGCCGGGCTCCGGGGTGCGGGCGGTGCAGCGGCTGGTGGTGTCCGGGTGGCTGGCGCTCACCGCCTCCACGCTCGGGCTGCTGCTCCTGCGCGGCTCCTACACCACCTCCGGCACGGCCGGCGACGTCTTCGACCTGGAGCTGCTCGGGGACGTGCTCCAGACCAAGACCGGCGCGGCGCTGGTGTCCCGGCTGCTGCTGCTCGCCGCGGCGGCGCTGTTCATCGCGGTGCTGTTCGGGGCTCACGCCGGCCCGTCGGCCGTCACCGCGCAGGACGACACCGCGTCCCGGCACAACGACGCCGGGCAGAACGACGCCGGGGAGACCCACGCCGGGGAGACCGACGAGAAGCGGGACCTGACCTTCGGGCTCGCGATCGGGGGCACGGTGGTGGCGGCGGGGCTCGCCGCGAGCTGGGCCATGTCCGAGCACGCCTCCCAAGGGCTCCAGCCGGGTGTCGCCATGCCCGTCGACGTGCTCCATCTGCTGGCCGTCGCCGCCTGGCTCGGCGGGCTCACCGCGCTCCTCGTCGCGCTCCTGCGCGCGCCCGCCGAGACGCCGGTCGGCCGGGACGCCGTGCGGCGGTTCTCGCGGCTCGCCTTCGGCTGCGTGGTCACCCTGGTCGTCACCGGGATCTACCAGAGCTGGCGGCAGCTCGGCTCCTGGTCGGCGTTCACCGACACCCGGTACGGGCAGCTGCTCCTCGTCAAGATCGGCCTCGTGGTGGTGCTGGTCGGGATCGCGTCCGTCTCACGGCGGTGGACCGCACGGCTGGCGGAGGCGCCCGCGGACACCGTGCCCGCGACGGAGACCAGTGCGGGGGAGACCGAGGCACGCGCGGGCGTGGCCACGGCCGGACAGGCGGGGACAGCGGAGGACGCGAGGAGCGGGGACGCGAAGGCCGGCGATGCGAGGGCGGCGGAAGGGAAGGCCGGCGACGAGAGGGCTTGCGGAGCGGGATCCGCCCGGGCCGCTCAGCTCGCCCGGCAGCGGGTCGCCATGGAGGCCGCCCGGCAGAGGCGGTTGCGGGACGCCGACCCCCACCGTTCGGGTCTGCGACGCTCCGTACTCGCCGAGGCCGGCATCGCCGTCGTCCTGCTGGCCGTCACCACCGTCCTGACGCAGACCGAGCCGGGGCGCACGGAACAGGAGGCCAGGGCGGCCGGGTCCTCCTCGTCCTCGGCATCCGCCGCCACCGGTCAGGGCACCGGTGCGGTGACCCTGAACATGCCCTTCGACACGGGCGGCACGAACGGCGAGGGTGTCGTCACGGTCGACCTCGAGCCCGCCCGGGTCGGCGACAACGACATGCACGTCTATGTGGAGGGACCGGACGGCCTGCCCGTCGACATTCCCGAGGTGAAGGTCGCCTTCACCCTCTCCGTGAAGGACATCGGGCCGCTGCCCGTCGTCCCCGACCGCATCACCACCGGACACTGGTCGGCGAGCGGTGTACAGCTCCCCATGACGGGCGACTGGAAGGTCGAGGTGACCGTGCGCACCTCCGACGTCGACCAGGTGACCGTCTCGAAGAACGCGCAGATCGGCTGAGACACATGGCTGACCAGTCCATTCCGCAGACCCGGGCCCTCACGGCTCCCCCGGCCGAACCCGTCGGCCGGACGGCCGGGGACGGCATCACCCGGCGCCGGCTGCTCGGCACGGCAGGGGCCACCGGGCTCGTCCTCGGGGCGACGGGCGGGGCCGTGGGATACGCCTCGGCGCCCGCCGGAGCCATTCCGCTGACATCGGTGGGCGACGGCCGGGTGCCGTTTCACGTGAAACATCAGCCCGGCATCACACAGCCGCTCCAGGCCCGGGGCCACCTCATCGCCTTCGACCTCTCACCCGGGGCCGGCCGCAAGGAGGCGGCCGCACTGCTGCGCCGCTGGTCGGACACGGCCCGCCGGCTGATGGCGGGTGAGCCGGCCGCACAGGGCGACACCGACGTGGCCCGCGACTCCGGCCCCTCCTCGCTGACCCTCACCTTCGGGTTCGGCCACAGCTTCTTCGGGCGCACCGGGCTGGAGAAGCAGCGCCCGGTCGCCCTGGACCCACTGCCCGACTTCTCCTCCGACCGGCTCGACAGGGCCCGCAGCAACGGCGACCTGTGGGTGCAGATCGGCGCCGACGACGCCCTGGTGGCCTTCCACGCCCTGCGTGCGGTGCAGAAGGACGCCGGCTCGGCGGCGAGGGTGCGCTGGCAGATGAACGGCTTCAACCGCTCACCGGGTGCCACCGCCCACCCCATGACCGCCCGCAACCTGATGGGCCAGGTCGACGGCACCCGCAACCCCAAGCCCGCCGACTCCGACTTCGACCGGCGGATCTTCGTTCCGGAGAAGGGCGAGCCCGGCTGGATGGCGCATGGCTCCTACGCCGTCGTTCGCCGCATCCGCATGCTGCTGGACGACTGGGAGAAGCTGTCGGTCACGGAGCAGGAGAGCGTCATCGGGCGCCGCAAGTCCGACGGGGCCCCGCTGTCCGGGGGCGGCGAGACGTCCGAGATGGACCTGGAGAAAACGGATGCCCGGGGCAACCTGGTCGTCCCGATCAACGCGCACGCGCGCATCACCCGGCCCGACCAGAACGGCGGCGCCGAGATGCTGCGCCGCCCGTTCTCGTACCACGACGGCATCGACGCGGACGGGGCGCCGGACGCCGGTCTGCTGTTCATCTGCTGGCAGGCCGATCCTTTGCGCGGCTTCGTGCCGGTGCAGCGGAAGCTGGACCGGGGCGACGCCCTGACGCCGTTCGTCCGTCACGAGACGAGCGGGCTGTTCGCGGTGCCGGGCGGCGCGGCGGAGGGCGAGTATGTGGGGCAGGCTCTGCTGGAGGGGTGAGAACGGCCCGGAGTCACCCCTGAGAGCTTTCCGGGGGCTGCCCCCGGCGTGGGCCCATTAGGGTGAGGTCATGCCAGCGAGCTATGCGTATCTCGGTCCAGAGGGCACCTTCACCGAAGTCGCCCTGCGCACGCTTCCCGAGGCGGCGACCCGTGAGCTGATCCCTTACGTGTCCGTGCAGTCCGCGCTCGACGCGGTGCGGGTGGGCGAGGCCGAGGCCGCTTTCGTCCCCATCGAGAACTCGGTCGAGGGCGGGATCACCACGACCCTCGACGAACTGGTCGCGGGCACCCCGCTGATGATCTACCGCGAGGTGCTGCTGTCGATCACCTTCGCGCTGCTCGTCCGTCCGGGCACCAAGCTGTCGGACATCAAGACGGTCACGGCCCACCCGGCCGCCCAGCCGCAGGTGCGCAACTGGCTGAAGACCCATCTGCCCGACGCCGTCTGGGAGTCGGCCGCCTCCAACGCGGACGGCGCGCGCCTGGTCCAGGAGGGCCGGTACGACGCCGCGTTCGCGGGTGAGTTCGCGGCGGCCCGGTACGGCCTGGAGGCACTGGAGACGGAGATCCACGACGCGGAGAACGCCCAGACCCGGTTCGTCCTCGTGGGCCGCCCCGCCAGGCCGGCGGCACCGACCGGCGCGGACAAGACTTCGGTCGTGCTGTGGCAGCGCGACGACCACCCCGGTGGCCTGCGGGACCTGCTGGGCGAGTTCGCCACACGGGGCATCAACCTGATGTTGCTCCAGTCCCGGCCCACCGGGGCCGGTATCGGCAACTACTGCTTCTGCGTCGATGCCGAGGGGCACATCTCCGACCGTCGGATGGCCGAGGCGCTGACGGGTCTCAAGCGCATCTGTCTGCAGGTGCGCTACCTCGGTTCCTATCCGCGTGCCGATGTGCGGCCGGGTGAGGTGCGGCCTCCGTTCCCCGGAACCTCGGACGAGGAATTCGTGGGGGCGGCGGACTGGGTGGCACGATGCCAGGACGGCCGGTTCTGAGGACGGCGGAAGCACCGGGGTGCCCGGTCCTACCTGCCGATTGTCGTTGTCCACAGGAGTTATCCACAGGTCCGCTTCTCGACCTGGGGACAAGTCGACACCGAAGCCCGATTCGGTCGACATATCGCCCTTGGGGTCATGATCGCGTTCATCGCCCCACACCCCCCTTCGTCCATTCTTTTCCTTTGGTCAACCCTTTGGAGCGAACTCTTTCCACTGAAAGGCGGGGGTGGGGTGGGTTTGTCCAGGGAATCCCCGAGAAGGCCGACGCCTTTCGGAGTGATCAATTCCGAAGTCCACAGATCTTCCCCACACCCTGTGGATAACTTTCGCGAAGGCGGGCTGCCTGTGGACAACCAGGCTCCAAGTTCCGCCGCACACAAGGGACTCCAGTCAATCGGCACCCGGTGAAGTGACCCTTTCCAGGGGCTGCGCCTCCTTGATTGACCTCGCGGGACACCACGTGCAATCACCCCAGAACGGAGCGCGAGCCGTCCCTTCGCAATAGTCAGTCGTGGGCCGTCGTCCCGCACCGGTAGCCTTGACCGCGTGATTGACCTTCGCCTGCTTCGTGAGGACCCCGACCGTGTGCGCGCTTCGCAGCGCGCCCGTGGAGAGGACGTCGCGCTCGTCGACGCCCTCCTGTCTGCCGACGAACGGCGCAGGTCGTCCGGCGTGCGCTTCGACGAGCTGCGCGCCGAGCAGAAGTCGCTCGGCAAGCTCATCCCCAAGGCGGCCGGCGACGAGAAGGCCGAGCTGCTGAAGCGGGCCGGCCAACTCGCCGCCGACGTGAAGGCGGCCGACGCCGACCGCGACGCCGCCGCCACCGAGACCCAGGACCTCCTGGTCAAGCTGAGCAACCTCGTCCACCCCGACGTCCCCGTCGGCGGCGAGGAGGACTTCGTCACGCTGGAGACGCACGGCGACATCCGTGACTTCGAGGCCGAGGGCTTCACGCCCAAGGACCACCTGGAGCTGGGCCAGCTCCTCGGCGCCGTCGACGTCGAACGCGGAGCCAAGGTCTCCGGCTCGCGCTTCTACTTCCTGACCGGCGTCGGCGCGCTGCTCGAGCTCGCGCTGGTGAACGCCGCGATGGCCCAGGCCACGGCCGCCGGCTTCACGCCGATGCTGACGCCGGCGCTGGTGCGCCCCCAGTCGATGGCGGGCACCGGCTTCCTCGGCCAGGCCGCCCAGGACGTCTACCACCTCGAGAAGGACGACCTGTACCTGGTCGGCACGTCCGAGGTGGCGCTGGCCGCCTACCACATGGACGAGATCATCGACGCCGACCGGCTGCCGCTGCGGTACGCGGGCTTCTCGCCCTGCTTCCGCCGCGAGGCCGGCTCGCACGGCAAGGACACCCGGGGCATCTTCCGCGTCCACCAGTTCGACAAGGTCGAGATGTTCTCGTACGTCGCCCCGGAGGACTCGCAGGCGGAGCACCAGCGGCTGCTGGAGTGGGAGAAGCAGTGGCTGACGTCGCTGGAGCTGCCCTTCCGCGTGATCGACGTCGCCTCGGGCGACCTGGGCTCCTCGGCCGCGCGTAAGTACGACTGCGAGGCGTGGATCCCCACCCAGGGCAAGTACCGCGAGCTGACCTCGACCTCGGACTGCACCGAGTTCCAGTCGCGCCGGCTGTCGATCCGGGTCCGCGAGGACAAGAAGGTCCGGCCGCTGGCCACGCTCAACGGCACACTCTGCGCCGTACCGCGCACCATCGTGGCGATCCTGGAGAACCACCAGCAGGCCGACGGCTCCGTGCGCGTGCCGGAGGTGCTGCGTCCGTACCTGGGCGGCCGGGAGCTGCTGGAACCGGTCTCCAGGTGAGCGCCGCCTTCCCCTACCGTCTCGTCGCCACCGACCTCGACGGCACGCTGCTGCGGGACGACCACACCGTCTCCCGCCGCACCCGTGACGCGCTCGCCGCGGCCACCGCGGCGGGCGCCGCGCACATCGTCGTCACCGGCCGCGCGGTGCCCTGGACGCGCCCCATACTCGACGCACTCGGCTACACCGGTCTCGCCGTGTGCGGTCAGGGCGCCCAGGTGTACGACGCCGGCGCACATCGCCTGCTGACGTCCGTGACGCTGGACCGGCAGCTGGCCGGAGTGGCACTGGCCAAGATCGAGGCGGAGGTCGGCCCGCTGCACCTGGCGGCCAGCCGCGACGGGCTGGACGGCGAGGTGCTGGTCGGCCCCGGTTACGAGGTCGTGGGCGGACTGCCCGCGACCCCGTTCGCGGACGCGTCGGACCTGTGGACGGCGCCCCTGAACAAGCTGTACATCCAGCACCCGGCCCTGACCTCCGACGAGCTCGCCGAGGCCGCCACCCGCACCGCGGGCGGATTCGTCACCGTCACCATGGCGGGCGAGGGCATCGTCGAGCTGCTCCCGCTCGGCCTGTCGAAGGCGACGGGGCTGTCGCTGGCGGCACGTCGGCTGGGCGTGAAGGCCGCGGAGACGATCGCCTTCGGCGACATGCCCAACGACCTGCCGATGTTCGCCTGGTCCGCGCACGGCGTGGCCATGGCCAACGCCCACCAGGAACTGCGCGCGGTGGCCGACGAGGTGACCGCCTCCAACGAGGAGGACGGCATCGCGGTGGTGGTGGAGCGACTGCTCGCGTAACCGCGCGCACCCGCCCCACCACGACAGGCGTGCCCCTCACAGGGGCGGAAGTCGGGAGGGGCGGCCCACGCGACACACGTGCGCGTGCTCGAAGCGGCCGCCCCCGGGCAGCTCCCCGTGCGGGCGGACTCGACGGAGCAGTAGGGATGACTCCGGAGTCCGCCGCGGGCTGCCCCGACGGGAGTGGGACGTACTGCCGTGCATGGGCGTCGTCCCGCTCCTCTCCCGGCAGATGACGCCGGACTTTCCCGGCGATGCGGACATCACCACTCTGCCCGCCGGGCGAGTCCGGCGCCACCGAATAAAACGGGCCGTCACCGGCCCCTACGGGTCACTCCTCGCCTGCGAGCGTCAGCGAGCGCAGCTTCTGGCCGGCGTACCAGGTGGCCAGCACGGTGACGGTGGCGAGCAGGACCGTCGCGGTCGTCAGGCCCACGTCGGAGGTGACCAGGTCCCCGCCGGAGACCTTCTGCGCCACGGCCAGCGCCCACTGCTGGACGCTCAGCGTGCGGGCGCCGGGCACCAGGGATCCGAACAGCGCCTCCCAGACCAGCGCGTAGACCAGCCCGAACACCACCGCGTGCCGTGAGACCGTGCCGAGCAGCAGGAAGAGCGCCGCGTACGCGATGGAGGCGACCAGTGCGGCCACCGTGTAGGCGACGGCGACCTGCTGGCCGTTGCCGTTCAGGACGAATCCCGCGATCAGCGTGGGCACCGCCGAGAACGCCATGGTGACGGCGACGGCGACGATCAGCTTGGTGTAGATGATCGTGGGCCGCTTGATCGGCTTGGACAGCAGGTACACCACCGAGCCGTCGTCGATCTCGGGGCCGATCGCGCCGGTGCCCGCGATGACACCGATGATCGGCACCATGGTGGCGAGCGCGAATCCGCCGAGGACGTCGGCCGCGGTCTGGTCGTCGGCGCCGCTCAGGGCGCGCACCGCCAGGGAGATCGCGATCAGCAGCAGGGGCAGCGCGCCCAGGATCAGGGCCCGGCGGCGGCCGAGCAGGGCCCGGTAGGTGAGCCGGGCGACTGTGGGGTCGTACATCAGGGCCTCCTACGCCGCGACCAGGTACGAGAACACGGACTCGAGGGACTCGTCGGACGGCGAGACCGTGAGCAGCCGGATGCCGTGGTCGCGCGCGACCTGCGGCAGCAGGGACGTGAAGCGGCCGAAGTCGACGGCCTGGATGCGCAGGGCGCCTTCCGCCACGTCCACCTCGATGCCGGACGTCGACGGGTCGGCGATCAGCGCGGCCGCGAGCGCGCGGTCGTCACTGGAGCGCACCAGGTAGCGGTGCGGGCGGTCGGTCATCAGGCGGCGGATCCTGCGGAAGTCACCGCCGGCCGCGTGCCGGCCGGCGACGACGACCTCGATGTGCCAGGCGAGTTGCTCGACCTCTTCGAGGATGTGGGACGAGAAGAGCACGGTGCGGCCCTCGTCGCCCATGCGCCGCAGCAGGTCCATCAGCTGCATGCGCTGCCGCGGGTCCATGCCGTTGAACGGTTCGTCCAGCAGCAGCAGCGACGGCTCGTGCACCAGGGCCGAGGCCATCTTCACGCGCTGCCGCATGCCCTTGGAGTACGTGGCGATCTTGCGGTCCTGCGCGTACTCCATCTCGACCGTGGCCAGCGCCTTCTGGGCGGCCTTTGCGCCCAGTCCGTGGAGTTCGGCGTTGGCCAGGACGAATTCACGGCCGGTGAGGAAGTCGTACATCGCCTCCCGCTCGGGGACGATGCCGATGTGCCGGTAGATGGCCTCGTTGCGCCACACCTGCTGCCCGTCGAGGGTGACGGTGCCGGTGGAGGGGGCGAGGAAGCCGCCCATCATGTTGATGAGGGTGGACTTCCCGGCGCCGTTGGGTCCGAGCAGGCCGGTGACGCCGGGGCCGATGGTCATGGTGATGTCGTTGACGGCGACCACGTTGCCGAACCAGCGGGACACATGGTCGATGGTGAGTGTGGTCACAGTCCCACCTTCTTGTAGCGGCGCACCAGGAGGCCGTAGCCGGCGACGATCAGGCCGAGGCTGACGAGGACGTAGACGACGCCCTCGGCGTTGCTCGGGCCCACCCCGCCGGGGAAGGCGGAGCTCGCTCCCAGGAAGGCGGACTGCACCCCGTCGATGAGGGTGATAGGGGAGAACAGGCCGATCCAGGCGATGGCGTCGCCACCGCTGTTCTGGGCGTCGGCGATCGCCTGGAGCGTGGAGACGGCGCCGTAGGAGATGGTGAGCACGGCGATCACGGCGGCGATGCCGAAGCCGCGGCGCGGGGTGACCGACGCGATGACCAGGCCGATGCCGGCGAAGAGCAGTGAGAGCAGTGCCACGGAGACGAGTCCCTGTGCGAATCCCTTGGTCTGGTCGGAGAAGTCGAGCTTGGCCAGCAGCGCGCCGATGTACAGGACCAGCAGGGGGGCCGCGGTGAGGATGAACAGGGCCGAGGCCAGCGCGGCGAATTTGGCGCGCACGTAGTCGGTGGTCTCGATGGGCCGTGAGAAGTACAGCGGCACGGTCTTGAAGCGGAGGTCGCGCGAGACGGACTGGGGTGCCTGCGAGGCGACGTACAGGCTGATGACGGCCTGCATGACGATCGCGTAGCGCGTGTAGTCGAGGGGCAGGTCGTTCGCCTTCGTGGCGACCGCGACGGCCACCATGATGGCGGCGGGGACGCACATCACCACGAACAGCAGCATCGGCAGCACCTTGGACTTCACCGAACGGCCGAGGCCGTAGGAGCCGCGCAGGGACTGCGAGTAGAGCGACAGCCGCGCGTAGCCGCGGCCCAGGCGGGGGCCGTCGTAGGAGCGGTAGCCGATGTTGTGGATACGGGTGTCACCCGGTGCGGTGGCCGGTGTCCGCAGGGACTGCTCAGCTGTCATGGCCGGCCGTCTCCTTCCGCTCCTCGTCGCTGTTCCTGAAGACCTCGGAGATGTGGTGCCGGCGCTGTTCCATGCGCACCAGACCGAGGCCGAGGTCCGCGATGACGTCGCGGACCAGGTCGTACGTCTCCTCGCCCTGCGCGGTGAGCAGCAGGACGTGTCCGGCGCCCGGCAGTCCGCTGCCGTCCTCGACGCCCACCCCGCGCGCGTGAAGCGCCTCGCGCACGGCGCGGGTGCCGTCCGGGTGCTCGTCGGTGTCGGTGACCTCGATGGCGAGGGTCGTGGTGGTCTGGGTGAAGTCCGTGGTGGAGCTGGAGCGGAGCAGTGTGCCGCCGTCGACGACGACGACGTGGTCGCAGGTCCGTTCCAGTTCGCCCAGCAGGTGGGAGGTGACCAGGACGGAGATGCCGAAGTCGGTGTGGATCCGGCGGATCAGGCCGAGCATCTCGTCGCGGCCGACCGGGTCCAGGCCGTTGGTCGGCTCGTCGAGGAAGACCAGCTGGGGGTCGTGCACAAGGGCCTGCGCGAGTTTCACGCGCTGCTTCATGCCGGTCGAGTAGCCGCCGATGGGGCGGTAGCGCTCCTCGTACAGGCCGACGTGGCGCAGGGTGTCGGCCGTGCGCTCCCGGGCGGCGGTGGGCGGCAGGCCGGACATGCGCGCCATGTGGACGACGAACTCGGTGGCCGAGACGTCCGGCGGCAGGCAGTCGTGTTCCGGCATGTAGCCGACCCGCTCGCGGATGGCGGCGCCCTCGGTGGCGACGTCGAGGCCGAGCACTTCGGCGCGGCCCTCGGTGGCGGGGGACAGACCCAGCAGGATCTTGATCAGTGTGGACTTGCCGGCTCCATTGGCTCCGACGAGTCCGGTCACACCGGGCCCGACGTCCACGGAGAGCCGGTCAAGCGCGGTCACCCTGGGGAACCGCTTGCTCAGGCTTTCGGTCGCGATCACAGTCACGGCACAGACGCTAGTGACCCGCACCACTGGGGTCGTCAGCCCGGAGAGCCGTCTTGGGGTCCCCCTGGAGTCGTACGGCCCCGTAAGGGAACCCCTGCCCGAGAGGGGTGAACAGGGTCCGGGGGCCCTGTTGACGAACTCTCTAACGACTGCCAGATTCGCCTGTGTGACGGGATGGAGCGGGGCCCGGGAGCGCCGGGTGCGTACGGGCGGGGTCGAGCTGTGCGTGGCCGAGCTGGGCGACCCCGGGCGGCCGACGGTCGTCCTGGTGCACGGATACCCGGACAGCAAGGAGGTGTGGTCCGAGGTCGCGCGGCGGCTGTCCGGCCGTTTCCATGTCGTGGCGTACGACGTCCGGGGCCACGGCCGGTCCACGGCACCGCGTCCGTTGCGCGGGGGATTCACCCTGGAGAAGCTGACGGACGACTTCCTGGCCGTCGTCGACGCGGTGAGCCCGGACCGGCCCGTGCACCTGGTGGGGCACGACTGGGGCTCGGTGCAGGCCTGGGAGTTCGTGACGGTCGAACGCGCCGCGGGGCGGATCGCGTCCTTCACCTCGATCTCCGGCCCCTCGCTCGACCACTTCGGGCACTGGATCGGCCGCCGGGTGAAGCGGCCGACCCCGCGCCGGGTCGGCCAGCTGCTGGGCCAGGGCGCCAGGTCCTGGTACGTGTACCTGCTGCACACGCCCGTGCTGCCGGAGCTTGCCTGGCGCGGCCCGCTCGGCACGGCCTGGCCACGGATCCTGGAGCGCCTGGAGAAGGCGCCCGCCGACGGTTACCCGACCTCGTCCCTGCCCTCGGACGCGGCACACGGCGCCTGGCTCTACCGGGACAACGTGCGGCGGCGGCTGCGCAGCCCGCGCACGGACGCCTACGCGCACGCGCCCGTGCAGCTCATCACGCCCCTGGACGACAGGTTCCTCTCTCAGCGGCTCTCCGAGGACCTGGAACAGTGGGCCCCGCGGCTGACCCGGCGGACGCTGCCGGCCGGTCACTGGGTGCCGCGCAACCGCCCCGACCAGCTGGCCACGTGGATCTCCGACTTCGTCTCGTCGGTGGAGGGCGGCCGGGCGGACGTGCCGGCTGCGGGCCGGCACGCCGACCGGTTCGGTGGGCAGCTGGTCCTGGTGACGGGAGCGGGCAGCGGCATCGGGCGGGCCACGGCGCTCGCGTTCGCGGAGGCGGGCGCGCGCGTACTGGCGGTCGACCGGAACGCGGAGGCCGCGGCCTCCGCCGCGGCGGAGGCACGTCGTCGCGGCGCGGCGGCGGCCTGGGCGGAGACGGCGGACGTGTCCGACGAGCAAGCCATGGAGAAGCTGGCCGAGCGGGTCACCACCGAGCACGGCGTGGTGGACGTCCTGGTGAACAACGCGGGCATCGGACTGGGCGGCTCCTTCTTCGACACCACCACGGACGACTGGAGGACGGTCCTCGACGTCAACCTGTGGGGTGTGATCCACGGCTGCCGGCTCTTCGGGGGGCGGATGGCCGAGCGCGGTCAGGGCGGCCACATCGTGAACGTCGCCTCGGCGGCGGCGTTCCAGCCGTCACGGGCGCTGCCCGCCTACGGCACGTCGAAGGCGGCGGTGCTGATGCTCAGCGAGTGCCTGCGCGCGGAGCTGGCGGGGCGAGGGATCGGCGTCTCGGCGGTGTGCCCCGGATTCGTCGACACCGCCATCACCTCCACCGCGCGGTTCGCGGGCGTGGACGCCGGGGAGGAGCGGCGCCTGCGGAAGCGCGCGGCGCGCCTCTACGGACTGCGCGGATACCCGCCGGAGAAGGTCGCCGCCGCGATCCTGCGGGCGGTGGTGCGCGACGAGGCGGTGGTACCGGTCACCCCGGAGGCGCGGACGGCGTACGCCCTGTCGCGGTGGATGCCGGGGGCGCTGCGGAGGATCGCGCGGGTGAAGCCGCCGGTCTGAGCCCGCCGGTGTGCGAGCGGCCGAGCCGGTCGGTTGTCCACAGAGGCGTCAATTCCCCTGTGGAAAAAGGCACTTGGCTGTGGATCAAACCTGCGGAGGAAAATCGATCGCGTGATACGCGTCTCTCCCGGCAGTCTGAACAGATGGACGACAGACGCACCGTCAAGGTGTCCAAGTACCTCGCGAGGCACCTGCGCCATGAGCCCGGCCGGATCGGGCTCACCCTCGACGAGGGCGGCTGGGTGGAGATCGAGGCGCTGATCGCCGCGGCGTCCGCACACGGTTTCCGGTTCACCCGGGAGGAACTGGACCACGTCGTCGCCACCAACGACAAGCGACGGTTCGCCGTCGAGGGCACCCGGATCCGCGCCAGCCAGGGGCACAGCGTCGAGGTCGATCTCGGACTGCAGGCGGCCGCTCCGCCGGCGTACCTGTACCACGGCACCGTCGCCGGGAACCTGGACGCGATCCGCGCCGAAGGGCTGCGGCCCATGAACCGGCACGCCGTGCACCTCTCCGCCGACCGCGGGACGGCGACCCGTGTCGGCGCCCGCCGGGGGCGCCCGGTCGTGCTGTCCGTGGACGCGGGTGCCATGCACCGCGACGGCTGTGTCTTCCACCTCAGCGCGAACGGCGTGTGGCTGACGCAGGCCGTACCGAGCCGGTACCTGCGTTTCCCCGGCGGTCACCGAGGAGCATGATCGAAGGTATGGACCACCTGCCCAGCACCGAGGCCGCCGTCACCGCCCTCCGGGCGCTCGCCCACACGTACGGGCGCGAGATCGACGTCACCCATGACATCGGTGCGGACCAGACCTCCCGCCGTACCGCGGCGGGAGTCGGCGTCGCCACCGACCCCGACGGCTCCCTCCCCCACGAGGCCCACGTCGAGTTCGGAGGTCTGCCCCGGGTGAGCGTGCGGCTCCACCCGGAGGACGACGCACTGATCGACGTCGAGGGCGTGGAGTGCCACGACATCCCCCGCGACGACGTGCCTGCCTTCCTGCGCTCCCTGTTCGACGGACTGGCCCACGTCAGGGCTCGCCGTTTTCCTCCCGGTCACTTCCTGATCGTGCCGCTGCCGGGAGACCGGACGTACAAGGAGTTCATCCCCATGATCGTCCTCACCCCCTGGCTGAGCGCGCGGGTGCGGTGACAGGGGCGCGGACGTTTCACGTGAAACCCACCGCTCCGCATAGGCTCGGGGGCATGAGCCTGCGCCTGAGCACCGTGATCCTCCCCTATCGCCGCTGGCACGAGGGCAGCCGTTCGACATGGACGCGCGCCGAGGAACTCGGCTTCCACGCCGGGTACACCTACGACCACCTCTCCTGGCGCAGCTTCCGCGACGGCCCCTGGTTCGGCGCCGTCCCGACCCTGACCGCCGCCGCGGCCGTCACCGACCGGATGCGCCTGGGCACGCTCGTGACCTCGCCGAACTTCCGGCACCCGGTCACCCTCGCGAAGGAACTCATCTCCCTCGACGACATCTCCGGCGGCCGTGTGACGCTCGGGATCGGTGCGGGCGGCACCGGTTTCGACGCCACCGCGCTCGGCCAGGAGCCGTGGACCCCGCGCGAGCGCGCCGACCGCTTCGCCGAGTTCGTGCCGCTGCTCGACCGGCTGCTCACCGAGGACAGCGTGTCGTACGAGGGCGACTTCTACGCGGCGCACGAGGCGCGCAACATCCCGGGCTGTGTGCAGCGGCCCCGGCTGCCCTTCGCGGTGGCGGCCACCGGGCCGCGCGGACTGCGGCTCGCGGCACGCCACGGGCAGGCGTGGGTGACCACGGGTGACCCCACACTGTACGAGAACGGCACGCCCGAACAATCGGTTCAGGCCATTCGCGGCCAGGCCGAGAAGCTGGCCGACGCCTGCGCCGAACTCGGCCGGGACGTGACCGGACTGGACAAGATCCTTCTCACCGGGTTCACCCCCGACCGGGGCCGCCCGCTGGAGTCCCTGGACGCCTTCGTGGACTTCGCGGGCCGCCACATCGAGCTGGGCTTCACCGAGATCGTGGTCCACTGGCCGATCCCGGACTCGGACTTCGCCGCGGACCAGAAGGTCTTCGAACGGATCGCCATGGAGGCGCCGGCACAGCTGCGGTGACCGCGGTCCATTCCGCGGTGGGAGAAACACCGCTGGTGACGGCGGTAACCACTCAGATGTGCGCAGTCCCGCACGGTCGTGCAGGCATATGCGGGACAATGGCCGGGTGACCTCAGCGACCCGACAGCCCGAGACCCCGGCAGCCACCACTCCACCGCGGCTCATCGCCACCGACCTCGACGGCACCCTGCTGCGCGACGACAAGTCGGTGTCACCGCGCACGATCGCCGCGCTGGCCGCCGCCGAGGAGGCGGGCGTCGAGGTCTTCTTCGTCACCGGCCGCCCGGCCCGCTGGATGGACGTCGTCAGCGAGCACGTCCACGGCCACGGACTCGCCATCTGCGGCAACGGCGCGGCCGTCGTCGACCTGCACGGCGGCCCGGGCGCACACCGTTTCGTGAAGGTGCGTGAGCTGCCCCGCACGAACGCCCTGCACGCGGTGCAACTGCTGCGCGAGGCCGCCCCCGGCACGGTGTACGCCGTCGAGCAGACCTTCGGCTTCCACCAGGAGCCCACGTACCCGAAGCTGCACATGGAGATCCCGGACGCCCTCGCTCCCGCCGAGGACCTGCTGGCTCCGGACTCCCACACCGCCGGCGAACCGGTGCTGAAGATCCTCGCGTACCACCCGGAGCTCGAGCCCGACGCCTTCCTCACCCTGGCCCGGATCGCCATCGGCGAGCGCGCCAACGTCACACGTTCCAGCCCCAGCGCCCTGCTGGAGATCAGCGGCCCGGAGGTCTCCAAGGCCAGCACGCTCGCCCTGTGCTGCGCCGAGCGCGGTATCTCCCACGAAGAGGTCGTCGCCTTCGGTGACATGCCGAACGACGTCGAGATGCTGACCTGGGCGGGCCGCTCCTACGCGATGGGCAACGCCCACCCGGACGTGCTCGCCGCCGCCTCGGGCCACACGGTCGCCAACAACGACGACGGCGTGGCCGTGGTGATCGAACGGCTGCTGGAGGGGCGGCTCTAGCCGCTCAGAGCGACACCCCGTGCCGGGCCAGCCACGACACGGGGTCGACGGCGGACCCCGTCTCGGGAGTGACCCGTACCTCGAAGTGCAGGTGGGGTCCCGTGGAGTTGCCGCTGGTGCCGGACTGGCCGATCCACTGCCCGGGCGTGACCCGGTCGCCCTGGTCGACGGCGACGGCGGCCAGATGGGCGTACTGGGTGTGGTAACCGCCCGCGTGCCGGATCACGATCTCGATGCCGAAGGCGCCTGAGCAGGACACCTTGACCACCTCCCCGGTACCCACGGCCCGCACGGGTGTGCCGATCGGCACCGCGAAGTCCTGCCCGGTGTGCCGGTTCGCCCACCGCGCGCCACCACTGCCGTAGGACGCGGACAGCTCGTAGGTCTCCACCGGCGCCACCCAGCGGCTGGTGAACCGCGTCTCCGGCTGGTCCAGCCGGACCGCGCCGCGGCAGGCGCCGGCCGCGACCGAGGCGTCCGCATGGCCCTGGAGTTTCCAGCGCGCCGCTTCGAGCTTGGCCTCGATGCCCTGTCTCAGGTCGGCGAGTTCCGCGTTCCGCTTCTCCAGCCTGCGCCACGCCGCCGCGGCCCTCGCCTCGTCCCGGGCGAGCCTGGCCTCGGCCCGCTCGCTCCTGTCGATCGCCTTGTCCAGCGACACCTCTGCCTGCTGCACGACCCGCTGACCGCGCATCAGCTCGTCGGGGTCGTCCGCGAGCAGCATGTGCGCGGTGAGCGGCAGCCCGCCGCCGTCCCGGTACTGGGAACTGGCGATCCGGCCCAGGTCCTCGCGCAGACCGGCCGTCTCCCGGCGCTCCCGGTCCAGCCGTTGCTCCAGCCGGTGTGCCCTCGCCCGCTGTCTCTCCGCCTCGCGGCGGCCCTCCTCGTACCGTTCGGTCGCCGTGGCCGCCTCCTCGTACAGCCGCGCCACTTCCGCGCTGATGCCGGAGGCGGAGCCGTGGCCCGGGGCGTGAGGGCCGTCACCGTCGGCGGGGCGGGCGGCGAGCACGGCGAGCGCGCACAGCAGTACGGCGGTGAGCAGCGGGTGACGGCGGGCGAAGCGCATGACTGCGATCCTGGCCCCGGCCCCGGCGCCCGGTCCTGTTCATGTCGTACAGATGGGGGACCAGACGCCCCGGACGGCCCATCGACACCCCGAACAGCGCCCTTCCGGAACACCCTTGACGTCCTGTCACGTGTGTGGGCTCCGCGTGACCACCCGGCCTAACGGGACGCCACCAGGAGCTCCGCCTCCTCCTCCCGCCGCGCCATCGCGCGCAACGGGCCCTCGGTGTCGACGAGTTCCGCGTACGGACCACGCTGTGCCACCCGTCCTCCGTCGAGCACGACAACCTCGTCCACCGCCTCGAGACCGGCCAGCCGGTGGGTGATGAGCAGGGTCGTGCGGCCCTCGGTGGCGGCCAGCAGATCGGCGGTGAGCGCGTCGGCGGTTGCCAGGTCGAGGTGTTCCGCGGGTTCGTCCAGCACCAGCACGGGGAAGTCCGCGAGCAGCGCCCGGGCGAGCGCCAGCCGCTGCCGCTGCCCGCCGGACAGCCGTGCTCCGTGCTCACCGACGAGCGTGTCGAGCCCGTCGGGCAGACCGTCGGCCCACTCCAGCAGACGGGCCCGGCCGAGCGCGTCCCGTACCTCGCCCTCGGTCGCGTCCTTCCTGGCGAGCAGCAGGTTCTCCCGAATCGAGCTGTTGAAGAGGTGCGCGTCCTGCGCGCACAGCCCGACCATCCGTCGTACGGCGTCGCCGTCGAGGGCGCAGGCGTCCACACCCGCCAGCGTGTACGCGCCCTCACCCGGGTCCAGGAATCGGAGCAGCACCTGGGCGAGGGTCGTCTTGCCCGAACCCGACGGGCCGACCACCGCGATGCGGCGGCCCCGCTCCAGGGTCAGGTCCAGCCCCGCGAGCGCGTCCCGCTCCTGCCCGGCGTGCCGGGCGGCCAGCCCCCGGACCACGAGCGGGAACGGCGACAGGGGCGCCTGCCGGGACGACTCCGGCTCCCGTACGGGCACCGGGGCGTCCAGGACCTCGAACACGCGCTCGGCGCTCCGGCGCACCCTCTGCCGGTACTGCACGGCGAGCGGCATCCCGAGGACGGCCTCGAACGCGGCCAGCGGGGTGAGGATCACGACGGCCAGGGCCACACCGTCCAGCCGGCCGGCGGCCACGGCCTGGGCGCCGACGAGCGCGGCGGCCGCGACGGTCAGGCCGGAGATCAGCGCGGCGAGCCCGTCGCCGAGCGCGGTGGCGGTGGCGGCCCGCGAGGCGATCCGGGTGAGCGTGCCGTCGGCCCGGCGTGCCTCGGCGCTCCGCGCGGGCAGGGCGCCGGCGACGGTCAGCTCGGCCGTCCCGGTGAGCAGATCGGTCACCCGGGTCGCGAGGACGCCCCGGGCCGGTGCCAGTCTGCGCTCCGCGCGACGGGCCACGGCACCGGTCAGCAGAGGCACTCCGGCGCCCGCCGCCAGCAGCCCCGCAGCGAGCACGGCGCCCGCCTCGGGCAGCAGCCAGGCGGTGAAACCGACGGACAGGACGGAGACGGCGAGGGCGGCCCCGGCCGGCAGCAGCCAGCGCAGCCAGTAGTCCTGGAGCGCGTCCACGTCGGAGACCAGCCGGGAGAGCAGGTCCCCCCGGCGGGCGCCGCGCAGGCCGGCGGGCGCCAGCCGCTCCAGCCGCCGGTACACCGCGACCCGGGTGTCGGCCAGCATGCGCAGGACGGCGTCGTGCGACACGAGCCGCTCGGCGTAGCGGAACACGGCCCGGCCGATGCCGAAGGCCCGGGTCGCCGTCACGGCCACCATGAGGTGGAGCACGGGCGGCTGCTCCGAGGCCCGGGAGATGAGCCACCCGGACGTCGCCATGAGCCCGACGGCGCTGCCCAGGGCGAGGGTGCCGAGCACCAGGGCGAAGCTGATCCGCCCCGTCCGGGCCCTCGACAGGGCACGGACGCGGGCGAGCGCACCGCCCGGCACCGGGTCCGTGTCGGTCCCGGCCGCTCCGCTGTCCGGCACGGGCCCGGACGCGACGGCCTCCACGGGACCGGCCGCCCGGTGCGCGGGCTCTTGCCCCCCGGTGGACGCCGGTTCCGCGAGCCGCACCACTCGGTCCGCGACGGCGAGCAGGGCCGGCCGGTGCACGACGAGCAGCACCGTACGGCCGGCCGTCAGCCGCCGTACCGCCGCCACGATCCCGGCCTCGGTCGCACCGTCCAGCGCGGCCGTCGGCTCGTCGAGCAGCAGGACGGGACGGTCGGCGAGGAACGCGCGGGCCAGCGCGAGCCGCTGCCGCTGCCCGGCCGACAGCCCCTCCCCGTCCTCGCCGAGCACCGTGCCGGCGCCCTCGGGCAGCGCGTCCACGAACTCCAGCGCCCCGGCGTCCCGCAGGGCACGCCGCACGGCGTCGTCGTCCGCCTCGGGACGGGCCAGCCGTACGTTCTCCGCGATCGTCCCGGCGTACAGGTGCGGCCGCTGCGGCACCCAGGCGACGCGGCGGTGCCACGCGGCGAGGTCGAGTCCGGACAGATCGGCTCCGCCGATCCGTACCCGCCCCTCGGTGGGCCGGACGAATCCCAGCAGCACGTTCACCAGGGTCGACTTGCCCGCTCCGCTCGGCCCGACGAGCGCGACCGTCTCCCCGGGGGCGACCGTGAAGGACACGTCGGTCACGGCGTCCGAGGTCCGGCCCGGATAGCGGACCGTCACGTCCTCGAAGGAGACCGCGCCCGCCGGCACCACGCCCGCTCCCTGGGCCGGGACGGGCGTCTCCAGCACGGCGAAGATCTCCTCGGCCGCGCCGAGGCCCTCCGCCGCCGCGTGGTACTGGGCACCTACCTGCCGCAGCGGCAGGTAGGCCTCCGGCGCCAGGATCAGGATCACGAGGCCGGTGTAGAGGTCCATCTCGCCGTACACGAGCCGCATGCCGATCGTCACGGCGACCAGCGCCACGGAGAGCGTGGCGAGGAGTTCGAGCGCGAAGGAGGAGATGAAGGCGATCCGCAGCGTGCGCATGGTGGCCCGGCGGTACTCGGCGGTGATCCGCCGGATCGACTCGGCCTGTGCCTTGGCCCGTCCGAACACCTTCAGCGTGGGCAGCCCGGCGACGACGTCCAGGAAGTGCCCGGACAGCCGGGAGAGCAGCAGCCACTGCCGGTCCATCCGGGACTGGGTGGCCCAGCCGATGAGCACCATGAAGACCGGGATGAGCGGCAGGGTGCCGACGATGATCGCCGCCGACACCCACTCCTCGGTGACGATCCGCGCCAGCACCGCCACCGGCACGACCACCGCCAGGCCGAGCTGGGGGAGGTAGCGCGAGAAGTAGCCGTCGAGTGCGTCGACTCCCCGGGTCGCCAGGGCGACCAGCGATCCCGTGCGCTGTCCGCCCAGCCACTCCGGTCCCAGCGCGGTCGCCCGCTCCAGCAGGCGGCCCCGCAGCTCCGACTTCACCGCGGCGCTCGCCCGGTGCGCGGCCAGCTCGGTCAGCCAGCCGACCAGGCCGCGGCCGACCGCGACGACGGCGAGCAGCAGCAGGGGAGTGCCGAGCTCACCGGCGGACAGTCCGTCCTCGAACGCGCCCACCACGATCTCGGCGATGAGCATGGCCTGGGCGATGACCAGCACCGCGCCGAGGGCCCCGAGGCCGACGACCGCCGCCAGGAAGCCCCGGGTGGCACGGGCGTACCGGAGCAGTCGCGGGTCGATTGGTTTCACGTGAAACACACCTCAGTGCACGGGGTCGGCGATGTGCTGGGTGCCGATCCGCTTGCGGAACACCCAGTACGTCCAGCCCTGGTAGAGCAGCACCACCGGCGTGGCGATCACCGCGAGCCAGGTCATGATCTTCAGGGTGTAGGGGCTGGAGGAGGCGTTGGTGACCGTGAGGCTCCAGTCCGCGTCGAGCGTGGACGGCATGACGTTCGGGAACAGCGTCAGGAAGAGCATCGCCACGGCGGCCACGATGGTGACGCCGGAGAGGGCGAACGACCACCCTTCGCGTCCCGCCTGGTTCGCCAGCAGGGCGGCGACCAGCGCGACGACCGCCACGGCCAGCGCGACCAGGCTGGTGCCGTCACCGCTGTCCACCTGCGTCCACAGCAGGAAGACCAGCGCCAGGGCGGCGGTGACGAGACCCACGCGCAGGGCCAGCGCCCGCGCCCTCTGCCGGATTTCGCCGACCGTCTTGAGGGCCGTGAACACCGTGCCGTGGAACGTGAACAGCGTCAGCGTGACCAGGCCGCCCAGCAGGGCGTACGGGTTGAGCAGGTCCCAGACGCCCCCCACGTACTCGAACTCGGCGTCGATCTTCACCCCGTGGACGATGTTGCCGAAGGCCACGCCCCACAGGAACGCGGGGATGAGCGAGGTCCAGAAGATCGCCGTCTCCCAGTTGCGCTGCCAGTTCTCCTCCGGCCGCTTCGCCCGGTACTCGAAGGCGACACCGCGAATGATCAGACAGATCAGGATGACCAGCAGCGGGAGGTAGAAACCGGAGAAGAGCGTGGCGTACCACTCGGGGAAGGCGGCGAAGGTGGCGCCGCCGGCCGTGAGCAGCCACACCTCGTTGCCGTCCCAGACGGGGCCGATGGTGTTGATCAGCACCCGCTTCTCGGCGCGGTCGCGGGCGAGCAGCCGGGTGAGGATGCCCACCCCGAAGTCGAAGCCCTCCAGGAAGAAGTAGCCGGTCCACAGGACGGCGATCAGAACGAACCAGACGTCGTGCAGTTCCATGACAGTGCAGCTCCCTCGGCCTAGTACGAGAAGGCCATCGGCTTGTCGGCGTCACGGACGTCGCCGCCGAGTTTCGTGGGCGGATGGAGGTCGGAGTCACTGAGCTCGGGCGGGCCCGCCTTCACGTACTTGGCGAGCAGCTTGACCTCGATGACGGCCAGGACGGCGTAGAGCAGGGTGAAGACGGACATCGAGGTGATGACCTCGGCCGTGGACACACCGGGGGAGACGGCGTCCTCGGTCCGCATCACTCCGTAGACCACCCAGGGCTGCCGGCCCATCTCGGTGAAGATCCAGCCCCAGGCGTTGGCAGCCAGCGGGAACGCCATGGTCCACAGGGCCAGGAGCCAGTACAGCCGGGTGAGCCGGGAGCCGAGCGGCTTCTTCAGCAGCACCAGGTGCGGCACCTCGTCGTCCCCGGTCCGCTGGGCGGCGGGCAGCAGGAACTTCTTCCGGGTCAGCCACAGGCCGAGCAGACCGAGCGAGAAGGAGGCCATCCCGAAGCCGATCATCCAGCGGAAACCCCAGTAGGCGACGGGGACGATGGGCTTGTAGTCACCGGGGCCGAACTTCTCCTGCAGGACCTCGTTGGTGTCGTTGATGCCGGGCACGTACGACTCGAAGTCGCTGTGGGCGAGGAAGGACAGCAGGCCGGGAATCTCCACAGCGACCTCGTTGTGCCCCTTGTCGACGTCCCCGTAGGCGAAGAGGGAGAAGGGCGCGGGTTCCTCGCCGTCCCACAGGGCCTCGGCGGCGGCCATCTTCATGGGCTGCTGCTCGTACATGACCTTGCCAAGGGTGTCGCCGCTGACCGCGGTGAACAGCCCGCCGACCGCCAGGGTGACCAGGCCGAGCCGGAGCGAGGTGCGCATCACGGGGATGTGCTTCTTGCGCATCAGGTGGAAGGCGGCGATGCCCACCATGAAGGCACCGCCGGTCAGGAAGGCCGCCGAGAAGCTGTGGAAGACCTGGTTGAGCGTGGTGTTCTGGGTGAGGACCAGCCAGAAGTCGGTGAGCTCGGCGCGGCCCTTCTCCTCGTTGATCCGGTAACCGACCGGGTGCTGCATCCAGGAGTTGGCGGCGAGGATGAAGTACGCCGACAGCAGGGTGCCGATCGAGACCATCCAGATGCAGGCCAGGTGGACCTTCTTGGGCAGCTTGTCCCAGCCGAAGATCCACAGGCCGATGAAGGTGGACTCGAAGAAGAAGGCGATCAGGGCCTCGAAGGCGAGCGGGGCACCGAAGACGTCACCGACGAAGCGCGAGTAGTCGGACCAGTTCATGCCGAACTGGAACTCCTGCACGATGCCGGTGACCACACCCATCGCGATGTTGATCAGGAAGAGCTTGCCCCAGAACTTCGTGGCTTTGAGGTACTTCTCCTTCCCGGTGCGCACCCAGGCGGTCTGCAGCCCGGCGGTGAGGGCGGCCAGCGAGATCGTCAGGGGAACGAAGAGGAAGTGGTAGACGGTGGTGATGCCGAACTGCCATCGCGCCAGGGTCTCCGGCGCCAGAGCCAGATCCACGTCGTCGCTCCTTACTCAGCGGTGGTCACAGCGACCGCTTGATCCCGTTCGTCCCTCACATCTCGGGAAAACAGGGTGCGCTTGTGAACGCGTTCACATTCACAAGCAATTATGACCTACCGTTTTTCAGACCTGGAAGGGGGGTCCCCTGTGACGTCAACCCCTTTGCACGAACCTGCCGGGCAAACGGAAGCGGCCGGCGGATCGACCGCCGGCCGCGTCTGGACGTGCGCCGCTCAGAGCCCCTTGCGGAAGCCCTCCGTCACCTTCAGGAAGATGTCGTTCGCCTCGGTCTCGCCGATCGTGACCCGCACGCCCTCCCCGGGGAACGGCCGGACGACCACACCCGCCTGCTCGCACGCCTGCGCGAACGGCACGGTCCGCTCCCCCAGCCGCAACCAGACGAAGTTGGCCTGTGTCTCGGGCACCGTCCAGCCCTGGGCCCGAAGCGCCTCCATCACCCGGTTGCGCTCGCACACCAGCGAGCCGACCCGGCCGATCAGCTCGTCCTCGGCCCGCAGCGAGGCGATCGCCGCGTCCTGTGCGATCTGGCTCACCCCGAAGGGCACCGCCGTCTTGCGCAGCGCCGCGGCCACCGGCTCATGGGCGATGGCGAAACCGACGCGCAGCCCGGCCAGGCCGTACGCCTTGGAGAAGGTCCGCAGGACGCAGACGTTGGGCCGGTCCCGGTAGATCTCGACACCGTCCGGCACCTCGGTGTCCCGGATGAACTCGCGGTAGGCCTCGTCGAGGACCACCAGGACGTCACCGGGCACCCGGTCGAGGAAACGCTCCAGCTCGGCCCGCCGCACGACCGTGCCGGTCGGGTTGTTCGGGTTGCAGACGAAGATGAGCCGGGTCCGGTCGGTGATCGCGTCGGCCATCGCGTCCAGGTCGTGCACATCGCCCGGGGTCAGCGGCACCTGGACCGCCGTGGCACCGCTGATCCGGGTGATGATCGGGTACGCCTCGAAGGACCGCCAGGCGTAGATCACCTCGTCGCCGGGGCCCGAGGTGGCCTGCAGCAGCTGCTGGGCGACACCGACCGAGCCGGTGCCGGTGGCCAGATGGGCCGCCGGGACCGCGAAGCGCTCCGACAGCTCGGCCACCAGGGCCGTGCAGGCCATGTCCGGGTAGCGGTTGAAGGAGGCGGCCGACGCGGCCACGGTCTCCATCACACCCGGCAGTGGCGGATAGGGGTTCTCGTTGGAGGACAGCTTGTACGCCACCGGGCCGCCGGCCGCCGCCGGCCTGCCCGGCTTGTACGTGGGGATCCCCTCCAGCTCGGCGCGCAGCTTGGGGCTCGTCTCGCTCACCGCAGTCCTCCTCGCGAAAGACCGGCGGCCCTGACCGCCGCCGACATCCAATACTGCTCACCTTATGAGGATTCGGCTCCGCTGCGTATAGGGGCGGCGTCCGCTCCCGTCTGCCTCCTCCGTCACAGTGGCAACAAGGGCAACGTCACCCGAAGGGGTACGAACGGCGTGCGGACCGGGGGCGCGCCGCACATATATCTATGCGCCGGTGGTTCGCGCCGTGGCGCGCATCCCCCGTGCAGGTGAGTTGAGACCTCTTCGCAACATCGCAGCCTCGCCAGGCCCGCACGCGCCCGCACGTCAAGTCTTGCCATTGGAACGTTCAACTACCTTGATTTCGCAGGCTTTTGACCTTTATGATCTTGCAGAAACGTGCCTGTCAATGCGTGCATATGCGTCCGCCCTACCCCACCGCATGAGCCCTACTATCGGCTCGCCATGACAGCAGCAGGGAAGCACCAGGTGAGCCGCGCGGAAACCTCACGCCGAGGCAGCCGGCCGAGTCGAGCGGGCATCAGGGACGTGGCCGCCGCCGCCGGAGTCTCCATCACGACCGTGTCCGACGCCCTCAACGGCAAGGGCAGGCTCCCGGACGCCACCCGGCGCCACGTCCGCGAGGTGGCCGACAGACTGGGGTACCGTCCCTCGGCCGCCGCCCGCACGCTCCGCACCGGGAAGTCCGGACTCATCGGCCTGACCGTGACGACGTACGGGGATGAACCTTTCACCTTCACCGAGTTCGCGTACTTCGCGGAGATGGCGCGCGCCGCCACCTCCGCCGCGCTCGCCCGCGGCTACGCCCTCGTCATCCTGCCCGCGACCTCCCGCCACGACGTGTGGTCCAACGTCGCCCTGGACGGCACGGTCGTCATCGACCCCTCCGACCAGGACCCGGTGGTCAGCGAGCTGGTCCGCCAGGGGTTACCGGTCGTCTCCGACGGCCGCCCGGCCGGATCTCTGCCGGTCACGGCCTGGGTCGACAACGACCACGAGGCCGCCGTCCTGGGCATCCTCGACCACCTCGCCGACGCCGGCGCCCGCCGCATCGGACTGCTCACCGGCACGACCACCGACACCTACACCCACCTGTCGACCACCGCCTATCTGCGCTGGTGCGAACGCGTGGGCCAGGATCCGGTGTACGAGGCCTACCCGGCGCACGATCCGTGCGCCGGCACCGTCGCGGCCGACCGGCTGCTCGCCCGGCCCGACCGTCCCGACGCCGTCTACGGCCTCTTCGACCCCAACGGCACCGATCTGCTCGCCGCCGCCCGCCGCTACGGCCTGCGCGTCCCGGACGACCTGCTGCTCGTCTGCTGCAGCGAGTCCACCGTCTACGCCAACACCGAGCCCCCCGTGACCACGCTCTCCCTGAAGCCCCGCCGCATCGGCACGGCGGTGGTCCAGCTGCTGATCGACGCCATCGAGGGGGTCGATGGCGACCACCCGGTGGAGCAGGTCATACCGACCGAGCTGATCGTGCGCACCTCCTCCCAGCGCCGTCCGCCCCGAACGACGGTCAGCGCGCCGAGGTCGCCGAAGAGGGCGTGAACCGGGCGCCCGGGAGGCGTACGGCGGCCGCGCTCCGGGAGAAGCGGGCCGGCACCCGCGGGGCGGCGGGCCGCCACCGGCGGCGGGCGCGCGGCGAGGAGGCGCACCCGGCGGACGCAGAACGACCCAAACGGGGCGAAAGCCGCGGCGGACCGGAGTCTCGTTCCGATTCACCACCCCTGGGTCATCACACAGCGCGATCCGCATTCCTATGATGGGCCCACGACACCGCGGGCCGCTGCGACCAGGCAGTCCGATGCGGTGCAGACGCGGCGCGATGGTGGAGGGGTCGATGACTCAGGGGGCCGGTCAGGGACCCGAGGTGGAGCGGACGGCGACGCTGCGCGACTTCCGGGTACCCGCGTACGTCCACGAGTCCGGTCCGTACGCCCGGAGCACGCACCCCGGCGACGTCGTCCCGCTCTCCGAGGAGACCTGTCCGGAGGGGTACACACCCACCCAGCGGGACCTCCCCGTCATCAATCGGGGTGACACTGTCCAGGTGACCGTCGACCCCGCGTCCGTCCCCGCCCCGCAGTCCGCCACGGGCCCGGGACCGCTGTACGTGGTCGGCGACGTCCACGGCTACCTCGACGAACTGGTGACCGCCCTCCAGGAGCAGGGCCTGCTCGACGCGGCGGGCCAGTGGTGCGCCGGCACCGCGCGGCTGTGGTTCCTGGGCGACTTCACCGACCGCGGCCCCGACGGCATCGGCGTCATCGACCTCGTGATGCGGCTGTCCGCCGAGGCCGCCGCGGCAGGCGGCTACTGCAAGGCCCTCATGGGCAACCACGAACTGCTGCTGCTCGGCGCCAAGCGGTTCGGCGACACCCCCGTCAACTCCGGGGCCGGCACCGCCACCTTCCAGGCGGCCTGGCTGCTCAACGGCGGACAGAAGACCGACATGGACCGCCTCCAGGACCACCACCTGCAGTGGATGGCCCGCCTCGACGCCGTCGAGGAGGTCGACGGCCATCTGCTGCTCCACTCCGACACCACCGCCTACCTCGACTACGGCCGCTCCATCGAAGAGGTCAACGACACCGTCCGGGAGACGCTCACGCGCAACGACGCGGACGAGGTCTGGGACCTGTTCCGCAAGTTCACCAAGCGGTTCTCCTTCCGCGACGAGGGCGGCGCCGACGCGGTGCGCTCCCTGCTGGATACGTACGGCGGCACCCGGGTCGTTCACGGCCACAGCCCGATTCCGTATCTGCTGGGCGAAGTCGGCTCCGAGGACGGCGAGGACGACAGCGGCCCCGTGATCGTCGGACCGCACGTCTACGCCGACGGCCTCGCCATCGCGATGGACGGCGGGGTCACCATGGCCGGAAAACTGCTGGTCCAGCAACTGCCTCTGAACGGCTGAGCGTTCCGCGGGCCGCGTACGGGCGGCCCTCGGCCGCACCGCGAGAGCGTCGAATTCGGTAAACCCCCTGTCACCGCGCGCCGTCACCGCTCTACCATCGGCTTATCCGTAGCAGGCTCCCCTCCGTTTCTGCCCGACGGCTCGTCAGCATGCCGAGCCCCAAGCCCTACGGAGCATCGGGGGATGCACATGAACAGCGTTCCGCAGCACCTGCTGAGCGAGGACCGCCAGGAATACGAGCGGATTCTCGATGAGGCGCTGCGCTCCGCACCACACAACCCGCAGCTGGCCGCTGTCGGACAGCGGCTCAACCCGGAACAACTGCGCACGATGGCGCTCAACGCCACCGCGATCGTCACGGCGGCCGCGGCGACCGAGTACCAGCACTACGTGAAGGTCCGCGACGAGCTGCGCCGGCCTCCGGTGCCGTCCGTCCCGGCCGGCCGCGAGTCCGGCTCCACCGAGCCGGGCACGGGCGCGGCGGGGCTCGCCGCCGCCGTGGGGGAGGTCGCCGAGACCGCGGGTGCGGGCGCGATGGCCGTGGTCGCCGTCCTGGCGCCCGTACTGGCCGGAACCGCGGCGGCGATCTTCCTGCTCGTCGGATACGTCCTGCGGATGCTCGACCCCGGGGCCGCGTTCGCCCGGACCATGCTCACCACCGGATGGGTGTTCGGCGCGGTGACGGCGGTCGCCATCCTCGTCGCCGCCGTGGGTCTGCTGCTCACCGCGCTGCGCAACGAGCCCTCGGCGCTCGGCGGCCCGTACCGCGAACTCGACGGGGAGGTGAAGCGGGCCAGGGACGCCTGGCGCGAAGCCCTGCTGGAGCGGGGCATCATCCCGTTCCTGCGGGACGCGCTCACCGACCCGGCGACGGCCTCCGCGCTGCAGCACACGGCGCCGCCCGCGCCGGCCAGTCGCATGCCGCACCTCGGGTACGACCGGCCCGGCTTCTCCAGCCCCGACGAGGGGTCGGGCCGTGGCACGCGGCCGAGCTACTCCAGTCCGGACTACTCCAGCCCGGACTTCGGAGGGCCGGAACACCAGCCGGAGTAGCCGGCCCGCCCGGACGGCCGGTGGCCCGTCCTTCGGCTTGCGCTCCCCGGGCCGGGGGCGCGAGCCGGGTGGATGGGCCGGATCCGAAGGGCGGCCCGCACGGGCTGGTCGAAGGGCGGGCCGCACGGGCTGGTCGAAGGGCTGGCCCAGGAGCCGGTCCAGGGGCTGGTCGACAGGCGGGTCCACGGGCGCCTTCGCGATGCGCCGGCGGCGCTCAGAGGATGCCCGCTCGCCCCGCGGCCGTGATCCACAGGGGGAACTCGGACAGCAGCCGGTCGTACAGCTCCGGGTCCGGGACGGTGCTGATGTCGTCGACGGCGAAGAAGCCGACGTTGTCGACGCGGCGACCGGGCAGCGTGTCGAATCGCTCCAGCACGCCGTAGTGGGACTTGCCCAGTCCCACGAACTGCCAGAAGACGGGTTCCTCCACGGCCTCGCGGAGCTCGCGCTCGATCTCCTTGTTGCGGTAGACACCGCCGTCGGAGAAGAACAGGACCAGCGTCGGGGCGGACGCCGGGTTGTCCCGGACGAACGCGCGCACCTCGGCGATGACCTTCTGCTCCTCGTTCTGGATGCCGACGTCCCGCATGTCGACCTGGCTCGGCTCCAGTCCCTTCTTCCGCCCGCGCCGGAAGAGGCCCACCTCACCCACACGCACGTGCAGCCGCAGCCACTCGGGAAGCTCACCGAGCCGCAGGTCCGGCAACCGCGCCGGGTTCGAGGCGAAGGTCCATGCCTGCATCTCCCCGTCGTCGTCCAGTTGTGCCGCGACCGCGGCCATCCGCTCGACGACATCGGCCACGACGCCTTTGGAATACAGGAACGACATGGATCCGGAGGCGTCCAGGACGAGGACCACGCGCGCGGTGATGCCGGTGGCCCCGTGCTTGCGGAGGCTGACCGCCACCTGTTCCTTGCGCAGGGACAGCCGCTTGCGCATGTCGACGGGCAGCCGCTCCTCACCCTTGGTGAGACGGGGGGCGTGGGGCTGGGGAGCGGGAGCCCGGGCGGGTGCGGGCGGGGGCGGGGGAGCCGGTGAGGCCGCGGGAGCGGCGGCCGCCGGGGCGGGCTCGTCCACGGTGATGCCGAAGTCCGTGGCCAGCCCGGCGAGCCCGGAGGCGTATCCCTGCCCCACCGCACGGAACTTCCACTTGCCCTGCCGCCGGTACAGCTCGCCGCCGATGAAAGCGGTCTCGGTCCCCGCGGCCATGTCGAACCGGGCCAGCTCGGTCCCCGTCCCCGCGTCGAGCAGCCTGAGCACCAGTCCCGGCACCTGGCCGAACGTCCCGCCGTCGGCCGACGCGCACAACACGATCCGTTCGACGGCCGGTTCGACCGCGCCCAGCGTGACCTCCACGGTGTCGGTCGCGGCAACGGCGGCGTTCCGCTTTCCGAGATGCGTCACGGCGTCGGACGCGTGACGAGGCTGGTTGTAGAAGACGAAGTCCGCGTCGTCCCGCACCCGTCCGGCCTGCGTGAGCAGCAACGCGGAGGCGTCGATGTCGGGCACCCCGGGCCCGGCCGCCCAAGCGAGCTCGACACGCACCACGGAGGCCTCGACGGAAAGATTGGATCCCTTGCTCATCGAACTCGCTGTCATGGGCCCAGTCTGCCCACCCGCGCCGGCGAAGACGAGAGGAACCTGCCCACGGGAGCGGTGCCCGTCACGGGCACCGCACCCGCTGCCCCACCGGACGCTCAGTCCGTGATCGGCAGGTACACGCGATTGCCCGCCGCCGCGAACTCCTCCGACTTGCGGGCCATCCCCTCCTCGATCTCCGCCCGGCTGCCGCCGTGCTCACGACGCATGTCCTGAGGCGGGCTCACCGCCCGTGATCTGGAGCCAGAGGACACCGGCCTCGCGCATGATGTCCAGCAGCCGCACCTTCTCCTCCCAGGCGAGGCCGGAGAACGGCCGCTCGCCGAGGTAGCAGTGCTTGCAGCCGAAGTTGCAGCCGAGGTTGATCTCCCACGAGGCCCGGCAGTAGCCGTACGGGGACGGCTCGCGCACCAGCACCGTGCCCTGCGCGGGCCGGCCGCTCAGGTCGATGCCCCACACGTCGGACGCGGTCTGCACCGCCCAGGTGGGCAGAGCCTCACCGTCGGCAGCGGCCTGCCGCAGGCCCTCGTAGTGCTCGGCGGGGATGCGAGCCCCAGCCCTGGCACCGGGCTTGAGGAGCAGGTGCCCGTCGAGGAACGGGGAGGCGATCAGAGCGTGGGCCATCAGTGGTATTCCTTCCGGATCGAGAAGCGCGACGGCACGCGTACGCCCTGGCGTTCGGCGACGCGGCAGTAGATCTCGCCGAGCCCGTTGCAGGTGCCGCAGCTCTTGCCGGACGAGTCGGCACCGCTGCCGCCGCAGTCCCCGCAGCTCTCGTTGCGAGGAGGGAGAGAGCACCGGGTCAGGGTGGATGGTGCAGTTGCCACGCGGGGAACCTCCGTGCAGAGGAAGTGGTCAGGACAGGGCCACGCGGGCGAGTCCGTCTCGTCCGGCCACTAGCCGCACCCTCGTCCGTGACGTCCGCATGACCTGGATGAGCAGCGCGGGGCCAAGCACGTAGACGTTGCCGTCGGCGAACTCAAGGACCTTTCGCCCGCCCGCGACCCGCCGCACGTTCGTCACGGTGTGCGGGTTTCCGCCGGTCGTGATCACGTCTCCAAGACGGGCGCCGTCACCGATCGTCGTGAGGATCTGACTCGTCGAACCGTTCATTGCACCTCCCGGCGTACGTCTTGGGGACGGGCTAGCCGCGGATTCGACAGCCATCCGTGGCGGATCGGTCTAGGTACCGGTACTGAGAGCGACCCCGATCACGAATCCGCAGGAAGCGCTGATGCCGATCACGAGGAGGACGCCTGCGTACCGACCGATGACGCGCATTACAGGCCGCCCCGGCTGTTGTTGTTCTTCACGGCCAGGCGCGAGCTCAGTTCCTCCCGCGCCTTGGGTGCCACGACGTCATCGGGCATGGCGTCCCACTCGATGCCACCGTTCATCGGTCGCATCTGAACGCGTCCACCGATCTCGCCCATGACGAGGCCGATGCGTCCGGTCTGCTGGTCCTTGGCCAGTTCGCCGATTCCGGGTCTGGCCTGCTGATTGCTCGCCATAGTCACGAGCATGCTGCCGTTCACAAGGACGTCGGAACCTCCACCAAACCCCACTTCGGGACGTCCCGCGTCATGTAGAACGTCCCTAGTGCCGTCCCGAGGATCAGGGGGAGACTCATGCCGAACGAGAGGCTTCGTGCCGTCATGGCGGACGGAGGCTGGACGTACGCCACCCTCGCGCAAAAGGTCGACGTAGACCCCAAGTCCGTTGAGCGATGGGTCAATCTCGGCCGTACGCCACGCCGCGTCACAGCCATGCGGGCGGCAGAGACCCTAGGAGAAGACGTGCACGCACTCTGGCCGGCACTCCGGCAGGCGCGCGCGGCGCGAGCAATCAGCCCGGAGCTCGTGGCGCTCTACGACCAGCGGGCGGACATCCCCGTATCCGCCTTCGTGGACATGCTGACACAGGCCCGCAAGCACATCGACGTGTTGGTGTACGCCGCCGTCTTCCTGCATGAGGCGTATCCCCGACTCAACGAGCTCTTGCGGGAGCGGGCCTCAGAAGGCTGCGCGATCCGGATCGCGGTAGGCGACGCCGAGAGCGAGAACGTTCGAGCGCGCGGCGAGGAGGAGAAGTTCGGCCACGGCATCGAGTCACGCTGCCAACTGGCACTCATGCACTACCGGCCCCTGATCGGCGTGCCCGGCATCGACATTCGGATCCACGGGACGACGCTCTACAACTCGCTCTACCGCGCCGATGATCAGTTGCTGGTCAATGCCCACGTCTGGGGCGTCAACGCTTACGGGGCCCCGGTGTGGCATCTTCGGCGAAGCGGGGAAGGCGGAATGTTCGACACCTACGCCGAGAGCTTCGACGCGGTGTGGTCCACGGCGACGCCCGTACAGCACAAGGGGTGACCATGGCACGAACCGAGTACTACGACGACCCGAACGCGCCCAAGCCCAACAGCATGGTTGTTGCGGCTTCGGCCGTCGTCGCCGACGAGCAGGGGCGCATCCTGCTCCAGCGCCGACGTGACAACGATCTGTGGGCGCTCCCCGGCGGGGGCATGGACCTCACCGACTCGCTCCCCGGCACGGCCGTCCGCGAGGTCAAGGAAGAGACCGGCTTGGATGTGGAGGTCACGGGACTGGTCGGCACGTACACCGACCCGAGGCACATCATCGCCTACACGGATGGCGAGGTGCGCCGGCAGTTCAACGTCTGCTTCACCGCGCGGATTGTCGGCGGAGAACTGGCGATCTCCGATGAGTCGACGGAGCTGCGGTTCGTCTCTCCAGACGAGCTGGACCAACTTCCGATGCACCACACGCAGCGGCTCAGGCTCAGCCACTTCATGGAGCACCGCGAGCAGCCCTATCTCGGCTGACCTGATCTGCTCCAACCGGCTGCGGCTGTCCGAGCGTCCCCAACATGTGCTGGCGGACGCTCCGACGTCAGAAGAAGAGGCAGCAACAGCTTGGAGGGTTCTGCGGAAGCTGCTGAGGAAGCGCTCGCGCCGTCTTTGATCACGTGCGACGAAGCAAGGCCATCGGGGCCGGCATCGCTCTGCGTCGTCCCCTCATGATGAGAGTGCACTCACGGCATCCACCGCCAGGCATACAAAACGGGACGGGCCCGCAAATCCCTCATGGGGTGCGGGCCCGTCCTGCTGCGCTGCGTGGCACTGAGGGTCGGGCTCAGTCTGCCAACGGCAGGTAGACCCGGTTGCCGGAAGCCGCGAACTCCTTCGACTTCTCCAGCATCCCGGCCTCGATCTCCTCCGGCGTGGCGTCCGAGTCGCCGCCGAACTGCTCTGTGATGCTTCTGCTGATCTTCATCGAGCAGAACTTCGGGCCGCACATCGAGCAGAAGTGGGCCGTTTTCGCGGGCTCCGCCGGGAGGGTCTCGTCGTGGAACTCGCGTGCCGTGTCCGGGTCGAGCGCGAGGTTGAACTGGTCCTCCCACCGGAACTCGAAGCGGGCGTCGGACAGCGCGTCGTCCCACTCCTGCGCACCGGGGTGCCCCTTGGCGAGGTCGGCGGCATGCGCGGCGATCTTGTAGGTGATGACGCCGGTCTTGACGTCGTCGCGGTTGGGCAGGCCCAGGTGCTCCTTGGGCGTGACGTAGCAGAGCATGGCCGTGCCCCACCACGCGATCATCGCCGCGCCTATGCCCGAGGTGATGTGGTCGTAGGCGGGAGCGACGTCGGTGGTCAGCGGGCCGAGCGTATAGAACGGGGCCTCATCGCAGATCTCCTGCTGCAGGTCGATGTTCTCCTTGATCTTGTGCATCGGGACGTGTCCCGGGCCTTCGACCATGGTCTGCACGTGGAAACGCTTCGCGATGGTGTTGAGTTCCCCGAGCGTGCGCAACTCGGCGAACTGCGCCTCGTCGTTGGCGTCCGCGATGGAGCCGGGCCGCAGGCCGTCGCCGAGCGAGTACGTGACGTCGTACGCGGCGAGGATCTCGCAGAGCTCCTCGAAGTTCTCGTACAGGAACGACTCCTTGTGGTGCGCCAGGCACCACGCGGCCATGATCGAGCCGCCGCGCGAGACGATGCCCGTCTTGCGGTGGGCGGTGAGCGGTACGTACGCGAGGCGCACGCCCGCGTGGACCGTCATGTAGTCCACGCCCTGCTCCGCCTGCTCGATGACCGTGTCCTTGTAGATCTCCCAGGTCAGCTCCTCGGCCCGGCCGTCGACCTTCTCCAGGGCCTGGTAGAGCGGCACGGTACCGATGGGGACGGGGGAGTTGCGCAGCACCCACTCGCGGGTGGTGTGGATGTTGCGGCCGGTGGAGAGGTCCATGACCGTGTCGGCGCCCCATCGGGTCGCCCAGGTCATCTTCTCCACCTCCTCCTCGATGGAGGACGTCACCGCCGAGTTGCCGATGTTGGCGTTGACCTTCACCAGGAACCGCTTACCGATGATCATCGGCTCGGTCTCCGGGTGGTTGACGTTGGCGGGCAGCACGGCCCGGCCCGCCGCGATCTCCTCGCGGACCACCTCGGGGGAGACGTTCTCCCGGAGGGCCACGAACTCCATCTCGGGGGTGATCTCCCCGCGGCGCGCGTACGCCAGCTGCGTGACCGCCTGCCCGGCACGGCCCCGTCGCGGCAGGCGCGGGCGGCCGGGGAAGACGGCGTCCAGGTTGCGCAGGCCCCCGCGCGGAGCGGTGTGCTTGATTCCGTCGTCCTCGGGACGGACGGGACGGCCCGCGTACTCCTCCGTGTCTCCGCGAGCGGTGATCCAGTTCTCCCGCAGGGGCGCCAGTCCCCTGCGGACGTCGGTGTCGACGAGTGGATCGGTGTACGGGCCCGATGTGTCGTACAGGGTGACCGACTGCCCGTTCGTGAGGTGCACCTGACGGACCGGCACCCGCAGGTCGGGGCGGGTGCCCTCGACGTACGCCTTGTGCCAGCCGACGGACTTCCCGGCCTCTTGGTTCGCCGACGTCTCCGTCGGGTTCTGCGTCGAGGCAGGCGTGCGTGCGTCCTTGTTGGTCATGAGACCTACTCCCTACGCCGGCATTACCCGGTAACAGGTTCGGCGGTCGACGCAGCGGTTTCCGTCTGCCGGCGTTCCGTGGGAAACATCACTCGCGCTTCGGTGATGTTTCCTGTGAAACGTCGCTGGGACGGAGGTCAGCGCCCTCTCAGCCCGGTGCTCCGAGCTCCCGCGTGTACAAAAGGTGCCTCCACGCTAGCGTCATCTGTGGCGCGGTGAACAGAGGGCCCCCTTCGTTCTTGCGATGATCGGGCGGTGACCCCGACTCAGCCTCCTTCGTTTCCGCCGCCCGAACCTCCGCACGGCACAGGCGCCGCGAGCGGTCATGGGCACGGACACAGTCACAGCCACGGCCCGGCGGCTCCCGTCTCCCAGCATCTGCGCAGAGTCATCGCGGCGATCCTCATCCCGTTCGCCGCGGCGGTACTGATCGGCCTCGCCGTGCTGTGGCCGGGCGGCGCTCCGGCGCACGAACGCACCGGGGTGGGCTTCGACCGGCAGACACAGCAGGCCACGGTGACCAAGGTGGTCGAGGTGAGCTGCCAGTCCGTGAACGCCTCCGGAGGCGTCCCGACCGGTGACACCTCCACCGCCGAGGGCTCCTCCGCCCAGCAGCAGGCGGACGGCACCTGCAAGAAGGCGACGATCAGGGTCGACACCGGCGACGACAAGGGCCGTACGTTCGAGGAGATCGTGCAGCCGGACCAGTCACGGCAGCTGAGCGAGGGTCAGGAGGTCGTGGTCGCCTACGAGCCGTCCGCACCCGAGGACCTGCAGTACTCGGTCACCGACGTGAACCGGCGCTTCCCCCTCGCACTGCTCGCCGGCATCTTCGCACTCGCGGTCGTGGCGGTGGGGCGGCTGCGCGGCGTCATGGCGCTGGTGGCCCTGACGATCAGCTTCCTGGTGCTGAACTTCTTCATCCTCCCGGCCATCCTGCAAGGGTCGAACCCGCTGGTGGTGGCGGTGGTCGGGGCGAGCGCGATCATGCTGGTCGCCCTGTATCTGTGTCACGGGCTGTCGGCCCGCACCTCAGTCGCGGTGCTCGGCACCCTCGTCTCGTTGCTGCTGATCGGCATCCTGGGATCGGTGTTCATCGGCTGGGCCGCACTCACCGGCAACACCGATGACAACACCGGTCTCATCCACGGGCTGTATCCCGAGATCGACATGAGCGGCCTGCTGCTGGCCGGCGTCATCATCGGTTCGCTCGGTGTGCTCGACGACGTGACGGTGACGCAGACGTCCGCGGTCTGGGAACTGCACGAGGCCAATCCGTCGATGGGGCGGGGCGGACTGTACCGCGCGGGCCTGCGGATCGGCCGTGACCACATCGCGTCCGTGGTCAACACGCTGGTCCTCGCCTATGCGGGCGCCGCGCTGCCGCTGATGCTGCTGTTCTCCATCGCGCAGAGCGGCGTGGGGACGGTCGCCAACAGCGAGCTGGTCGCACAGGAGATCGTGCGCACCCTGATCGGCTCGATCGGTCTGGTGGCCTCGGTGCCGGTCACCACGGCCCTGGCCGCACTGGTCGTCTCGGCGGACCGTCCGGCCGCACGGACGCCGGGACAGTCGCGGGAACAAGCGCGCCCGCAGGTGCCGGACGCCCGGTCGGCCCCGGGACGCGGCGGGAGAGGCAGGCGCCGCAAGCGCTGACGGACCCTGGCGGGGCGGACCGCGCCGGGGCGGACCGCCACCGGCCCGCCCGGCCTCCGCCTTCAGCCGGCGCCCTGCTCCGCGAGGATCCGGTCCAGTGCGTCGTCGAGGTGGGCGTCGAAGTCGGCGAGCGCACCCTCCTGGCCCAGCGGCACCAGCTTGTCGGTGCGGTCGAGGAAGGCCACGAGCGGGGCGGTCGACGAACGGAAGAGCGCCTGGTCGTTCCCGACCTGGAGCCGGATCAGCACCTCGCCCAGCAGGTCCGCGTCGACCGGCGAGACGCGCACGTCCCCCTCGCCGCACGGCCGGCCGACACCGTCGACCAGCAGCTCCCGGCCGAACGCCCAGGTCACAGGAGCGTCCCCGGGCAAGTGGAAGGTCAGGCGCACGGCGTAGGGATCACAGGTGTCGTAGCGCAGCTCCACCGGGATACGGAAGGACAGCTCCTCCGACACGAGAAAGCTCATCATGACCTCTGCCTGTACGGATTCGCGCATCGCCTACCCCGTCATTGGCCGCGGACTGGCCGGGCACGGACTCTGACACCACATGGAATCTTGCTGAACGTGCACAGCAGATCACAAGGAGTGAGTTTTCAGATACTGATAGACAGCGCGAGCGACCCCAGCAGGCGTCCCAGCTCGGCCTGCAGATGCCGGGCGGCGGGGATCAGCCGGTCGGCCTGATGTGCGGGCAGGGAGACGGCCATCGAGGCCGCCGTGGTGCCGACGGTGATCGGGATCGCCGCGCACACCGCCCCCAGGGCGTATTCCTGGCGCTCCGTCACCAGCTCCATGCGCCGGGTCCGGTCCAGGCGTCGGAGCAGGCTGTGATCGTCGCGCACGGTGTACGGCGTGACGGGGCGCACGGGGTAGCGGTCCAGGTGGTCGCGGCGTGCCTCCTCGTCGAGCTGGGAGAGCAGACACTGCCCGAGGGCGTGGGCGTGGCCGGTCTCCCGGAAGTCGGCCCATTCCTCGACCGCGGGGTTGCCCGGCGTGTCGGAGACGCAGACGATGTCGATCTCACCGTCGCGGTAGACCGCGTAGTACACGGGGGCACCGATCGCGTCCCGCCAGCGGGCGAGAGTGTCGACGACCTTGCTGCGACGTTTCTGCTGTGCTCCGCTGCTGCTCAGCCGTTCAGCGGCCTCCCCCAGGAAGAACAGCCCCTTGTCCCGGCGCAGATAACCCTCGTGCACCAGGGTGCGCAGCAGGTGGTAGGTGGTGGGGAGGGCCAGCCCGGTCTCGCGGGCCAGTTGCTTGGCGGGTGCCCCGTACGCGTGGCCGGCGACGGTCTCCAGCAGGCGCATGGCCCGCTGGACGGATCCGATGAGGGTCGCACCGGGCGCCGGTGCGGGGCACGCCGGGGAGCGGGGCTGTGAGGGGACCGCGGGCAGATGCGCGGAGGCGGTGCCAGTCGTGGCCAAGGGTCACTCCCGAAACGCGAGGGGGCAGCCCGTGCGGGGAACACGGGTGGGGGTCGCCGCTCGCGGGGATCGTCCCCGCGTCGAGTTTCGGACTCTAACGGGCCCTCACCGCACGCAGACGGCCCGCCGGAGAAACTTCCCCCGCCCGAGGGAACCGGCGATTCCTGTTACCGCCTCACCGGTCCCCCTCGTCTCACCAGTCGCCGCGCGACGAGGAACTCGAGGTGAACTTGCGTACGACGTAGATCAGGCCGCCGACCAGCGCCACGAACACCAGCAGCTTGAAGAGCAGTCCGATCACGAAGCCGACCACGCTCGCAATCAGCCCGCCGAACACCACCAGAGCGATGACCGGCACCGCGATCCACTTCACCCACCACGGCAGTCCCGTGAAGATCTCTCGCATCGCCCTTGTCCTTACCTCTCCGCCCGTCGCGTGCCGGGTCGCGTCAGATGATGTCCTGCACCCGATGCTAGGGCGGCGGATGGCCCGGCGGGGGCGACGGACCCCTTGTCCTCCCCTGACCGATCCCCTAGGGAACCCCGAGTTCCCGGCTCAGCTCTCGGGCGGAGAGAACACCACCAGAACCCGCAGGTCCTCGCTGATGTGGTGGAACTTGTGGGCCACTCCGGCCGGTACGTACACGACGCTGCCGCGCGCCACCTGTGTGGTCTCCATGCCCACCGTGATCGACGCACGGCCGCTGACGACGAAGTACACCTCGTCCTGCTGGTGCGGCTGCTGCGGGTCCTGAGCGCCCGCGTCCAGGGCGTAGAGGCCGACCGACATGTTCCGCTCCCGCAGGAACTGCAGGTAGGCCCCGTCGTTGGCGGCCCGCTCCGCCTCCAGTTCGTCCAGCCGGAATGCCTTCATCTCCTGGTCCCGCCCCTGCCTCACTGCTCAAGCCCGATCGTGTCTGCCACGATCAGACACATGATGAATTTCCTAGTCAAGACGATCGCCAACGCGGGCGCCCTCGCGGTCGCGGTGTGGCTGCTCGACAAGATCACCCTGACCGGTGACAGCACGGGCAAGGAGATCGGCACCCTGCTCCTGGTCGCCCTGCTCTTCGGCCTGGTGAACGTCCTGGTCAAGCCGGTCGTGCAGCTCCTCAGCCTTCCCCTGCTCATTCTGACGCTCGGACTGTTCACCCTGGTGGTGAACGCGCTGATGCTGCTGCTCACCTCCTGGCTCGCCGACCAGCTCGACCTGAGCTTCCATGTGGAGGGCTTCTGGACGGCCATACTCGGCGGTCTGATCATCTCTGTCGTCTCCTGGGCGCTCAACGTCGTCCTGCCCGACGGGGACCGGGCGCGATGACCTACCGCGTCTGCTTCGTCTGCACCGGCAACATCTGCCGCTCCCCGATGGCCGAGTCGGTCTTCCGCGCGCGGGTGGCCGGGGCGGGGCTCGACGACCGGGTCGAGGTGGACAGCGCCGGTACGGGCGGCTGGCACGAGGGCGAGGGCGCCGACCCGCGCACGGTGACCGTGCTGCGGGAGCACGGCTACGACGCCGGGCACACCGCCCGGCAGTTCGACCCGTCCTGGTTCGGGCACCTCGACCTCGTCCTCGCACTCGATGCCGGTCACCTCCGGGCACTGCGGCGACTCGCCCCGACGGAGGAGGACGCCGGCAAGATCCGTCTGCTGCGTTCGTACGACCCCGCCGCCGACGACGACCTCGACGTGCCGGACCCCTACTACGGGGGCGCGGAAGACTTCGACGCGTGTCTTGAGATGGTGGAGGCGGCGAGCGAAGGGCTGCTCGCCGCCGTTCGCGCGCACGTGGAAGGACAGGCTGCATGAACTATTCGACGACGGGTGCGGACCACGGCCCGGAGCTCCCCGCCCGGGCGGGTGACGGCACCCGCGCGGTACGGGCCGGTCTGCCCGAGCCGGTCAAGCACGAGCCGACCCTGCCCGGCCCCGTGTTCGCCGCCCACTTCCACCTGCCCGGCGCTCCCACCGGCCCGTACACCTACGGCCGGGACGAGAACCCGACCTGGACGCTGCTGGAACGGGCCATCGGCGAGCTGGAGGCGCCCGGGCGCGACGATGCCGAGACCCTGGTCTTCGCCTCGGGCATGGCCGCCATCTCCTCGGTGCTCTTCTCCCAGCTCCGCGCCGGGGACGCGGTCGTCCTGCCGAACGACGGTTACCAGGCGCTGCCCCTGGTGCGCTCCCAGCTCGAGACGTACGGCATCGAGGTGCGCACCGCCCCGACCGGTGGCGACGCCCAGCTCGACGTCCTCGACGGGGCGAGGCTGCTGTGGATCGAGACCCCCTCGAACCCGGGACTGGACGTGTGCGACGTGCGCCGGCTCGCCGAGGCGGCACACGCCCAGGGCGCCCTGGTCGCCGTCGACAACACCCTCGCGACGCCGCTCGGCCAGCGCCCGCTGGAACTCGGCGCCGACTTCGCGGTGGCCAGCGGCACCAAGCAGCTCACCGGGCACGGCGACGTGCTCCTCGGCTACGTCACCGGCCGCGACGCGGCGGCCATGGCCGCCGTCCGACGCTGGCGCAAGATCGTCGGTGCGATTCCCGGTCCCATGGAGGCCTGGCTCGCGCATCGCTCGATCGCCACGCTCCAGCTGCGCGTCGAGCGCCAGAACGCCACCGCGCTGGCGCTCGCCCTGGCGCTGCGGGAACGGCCGGAGGTGACGGGGCTGCGTTATCCGGGGCTGCCCGACGATCCCTCCCACACGATCGCCTCGCAGCAGATGCGGCGCTACGGGTGCGTGGTCTCCTTCACGCTGCCCACGCGCGCGCGTGCGGACCGTTTCCTCGACGCGCTGCGGCTCGTGGACGACGCGACGAGCTTCGGCGGCGTTCGGTCCACGGCGGAGCGGCGCGGGCGCTGGGGCGGGGACGCGGTGCCCGAGGGCTTCATCCGCTTCTCGGTGGGCGCCGAGGACCCGGAGGACCTGATGGCGGACGTGCTGCGCGCCCTGGCCGAGTCCGCCGCCTGACCAGCCGCCGCGGACGGGAACGGACGCCGTGCGTCCGGCGCACCGCGGCGGACGGTCCGAGCCTCCCCCCTCGTGGCTCGGACCGTCCTCGGTTCCGTGCACGAAGAACCGCACGACCAAGGCTAGTTGACTCGGTGTCAGTGTCCAATCACCCTAGCGACAGCGACCTATCGACTTATTTATAGCTGGCCGCAACCGGCCTGCAGCGGGGGCCGACAAGGGAGGGCGTGCCGTGGATCTGGCCTTGCTGCGGACCTTCGTGACCGTGCACCGGGCCGGTTCCTTCACCCGTGCCGCCGCCCTGCTCGGACTTTCCCAGCCGGCCGTCACCTCTCAGATACGAGCGCTCGAACGGCAGGTGGGGCGGCCCCTGTTCCTGCGTCAGGCGCGCGGTGTGACACCGACGACCATCGGGGACGAGCTCGCCCACAAGGCAGCACCGCATCTCGACGCCCTGGTGGAGATAGCCGAGTCCGGGCTGGAGGAGGATTCCTCCTTACGGACGCTGCATCTGGCGGGACCCCCGGAATTCACCGCCGAGCGGGCGCTGCCCGCGCTCACCGAGCTGACCGGTGAGGACGGCCATGGCTTCGCCCTGCGAGCCTCCTTCGCCAGCGACGAGGAAACCTTGGAAGGGCTCGCCGCCGGACACCACGATCTGGCCATCAGCACGGCCCGGCCACGCGGGGCCCTGCTCTCGGCGACCGCGCTCTGCGACGAGGAGCATGTGCTGATCGCCGCCCCGCACTGGGCCGGGCGGATCGGCTCCGGCACGGTCCGCCGGGACGGTCCGTCCGCCCTGGAGCAGATCCCCGTGGTCGAGGTGCACGAGTCGCTGCCGTTCGTCGCCCGTTACTGGGCGTCCGTCTTCGATTCCCGGCCGGTCGCCCCGGCCACCGTCGTCGTCCCGGATCTACGCGCGGTGCTGGCCTGCGCCGGCGCGGGGGCGGGGCTCGCGGTGCTGCCACGCTACCTGTGCGCGGGTGCACTGGAGCGGGGTGAGGTGACGGCCCTCCACGAACCGGCGGTGCCCCCGCTGCGTACGTACTTCCTGGTGGTGCGGACCGGCACGCTGGCGATGCCGCACATCGCGCGGGCCCACGACTGGCTGGAGCAGGCCGCCACCGACTGGTGCTGACCGGCCGGGGCGGGTGTCATCGCGGGAGACCGGCCGGTGGACCGCACGATGTTTCACGTGGAACCAGCCGGGCCACATTTCCTCCATGACCGTCCGACCCGTGGTCAAGCGCACCGCCCGAGCCGTTCTGCTCGAGGGCGAGAACCTGATTCTGATCAAGCGCACCAAGCCGGGCATGGATCCCTACTGGGTCACCCCGGGCGGCGGGGTCGAGCCGGAGGACTCGACCGTCGTGGACGCCCTGCACCGGGAGGTGCACGAGGAGCTCGGCGCGAAGATCACCGATGTGGTGCCCTGCTTCGTCGACACCGTGGAGCACATCGGCGAGGACGGCGGCGCCACCGGCGTGAAGGTGCAGCACTTCTTCGTGTGCCGCCTGGAATCGATGGATCCCTCCCTGCGGCACGGCCCGGAGGTCGACGAACCCGTCGGCGAGTACGAGATCGTCCGTGTGCCGTTCACCCGGGTCGGTATCGCCTCCGTCCATCTCGTGCCGCTGTCGCTGCGGCACTATCTGGACGGCAACATCGAAGGGGTACGCGCCATGCACGCCCCCGACCTGGGCTGACCCGCAGGCCGCGCGCAGATGGCCGAAAGCTCGGCCGATTCTGTGGAAACGGGTGGACGCCGAAGGCCCTCGTCGGACAGCCTGACCTGCGTGCCGACACCTTCCCTCGCCTCTCTGCCCATCCGCCGTCTGACGCTCCGCGACCTCACCGCCTGCGCCGACTTGTCCGAGGACCGGGGGTGGCCACGGGAGGAGCACAAGTGGGGTCTCCTTCTCGCGGCCGGAAAGGGGTACGGCATCGACGACCCCGGCGGCGGCCTGGTCACCGCGTGCGTCGTCACCGAGTACGGGCGGCGGGAGCAGCCCGACCTCGCGGCCATCGGCATGGTCCTGGTCGCCGAACGGCATGCGCGCCGGGGCGTGGGACGCCGGTTGATGCGTCACGTCGTCTCGACGATGGGCGTCACGCCCCTCACGCTGCACGCGACCCCCTTCGGCCGACCGCTGTACGAGGAGCTCGGGTTCAAGGTCACCGGCCGGGCCGAGATGGTGCGGGGCCACTTCGTCCCCTCGGGTGCCGGACCGGAGGTCGCCACGCGTGCCGCCACCGCGGAGGACCTCCCGGCGATCCTCCGGCTGGACGAGGAGGTGTTCGGGACGGACCGCACGCACATCGTCACCCGGCTGCCCGCCTTCGCCGATCAGTTGCGCGTCGCCGAGGAGGACGGGCGGATCATCGGGTACGCGGCGGCCTGGCCCAACATGGACACCCAGGTCGTGGGCCCATTGATCGCCCGTGACACCGCGACGGCCAAGGCCCTCGTCGCTTCCCTCGCGGCCCACACCGGCCGGCCCCTGCGCACCGACATCGATGTGCGGCACGCCGAGCTGCTCGACTGGGTGAAGGAGCACGGGCTGGCCTCCGTCGCGTGCAATGCCGTCATGACGTACGGGATCACGGAGCTGCCCGGGGACTGGAGCCGGCGGTTCGCCCCGGTGACGGTCGCGGCGGCCTGACAGCCGCACCCGCGCGCAGCGCGACGCCGGTCCCGAGAGTTCCCGACCGGTGCCGAGGCCGAACAGGATGAGCACATTTCATACGCGAGCACAATAATTGCAAACGCGGGCTATATGCAATCGCTCACTATTGCGAATGTGCTCTACCCTGATGGCAGCAGCTCCTGGACGGAAGAAACGCCCATGACGGCCACGGACGCCGCGCTCACCGCCCTCGCTCAGGGCTGGTGCGCACTCTCCCTGCTGCACGGGAGGATCGAGGCCCACATCGAGCGCGCCCTTCAGACCCGGCACGACCTGAGCGTGCGGGAGTACTCCCTGCTCGACGTACTGAGCCGCCAGCATGACGGCGACGGTGGCCATCTCCAGATGAAGCAGGTCGCCGACGCGGTCGTGCTCAGCCAGAGCGCCACGACCCGCCTGGTCACCCGGCTCGAGGACCGGGGCCTGCTGGAGCGCTATCTGTGCCCGACCGACCGGCGCGGCATCTACACCAACGTCACCGAGTCGGGCCTCGAGCTCCTGAGGGAGGCACGGCCGACCAATGACACCGCCTTGCGCGAGGCCCTCGACGAGGCCGCGAAGAACCCGGAGCTGGCCCCGCTCGTCCGGACCGTGGAGACGCTGAGGGCGCCGGTGCCCGCATAGGGTGCCGGCATGGAAGATCTTGAGATACGCGGCGCGGCCGCCGGCGACCTTCCCGCGATCGTCGGCATGCTCGCGGACGACCCCCTGGGCGCCCAGCGTGAGTCCCCGGACGACCTCCGTCCGTACCGGGCCGCGATGGAACGGCTCGCCACCGATCCGAACCAGCACCTGGTCGTCGCGGTCCGCGAGGGGCGCGTCGTCGGCACACTGCAGCTCACGATCGTTCCGGGGCTGTCCCGGCGTGGCTCCACCAGGTCGATCATCGAAGGGGTCCGCATCCACGCGGACGAGCGCGGCAGCGGCCTGGGCAGCCGGCTCATCGAGTGGGCGATCGACACCTCCCGCCGCGAGGGTTGCCGACTGGTCCAGCTGACCTCCGACAACACCCGCACCGACGCCCACCGGTTCTATGAACGCCTCGGCTTCACGGCCTCCCACGTGGGCTTCAAGCTGTCCCTCTGACGAAGCGCTCGGGGTCGTGTTTCACGTGGAACATGACCCCGCACCCGCTCACCCGAGGCCGATGGTCAGCCGATGCCGCGCCACCCCTCGGAGTCCACTCCGCCCGGCACGGGAGCTCCCTCGTCATACGGCCGGCGCGTGAACACGAAGGACCCCAGGTCGAGATGGCTCACCTCCCCGTCCGGTCGCCGCACGGGCCGCAGGATTTCTCCGGCGTAGTAGCCCTCCAGCCCCACCCAGGTGCCGTCCCCGTTCGAGCGGAAGCGTGAGCGCCGGCCGTTGCCGGACAGTGGCTCCAGCGAGACGATCCCGTCGGCCGACAGCCGCAGCGCGAAGGCGTACGTCCCCCAGTACCACTCACCCGCCAGTTCCAGTACCGCGGGATCGGCCTGCCGCAGCGGCTGCCACGGCTCGGGGACACGTGGTTCCGCCTCGGCGACGATCCGCACCAGATCGGCGGCGACCGAGAACGGCGCGGGACCAGAGGTGCAGTTGGCCAGGACCACCGCGCCCACGTCGTCCGCCACGCCCATCGCGACGCAGGCGAGGAAGCCCGGAAGCGAACCGGTGTGACCCCAGAGAGCACGCCCGTGCTGGTGGCGGAGCTCCATGCCCAGGCCGTACGTATAGCCGTCGGCGACGTCCGCCGCCTCCACCGGTGTCGCCGGCGTCCTCATCTCCCGCACCGACTCGGCGCTCAGTACTCGCTCGTCCCCCTCGGCCAGGAAGGCCACGAAGCGCGCCAGGTCCCGTGTCGTCGACCACAGTTGGCCGGCGGGCGCCATCAGCCCGAGATCCTCCAGGGGCTCGGGCAGCATCACATCCGCCCACGGATGCACCGCCCAGCCGCCGGCGTGCGGCGCCTCCGGTCGCGCACTCGTACGGCGCAGACCCAAGGGCTCGAGCACCTCCCGCCGCAGCACCTCCTCCCACGGGGCACCCCGCAGTTCCTCGACGAGGGCGCCCAGCACCGCGTATCCGGGGTTCGAGTAGTGGAACCGCCTGCCCCTGGGGTGCAGCAACGGCCGTTCGCCCAGCAGGTCGGCCAAGCCGGGCCGCAGGGTGCCGGGAGTCCGCTCCCACCAGGGGCCGGGCGTCTCGGCGGCCAGCCCACCGCTGTGCGAGAGCAGCTCGGCAATGGTCGCCTCGCCCACTCCGGTGCCCGGCAGGTGTTTGTCCAGCGGGTCGGAGAGGTCCAGCGCCCCCTCGTCGCGCAGCCGGAGCACCAGAACGGCGGTGAACGTCTTGGTGATCGAACCGACCCGGTACTGCACGTTCTCGTCCGGGCCATGGCACGCAGCCGAGGTCCGTGCTCCCGTCCACACGGTCCTGCCGCCCCGCACCACGGCCGCGACGAGCGACGGCGCACGCCCTTCGGCCTGGGCGACGGCGATGCGGTGCAGCAGGGCGCGCCGCGTCCCGGGCAGCAGTTCTTCCTCAGATGTCGTCATGCCCTCAGTCCAGCACGCCTGCAGGACGAGGGACGGTGGTACGGCTGATCAGGTCTGCGCCATGTCCACGAAGCGCGAGTAGTGGCCCTGGAAGGCGACCGTGATCGTCGCCGTCGGACCGTTTCGGTGCTTCGCCACGATGAGGTCGGCCTCGCCCGCCCGAGGGGACTCCTTCTCGTAGGCGTCCTCGCGGTGCAGCAGGATGACCATGTCGGCGTCCTGCTCGATGGATCCGGACTCACGCAGGTCGGAGACCATCGGCTTCTTGTCGGTGCGCTGCTCCGGGCCACGGTTCAGCTGGGAGAGCGCGATGACCGGGATCTCCAGCTCCTTGGCGAGCAACTTGAGGTTTCGGGACATGTCCGAGACCTCCTGCTGCCGGCTCTCGGCACGCTTGGAACCGCCGGACTGCATCAGCTGGAGGTAGTCGATGACGACCAGCTTCAGATCGTTGCGCTGCTTCAGACGACGGCACTTGGCGCGGATCTCCATCATCGACAGGTTCGGGGAATCGTCGATGTAGAGCGGTGCCGCCGAGACGTCCGGCATCCGGCGTGCCAGGCGCGTCCAGTCCTCGTCGGTCATCGTTCCGGAACGCATGTGGTGCAGCGCGACGCGCGCCTCCGCAGAGAGCAGACGCATCGCGATCTCGTTGCGTCCCATCTCGAGCGAGAAGATGACGCTGGGCAGGTTGTTCTTGATGGACGCCGCCCGCGCGAAGTCCAGGGCGAGCGTCGACTTGCCCATCGCGGGACGAGCGGCGATGACGATCATCTGTCCCGGGTGGAGACCGTTGGTGAGTGAGTCGAAGTCGGTGAACCCGGTGGGTACTCCGGTCATCTCGCCGCTACGGGACCCGATCGCCTCGATCTCGTCGAGGGCGCCCTCCATGATGTCGCCGAGCGGCAGATAGTCCTCGCTCGTGCGCTGTTCGGTGACGGCATAGATCTCCGCCTGCGCACGGTTGACGATCTCGTCCACGTCGTCGTCGGCCGCGTATCCCATCTGGGTGATGCGCGTACCGGCCTCCACCAGACGGCGCAGCACGGCGCGCTCATGCACGATCTCGGCGTAGTACGCCGCGTTCGCCGCGGTGGGGACCGTCTGGACGAGGGTGTGAAGGTAGGAGGCCCCGCCGACCTTGTTGATCTCGCCACGCTTGGTCAGCTCCGCGGCGATCGTGATGGGGTCGGCCGGCTCACCCTTGGCGTAGACGTCGAGGATCGCGGTGTAGACGGTTTCGTGGGCCGGCTTGTAGAAGTCGTGGCCCTTGAGGATCTCGACGACGTCGGCGATGGCGTCCTTGGACAGCAGCATGCCGCCCAGGACCGACTGCTCGGCGTCGAGATCCTGGGGCGGCACCCTCTCGAACGCGGAGCCCCCACCGTCCCATCCGCCGCCCTCCGGGCCGCGGTCGTGCTGCTCGTCGCGGCCCCGGCCGCGGTCCTCACGCCGGCGGGAGGCGGGCAGACGATCACTGGGACCGCTGTCGGCCCACGGGTCGTCCAAGGGCTCGGAAATGCTCACCGAGCCACCTCCTCCCGTCCGCCGAGCGGACCTCGCCGTGCCTCTCTGTTCTACGGCACGGCACTGACAAATAAGAGGCCCAACTCCGTTTGTCGCGCGCCGGATTTGTGGCTTTTCTGAAACCGGCGGACGGAGCGGGCGCCGGACCACCGTAGGCCCGTCGGCAGCGTCAGCCAATCTGGTTATCCACAGGCCATGTGGACGACGGGCCCAATGCTGTGGAGAACTCCGGGAAACCTGTGCACGAGACGGTGGACAGCCCTGTGAACAAGCCCGGAACTCACCTAGGGCGGCGCTCCTGACCTGCATGTTTACCATCCACCGGCTGTGCAGAAGAAAAACTTTCCCGGTCGGATCAAGATCGCTTCATGCGGTGTACGCAAGCCCACACCCTGCGCCACTAAGTAAGGGCCAGTCATGCTTTGCACTTCTTACCTGTGGACGATTAGATTGGTGCACATGACACAGGCCCCCGCGCGCCGCGGAGCAACTCGACGGCAGCACGACCGAGAGATCGTCATGCTGGCGGTTCCGGCCTTCGGCGCCCTCGTCGCCGAGCCGCTGTTCGTCATGGCGGACAGCGCCATCGTCGGCCATCTCGGAACCGCACAACTCGCCGGGCTCGGCGTCGCGTCGGCTCTCCTGATGACCGCCGTCAGCGTCTTCGTCTTCCTGGCCTACGCAACCACGGCCGCCGTCGCCCGACGTGTGGGAGCAGGGGACCTCCCGTCGGCCATCCGCCAAGGCATGGACGGTATCTGGCTGGCGCTGCTCCTCGGTGCTGTCGTCCTGGCCGTCGTCCTGCCCACAGCACCCGCCCTCGTGAACATCTTCGGTGCCTCCGACACTGCGGCCCCCTACGCGACGACGTATCTCCGGATCTCCACGCTCGGCATACCGGCCATGCTCGTGGTGCTCGCCGCGACCGGTGTCCTGCGCGGACTCCAGAACACCAAGACACCTCTCTACGTGGCGATCGCCGGCTTCGTCGCCAACGCCGTACTCAATGTCGCCCTGGTCTATGGCGCCGACCTGGGTATCGCGGGCTCCGCCTGGGGCACCGTCATCGCGCAATGGGGCATGGCCGCGGTCTACCTCACCGTGGTGCTCCGCGGAGCACGCAGGCACGGGGCATCCCTGCGCCCGGACGCCGCCGGCATCAGGGCCTCGGCTCAGGCAGGTGTCCCGCTGCTGGTGCGCACCCTCTCTCTTCGCGCCATCCTGATGATCGCGACGGCCGTCGCCGCCCGCCTGGGCGACTCCGACATCGCGGCGCACCAGATCATCCTTTCCCTGTGGAGCCTGCTGGCGTTCGCATTGGACGCCATCGCCATCGCCGGGCAGGCCATCATCGGGCGCTATCTCGGGGCCGGCGACGCCCTGGGGGCCCGCCAGGCATGCCGTCGTATGGTCGAGTGGGGTATCGCGGTCGGTGTTGTCCTCGGCGTCCTGGTGATACTCGCCCGGCCGGTCTTCCTGCCCCTGTTCACCAGCGACGCCACGGTCACGGACGCGGCGCTGCCCGCACTGGTACTCGTGGCACTGTCACAACCGATCTGCGGCATCGTCTTCGTCCTGGACGGCGTGCTGATGGGCGCGGGAGACGGACCGTATCTGGCCTGGGCGATGCTGCTGACCCTTGCGGTGTTCACTCCGGCCGCCCTCCTGGTCCCCGCATTCGACGGCGGGCTCACCGCCCTGTGGGCCACGATGACCCTGATGATGACCGTACGCATGCTGACCCTGTGGGTGCGTACCCGTTCGGGCCGCTGGATCGTCACGGGCGCGGCACGCTGACTGTTTCACGTGAAACACGGCCATGGGGGCCGCATCCCGAAGGATGCGGCCCCCATGCTCACTGCTTCAGCGAGTCGGCATTCAGCCGGCGACGACCTCGATGTTGACCTTGGCGGCAACCTCGGGGTGCAGACGCACGGACGTCTCGTGGGCGCCCAGCGTCTTGATCGGCGTACCCAGCTCGATACGGCGCTTGTCGACCTCGGGACCACCGGCGGCCTTGATCGCGGAAGCGATGTCGGCCGGGGTGACGGAACCGAAGAGACGACCGGCGTCGCCGGAGCGGACGGCCAGGCGGACCTTGACGCCCTCGAGCTGAGCCTTCACCTGGTTGGCCTGCTCGATGGTCTGGATCTCGTGGATCTTGCGAGCACGACGGATCTGCTCGACGTCCTTCTCGCCACCCTTGGTCCAGCGGATCGCGAGCTTCCGCGGAACCAGGTAGTTGCGAGCGTAACCGTCCTTGACGTCGACGACGTCGCCCGCGGCACCGAGACCGGAGACCTCGTGGGTGAGGATGATCTTCATGAGTCGGTCACCCTTCCCTTATCGCGCGGTGGAGGTGTAGGGCAGCAGCGCCATCTCACGGCTGTTCTTGACGGCCGTGGCGACGTCACGCTGGTGCTGCGTGCAGTTGCCGGTCACGCGGCGGGCACGGATCTTGCCGCGGTCGGAAATGAACTTCCGCAGCATGTTCGTGTCCTTGTAGTCCACGTACGTGACCTTGTCCTTGCAGAATGCGCAGACCTTCTTCTTAGGCTTGCGCACAGGCGGCTTCGCCATGGTGTTTCTCCTGTGTGATCAAGAAGTGTGGGTACGGCCCGCCTAGAAGGGGGGCTCGTCCGAGTAGCCGCCGCCGCTGCTGCCGCCGGAGCCACCGCCCCAGCCACCGCCGCCGCCCTGCTGGCCACCAGCGGGAGCGCCGGTCGCCCACGGGTCGTCGGCGGGAGCGCCGCCGCCCTGCTGGCCGCCGCCGGGACCGCCGCCCCAGCCGCCGCCGCCCTGGCCGCCGCCGCCACCGCCGCCGTAGCCACCCTGACCACCGCGGCCGGTGGTCTTGGTGACCTTGGCCGTGGCGTTGCGCAGGCTGGCGCCGACTTCCTCGACGTCCAGTTCGTAGACCGTGCGCTTGACGCCCTCACGGTCCTCGTAGGACCGCTGCTTCAGCCGGCCCTGCACGATGACGCGCATGCCTCGCTGGAGCGACTCGGCGACGTTCTCCGCCGCCTGGCGCCAGACCGAGCAGGTCAGGAACAGGCTCTCGCCGTCCTTCCACTCGTTCGTCTGGCGGTCGAAGGTGCGGGGGGTCGACGCGACACGGAACTTCGCGACGGCCGCACCGGACGGGGTGAAGCGCAGCTCGGGGTCATCGACAAGATTGCCGACGACCGTGATGACGGTCTCGCCTGCCATGGGGGAACCTCTCGGCGGGTTTGCTGCTGGCTGCTGGTGCTGCTACTCGAATCCCGAGATCAGCTGAGCGGAAGAGCTCAGTGGGTCTCGGGGCGGAGGACCTTGGTCCGGAGGACCGACTCGTTCAGGTTCATCTGGCGGTCGAGCTCCTTGACGACCGCAGGCTCGGCCTGCAGGTCGATGACCGAGTAGATGCCCTCGGGCTTCTTCTTGATCTCGTACGAGAGACGACGACGGCCCCAGGTGTCGACCTTCTCGACCTTTCCGCCGCCGTCACGGACGACAGAGAGGAAGTTCTCGATCAGCGGGGAGACAGCGCGCTCCTCGAGATCGGGGTCGAGGATGACCATCACCTCGTAGTGACGCATGTGGAACCCACCTCCTTTGGACTCAGCGGCCACGGTCGTTCCGTGGCAGGAGGGTCGTGATGCGTTGCGCAACGATGCCTGTCAGTAAAACAGCCGCCACTGACAATCGAGGTCGGGCGGCGGTTTCCCAGACCGGCCGGGACGGGCCGCGGCCCTGCCCTGCTCCTGCCTGGCTCTGTCCGGACAGACACCGGTGCAGACGCTACAGAGTACCCGCACAGCGGCTCCCGGTTGAAATCAGGCCGTGAGACCCCCCAATCTGTACACATCGGGTGTGTACGGCGCTACGATCCGCCGCTTTTCGCAGGAGGTGCCCCATGGCACAGGCATTGCGACCCAACACCGCCGGAGGCCTTTTCGCCACGGACGGCAAGCCCCACCCCCTCCAGGACACCCTGCTCGCGGTGACCCTGGTGCTGGGCGTCACGTCCTTCATCACGGCGATGTTCCACCATCTGCACCTGCTCAGCTCCTGGACCGGCCTGGTGGGAATCCTCACCGGCGCGTACGGCCAGTGGATCTCGGTGACGACCCGCGAGCGCTTCGGTCTCATCCTGGGCCTCGGTGCCTCGGCGGTCGGCTTCTTCCTGGGCATGGCGCACGGTGGCCTCTTCGGCGGGATCGGCTGACCGACCTCAGGCACCACCCGTTCCGAACATCGTCCAGCGCCCCGGCCGACGGCAGGCCGGGGCGAAGGCCCCCTGTGCCCAACCGGGGCGCACTCAAGGCGCAGTAGGCTTCGCGCGAGAGCCGGAGCCCCTGACCCCATGGGGACACACCAGCCCGAGGAGCGCCCCGAATGAGCCTGACCCTGAGGACCATCAGTCGAGAGCAGCATCTGGCCTACATCCAGAGCCTGCCGTCGGCGAGCCACATGCAGGTCCCGGCCTGGGCTGATGTCAAGGCGGAATGGCGCTCGGAGAACCTCGGCTGGTTCGACGACCGGACCGGTGAGCTGGTCGGTGCGGGTCTGGTCCTCTACCGGCAGCTGCCCAAGATCAAGCGGTACCTCGCCTATCTGCCCGAGGGCCCGGTCATCAACTGGTTCGCCCCGAACCTTCAGGAATGGATCGAGCCCATGCTCGCGCACCTGAAGCAGCAGGGGGCCTTCTCCGTGAAGATGGGTCCGCCGGTGATCATCCGGCGCTGGGAGGCCTCGACCATCAAGAAGGGCATCCAGGACCAGGACGTGAAGCGTCTGCGCGACTTGGAGGCCGACTTCATCGAGCCCCGCGCCTTCGAGGTCGCCGACAAGCTGCGCCGCATGGGCTGGCAGCAGGGCGAGGACGGTGGCGCCGGCTTCGGTGACGTCCAGCCCCGCTATGTCTACCAGGTGCCGCTGGCGAACCGCTCGCTGGAAGAGGTCCACAAGAACTTCAACCAGCTGTGGCGCCGCAACATCAAGAAGGCGGAGAAGGCCGGGGTCGAGGTCGTCCAGGGTGGTTACGACGACCTGACCGAGTGGCAGCGGCTCTACGAGATCACGGCTGTGCGCGACCACTTCCGGCCGCGCCCGCTGTCGTACTTCCAGCGCATGTGGACGGCCCTCAACACCGAGGACCCCAACCGCATGCGGCTGTACTTCGCCCGGCACAACGGCGTGAACCTGTCCGCGGCGACGATGCTGATCGTCGGCGGGCACGTCTGGTACTCCTACGGCGCCTCCGACAACATCGGCCGCGAGGTCCGGCCCTCGAACGCGATGCAGTGGCGGATGCTGCGCGACGCCTACGCGCTCGGTGCCACCGTCTACGACCTGCGCGGCATCTCCGACTCGCTGGACGAGACCGACCACCTCTTCGGTCTGATCCAGTTCAAGGTGGGCACCGGCGGCCAGGCCGCCGAGTACCTCGGCGAGTGGGACTTCCCGCTGAACAAGCTGCTCCACAAGGCGCTCGACATCTACATGTCGCGCCGCTGACCCGCACTTCGTCACGGTCTTCGTCTTCGTAGCCCCGAGGGCTTCGTTGGCTCCCATACCTTTGATACACCGCAGCCACGAGAAAGGTTCCAGGTCCGGCCATGGCGCTCACGCTCTACGTCGACACCGCGCGCTGGCGGGCGCATCACAAGCACGTGCAGGAGCAGTTCCCGGGTCTGGTCCCGGTCTGCAAGGGCAACGGCTACGGCTTCGGCCACGAGCGTCTCGCCGAGGAGGCCACCCGGCTGGGCTCCGACGTCCTGGCCGTCGGCACGACGTACGAGGCCGCCCGGATCAAGGACTGGTTCGGCGGTGACCTGCTCGTGCTGACACCGTACCGGCGGGGCGAGGAGCCGGTACCGCTGCCCGACCGGGTCATCCGCTCGGTGTCGTCGGTCGACGGCGTGTACGGCCTGGTCGGTGCCCGCGTGGTCATCGAGGTGATGTCCTCGATGAAGCGACACGGGATCAGCGAGCAGGATCTGCCCCAGTTGCACTCCGCGACAGAGAACGTCCGGCTGGAGGGCTTCGCCATCCATCTGCCGCTCGACCGCACCGACGGCTCGGACGCCGTCGAGGAGGTCATCGGCTGGATGGACCGCCTGCGGGCGGCCCGCCTCCCGCTGCACACGATGTTCGTGAGCCACCTCAAGGCCGACGAACTCGCCCGGCTGCAGCAGCAGTTCCCGCAGACCCGCTTCCGGGCCCGGATCGGCACCCGGCTGTGGCTGGGCGATCACGAGGCGACCGAGTACCGCGGCGCGGTCCTCGACGTCACGCGCGTCGCCAAGGGGGACCGGTTCGGCTACCGGCAGCAGAAGGCCGCATCCGACGGCTACCTGGTGGTTGTGGCGGGCGGCACCTCGCACGGAGTGGGCCTGGAGGCCCCCAAGGCCCTGCACGGGGTCATGCCGCGCGCCAAGGGCGTCGCACGCGCCGGTCTGGCCACGGTAAACCGGAACCTCTCGCCGTTCGTCTGGGGCGGCAAGCAGCGCTGGTTCGCCGAGCCGCCGCACATGCAGGTGTCGATCCTTTTCGTGCCGGCCGACGCACCGGAGCCGAAGGTCGGCGAGGAGCTGGTCGCCCATCTCCGGCACACCACCACGCAGTTCGACCGGCTCGTCGACCGCTGACATCGAGAGGGCCGGGCACGGGTGTCCGTGCCCGGCCTTTCCCGTGCCCGAGAGGGCCGCCCTTACGCCGTTCGCTCAGAGCGAACCGCCGGTGGCACCCGCCCGGCCCCATTCGACCTGGGGCCCTTCGAAGTGGGCCGCGTGCCGCGCGGGACGGGCCGCGGGACCGAGCACGAAGACGTCGTCCGCCCCGTCGAGGACGCCACCCGAGGGATCGTCGTCACCGGACCGGCGTACCGGGTCCCGGTCCGGCATCAGGATGTCGCGCACGACCATGGCACACAGGTAGAGCGTCCCCAGCAGATGCATGCCGATGACCCAGTGGTAGCCGTCCGTCGGCAGGCCCTTGTGGGCGTCCCCGCTGGTCGTGTACGCGAGGTACATCCAGATGCCCAGGAAGTACGCCACCTCGCACGTCTGCCAGACGAGGAAGTCCCGCCATTTGGGCCGCGCGAGAGCCGCCAGCGGCACCAGCCACAGGACGTACTGCGGCGAATAGACCTTGTTGGTGAGGATGAACGCCGCAACGACCAGGAAGGCCAGCTGGGCGAACCGGGGCCGACGGGGAGCCGCGAGCGCGAGTGCCGCGACACCCGCGCAGCACAGCAGCATCAGCAGCGTGGCGAGCGTGTTGACCGTGTCGGTGCTCAGCGGGTCGTCCGAGTTCTGGGCCATGATCAGCCAGAAGGACCCGAAGTCGACCCCTCGTTCCTGGCTGAAGGTGTAGAACTTCGACCAGCCGTCGAAGGCGAACAGCATCACCGGACCGTTCACGACGAGCCAGGCGACGGCCGCGCCCGCGAGGGCCGCGCCGTACTGCCTCCAGCGGCCCGCGCGCCAGCACAGCACCAGCAGCGGCCCGAGCAGCAGCACGGGATAGAGCTTGGCGGCCGTGGCCAGGCCCAGAAGGACACCGAAGGCCAGGGAACGCCCCCGCGACCACATCAGCATCGCGGCTGCCGTCAGAGCGACCGCCAGCAGATCCCAGTTGATCGTCGCGGTCAGCGCGAAGGCCGGCGCCAGCGCGACCAGCAGACCGTCCCAGGGCCGCCGTGCGTGCGTGCGGGTCACGCAGACCGCGATGACGGCCGCGCACGCCATCAGCATTCCGGCGTTGACCATCCAGTACCACTGCTCCTGCACCTGGATGCTGCCGCTGCCAGGGGTGAGCCAGGCGGCGACCTCCATGAACACACCGGTCAGCACGGGGTACTCCAGGTACTGCATGTCCCCGGGGAGCTTGTCGAAGTACGGCACCAGCCCGTCGGCGAAGCCGCGCCCCTGGTACAGGTGCGGGATGTCCGAGTAGCAGGCGTGCGTGTACTGGGAGCCGGCGCCGAAGAACCATGCGCCGTTGTAGCAGGGCGCCTTCTGCACCAGCCCGAGGGCGAACATGCCGATGGCCACGAGCGCGATCACCCGCACCGGGGTCCACCAGTACCGGCCGGGCAGGGCACGCCGTCCGAGCGGACCGCCGATCAGCTCGCTGCCGGCCGCGGCGACCCGGTCCTCCCCGGTCGGCCGCACCGTCTCCGGCGCGTGGACGCTCGCTTGCGTCGATTCTCCACTGGGCATGCCGCACATCCTGCCGTACGAGGCCAGGGATACGCCGAGGGCCGCCGTACCCGGTGGGTACGGCGGCCCGTGTTTCACGTGAAACACCCAAGCCGGACGATACGACGACTAACCGGCCGGGCCTCCGAAGAGACCGCCCCCGTTGCCGTTGCCCTTGCTGGTCCCGGTGTCACCGCTTTCGGTGGGCGTCGGTGACGTGCTCACGCCTCCGTCCGTACCACCGGTGTCCGTGCCGCCGGGACCGGTACCCCCCGTCTCCTCTCCGTCCTTGCACCGGAAGTCGAACGGTGCGCACGTTTCGGTCTCCGTGGGCGGCGGCGGCGTGGTCTCGGTCTCCGTGGGCGTCGGCGGCGCAGAAGGCGTGGGCTCCTCGGTCTCCGTCACCGTCGGAGTCGGGGACGGTGCCCCGAACCCGTCGGCGATCTCACCGATCTCCTCCGCCTCGGGGAATCCGGGATCGGACTCACCCTTGAGCGCGGCCTTCATGAACTCGGTCCACACCTCCGTGGGGATGTCACCACCGTGGATCGAGTCCTTGCCCGCCGTGCCGTTCATGGAGAGCAGTTTGTGGCTCTTCGGATCCTCACGGAACATCGTGACCGAGGTCGACAGCTGTTTGGTGTAGCCGACGAACCAGGCCGACTTGTTCTCGTCGGTGGTACCCGTCTTGCCGGCCGCCGTACGCCCCAGCTCCAGCGCGTGCCGGGCGGTGCCGTTCTCGATCACGTTCTCCAGCATGTCCGTGACGTTGTTCGCCACGTTCTCGGGCATGGCCTGCTTGATGCGCGGCTTCTCGAAGCCGGGCAACTCCGCACCCTTGTGCTTGACGGAGGTCACCGAGTACGGGTCGGCCTGCTTGCCGGACGCCGCGAACGTCGCGTAGGCGTCGGCCATGCGGATGGCGCTGGGGGTCGAGGTACCGAGCGCGAACGAGGCGTTGAGCCCCGCGAAGCTCTCCTTGAGAATGCCGGACCTCTCGGCGAGATCCGCCACGTTCTTCATCCCCACATCCATGCCGAGCTGCACGAACGGGGTGTTGACGGACTGCTCCATCGCCTTGCGCAGGGTGATGTAACCCCACGGACGGTCGCTCTCGTTCTTCTGGAGGAAGGGCGTGTTGTCCTTCTTGAGGACGAAGGATCCGTCGTTGTTCCTGATCTTCAGCTTGTCGTTGCCGTTGTACTTGCTGAGCGGTGAGATGCCGACGCCGTCGGTCTTGTACGTGCCGTGCTGCATCGCGGCGGCCATCACGAACGGCTTCCACGTCGAACCGACCGGGACACCGGACGTGTCCGCGTTGTTGTTGAAGTGGCCGTTCTCGAAACCGGCGCCACCGTAGAGCGCCACGATCGCACCGTCATTGGGCTTCACGGTCGCCGCACCGAACTGGACGTGCTTGTCCAGCTCGCGCTTCGGGTCGATGTTCTTCTTCTCGACCTTCTTGACGGCCTTGGCCAGCGCGTCGACCTTGTCCTTCTCGAAGGTCGTGTAGATCTGGTAGCCGCCCTGGTCGAACTGCGCCTCCGTGACGTCGGCGTTCTTCAGCACGTACCGCTTCGCGGTGTCGACGAGGTAGCTGATCTGCCCGGTCATGCCCTTGGTCGCCTTGCGGCCCTGCGGCATGGGGTACTTCTTGGTCGCCTGCTGGTACTCGGCGTCCGTGAGGTGCCCGTCGGCGTGCATCTGTTCGAGGATCCAGCCCCAGCGGTTCTCGGAACGCTCGCGGTTGACCTCGGGAGTGGCCGAGGCGTCGAGGTTCGGGTTGCCCGCGGGGTCGTAGTACGTCGGGCCCTTGAGCAGGGCGGCGAGGAAGGCGCACTCACTGGGCTTGAGGTCGACCGCGTCCTTCCCGTAGTACGTCTGGGCGGCGGCCTGGATGCCGTAGGCACCGCGGCCGTAGTACGAGGTGTTCAGGTAGCCCTGGAGGATCTCGTCCTTGGTGAGCTTCGTGCCCACCTTGATCGAGATGAACATCTCCTTGAACTTCCGGGAGATCGTCTGCTCCTGGCTCAGGTAGGTGTTCTTCACGAACTGCTGGGTGATCGTGGAGCCACCCTGCGTGTCCTCACCCCGTGCCATGTTGCCGAGCGCCCGGGCGATGCCCATCGGGTCGATGCCGGAGTCGTCGTAGAAGCTCTTGTTCTCGGCCGAGATCACCGCCCACCGCATGGCTTCGGGGATGCGGTCGATCGTGACGTTCTGCCGGTTCTGGCCGCTGCCGGTGGCGACCATCTGGCTTCCGTCCGCCCAGTAGTAGACGTTGTTCTCGGACAACGCCGCGGCGTTCTCCTCACTGGGCACGCTCACCATCGCGTACCCGATCCCCGCCACGGCCACCAGGCTGCCCAGGAAGGCGAGGAACAGGCCGGACACGAGCTTCCAGGACGGCGTCCAGCGGCGCCAGCCGTCCTTGTCGTGGCGCGGATAGTCGATCGCCCGCTTCCTGCCGGGTGGGGCCGCACGCCCTCTGCCCCGGCCGGGCGAGGCGGGACCGGTACGCCGGGCCCCGCCCCGCTGCGCCGCGCGCCGCGCCTCGGCGCGGCTGCCGTACGTATGCTCCTCACCCCCCGAGCCGCGGAAACCCGACCCATAGGAATCGGACGGAGATCCGGTGGCGCCTCGCGGTGCCGCGCGGCGGCCGGAGGACGAGCCGGACTGGCCGCGTCGGGCCGCGGCACGTCCGCCTCCCTGCGGCTGCGGCGGTTTGCGACGGTGCTCGCTCATCGAACGACTACTCCTCGGGCAGGCGCACCCTTGCGCGCCTGGAAACGGCGGCTGGTTTCCGGTCCCCCCGAAGTACGGATGCGGCGCTTTCCGCATTCACCCGTACCGCACCGGGGACAGAGACGCCCCCGGGCGTCACTCGGTTCCCGGTGGTGTGCATGGCGCACAGACTACGCACCACCAAAACCCGCCGAGCACAGAAGTTCACCTCAAATCAGGCAACTTGCTCGCAACGAAACGGTGATGTGATCCCGTTCACTCTTCTCCCCCTTGTCGCTTCCGGAAGGCCGTTCTATCGTCGTGATGTATCGAGTCGATACATCAGCCCGACATAAAGGCGGCGCCGAGCCGTCCACGAGACCGTCACGGCACGACCGCGGCAGAGGGGAGGCGACGATGAGCCGGCGTTCCGGGATCCTCGAGTTCGCCGTACTCGGCCTGCTCCGCGAATCCCCGATGCACGGCTACGAGCTGCGTAAGCGACTCAATACGTCACTGGGTGTGTTCCGTGCGTTCAGCTACGGGACGCTCTACCCCTGCCTCAAGACGCTGGTCGCAAACGGCTGGTTGATCGAGGAGCCGGGGAACACCACCGAGGACGCCCTCGCCGCTCCGCTCGCGGGGCGCCGCGCCAAGATCGTCTACCGGTTGACGGCGGAGGGTAAGGAGCACTTCGAGCAGCTGCTCTCCCAGACGGGACCGGACGCCTACGAGGACGAGACCTTCGCCGCGCGGTTCGCCTTCTTCGGGCAGACGTCGCGCGACGTCCGTATGCGCGTGCTCGAGGGCCGCCGCAGCCGGCTGGAGGAGCGCCTCGAGAAGATGCGTGCTTCCCTGGCCCGGACCCGGGAGCGCCTCGACGACTACACGCTCGAGCTCCAGCGCCACGGGATGGAGTCCGTGGAGCGCGAAGTGCGCTGGCTGAACGAGCTCATCGAGAGCGAGCGGGCCGGGCGGGACCTGAAAGGGTCCGCCACCGGAGGGTCCGCTCAGCAGGACACCACATCTGGAGCGCCGGGCGGCCTGCCCCGGCCGGGGGACGAACCCCGGCCGGATTCGCCCGACGACACCGCCACGTGAGACCCGCTCAGGGCCTCACTCGTACACACAGGGAGCAACCGGAATGGGTTCGGTTCGCGTAGCCATCGTCGGCGTGGGCAACTGCGCGGCGTCGCTGGTGCAGGGAGTCGAGTACTACAAGGACGCCGACGCGGCAGCCAAGGTGCCGGGCCTGATGCACGTCCAGTTCGGCGACTACCACGTCGGGGACGTCGAGTTCGTCGCCGCCTTCGATGTGGACGCCAAGAAGGTCGGTCTCGACCTCGCGGACGCCATCGGCGCCTCCGAGAACAACACCATCAAGATCTGCGACGTCCCCAGCACCGGTGTGACGGTCCAGCGCGGCCACACCCTCGACGGCCTCGGCAAGTACTACCGCGAGACGATCGAGGAGTCCGCCGAGGAGCCGGTCGACGTCGTCCAGGTCCTCAAGGACAAGCAGGTCGACGTCCTCGTCTGCTACCTGCCCGTCGGCTCCGAGGACGCGGCGAAGTTCTACGCCCAGTGCGCCATCGACGCCAAGGTCGCCTTCGTCAACGCCCTCCCCGTCTTCATCGCCGGCACCAAGGAGTGGGCGGACAAGTTCACCGAGGCGGGTGTCCCGATCGTCGGTGACGACATCAAGTCCCAGGTCGGCGCCACCATCACGCACCGCGTCATGGCGAAGCTGTTCGAGGACCGGGGCGTCATCCTGGACCGCACGATGCAGCTGAACGTCGGCGGCAACATGGACTTCAAGAACATGCTCGAGCGCGACCGCCTCGAGTCCAAGAAGATCTCCAAGACGCAGGCCGTCACCTCGCAGATCCCCGACCGGGAGCTCGGCGAGAAGAACGTCCACATCGGCCCGTCCGACTACGTCGCCTGGCTGGACGACCGCAAGTGGGCCTACGTCCGCCTGGAGGGCCGCGCCTTCGGTGACGTCCCGCTGAACCTGGAGTACAAGCTCGAGGTCTGGGACTCCCCGAACTCCGCCGGCGTCATCATCGACGCCCTGCGCGCCGCGAAGATCGCCAAGGACCGGGGCATCGGCGGTCCCATCCTCTCGGCGTCCTCGTACTTCATGAAGTCCCCGCCGGTGCAGTACTTCGACGACCAGGCCCGCGAGAACGTCGAGAAGTTCATCAAGGGCGAGGTCGAGCGCTAGGACCTCCCCGATGCGGGCAGTTGAGGGTCTCCGGGTCGTATGGCCCGGGGACCTTCTTCGTATGTGAGGCTGTGCCCCATGGCCGTCGTCCGTGACCTGCGCGTTCTGCTGCGCTTTCAGGGCTTCAGACGCCTGCTCGCCGTCCGGGTGCTCTCCCAGGGCGCCGACGGCGTCTTCCAGGTCGCGCTCGCCTCTTACGTGGTCTTCTCGCCGGAAAGGCAGACGTCGGCCGCAGCGATCGCCTCCGCGATGGCGGTGCTGCTCCTCCCGTACTCCCTGGTGGGGCCCTTCGCCGGGGTCCTGCTGGACCGCTGGCGCCGCCGCCAGGTGTTCCTGTACGGCAACCTGCTGCGCGCTCTGATGGCATCCGTGACCGCCCTCCTCATCCTCGGCCAGGTGCCCGACTGGCTCCTGTTCGTCTCCGCTCTGTGCGTCACCGGAGTGAACCGCTTCGTCCTCGCGGGACTGTCCGCCGCGCTGCCGCGCGTGGTCGACAGCGAGCGGCTGGTCATCGCCAACTCCCTGTCACCGACCGCCGGCACACTCGCCGCGACAGCAGGGGGCGGCCTGGCCTTCGTCGTCCGCCTGCTCGTCGCCGATTCCGATGCGGCGGTGGTGCTCGTGGGCGCCGCGCTGTACCTGTGCGCGGCCATGGCATCACTGCGCATGGCGAAGGAACTGCTGGGCCCCGACCGGGCGCTGGTACGTCCCCGGCTGTCCACGGCGCTCACCGGCACCGTGCGCGATCTGAGGGCGGGGGTGCGTCATCTCGCCGAACCACCGCGCAGAGGGGCGGCCTGGGCGCTGACGGCGATGTCGCTGATGCGGTTCTGCTACGGCGCCGTGCTCGTCCTTCTGCTGATGCTGTGCCGGTACGCGTTGACCTCGACCACGGACGAGGGACTGGCCCTGCTGGGACTGGCGTTGGGGGCCTCGGGCGCCGGCTTCTTCGCCGCGGCCGTCATGACCCCCTGGGCCGCCGGGCGGCTCGGTCCCGGTCGCTGGATCGTGGTGTGCGCCGCGTCAGCCGCGGTGCTGGTGCCCGCGCTCGGCCTGCCGTTCGCCGCCGGCCCGCTCCTGGCCGGGGCGTTCGTCCTGGGGCTGACCACCCAGGGTGCCAAGATCGCCACCGACACCATCGTGCAGTCCACCGTCGAGGACGGCTTCCGCGGCCGGATCTTCTCCCTGTACGACGTCCTGTTCAACGTGGCCTTCGTCGGCGCCGCCGCGGTGGCCGCCCTGATGCTTCCACCCGACGGCCGATCCGTCCCGCTGGTGGTAACAATCGCCGTTATCTACGGAGCAGTAGCTATGGCTATGGCCCGCTTTGCCCGTCAGTAAGTGTCACATCAACGCCACAGAGCTTTCCAGGGCTACAGAGTTGTCAGTGCGGGCCGGTAGCTTACGTGCGTCTTATCAGCGCATCGTTCGCGCCACGCACCCATGTTCTAGGGGGACTCCCAAGTGACCACTCCGCCGCCCCAGGGCAACCCGTTCGCACAGGGGCAGCAGCAGCCCTACGGCCAGCCCCAGGGCCAGGCCCCCTACCCGCCCCAGGGCGGCTTCCCGCAGCAGGCCGGCCAGCCGGGCTTCCCCCCGCCGGGCGCCCCGGTCCCGCCCCAGCAGGGCCGCAAGATCAGCTTCAAGATGATCAAGAACATCGTCATCGTTCTGGTCGTTGCGGGTGTGGCCATCGGCGGCTACATCTCGAGCCGGGACGACGCCAACACCGCCGCGGTCGGGGACTGCATGCACCGGGGCAGCTCGGACGACAACAGCCCGGACCTCGAGGTCGTGGACTGCGGTGACGCGAAGGCGCAGTACACGGTGCTCGCCAAGATCGAAGGAAACTTCTCCGGTCTCACAGCCCAGACGAAGTGCGATGCGGCGGCCAAGGACTTCGAGTACGTCTACACGGAGACCAACGGCAGCAAGAGCTTCCTTCTCTGCTTGAAGGACAAGTAAGGACGAGTAAAAGAGACGGACAGGGCGGTGTTTCACGTGAAACACCGCCCCCGCCATGTCAGCGGGGTTCAGCGGGGTCATGTTTCACGTGAAACATGACCCCGTTCGCACGCTCAGTCCTGCTGCGCGGACCACCACTCCTTGAGTGCGGCCACCGCCGCATCGTGCTCCATCGGACCGTTCTCCAGCCGGAGCTCCAGCATGTGCTTGTACGCCTGACCGACAGCCGGGCCCGGCTTGACGCCGAGGATCTCCATGATCTGGTTGCCGTCGAGGTCCGGACGGATGGCGTCCAGCTCCTCCTGATCCTGGAGCTGGGCGATCCGCTCTTCCAGGCCGTCATACGCGCGGGAGAGAGCGGCGGCCTTGCGCCGGTTGCGGGTGGTGCAGTCCGAGCGGGTCAGCTTGTGCAACCGGCTGAGGAGTGGGCCGGCATCGCGGACGTAGCGGCGGACGGCGGAGTCCGTCCATTCACCCGTGCCGTAGCCGTGGAAGCGCAGATGAAGCTCGACGAGACGTGAGACGTCCTTCACCAGCTCGTTGGAGTACTTCAGCGCCGTCAGACGCTTCTTCGTCATCTTGGCCCCGACCACTTCGTGGTGGTGGAACGAGACACGGCCGTCCTTTTCGAACCGGCGGGTTCGGGGCTTGCCGATGTCATGCAGCAGGGCCGCCAGCCGAAGGGTCAGGTCGGGGCCGTCCTCCTCCAGAGCGATCGCCTGTTCAAGAACGATCAGCGAGTGCTCGTAGACGTCCTTGTGCCGATGGTGCTCGTCCCTCTCCAGGTGCAGGGCCGGCAGCTCGGGCAGCACGTACTCGGCGATCCCGGTGTCCACGAGCAGGGACAACCCCTTGCGGGGGTGCGTGGACACGATCAGTTTGTTCAGCTCGTCCCGCACGCGTTCCGCGGACACGATCTCGATGCGCCCGGCCATCTCCTTCATCGCGGTGACGACCTCGGGCGCCACCTCGAAGTCGAGCTGAGCGGCGAACCGAGCGGCCCGCATCATCCGCAGGGGGTCGTCCGAGAAGGACTCCTCGGGGGTGCCCGGGGTGCGCAGCACACGCGTCGCGAGGTCGCCGAGACCGCCGTGCGGATCGACGAACCTCTTCTCCGGCAGGGAGACGGCCATCGCGTTCACGGTGAAATCGCGGCGCACGAGATCCTGCTCGATCGAGTCGCCGTACGACACCTCCGGCTTGCGGGAGGTGCGGTCGTAGGCCTCCGACCGATAGGTGGTCACCTCGATCTGGAAGCTCCGGTCGGTGTCACCGACCCGCGCGTTCTTCTGCGCACCGACCGTTCCGAAGGCGATCCCGACCTCCCAGACGGCGTCCGCCCAGGGGCGCACGATCTTCAATACGTCCTGCGGATGCGCGTCGGTGGTGAAGTCCAGGTCGTTGCCGAGACGGCCGAGCAGCGCGTCGCGCACCGAACCGCCGACCAGGGCGAGTGAGAACCCTGCCTCCTGGAAGCGGCGGGCGAGGTCGTCGGCGACAGGGGCGACCCGGAGCAGTTCGCTCACGGCGCGGTCCTGCACCTGGCTCAGGGCACTGGTTTCTTCGTTGGCGTTCGGCACAACAGAAGAGGGTACGTGGCCCGAACGGCCGGAACCTCCTCCATTATGTGCGCGCGGACACCCCCGTCGATACACGGACAAGGCCCGCCTCTCACGATCTTGTGGTCCGGTCCGCGGCACTTCCCCTCAGCGCACATCGTTACCATGCCTGGACGCACATTCCGACGACCACTGACGACGACGAGGGACGGGCAAGCGCGTGGCCGAGGCGGCAGACTTCCAGGGGACACGTCCCTCACCTGCCCGCCGCTGGCTGCGGCGTACCGGAGCCCTGCTCGCCGGAGCACCCCTGCTTGCCGGGCTCCTCCAGTTCCCGGCCGCGTCCCCCGCGGACGCCGCGACACCGGACACCTCGCAGGCTCCCTCCGGGGCGGGCTCGGTCTCCGTGTCGGTCGACTCCCTGAGCCCGGGCGCCCCGACCGGCGGTGACACCGTGACCGTGTCCGGAACGGTGACCAACCGGGGCAAGCAGACCGTCACCGACGCACGTGTCGGCCTGCGCGTCGGCCCGCTGCTGAACACGCGCTCGGGCATCGACTCCGTCGCCCGGAACAGCGACGACGTCCAGAGCGCCGTCGGCCCGGAGGTCGACGACAAGTACTCGGAGGAGTTCTCCAAACTCACTCCGGGCGTCTCGCAGCCCTTCACCCTGTCGGTGCCCGTGGACGAACTGGACCTGGGGCAGGACGGCGTGTACCAGCTGGCCGTGGCTCTCGCCGGGGAGACCTCCGCCCAGCCGTGGGAGCAGACGCTCGGTGTCCAGCGGACGTTCCTGCCGTGGCAGCCCGAGGAAGCCGGCACAAGGACGAGGACGACGTTCATGTGGCCTCTGATCTCCACCGTCCACATGACGGCGGAGACACGCGCGGACGAGCAGCAGACGCCGGTCTTCCACGACGACGACCTCGCCAAGGAGATCTCACCGGGCGGGCGGCTGGACCGGATGGTGGCGCTGGGCAAGGACCTCGACGTCACCTGGGTGATCGATCCGGACCTGCTGGCGTCCGTCGAGGCGATGACCGACCGTTACGAAGTGCCCGGCGAGGGTGACGACACCGTCCTCGGCGGCCACCAGGAGGTCGCCAAGCGGTGGCTCACCGAGGTGCAGGAGGCGGTGGCGGACAAGGAGGTCGTCGCGCTGCCGTTCGGCGACCCCGACCTGGCCTCGCTCGCTCACAACGGCACGTCCGTCACCGGATCCCTGAGTCACCTCAAGGAAGCCACCGACGTCGCCTCCGGCACCGTCGAGTCGATTCTCCACGTGAAGCCCACCACGGACTTCTCCTGGCCGGTCGACGGCGCCGTCGACCCCTCCGTCATCAGGGTCGCCACGTCCGCCGGAGCCGACAAGGTGATCGCCCGCAGCGACACCTTCGAGGACACCGGTCTGACGTACACGACCACCGCGCCCCGCCCCATCGGGGGCGGCACCACGGCGGTCGTCGCGGACGCGCGGCTGTCCACGGCCTTCCAGGGCGACATGACCAGGGCCTCCACGTCGACCCTCGCGGTGCAGCGGTTCCTCGCCCAGAGCCTGACCCTCGGCCTGCAGACGGACCGGCAGCGCAGCGTCGTCGTCGCGCCGCAGCGCACACCGTCGGCGAGCCAGGCCCAGACGATGGCAGAGGCCTTCGAGATCCTGCAGGACGGCACCTGGGCCGAGCCCCAGGGCCTCACGGCGGCGGCAAGGGCGAAACCGGACCCCGCCGCCACCACCAGGGTCCCCGCGGCCTCCTCCTACCCCTCCTCGCTGCGCAGGCAGGAGCTCCCGAAGACGACGTTCGAGCAGATCGCCAGGACACAGGCCAAGCTCGACAAGTTCAAGGTGATCCTCTCCGACCAGTCCCGCGTGGTGACACCGTTCGGACGCGCCCTGAACCGGGGCATGTCGGTGTCGTGGCGGGGCCGGCAGGCCGAGTCGGCGATCCACCGCAGCGGAGTCGAGTCCTACCTGGACGGGCTCATCAGCCAGGTGAGACTGATCGACAAGTCGGAGACCAAGCTCTCCGGCCGGAGTGCCATGATCCCCGTGACGGTCCAGAACAACCTGGTACAGGGCGTCGAGCACCTGGTACTGCGGCTCACCTCCACTAACCCGACCCGTCTGGAGATCGGCGGGGACGCCTACGAGGAGCAGCCCGTCGCCGTCTCCGGCGGTCACAGCCAGTCGGTGAAGTTCACCACGTCCGCCAACGCCAACGGCCGGGCGACGGTGGTCGCCCAGCTGTACACACAGGACGGCCGGAAGTACGGCGACCCCGTCACGTTCGACGTGAAGGTCACCGAGATCACCGCCACGGTGATGCTGGTCATCGGCGGTGGCGTGCTGCTGCTCGTCCTCGCCGGCTTCCGGATGTACACCCAGCGCAAGCGTGCCGCGGTCCGCGAGACCGACGAGCAGGAGCACGGGGCGGACGAGGACGCCGACAGCCCGCAGAACCCCGAAGCCCCGGGGGCGCGTCTCACCCGGGAATCCGCAACGGGATCCCGGAAGGACGGCCCGGAGCAGCCGAGTGACCCGGCACCGGACACCGCACCGGAAAGCGCCGACCCGTCCGGCACGGGTGAGAGAGTGGACCGTTGAGGATGTCGTGGCCGTGGGCCCGGGACGATGAGGTGGGGTAACCATGAACGCGCCGTACGACGGTGACCGCGGTCATGCCGCGGGCAACTCGGGCTTCCCCGAGTCGGACCCCCACGAGGGTCCGCCGCCCGGGCACGACCAGGTGCCGCAGCCGCCCGCCGACATGTACGTCCAGGACGCCTACGACCAGGACCCCTACCGGGCGCAGGACATCGCCGCCCAGGACCCGGTCGCGGAGGCGCTGTACGACCGCGCCGCGCACCCGCCGCCCCCGCCGGGCGCCCACCCCCCTCAGGAGCCGCTGTACGGGCCTCCGCCCCAGTCGCCGTACGCCCCCGACCCACGGGTGTGGGCCAGGACCCCCGCACCGGAACCGGACGGCCCCACGCAGTACCTGCCGTACGGCGACGACCCGCGCACGACACAGTTCGTGGGCGTGGACGACCTGGTCGGCCAGGCCGGGGAGCAGCGCCACGAACCGGATGCCTTCGCCCACCTCTTCCGTGACCAGCAGCAGAGCGGCGCCTTCCCGGACCAGCAGCAGGACGGTGGCTACCCTCCACAGCACGGCGGTGGGCACCCAGGACACCCGCCGGTGAGCGGCCATCAGCCGTACACGTCCGCACCGGTGCCCGGCCCCGCGTCCCCGACGCCCGGCCACTACGCGGGCGCCACCCCGCCCCCCACCGCCGAGGCACCGGTCCCGGAATCCGCGCCTGCCCCCGCGAAGAAGGGCGGCCGCGCCGGGGGACTGCTGAAGTCGAGCGCCGTGATGGCGGCGGGCACGATGGTGTCCCGCCTCACCGGGTTCATCCGCTCCGCACTGATCGTTTCAGCACTGGGCCTCGGCCTCCTCGGCGACTCCTTCCAGGTCGCCTACCAGCTGCCGACGATGATCTACATCCTGACCGTCGGCGGAGGCCTCAACTCCGTCTTCGTGCCGCAGCTCGTGCGGGCTATGAAGGACGACGAGGACGGCGGCGAGGCGTACGCCAACCGCCTGCTCACCCTGGTGATGGTGGCCCTGGTCGCCCTCACGGCCCTGGCGTGGCTGGCCGCGCCGCTCCTGGTGCGCGCGCTGTCGAACCCTGTCGCCACCAACCCCGCGGCCAACGACGTCGCCGTCACCTTCACCCGCTTCTTCCTGCCCTCGATCTTCTTCATGGGCGTCCATGTGGTGATGGGTCAGATCCTCAACGCGCGAGGCCGGTTCGGCGCGATGATGTGGACCCCGGTGCTGAACAACATCGTCATCATCGTCACGCTCGGCACGTTCATCTGGGTCTACGGCTCCGCGGCGGACTCGCAGATGAAGGTCACGAACATCCCGCCGGAGGGTGTGCGGCTCCTGGGCGTCGGCGTTCTGCTCGGGCTCGTCGTCCAGGCCCTGGCGATGATTCCGTACCTGCGCGAGACCGGATTCCGTATCCGCCTGCGCTTCGACTGGAAAGGACACGGGCTCGGCAAGGCTGCCATGCTCGCCAAGTGGACCATCTTGTTCGTCCTCGCCAACCAGGCGGGCGCACTGGTGGTCACCCAGTTGTCCACAGCCGCTGGTCTCGATTCCCGCGTGGAGGGCACCGGTTTCGCCGCCTACGCCAACGCCCAGCTGATCTGGGGCCTGCCCCAGGCCATCATCACCGTCTCCCTGATGGCCGCTCTCCTGCCCCGCATCTCCCGCTCGGCAGCCGACGACGACGCCGGTGCCGTCCGTGACGACATCTCCCAGGGCCTGCGCACCACAGCCGTGGCCATCGTGCCGATCGCCTTCGGCTTCGTCTCGCTCGGCATCCCGATGTGCACGCTGATGTTCGGCTCCTCGGGCACCGGGGCGGCCACCAACATGGGCTACATGCTGATGGCCTTCGGTCTCGGCCTGATCCCCTACTCCGTGCAGTACGTCGTCCTGCGCGCCTTCTACGCCTACGAGGACACCCGAACCCCCTTTTACAACACGGTCATCGTGGCCGCGGGCAACGCGATCGCCTCGGGCGTCTGCTACTTCGTGCTTCCGGCCCGCTGGGCCGTGGTGGGCATGTCCGCCTCCTACGGCCTGGCCTACGTGATCGGTGTCGGCGTCGCGTGGCGCCGACTGCGCAAGCGGCTGGGCGGGGACCTGGACGGCGCCCGGGTGCTGCGGACCTACGCCCGGTTGTGCATCGCCTCCGTTCCCGCCGCCGCGCTGAGTGGCGCGGCCTGCTACGGGATCAGTCAGACACTGGGCCAGGGGGTCGTCGGCTCGCTCGCCGCGCTGCTGGGTGGCGGCGCCGTGCTGCTCGGGATCTTCTACGTGGCGGCCCGGCGGATGCGGATCGACGAAGTCAACTCACTGGTCGGTATGGTGCGCGGACGCCTGGGACGCTGAGACGGGGGGTAGGCGCACAACCATCATCCGCCCCTGTGTGTCGTGCATAGCGGCGGACTGTGGGCACAATTGGTCTCGGCGTCGAACGGCGCGCGACGGACGCCGGCCGACGCGCATGGGATGGGGAGGCAGGGAACGACGGTGGCGGAACGGAGCACAGCTGCCGTCGACGTGGCAGACAACAGCGGCGAGCAGCCGCTGACCGCGGAGGCGGACCAGTCCACGGCCGACGGGGTGGCCAAGAACCGGGAGCGGGACACGGACAGCGACGAGGCACAGGAGAGCACCGGGACCGACGGTTCCGAGAAGACCTCGCCGCCCGAACTGCACAGCGGCCACAAGCTCGCCAGACGCTACCGTCTCGAGGAGTGCGTCACCCGTCTGGAGGGATTCAGCAGTTGGCGTGCCGTGGACGAGAAGCTCCGCCGCGCCGTCGGCGTGCACATCCTCCCCGCCGATCACTCACGTGCCCGGTCCGTGCTGGCCGCGGCACGCTCCTCGGCCCTGCTGGGCGATCCGCGCTTCGTGCAGGTGCTGGACGCCGTCGAGGAGGACGACGTCGTCTATGTCGTGCACGAGTGGCTTCCCGACGCCACCGAGCTGACCACGCTCCTGGCGGCCGGACCGCTGGAGGTGTACGACGCCTACCAGATGGTCAGTCAGATCGCCTCCGCCATGGCCGCGGCACACCGTGAGGGTCTGGCCCACCTGCGTCTGAACCCGAACGCCGTCCTGCGCACCTCGACCGGCCAGTGGCGTGTCCGCGGTCTCGCCGTGAACGCGGCGCTGCGCGGCGTCAGCTCCGACACCCCGCAGCGCGCCGACACCGAGTCCATCGGCGCCCTGCTGTACGCGGCCCTCACCCAGCGCTGGCCGTACGAGAGCGACGCCTACGGCATGTCGGGCCTGCCCAAGGACATCGGACTGATCCCGCCCGACCAGGTGCGGGCCGGGGTCCACCGTGGTCTGTCCGAGCTGGCCATGCGCGCGCTCGCCAACGACGGCGCCACCGCCTCCCGCCACGAGTCGCCGTGCACCACGCCGGAGGAACTGGTGAAGGCGATCGGCGAGATGCCCCGTATCCGCCCGCCGGAGCCGGCGTTCACCACTCCGCCCGAGTACCAGCGCACCACGTACCAGCAGGGCACCTATGGCCGGCCGGCGCAGCATCCCGGCGTCGCCCCTGCGGCGGCGGTCCCGCCTCCCCCGCTGCAGAGCCGCACGGGCAAGGCGCTGAAGTGGGCCGTGTCGGCCCTGCTGATCGCCGCGCTGGGTCTGGGCAGTTGGCAGCTCGCGGACGCCCTGATGGAACAGGGCGGCAAGACCGACGACCCGAGCAGGACCCAGACGACCGACGGCGACGACAAGAGCCCCCGGAAGCCGGTGAGCGGCAAGCCGATCGCCATCACGGGGGCGCAGGACTTCGATCCGTTCGGCTCCGACGGGTCCGAGTACCCGGACGACACAGACAAGGTCTACGACGGTGCTCCGGGCACGTACTGGCAGACGAGCTACTACGAGACTGCCGACTTCGGCCGGCTGAAGCCGGGCGTGGGTGTCATCCTCGACCTCGGCAGGACTCAGCAGGTCGGAAAGGTCACCGTCTCCTTCGTGGGCAACACGTCCGTCGAGCTCCGTGCCGCCTCCAGTGACGCAGGGGCGCGACCGACGTCCTTGGACGGTTACACCAAGGTGGCCGATGGATCCGGTAGCAGCGTCACCCTCAAGCCCGGCAAGACATTGAAGTCCCGCTACCTCCTGATCTGGCTGACCGAGCTGCCGGTGCAGGCGGACGACGGCAAGTGGCGCGGCAGGGTTGCGGACGTCAAGGTCACCAGCTGAGGCCATCCGCCTCGAGGGAGGGGATCCGATGGCAGAAGGCGCCGCATATGACGGAGTGGGCGATCAGGAACTGCTCACCCGCCATGTCGAGGGCGACCCCGACGCCTTCGGCGAGCTCGTGCGCCGTCACCGGGATCGGCTCTGGGCGGTGGCTCTCCGCACGCTGGGCGACCGCGAGGAGGCCGCTGACGCCGTGCAGGACGCTCTTGTTTCCGCCTACCGGGCCGCCCACACCTTCCGTGGCCAGTCGGCCGTCACGACGTGGCTGCACCGGATCACGGTGAACGCCTGTCTGGACCGCGCCCGCAAGGCCGCCTCCCGGAAGACCGCGCCGGTCGACGACCCGCAGCGCCTGGAACAGTTGCTGGAACCGCACGAGTCCGCCGCGGCTCCCGCGGAGCGCAATGATCTGCACCGCCAGCTCATCGAAGCGATGGGCACCCTTCCGCCCGATCAGCGGGCCGCCCTCGTCCTCGTGGACATGCAGGGCTACCCGGTCGCCGAAGCCGCCAGCATCCTCGATGTGCCCACCGGCACGGTGAAGAGCCGCTGTGCCCGCGGCAGAGCGAGGCTCCTGCCGCTGCTCGCTCATCTGCGGCCGGACGGTACCGGTGGAGGAAAGCAGCGGCGCGAGGCACGGAACCGGACCCCGGGGACATCCGTCCCACCCGCAGCGGGTTCCCTGCGAGCGGACCCGCCGGAGGCAGAACCGAATGACCCGGCTGCAGCGAAGGGCGGAGGTGGGCGAGCGTGACGTCGACAGAAGACATGGCGGAGCACCCGGACGTCGCGGAGATCTCCGACCTCACCGAGGGACTCCTCTCGCCGGTCCGGAGCGCTGATGTCCGCCGGCATCTGGACGAGTGCGCGTTCTGCGCGGACATCCGCGCCTCACTCAAGGAGATCCGGGACCTGCTCGGCACGGCCCCGGGACCGACCCGCATGCCTGCCGAGGTAGCGGGCCGTATCGACGCGGCGCTGGCTGCGGAGGCCCTGCTGGGGGCCACGACGTCGGAACCCGAGGCAGACCGGGACCCCACACCTCCGGCAGCATCCGACGTCGGCCCCGCACATGTTTCACGTGAAACATCGATGCTCTCGCACCGCCCGACCAGACGCCCTCGCTCCTCCACGACAGGTCCCGGTCGCAAGATCCGTCTGCCGGGCGGACGCCGGCGGGCCGCCGTCCTGGGGGCCGTGCTCACCGTCGCCGCCCTGGGGCTCGGGTCCGTGGTGGTGGCTTCCTGGAACGTCGACACAGGACCCGACGGCGGACACCCGACGACCGCCGCCGACACCTTCTCGGAGAGGAACCTGCAGCAACAGGTCACCGATCTCCTGGCGCGGAGCAACGGGGAGAGCAAGAGCTCCAAGAGCTCGAAGTCCCCGCGGACCTTCGGGCTGGAATCGGAGTCCGGCGCCGCGAACCCGAGGGTCCTCAGGACGCCCTCCGTACCGGAGTGCGTCCGAGAAGGCATCGGCCGCACCGACGCCGCCCTCGCCACCGAGCAGGGCACCTTCCAGGGTGAGGAGGCACTCCTTGTCGTGCTCCCCGACACGTCGGACGACACGCGCGTGACCGCCTACGTCGTCGAGGCGACCTGCGTGAGCAACCCGTCCTCGTCCGCGACGGCGGAGGTTCTGATGAAGCACTCGTACACGCGCTGACGATCTACGCTTGGTCCCCCTCCCGCGTGGTAACCCGTAAGGGTCCTTCACTGCCGTCAAGGGCCCTTACCCGTGTGCCCGGGCACGGCGGGAATGCCCGCCCCTTAGGATCCGTTGGGTGGGGTGAGAGGTCCGAAAGAAAGCCTTCCCCCGGTCGAACGACGCAGACCAGAGACGAGGAATCAAGCCGTGAGCGACGTCCGTAACGTGATCATCATCGGCTCAGGGCCCGCCGGCTACACGGCGGCGCTCTACACCGCCCGTGCGTCGCTGAAGCCCCTGGTGTTCGAGGGCGCCGTCACCGCCGGCGGTGCGCTGATGAACACCACCGAGGTCGAGAACTTCCCCGGTTTCCAGGACGGCATCATGGGCCCCGAGCTCATGGACAACATGCGCGCCCAGGCCGAGCGCTTCGGCGCCGAGCTTCTCCCGGACGACGTGGTCTCCGTAGACCTGACCGGCGAAATCAAGACCGTCACGGACACCGCCGGTACGGTGCACAAGGCTAAGGCGGTCATCGTCACCACCGGCTCGCAGCACCGCAAGCTCGGCCTGCCGAACGAGGACGCCCTGTCCGGACGCGGTGTCTCGTGGTGCGCGACGTGTGACGGCTTCTTCTTCAAGGACCAGGACATCGCCGTGATCGGCGGTGGCGACACCGCGATGGAGGAGGCCACCTTCCTCTCGCGCTTCGCCAAGTCCGTGACGATCGTCCACCGCCGCGACACCCTGCGCGCCTCCAAGGCGATGCAGGAGCGCGCCTTCGCCGACCCGAAGATCTCGTTCGTCTGGGACAGCGAAGTCGCCGAGGTCCAGGGCGACCAGAAGCTGTCAGGTCTGAAGCTGCGCAACGTCAAGACCGGTGAGCTCTCCGACCTGGCGGTGACGGGCCTGTTCATCGCGATCGGCCACGACCCGCGCACCGAGCTCTTCAAGGGTCAGCTGGAGCTGGACGAGGAGGGCTACCTGAAGGTCGACGCGCCCTCGACCCGCACCAACCTCACCGGTGTCTTCGCCGCCGGCGACGTGGTGGACCACACCTACCGCCAGGCGATCACGGCGGCCGGCACGGGCTGTTCCGCCGCCCTCGACTCCGAGCGCTACCTCGCCGCTCTCGCGGACGAGGAGAAGCCTGAGCCCGAGAAGACCGCAGTCTGACCCCCCATCCGCCCCACGCACCAACCAGTTAAGGAGCCCGCCGTGGCCGGCACCCTGAAGAATGTGACCGACGATTCCTTCGAGCAGGACGTCCTCAAGAGCGACAAGCCCGTCCTGGTGGACTTCTGGGCCGCCTGGTGCGGTCCGTGCCGTCAGATCGCTCCGTCCCTCGAGGCCATTGCCTCGGAGTACGGGGACAAGATCGAGGTCGTCAAGCTGAACATCGACGAGAACCCGGGTACGGCCGCCAAGTACGGCGTCATGTCCATCCCGACCCTGAACGTGTACCAGGGTGGCGAGGTCGCCAAGACCATCGTCGGAGCGAAGCCGAAGGCCGCGATCGTTCGCGACCTCGAGGACTTCATCGCTGACTGACCGCCTCCCCCGCGGTGCTTGTTTCACGTGAAACACGGAAGGGCCGGCCCACAAGGGCCGGCCCTTCCGCACGAGGTGGGTACCGTGCCTGCGACGCGTCAGAGGGGCCGCAGCACCGGCTCTTTCTGCACGGCTCCCAGGAGCCGGTCCAAAGCCATCTCCACGTCTTCCTTCCAGGACAGCGTCGTCCGCAATTCCAGTCTCAGCCGGGGATGAGTGGGGTGCTGGCGGACGGTCTTGAATCCCACGGCCAGGAGATGGTCGGCGGGCAGGACGCAGGCGGGCTCCTTCCAGCGCGCGTCACCAAAGGCCTCGATTGCTTTGAAGCCCCGGCGCAGGAGATCCTTCGCCACCGTCTGCACCATCACCCGGCCCAGTCCCTGCCCTTGATACCCCGGCACGATGAATGCTGTCATCAACTGCACCGCGTCGGGTGACACGGGGCTGGTCGGGAACGCCGTGGAACGGGGCACATAGGCGGGCGGAGCGTAAAGAACGAAGCCCACAGGGACGTCATCGACATAGACGACCCTTCCGCAGGACCCCCAGTCCAGGAGAACGGCCGAGATCCACGACTCCTTCTCGTGCGCTGAGGTGCCCGCGTTTACAGCTGCCTCACCGCTGACGGGGTCGCACTCCCAGAAGACACACGAGCGGCAGCGCTGGGGGAGATCCTGAAGGTTGTCCAGCGTGAGCGGTACGAGCCGACGGCCCATGAAGGCTGTTCCTCGCTTCCTTCGCCCGCTGCTTCGCAGGCGGCTGTCAGCGCACTCCGTTCCCTGAGCAGGCTGGCGACAAAGCCGGCGCCCACCCCCAGTCCCGCGCTCACCACCAGTCCGGTGCGGCTCGTCATTCGCATGGCCCCTGCCTTGCTCTCAGAGGTACTGCCGGAAGGATGCGCCATATCCGAACACATCGTATCCATGAAGCGATTCGATCGATACCGCCAAAAAGCAAAGGGCGGACCGTGTTCCGGTACGCACCGGACACGATCCGTCCTGTTCGGCTGAGCCCCCGACGGCTCAGGACGCCTCCTCCACGGAGTCGCCATCCACCAGGCCCTTCTGCAGAACGGGGCCCTCGCCCGGAGCGAGCGTGCCGAGAATCCGCTCCAGGTCCTCCATGGAGGCGAACTCGACGGTGATCTTTCCCTTCTTCTGCCCCAGGTCGACCTTCACCCGGGTCTCGAAGCGGTCCGAGAGACGCGTCGCCAGATCCGACAGAGCCGGGGACACGAGAGCTCCGGCGCGCGGGCCCTTCGAGCGCTGGGCCTTCTGAGGCCGCGAGCCCATCAGGGTCACGATTTCCTCGACGGCCCGTACCGAAAGGCCCTCGGCCACGATCCGGTGAGCCAGGCGGTCCTGTTCCTCGGAGTCCTCGACGGACAGCAGTGCGCGGGCATGTCCGGCGGACAGCACACCAGCAGCGACCCGGCGCTGCACGGTCGGCGACAGCTTCAGCAGACGCAGGGTGTTGGTCACCTGCGGGCGGGACCGGCCGATACGGTCCGCCAACTGATCGTGCGTGCAGTTGAAGTCCTTCAGCAGCTGATCATAGGCGGCGGCCTCTTCCAGCGGATTCAGCTGGGCGCGATGCAGGTTCTCCAGCAACGCGTCCAGAAGGAGCTTCTCGTCGTCCGTGGCCCGCACGATCGCCGGGATGGCCTCAAGACCCGCCTCGTGACATGCCCGCCACCGGCGTTCACCCATGATCAGTTCATAGCGCCCGGGCCCCACCTGTCGCACGACGACGGGTTGGAGGAGACCGACCTCCTTGATGGAGGTGATGAGTTCGGACAGCGCGTCCTCGTCGAAGACCTCACGCGGCTGCCGGGGGTTCGGCGTGATGGCGTCGAGGGGGATCTCGGCGAAGTGAGCGCCCATGGGCGGCGCGGGCACGGCCGCAGAGCCCGTCGTCGTGGGCTCCTCCGTTTCGCGTGAAACAGGAGGCAGTGTAGCCACCTTGGCGGCGGCCACCCCCCGCTCGTTCGGCAGTAGAGGGATCGCCGCAGGGGACGCGGAAGCGGTACCTCCCACGGCCGTCGGCGGGACCGTCTTCTCTGTCGGGGCAGCAGGGATCAGTGCACCCAGACCACGGCCCAACCCTCTCCGTCGATCACTCACTGGACGCCCTCCACCATGTTCGGATCATTCTGCTGTGCGCCGATGTGCGCCTGCGTTGCGTCATACCTGACGCCGACGCCTCTCAATGCGATCTCTCGTGCCGCCTCGAAATAGGAGAGGGCACCGCTCGACCCTGGATCGTAGGTCAGCACCGTCTGCCCATAGCTCGGCGCCTCCGAGATACGGACCGAGCGGGGAATGCTCGTCCGGAGGACCTCGTCGCCGAAGTGGGTGCGCACCTCGTCGGCGACCTGCGAGGCGAGCCTCGTCCGGCCGTCGTACATGGTGAGCAGGATCGTCGATACGTGCAGGGCCGGATTCAGGTGTCCCCGCACCAGGTCGACGTTGCGCAGCAACTGCCCCAGACCCTCCAGCGCGTAGTACTCGCACTGGATCGGGATGAGAACCTCCTGGCCGGCCACCAGGGCGTTGACCGTGAGCAGGCCGAGCGAGGGCGGGCAGTCGATGAGGATGTAGTCCAGCGGCTGCTCGTAGGCCTGGATGGCCCGCACCAGCCGACTTTCCCGCGCCACCAGTGACACCAGCTCGATCTCCGCACCGGCGAGATCGATGGTGGCAGGAGCGCAGAAGAGACCCTCGACATCGGGGACCGGCTGGACGACCTCCGCAAGCGGCTTGCTGTCCACCAATACATCGTAGATCGAGGGCACTTCGGCGTGATGGTCGATACCGAGTGCCGTGGAGGCATTGCCCTGGGGGTCGAGGTCGATCACCAGAACACGGGCACCGTGCAGAGCAAGCGACGCGGCGAGGTTGACGGTGGTCGTCGTCTTACCGACGCCGCCCTTCTGGTTGGCGACCACGATGACGCGGGTCTGCTCGGGCCGCGGCAGGCCCTCCCCGGCACGGCCCAGAGCCTCCACCGCCAGCTGGGCAGCACGACCGATGGGAGTGTCGTCCATCGGAGGCGGTGTTTCACGTGAAACATCCGCCCCCGTCGATTCGGTACGGGGACCGGGGACCGGATCGGTCATCGGTCCCGCGATGTTGGCGTCGGACCGCAAGGATTCACTCTCCTCGACTTCAGGCTCGCAATGAACAGAGCCTCCCATGCCTTCGGGGTCGCGAACCAGTGAGGCCTGACGTTCTGTGGAGAAATCCACCTCTGTGGACAACTCCGTGCCCCTCAGGGAGGCCGATGTCTCGTCGGGAACAGGTGTCTCTCCGAGCGAACCGAGAGGTTTCCGGTCACGGGGTTCGGCCGCGGCGCGGCCCCGACTGATGATGCCGTGCAGCAGTGAGCGACGTTTCACGTGAAACACGATGCACAGCAGCCGAGGCGGCACTGCCGCGACACTCCGGCATGCGTGGGTTTGGCAGCTTGTGTGGAGTACGTCTGGCCCTCAGGGCAGCCCATGCTCCCATCGGACTGCGCCATGCCGGACCAGAGGCGGCCGCTATCCGCGTCGGCGTCGGGCCCGTCCTGTGCGGGCCGCCTTGGCACGCTTCGCTGCGAACCTCACACCCCCAGGACTCTCCCCGACCTCGACGCGCACCACGGTGGACATCGGGTCCACGACACCCTCGCCCACATGCACGATCGATGTGGCCACAGCACCGAGCTTGCTCAACGCCGCGGACGCACTCTTCAGCTCTTCCTCCGCCGTGTCGCCCTTGAGGGCGAGCATCTCTCCGTACGGCCGCAGCAGAGGGATGCCCCAGGTGGCAAGGCGGTCGAGCGGAGCGACGGCACGGGCGGTCACCACGTGCACGGGTTGCAGCTTCCCCATGACCTCTTCGGCGCGGCCCCGCACGACGGTCACATGATCCAGGCCGAGCAGCTCCACGACCTCGGTGAGGAAGTTGGTACGCCGGAGCAACGGTTCCAACAGGGTGATCTTGAGATCCTCCCGGACCAATGCCAGGGGAATGCCCGGCAGACCGGCCCCCGAGCCGACGTCGCACACCGTCACCCCCTCGGGGACGACCTCCGAGAGCACCGCGCAGTTCAGCAAGTGCCGCTCCCACAGGCGGGGCACCTCACGCGGACCGATCAGACCGCGCTGCACGCCTGCCTCGGCGAGCAGCTCCGCGTACCGGACCGCGTCCGCGAAGCGATCACCGAACACGTCGCGTGCCTGCTCGGGCGCAGGGGGAAGCTCCGCTGCCTCCGTCACGGGGGACCGTCCTTCCGTACCGTGCCGGACAGGGCGCCGACACCAGAACCAGAACTATCAGGCTGGCAAAGATCGGCCCCGTCTGCGCTACAGACGGGGCCGGTGACCGTGGAACGATCAGGCGGGAAGCACGACGACGAAGCGCTGCGGCTCCTCGCCCTCGGACTCGCTGCGCAGGCCGGCTGCCTTGACCGCGTCGTGCACGACCTTGCGCTCGAACGGCGTCATCGGGTCGAGATTCACAGGCTGGCCGGTGCTCTTGGCCTCGGCGGCGGCCTTGGCACCGATCTCGGACAGCTCGGTCCGCTTCCTGGCCCGGAAACCGGCGATGTCGAGCATGAGGCGGCTGCGGTCCCCGGTCTCCCGGTGCACGGCCAGCCGCGTGAGCTCCTGGAGCGCCTCCAGCACTTCGCCGTCACGGCCCACCAGCTTCTGCAGGTCACGGCTGCCCGTGTCGCTGATGATCGAGACAGAGGCGCGGTCGGCCTCGACGTCCATGTCGATGTCGCCGTCGAGGTCGGCGATGTCGAGCAGACCCTCCAGGTAGTCCGCCGCGATCTCGCCCTCCTGCTCCAGGCGGGTCAGGGTGTCTGCGCCCTCGGCAGCAGCGGCGGTGGTGCCTTCCGTCACGGGATGGACTCCTTCTTACTTCTTGGACGGGGACTTGGGCCGCTGCGGACCCTTGCGCTGTCCGGACTGGGCCTTGCTGCGGGTACTGCCGGCGGGCTTGGCGTTGCCCTTCTGGGCAGCGGGAGCGGGCTTGGCGTCCTGCGGCTCGTCGGACTTGGTCAGCGAGGTGGGCTCACCCGCCGCCTTGGCCGTGCCGGACTGGCGCTGCGACTTGCTCTGCCGCTTGGGCTGCTGGCGCTTGGGTACGGCTCCGGTGGTGGCCGGCACGCCGTCCTCGGCCTGGGCCGCGGCCGTGCCCTCACCCTTGATCACGGCGCCGTCGGCCTGCGCGGCGAGACCCGCCTTGTGGAGACCGTTGATGAACTTGCGCTCGTACTCGTTGCGGTCCCGGCCCTTGGCGACGATGGCCTTGACGATGGCGCGCTCGCGGCGGTTACGGGTCTTGCCGTGCCGGGTGACGTGCTTGGAGAGGCGCTCGAGGTACGCGGCCTGCGCCTTGGAGCCCGGCGTCGGGTTGTTGTGGATGACGTACATCTGCTGGCCCATGGTCCACACGTTGGTGGTCAGCCAGTAGACGAGGACACCGACCGGGAAGTTGATGCCGAAGACGGCGAAGATGACGGGGAAGACGTACATCAGCATCTTCTGCTGCTGCATGAACGGCGTCTTCACCGAGGTGTCGACGTTCTTCGTCATCAGCTGGCGCTGCGTGTAGAACTGCGACAGCGACATCAGCACGATCATGATCGCCGTGACGACACGGACGTCGGTCAGCGAGGAGTTGAGAGCCTCGACCTTCTCCGAGCTGTCCGTGAACTTCGCGGCGAGCGGGGCGCCGAAGATGTGGGCCTTCTGCGCGCTCTCCAGCAGGCGCTCGTTGATCACGCCGATGGTGTCGTTCGACGCGATGCTGTTGAGCACGTGGTAGAGGGCGAAGAAGAACGGCGACTGGGCCAGGATGGGAAGACACGAGGAGAGCGGGTTGGTACCCGTCTCCTTGTAGAGCTTCATCATCTCTTCGGACTGGCGCTGCCGGTCGTTCTTGTAGCGCTCCTGGATCTTCTTCATCTCCGGCTGGAGCGTCTGCATCGCCCGTGTCGCCTTGATTTGCTTCACGAAGAGCGGGATCAGGCAGATACGGATCAGGATCACCAGGGACACGATGGACAGGCCCCAGGCCCACCCCGTGTCAGGGCCGAAGATGGCCCCGTACACGCTGTGGAACTGGACGATGACCCAGGAGACAGGTGTCGTGATGAAGCTGAAGAGGCTGGCAATCGTGTCCACTAATCATGCTCCTTGGGCATGGGACGAGGTCTCTGCGGCCGGGCTCGAAGGACTCGTCGCACTTGTGGGAGAAGTCTGTCCCTCGGTGGCCGGTTCGGCGGCGGAGGTCCCGCCCTTGCGTGCACGCCAGGCGTTACGCAGCATCTCGTGCCACCGCGGACGCTTGCGCGGCGGGACGTGGTCCACACCGCCCAGCGACCACGGATTGCACCGCAGGATGCGCCAGGCCGTGAGTGCTGTTCCCTTGAGGGCACCGTGCCGGTCGATGGCCGTGTAGCCGTAGTGAGAACACGACGGGTAGTACTTGCATACCGGCCCCAGCAGGGGACTGATCGTCCACTGGTAGAGCTTGATCAGAGCCAGCAGCGGGTACTTCATCGCGCGCCCCCTCCCAGCAGCCGCTGCAGGGCGGCATCCAGGTCTCGGGCCAGCTGTGCATGGTCGGCGTCGCCCGCACCGGGCAGCGCTCGTACCACTACCAGGCTACCGGGGGGCAGCCGGTCGACTCGCTCGCGCATCAGATGGCGAAGCCTGCGCTTCACCTTGTTGCGCACCACCGCACCGCCCACGGCCTTGCTCACGACGAAACCCGCACGCGACGGGGGAGCACTCTCCCCAGCCGCATGCGGGTCCGTTGCACCGCTGCGAAGATGCACGACGAGAAGCTGGCGCCCGGCCCGGCGCCCTCGTCGTACCGCGGTCGCGAAGTCCTCGCGCCGCCTCAGCCGGTTCTCGGTGGGCAGCACGATGTCATGACCTGACCGGGATCAGGCGGACAGACGGGCGCGACCCTTGCCACGGCGGGACGCGAGAATCGCGCGGCCGGCACGGGTGCGCATACGCAGCCGGAAGCCGTGGGTCTTGGCGCGGCGACGGTTGTTCGGCTGGAAGGTGCGCTTGCTCACTCGGGGGCTCCAGAAGAAATCGGTGTTTGCGGGGTGCCGTCCTGGCTGTCACCGTGCGCCCACGAGTAGCTCGCGTTACGCCCCAGTGCACCGCTGACCGATCACCTTGCGCGATCTGTGCCCATCGGAGGCAGGCGGCAGCAGCCATCGACAACTCGACCTCGTTACGGTACGCGCGGCTGCGCCATTCGGTCAAACCAACGGTCACCGGGAGACACTTGTCCACAGCCTGGGGACAACAACTTGAACCGTACCGGCCGCGCTGACTACCGTGGCCGGACTCCGATTCGTTCCGTTGACCCTCCACCACCCCATTTACATCCCGACCCGTCCCTCGCATTCACACGATCGAGGGACCTGTGAGAGAGCGTGCCCTGTGGCTGACGTACCTGCCGATCTTGCCGCAGTGTGGCCACGCGTACTCGAGCAGCTACTCGGTGAGGGCCGCGGACAGGGGGTGGAGGGCAAGGACGAACACTGGATCCGGCGCTGCCAGCCGCTGGCCCTGGTCGCCGACACCGCGTTGCTCGCGGTACCGAACGAGTTCGCGAAGGGGGTACTGGAGGGCCGCCTGGCCCCGGTCGTGAGCGAGAGCCTGAGCCGCGAGTGCGGCCGCCCCATCCGGATCGCGATCACCGTCGACGAAACCGCCGGGGAACCACCCGCCCCGCCGGCGCCCCGCCCGCAGCCACGCTACGAGGAGCCGGAGCTCCCCGCCGTACGGCAGGAACGCCCCGAGCGTTCCCCGGAGCACCGCGAGAGGCCGGACCGGCAGGAACGCGAGCCGTACGAGGGGTACGACGCCTACGGCCGCCGCCGGGGCGACCAGCAGCGCGGACCGTCGGGCGACCAGCTGCCGACCGCCCGTCCCGCCTATCCGTCGGAGTACCAGCGCCCGGAGCCCGGCTCCTGGCCGCGTCCGTCGCAAGAGGACTACGGCTGGCAGCAGCAGCGCCTCGGCTTCCCGGAGCGGGATCCGTACGCCTCGCCGTCGCAGGACGCCTACGGCGCACAGGACGGGTACGGCTCACAGGACGCCTACGGCGGTCCGTCCGCGCAGGACTACCGCCCGCAGCCGATGGACCGGCCCTCCTACGAACAGCAGCGCTCCGACTACGACACGTCGCGCGGCGACTACGACCAGCGCGACGCCCGGCGACGCGAACTGCCCGACCCGCCCTCCGGTTCGGGACACGTCCACCGCGGCGGCCCCGTGGGCCCGAACCTGCCCACCACCGGGGCGCCCGGACCGCTCGCCGCGCAGCCGGCGCCTGCGGCCGGTCCCGGTGAGCCCACCGCGCGGCTGAACCCCAAGTACCTGTTCGACACGTTCGTCATCGGCGCGTCCAACCGCTTCGCGCACGCGGCCGCGGTCGCCGTCGCGGAGGCGCCGGCGAAGGCCTACAACCCTCTCTTCATCTACGGGGAGTCCGGGCTCGGCAAGACGCACCTGCTGCACGCGATCGGGCACTACGCACGGAGCCTCTATCCGGGCACGCGCGTGCGATACGTGAGCTCGGAGGAGTTCACCAACGAGTTCATCAACTCCATCCGCGACGGCAAGGGCGACAGTTTCCGCAAGCGCTACCGCGAGATGGACATCCTCCTCGTCGACGACATCCAGTTCCTTGCGGACAAGGAGTCGACGCAGGAGGAGTTCTTCCACACCTTCAACACGCTCCACAACGCCAACAAGCAGATCGTGCTGTCCAGCGACCGGCCGCCCAAGCAGCTGGTCACCCTGGAGGACCGGCTCCGTAACCGTTTCGAGTGGGGGCTGATCACGGACGTCCAGCCGCCGGAACTGGAGACGCGCATCGCGATCCTGCGCAAGAAGGCGGTGCAGGAACAGCTGAACGCCCCGCCGGAGGTACTGGAGTTCATCGCCTCCCGGATCTCGCGGAACATCCGTGAGCTGGAGGGCGCGCTGATCCGGGTCACGGCGTTCGCCTCGCTCAACCGGCAGCCGGTGGACCTGGGGCTGACGGAGATCGTGCTGAAGGACCTGATGCCCGGGGGCGACGACTCCGCCCCGGAGATCACGTCGACGGCCATCATGGGCGCGACCGCCGACTACTTCGGGCTCACGGTCGAGGACCTGTGCGGCACCTCGCGCGGTCGCGCGCTGGTGACCGCCCGGCAGATCGCCATGTACCTGTGCCGGGAGCTGACGGACCTGTCGCTGCCGAAGATCGGCGCGCTGTTCGGCGGGCGCGATCACACGACGGTGATGCACGCCGACCGTAAGATCCGCAATCTGATGGCCGAGCGGCGCTCCATCTACAACCAGGTCACGGAGCTCACCAACCGCATCAAGGCCGGCTGACGGCCCCGCACGACGGACGAGGGCGCCTCCGGAGGGATCCGGAGGCGCCCTTCCTCGTACCCCGGGCGTTCCTCGCTGTTCGATTTGCGGCCGGGTTACGGTCTCCCTCCACAGATTCGGCGACTTTTTTCCGTCCACATGCTGGGGACCGGGAAGTTGTCCCGATCTTGTCCACAGCTCATGCGGGTGAGAAGCCGTTCACCCAGGTCAGGCGCCTGTGGATTCGTGGACGAATGATCTCCACAGGCTGTGGACAGAGGAGCGGTCCACAGCCTGTGCACCGAGTTGTCCACGGGCAACCCACAGGTCAGGGCCGGTTGTCCCCAGCGATCACCCGCTTCTCCACATGCCTGTCCACTGTTCGGCAACGTGACGCGCTCCCTCACCGGGGCGAGTGAAAGGCGTCACATCAGGCTGCCGGAGAGGGCTGTGGGAAAGACCTCCAAAGCTGGGGACGGAGCTGGGGAGAACCTGCCCCTGCCTGTGCACGGTGTGTGCAGAACTTTCTGTTCTCCACAGACAGGCCTGGTTGTCCACTGGCTCCGCCCACAGGACCCGTGGACAAAAAAGCCGCTCTGAGCTGGGAAAACAAGGTTATCCACGGTATCCACAGGCCCTACTACTACTCCCGACTAGAGAGAGCGAGGAATTCGTTTCGAAGGGGGTGCTGTGCACAACTCGCTGTCCCGGCCCCGGCTGCCACTCGTCACGACTTGACCCCGAGGGGCACCTACTGTCAGTGCGGTGCGTCAGACTGGTCCCCGGTGTCCTTCCCCTCTCAGGGGCCGTCGACACCGAGTCAGACGACGAAGCCAGGCAGGGCGAGAAGCGCCGGCAACAGCAGGAGGCGGCAACAGTGAAGATCCGGGTGGAACGCGACGTACTCGCGGAGGCAGTGGCCTGGGCGGCGCGCAGCCTCCCGGCCCGTCCGCCGGCCCCTGTCCTCGCCGGCCTGCTGCTCAAGGCCGAGAACGGCCAGCTGAGCCTGTCCAGCTTCGACTACGAGGTCTCCGCGCGGGTGTCGGTGGAGGCGGAGGTCGAGGAGGAGGGCACGGTCCTGGTCTCCGGCCGGCTGCTGGCCGACATCTCCCGCGCCCTCCCCAACCGGCCGGTGGAGATTTCCACAGACGGTGTACGGGCGACGGTGGTCTGCGGCTCCTCGCGGTTCACCCTCCACACACTGCCTGTGGAGGAGTACCCGGCCCTGCCGCAGATGCCCAACGCCACGGGCACGGTCCCGGGCGAGGTGTTCGCCTCCGCCGTGCAGCAGGTCGCCATCGCTGCCGGCCGTGACGACACGCTGCCCGTCCTCACGGGTGTGCGCATCGAGATCGAGGGCGACACCGTCACGCTCGCCTCCACCGACCGCTACCGCTTCGCGGTCCGGGAGTTCCTGTGGAAGCCGGAGAACCCGGACGCCTCCGCGGTCGCCCTGGTGCCCGCCAAGACGCTCCTGGACACCGCCAAGGCGCTGACCAGTGGTGACCAGGTCATCCTTGCGCTGTCCGGCTCCGGTGCGGGGGAGGGCCTGATCGGCTTCGAGGGCGCCGGCCGCCGTACCACCACGCGGCTGCTGGAGGGCGACCTGCCGAAGTACCGCACGCTGTTCCCGACCGAGTTCAACAGCGTCGCCGTGATCGAGACCGCTCCCTTCGTGGAGGCCGTCAAGCGCGTGGCCCTGGTCGCCGAACGCAACACCCCGGTGCGGCTGAGCTTCGAGCAGGGTGTGCTCATCCTGGAGGCAGGTTCCAGCGACGACGCACAGGCTGTGGAAAGGGTCGACGCCCAGCTGGAGGGCGACGACATCTCGATCGCCTTCAACCCGACGTTCCTGCTGGACGGCCTGAGCGCCATCGACTCCCCGGTGGCCCAGCTGTCGTTCACCACGTCCACCAAGCCGGCGCTGCTCAGCGGCCGCCCGGCGGTGGACGCCGAGGCGGACGAGGCCTACAAGTACCTGATCATGCCCGTGCGGCTCAGCGGCTGACGGCCCGCGTCCGAAAGCCGCAGGTGAGGGCGTGCGCATGAGCGCGTATGCCCACAGATGTGCGCGAGCGTCCGGGTTTAGGCTCGGACGCCGGTACGTAAGTGCCGTCACGCCACGTCGCATACCTAAGGAACACAACTGATGGAGCTCGGTCTCGTCGGCCTCGGCAAGATGGGCGGCAACATGCGCGAGCGGATCCGCCGCGCCGGCCACACCGTCCACGGATACGACCGCAACCCGGACCTCGCCGATGTCCACAGCCTGCGGGAGCTTGTGGGCAAGCTCAGCGGCCCGCGTGTGGTGTGGGTGATGGTCCCGGCCGGTGGGCCGACCCAGTCCACGATCGACGAGCTCGCCGGGCTGCTCGAGCCGGGTGACGTCGTGGTGGACGGCGGCAACTCCCGCTGGACGGACGACGAGAAGCACGCCGGGGAGCTGGCGGCCAAGGGCATAGGCTTCGTGGACTGCGGTGTCTCCGGCGGCGTCTGGGGCCTGGAGAACGGCTACGCGCTGATGTACGGCGGCGACGAGGACGACGTCGCCAAGGTGCAGCCGATATTCGACGCCCTCAAGCCTGAGGGTGACTTCGGCTCGGTGCACGCCGGCAAGGTCGGCGCGGGGCACTTCGCGAAGATGGTCCACAACGGCATCGAGTACGCCATGATGCAGGCCTACGCCGAGGGCTGGGAGCTGCTCGAGAAGGTCGACTCGGTGACCGACGTCCGGGAGGTGTTCCGCTCCTGGCAGCAGGGCACCGTGATCCGTTCCTGGCTGCTGGACCTCGCGGTCGACGCCCTCGACGAGGACGAGCATCTGGACGGGCTCCGGGGTTATGCACAGGACTCCGGTGAGGGACGCTGGACTGTGGAGGCAGCGATCGACCACGCGGTCCCGCTGCCGGCGATCACGGCCTCGCTGTTCGCGCGGTTCGCCTCCCGTCAGGAGGACTCGCCGCAGATGAAGATGATCGCGGCGCTGCGCAACCAGTTCGGCGGCCACGCGGTCGAGAAGAAGTAGTCCACAGGGCCCGCACGTATCCACAGGACCGCCCGGCGGTCCACAACGCCGGGGGAGGTCGGCGAAACGCCATGCACGTCACGCATCTGTCGCTGGCCGACTTCCGGTCCTACCCCCGGGTCGAGGTCCCGCTCGACCCGGGGGTGACGGCCTTCGTCGGCCCCAACGGACAGGGCAAGACGAACCTCGTCGAGGCGGTCGGCTATCTGGCCACCCTCGGCAGCCACCGGGTCTCCTCCGATGCCCCGCTCGTCCGCATGGGCGCCGACCGCGCGATCATCCGGGCCCAGGTGCGTCAGGGCGAGCGGCAGCAGCTGGTCGAGCTGGAGCTCAACCCGGGCCGCGCCAACCGTGCCCGCATCAACAGGTCCTCGCAGGTCAGGCCCCGGGACGTGCTGGGGATCGTACGGACCGTGCTGTTCGCGCCCGAGGACCTGTCCCTGGTCAAGGGCGATCCCGGTGAGCGGCGCCGTTTCCTGGACGAGCTGATCACCGCGCGTTCGCCGCGCATGGCCGGTGTCCGCTCCGACTACGACCGGGTGCTCAAGCAGCGCAACACCCTGCTGAAGTCCGCCGCGCTGGCCCGCCGGCACGGCGGGCGCACCCTGGACCTGTCCACGCTCGACGTCTGGGACCAGCACCTCGCCCGCGCGGGCGCCGAACTCCTGGCCCGGCGTCTGGACCTGATCGCCGCGCTCCAGCCGCTGGCCGACAAGGCCTACGAGCAGCTCGCGCCCGGCGGCGGACCGGTCGCCCTGGAGTACAGACCGTCCGCGCCCGGCGAGGCCCATACGCGCGAGGACCTGTCCGAGCAGCTGATGTCCGCGCTCGCAGAGGCCCGCAAGCAGGAGATCGAGCGGGGCGTCACCCTGGTCGGCCCGCACCGTGACGACCTGCTCCTCAAGCTGGGTCAGCTGCCCGCCAAGGGGTACGCCTCGCACGGCGAGTCCTGGTCCTACGCACTGGCGCTCCGCCTGGCCTCGTACGACCTGCTGCGCGCCGAGGGCAACGAACCGGTGCTCGTGCTCGACGACGTCTTCGCCGAGCTGGACACGCGCCGCCGGGAGCGGCTGGCAGAGCTGGTCGCGCCCGGTGAGCAGGTCCTGGTGACCGCGGCCGTCGACGACGACGTACCTCATGTGCTGACGGGTACGCGTTTCGCCGTGGCCGAGGGGATGGTGGAGCGCGTATGAGCCGGCAGGGCACACCCGCGGGCGGCCCCGGCGGGGCACCCGAACCCTCCGGTGTCGACCTGGCCCGCGTGGCGCTCCGCGCGGCCAGGGAGGCGGCACGCGCGCGTGGGGACGCGGCGCAGCAGAAGAAGCAGGCGCGTCGCGTCGGGCTGCGCTCGGGCGCGCGCGCCGACCGGCGCGATCCGATGGCACTCGGCGCCGCGATCAACCGGCTGCTCACCGAGCGCGGCTGGGAGGCTCCGGCCGCGGTGGGCGGAGTGATGGGCCGCTGGCCGGAGATCGTCGGCGAGGACGTGGCCAAGCACTGCGAGCCGGAGCGGTACGACGAGGACGAGCGCGTACTGGTCGTCCGCTGCGACTCCACGGCCTGGGCGACGAATCTGCGGCTGCTCGCGCCGACCCTGGTGGCGCGTCTGAACGAGGACCTGGGCCACGGCACGGTGCGGCTGATCAAGGTCGTCGGCCCCACCGGTCCCGCCCGTCGCTTCGGGCCCCTGCGCGCCCCGGGAAGCACCGGACCGGGTGACACGTACGGGTGACCGGAGGGCGTTTTCCGCCCCTCCGGGCACACGTGACTGACATCACATCAGGGCTTCCCGGCACCGTGTTCGCGCCACCGCCCGCGCCAGCCCGGGCGGTGGCGCCGCACTACCTGACTCCTAAGTAGCCAAGGGTTGACGGCCGGAAGCGCTGAGTGCCCTCGTGGGGCTCCTGGAGCCCCCATCCGCATATCGGGAGTCGGACAAGACCGGTTGAGGGCGGCACATGCGGACTCAGGTGCCCGCAAACCCCCATCGATGTCAGCGCTACCGGTAGAATAGAAGACAATCCCGCCCCGATCGTGGGGACCGCCCGGGAAAAGCTGAGCAACGCTGATCAAGGCTTACCAACGCAACATGCCGCAGCCGCTCCGGCAACCTGCCGACGAGCCCGGCTCGTGCTGTGCCAGAAAGGGCGCTTCGTGGCCGATTCCGGCAACCCCAACGAGAACATCCCGTCCACCGACACCGGCGTCACCGACGCGGCGAGCCCCTCGACCGGCGAGGGCGCCGCGTCGTACGACGCGAGCGCCATCACCGTCCTCGAGGGCCTGGACGCGGTCCGCAAGCGACCCGGTATGTACATCGGGTCGACCGGCGAGCGGGGACTGCACCACCTGGTGCAGGAGGTCGTCGACAACTCGGTCGACGAGGCGCTGGCCGGCCATGCGGACACCATCGACGTCACGATCCTGGCGGACGGCGGCGTCCGCGTCGTCGACAACGGCCGAGGCATCCCGGTGGGCATCGTCCCCTCCGAGGGCAAGCCCGCCGTCGAGGTCGTCCTGACCGTGCTGCACGCGGGCGGCAAGTTCGGCGGCGGCGGCTACGCGGTCTCCGGCGGTCTGCACGGCGTGGGCGTCTCCGTGGTCAACGCGCTGTCGACGCGCGTCGCCGTCGAGGTCAGGACCGACGGTCACCGCTGGACGCAGGACTACAAGCTGGGTGTCCCCACCGCGCCCCTCGCCAGGCACGAGGCCACCGAGGAGACCGGGACGTCGGTCACCTTCTGGGCCGACGGCGACATCTTCGAGACCACCGACTACTCCTTCGAGACGCTCTCGCGGCGTTTCCAGGAGATGGCGTTCCTCAACAAGGGTCTCAGGATCAACCTCACCGACGAGCGTGAGTCGGCGAAGGCCACCGCCGGTGCGGACGAGGCGGGCGAGGACGAGAAGCACGAGGTCAAGGCCGTCTCGTACCACTACGAGGGCGGCATCGTCGACTTCGTGAAGTACCTCAACTCCCGCAAGGGAGAGGTGGTGCACCCCACCGTGATCGACCTCGAGGCCGAGGACAAGGACAGGCACCTGTCCCTCGAGGTCGCGATGCAGTGGAACGGCGGCTACACCGAGGGCGTGTACTCCTTCGCCAACATCATCCACACCCACGAGGGCGGTACGCACGAAGAGGGCTTCCGTGCGGCGCTCACCTCGCTCATCAACAAGTACGCGCGCGACAAGAAGCTGCTGCGCGAAAAGGACGACAACCTCACGGGTGACGACATCCGCGAGGGTCTGACCGCGATCATCTCGGTCAAGCTGAGCGAGCCGCAGTTCGAGGGCCAGACCAAGACCAAGCTGGGCAACACCGAGGTGAAGACCTTCGTCCAGAAGGTCGTCTACGAGCACCTCAACGACTGGCTGGACCGCAACCCCAACGAGGCCGCGGACATCATCCGCAAGGGCATCGCGGCGGCCACCGCGCGGGTGGCGGCCCGCAAGGCGCGCGACCTGACCCGCCGCAAGGGCCTGCTGGAGTCGGCGTCCCTGCCGGGCAAGCTGTCCGACTGCCAGTCGAACGACCCCACCAAGTGCGAGATCTTCATCGTCGAGGGTGACTCCGCCGGCGGCTCGGCCAAGTCCGGCCGGAATCCGCAGTACCAGGCGATCCTCCCGATCCGCGGCAAGATCCTCAACGTCGAGAAGGCGCGCATCGACCGGATCCTGCAGAACCAGGAGATCCAGGCGATGATCTCCGCGTTCGGCACCGGTGTGCACGAGGACTTCGACATCGAGAAGCTCCGCTATCACAAGATCATCCTGATGGCGGACGCCGACGTCGACGGCCAGCACATCAACACCCTGCTGCTGACGTTCCTGTTCCGCTTCATGCGTCCGCTGGTCGAGGCCGGGCACGTGTTCCTCTCCCGCCCGCCGCTCTACAAGATCAAGTGGGGCAAGGACGATTTCGAGTACGCGTACTCCGACCGCGAGCGCGACGCGTTGATCGAGCTGGGCCGCAACGCCGGCAAGCGCATCCGTGAGGACTCCGTGCAGCGCTTCAAGGGCCTCGGCGAGATGAACGCCGAGGAACTGCGCATCACCACGATGGACCAGGAGCACCGCGTCCTCGGACAGGTCACCCTGGACGACGCCGCCCAGGCCGACGACCTGTTCTCGGTTCTGATGGGTGAGGACGTCGAGGCCCGCCGCGCGTTCATCCAGCGCAACGCCAAGGACGTCCGCTTCCTCGACATCTGAGTCGGTCTCAGCTGACCGCACCAGGAAGGACCTTCACCAGCAATGACCGACGAGAACACTCCCGTCACGCCCCTGGAAGACCCGGACACGACCGGAATGCGCGTGGAGCCCGTCGGGCTCGAGACGGAGATGCAGCGTTCCTACCTCGACTACGCGATGTCCGTCATCGTGTCGCGAGCGCTGCCGGACGTCCGTGACGGCCTCAAGCCCGTCCACCGCCGGGTGCTGTACGCCATGTACGACGGCGGCTACCGCCCCGAGCGCGGCTTCTACAAGTGCGCCCGCGTCGTCGGCGACGTCATGGGCAACTACCACCCGCACGGCGACTCATCGATCTACGACGCGCTGGTCCGTCTCGCGCAGCCGTGGTCGATGCGGATGCCGCTGGTGGACTCCAACGGCAACTTCGGCTCCCCGGGCAACGACCCGGCGGCGGCGATGCGCTACACCGAGTGCAAGATGGCGCCGCTGTCGATGGAGATGGTCCGTGACATCGACGAGGAGACCGTCGACTTCACGGACAACTACGACGGCCGCTCCCAGGAGCCGACCGTCCTTCCGGCCCGCTTCCCGAACCTGCTGATCAACGGCTCGGCCGGTATCGCGGTCGGCATGGCGACCAACATCCCGCCGCACAACCTGCGCGAGGTCGCCGCCGGAGCCCAGTGGTACCTGGAGAACCCCGAGGCCTCGCACGAGGAGCTGCTGGACGCCCTCATCGAGCGCATCAAGGGCCCCGACTTCCCGACCGGCGCCCTCGTGGTCGGCCGCAGGGGCATCGAGGAGGCGTACCGCACGGGCCGCGGCTCGATCACCATGCGCGCGGTGGTCGAGGTCGAGGAGATCCAGAACCGCCAGTGCCTGGTGGTCACGGAGCTGCCCTACCAGACCAACCCCGACAACCTGGCGCAGAAGATCGCCGACCTGGTGAAGGACGGCAAGATCGGCGGCATCGCCGACGTGCGCGACGAGACGTCCTCGCGCACCGGCCAGCGCCTGGTCATCGTGCTCAAGCGGGACGCGGTCGCCAAGGTCGTGCTGAACAACCTGTACAAGCACACCGACCTGCAGACCAACTTCGGCGCCAACATGCTGGCCCTGGTCGACGGCGTGCCGCGCACGCTGTCCCTGGACGCGTTCATCCGGCACTGGGTGACGCACCAGATCGAGGTCATCGTCCGCCGTACGCGCTTCCGGCTGCGCAAGGCCGAGGAGCGGGCACACATCCTGCGCGGCCTGCTGAAGGCCCTGGACGCCATCGACGACGTCATCGCGCTGATCCGGCGCAGTGACACCGTCGAGATCGCGCGCGGGGGCCTGATGGAGCTCCTGAGGATCGACGAGATCCAGGCCAACGCCATCCTCGAGATGCAGCTGCGCCGGCTCGCCGCCCTGGAGCGCCAGAAGATCGTCCAGGAGCACGACGAACTCCAGGCGAAGATCAACGAGTACAACGAGATCCTCGCCTCCCCGGTCCGCCAGCGCGGGATCGTCAGCCAGGAACTCGCGGCGATCGTGGAGAAGTTCGGCGACGACCGCAAGACGAAGCTGATCCCCTACGAGGGCGACATGTCCATCGAGGACCTGATCGCCGAGGAGGACATCGTCGTCACGGTCACGCGCGGGGGTTACATCAAGCGCACCAAGACCGACGACTACCGGGCCCAGAAGCGCGGCGGCAAGGGCGTACGCGGCACGAAGCTCAAGGAAGACGACATCGTCAACCACTTCTTCGTGTCGACCACCCACCACTGGCTGCTGTTCTTCACCAACAAGGGCCGCGTGTACCGGGTGAAGGCGTACGAGCTCCCCGACGCCGGGCGGGACGCGCGCGGGCAGCACGTGGCGAACCTGCTGGCCTTCCAGCCCGACGAGACGATCGCCCAGATCCGCGCCATCCGCGACTACGAGGCGGTGCCCTACCTGGTCCTGGCCACCAAGGCCGGCCTGGTGAAGAAGACGCCGCTGAAGGACTACGACTCGCCGCGCTCGGGCGGTGTGATCGCGATCAACCTGCGGGAGCGGGAGGACGGTACCGACGACGAGCTGATCGGTGCCGAACTGGTCTCGGCCGACGACGATCTCCTGCTGATCAGCAGGAAGGCGCAGTCGATCAGGTTCACGGCGACGGACGACACACTGCGTCCCATGGGCCGTGCGACCTCGGGTGTCAAGGGCATGAGTTTCCGCGAGGGGGACGAGCTGCTCTCGATGAATGTTGTTCGACCCGGTACGTTCGTGTTCACTGCCACAGACGGCGGGTACGCGAAGCGGACCGTTGTCGACGAGTACCGCGTCCAGGGACGCGGCGGCCTGGGCATCAAGGCCGCCAAGATCGTCGAGGACCGCGGTTCACTCGTCGGCGCGCTGGTGGTCGAGGAGACCGACGAGATCCTCGCCATCACGCTGTCTGGCGGTGTGATTCGTACGCGAGTCAACGAGATCAGGGAAACCGGCCGTGACACCATGGGCGTCCAACTGATCAATCTGGGCAAGCGCGATGCCGTGGTCGGTATCGCTCGTAACGCCGAGGCGGGGCGCGAGGCGGAGGAAGTCGACGGCGACGTGGCCGTGGACGAGACCACCGACGGGGACGCGACCACCGGTACGGACGAGGGTGAGGCGCCCTCGGCCGAGTAGCACGAGGAGTGAGTCAGCGTGAGCGGAGCCACGGGCGCCGGACCGGCCGGTACCAGTAGGGGAACGGACGGCGGTGGCCGTGGCTCCGCCGCGCGGGCGGCGGATCCGCACACGACCAATCTCAAAGCGATCAAGCCGCCCGCCAAGGACGCCTCCTCGTCCGACAGGCAGGGATCCCAGGGGGGAACTGTGAGAGACACCCGAGGCCCGCAGCAGGCCGCGCCGGAGGGCGCCGCCGCTCAGACGGCCTCACCGCTGCCGGGAGAACGGCAGCCGCAGCACCAGGCGGGCCCGTATCACCCGCCGCAGGCCTACCCGGCTCAGGCGGGTACGGCGGCCGGCCAGACCGGCGCGGTACGGCGCCCGCGCACGGGGGCGCGCACCACCCCGCGCGTGCGCAAGGCACGCCTGCGCGTGGCGAAGGCCGACCCGTGGTCGGTGATGAAGGTCAGCTTCCTGCTCTCCATCGCGCTCGGCATCTGCACGATCGTCGCGTCCGTGGTGCTGTGGATGGTCATGGACGCGATGGGCGTGTTCTCGTCGGTCGGCGGCACGATCGCCGAGGCAACGGGGTCCACCGACTCGAACGGCTTCGACCTCCAGTCGTTCCTGTCGCTGCCCAACGTCGTGATGTTCACGACGATCATCGCGGTCATCGACGTCGTCCTGGCGACGGCCCTGGCCACGCTGGGCGCGTTCATCTACAACCTCTCCGCGGGCTTCGTGGGCGGCGTCGAGCTGACGCTGGCCGAGGACGAGTGACCTGCTCACCGCGCTTTCCCCGCCCGCTCCGGGGGGTGCCCGACAACCGATTTTGGGACTGCCCCGGTCGTGCGCTAATCTTCAGGAGTCAGCGCGCGGGACACACCGCAGAGCGCGGCGGGGCTATAGCTCAGTTGGTTAGAGCGCATCCCTGATAAGGATGAGGCCACAGGTTCAAATCCTGTTAGCCCCACCAGCGAGAAGACCCCCAGTCGGTACCGGCTGGGGGTCTTTGACGTCCATGGCTGACATCAGCCGGTGAGTGGATCTCTCAGGAGCTCGCCCCGGCAGGTTCGTCAGCCGTTACGATCGCGGCCAAGGGCGGGACGTAGCGCAGTGGTCGACGCGAGCGGTCTCCAGAACCGCGAGGACGCCGGTTCGAATCCGGTCGTCCCGCCCGCCTGAACGACCCTGATGCGAGCCGCGGCTCGAAGGGCGCGGGGGCGGGCGGCAGCGCGAAGGCCCCCGCCGAATGCGACGGGGGCCTTGCCGGTGCGGGGAGTCTTCGTCGTGCCGTGGTGCTGTACGCAAGTTCGCCAGGACTCCGGGAAGCAGCGACGGCACGAGGAGGTCTCGGGAGCGGCCGGCGGTCAGCGCTGGAGCGGGATGCGTCCGGTGACGGCGGGTTCCGGCCGGGAGGAGGTCGTGTCGTCGGAGCAGTCCGCGGAGTCGGACTCCGCCGTCGTGTCCGACAGGGGGCGGTGCCGGCAGCTCGGGGACTTGCCGTGGGCCTCGGCGTGGATGCGTTGTTTCATCGTGGGGGGCAGGGCCTTGATCAGTGACCAGGACCAGAGGGGCGTCGCCGGTGACGTCGTCCTGGGTGCGCTGTCGCTGTTGCGCGCCTGCTCGGTCTGCGGTACGGCCGCCGAGGCGGTCGTGGTGATGAGTCCGAGCGCCGTGCACAGCGCGAGGAAGGCGGTGACGACGGCGTTCCACAGCTTCATGACCTTGTTCCGGGCCATGGCCCCTCACTTTCGGGTTGGGCGATTTGCGTACTTTCCTCATGATGTGTATGAGGGTCGCGAAGTGGTGGACCGACGCCCGTGGCGCGTGGATGTTCAGATGAACACCACTCGGATGGGGGCATGAGGGCTGAAAAGGTGGGGAGACGGGAGGCATGGCGTCAAAGTGACCTTCCGTGGAGGCGTGATCACTCTCCGGTCGGGTCGCCGTACTTCGCTTCTACTGCGCCGGAGACAGGGGCAGTTCGAGGAGTCGACGCAGGTCACCGATCGGTATCGACCGGTGTGTATAGTCGGGCGCCAGAGGTCCCCAACGTCAACGAAAGACGAGGTCGCGCGGTGAAGAAGCTTCTCCTGGTCGCACTGGCCGCCATCGGCGGGCTCCTCGTGTACCGCCAGATCCAGGCGGATCGCGCCGAGCAGGACCTGTGGACGGAGGCGACTGACTCCGTGCCCACGGGTTCGTGAGCCCCGATATCCGACGCTGAACAGACCCCGGCCGCCCTCGCGGTCGGGGTTTTTGTGTGTGACGGGGGCCTTGTGGACCGGCGTCGTCCACGGGGCAGGATGGGCGGCACGGTGCGACGTCCGGGCAGCGACGAGGGGTGGCGCGTGAGGGGATGGGCGTGTACGGCGCGGGGGCGGGCGGGATCCCGGGCCCGTCGGCGACCGGTCGCGGGATGCGTGGGCGTGGCGGTCGTGCTGGGGCTGGGAGGCGTCCTGCCCGGACAGACGGCGGCCGCGGCCGCCGGACCTGCCGGAACGGCCGGGAACTACGCCTTCGCCGAGGACGCGCGGAGGATCGAGGGGGCGGCGACCACCGCTGACGCCGTGGAACTGGTGCCGGGCCGGACCTACCGGAGCACCCTGCCGGCGGCCGGCACCACCTACTACCGCCTGGAACTCGACGGCACCAGCACCCTCTACGCCTCCGCCACCGCGGCTCCCCCGGCCGGCCGCGACGGCTCCGTCATCGACGGCCTCAAGGTGTCCGTGCAGGACGGTGACGGCCGTTCCTGCGACACGGACACGGCGAGTTTCGGCGCCGGCGGCAGCCCGCATCCGGTGGCCGCGTGGGCCGTGCGGGAGATCTCCCCCAGGAGGTCACTGTGCAAGGACGCCGGTACCTATTACCTGACCGTCGAACGCGCCGACCCGGACGGGAGGGGATCCTCCCCCGGCCCCTGGGAGATCGAGCTCACCGCGGTGTCGGAGCCGGAGCTCGAGGAACCCGGTCCGACGCGCGCGCCCGAGGAGTGGAACTCCGCCCCGCCTCGCCCCGTCACGGGGGAGCCGGAACGGCGCCCGGGCGGTGGGGGGTTCGCCGCGGCCACCCCCCTCGGCGAGGGAGCGTGGCGGGATGACATACGCCCCGGCCAGACCCTCTTCTACAAGGTCCCCGTCGACTGGGGGCAGCAACTCCACACCACCGCCGAACTGGGCAGCGCGGGAGCGGCGGGCCGCGGCTTCGTCGCGGCCGCGCTGGACCTGGACCTGTACAACCCCGCCCGCGGCCGCGTCGAGGACCTGGGCGTCGGCTACGACGGCGGTCAGAAGTCGAAGAGCCTGGCACCCCTGCCGCCGGTGGCGTACGTCAACCGTCACGCCCCCGGCCGGCAGGTCGCGTCGGTGCGGTTCGCCGGTTCGTACTACCTCGTCGCGCACCTGTCGGCAGAGGTGGCGGACGACTTCGGCGACGCTCCCGTGCCGCTGACCCTGCGGGTGCGGCTGAGCGGTGCCGCACAGGAGGGACCCGGGTACGCGGGGAGTTCCGTGCCGTCGGGTGTCTTCACGGTCACGGGGGAGGACCGGGAGTCGGCCGACGGGGGCGGGGCGGCGGGAGGCGACACCGCGTACCGGGCGCTGGCGGTCGGTGGCATCGGTACCGGGAGCGCGCTGCTGGCGGGGCTCGGTGTCTGGACCCTGGTGGCTCGGCGGCGGGCCCTTCCGTAGGCCGCGGTGGCTCAGATGCGGGTGAGGGCCCAGAACCCCACGGCGTAACAGGCCAGGGCCAGCAGCAGGACGGGGACGGTCACCCTCGCCGGGGGACCGGGCCGACGGCTGCGTCGGCGATGGGAGCGAGGGGCGGTTGCGCCGTGCCGCGACGTCGGCCCGCCCGGAGGCGGAACCCGCGGGCCTTGGGCGGTGTATTCGGCAGTAGAGGCGTCGGGAGGCGCGGACGGCCGTGGCAGGGGGGAGCGCAGCGGATGAGTGGGGTCGTGGGGGGAGATGTACGGCGCGGCGTCGGCGTGCCGGTGCTGTGCGCCGTCCGGGAGCTGTTCCGGGTCTTGCGGAGGCCGAGGGGCGTGTGCCGGGTGCTGCGGGGCGGGGAAGGGGACGGGGGAGGAGGTGGCCGTGGCCTGGGGCGGCGGGAGAGGGAAGCTGCCGGTGTCCGACATGCCGGTCGGCCGCGGAAGGGATCCGGGCGGCGTCGCGGAGGAGCCTGCGCTCCGCCGCGGATCGCCGGGGACGGCACTCCCTGGGCTGCCTGTGCCGTGGTCCGGACCCAGCTGTCCGGGCTCGGGGCCGTTTCCGGACCCGGCGGGACCGCCGTGGCCCGCTGCCGTGACCGGCCGGGCGGGCGCGGGGGCGGCCAGGTCGCCGGTGGTGCCCGTGGCGTCCGTGCTCCGGGCGGGTGCGGAGGGTGCCGCATCGTCTTCCCCGGTCGCCCCGGGGACCACGCCCGGCGCCGGGCCGGCCCGCCCGGACCGGGGCAGGGAATCGCCCGAACCACCGTGTCCCTCCGTGGTCGTAGCGCCCCCGTCGCCCGGCCGCACGCCCGAGGCTCGTTTCAGCGGGCCGTCAGAGGAGAAGCCAGGGGGGAGCGGCCCCAGCTGGTCGAAGATCTCGATCAGTTCGTCGTCGGGGCCGGGTTCCGGCAGCAGCTCCGCGGCCGCGGCGAGCGCCTTGCGGGCCCCCGTGGCCGTGCGGAACCGCGCCAGGGGATCCGGCTGGAGCAGCGTGGCCACGACCTGCCACAGCGGCTCGGGGATGCCCCGGGGCGCGCCCGGCGTCCCGTGGTCGGCGAAGTACTGGATGAGCGCCTTGGTGTCCGGCTTGGCGCCCTCGAGCAGATACAGAGCCACCAGGCCCACTGCGAACAGGTCGGAGCGGAAGTCGGGTTCGGAGCCCATCATCTGCTCCGGCGCGAGATACCCCGGCGTGCCCACGACCAGGTTGGTCTCCGTCAGCCGGGGTTCGCCCAGCCGCATCGCGATGCCGAAGTCGGACAGCCGCAGCCGTGGCCTGCCCGTGCCGGTGGCCTCCAGGAGCACGTTCGCGGGCTTGACGTCGCGGTGCACGACGTCTTCCGCGTGCACCGCGGCGAGCCCCGCCAGCAGCTGGTCGAGCAGGGTGCAGACGAAGGCCGGCGGCAGGGGGCCGTAGTCGCCCACCAGGTGGACCAGGGAACCGCCGGTGACCAGGTCCATGGTGAACAGGACCTTGTCGTCGTCGGCGGCCCAGCTGGTGGGAGCCAGGACATGGGGGTGGTCGATGCGCAGCGCCTGCTCACGGACGAAGCGCAGGAGGGAGTGGGCGTCGCTCTGCAGCAGGACCTTGGCGGCCACATAACGGCGGCGGCGGTGGTCCCAGGCGCGCCAGACGGCACCGACACCACCGCGTCCGATCGGATCGACCAGTTCGTACCGGCCGGCGAAGACCTCTCCCATGGCTGTGCGTCGCTCCTCCCCCTGAGGTGTCCTCCAGCCACTCCCCCACGACGAGCGATACGACTCCCCTCGCGCCCCTGCTGTCTCTCCCGCGCGTCCGGTGCCTTCCGGTCACCCGCCCTCGGGCTTCCCGCGCGTCCCCGGCAGCCGCCCCCTCCGGGCCGCCGGGTGGGAGATCAGTTCTGGTGCGACTGGTAGTGCGTGACCGCGTCGGAGGTCCGGCCGGCGCCATAGACGCGCAGGAACTCCGCCAGTTCGGGGTGGGTGGGGGCGAGGGTGTCGGCGGCCTCGATGATGTCGCCGGCGGCCGCCACCGAGCGCAGCAGGGACTGGATCTCGCGGACCACCCGCTTGACCGTGGGCGCTCCCGAACTGCTCGTCGTCTGCGTGGTGTTGCTGAGCACCGACCCCCCCTGGGACTTCTTGATCTCCTCCATGCGCTCGGTCGCCTCGGCCGCGCTGACGCTGCCGTCCGCGACCTGCCCCGCCAGGTCCTGCAGCAGCTGTACCCGCTGCACGACCGCGGGGTTCCCGATCTTCGCCCGCTGGCCGCTCATCAGCTGCGACAGCATCGGCGCGGACAGTCCCAGTACCCCCGCGAGACGAGCCTGATTGAGACCCAGGTCGTCTATGAGCCTACGGAAGAGCGTCCCCAGCGGCTCCCCGTACCAATTCCGCTGCAGTTCCCGCGCTCTGGCGGTGGCTTCCTGCTGTGCGGCGTCCATTGCGTCTCCCCATCGCTTCCCCATGAACCGTGGTTCGCTAGAGCGAACCACGCCGAGCATCTTACGGAGAGTGGTCGGTCACGGGGACCCCCAATCTTTTTGCGGAATCCCCGGGGGAACCCGGTACTCTGGTCCCGGGCGCCCACCGGGATGTGCACTTCCCCGTGGACGCTTTCCTTCCGGGGCCTTAGCTCAGTTGGTAGAGCGCTGTCTTTGCATGGCAGATGTCAGGGGTTCGACTCCCCTAGGCTCCACACCTGGACCCCTCTCACGTGCGGAAACGCGGTGGGAGGGGTCTCGTTTCACGTGAAACGGCGCGGTGGGGCAGAAGACCCTCAAGTCTTCTGCCCCACCGCGCCGTTGATGTGGTCGCGCCTCAGGGCTCGTCGCGCCGGGCGGCGTCCTCCGCGGCCTCCTTGGCCTCGACCTCGGGGTCGAGCGCGCTCAGGTCGCTGCCGTCCACCGACGTCAGCTTGGCCGGGTCCGACACGTCCGTCGCGGCCGGGGGCTCCACCAGCCAGTCCGGGTTGGTCTGCTTGTCCCACCACTTCCAGAGGGCGAAGGCGCCGCCGGCCACGACGCCCAGGAGCAGGGCCTTCCTGGCGGTACGACCGGCCCTCGCCCGCCGCTGCTGCTTGCGGACGATCTTCTGGATCTGCTGGGCCGACACCTGGCCCCGCAGGGCCGCCAGTGCGGCAGCACTGCGGGCCGCTGCCTCCTGACTCGCGGGCCCGGCGGCGGCCACGGCCTGCTCGATCATCGGCCGGGAGTAGTCCGCCGCCTGCCGAGCGGCCATGCGGGTGCGGACTGCGGCTTGCTGGGCGGCCTTGTCGACCTTCGGCGGCACATGTGTGCGGGCCTGTTCCAGGTACGGCTGCACATGGGCGCCGTACTGGACGCGGGCTTGCCCGGCGGCCTGCGTCACCTTGGGCGCCAGCCGTACGCGGGCCTCCTGTGCGTAGTGCGCGGCCCTGACCTTGGCCGTGTCGGCGTAGGGCGCCACCACTTCCGCGGCGTGCAGCACGCTGTCCTTCGCCGAACCGGTCGCGGCGCGCACGCTGTCGATGCGGGTCACGGGTTCCTCCTCCTCGGTGGCGTACGGTATTTCGACTTTCCACCCTTTTACGGATCATGCCTGCCGACTCGCTCCGGGGCATGCGCGGACGGGCATACGGGTGCCGATGATGTTGATCAATGGCGATATCGAGTGCGAAAGAGGACGGATCCTCGTCAAGGGGA
>NZ_JFCB01000019.1 GCF_000725125.1 Streptomyces toyocaensis
CCCCCGGACCCCCGTCCCCACAGCCGCCCGACCGCCGGAGGCCTACGCGTCGTACACGTCGGCCTTGCGCGGCGAAGCGTCCTGCACCGCCGTACTGAGGAACGACGACCGGGACCCGAACTTCTCCGTGTCCACCCCGTTCTCCTCCAGCACCTTGATCGCCGCCGAGTGCACCACCCGCAGCACCGGTGCTGCCGCACGCAACGCGTCGTCCGCCATGAACCGGTGCCGCCACGGCTTGTCCGCCCACGCGTGACGCAGACCGAACGGCTCCGGCAGGGTCAGCTTGCCGCCGAGCCAGTACAGCAGCGGCGGATACCAGGTCAGCGGTGCCCGTGCGGTCAGCCGTACCACCTCGTCCGAGTCGACCAGCGGGAGCTTCACCTTCCGGGTCTCCCAGAACTTGATCGACTTCTGGACCTCCTTCTCCTTGGCCGCCGGCTTCGTGGTGAACAGGGAGTGCACCGGTCCCAGCGCGTGCCCGGTGACCTCGATGCGCAGCGTCTCGTGCAGCACGGTCACCGTGATCAGCATGGTGATCACGAGCTGGCCGTCCCACAGCGTCCACTGCACTCCAAGGTAGTGCCGGTCGCCCGCGCCGAACTGCTGCTTGTTGCAGATCTCCTGTATGGCGTGGGACTTGACCTGGTACGCCTCGACGTCCGTGCCCTCGGGCCGGGACACCGCGTCGGCGTTCTCGCCGACGGGCGTCACGATCCAGTGCCGTACGGACGGCTTGGGGAAGCCACCGGTGTGCAGGGGTCCGCGCTCCAGCATCCGCAGCCGGTCGTAGACGGCCTTGATGACGTCCCAGCTGCGGAACGGGTTGATCTCCCGGTCCGGGTCTGCCTGCACCAGGTCCTCGGCGAGCTGCCAGCTGCCCCAGCGCGTGCCCATCCCGAGTATGCCCTTGGGCCCGGCGTAGAACACGGAGTTGGACTGCTGCTCGGCGCTGAGCCGGGCCAGGGACTGCCGCAGTTGCTCGGCCGCCGTCTCACCCGGGCTGGAGGGGACCGCCTCGGGCACCTTGGCGCCGACGCTGCTCCCGGAGAGCAGGCTGCTCCACCGGTCGCGCAGATCCGTCGCCGTGCGTTCGCAGATCCGTTTGGCCCAGAACCAGCCCACCACCGGGGCGACCACCGAGGCGCGCGCGTACCAGCCCCAGAAGCCCTCGAACGGCATGCGGATCAGGAACAGCACGGCGAGGGCGCCCACCGCGACCAGCAGGACGGTGGCGAGCGCGCCGGCCCGCTTGTCCTCGCGCCGGCTCATCGTCGTACGGATCTGGAAGACCAGCAGCCACACCAGCAGACCGGGCAGGAACAGCAGCCCGCACAGGACCATGACGGCGCTCAGCCAGTTGTCCCGCTCGCGGCGGATGCGGTGCGCCGCAAGCGCGTGCTCCACCACGACCTGCGGCTGGGTGCCGAAGGACTGGATGAGCGGCGCGCGGCCGGAACCGAGCATCCGGTCGATGACGGCCCTGGAGAACGCCTCGCCCAGATTCGGCCGGAACAGCTTGATCCTCGGCTTGCTGACGGCCGACTTGTGCCACTCGCTGTTGGCCTTGAGTATCTCGTCGGCCTCGTTGTCCCGGTACGCCGCCGAGGCCAGCGCGAACGTCGGCGTCTGCCCCTCGTCGCCCGTGCGCGGCACCTGCGGACCGAAGAAATCCGCGTAACCGCTCTCAACGGTCATTCCCGCCCCCGATCGCCGCGTGACTGTCGTCTTGCGGCCTTCCCGACTTCCGTCCTGCGCACACCTGTTGATCAGGTCTTCAGCGTATCCGCAGCCGGTGCCGTCCGTCGGCGTACTTCCCAAGCGGCCCACCGGTACGGAGTGAAGCGTTCCAGATCGCGCCGGCACGAGACGCGTACGCGGGCGCCCGCCGGGTCTCCCGGCGGGCGCCCGCGGCGGCTACGCGGCCTTGCGTGCCTCCTCCTTGACCCGTTCCGCGACCTGCGGCGGCATGGGCTCGTGCCGCGCGTAACGACGGCTGAAGCGCGCGGTGCCGTGCGAGAGGGAGCGCAGGTCGACGGCGTACCGGCCGATCTCGATCTCCGGGACCTCGGCCTTGATGACGGTACGTCCGCCGGCCGACTGCTCGGTGCCGAGCACCCGGCCGCGCCGGCCGGACAGGTCGCTCATCACGGCGCCGACGTAGTCGTCGCCGACCAGGACGCTCACCTCGGCCACCGGTTCCAGCAGATGGATCCTCGCGTCCGACGCGGCCTCCCGCAGGGCAAGCGCGCCCGCGGTCTGGAACGCGGCGTCGGAGGAGTCCACCGAGTGCGCCTTGCCGTCCAGCAGGGTCACCCGCACGTCGACGAGCGGATGTCCCGCGGCGACTCCCCTGGCGGCCTGCGCCTTGACGCCCTTCTCCACCGAGGGGATGAACTGCCGCGGCACCGCGCCGCCGACCACCTTGTCCACGAACTCGACGCCCGAGCCGTTCGGCAGCGGCTCCACCTCGATCTCGCAGATGGCGAACTGCCCGTGGCCGCCGGACTGTTTGACGTGCCGGCCGCGCCCTGCCGCCCTGCCGCCGAACGTCTCCCTGAGCGACACCCGGTGCGGTACGACGTCCACCTGAACGCCGTACCGGCCGCGCAGCCGCTCCAGCGCCACGTCCGCGTGCGCCTCGCCCAGGCACCACAGCACCACCTGGTGGGTGTCCTGGTTCTGTTCCAGCCGCATCGTCGGGTCCTCGGCCACCAGCCGGGCCAGTCCCTGCGAGAGCTTGTCCTCGTCCGGCTTGCTGTGCGCCTGGATGGCCAGCGGCAGCAGCGGATCGGGCATCTCCCAGGGCTCCATGAGCAGGGGGTCGTCCTTGGCGGACAGGGTGTCCCCGGTCTCCGCGCGGCTCAGTTTCGCCACACACGCGAGGTCGCCCGCGATGACGTGCGACACCGGACGCTGCTGTTTGCCGAACGGTGTGGACAGGGCCCCGATCCGCTCGTCGACGTCGTGGTCCTCGTGGCCCCGGTCGGCCAGCCCGTGCCCGGAGACGTGCACGGTCTGATCGGCGCGCAGGGTGCCGGAGAAGACCCTCACCAGCGAGATCCGCCCGACGTACGGGTCGGAGGAGGTCTTCACGACCTCCGCGACCAGCGGGGCGTCCGGGTCGCACGGCTCGAGCTCCCGGGGCCTGCCGTCGATCGTGGTCACGCGCGGCGTGCCGTGTTCCAGAGGGGTCGGGAAGCCGCGGGTGATCAACTCCAGCACCTCGACCGTGCCGAGTCCCTGGCGGGCTCCCTCGGCGGCGGGGGCGGCGGCCAGGACGGGGAAGAACACCCCGCGCGCCACCGCCCGCTCCAGATCCTCGATCAGTGTCGTGACGTCGACCTGCTCCCCGCCGAGATAGCGGTCCATGAGGGTCTCGTCCTCGCTCTCGGCGATGATCCCCTCGATCAGCCGGCCCCGGGCCTCCTCGATCAGGGGAACCTGCTCCTCGCCGGGCTCGGACTCCTTGCGCTCGCCGCCGGAGTAGTCGAACAGCTTCTGCGTCAGCAGCCCGATCAGGCCGTGCACGGGCGCGTGCCCGTCAGGTCCCTCGGGGCCGCGCAGCGGCAGGTACAGCGGCAGCACGGCGTCGGGGTCCTCCCCGCCGAAGGCCTCCGCGCAGACCCGGGTCATCTCCTCGAAGTCCGCGCGGGCCGCCTCCAGGTGCGTGACGACGATGGCGCGAGGCATGCCGACCGCCGCGCACTCGTCCCACACCATCCGGGTCGAACCGTCCACGCCGTCCGAGGCCGAGACGACGAAGAGGGCCGCGTCCGCCGCTCGCAGACCGGCCCTGAGGTCCCCGACGAAGTCGGCGTATCCGGGGGTGTCCAGCAGGTTGACCTTGATGCCGTCCCATTCGAGGGGCACCAGGGAGAGCTGTACCGAGCGCTGCTGCCGGTGCTCGATGTCGTCGTAGTCGGAGACGGTGCCGCCGTCCTCCACGCGGCCCGCCCGGTTCACCGCCCCCGCGGTCAGCGCGAGGGCCTCCACCAGTGTCGTCTTGCCCGATCCGGAGTGGCCGACCAGCACCACATTCCGTACGGACGTGGGACGGTCGGCCGCCTGTGCCCTGCCGGCGGCCCCGGGGTGTGTGTGCGCCTTGTCGCCCATGATCCTGCCTCCCGTGCACGGTGAGGTCGCTGTGGGCGCGGACCCGCGGAATCCGCGTGCGGTGCGGCTCCGGCGGCGCCCGCGGTCATTCGAGCTTTGCACTCCCGTCACGGCGCGTCCATACGAGGGACGGGATCCCGCCGGTCCCCGCGCACGGTCCTACGGACCGCGGCCCCCGCCCGGCCCCACGCGGGTGCCCGGGTGCCCGGCCCCCGCCCGCACGCTCGCGTGGCTACGATTGGGCCCGCCGGTGGCCAGCAGGGGCCATGCGGCCACACCGACCGTCGGGAAGGCCATGCTGAACAAGTACGCGCGTGCATTCTTCACGCGTGTCCTCACACCGTTCGCCGCGTTTCTCATCCGGCGGGGGGTCAGCCCGGACACGGTCACGCTCATCGGCACCGCGGGTGTGGTCGCGGGCGCGCTGGTCTTCTACCCCATGGGCGAGTTCTTCTGGGGCACGGTCGTGATCACGCTGTTCGTGTTCTCCGACCTGGTCGACGGGAACATGGCCCGCCAGCTCGGGCGGTCCAGCCGGTGGGGCGCCTTCCTGGACTCGACCCTGGACCGGGTCGCCGACGGGGCCGTCTTCGGCGGCTTCGCCCTGTGGTACGCGGGCGGCGGCGACGACAACGTGCTGTGCGCGGTGTCGATCTTCTGCCTGGCCAGCGGCCAGGTGGTGTCGTACACCAAGGCGCGCGGCGAGTCGATCGGCCTGCCGGTCGCCGTCAACGGTCTGGTCGAGCGGGCCGAGCGGCTGGTGATCTCGCTGGTCTCGGCCGGTCTCGCGGGCCTGCACGCCTTCGGTGTGCCGGGCATCCAGTACCTGCTGCCGGTCGCGCTGTGGGTCGTCGCCGTCGGCAGCCTCGTCACGCTGATCCAGCGGGTCGTCACCGTGCGCCGGGAGTCCGCCGAGGCGGAAGCCGCGGAGCGGCAGGAGACCCGGGGGAGCGAGGCCGCGACGTGAGCGCCCAGGAGCGGCTCGCCGACGCCCTGTACGGCGCCGGCTGGGGCACCGTCAGGAAACTCCCCGAGCCCGTCGCGGCCCGCCTCGGGAGGACCGTCGCCGACCTCGCGTGGAAGCAGCGCGGCAAGGGCGTGCTCCGGCTGGAGAACAACTACGCGCGCGTGGTGCCGGACGCGGGGCCGGACCGGCTGGCCGAACTCTCCCGCGCGGGCATGCGGTCGTACCTGCGCTACTGGATGGAGTCCTTCCGGCTGCCCGCCTGGAGCGCCGAGCGCATCGCCGACGGCCTCGACGTCAAGGACCTCCACCACCTGACCGACGGCATGGCGGCCGGCAAGGGCGTCGTCCTGGCGCTGCCGCACCTCGCCAACTGGGACCTCGCCGGCGCCTGGGTCACCACCAGGCTGGGCATACCGTTCACCACCGTCGCCGAGCGACTGAAGCCGGAGACGCTGTACGACCGGTTCGTCGCCTACCGGGAGGGCCTCGGCATGGAGGTGCTCCCGCACAGCGGCGGCTCCGCCTTCGGCACGCTGGCCCGGCGGCTGCGCGACGGCGGACTGGTCTGCCTGGTGGCCGACCGTGATCTGTCCTCTTCCGGGGTCGAGGTCGGCTTCTTCGGCGAGACCGCCCGGATGCCGGCCGGTCCCGCCCTGCTGGCCCAGCAGACCGGGGCGCGGCTGCTGCCGGTGACCCTGTGGTACGACGGCCCGGTGATGCGGGGCAAAGTCCATCCGCCGGTCGAGGTGCCCGGGTCGGGTACGCGCCCCGAGAAGACGTCCGTCATGACACAGGCGCTGGCCGACGCCTTCGCCTCGGGGATCGCCGACCATCCGGAGGACTGGCACATGCTGCAGCGCTTGTGGGTCAGGGACCTCGATCCCGCGGCAGCCCCCGAGAAGGACCAGAAGGGGACCTCGTGAGGATCGGCATCGTCTGTCCGTACTCCTGGGACGTACCGGGTGGTGTCCAGTTCCACATCCGCGACCTGGCCGAGTACTTCATCCGCCTCGGGCACGACGTGTCCGTCCTCGCCCCGGCCGACGACGACACACCGCTGCCGCCGTACGTCGTCTCGGCCGGCCGCGCGGTGCCGGTGCCGTACAACGGCTCGGTGGCCCGGCTCAACTTCGGCTTCCTCTCCGCCGCGCGGGTGCGGCGCTGGCTGCACGAGGGCTCCTTCGACGTCGTCCACATCCACGAGCCGACGTCGCCCTCGCTCGGCCTGCTGACCTGCTGGGCGGCCGAGGGACCGATCGTCGCCACGTTCCACACCTCCAACCCGCGCTCCCGCGCGATGATCGCCGCGTACGCGATCCTCCAGGCCGCCCTGGAGAAGATCAGCGCGCGGATCGCGGTGAGCGAGTACGCCCGCCGCACCCTCGTCGAACACCTGGGCGGCGACGCGGTGGTCATTCCGAACGGCGTCGACGTCGACTTCTTCGCCGGGGCCGAGCCACGGCCGGAGTGGCAGGGGGACACGATCGGCTTCGTCGGCCGGATCGACGAACCCCGCAAGGGTCTGCCGGTGCTGATGAAGGCGCTGCCGAAGATCCTCGCCGCCCGTCCGCAGACGCGGCTGCTGGTCGCCGGCCGGGGCGACGAGGAGGAGGCGGTCGCGTCACTGCCGCGGGAGCTGCGCCCGCGCGTGGAGTTCCTCGGCATGGTCAGCGACGAGGACAAGGCCCGCTTCCTGCGCAGCGTCGACCTGTACGTGGCGCCCAACACCGGCGGCGAGAGCTTCGGGATCATCCTGGTCGAGGCGATGTCGGCGGGGGCACCCGTGCTCGCCTCCGACCTGGACGCGTTCGCGCAGGTCCTCGACGGGGGCGCGGCCGGTGAGCTGTTCGCCAACGAGGACGCGGACGCGCTCGCCGAGGCCGCGGTACGGCTCCTGGCCGACCCGGAGCGCCGCGCGGAACTGCGGGAGCGGGGCAGCGCCCACGTCCGCCGCTTCGACTGGTCGACGGTCGGCGCGGACATCCTCTCGGTGTACGAGACGGTGACGGCGGGCGCGGCGGCGGTGGCGGCGGACGACCGGGCGACGGGCCTGCGAGCGCGTCTGGGCCTCGCACGGGACTAGCTCCCGTCCGGCGGTCGCCGGGGCCCGGGGGTCCGGGGGCGGCAGCGCCGGACACCCGGGGACCCCGTGCGGGCGTCACCGGTAGCCTTGCCGCCCGTGACCGCAACCCTCATCTGGATCCTCGTCGCCCTTGTCGCCGTCGGCCTCTATCTGAGCTGGACGGCGGGGCGGCTGGACCGGCTGCACGCCCGCATCGACGCCGCCCGCGCCGCGCTCGACGCGCAACTCCTGCGCCGCGCCTCCGTGGCACAGGAACTGGCCACCTCGGGCGTGCTCGATCCCGCCGCCTCGATCGTGCTCTACGAGGCCGCGCACGCCGCGCGGCAGGCGGAGGAGGAACAGCGCGAGGTCGCCGAGAGCGAGCTGAGCCAGGCGCTGCGCGCGGTCTTCGCCGACGCGCACCAGGTGGACGCGGTCAGGGAGGCGCCCGGGGGAGAGGAAGCGACCCTGGAGCTCGCCGAGGCGGTCCGCAGGGTGCCGATGGCCCGCCGCTTCCACAACGACGCCGTACGGGCCGCGCGTGCCCTGCGGCGGCACCGCAAGGTGCGCTGGTTCCGGCTGGCCGGGCACGCGCCCTTCCCGATGGCCTTCGAGATGGACGACGAGCCGCCGGCCGCCCTGATCGAGCGGGCGGGGTAACGGCGGGATCCGGCCGCACGGCGGAGCGCCACCGACCGAAAAGGATCCACCGGGTGCGCATTGGCCCTTGCTGTGGCCTGGTCCCCTCACGTTTCCTCGGTGCTGCAGAAACCCCTCTTTCCTTCAGCGAGGTCACACGTGTCCAGCACGCTCTCCGAAAACCAGGGTCCCGAGACCGGCACCGCCCGCGTGAAGCGCGGCATGGCCGAGCAGCTCAAGGGCGGCGTGATCATGGACGTCGTCACACCGGAGCAGGCCAAGATCGCCGAGGACGCGGGCGCCGTCGCCGTCATGGCCCTGGAGCGGGTCCCCGCCGACATCCGCAAGGACGGCGGCGTGGCCCGCATGTCCGACCCGGACATGATCGAGGGCATCATCGACGCGGTCTCCATCCCCGTGATGGCCAAGTCCCGCATCGGCCACTTCGTCGAGGCCCAGGTGCTGCAGTCGCTCGGCGTCGACTACATCGACGAGTCCGAGGTCCTCACCCCGGCCGACGAGGTCAACCACTCCGACAAGTGGGCGTTCACCACCCCCTTCGTCTGCGGTGCCACCAACCTGGGCGAGGCACTGCGCCGCATCGCCGAGGGTGCCGCCATGATCCGCTCCAAGGGCGAGGCCGGCACCGGCAACGTCGTCGAGGCCGTGCGCCACCTGCGCCAGATCAAGAACGAGATCGCCCGCCTGCGCGGTTACGACAACAACGAGCTGTACGCCGCCGCCAAGGAGCTGCGCGCCCCGTACGAGCTGGTCAAGGAGGTCGCCGGGCTGGGCAAGCTGCCCGTCGTGCTGTTCTCCGCCGGTGGCGTGGCCACCCCGGCCGACGCCGCGCTGATGCGTCAGCTCGGTGCCGAGGGCGTCTTCGTCGGCTCCGGCATCTTCAAGTCCGGCGACCCGGCCAAGCGCGCCGCCGCCATCGTCAAGGCGACCACCTTCTACGACGACCCGAAGATCGTCGCGGACGCGTCACGCAACCTCGGCGAGGCCATGGTCGGCATCAACTGCGACACCCTGCCCGAGGCCGAGCGCTACGCCAACCGCGGCTGGTAGTCCGCCGATGAGCGACGCACTTGTCATCGGCGTCCTGGCCCTCCAGGGCGACGTGCGGGAGCACCTCGTCGCCCTGGCCGCGGCCGGCGCCGTGGCCAGGCCGGTCAGGCGGCCCGAGGAACTCGCCGAGGTCGACGGCCTCGTCATCCCCGGCGGCGAGTCCACCACGATCTCCAAGCTGGCCGTCCTCTTCGGCCTGATGGAGCCCCTGCGCGCGCGGGTGCGCGACGGCATGCCCGTCTACGGCACCTGCGCCGGCATGATCATGCTGGCCGACAAGATCCTCGACCCCCGCTCGGGCCAGGAGACCGTCGGCGGCATCGACATGATCGTGCGCCGCAACGCCTTCGGACGGCAGAACGAGTCCTTCGAGGCCGCGGTCGACGTCAAGGGCGTCGCCGGCGACCCGGTGGAGGGCGTCTTCATCCGCGCGCCCTGGGTGGAGTCCGTCGGAGCCGGGGCCGAGGTGCTGGCCGAGCACGGCGGTCACATCGTCGCGGTGCGCCAGGGCAACGTCCTCGCCACCTCGTTCCACCCGGAACTGACCGGCGACCACCGCGTCCACGCGCTCTTCGCCGACCTGGTACGGGCGAGGCGGACAGCCGAGTCCTTGTAGGATTCCTGCGTTCGTTGCAGAGATGGGTTACGCGAAGGAGACAGGCAGATGTCCGGCCACTCTAAATGGGCCACGACGAAGCACAAGAAGGCCGTGATCGACGCCAAACGCGGCAAGCTCTTCGCGAAGCTGATCAAGAACATCGAAGTCGCCGCGCGCATGGGCGGCGTCGACCTGGACGGCAACCCCACGCTCTACGACGCCGTCCAGAAGGCCAAGAAGCAGTCGGTGCCGAACAAGAACATCGACTCCGCCATCAAGCGTGGCGGCGGACTCGAGGCCGGGGGCGCCGAATACGAGACGATCATGTACGAGGGCTACGGCCCGAACGGTGTCGCGGTGCTCATCGAGTGCCTCACCGACAACCGCAACCGCGCGGCCTCGGACGTGCGCGTCGCGATGACCCGCAACGGCGGTTCCATGGCGGACCCCGGCTCGGTGTCGTACCTGTTCCACCGCAAGGGCGTCGTGATCGTCCCCAAGGGCGAGCTGGCCGAGGACGACGTCCTCGCCGCCGTCCTGGACGCGGGTGCCGAGGAGGTCAACGACCTCGGTGAGTCCTTCGAGGTGCTCAGCGAGGCCACCGACCTGGTCGCCGTCCGCACCGCGCTGCAGGACGCCGGGATCGACTACGACTCCGCCGAGGCCAACTTCGTCCCGACCATGCAGGTCGAGCTGGACGAGGAGGGCGCCAAGAAGATCTTCAAGCTCATCGACGCCCTGGAGGACAGCGACGACGTGCAGAACGTCTTCGCCAACTTCGACGTGAGCGACGAGATCATGGAGAAGGTCGACGCGTGACGCGTCCACTGATCGGCGGGCCGGCGGGACACACTCCGCCGGCCCGTCGCCTTGTCAGTGGCACCCGCTAGCCTGCACGGACAGGTGATCGAGGAAAGAGGGTGCGGCGCGTGCGCGTACTGGGGGTGGACCCGGGGCTGACCCGGTGCGGTGTCGGTGTCGTGGAGGGCGTTGCCGGGCGGCCACTCACCCTGCGCGGCGTGGGAGTCGTCCGCACACCGGCGGATGCCGACCTCGGCCACCGCCTCGTCGCCGTCGAGCAGGGCCTCGAACGGTGGCTGGACGAGCACCGGCCCGAGTTCGTCGCCGTGGAGCGCGTCTTCAGCCAGCACAACGTGCGGACGGTGATGGGCACCGCCCAGGCCAGCGCGGTGGCGATCCTGTGCGCCTCCCGCCGCGGCATCCCCGTCGCCCTGCACACGCCCAGCGAGGTCAAGGCCGCCGTCACCGGCTCCGGCCGCGCGGACAAGGCACAGGTCGGCGCCATGGTCACCCGGCTGCTGCGGCTCGACGCGCCGCCGAAGCCCGCCGACGCGGCCGACGCCCTCGCGCTCGCCATCTGCCACATCTGGCGGGCCCCGGCGCAGAACCGGCTCCAGCAGGCCGCCGCCCTGCACGCCTCCCAAGCCTCCCGCGCGCCCCGCGCCCCGCACGCATCGAAAGGCCGTACGGCATGATCGCCTTCGTCAGCGGCACGGTCGCCGCCCTCGCCCCCGACACCGCGGTGGTCGAGGTCGGCGGGGTCGGCATGGCCGTCCAGTGCACGCCGAACACGCTGTCCACGCTCCGCGTAGGCAAGCCCGCGAAACTCGCCACCTCGCTCGTCGTCCGCGAGGACTCCCTGACCCTGTACGGCTTCGCCGACGACGACGAGCGTCAGGTCTTCGAGCTGCTCCAGACCGCCAGCGGCGTCGGCCCCCGGCTGGCCCAGGCGATGCTCGCCGTGCACGCCCCCGACGCCCTGCGCAGAGCCGTCTCCACCGGGGACGAGAAGGCGCTGACCGCCGTCCCCGGCATCGGCAGGAAGGGCGCCCAGAAGCTGCTCCTGGAGCTGAAGGACCGCCTCGGCGAACCGGTCGGCGCGCCCGCCGTCGGCACACCGGTCACTTCCGGCTGGCGGGACCAGCTGCACGCGGCCCTGATCGGCCTCGGCTACGCGACCCGCGAGGCCGACGAGGCCGTGTCCGCCGTGGCGCCCCAGGCGGAGGCCGCCGGTGGCACCCCGCAGGTGGGGCAGCTGCTGAAGGCCGCCCTGCAGACGCTGAACCGCGCCCGATAGCCCGCGCCCCCTGGCCCGTACGAAGAGCTGAGGCATACGCAATGAACTGGGACGACACCACCGACACACCCGCCGAGGAGCGGCTCGTCGGTGCGTCCGCCGACCGTGAGGACCAGGCCGTCGAAGCGGCCCTGCGCCCCAAGGACCTGGGCGAGTTCATCGGTCAGGAGAAGGTCCGCGAACAGCTCGACCTCGTCCTGCGCGCGGCACGCGCACGCGGTGCCACCGCCGACCACGTGCTGCTCTCCGGCGCCCCCGGCCTCGGCAAGACCACCCTGTCGATGATCATCGCGGCCGAGATGGAAGCCCCCATCCGCATCACCTCGGGCCCCGCCATCCAGCATGCGGGTGACCTCGCGGCGATCCTCTCCTCCCTTCAGGAGGGAGAGGTCCTCTTCCTCGACGAGATCCACCGCATGTCCCGGCCCGCCGAGGAGATGCTCTACATGGCGATGGAGGACTTCCGCGTCGACGTCATCGTCGGCAAGGGCCCGGGCGCCACCGCCATCCCCCTCGAACTGCCCCCCTTCACCCTCGTCGGCGCCACCACCCGGGCCGGCCTGCTGCCGCCCCCGCTGCGCGACCGCTTCGGCTTCACCGCGCACATGGAGTTCTACGAGCCGGCCGAGCTGGAACGGGTCGTGCACCGCTCGGCGAGCCTGCTCGACGTGGAGATCGAACCGGACGGGGCCGCGGAGATCGCCGGCCGCTCCCGCGGCACGCCCCGCATCGCCAACCGCCTCCTGCGCCGCGTCCGGGACTACGCGCAGGTCAAGGCCGACGGCCTGATCACCAGGGACATCGCCGCGGCGGCCCTCGCCGTCTACGAGGTCGACGCCCGCGGCCTGGACCGGCTGGACCGGGGGGTGCTCGAGGCCCTGCTGAAGCTGTTCGGGGGCGGACCGGTGGGCCTGTCCACGCTCGCTGTCGCGGTGGGGGAGGAGCGTGAGACCGTGGAAGAGGTGGCGGAACCCTTCCTGGTACGGGAGGGACTGCTCGCCCGCACCCCGCGCGGTCGGGTCGCCACCCCTGCGGCATGGGCGCATCTCGGCCTCGTACCGCCACGCTCCCGGACCGCTGGAAACGGACAAGGGGACCTGTTCGGGGCGTGACGGCGAGCGTGCTGGCCCGGGCAGGAACCCGGGTGCCATGCTGAGCGTTGTTCCCTTGGTGCGGACTCGCTTAGACTCCGCCGATGCCGCCCTTGCCGGCGGCATCACATACCCCCAACCATCAGGCCGTTCACCATCGCGGTCGTGTGAAGGAAGTTCCGACCCGTGAGTCTCCTGACCCTCCTCCCGTTCATTGTGCTCATCGGGGCCATGTTCCTGATGACCCGGTCGGCCAAGAAGAAGCAGCAGCAGGCCATCGAGATGCGGAACCAGATGCAGCCCGGTTCCGGCGTCCGCACCATCGGGGGCATGTACGCCACGGTCAAGGAGGTCAACGAGGACACCGTCCTCCTCGACGCCGGCCCGGGTGTGGAACTGCTGTTCGCCAAGAACTCGATCGGTGCCGTCCTGACCGACGACGAGTACAACCGCATCGTCCACGGCATCGAGCACGACCTGAAGGCCGACGCCGACGTCGTGCCCGACGACGCCTCCTCCCTCACCGAGACCGACGACTCCTCCGACGCTGCCGCCGCCTCCGACGACACGCCTGTCGACCTCGGCAAGAAGGACGCGGCCGACGCCGACACCGCCGACGGGGCGAAGGCGGACGCACAGCCGAAGAAGTCCGACGGCGACTCCGACGCGAAGTAGTCGTGTCCCGGGGCGCGCGGGTACCGTCCGCGCGCCCCGGGACATGCCCAGCTCGCACGGAATCCCGACACCATGTCATGGCCGCCCGCCCCTGACCCGGCACGGGACGGCCCGAGAGGGAGTACGAGAAGGTGGCAGCACTCAAAAAGGGACGGAACGCGAGCGCCACAAGTAAGCCGTGGCGCTCGCTCGCTCTGATCCTGATCGCCATCGTGGCGCTCACCGGGGGGATGTTCGCCTCCGGGCACACGACTCCGCGCCTCGGCATCGACCTGGCCGGCGGAACGAGCATCACGCTGGCGGCGGTCCCCGAGGCCGGCCAGGAGTCCGCGATCAACAAGACCAACATGGACACGGCCGTCTCCATCATGGAGCGGCGTGTCAACGGTCTCGGTGTCTCCGAGGCCGAGGTCCAGACGCAGGGCACCCGCAACATCATCGTCAACATTCCCAAGGGCACGAACTCCAGGCAGGCCCGGGAACAGGTCGGCACCACCGCCAAGCTCTACTTCCGTCCCGTGATCGCCACCGAACTCGCCGGCGGCGGGGCCGCTCCGACGCCCAGCGCGACCGGAAACGGCTCGGAGCAGGACTCCGGGAAGGACAAGGCGACCGACAAGGCCACGGAGAAGGCGACGGACGGCGCGTCCCCGTCCGCCTCCGGCAGCCCGTCGGCGAGCGCCACCACGCAGGGCCGCGCGGTCACCGACGCCCTGAAGGCCGAAGAGACCCCGTCCGGCTCCCCGAGCGGCAAGGCCAGCCCCTCACCGTCCGCCACCGGCGGCACCTCGGGCGACGCCGACGGCAAGCTCCAGGCCCAGTACGCCGCGCTCGACTGCACCAAGGAGAGCGTCCGCGCGAAGGCCGGTGACGGGTCCAAGTCCAGCGACACGACCGTCGCCTGTGGCCAGAACTCCCAGGGCCAGTGGCAGAAGTACATCCTCGGCCCCGCCGCGGTCGACGGCACGGACGTCGACGAGGCCAAGGCCGTCCTGAACACCCAGACCGGCGCCGGCTGGACCGTGACCATGGACTTCACGGACAAGGGCGCCAAGAAGTTCGCCGACATCACCGGCCAGCTCGCCCAGAAGCAGTCCCCGCAGAACCAGTTCGCCATCGTGCTGGACAACGAGGTCGTCTCCGACCCGTACGTCAGCCAGGCGCTGACCGGCGGCAACGCCGAGATCTCCGGCAACTTCACCCAGCAGTCGGCGCAGGAACTGGCCAACATGCTGTCCTACGGCGCCCTGCCGCTGACCTTCCGCGAGGACAGCGTCACCACCGTGACCGCGGCCCTCGGCGGTGAGCAGCTGAAGGCGGGCCTGATCGCCGGCGCCATCGGCCTCGCCCTGGTCGTGCTCTACCTGCTGTTCTACTACCGCGGCCTGTCCTTCATCGCCATCCTGTCCCTGCTGGTGTCCGCCGCCCTCACCTACGTGATCATGTCGCTGCTCGGCCCGGCCATCGGCTTCGCGCTGAACCTGCCGGCCGTGTGCGGTGCCATCGTCGCCATCGGCATCACGGCGGACTCGTTCATCGTCTTCTTCGAACGGGTCCGGGACGAGATCCGCGAGGGCCGCTCGCTGCGTCCCTCCGTCGAGCGCGCCTGGCCGCGCGCCCGGCGCACCATCCTGGTGTCCGACTTCGTGTCGTTCCTCGCCGCCGCCGTGCTCTTCGTCGTCACCGTCGGCAAGGTGCAGGGCTTCGCGTTCACGCTGGGCCTGACCACCGTGCTCGACGTCGTGGTGGTGTTCCTCTTCACCAAGCCGCTGCTGACGCTGATGGCCCGCCGGAAGTTCTTCGCGAGCGGCCACAAGTGGTCCGGTCTCGACCCGAAGGCGCTGGGCGCGAAACCGCCCCTGCGCCGTACCCGCCGTCCCTCCGCCCCTGCCCAGACGAAGGAGGCGTGAGAGATGTCGAAGCTCGGCACCCTCGGCGCCCGACTGCACCACGGCGAGATCGGCTACGACTTCGTCAAGAACCGCAAGATCTGGTACGGCGTCTCCATCCTGATCACCATCACGGCCATCCTCGGCCTGGCGGTGCGCGGCCTGCACATGGGCATCGAGTTCCAGGGCGGAGCGGTCTTCACCACCCCGAAGAACATGAGCGTGTCGGTCGCCACGGCCGAGGGGTACGCGGAGGACGCCTCCGGCCACGACGCCATCGTGCAGAAGCTCGGCGACGGCACCATGCGCATCCAGGTCGCCGGCATCGACACCCAGACCTCGGACAAGATCAAGGACACCCTCGCCGAGGACCTCAAGGTCGACGCCGAGCAGATCAACGCCGAGCTGGTCGGTCCCAGCTGGGGTGAACAGATCGCCAACAAGGCCTGGCAGGGCCTCGGCATCTTCATGATCCTCGTCGTGATCTACCTGGCGATCGCCTTCGAGTGGCGCATGGCGCTCGCCGCGTTCGTCGCGCTGATCCACGACATCACCATCACCGTCGGTATCTACGCCCTCGTCGGCTTCGAGGTCACGCCCGGCACGGTGATCGGTCTGCTCACCATCCTCGGTTACTCGCTGTACGACACGGTCGTCGTCTTCGACAGCCTCAAGGAACAGACCAAGGACATCACCAAACAGACCCGCTGGACGTACAGCGAGATCGCCAACCGCTCCATCAACAGCACCCTGGTCCGCTCCATCAACACCACGGTGGTCGCGCTGCTGCCGGTGGCGGGCCTGTTGTTCATCGGTGGCGGTGTCCTCGGCGCCGGCATGCTGAACGACATCTCGCTGTCGCTGTTCGTCGGTCTCGCGGCCGGTGCGTACTCCTCGATCTTCATCGCCACCCCGCTCGTCGCCGACCTCAAGGAACTCGAGCCGTCGATGAAGTCCCTGAAGAAGCGGGTCATGGCCAAGCGGGCCCAGGGCGGGGACGCGGAGGAACCGCAGACGGTCGCGGCCGCCGGCGGGGATGACGACGACGAGCCGGACGACGCCGCGCCCGCGGTCGTCGGTCCGCGCAGCCAGCCCGCCTCCCGCACCCGCGGCCGGGGCCGTCCCTCGGGGAAGCGCCGATGACCGAGCTCACCGACATCTCGGACCTGCTGCTCAGCCGGATCCGGGACGTGGCGGACTACCCGGAGCCGGGGGTGATGTTCAAGGACATCACCCCGCTCCTGGCGGACCCCGCGGCATTCTCCGCGCTGAGCGACGCCTTCGCCGGCATCGCCCGGAGCACCGGCGCGACCAAGATCGTCGGCCTGGAGGCACGGGGCTTCATCCTCGGCGCCCCGGTCGCCGTCCGCGCCGGCCTCGGTTTCATCCCCGTGCGCAGGGCGGGCAAGCTCCCCGGAGCCACCCTCAGCCAGGCGTACGACCTGGAGTACGGCTCCGCCGAGATCGAGGTGCACGCGGAGGACCTCCGTGCGGACGACCGCGTCCTGGTGGTCGACGACGTCCTCGCCACCGGCGGCACCGCCGAGGCGTCGGTCCAGCTCATCCGCCGGGCGGGCGCCGAGGTGGCGGGCCTCGCCGTGCTGATGGAGCTCGGCTTCCTCGGCGGCCGTGCCCGGCTGGAGCCGGCCCTCGCGGGCGCACCCCTCGAGGCGCTGCTCACGGTCTGACCGGCCACAGGAGAACCACGTGGGCGGACCCGGAGGAATCCGGTGTCCGCCCCGTGCGTTTCCGGGGTAGACGGTCCTCACACCGCTCCGAAGGCGATCCGCGGGCGGGGGATCGCTACCATGGGGTCTCCGGAGCCTGACCGGGGACCCGGATCGCGCACGAGGAGTCCTCTTGCCAGACGAGGCCCAGCACCTGACCGCCGCCAAGCCCGAGTCCGCCTCGGCGGCCGCGGCGAAGCCCGCGCCGAGCGCGCCCCACGCGAAGAACGACACGCGTGGGCCGGTCCAGCACGCCCAGTCCGCGCCCGTCGACAAGCCCGAGCAGCCGCGCCCCAAGCCGGGCCCGCCCGCCCCCATGGCCCGCCCCAACACCGGTCAGCCCGCCCGCTCCGGCTCCTCCAACCGCGTCCGTGCCCGCCTCGCCCGGCTCGGCGTCCAGCGCGCCAACCCCTACAACCCGGTGCTGGAGCCGCTGCTGCGGATCGTCCGCGGCAACGACCCCAAGATCGAGAACGCGACGCTGCGCCAGATCGAGCGCGCCTACCAGGTCGCCGAGCGCTGGCACCGCGGCCAGAAGCGCAAGAGTGGCGACCCGTACATCACGCACCCGCTCGCCGTCACCACCATCCTCGCCGAGCTGGGCATGGACCCGGCCACGCTGATGGCCGGCCTGCTGCACGACACCGTCGAGGACACCGAGTACGGCCTGGAGGACCTGCGCCGCGACTTCGGTGACGTGGTGGCCCTCCTCGTCGACGGCGTCACCAAGCTGGACAAGGTCAAGTTCGGCGAGGCGGCGCAGGCCGAGACCGTGCGCAAGATGGTCGTCGCCATGGCCAAGGACCCCCGCGTCCTGGTCATCAAGCTCGCCGACCGCCTGCACAACATGCGCACCATGCGCTACCTCAAGCGCGAGAAGCAGGAGAAGAAGGCGCGCGAGACCCTGGAGATCTACGCGCCGCTCGCCCACCGCCTGGGCATGAACACCATCAAGTGGGAGCTGGAGGACCTCGCCTTCGCGATCCTCTACCCCAAGATGTACGACGAGATCGTCCGCCTGGTCGCCGAGCGCGCCCCCAAGCGCGACGAGTACCTCGCCATCGTCACCGACGAGGTGCAGCAGGACCTCAGGGCGGCCCGCATCAAGGCCACCGTCACCGGCCGCCCCAAGCACTACTACAGCGTCTACCAGAAGATGATCGTCCGCGGCCGTGACTTCGCGGAGATCTACGACCTGGTGGGCATCCGCGTCCTCGTGGACACCGTCCGCGACTGCTACGCGGCCCTCGGCACGGTGCACGCGCGATGGAACCCGGTCCCCGGCCGGTTCAAGGACTACATCGCGATGCCCAAGTTCAACATGTACCAGTCGCTGCACACGACGGTCATCGGCCCCGGCGGCAAGCCCGTCGAGCTGCAGATCCGCACCTTCGACATGCACCGCCGCGCGGAGTACGGCATCGCCGCGCACTGGAAGTACAAGCAGGAGGCCGTCGCCGGCGCCTCGAAGGTGCGCACCGACGCCCCCAAGTCGTCCGGCAGGAGCAAGGACGACCACCTCAACGACATGGCGTGGCTGAGGCAGCTCCTGGACTGGCAGAAGGAGACCGAGGACCCGGGCGAGTTCCTGGAGTCCCTGCGCTTCGACCTGTCCCGCAACGAGGTCTTCGTCTTCACCCCCAAGGGCGACGTCATAGCGCTTCCCGCAGGCGCCACCCCCGTGGACTTCGCGTACGCGGTCCACACCGAGGTCGGCCACCGCACCATAGGGGCACGGGTCAACGGCCGTCTCGTACCACTGGAATCCACCCTCGACAACGGCGACCTGGTGGAGGTCTTCACCTCCAAGGCGGCCGGCGCGGGACCCTCCCGCGACTGGCTCGGCTTCGTGAAGTCGCCCCGCGCCCGCAACAAGATCCGTGCCTGGTTCTCCAAGGAGCGCCGGGACGAGGCCATCGAGCAGGGCAAGGACTCCATCGTCCGCGCGATGCGCAAACAGAACCTGCCGATCCAGCGCATCCTCACCGGCGACTCGCTCGTCACGCTGGCGCACGAGATGCGCTACTCGGACATCTCCGCGCTGTACGCGGCGATCGGCGAGGGTCACGTCTCCGCGCAGAACATCGTGCAGAAGCTCGTCCAGGCCCTCGGCGGCGAGGAGGCGGCCACCGAGGAGATCGACGAGTCGGTCCCGCCGGCCCGCGGACGCAGCCGCAAGCGCCGCTCCAGCACCGACCCCGGTGTGGTGGTCAAGGGCGTCGACGACGTCTGGGTGAAACTGGCCCGCTGCTGCACGCCGGTGCCCGGCGACCCGATCATCGGCTTCGTCACCCGCGGCAGCGGCGTCTCCGTGCACCGCAGCGACTGCGTCAACGTCGACTCCCTGTCCCGTGAGCCCGAGCGGATCCTCGACGTCGAGTGGGCACCCACCCAGTCCTCCGTCTTCCTGGTCGCCATCCAGGTCGAGGCCCTGGACCGCTCCCGGCTGCTGTCGGACGTCACCCGCGTCCTGTCCGACCAGCACGTCAACATCCTCTCCGCGGCCGTCCAGACCTCCCGCGACCGGGTCGCCACCTCCCGCTTCACCTTCGAGATGGGCGACCCCAAGCACCTGGGCCACGTCCTGAAGGCCGTACGCGGCGTGGAGGGCGTGTACGACGTCTACCGGGTGACATCCGCCCGCAACCGGACCTAGGAGGGGGCTGCCGTCGTGCGGCCGCCGACACACGAATGAGGGGCTCCTTCTGGAAGGAGCCCCTCATGACGTGCGACGGGTTCAGCCGCCGAACTCCTGCAGACCCTTCAGAGCCTGGTCCAGCAGGGCCTGGCGGCCCTCCAGCTCACGCTCGAGCTTCTCGGCCTTGGCGGTGTTGCCCTGCGCCCGGGCCTGCTCGATCTGGCCCTTCAGCTTGTCCACGGCGGCCTGGAGCTGACCGGTCAGCCCCGCGGCACGCGCGCGTGCCTCCGGGTTCGTCCGGCGCCACTCGGCCTCCTCGGCCTCCTGCAGGGCGCGCTCCACGGCGTGCATCCGGCCCTCGACCTTCGGGCGGGCGTCCCGCGGCACATGACCGATGGCCTCCCAGCGCTCGTTGAGCGCCCGGAAGGCGGCCCGCGAGGCCTTCAGATCCGTGATCGGCAGAAGCTTCTCGGCCTCCCCGGCCAGCTCCTCCTTCAGCTTCAGGTTCTCCGCCTGTTCCGCGTCACGTTCCGCGAAGACCGAGCTGCGGGCGGCGAAGAAGACGTCCTGGGCGCCGCGGAAGCGGTTCCACAGGTCCTCCTCGTGCTCGCGCTGGGCACGGCCCGCGGCCTTCCACTCCGTCATCAGGTCGCGGTAACGGGCGGCCGTCGGACCCCAGTCCGTCGAGTTCGACAGCGACTCGGCCTCGGCGACCAGCCGTTCCTTGGTCCTGCGGGCCTCTTCGCGCTGCGCGTCCAGCTGCGCGAAGTGCTGCTTGCGCCGCTTGGAGAACGCCGACCGCGCGTGCGAGAACCGGTGCCACAGTTCGTCGTCGGACTTGCGGTCCAGCCGCGGCAGGCCCTTCCAGGTGTCCACCAGGGCCCGCAGCCGCTCACCGGCCGCCCGCCACTGGTCGGACCGCGCGAGCTCCTCGGCCTCGACGACCAGCGCCTCCTTGGCGTGACGCGCGTCGTCGGACTGCCTGGCCCGCTGCGCCTTGCGCTCCTCGCGCCGCTTGTCCACCAGCTCCACGAGCTTGTCCAGCCGGGCCCTGAGGGCGTCCAGGTCACCGACCGCGTGATGGGCGTCGACCTGCTCGCGCAGGTGCTCGATCGCGGTCAGCGCGTCCTTGGACGACAGGTCGGTGGTCTTCACTCGCTTCTCGAGGAGGCCGATCTCGACAACCAGGCCCTCGTACTTGCGCTCGAAGTAGGCCAGCGCCTCCTCGGGGGAGCCGGCCTGCCAGGAACCGACGACCTTCTCGCCGTCGGCCGTACGCACGTACACGGTCCCCGTCTCGTCGACGCGGCCCCACGGGTCGCTGCTCACAGCGCCTCCTCCACATGATGCCGTCGAGGGGCCTGCGAGCTCCCCCGGGCATCGTCCACAGTTTCGTCACGGCCAACATAGGCGACCGACGGGATGCCTGTCCGCATCCCGCGCGACCGAAATTCCGCAGTTGGGGGTCAGGATTCGGTGACGGTCGCCTTGTCGATCACGACCGTCGCGTTGGGCGCCCCGTCCCCGGCTCCGGTGTTCTCCCCGGCGCCGGCGATCTTCTTGAGCACCTTCATGCCGGCGTCCGAGACGGTACCGAACGGTGTGTAGTTGGGCGGCAGCTGACTGTCCTGGTAGACCAGGAAGAACTGACTGCCACCACTGTCCTTCTGCCCGGTGTTGGCCATCGCGACCGTGCCCGCCGGGTAGATGTTCTCCTTCAGGACCTCGTCCTTCAGGTTCTCGTCGGGGATCGTGTACCCGGGGCCGCCGGTGCCGGTGCCGGTCGGGTCACCGCACTGCAGCACGTAGATGCCGTTGGTGGTGAGCCGGTGGCACTTGCTGTGGTCGAAGTAGCCCTTGTTCGCCAGGAAGTCGAACGAGTTGACCGTGTGCGGCGCCGCCGACGCCTTCAGCGCCACGTCTATCGGCCCGCAGGTCGTGTCCAGCTTCAGCGTGTACGTCGCCGACCTGTCGATGGACATCGCCGGCTCCTTCTTCCAGGTCTGCTTCTCGACCTTGCCGTCCGCGGGCTTCTCGCACGGGTCCGGGGCCTTGCTCGTCGGTGCGGCGCTCGGCGTGACCTCGGCGTTCGCGTCGGTCTTGTCGTCGTCCCGCTCCAGCGCCCCGGTCGCGTACAGTGCGCCGCCGCCCACGAGGACCACGCCGAGCACGGACGCGATCACCGAGTTGCGGATCCGCGACGTGCGACGCGCCTCGGTGCGCCGCTGCTGCTGCCGCAAGAACTTCTCCCGGGCGAGCTGACGCCGCCGCTGTTCCTGGCTGACCACCGGGTTCTCTCCTCATGCGTCTCGTGTGCCGGCCGGTACGCGTGCGTGCGTGCGGTGAGCCGACCGCCTGCGTGTGCCCCGTACCGTATATGGGTTCGCTGAGGAATCGGCAGCGCCGGTAGGCTCTGACCACGGGCGCCGCCCCGTCGCAAGCCTCCCGTATCGACACAACGAAGGACGATCGTGCTCATTGCCGGGTTCCCCGCCGGGGCCTGGGGGACGAACTGTTATCTCGTCGCCCCCGCCGCGGGTGAGGAGTGCGTGATCATCGACCCCGGCCACCAGGCCGCCGACGGCGTCGCGGAGGCGGTCCGCAAGCACCGGCTCAAGCCCGTCGCCGTCGTCCTCACCCACGGTCACATCGACCACGTCGCCTCCGTCGTCCCCGTGTGCGGGGCGCACGACGTACCGGCCTGGATCCACCCCGAGGACCGCTACATGATGAGCGACCCCGAGAAGGGGATCGGCCGCGCCATCGGCATGCCGCTGATGGGCGAGCTGACCGTGGGGGAGCCGGACGACGTCAAGGAGCTCACCGACGGCGCGCGGCTGCGGCTCGCGGGCCTGGAGTTCTCCGTCGCGCACGCGCCGGGCCATACCAAGGGGTCGGTGACCTTCGGCATGCCCGAGGCCGCGGACGTCCCGCCGGTCCTCTTCTCGGGCGACCTGCTGTTCGCCGGCTCCATCGGACGCACCGACCTGCCGGGCGGTGACATGGCCGAGATGCTCGGCTCGCTGGCCCGCGTGTGCCTGCCGCTCGACGACTCGACCGTGGTGCTGTCCGGCCACGGCCCCCAGACGACCATCGGTCAGGAGCGCGCCACCAACCCGTACCTGCGGCAGGTGGCCGCCGGCCAGGGAGCATCCGAGGCTCCCCGACGAGGAATGTGACGAGAGACTTCCGTGAGCACTTTCAAGGCCCCCAGGGGCACGTACGACCTGATCCCGCCGGACAGCGCCAAGTACCTGGCCGTGCGCGAGGCCATCGCCGCCCCCCTGCGCAACTCCGGCTACGGCTACATCGAGACGCCCGGCTTCGAGAACGTCGAGCTGTTCGCGCGCGGTGTCGGCGAGTCCACCGACATCGTCACCAAGGAGATGTACGCCTTCGAGACCAAGGGCGGCGACCGGCTCGCCCTGCGCCCCGAGGGCACCGCCTCCGTGCTGCGCGCCGCCCTGGAGGCCAACCTGCACAAGGCGGGCAACCTCCCGGTGAAGCTCTGGTACTCCGGCTCGTACTACCGCTACGAGCGCCCCCAGAAGGGCCGTTACCGCCACTTCTCCCAGGTCGGCGCCGAGGCGATCGGCGCGGAGGACCCGGCGCTCGACGCCGAGCTGATCATCCTCGCCGACCAGGCGTACCGCTCGCTGGGCCTGCGCGACTTCCGCATCCTGCTCAACAGCCTGGGCGACAAGGAGTGCCGCCCGGTGTACCGGGCCGCGCTGCAGGACTTCCTGCGCGGGCTGGACCTGGACGAGGACACCCTGCGCCGCGCGGAGATCAACCCGCTGCGGGTGCTGGACGACAAGCGCGAGTCGGTGCAGAAGCAGCTCGCCGGCGCCCCCCTGCTGCGCGACTACCTGTGCGACGCGTGCAAGGCGTACCACGAGGAGGTCCGCGAACTGATCTCCGCGGCGGGTGTGACCTTCGAGGACGACCCCAAGCTGGTGCGCGGCCTGGACTACTACACGCGCACCACCTTCGAGTTCGTCCACGACGGCCTGGGCTCGCAGTCCGCGGTGGGCGGCGGCGGACGCTACGACGGCCTGTCCGAGATGATCGGCGGCCCCGCGCTGCCGTCCGTCGGCTGGGCCCTGGGCGTCGACCGCACGGTGCTGGCCCTGGAGGCGGAGGGCGTCGAGCTGGAACTCCCCGCCACGACCAGTGTGTTCGCCGTCCCGCTCGGCGAGGAGGCCCGCCGGGTGCTGTTCTCGAAGGTCACCGAGCTGCGCAAGAACGGGGTGGCCGCGGACTTCGGTTACGGCGGCAAGGGCCTCAAGGCCGCGATGAAGGCGGCCAACCGTTCGGGCGCCCGGTACGCGCTGCTCCTGGGTGAACGCGACCTCGCCGAGGGCGTGGTCCAGCTCAAGGACCTGGATTCCGGGGAGCAGTCGGCGGTCGGCGTGAACGAGATCGTGGCCGAGCTGGAGTCGCGGCTCGGCTGACCCGCGCACGGGCGCCGGGTCCCCTCCGGGGCCCGGCGCCTTCGTCGTCGGCGGTGCGGGACGTCGTGGCACCCTGGCGGGGGACGCCGTACGGAACGCGCGTACGGCCACCGGACGGGCGTCGGCCGGAATCGAACGCCCGCGGGTGATCAGCCGTACGTTCTTATGCCCGCACAACGGCGGACCCACAGCCCCGTACGGCACAATGGCCCCTGCCCGAAGCAGGTCCCCACCTCCCAGTGACGGAATCGGCGTGATGAGCAAGACGACAGTCAGGGACGTCGACATGGAGCCCGAGAACCCGCCCTCGCCGGAGCGCACCTCCGCCCCGCGCACGGAAGGCGCGAGCCGGGCGTTCGCCCTGCTCCTGGTGATCACGGGCGCGGCCGGTGTGCTCGCCGCGTGGGTGATCACGCTCGACAAGTTCAAGCTGCTCGAGGCCAAGGTCAAGGGCGAGACGTTCGTCCCGGGATGCAGTCTCAACCCGGTGGTGTCCTGTGGCAGCGTCATGGAGAGCGACCAGGCCTCCGTGTTCGGGTTCCCCAACCCGATGCTCGGCCTCGTGACCTACGGCATCGTCGTCTGCGTCGGCATGAGCCTGCTCGCCCGGGCTCGCTTCCCGCGCTGGTACTGGCTCACCCTCAACGCGGGCACGCTCTTCGGTGTCGTCTTCTGCGCCTGGCTGATGTTCCAGTCGCTGTACCGGATCAACGCCCTGTGCCTGTGGTGCTGCCTGGCCTGGGTCGCCACGATCATCATGTTCTGGTATGTGACGTCGTTCAACGTCCGCAAGGGCTTCCTGCCCGCACCGGGCTGGCTGAAGAGCTTCTTCGGCGAGTTCACCTGGGTCATGCCGGTCCTGCACATCGGGATCATCGGCATGCTGATCCTGACCCGCTGGTGGGACTTCTGGACCAGCTGACCGGCCGCCCCGGGCTGTCGGTGCGGTGCCTTAGGGTTTCAACGTGGAGCCCGACCTGTTCACCGCCGCAGCAGAAGAACGCCAGGAGAAGGACCCGACGGGCAGCCCCCTGGCGGTCCGGATGCGCCCGCGCACCCTCGACGAGGTCGTGGGCCAGCAGCACCTGCTGAAGCCGGGTTCCCCCCTGCGCAGACTGGTCGGCGAGGGCGCCTCGGGGCCCGCGGGTCCCTCCTCGGTCGTCCTCTGGGGCCCGCCCGGCACCGGCAAGACCACCCTGGCCTACGTCGTCTCCAAGGCCACCAACAAGCGCTTCGTCGAACTGTCGGCGATCACCGCGGGCGTCAAGGAGGTCCGCGCGGTCATCGACGGCGCCCGCCGCGCCTCCGGCGGGTACGGCCAGGAGACCGTTCTCTTCCTCGACGAGATCCACCGCTTCAGCAAGGCCCAGCAGGACTCCCTGCTCCCGGCCGTGGAGAACCGCTGGGTCACCCTGATCGCCGCGACCACCGAGAATCCCTACTTCTCGATCATCTCCCCGCTGCTCTCCCGGTCCCTGCTCCTCACCCTCGAACCGCTCACCGACGACGACGTGCGGGACCTGCTGAGGCGCGCCCTGAGCGACGAGCGGGGTCTCAGGAGCGCCCTCGCCCTCCCCGAGGACACCGAGGACCACCTCCTGCGCATCGCCGGCGGCGACGCCCGCCGCGCGCTGACCGCCCTGGAGGCAGCCGCGGGAGCCGCGCTGGACAAGGGCGAGGCGGAGATCGCCCTGACCACGCTGGAGGAGACGGTCGACCGGGCGGCGGTGAAGTACGACCGCGACGGCGACCAGCACTACGACGTCGCCAGCGCCCTGATCAAGTCCATCCGCGGCTCCGACGTGGACGCCGCCCTGCACTACCTGGCCCGCATGATCGAGGCCGGCGAGGACCCCCGCTTCATCGCACGCCGGCTGATGATCTCCGCGAGCGAGGACATCGGCCTCGCCGACCCCGGCGCGCTGCCCATCGCGGTCGCCGCCGCCCAGGCCGTGGCGATGATCGGTTTCCCCGAGGCGGCGCTCACCCTCAGCCACGCCACCATCGCGCTCGCCCTCGCCCCGAAGTCCAACGCGGCGACCACCGCGATCGGCGCCGCCCTGGACGACGTGCGCAAGGGACTGGCCGGTCCCGTGCCGTCCCACCTGCGGGACAGCCACTACAAGGGCGCGACGAAGCTGGGGCACGGGAAGGGCTACACCTACCCGCACGACCTGCCCGAGGGCATCGCCGAGCAGCAGTACGCGCCGGACGCCCTGAAGGACCGCGAGTACTACGAGCCCACGCGGCACGGTGCGGAGGCGAGGTACGCGGACGCGGTCGAATGGACCAGGAAGCACCTCGGTCGGAAGCGGTCCTGACCACCCTGTAGACTTGCCCGAAGTGCTGCGTCCCGTGTCCGGCTCCGGTCGGCGCCTCAGGCGGGACATCCAGCCGGATCCTTCGATCCAGGAGCGTCGCGCACCGTCGTAGGTGTCGCGGGCAGCCCACCACCACCCGTCAGTCCCGGGACCGGTCGGTGGGCCGTTCGTGTGCTGCACGTATGTGCCCAGACCAGGGGAGCGGCTGCCCGGCTCGTCCGAAGCGGACCTGCTGGGAATTCCCCGGCTGCGGATGCGACCTCCCGTAACCCTGAGGCAGCCGAAAAGGAAAAGGAAAAGAAGTGGCGAACCAGTCCCGCCCCAAGGTCAAGAAGTCGCGTGCCCTCGGCATCGCGCTGACCCCGAAGGCCGTCAAGTACTTCGAGGCCCGCCCCTACCCGCCGGGTGAGCACGGCCGTGGCCGCAAGCAGAACTCGGACTACAAGGTCCGTCTGCTGGAGAAGCAGCGTCTGCGCGCGCAGTACGACCTCTCCGAGCGCCAGCTGGTCCGCGCCTACGAGCGTGCCTCCAAGGTGCAGGGCAAGACCGGTGAGGCCCTGATCGTCGAGCTGGAGCGGCGCCTCGACGCGCTGGTCCTGCGTTCGGGCATCGCCCGCACGATCTACCAGGCCCGCCAGATGGTCACCCACGGCCACATCCAGGTCAACGGCAAGAAGGTCGACAAGCCCTCCTTCCGTGTCCGCCCGGACGACGTCGTGCAGGTCCGCGACCGCAGCAAGGAGAAGACCCTCTTCACGATCGCCCGTGAAGGCGGCTTCGCCCCCGACGGTGAGATCCCGCGCTACCTCCAGGTGAACCTCAAGGCCCTGGCGTTCCGCCTGGACCGCGAGCCGAACCGCAAGGAGATCCCCGTGATCTGCGACGAGCAGCTCGTCGTCGAGTACTACGCCCGCTGATCCCAGCAGGCACGCGGTGTCCCGAGCCCGCCGTCTCCCCGCCCCTCAGGGCGGACGAGGCGGCGGGCTCGTGTTCGCCCGGCCCTCTCCTCACCGCGACTTCGCCGGTGGCGGACCGTAATCCGGTGCGGAGGGACCTCACCGGCGCGATAGGCTCGGGCACACGACTTTCTCGATGTTCAGGCGCGTTTCAAGGGAGCGGGTGCACACAGTGTCCGGTGGCGAGGTGGCCGGAATCCTGGTGGCCGTCTTCTGGGCGATCCTGGTCTCCTTCCTCGCCGTCGCGCTGGTGAGGCTGGCCCAGACGCTCCGGGCGACCACCAGACTCGTGGCGGAGGTGACCGACCAGGCGGTGCCGTTGCTGGCCGACGCCTCCACGGCGGTGCGGTCGGCGCAGACCCAGATCGAACGGGTCGACGCCATCGCCTCCGACGTCCAGGAGGTCACCTCCAACGCCTCCGCGCTGTCGACCACCGTGGCCTCCACCTTCGGCGGCCCCCTGGTGAAGGTCGCCGCCTTCGGCTACGGCGTCCGCCGGGCCGTCAGCGGCCGCAAGGACGACGCCCCGGCCAAGGCGCCGAGGCGTACCGTGATCGTGGGCCGCACCGTCCCGGGCGCGCGGCGGGAAAAGCGGGCCCGGGGAAAGAAGGACTGACCCGACGATGTTCCGCCGAACGTTCTGGTTCACCACCGGTGTCGCCACCGGCGTATGGGCCACCACCAAGGTCAATCGCAAGCTCAAGCAGCTGACGCCCGAGAACCTCGCCGTCGCCGCGGCGAACAAGGCGATCGAGGCGGGCGGCCGGCTCAGGGACCGAGCGGTGGACTTCGCCCTCGAGGTCCGCGACAACATGGCCCGGCGTGAGGCCGAACTGGGTGACGCCCTCGGGCTGAACGCCCCCGTCGACCGCGCTCTCCCCCCGCCCCGGGGTTACGCCGTCATCGAGAACCGCAACAGCCCCAAGTACGTCGAGGGCCCGGGGCAGAAGTCGACGTACACGACGTACCCGTACAACCGGAATGAGGACCACTGATGGAGTCGGCCGAGATCCGCCGCCGCTGGCTGAGCTTCTTCGAGGAGCGCGGGCACACCGTCGTCCCGTCGGCGTCGCTCATCGCGGACGACCCGACTCTGCTGCTCGTCCCGGCCGGCATGGTGCCCTTCAAGCCCTACTTCCTGGGCGAGGTCAAGCCGCCCTTCGAGCGCGCCACGAGCGTGCAGAAGTGCGTACGCACCCCCGACATCGAAGAGGTCGGCAAGACCACCCGCCACGGCACGTTCTTCCAGATGTGCGGCAACTTCTCCTTCGGCGACTACTTCAAGGAAGGCGCCATCAAGCTCGCCTGGGAGCTGCTCACCAGTCCCCAGGACAAGGGTGGTTACGGCCTCGACCCCGAGCGCCTGTGGATCACCGTCTACCAGGACGACGACGAGGCCGAGCGGATCTGGCGCGACGTCGTCGGCGTGCCCGCCGAGCGCATCCAGCGCCTGGGCAAGAAGGACAACTTCTGGGACATGGGCGTCCCCGGCCCCTGCGGTCCCTGCTCCGAGATCAACTACGACCGCGGCCCCGAGTTCGGCGCCGAGGGCGGTCCCGCCGTCAACGACGAGCGGTACGTGGAGATCTGGAACCTCGTCTTCATGCAGTACGAGCGGGGCGAGGGTCCGGGCAAGGACTACCCGATCCTCGGGGACCTGCCCAGCAAGAACATCGACACCGGCCTGGGGCTCGAACGGCTCGCCATGATTCTGCAGGGCGTGCGGAACATGTACGAGATCGACACCTCGATGGCCGTCATCGACAAGGCCACCGAGCTGACCGGCGTCCGCTACGGCGACGCCCAGGCCTCCGACGTCTCCCTGCGCGTGGTCACCGACCACATGCGCACCTCCGTGATGCTCATCGGCGACGGAGTGACCCCCGGCAACGAGGGCCGCGGCTACGTGCTGCGCCGCATCATGCGCCGCGCCATCCGCAACATGCGCCTGCTCGGCGCCACCGGCCCGGTCGTCAGGGACCTGATCGACGTCGTGATCGGCATGATGGGGCAGCAGTACCCGGAGCTGATCACCGACCGCGAGCGGATCGAGAAGGTCGCCGTCGCCGAGGAGAACGCCTTCCTCAAGACGCTGAAGGCCGGCACCAACATCCTCGACACGGCTGTCAGCGACACCAAGGCCGCGGGCTCCACCGTCCTGCCCGGCGACAAGGCGTTCCTGCTCCACGACACCTGGGGCTTCCCCATCGACCTCACCCTGGAGATGGCCGCCGAGCAGGGCCTCTCCGTGGACGAGGAGGGCTTCCGCCGACTGATGAAGGAGCAGCGGGAGCGCGCCAAGGCCGATGCCCAGGCCAAGAAGACCGGCCACGCCGACCTCGGCGCCTACCGCGAGATCGCCGACCGCGCCGGTGCCACCGACTTCATCGGCTACACCGACACCGAGGGCGAGTCCACCGTCGTCGGCATCCTCGTCGACGGCGTCTCCTCGCCGGCCGCCACGGAGGGCGACGAGGTGGAGATCGTCCTCGACCGCACCCCGTTCTACGCCGAGGGCGGCGGCCAGATCGGTGACACCGGCCGGATCAGGGCCGACACCGGTGCCGTCATCGAGATCCGCGACTGCCAGAAGCCGGTCCCGGGCGTCTACGTGCACAAGGGCGTCGTCCAGGTCGGTGAGATCACCGTCGGAGCCAAGGCCCACGCCTCCATCGACGACCGCCGCCGCAAGGCCATCGCCCGCGCCCACTCGGCCACCCACCTCACCCACCAGGCCCTGCGCGACGCCCTCGGCCCGACGGCCGCCCAGGCCGGTTCGGAGAACCAGCCCGGCCGCTTCCGCTTCGACTTCGGCTCGCCGTCCGCGGTGCCGCAGACGGTCATGGTCGACGTCGAGCAGAAGATCAACGAGGTACTCGCCCGCGACCTCGACGTGCGCGCCGACGTCATGGGCATCGACGAGGCCAGGAAGCAGGGCGCCATCGCCGAGTTCGGCGAGAAGTACGGCGAGCGCGTGCGCGTGGTGACCATCGGCGACTTCTCCAAGGAGCTGTGCGGCGGTACCCACGTGCACAACACCGCCCAGCTGGGCCTGGTGAAGCTCCTCGGCGAGTCGTCCATCGGCTCAGGTGTCCGCCGTATCGAGGCCCTGGTCGGTGTGGACGCCTACCACTTCCTCGCCCGTGAGCACACGGTGGTCAACCAGCTCACCGAACTGCTCAAGGGCCGCTCGGAGGAGCTGCCGGAGAAGGTCTCCGCCATGCTCGGCAAGCTGAAGGACGCCGAGAAGGAGATCGAGAAGTTCCGCGCCGAGAAGGTGCTCCAGGCCGCCGCCGGTCTCGCCGAGTCCGCCAAGGACATCAAGGGCGTCGCACTGGTCACCGGTCAGGTCCCGGACGGCACCGCCGCCGACGACCTGCGCAAGCTGGTCCTCGACGTGCGCGGCCGCATCCAGGGCGGCCGGGCCGCAGTCGTGGCCCTCTTCGCCGTGAACAACGGCAAGCCGCTGACGGTCATCGCCACCAACGAGGCCGCACGCGAGCGCGGTCTCAAGGCCGGTGACCTGGTGCGCACCGCCGCCAAGACGCTCGGCGGCGGCGGTGGCGGCAAGCCGGACGTCGCCCAGGGCGGCGGACAGAACCCGGCCGCCGTCGGCGAGGCCGTCGAGGCCGTCGAGCGCCTCGTGGCGGACACCGCCACGTGAACGGCCGGGTGAACGAGCAGACGGACGGCCCGGTGATGCGCCGCGGCCGCCGTCTCGCGATCGACGTGGGGGACGCCCGCATCGGGGTCGCGTCCTGCGACCCCGACGGGATCCTCGCCACGCCGGTCGAGACCGTCCCCGGCCGGGACGTCCCCGCCGCGCACCGACGGCTGCGGCAGCTCGTCGAGGAGTACGAGCCGATCGAGGTCGTCGTCGGTCTCCCTCGCTCCCTCAAGGGGGGCGAGGGCCCGGCCGCGATCAAGGTCCGCGGCTTCGCGGGGGAACTGGCCCGTCTGATCACGCCCGTTCCGGTCCGGCTCGTCGACGAGCGCATGACGACGGTCACGGCGAGTCAGGGACTGCGCGCCTCGGGGGTGAAGTCCAGGAAGGGACGCTCCGTCATCGACCAGGCCGCCGCCGTGATCATTCTCCAGCAGGCACTGGAATCCGAACGGGTGTCAGGCAAGCCACCCGGCGAGGGCGTCGAAGTGGTCGTCTGATCGCGATACGGTAACGTTCCGCGCGATGCGGGCGGTGTTCGAACAGCCGCCGCACTAAGAGAGGCGGGACGGGAGCCGTGGTCCTCAGGTGGCCGGGGTGACCGCCGCCTCGCGGCTCTAGGGGATCGATGACTGAGTATGGCCGGGGCCGAGGCTCCGAACCGTGGCATCCGGACGACCCGTTGTACGGGGACGACGGATGGGGAGGACAGCAGGCCCAGGGCCCGCAGTCCCCCTACGGCGGCCAGCCGCAGCACCATCCGCAGCAGCCGCAGACGCACGCGCGGTACGGCGACTGGGGCACCGGCGAGCAGCACGGGTACGACCAGCAGCAGTACGCGCCCCAGCAGCCGCCGCAGTACGACCAGAACGGCTGGCCCACGGGTTCCTACCCGCAGGACCCCTACGCCGTCGGCCCGACGGACCCCTACGCCCAGCAGGCCGGGTACGGCGAGCAGCCCGACTACTACGGCAGCCCCGAGGCCTACCCGCCGCCCGAGCCGCCCGGCCGCCGGCGTGCCGAACCCGAGCCGGAGACCGACTGGGACCCGGGCCCCGACCAGGGCGAACACGCCTTCTTCTCGGGCGGCGACGATGACGGCCGCAACGAGGACGACGGCCGTGACGACGAGCCGGCCGACCGGCGGGGACGCGGCGAGCGCCGGGGCGGCAAGGAGAAGAAACGACGCAGCGGCCTGGCCTGTCTCGTGGTGGTCGTGGTCCTCGGCGGCGGCCTGGCCGGTGTCGGTTACTTCGGGTACCAGTTCTACCAGGATCGTTTCGGCAGCGCCCCCGATTTCGCGGGATCCGGCAACGGTGAGCAGGTGACCGTCACCATCCCCAAGGGCTCCGGCGGGTACGCCATCGGCCAGGAGCTCAAGAAGGCGGGTGTGATCAAGAGCGTCGACGCGTTCGTCGCGGCCCAGGCCTCCAACCCGGAGGGCAAGAACATCCAGGACGGCGTCTACACGCTGCAGAAGGAGATGTCGGCCGCGAGCGCGGTGGAGCTGATGCTCAGTCCCAAGAGCCGCAACAACCTGATCATCGCCGAGGGCTGGCGCAACGCCCGCGTCTACGAGGCCATCGACAAGCGCCTCGGACTCGAGGAGGGCACCACGGCCGAGGTCGCCGAGACCAAGTGGAAGACCCTCGGCCTGCCCGACTGGGCCGTGAACCACGACGACGTCAAGGATCCGCTGGAGGGCTTCCTCTACCCGTCCAGTTACGCCGTCGCCAAGGGCCAGAAGCCCGAGGCCGTGCTGAAACAGATGGTGGCCCGCGCCACCGAGACGTACACGGAACTGAACTTCGAGGAGAAGGCCGAGAGCCTGGGTCTTGAGGGACCGTGGGAACTGGTGACGGTCGCGAGCCTGGTACAGGCCGAGGGCAAGACCCACGACGACTTCCGCAAGATGTCCGAGGTCGTCTACAACCGCCTCAAGACCAGCAACACCGAGACCTACCAACTCCTGCAGTTCGACTCGACCTTCAACTACCTGAAGGGCGAGAGCAACATCGACATCAGCGAGTCCGAGATCAACAGCAACAAGGACCCGTACAACACCTACACCAACAAGGGCCTGCCGCCCGGCCCCATCGGCAACCCCGGTGAGGACGCCCTGCAGGCGGCGCTGAACCCCACGTCCGACGGCTGGATCTACTTCGTGGCCACCGACGGCGTGAACAAGACGGAGTTCGCCAGGACGCACTCCGAGTTCCTGAAGCTGAAGGACAAGTTCAATGCCAGTTAGGGCCGGGGCACGGCGGGCGGCGGTACTCGGTTCGCCGATCGCCCACTCCCTCTCCCCGGTGCTGCACCGCACCGCGTACGCGGAGCTGGGGCTCGGGGGATGGACGTACGACCGCTTCGAGGTCGACGAGCAGGCGCTGCCGGGGTTCTTCGAGACGCTGGGCCAGGAATGGGCGGGGCTGTCGCTGACCATGCCGCTGAAGCGGGCGGTCATCCCGCTGCTGGACGACATCAGTGTCACGGCGGCCTCGGTGGACGCCGTGAACACCGTGGTCTTCACCGAGGACGGCCGCAGGACCGGCGACAACACCGACATCCCCGGCATGGTCGCCGCCCTGCGCGAGCACGGCATCGACCAGGTGGACAGCGCTGCCATCCTGGGCGCGGGCGCCACCGCCTCCTCCGCGCTGGCCGCCCTGGCCCGGATCTGCTCGGGCGAGGTCACCGTCCACGTCCGCAGCGAGGCCCGGGCCGCTCAGATGCGCCAGTGGGCCGAGCGGCTCGGCGTCGCGGTCCGCATCGCCGGCTGGGACGACGCCGAGCAGGCGCTGCGCGCCCCGCTGGTCGTCAGCACCACCCCGGCCGGCGTCACCGACGTCCTGGCCCGGGCCGTGCCCGAGCGCCCGACGGCCCTCTTCGACGTGCTCTACGACCCGTGGCCGACCGTCCTCGCCGCGCGGTGGTCCGCGTACGGGGGAGCCGTGATCAGCGGACTCGACCTGCTGGTGCACCAGGCCGTGCTCCAGGTGGAGCAGATGACGGGGCGCTCGCCGGCTCCGCTGGACGCCATGCGAAAAGCGGGAGAACGGGCCCTCGCCGCCCGCTAGGATCCCCCTTCGGTTCCGCAGGGGGCGGAACACGGGAGGGGAACAGGTTCCATGTCCGCAGGCATGCCACTGGCATCGTGGAAGTCCCAGATGTTCGAGTCCGTGCTGGGCTTCCTGCCCGACTGGGTGCAGATCACGGTGCTGGCCCTGATCGTGCTCGCCGTCGTCGCGTCCTGGGTTCTCAAGATCAAACGCAGGATCGCGCACCGCCGCGCCGCCCGTTCGGGGCAGCCGGTCCCCACGGCGGCGCCGCACGGCCAGGGGAGCGGGACCGACCACCTGGGCCCGTACGCGCCGCGGCCCACGGCACCGGCCGGCGCCCGGCAGCCGAGCGGCGCCGACTTCCTCGGCGCCTACGCGCCGTCGCGGCGCGAGGGCGACGGCCAGGCCTGAATACCAATGCCCCGGCCCGTGATCCCGGCCGTCCGCCTGATGGACCGGCGGCCGGACCCCCGCCCGGACGTGGGAGGATCGGAGGTGGCGGACCGGGGCCGCGCACCCCGTCACGCCACAGCCGTACGCGAAGAGGCGCGTACGCAGGGCATACCGGGGCGCGAAGCACGGAGGAGCACCGTTGAGCAGGTTGCGCTGGCTGACCGCGGGGGAGTCGCACGGTCCCGCACTCGTCGCGACGCTGGAGGGGCTTCCCGCCGGCGTGCCGATCACCACGGAGATGGTGGCGGACCACCTCGCGAGGCGGCGGCTGGGCTACGGACGCGGTGCCCGGATGAAGTTCGAGCGCGACGAGGTCACCTTCCTCGGCGGCGTCCGGCACGGTCTGACCCTCGGTTCCCCGGTCGCGGTCATGGTGGGCAACACCGAGTGGCCGAAGTGGGAGCAGGTCATGGCCGCCGACCCGGTCGACCCCGAGGTGCTGGCCGGCCTGGCGCGCAACGCCCCGCTGACCCGGCCCCGCCCCGGCCACGCCGACCTGGCGGGCATGCAGAAGTACGGCTTCGACGAGGCCCGCCCGATCCTGGAGCGCGCCTCCGCCCGCGAGACGGCCGCCCGCGTGGCACTGGGCGCGGTGGCACGGTCGTACCTGAAGGAGACGGCCGGCATCGAGATCGTCAGTCACGTCGTCGAGCTGGCCGCCGCCAAGGCGCCCTACGGCGTGTACCCGACCCCCGCCGACGTGGAGCGGCTGGACGCGGACCCGGTGCGCTGCCTGGACGCGGACGCGTCGAAGGCGATGGTCGCGGAGATCGACCAGGCCCACAAGGACGGCGACACCCTCGGCGGCGTGGTGGAGGTGCTGGCGTACGGCGTTCCCGTGGGCCTCGGCTCCCATGTGCACTGGGACCGGCGCCTCGACGCCCGCCTGGCCGCCGCGCTCATGGGCATCCAGGCCATCAAGGGCGTCGAGGTCGGCGACGGCTTCGACCTGGCCCGCGTCCCCGGCTCCAAGGCGCACGACGAGATCCTCGCCACCGACGAGGGCATCAGGCGTGCCTCGGGCCGCTCCGGCGGCACCGAGGGCGGACTGACCACCGGTGAGCTGCTGCGGGTGCGCGCGGCGATGAAGCCGATCGCCACCGTGCCGCGCGCGCTGAAGACCGTGGACGTCGTCACCGGCGAGGAGGCGGCCGCCCACCACCAGCGCTCCGACGTGTGCGCGGTGCCGGCCGCCGGCATCGTCGCCGAGGCGATGGTGGCCCTGGTCCTCGCGGACGCGGTCGCGGAGAAGTTCGGCGGCGACAGCGTCACCGAGACCCGGCGCAACGTGACCTCGTACCTCGACAACCTGGCCGTCCGATGAGCCCGGTGCTCGTGCTGGTCGGCCCGATGGGCGTGGGCAAGTCCACCGTCGGGCACCTGCTGGCGGAGCGGCTGGGCGTCGGCTATCGGGACACCGACGACGACATCGTCGCCGCCGAGGGCAGGACCGTCGCCGACATCTTCGTCGACGAGGGCGAAGCCGCCTTCCGCGCGATCGAGAAGCGCGCGGTGCACTCGGCGGTCACCGGGCACGACGGCGTCCTGGCCCTGGGCGGCGGCGCGGTCCTCGACGCGGACACCCGCGCGCTCCTCGCCGGACAGCGGGTCGTCTACCTCTCGATGGACGTCGAGGAGGCCGTCAGGCGCACCGGCCTGGGCGTCGCCCGCCCCCTGCTCGCCGTCAACCCGCGCAAGCAGTGGCGGGAGCTGATGGAGGCCCGCCGGCACCTGTACGAGGAGGTCGCCACGGCCGTCGTACCGACCGACGGACACACGCCGGAAGAGGTCGCCGAGGCCGCGCTGGACGCACTGGAGCTGAAGGAAGCATGAGCAACGAGGAAGTGACGCGGATCCACATCGGCGGGACGGCGGGCACCGAGCCCTACGACGTCCTGGTGGGGCGTCAGCTCCTGGGTGAACTGGCCGGCCTGATCGGCGAGAAGGCCAAGCGGGTCGCGGTCGTGCACCCGGAGGCTCTCGCCGAGACCGGTGACGCGCTCCGCGCGGACCTCGCCGGACAGGGGTACGAGGCGGTCGCCATCCAGGTGCCCAACGCGGAGGAGGCCAAGACCTACGAGGTCGCGGCCTACTGCTGGAAGGCGCTCGGCCAGTCCGGGTTCACCCGCACCGACGTCGTCGTCGGCGTGGGCGGCGGCGCCACCACCGACCTGGCCGGCTTCGTCGCGGCGACCTGGCTGCGGGGCGTCCGCTGGATCGCCGTACCCACCACGGTCCTCGCCATGGTGGACGCGGCCGTCGGCGGCAAGACCGGCATCAACACCGCCGAGGGCAAGAACCTCGTCGGCGCCTTCCACCCGCCCGCCGGCGTCCTGTGCGACCTGGCCGCCCTGGACTCCCTCCCGGTCAACGACTACGTCTCGGGACTGGCGGAGGTCATCAAGGCCGGCTTCATCGCCGACCCGGCGATCCTGGACCTCATCGAGGCCGACCCCGAGGCCGCCCGTACCCCGGCCGGTCCGCACACCGCGGAACTCATCGAGCGCTCGATCCGGGTCAAGGCCGACGTCGTCTCGTCCGACCTGAAGGAGTCGGGCCTGCGCGAGATCCTCAACTACGGCCACACCCTCGGCCACGCCATCGAGAAGAACGAGCGCTACAAGTGGCGCCACGGCGCCGCGGTGGCGGTGGGCATGCACTTCGCCGCCGAACTCGGCCGTCTCGCGGGCCGTCTGGACGACGCCACCGCGGACCGGCACCGCACGATCCTGGAATCGGTCGGCCTGCCGCTGCGCTACCGCTACGACCAGTGGCCCAAGTTGGTCGAGAACATGAAGGTCGACAAGAAGTCCCGCGGCGACCTGCTGCGCTTCATCGTCCTCGACGGTCTTGCCAGGCCCACGGTGTTCGAAGGACCCGACCCGGCCGTCCTGCTCGCCGCGTACGGTGAGGTGGGCGAGTAGAGCGGGCACTCGGCACCGCCCCCGGCCGTTCACACAACGACGGCAGGGGGCGGTACCGTTCGGTAGCACGCGGGAACCCCCCGCTGTCAGCGCCCCATTGCCTGTACGAGACGGAGTGGCACCGGATGCAGCACGCAGTGGGTTCTCCGCTGCCGCCGCCCCACCAGCCGGGGCAGGGACCGGCCGTCGGATGGTCACCGGCCGCACACCACCCGGGCCGGCCCCCGGGACCCGCCTCCGCGCCCGTGCCTCCTCCGGCACCGGGCCTCCCCGCGCCTGTGCCCCCCGCGGGTCCGCGGCACGCCTCGATGCCCCCGCCGCCGGACACCACGGGGCACGTGCCGCTGCCGCCCGGCGGTCCGGTCGGCATGCCCAGCCCGCCGCAGGCCCCCGCGGCACCCGATCCGGCCGGGACGATCATCGCCGTGCTGCTCATCGGCCCGGCGGGGGCCGGCAAGACGAGCGTGGCCAAGTACTGGGCGGACCACCGCCGGGTCCCGACCGCCCACATCAGCCTCGACGACGTACGCGAGTGGGTCCGCTCGGGCTTCGCCGATCCGCAGTCCGGGTGGAACGACAACTCCGAGGCGCAGTACCGTCTGGCCCGCCGCACCTGCGGCTTCGCCGCGCGCAACTTCCTCGCCAACGGCATCTCCTGCATCCTCGACGACGCGGTCTTCCCCGACCGCCCGGTCGTCGGCCTCGGCGGCTGGAAGCGGCACGTGGGACCCGGCCTGCTGCCGGTCGTCCTCCTGCCGGGGCTGGACATCGTCCTGGAGCGCAACGCGGAGCGCACGGGCAACCGTCGCCTGAGCGACGAGGAGGTCGCCCGCATCCACGGCCGCATGGCCGGCTGGTACGGCTCGGGTCTGCCGATCATCGACAACTCGCAGCTGGACATACCGGGGACCGCCCGCATGTTGGACGACGTCCTGGCCCGCTCGATAGCCAGCCCCCCACCGTGGTGAGCGCGGACCCCTCGATGTGACCGGGCTGCGCGAGGACGCCCGAGCCCCCCACTCGGCCCCGCTCGACCGGCGACATCCGGCCACCGCTCCTACGCTCGAAGAATGTCAGAGGTCTACGCGATCCGCCGGACGCGGCTACGGGAGTGCTGCAACGCGAGCGGCAGCGCGGCGGCGCTGGTGTCCCGCCCCGCGAACGTGCGCTACCTCGCGGGCGCCGCCCCCGAGGGCGCCGTGCTGCTGCTGGGCGGAACCGAGGACGTCCTGGTGTGCGCGGACCCACCCGACGACCGGTCACCGCAGAGCCGCCCCGACGAGTCGCTGCGCGTCCACGTGACGCCCGGCACCGGCGGCGACGCCGCCGTCGCGGCAGCCGGCCTCGCCCTCACCCAGGGCGTCGACTCCCTCGCCGTCGAGGAGCACCACCTCACCGTGACCCGGCACCGCGCGCTCCGCTCGGCCGCACCCCGGCTGCGCCTGGCCGGCATCGCCGGCGCGGTCGAACAGCTCAGGGTCGTCAAGGACGAGGAGGAGATCTCCTGCCTCCGCATCGGCGCGGAGATCGCCGACCAGGCCCTCGGTGAACTCCTGGAGTCCATCCTCGTGGGCCGCACCGAGCGCCACCTCGCGCTCGAACTGGAGCGCCGCCTCGTCGACCACGGCGCCGACGGCCCCGCCTTCCCCACCTCCGTGGCCACCGGCCCGAACGCCGGCCGCCCCGGTCACCGCCCCACCGACCGCCGCGTGGAGGAGGGCGACTTCCTCTCCGTCTGCCTCGGCGCCACCTACCGCGGCTACCGCTGCGAGATCGGCCGCACCTTCGTCATCGGCACGGCCCCCGCGGACTGGCAGATCGAGCTGTACGACCTCGTCTTCTCGGCCCAGCGCGCCGGACGCGAGTCCCTCGTCCCCGGCGCGGCCTGCCGCGACGTGGACCGTGCGGCACGCCACGTCCTGGACTCCGCGGGGTACGGCGAGGCCCTCCCCGTCCTCACCGGTCACGGTGTCGGACTGGAAATCCGCGAGGACCCTCAATTGACCCCTGCGGCCATGGGTAAACTGGACGCTTGTGTGCCGGTCACCGTCGAACCGGGGGTCCACCTCCCCGGCCGGGGCGGGGTCCGGATCGATGACACGCTCGTCGTGCGCCCCGAGGCGGACGGCGGACCCGAGCTACTCACCATCACGACCAAGGAGCTGCTCGCGCTCTAGCCTTCGCGCTGTGCGCACGCCCGCCCCGGGGTCGTCCACGTCAGTCCAGTCCAGGAGATTCCGCAACCGTGGCTTCCACGAACGACCTCAAGAACGGCATGGTGCTCAAGCTCGAAGGCGGCCAGCTCTGGTCCGTCGTCGAGTTCCAGCACGTCAAGCCCGGCAAGGGCCCGGCCTTCGTGCGCACCAAGCTCAAGAACGTGCTCTCCGGCAAGGTCGTCGACAAGACCTTCAACGCCGGCGTCAAGGTCGAAACGGCCACCGTCGACAAGCGCGACATGCAGTTCTCCTACATGGACGGCGACTACTTCGTCTTCATGGACATGGAGACCTACGACCAGCTCATGGTCGACCGCAAGGCCGTCGGCGACGCCGCCAACTTCCTCGTCGAGGGCTTCACCGCCACGGTCGCCCAGCACGAGGGCGAGGTGCTCTTCGTCGAGCTCCCGGCCGCCGTCGAGCTGACCATCCAGGAGACCGAGCCGGGCGTCCAGGGCGACCGCTCCACCGGCGGCACCAAGCCGGCCACGCTGGAGACCGGTCACCAGATCCAGGTCCCGCTCTTCATCACCACGGGTGAGAAGATCAAGGTCGACACCCGCACCAGCGACTACCTCGGCCGGGTGAACAGCTAACCGTGGCTGCCCGCAACACGGCCCGCAAACGTGCCTTCCAGATCCTCTTCGAGGGCGACCAGCGCGGCACCGAGGTCCTGACGGTCCTCGCCGACTGGATCCGGCACTCCCGGACCGACACCCGGCAGCCGCCGGTGAGCGAGTACACGATGCAGCTCGTCGAGGGCTACGCGGAACACGCGAAGCGCATCGACGAGCTGATCTCCCAGTACTCGGTCGGCTGGACCCTCGGCCGGATGCCGGTCGTCGACCGCAGCATCCTGCGTCTCGGCGCGTACGAGCTGATCTGGGTCGACGAGACCCCGGACGCGGTCGTCCTCGACGAGATGGTGCAGCTGGCGAAGGAGTTCTCCACCGACGAGTCGCCCTCGTTCGTGAACGGGCTGCTCGGCCGGCTCAAGGAGCTCAAGCCGTCGCTGCGCCGGGAGTAGAAGCGCCCTCAGGGGCATGGGGAACGAAAACCGCCGGGGTGATCGGACCATGTGGGTCCGATCACCCCGGCGGCACGTTTCTGCGTACCCGCGGAGCGGTTACGCCTCCTCGTGCGTGGCGACCGCGCGGCGCGCGTCCGCGTCCAGGACGCCCCAGCTGATCAGCTGCTCGGTGAGGACCGAGGGCGACTGGTCGTAGATGACGGCGAGGGTGCGCAGGTCGTCCTGGCGGATGGAGAGCACCTTGCCGTTGTAGTCACCGTGCTGGGACTGGATCGTCGCCGCGTAGCGCTGCAGCGGGCCCGCCTTCTCGGCCGGCACCGTGGCCAGCCGCTCCAGGTCGAGGACCAGCTTCGGCGGCGGCTCGGCGGCGCCGCCCGGGGTCGTACCCGGCAGCAGCTCCTGCACCGGAACACCGTAGAAGTCCGCCAGCTCCGCGAGGCGCTGCACGGTCACGGCGCGGTCGCCGCGCTCGTACGAACCGACCACGACCGCCTTCCAGCGGCCCTGGGACTTCTCCTCGACACCGTGGAGGGAAAGGCCCTGCTGGGTGCGGATCGCCCGGAGCTTGGCCCCGAGCTGTTTGGCGTATTCGCTGGACATATAGCTCCCCGGCACTGTGTCGACGCGGCTCTGGCTGGTTTCCATGCCGCGCGGCTGGTAACTCACTGTGAGGTTACGCAGCGTTACTCTCGTGCGTCAAGCCGAATGGTCCACACCGACGCTTCCGTGGTAGCGAAGATCGGCTACGCCATTGGAGTGATCGGGGGTGTCGCTCCGCGTGGATCCCGGCCTGATAGCCTGAGTGGCGCAATCCGACGTCCTTTAAGGTCCGTCCCGTGAGGCGGAGAAGGAGGTCCGTTTCGTATGGACACGCAGGAACCGCAGAATCCGCAGTCCGATGCCCGGCCCGTTCTCGAAGGCCCTGACATCGCGCGGGTGCTGACCCGCATCACCCACGAGATCGTCGAGCGCGCCAAGGGCGCCGACGACGTGGTGCTCCTCGGCATCCCGACCAGAGGCGTCTTCCTCGCCCAGCGGCTCGCCGCCAAGCTCGAGCAGATCACCGAGCGCAAGGTCCCGGTCGGCTCGCTCGACATCACCATGTACCGCGACGACCTGCGCATGCACCCGCCGCGTGCGCTGGCCCGCACCGAGATCCCCGGTGACGGCATCGACGGCCGGCTCGTCGTCCTCGTCGACGACGTGCTCTTCTCCGGCCGCACCATCCGAGCCGCCCTCGACGCGCTGAACGACATCGGGCGCCCGCGCGCGGTCCAGCTCGCCGTCCTCGTCGACCGCGGCCACCGCGAACTGCCCATCCGCGCCGACTACGTCGGCAAGAACCTGCCCACGTCGCTGCGGGAGACGGTCAAGGTCCTGCTCGCCGAGGAGGACGGTCGCGACACCGTGCTGCTCGGCGCGAAGCGGACCGCCCAGTAGCACCGCGCGCGCACGCCGGAGGCGTGCGCCGGCCCGGCACGCCCTCGCGCGTACCCGTCTGCCCGATTTCGCCTCTTTGAACTGCTATACGGAGCCTGACAGATGCAGCGTCATCTCATCTCGGCCGCCGACCTCACCCGCGACGACGCCGTCCTCATCCTCGACACCGCCGAGGAGATGGCCCGGGTCGCCGACCGGCCGATCAAGAAACTGCCGACCCTGCGCGGCCGCACGGTCGTGAACCTCTTCTTCGAGGACTCCACGCGCACGCGCATCTCCTTCGAGGCCGCGGAGAAGCGCCTGTCCGCGGACGTCATCAACTTCACCGCCAAGGGCTCCAGCGTCTCCAAGGGGGAGTCCCTCAAGGACACCGCCCAGACCCTGGAGGCCATGGGCGTGGACGCCGTGGTCATCCGGCACGGCGCCTCCGGAGCCCCGTACCGACTGGCCACCTCCGGCTGGATCGACGCCCACGTCATCAACGCGGGCGACGGCACCCACCAGCACCCCACCCAGGCGCTCCTCGACGCCTTCACCATGCGCCGCCGGCTCGTCGGCCGGGACGCCGGGATCGGACAGGACCTCTCCGGCCGGCGCATCACCGTCGTCGGCGACGTCCTGCACAGCCGGGTCGCCCGCTCCAACGTCGACCTGCTCCACACCCTCGGCGCCGAGGTCACCCTCGTCGCCCCGCCGACCCTGCTGCCGGTCGGCGTCGACACCTGGCCCTGCGAGGTGTCCTACGACCTCGACTCCACGCTGACCAAGTCCGACGCCGTGATGATGCTGCGCGTCCAGCGCGAGCGGATGAACGCCGCGTTCTTCCCCACGGAGCGGGAGTACTCGCGCCGCTACGGCCTCGACGGCGACCGCATGGCGCGCATGCCCGAGCACGCCATCGTGATGCACCCCGGCCCGATGGTCCGCGGCATGGAGATCACCGCCGAGGTCGCGGACTCCGACCGCTGCACCGTGATCGAGCAGGTCACCAACGGCGTCTCCATCCGCATGGCCGTTCTCTACCTGCTGCTGGGCGGCAACGAACCCGCCGTTACCCACGCCCGTACCACCGAGGAGAAGTAACAACCATGAGCAAGACCCTGATCCGTGGTGCGAAGGTGCTCGGCGGCGAGCCGCAGGACGTCCTGATCGACGGTGAAACGATCACGCAGGTCGGCACCGGCCTGTCCGGCGAGGGCGCCGAGGTCGTCGAGGCCGGCGGCAAGGTGCTGCTGCCGGGCCTGGTGGACCTGCACACGCACCTCCGCGAGCCCGGCCGCGAGGACTCCGAGACCGTGCTGACCGGCACCCGGTCCGCGGCGAGCGGCGGCTACACGGCCGTGTTCGCCATGGCCAACACCTTCCCGGTCGCCGACACCGCCGGCGTCGTCGAGCAGGTCTGGCGGCTCGGCAGGGAGCACGGCTACTGCGACGTGCGGCCCGTCGGCGCCGTCACCGTCGGCCTGGAGGGGCGGAAACTCGCCGAGCTGGGCGCCATGCACGAGTCAGCGGCCGGCGTCACCGTCTTCTCCGACGACGGCAAGTGCGTCCACGACGCCGTGATCATGCGCCGCGCGCTGGAGTACGTGAAGGCCTTCGGCGGGGTCGTCGCCCAGCACGCGCAGGAGCCGCGGCTGACCGAGGGCGCCCAGATGAACGAGGGTGTCGTCTCCGCGGAGCTGGGGCTCGGCGGCTGGCCGGCCGTCGCCGAGGAGTCGGTCATCGCCCGGGACGTGCTGCTCGCCGAGCACGTCGGTTCCCGCGTCCACATCTGCCACCTGTCCACGGCCGGCAGCGTCGAGATCGTGCGCTGGGCCAAGTCCCGCGGCATCGACGTCACCGCCGAGGTCACCCCGCACCATCTCCTCCTCACCGACGAACTGGTGCGGACCTACAACCCGGTCTACAAGGTCAACCCGCCGCTGCGCACCGAGCGCGACGTCATGGCGCTGCGCGAGGCGCTCGCCGACGGCACGATCGACATCGTCGCCACCGACCACGCCCCGCACCCGCACGAGGACAAGGACTGCGAGTGGGCCGCCGCGGCCATGGGCATGGTCGGCCTGGAGACCGCGCTGTCGGTGGTCCAGGAGACGATGGTCGGCACGGGCCTGCTGGACTGGGCCGGCGTCGCCGACCGCATGTCCTTCAAGCCCGCGCGCATCGGAAGGGCGGAGGGCCACGGCCGTCCCGTCTCGGCAGGTGAGCCCGCCAACCTCACCCTCGTCGACACGGCATACCGTGGTCCCGTGGACCCCGCGGGCTTCGCCTCGCGCAGCCGCAACACTCCGTACGAGGGCCGCGAGCTGCCGGGCCGTGTCACGCACACCTGGCTCCGGGGCAAGGCCACGCTCGTCGACGGGAAGCTCACGTGACACCTGTAATCCTGCTGGCCGCCGAGAAGGAATCGGCGGAAGTGACCGACTGGGCCGCCCGGATCGGCTGGGTCGTCGGACTCGCCCTCTTCGTCGCGCTCGTCTACTGGCTGATGCGCGAGGGCTGGAAGTGGCGCGGCACGCTCCAGGGGGACCTGCCCGAGCTGCCGGGCGCGCCGGACGACCCCGGACCGGTGAGACTGAGCATGAGCGGCCGCTACCACGGCTCCACCACCGCCGGTCAGTGGCTCGACCGCATCGTGGCGCACGGCCTGGGCACCCGCAGCCGGGCCGAGCTCACGCTCACGGAGGCGGGACTGGACGTCGTACGGCCAGGAGCGGACGACTTCTTCGTCCCGGCGGACGCGCTGCGCGGCGCCCGGCTCGACAAGGGCATCGCCGGCAAGGTCCTCACCGAGGGCGGTCTGCTGGTCGTCACCTGGGCGCACGGCGAGCGGCTGATCGACTCCGGCTTCCGCTCCGACCACGCGGCCGAGCACAACCAGTGGGTCGAAGCCCTCAACCACATGATCGTCAAGACGGAAGGCGCACGATGACAACCTCCACCAGGGGAACCGTGAAGGTTCCCGCCGTACTCGTCCTGGAGGACGGCCGGATCTTCCGTGGCCGTGCCTACGGGGCTGTGGGGGAGACCTTCGGCGAAGCGGTGTTCTCCACCGGGATGACCGGCTACCAGGAGACCCTCACCGACCCGTCCTACCACCGCCAGGTCGTCGTGATGACCGCCCCGCACGTGGGCAACACCGGCGTGAACGACGAGGACATGGAGTCCCGCAGGATCTGGGTCTCCGGCTACGTCGTCCGCGACCCCGCGCGCGTGCCCTCCAACTGGCGCTCGACGCGCTCACTGGACGACGAGCTCGCCGCGCAGGGCGTCGTCGGCATCAGCGGCGTCGACACGCGCGCCCTCACCCGGCACCTGCGCGAGCGCGGCGCCATGCGCGTCGGCATCTTCAGCGGCGACGCCGTGGGCGACGACGCGGCACTGCTCGCCCGGGTCCAGGAGGTGCCCGGGATGAAGGGCGCCGACCTGTCCGCCGAGGTCGCCACCACCGAGCCGTACGTCGTCCCGGCCATCGGCGAGAAGAAGTTCACCGTCGCCGCCGTGGACCTCGGCATCAAGGGCATGACCCCCCGGCGCATGGCCGAACGCGGCATCGAGGTGCACGTCCTGCCGGCCACGGCGACCGTGGACGACGTCTACGCGGTGAACCCGGACGGCGTGTTCTTCTCCAACGGCCCCGGCGACCCCGCCACCGCCGACCACCCGGTCGCCCTGATGCAGGCGGTCCTGGAGCGGGGCACCCCGCTGTTCGGCATCTGCTTCGGCAACCAGATCCTGGGCCGTGCCCTCGGCTTCGGCACCTACAAGCTGAAGTACGGCCACCGCGGCATCAACCAGCCGGTGCAGGACCGGACGACCGGCAAGGTCGAGGTCACCGCGCACAACCACGGCTTCGCCGTCGACGCGCCGCTGGACGAGGTGTCCGACACCCCGTTCGGCCGCGCCGAGGTGTCCCACGTCTGCCTCAACGACAACGTGGTGGAGGGCCTCCGGCTGCTCGACAAGCCCGCCTTCAGCGTCCAGTACCACCCCGAAGCGGCAGCGGGCCCGCACGACGCCGCCTACCTGTTCGACCGCTTCACGTCTTTGATGAGCACCGTCCTGATGGAGGGCCAGCGTGCCTAAGCGCACCGATATCCAGTCCGTCCTGGTCATCGGCTCCGGCCCGATCGTCATCGGCCAGGCCGCCGAGTTCGACTATTCCGGCACCCAGGCGTGCCGCGTCCTCAAGGCCGAGGGCCTGCGGGTCGTCCTGGTCAACTCCAACCCGGCGACGATCATGACCGACCCGGAGATCGCCGACGCCACCTACGTCGAGCCGATCACCCCCGAGTTCGTCGAGAAGATCATCGCCAAGGAGCGGCCCGACGCCCTGCTGCCCACCCTGGGCGGCCAGACCGCGCTCAACGCCGCGATCTCGCTGCACGAGAACGGCGTTCTCGACAAGTACGGCGTCGAGCTGATCGGAGCCAACGTCGAGGCGATCCACAAGGGCGAGGACCGCGACCAGTTCAAGGAGGTCGTGGAGGAGGTCCGCAAGAAGATCGGGCACGGCGAGTCCGCCCGGTCCTACATCTGCCACTCCATGGACGACGTCCTCAAGGGGGTCGAGGAGCTCGGCGGCTACCCGGTCGTCGTCCGCCCCTCCTTCACCATGGGCGGCGCCGGCTCCGGCTTCGCCCACGACGAGGAGGAGCTGCGCCGCATCGCCGGACAGGGCCTCACCCTCTCGCCGACCACCGAGGTGCTCCTGGAGGAGTCCATCCTCGGCTGGAAGGAGTACGAGCTGGAGCTGATGCGCGACAAGCACGACAACGTCGTGGTCGTCTGCTCCATCGAGAACTTCGACCCCATGGGCGTGCACACCGGTGACTCCATCACCGTCGCCCCGGCGATGACGCTCACCGACCGCGAGTACCAGATCCTGCGCGACATCGGCATCGCCGTCATCCGCGAGGTCGGCGTCGACACCGGCGGCTGCAACATCCAGTTCGCGGTGAACCCCGAGGACGGCCGGGTCATCGTCATCGAGATGAACCCGCGCGTGTCGCGCTCCTCGGCGCTCGCCTCCAAGGCGACCGGTTTCCCCATCGCCAAGATCGCCGCCAAGCTCGCCGTCGGCTACACCCTCGACGAGATCCCCAACGACATCACGCAGGAGACCCCGGCCTCCTTCGAGCCGACGCTCGACTACGTGGTGGTGAAGGCGCCCCGCTTCGCCTTCGAGAAGTTCCCCTCCGCCGACTCCACACTGACCACCACCATGAAGTCGGTCGGCGAGGCCATGGCCATCGGCCGCAACTTCACCGAGGCGTTCCAGAAGGCGCTGCGCTCGCTGGAGAAGAAGGGCAGCCAGTTCACCTTCGTCGGCGAGGCGGGCGACAAGGCCGAGCTGCTGCGTGAGGCGGTCCGTCCCACCGACGGCCGGATCAACGCGGTCATGGGGGCCATCCGCGCGGGCGCCACCCCGGAGGAGGTCTTCGACGCCACGAAGATCGACCCCTGGTTCGTCGACCAGCTCTTCCTCATCAAGGAGATCGCCGACGACCTCGCCGGGGCCCCGGAGCTGACCCGCGAGCTGCTCGCCGAGGCCAAGCGGCACGGCTTCTCCGACCAGCAGATCGGTGAGATCCGCGGCCTGCGCGAGGACGTCGTCCGCGAGGTCCGGCACGCGCTGGGCATCCGCCCGGTCTACAAGACCGTCGACACCTGCGCCGCCGAGTTCGCCGCGAGGACGCCTTACTTCTACTCCTCCTACGACGAGGAGACCGAGGTCTCGCCGCGCGAGAAGCCCGCGGTGATCATCCTGGGTTCCGGCCCGAACCGCATCGGCCAGGGCATCGAGTTCGACTACTCCTGCGTCCACGCCTCCTTCGCCCTCAGCGACGCCGGCTACGAGACCGTGATGGTCAACTGCAACCCGGAGACGGTCTCCACCGACTACGACACCTCCGACCGGCTGTACTTCGAGCCGCTCACCCTGGAGGACGTCCTGGAGATCGTCCACGCCGAGCAGCAGGCCGGACCGGTCGCGGGCGTCGTCGTCCAGCTCGGCGGCCAGACCCCGCTCGGCCTGTCGCAGGCGCTGAAGGACAACGGCGTGCCGATCGTCGGCACCTCCCCGGAGGCCATCCACGCCGCCGAGGACCGCGGCGCCTTCGGCCGGGTCCTCAAGGAGGCCGGCCTGCCGGCCCCCAAGCACGGCACCGCCACCACCTTCGTGGAGGCCAAGGCCATCGCCGACGAGATCGGCTACCCGGTCCTCGTCCGCCCGTCCTACGTGCTCGGCGGCCGCGGCATGGAGATCGTCTACGACGAGACCCGGCTGGAGTCCTACATCGCCGAGTCGACCGAGATCAGCCCCTCGCGGCCGGTGCTCGTCGACCGCTTCCTCGACGACGCCATAGAGATCGACGTCGACGCGCTGTACGACGGCGAGGAGCTCTACCTCGGTGGCGTCATGGAGCACATCGAGGAGGCCGGCATCCACTCCGGCGACTCGGCGTGCGCCCTGCCCCCGATCACCCTCGGCGGCTTCGACATCAAGCGGCTGCGCGCCTCCACGGAGGCCATCGCACGCGGCGTCGGTGTGCGCGGCCTGATCAACATCCAGTTCGCGCTGGCCGGGGACATCCTCTACGTCCTGGAGGCCAACCCGCGCGCCTCGCGCACCGTGCCCTTCACCTCGAAGGCGACCGCGGTGCCGCTGGCGAAGGCCGCCGCACGGATCTCGCTCGGCGCGACCATCGCCGAACTGCGCGGCGAGGGTCTGCTCCCGGCGAAGGGTGACGGCGGCGAGCTGCCGCTGGACGCGCCGATCTCCGTCAAGGAGGCCGTGATGCCGTGGTCCCGCTTCCGGGACATCCACGGCCGCGGCGTCGACACCGTGCTCGGCCCCGAGATGCGCTCCACCGGCGAGGTCATGGGCATCGACTCGGTCTTCGGCACGGCGTACGCCAAGTCCCAGTCGGGCGCCTACGGCCCGCTGCCGACCAAGGGACGCGCGTTCATCTCGGTCGCCAACCGCGACAAGCGTTCGATGATCTTCCCCGCGCGGGAGCTGGTGGCGCACGGCTTCGAGCTGCTGGCCACCTCCGGCACCGCCGAGGTCCTCAAGCGCAACGGCATCAACGCCACGGTCGTGCGGAAGCAGTCCGAGGGCACCGGCCCGAACGGCGAGAAGACCATCGTCCAGCTCATCCACGACGGCGAGGTCGACCTCATCGTCAACACCCCGTACGGCACCGGCGGCCGCCTCGACGGCTACGACATCCGTACGGCCGCCGTGGCCCGGTCCGTGCCCTGCCTGACGACGGTCCAGGCGCTCGCCGCCGCCGTCCAGGGCATCGACGCGCTCAACCGCGGGGAGGTGGGCGTGCGCTCCCTCCAGGAACACGCGGAACATCTGACCGCGGCCCGCGACTAGCAGCCGCCCCCAGGGGGACACCGGAAACGGTGTCCCCCTCTTCATGAGGACACCATGTACAAGATTCTCTTCACTCTGCTCTTCCGGCGGATGGACCCGGAGCAGGCCCACCACCTGGCCTTCCGCTGGATCCGCCGGGTCGCGCGCGTCCCCGTGCTGCGGACCTTCGTCGCCGCCGTGCTCGCCCCCCGCCACCCGGAACTGCGCACCGAGGCCCTCGGGCTGCGCCTGCACAGCCCCTTCGGTCTCGCCGCGGGCTTCGACAAGAACGCCGTCGGCATCGACGGCATGGCGATGCTGGGCTTCGACCACGTCGAGGTCGGCACCGTCACGGGGGAGCCGCAGCCCGGCAACCCCAGGAAGCGGCTGTTCCGTCTGGTCGCGGACCGGGCCCTGATCAACCGCATGGGCTTCAACAACGAGGGCTCGCTCGCCGTCGCGGCGCGCCTGGCCTCCCGCGCGCCCGTCTTCAGGACGGTGGTCGGCGTCAACATCGGCAAGACCAAGGCCGTCCCGGAGTCCGAGGCCGTCGCCGACTACGTGAAGTCCGCCGAGCGGCTCGCACCGCACGCCGACTACCTGGTCGTCAACGTCTCCTCGCCGAACACGCCCGGACTGCGCGACCTCCAGGCCGTGGACCACCTGCGCCCGCTGCTCGCCGCCGTCCGCGAGGCCGCCGACCGCGCGGTCCCGGCCCGCCGGGTGCCGCTGCTGGTGAAGATCGCCCCCGACCTCGCGGACGAGGACGTCGACGCCGTCGCCGACCTCGCCGTGGAACTCGGCCTGGACGGCATCATCGCCACCAACACCACCATCGCCCGCGAGGGACTCGGCCTGACCTCCGATCCCGCCGTCGTCCGGGAGACCGGTGGCCTGTCCGGCGCCCCCCTGAAGGCGCACTCACTGGCCGTGCTGCGCCGCCTCTACGCGCGCGTGGGCGACCGCATCACCCTGGTCGGCGTCGGCGGCATCGAGAACGCCGAGGACGCCTGGCAGCGCATCCTGGCCGGTGCCACGCTGGTGCAGGGCTACAGCGCGTTCATCTACGAGGGCCCCTTCTGGGGCCGCGCCATGCACAAGGGGCTCGCCGCGCGACTGCGCACCAGCCCCTACGCCACGCTCGCCGACGCGGTGGGCGCCGACGTGAGGACGACGGCATGACCGGTCTGGCACCCTTCGGCGCGCGCCTGCGCCGCGCGATGGACGAGCGGGGCCCGCTCTGCGTGGGCATCGACCCGCACGCCTCCCTGCTCGCCGAGTGGGGCCTCAGCGACGACGTGAGGGGCTTGGAGCGGTTCAGCCGGACCGTCGTCGAGGCAATCGCCGGCCGGGTCGCCGTGCTGAAGCCGCAGAGCGCCTTCTTCGAGCGCTTCGGCTCGCGCGGCATCGCCGTGCTGGAGCGGACGGTCCAGGAGGCACGGGAAGCCGGGGCGCTGGTCGTGATGGACGCCAAGCGCGGTGACATCGGCTCCACCATGGCCGCCTACGCCGAGTCGTTCCTGCACAGGGACGCCCCCCTGTTCTCCGACGCGCTCACCGTCTCGCCGTACCTCGGTTACGGCTCGCTGAGCCCGGCCGTCGCGCTGGCCCGGGAGACCGGCACCGGCCTGTTCGTGCTGGCGCTGACCTCCAACCCGGAGGGTGGCGAGGTGCAGCACGCGGTCCGCGCGGACGGACGCACCGTCGGGGCGACCATGCTCGGGCACCTGGCCCTGGAGAACGCCGGCGAGGAGCCGCTCGGGTCCTTCGGCGCGGTGGTGGGCGCCACCCTCGGTGACCTGTCCTCGTACGACCTGGACATGGGCGGTCCTATCCTGGCGCCCGGCATCGGCGCGCAGGGGGCCACCGCGGCCGACCTCCCGGCGGTGTTCGGCAGGGCGGTGCGCAACGTGGTGCCGAACGTCAGCCGGGGTGTGTTGCGCCACGGTCCCGACGTGGTCGCTCTGCGTGACGCGGCGGACCGCTTCGCGGAGGACGTGCGTGCCGCGGTGACGGCTGCCTGAAGTCCGCCGACGGCCGATTCCGAGGTCGCCGCACTCTGGCTACCACCCCAAAACGGGGGGATTATGTCCTTAATGTCCGGCCTGACGGAGGCTGACCAGGACTTTTCCGCTGTTCTCGCTGACTCGGGCGGCATTGGCCGCTAGTCTCCGACGAGTGGGGGTGCCTCCCACGCCCTTCAAGCAGTGGGGGAGAACGGGCAGGCGTGTTGCTCGTGGCTCCCCAGGTGTGGGGCGACTAGGTTCCTCACCGGTCCGTATCCGACAGTTCGACATCCGAGGTGACGTAGGCGTGGCTCTTCCGCCCCTTACCCCTGAACAGCGCGCAGCCGCGCTCGAAAAGGCCGCCGCGGCTCGCCGGGAGCGGGCCGAGGTCAAGAATCGACTCAAGCACTCCGGCGCCTCCCTTCACGAGGTCATCAAGCAGGGCCAGGAGAACGACGTCATCGGCAAGATGAAGGTCTCCGCCCTGCTCGAGTCCCTGCCGGGCGTGGGCAAGGTCCGCGCCAAGCAGATCATGGAGCGACTGGGCATCTCCGAGAGCCGCCGCGTGCGGGGTCTCGGTTCCAACCAGATCGCCTCCCTGGAGCGCGAGTTCGGCAGCACCGGCTCCTGAGTTCTGGACAGCCCGGGACTACTGGAATAATCGCTGCATGAGTGAACGACCGCGGCTGACCGTGCTCTCCGGCCCCTCCGGGGTCGGCAAGAGCACGGTCGTCGCCCATATGCGCAAGGAACACCCCGAGGTCTGGCTGTCGGTGTCGGCGACGACACGGGCGCCCCGCCCCGGTGAGCGGCACGGGGTCCACTACTTCTTCGTCACCGACGAGGAGATGGACAAGCTGATCGCCAACGGCGAGCTGCTGGAGTGGGCCGAGTTCGCCGGGAACCGCTACGGCACGCCCCGCGCGGCGGTGCTGGAGCACCTGGAGGCGGGTGTGCCCGTACTGCTGGAGATCGACCTCCAGGGCGCGCGGCAGGTCCGCGAGTCCATGGCCGAGGCACAGCTGGTGTTCCTGGCTCCTCCCTCCTGGGAGGAGCTCGTGCGCAGGCTCACGGGCCGGGGCACCGAGTCGGCCGAGGTCATCGAGCGCCGGCTCGGCGCCGCGAAGACCGAGCTGGCGGCGGAGCCTGAGTTCGACACCACCCTGGTCAACACCTCCGTCCAGGACGTGGCCCGCGAGCTGCTAGCCTTGATGAACGTCGTGTGATCGTGAGCAATCGTTCACCGGTCGCGTCGACTGAATCTTTCCCATCCATCGGAAGGTAGAGCGTGTCCTCTTCCATCTCCGCGCCCGAGGGCATCATCAACCCGCCGATCGACGAGCTCCTCGAGGCCACGGACTCGAAGTACAGCCTCGTGATCTACGCGGCCAAGCGGGCCCGCCAGATCAACGCGTACTACTCGCAGCTCGGCGAGGGTCTGCTCGAGTACGTCGGTCCCCTCGTCGACACCCACGTCCACGAGAAGCCGCTCTCGATCGCCCTGCGCGAGATCAACGCGGGACTGCTGACCTCCGAGGCCGTCGAAGGCCCCGGCCAGTAACCGGTCAGTACGTCGTATCGGCAGTTCGCGGCTGACTTTTCCACAGGCCCGGCAGTACGTCTGCCGGGCCTGTGGTGTCTCATGGGGTTCGTCGCAGGTTTCCGAGGTTCCGGGGAGAGACGGTGGACAAGCCGAAGGTCGTTCTGGGGGTCAGCGGCGGCATCGCCGCGTACAAGGCCTGTGAGCTGCTCAGGCGGCTGACGGAGTCGGGGCACGACGTGCGGGTCGTCCCCACCGCCTCGGCCCTGCACTTCGTCGGCGCCGCCACCTGGTCCGCCCTCTCCGGCAACCCGGTCTCCACCGAGGTCTGGGACGACGTCCACGAGGTGCCGCACGTCCGCATCGGGCAGCACGCCGACCTGGTGGTCGTCGCCCCGGCCACGGCGGACACGCTGGCCAGGGCGGCCCACGGCCTGGCCGACGACCTCCTCACCAACACCCTGCTCACCGCCCGCTGCCCGGTCGTCTTCGCCCCCGCCATGCACACGGAGATGTGGGAACACCCGGCCACCCAGGAGAACGTGGCGACGCTGCGCGCCCGCGGTGCCCTCGTCGTCGAGCCGGCCGTCGGACGCCTCACCGGCGCCGACACGGGCAAGGGCCGGCTGCCCGACCCGGGCGAGATCTTCGAGGTCTGCCGCCGGGTGCTGGCCCGTGGAGTCACCGAGCCGGACCTCCGGGGCCGGCACGTCGTCGTCAGCGCCGGAGGCACCCGCGAGCCCCTCGACCCCGTCCGCTTCCTCGGCAACCGCTCCTCCGGCAAGCAGGGGTACGCCCTCGCCCGCACCGCCGTCGCCCGGGGCGCCCGCGTCACGCTCGTCTCGGCCAACGCCGCGCTGCCCGACCCGGCCGGTGTGGACGTCGTCGCCGTCGGGACGGCCGTGGAACTCCGCGAGGCCGTCCTGCGCGCCGCCGCCGACGCGGACGCCGTCGTCATGGCGGCGGCCGTCGCCGACTTCCGCCCGGCGGCCTACGCGGCCGGGAAGATCAAGAAGAAGGACGGCCAGGAGCCCGAACCGGTCACCCTGGTGCGGAATCCGGACATCCTCGCGGAGATCTCGGGCGACCGGGTGCGGTCCGGACAGGTGATCGTCGGCTTCGCCGCCGAGACCGACGACGTGCTCGCCAACGGCCGCGCCAAGCTGAAGCGCAAGGGCTGCGACCTGCTGGTGGTGAACGAGGTGGGAGAGCGCAAGACCTTCGGTTCCGAGGAGAACGAGGCCGTGGTGCTGGGTGCCGACGGCAGCGAGACCCCCGTCGCGCACGGCCCGAAGGAGGCCCTGGCCGACACCGTGTGGGACCTGGTTTCCGAGCGCCTCGGTGAGTGACTGATTCACGGCCGGCACGCCTGAACCGCGTCCGCCGGGGGCGTGGCGCCTCTGGCAAACGTCGCCCGGCCCGTGGAGAATGCCCGTGCCGCAGGTCACAGCGCTCTCGCGAGACGAGACAGGGGGACCCGTGGCGAAGCGCGACCGATAAACTGTTCCACTGACGGCGTCGGGTGCAGCCCCCGCCGTTCGCCAATGATCAGCCAGCAGCCGCTGCAACCCCAGGGAGCATTGTGTCCCGTCGTCTGTTCACCTCGGAGTCCGTGACCGAGGGTCACCCCGACAAGATCGCTGACCAGATCAGCGACACCATCCTCGACGCGCTGCTCCGCGAGGACCCGGCCTCCCGGGTCGCCGTCGAGACTCTGATCACCACCGGCCTGGTGCACGTGGCCGGCGAGGTCACCACCAAGACGTACGCGGACATCGCGACGCTGGTGCGCAACAAGATCCTGGAGATCGGCTACGACTCCTCGAAGAAGGGCTTCGACGGCGCCTCCTGCGGCGTGTCGGTGTCGATCGGCGCGCAGTCCCCTGACATCGCGCAGGGCGTCGACGCCGCCTACGAGGCCCGCGTCGAGGGCGACGACGACGAACTGGACCGTCAGGGCGCGGGCGACCAGGGCCTGATGTTCGGTTACGCGACGGACGAAACGCCGACGCTGATGCCGCTGCCGGTGTTCCTGGCCCACCGGCTGTCCAAGCGCCTGTCGGACGTGCGCAAGAACGGGACGATCCCCTACCTGCGTCCGGACGGCAAGACCCAGGTCACCATCGAGTACGACGGCGACAAGGCGGTCCGTCTGGACACCGTGGTCGTCTCCTCCCAGCACGCCTCCGACATCGACCTGGAGTCGCTGCTGGCGCCGGACATCCGGGAGTTCGTCGTCGAGCCGGAGCTCAGGGCGCTGCTGGACGACGGCATCAAGCTGGACACGGAGAACTACCGGCTGCTGGTGAACCCCACGGGCCGGTTCGAGATCGGCGGTCCGATGGGTGACGCCGGCCTGACCGGCCGGAAGATCATCATCGACACCTACGGCGGCATGGCCCGCCACGGCGGCGGCGCGTTCTCCGGCAAGGACCCCTCCAAGGTGGACCGCTCGGCGGCGTACGCGATGCGCTGGGTCGCCAAGAACGTGGTGGCGGCCGGGCTGGCCGCGCGCTGCGAGGTGCAGGTGGCCTACGCGATCGGCAAGGCCGAGCCGGTGGGTCTGTTCGTGGAGACCTTCGGTACCGCCAAGGTCGACACCGAGCGGATCGAGCGGGCCATCGACGAGGTCTTCGACCTGCGCCCGGCCGCCATCATCCGCGACCTCGACCTGCTGCGCCCGATCTACGCCCAGACCGCCGCCTACGGCCACTTCGGCCGTGAGCTGCCCGACTTCACCTGGGAGCGCACCGACCGCGTCGACGCCCTGCGCAAGGCCGCCGGACTGTAGGTCCCACCCCGCGTCCCCGAGGCCCGGCGTCCCCTCCGAGGGGCCGCCGGGCCTCGGCGTGCGGTCCTTCGGCCGCGGCGGCGTCACGGCCGGGCGTGAGGCGCACGGGCTGGTCCCGGGCGCAGGCGCGCCGGGCGTCCGTCCGCACCCGCGGCCGATCCCGGGCCCGGCGCCGCTGTCAGTCGTGTTTGGTAAGAATGCAGGCGTGAGCAGCGAGAACGGACAGCCGGACGGCGACGCGGAGGGTGCGCCGCCCGAGCAGCTCGCGCTCATCCGGGAGAGCGTGCGCAAGGCCGGGACGCCCCGCGCCAAACCCCGGACCTGGCGGGGCGCCGCGCTCGCGAAGGAACTGCCCGTGGCCCGGGTCCTGGTCGACAAGGGCGTGCTCCATCTCGACCGGTACTTCGACTACGCCGTGCCCGAGGAGCTGGACGCCGACGCCCAGCCGGGCGTCAGGGTGCGGGTGCGGTTCGGCGCCGGCGGGCGCCGGGTGCGCGAGGGCCGTCGCGAGGGCGGCGGGCTGATCGACGGGTTCCTGGTCGAGCGGCGCGCCGAGTCCGACTACGCGGGCCCCCTGGCGGCCCTGGCCCAGGTGGTCTCGCCCGAGCGGGTGCTCGACGAGGAGCTGCTGGGGCTCGCCCGCGTGGTCGCCGACCGGTACGCGGGCAGCCTCGCCGACGTCCTCCAGCTCGCCGTGCCGCCGCGCAGCGCCCGTGCCGAGCGGCGTCCCTCGCCCGCCCCGCAGCCTCCGCCCCCGGCGCCCGCGCCCGGCTCCTGGGAGCGGTACGAGCAGGGGCCCGCCTTCCTGGAGTCACTGGCCTCCGGAGGCGCCCCACGGGCCGTGTGGAACGCACTGCCCGGCCCGCAGTGGAGCGAGGAGCTGGCCCGGGCCGTCGCCGCCGCCCTGGCCTCCGGACGCGGCGCGCTGGTCGTCCTGCCGGACGGCCGCGCCGTGGCCCGCGTGGACGCCGCGCTCACCGGACTGCTGGGGGAGGGCCGGCACGCGGTCCTCACCGCCGACGCCGGGCCGGAGAAGCGCTACGCGCAGTGGCTCGCGGTGCGGCGGGGCTCCGTGCGGGCCGTCGTCGGGACGCGGGCGGCGATGTTCGCGCCGGTGCGGGACCTCGGCCTGGTCGCCGTCTGGGACGACGGCGACGACAGCCACAGCGAACAGCACGCCCCGCAGCCGCACGCCCGCGAGGTCCTGCTGCTGAGGGCGGCGCAGGACAGGTGCGGCTTCCTGCTGGGCGGCTGGAGCTGCACCGTGGAGGCCGCCCAGCTCGTGGACACCGGCTGGGCCAGACCGCTTCTCGCCCCCAGGGAACGGGTGCGGACGGCCGCGCCGCTCGTGCGGACCGTCGGCGACCAGGATCTCGCGCGGGACGAGGCGGCCCGCGCGGCCCGGCTCCCGACGCTCGCCTGGCAGGCCGTCCGGGAGGGCCTGCGGCACGGGCCGGTGCTCGTGCAGGTGCCCCGGCGCGGGTACGTGCCGCGGATGGCGTGTGCCGCCTGCCGGGCCCCGGCGCGGTGCCGGCACTGCGCCGGGCCGCTGGAGGCGCGGGGGGCCGACGACCTGCGGTGCGGGTGGTGCGGGCGCGAGGAGAGCGGCTGGCACTGCCCCGAGTGCGGCGGTTTCCGGCTGCGGGCACAGGTGGTGGGGGCGCGGCGGACCGCCGAGGAGCTGGGCCGGGCCTTCCCCGCCGTCCCGGTGCGGACCTCGGGACGCGAGCACGTGCTGGACACGGTGCCGGGGGCGCCCGCGCTGGTGGTCAGCACCCCCGGGGCGGAACCGGTGGCCGAGGGCGGCTACGCCGCGGCGCTGCTGCTGGACGGATGGGCCATGCTGGGGCGGCCCGACCTGCGGTCCGGGGAGGACGCGCTGCGCCGCTGGATCGGCGCGGCGGCGCTGGTCCGTCCGCAGCCGGCGGGCGGCACGGTGGTGGTGGTCGCGGAGCCGACCCTGCGGCCGGTGCAGGCGCTGGTGCGGTGGGACCCGGTCGGCCACGCGGTGCGGGAACTGGCGGAGCGGGCCGAACTGGGCTTCCCGCCGGTGTCGCGGATGGCGGCGGTGTCGGGGCCGGGCGAGGCGGTGAGCGAGTTCCTCCGTGCGGTGGAGCTGCCCGCGCCGGCGGAGATCCTGGGACCGGTTCCCCTGCCGGTCACCGCGGCCGGCCGCCCGCGGCGCCCGGGCGCGCCCTCGCCGGGGGAGCACTGGGACCGGGCGCTGATCCGCGTGCCCCCCGGCCACGGCGCGGCACTGGCCGCGGCCCTGAAGACGGCGCAGGCGACCCGTATGGCCCGGGGCGGGAACGCCCCCGTGTGGGTCCGGATCGACCCGCTGGACATCGGCTGAGCGGGAACCGCGCTCACCCCGCGGTGACGGACGTACGGCGCCCTCCCGGAGGCGGTGCGTCCGGGAGGGCGGGGGAGGGGGCGGCTCAGCCGTTGCGGGGCGCGGGGAAGACCGTCGGGCGCGGCTCGTCGCGGAGGGCCGGGCTGCCGGCCGTGGGCTGGGTGGGCATGGACCGGGCGGCGGGGACCGCCGGCACCGTGGAGACGCCGGCGCCCACGTTGACCGTGCGGGAGCCCGGGGACTCCGGCGCGCGCTCGGCCTCGGCGGTGGCGGCGGGTGTCCGGTCGGCCGCGCGGCGGGCGCCGTAACGGCGGTGCACCGCCTGCTTGGTGACTCCCAGCGCGGAGCCCACCGCGTCCCAGGAGAAGCCGAGTGAGCGGTCGAAGTCCACGGCGGCCGTGACCAGGGTCTCGACACTGTCCCGCAGTTCCTGGGCGAGACGGACCGTCGGGGCCGGCGCCCGTCCGTAGACGACGAAGCCCGTGGAGGGGCCGGAGCGGCGCGGGCGGTAGACGTTGCCCAGCTGGGCGGTGAGCGTGCGCAGCGCGTCCACCTGCCGGCGGACCCGCTCGATGTCCCGCACCAGCAAGTGCAGGCTGGCCCGAGCCTGGGCGTCGTGGGTTGCGTGGTCGGCCATGAACAAGCCTCTCGAACCGGCGTTGAAAGGAATGAGCCCGTTTCGGGGCCCGGGGTCAACTCTTTCTTGACCAACGCGTATGCGCTCCGCGGGTCACGGGGTGGGGGCGCGGCGGCATATGCCTACGCCCCGGCGGAGCGCCCCCGCCGGGCCCCCGCCGGGACGCTCCGCCGGGGCGGCCGTCCCCGTACGGGGCTCCTGCCCGGCCCCCCCCTAGACTGGTGCGCCGCCCCAGCCGCCCCCGCCCGAGAGGCCCAAGCACTCCATGAGGCTCGTCTTCGCCGGCACCCCCGAGGTCGCCGTTCCCGCACTGGACGCTCTTCTCGCCTCCGGGCGGCACGAGGTGGCCGCCGTCGTCACCCGGCCCGACGCTCCCGCCGGGCGCGGGCGCAGGCTGGTCGCCTCCCCCGTCGCCGCACGTGCCGAGGAGGCCGGGATCGAGGTGCTGAAGCCGGTCAGGCCCCGTGACCCGGAATTCCTCGAGCGGCTCGAGCGGATCGCGCCGGACTGCTGCCCCGTCGTCGCCTACGGCGCCCTCCTGCCGAGGGCCGCGCTCGACATCCCCGCCCGTGGCTGGGTCAACCTGCACTTCTCGCTGCTGCCCGCCTGGCGCGGCGCCGCGCCCGTGCAGCACGCCGTCATGGCGGGCGACGAGATCACGGGTGCCACCACCTTCCTCATCGAGGAGGGCCTGGACTCGGGGCCCGTCTACGGCACGGTCACCGAGGAGATCCGCCCCACCGACACCAGCGGCGACCTGCTCACCCGGCTCGCGTTCGCCGGCGCCGGCCTGCTCGCCGCGACCATGGACGGGATCGAGGACGGCACCCTGAAGGCCGTTCCGCAGCCCGCCGACGGCATCAGCCTCGCCCCGAAGGTCGCGGTCGAGGACGCCCGCGTCGACTGGCACACCCCGGCGCTGCGCGTGGACCGCGTGGTGCGCGGCTGCACCCCCGCACCCGGGGCCTGGACCACCTTCCGGGGCGAGCGCCTGAAGATCGTCCAGGCCACTCCCGTACCCGGGATCACCGATCTCGCGCCCGGGCAGCTGTCCGCCGGCAAGAACACCGTGTACGTGGGCACCGGCTCGCACGCCGTGGAGCTGCTGTGGGTGCAGGCCCAGGGCAAGAAGCCGATGCGGGCGGCGGACTGGGCGCGCGGGGCGCGGATCGCGGCCGGGGAGACCGTCGGGGCCTGACGCCGCCGGAGCCCGGACGACGTAGGCTTGTCCGCGCACGTCATCCCACATCCGGAGCACCTTTTTCGTGAGCGACCAGCCCCGTCGGCCCCGCAGGCCCGCCAAGCCCTACCGCCGGCCCCAGAAGGACCCCGTCCGCATCCTCGCCTTCGAAGCCCTGCGGGCCGTGGACGAGCGGGACGCGTACGCCAACCTCGTCCTGCCCCCGCTGCTGCGCAGGGCGCGCGAAGCCGGCGACTTCGACGCCAGGGACGCCGCCCTCGCCACCGAGCTGGTGTACGGCACGCTGCGCCGGCAGGGGACGTACGACGCCGTCGTGGCGGCCTGCGTCGACCGGCCCCTGCGCGAGGTCGACCCGCCGGTGCTGGACGTGCTGAGCCTCGGCGCGCACCAGCTGCTCGGCACGCGGATCCCGACGCACGCCGCCGTGTCCGCCACCGTCGAGCTGGCCCGGGTGGTGCTCGGCGACGGCCGCGCCAAGTTCGTCAACGCGGTACTGCGGAAGATCGCCCAGGACGACCTGGACGGCTGGCTCGAGCGGGTCGCGCCGCCCTACGACGAGGATCCCGAGGACCATCTCGCCGTCGTGCACTCGCACCCCCGCTGGGTGGTCTCCGCGCTGTGGGACTCCCTCGGGGGCGGCCGTGCCGGAATCGAGGAGTTGCTGCGGGCCGACAACGAGCGGCCCGAGGTGACCCTGGTCGCCCGGCCGGGACGGTCCACGCCCGCCGAGCTGCTCGAGGAGGAGGCCGCGGAGCCCGGCCGCTGGTCGCCGTACGCGGTGCGGCTGACCGAGGGCGGGGAGCCGGGCGCCGTCACGGCGGTGGCCGAGGGCCGGGCCGGTGTCCAGGACGAGGGCAGCCAGCTCGTGGCGCTCGCTCTCGCGGGTGCGCCCGTCGAGGGCCGCGACCGGATGTGGCTGGACGGATGCGCCGGGCCCGGCGGCAAGGCCGCCCTGCTCGCCGCGCTCGCCGCCGAACGCGGTGCCGCGCTGCTCGCCTCCGAGAAGCAGCCGCACCGGGCCGGTCTGGTGGCCAGGGCGCTCGCCGGGAACCCGGGGCCGTACCAGGTGGTCGCCGCCGACGGGACGCGGCCGCCGTGGCGCCCCGGCAGCTTCGACCGGGTGCTGGTCGACGTGCCGTGCACCGGGCTGGGCGCCCTGCGCCGCCGCCCCGAGGCGCGCTGGCGGCGCCGCCCGGAGGACCTGGACGGCTTCGCGCCGCTCCAGCGCGGGCTGCTGCGCAGCGCCCTGGAGTCGGTGCGGGTGGGCGGTGTCGTCGGGTACGCCACCTGCTCGCCGCACCTCGCGGAGACCCGGGCCGTGGTCGCCGACCTCCTCAAGCAGTTCCCGGACACCGCACTGATCGACGCCCGGCCGCTGCTGCCCGGCGTACCGGACCTGGGCGAGGGCCCCGACATCCAGCTCTGGCCGCATCTGCACGGGACCGACGCGATGTATCTGGCTCTCATCCGCCGGACCGGCTGACGTCTGCCTCGGGCACCCCCACCGTCCCGCCGCCGTCCTCCCGGGCCAGCCGGTGGGGCCACCACACCTTCGGCCCCACGTCCAGGAACAGCGCCGTGACCAGGACCGAACGGACCACGAAGGTGTCGATGAGCACGCCCAGGGCGACCGCGAAGCCGATCTCGGCGAACGCCACCATCGGGAGCGTGGCGAGCGCCGCGAACGTGCCGGCGAGGACCAGCCCCGCCGAGGTGATGACGGCGCCCGTGGCCGCGAGGCCGGTGACCACGCCGGGCCGGGTGCCCTGGCGGGCCGCCTCCTCGCGGATGCGGGTGGTCAGGAAGATGTTGTAGTCGATGCCCAGCGCCACCAGGAAGACGAAGACGAACAGCGGGAAGTCGGTCGGCTCGCCCGCGTAGTCGAACACGTGCCGGAAGGCCAGGGCGCTGAGCCCGAGCGCTGCCGCGAACGACAGGATCACCGTCGCGATCAGCAGCAGCGGGGCGATCAGGGCGCGCAGCAGGGCGCACAGGATCAGCATGACCACGGCCAGCACCAGCGGGATGATCAGCATGTTGTCGTGCGTGGTCGCCCTGTCCATGTCGAGCAGCGCCGCCGTGCCGCCGCCCACCTGCGCGTCGGCGTCCGGCACGGCGTGCACGGCGTCCCGCACCCTCTCGACGGTCTGCTTCGCCGCCTCGCTGTCCGCCGGGGCGGTCATGGTGGCCTCGAACAGCACCTTGCCCTCGAAGGCCGGCTTCGTGCCCGGCGGAAGTGCGAGGGAATCCGGGACGACCCCTTCCGTGCCCGCGACCGCGCGGCCCACCTGCCGGGCCTGGGCCTGGTCGCTGACGACGACGAGCGGATCGCCGCTGCCCGCCGGGAAGTACCGCGCGGAGACCTCCTGGCCGGTGATCGAGTCCGGTTTCCCGGTGAACGCGTCCGCGTTGCCGATGCCCTCGGCGCGGAGCTGGATCAGGCCCAGCGAACAGATCGCCAGTACGGCCGCGGTCACGGCCCAGACCGTCCGCGGGCGGCGCGCGATGCCGCGGCCCATGCGGGCCCACTTTCCCCGTTCGGCCGGGTCGGGGGTCCCGTGGTGCGGGATCACCGGCCAGAAGATCCAGCGGCCGAAGATGACCAGCAGCGCCGGGAAGAGCGTCAGCAACGCCAGCAGGGCCACCGCGACACCGATCGCGGCGACCGGGCCGAGGCCCCGGGTGGAGTTCATCTCGGCGGCCAGCAGCACGAGCATGCTCACCACGACGGTGGCCCCGGAGGCGAGTACGGCGGGCCCCGCGCGGTGCAGGGCCAGCGCCATCGCCTCGTGCCGGTCCTCGTGCCGGCGCAGTTCCTCGCGGTAGCGGGCGACCAGCAGCAGGGCGTAGTCGGTGCCGGCGCCGAAGACGAGGACCAGAAGGATGCCGGCGCTCTGCCCGTTGACCGTGAGTCCGCCGTGCTCGGCCAGCAGATAGACGAGGGCCTGTGCCGCGAACAGCGCGACGATCACCGAGAACAGCGGCACCAGCAACAGGGTCGGACTGCGATAGGTGATCAGCAGCATCACGACGACGACGGCCATCGCGGAGAACAGCAGCGTCGAGTCGATGCCCTCGAACCCCTCGGCGAAGTCCGCCGACGTGCCGCCCGGTCCCGTGATGTGCACGGCGAGCCCGTCGACGCTCTCGCCGACGTCGTCGCGGATCGAGTCGACCGCGGGCCCGATCCGCTCCCAGCCCTGCTCGTCCATCGTGATCGGCACGAAGACCTGCGCGGCCCGCGGACCGGTCTGCCGGTCGAACACCGGGCCCCGGGTCTCGGCGCCCCTGATTCCGTGGTCGCTCAACCGCCTGAGCTGATCCACGTCCTCGGCGATCCGCTCCCGGTCGGCGGCCGTCAGCCCGCTGTCCCGTGCGTAGACCACGATCGCCGGGATCTGCTCGGGCCGGAAGTCCTCGGAGATCTCCAGCACCTGCGTCGACTCCGCGGAGCCCGGCAGCCAGGACGCCGCGTCGTTGTCCTGGGCGTCGGTGAGCTTCTGAGCGAGCGGCGCCGTCACGAGCAGCACCACCAGCCACAGCACCAGCACCAGCCACTTGGAACGCCGCCCGCACACCAGCCGGGCGATGCCTCGTTCACCTGTCATGAAGACCTCCGCGGCAGGACCGCGGCACCGGCCCCCAGGGGGCCCCGCCCCCCGGGTACAGCGCAGCGCATACGCTTGGGCCATGGCCCCGCAGATCAGCCCCAGCATCCTGTCCGCCGACTTCGCCCGCCTCGCGGACGAGGCGAAGGCGGCGGAGGGAGCCGACTGGCTCCACGTCGACGTCATGGACAATCATTTCGTCCCGAACCTCACGCTCGGCGTGCCGGTCGTGGAGTCGCTCGCGCGTGCGACGGACACTCCGCTGGACTGCCATCTGATGATCGAGGCCCCCGATCGGTGGGCGCCCCAGTACGTGGAGGCGGGGGCCGGGTCCGTCACCTTCCATGTCGAGGCGGCCACCGCGCCCGTGCGGCTGGCCCGGGAGATCCGCGCCAAGGGCGCCCGTGCCTCCATGGCGCTCAGGCCGGCCACGCCCGTCGAGCCGTACGAGGACCTGCTCCCCGAACTCGACATGCTGCTGATCATGACCGTGGAGCCGGGCTTCGGGGGCCAGGCGTTTCTCGACATCATGCTTCCGAAGATTCGCCGCACCCGCGAGTTGATCAGCAAGCACGGTCTCGAGCTCTGGCTCCAGGTCGACGGCGGTGTCTCGGCCTCCACCATCGAGCAGTGCGCCGACGCCGGCGCCGACGTCTTCGTCGCGGGATCGGCCGTGTACGGGGCGTCCGATCCGGCCGAGGCGGTACGTGCACTGCGCAAGCAGGCCGAGGACGCCACGGCCGGGGCGTCCTGGGCGGGCGACCACTGAGCTACAGGAACATGAACGGCGCCCAGCAGGGCTGATCGACCGCGCCGGATCTGCAAGGATGAACAGCGAATCCAGAGTGTGAACAGCAGTGAGGAGAGCGCCGTGTCGGGTATGTCGGCGGGCCGGTCAGCCATGCGGATGGGACCCGCTGAGCTGGTGCAGGCGGCGGCCATGGCCCGCCGCTTCTACCTCGAGGGCAAGTCCAAGATCCAGATCGCGGAGGAGTTCGGCGTCAGCCGCTTCAAGGTGGCCCGGGTCCTGGAGACCGCCCTCGAACGGGATCTCGTGCGGATCGAGATCCGTGTGCCGGCCGAGCTGGACGCCGAGCGCTCCGACGCGCTCCGCGCCCGCTACGGCCTCAGGCACGCCGTCGTGGTCGAGTCCCCGGCCGAGGCCGAGGAGACACCCGACCCCGAGAACCTGGGAGAGGTGGCCGCCGACCTGCTCGGCGAACTGGTCAACGAGGGAGACGTGCTGGGCCTCGCCTGGGGCCGCTCCACCATCCACATGGCGGCGGCCCTCGACCGGCTGCCGCCCTGCACGGTCGTGCAGCTGACAGGCGTCTACGACGCCGGGACCGCCGAGCGCGGCTCGGTGGAGGCCGTACGGCGCGCCGCGCAGGTGTCGGGCGGCGACGCCCACCCCATCTACGCGCCGATGCTGCTGCCGGACGAGGCCACCGCGGAGGCGCTGCGTCACCAGACGGGGATCGCGCGGGCCTTCGAGTACTTCGACAAGGTCACGGTCGCCTGTGTGTCCATCGGCTCCTGGGAGCCGGGCATCTCGACGGTGCACGACATGCTCAGCGACGAGGAGCGGGCGCACTACGCCTCGCTCGGTGTCGCCGCGGAGATGTCCGCGCACCTCTTCGACGCCGAGGGCCGCCGGGTCGGCCGGGACCTGGGGGAGCGGTGCATCACGGTCAAGACCGACCAGCTCCGCCGGGTCCCCGAGGTCGTCGCGATCGCCGGCGGCCAGCGCAAGGGGCCGGCGATCGACGCGGTACTGCGCTCGGGTCTCGTCACCAGCCTGGTGACGGACACCTCGGCCGCGGACTACCTGATGACGGCGGGCACCACCCCGCGGTCCGCCCTCAACCGCGCGGACCCGGACGGCCCCTGACGGCGGTGAGGCGGTGCCGGCCGCGGCACCGGCCGCGCGCGCGACGGGCCCCGCCTCCCTCGCCCTCCCGGCCCGGTCGCGCGGGCTGCCGGCCCTCCCTTGGAGGAACCTCCGAGCACCCCTCCGACCGCCTCGGACGATGCGACCGGGGAGGGCGCACCGGTCGTCATGGGACAATGAAGTACGTGCTCTTCCCCCTGGCTGACCTGTCCGGGGGCCACCTCTGATCGACTGGGATGTGCAGCACGTGCGTTTCCTCAACGACATCCGGCCCGCCTACGACCTGACGTACGACGACGTCTTCATGGTGCCGAGCCGCTCCGCGGTCGGCTCGCGGCAGGATGTGGACCTCAGCTCCCCGGACGGCACGGGCACCACCATCCCGCTCGTCGTCGCCAACATGACCGCCATCGCCGGGCGCCGCATGGCCGAGACGGTGGCGCGGCGCGGCGGACTCGTGGTCATACCTCAGGACATTCCGATCGAGGTCGTCGCGGAGGTCGTCTCCTGGGTGAAGGGCCGCCACCTGGTCCTGGACACCCCCATCGTGCTGGCCCCGCACCAGACCGTCGCCGACGCGCTCGCCCTGCTGCCCAAGCGCGCCCACAACGCGGGCGTCGTCGTCGACGACGGACACCGGCCGGTCGGCGTGGTCACCGACACCGACCTGTCCGGTGTGGACCGCTTCACCCAGCTCGAGGAGGTCATGTCCAAGGACCTGATCCTCATCGACGCCGACACGGACCCGCGCGAGGCCTTCAACACCCTCGACACGGCCAACCGCCGCTACGCGCCCGCCGTCGACAAGGACGGCCGCCTGGCGGGGATCCTCACCCGCAAGGGCGCCCTGCGCGCCACCCTGTACACCCCGGCCACCGACGCCCGGGGCCGGCTCCGCATCGCCGCCGCCGTCGGGATCAACGGCGACGTGGCGGGCAAGGCGCAGCAGCTCCTGGAGGCGGGCGTGGACACGCTCGTCGTCGACACGGCGCACGGCCACCAGGAGTCGATGATCAGCGCCGTGAAGCTGGTACGCGACCTCGACCCGCAGGTGCCGCTCGTCGCCGGCAACATCGTCTCCGCCGAGGGCGTCCGCGACCTGATCGAGGCCGGCGCGGACATCGTCAAGGTCGGTGTCGGCCCCGGCGCCATGTGCACCACCCGCATGATGACCGGCGTCGGCCGGCCGCAGTTCTCGGCCGTCCTGGAGTGCGCCGCCGAGGCGAAGAAGTACGGCAAGCACGTGTGGGCCGACGGCGGTGTCCGCCACCCGCGCGACGTGGCGATGGCGCTCGCGGCCGGCGCGTCCAACGTGATGATCGGCTCCTGGTTCGCCGGGACCTACGAGTCCCCCGGCGACCTCCAGCACGACGCGAACGGCCGCCCCTACAAGGAGTCCTTCGGCATGGCCTCCGCGCGTGCCGTGCGCAACCGCACCTCGGAGGAGTCCGCCTACGACCGTGCCCGCAAGGGGCTGTTCGAGGAGGGCATCTCCACCTCCCGCATGTTCCTCGACCCGGAGCGCCCCGGCGTCGAGGACCTGATCGACTCGGTCATCGCGGGCGTCCGCTCCTCGTGCACCTACGCCGGTGCCGCCTCGCTCGAGGAGTTCGCGGAGAAGGCCGTCGTCGGCATCCAGAGCGCCGCCGGATACGCCGAGGGCAAGCCGCTCCACGCCAGCTGGAACTGACGGCTGCCGCCGCCCCACGGCCCCCGCCGCTCCCGCACCGGGAGAGCGGGGGCCGCGGTGCGTCCGGGCCCGGGACGCAACGGCCGAAAGCCCCCGCGCAACGAACACCCGCGTCCCCGCGAGCAACGCAATGATCTTACGGAGGTGCGCAAGGTTGCTGCATTTCAGGAGCAACGAGGAACCTCGTAGGGTTACGCGCTGTACGTGGTGCGGCGGGGACCCCGCTCGGCGGGTCCCGGCTGTCGCGGGAAGCCGTCGGTCCCTGCCGCGGAAGACCGGCAGTGATGAAGGAGTCAGCGCGTGCTCGACCAAGGCGCACCCCCGCACAACGGCAGTCCCGCCGCCCCGCCGTCCCCGGGCGCCGGCGCGCGCCTCATGCGCCGCAAGCCCGTGGAACGCCTGGTGGCCGAGGGTGGCCAGGGCGAGGGCGGGTCCCTGCGCCGCTCCCTCGGGCTGTGGCAGCTGACCATGATCAGCATCGGTGCCACCCTCGGTACCGGCATCTTCGTGGTCCTCGGCGAGGCCGTGCCCAAGGCCGGCCCGGCGGTCACGCTGTCCTTCGTCATAGCCGGTCTGACAGCTCTGTTCTCCGCCCTCTCCTACGCCGAGCTGGCGGGCACCATCCCGGTCTCGGGCTCCTCCTATTCGTATGCGTACGCAACGATGGGCGAGCTGATCGCCTGGGTCTGCGGCTGGTGCCTGATGCTGGAGTACGGCGTGTCGGTCGCGGCCGTCGCCGTCGGCTGGGGCGAGTACCTCAACGAACTGCTCGACGGCACCATCGGCGTCACCATCCCGGCCGCGCTGTCCGCCCCGCCCGGCGACGGAGGCGTCTTCAACCTGCCCGCGCTGATCGTCGTCCTGCTCGCCATGGCCTTCCTGATGGGCGGCGCCCGCGAGTCCGCCCGCGCCAACACGATCATGGTCGTCGTGAAGATCGGCGCACTGGTGCTGTTCTGCGCCATCGGCGTCCAGGGCTTCCGCTCCGGCAACTACGAGAACTTCATGCCGCTCGGCATGGCCGGCGTCAGCGCGGCCGGCGCGACGCTCTTCTTCTCCTACATCGGGTTCGACGCCGCCTCCACGGCCGGTGAGGAGGCCAGGAACGCCCAGCGCGACCTGCCCCGCGCGATCCTGCTGTCGCTCGCCATCATCACCGCGCTGTACGTCCTGGTCGCCGCCGTCGCCGTGGGCGCCAAGCCCTGGCAGGACTTCACCGACTCCGAGGCCGCGCTCGCCCAGATCATGAGCGAGGTCACCGGCCAGACCTTCTGGGGCACCCTGCTGGCGTTCTGCGCCGTCATCGCCATCGCCAGCGTCGTCCTGACCGTGCTCTACGGCCAGACCCGCATCCTGTTCGCCATGTCCAGGGACGGGCTCGTGCCCAAGGCGTTCGGCAGGGTCAGCCCGAAGACCGGCACACCACGCACCAACACCCTGATCGTCTCCCTCTTCTGCGGCGTGCTCGCCGCCGCGATCCCGCTCGGCCAGCTCGCCGACGCCACCAGCATCGGTACCCTGTTCGCGTTCGCCCTGGTCAACGTCGCCGTCGTGGTGCTGCGCCGGTCCCGCCCCGACATGCCGCGTACCTTCCGGGTGCCGCTGTCGCCGCTGCTGCCCGCCCTCGGCCTCGCGTTCTGCCTGTGGATGATGGGCAGCCTGTCCACCGTCACCTGGGTGGTCTTCGGTGTCTGGATGGCCGTCGGGCTCGTGTTCTACTTCCTCTACGGCTACCGCCGCTCCCGGCTCGCCGCACCGGCCACCTCAGAAGCGAAGTGAACCACCCGCAGTGCTGAACGATCTCGACGAACGCATCGTGCACGCCCTCGCCGAGGACGCCCGCCGCTCCTACGCGGACATCGGCCAGCTCGTCGGCCTCTCCGCGCCCGCCGTGAAACGGCGGGTGGACCGGCTGCGCGCCACCGGGGCCATCACCGGATTCACCGTCCGCGTCGACCCCGCCGCCCTCGGCTGGGAGACGGAGGGGTTCGTCGAGATCTACTGCCGCAGCAACACCTCCCCGGAGACCATCCAGCGGGGCCTGGAGCGCTACCAGGAGGTCGTGTCCGCCTCCACCGTCACCGGGGACGCCGACGCGGTCGCCCAGGTCTTCGCCTCCGACATGCGCCACTTCGAACGGGTCCTGGAACGGATCGCGGGCGAGCCGTTCGTGGAGCGGACCAAGTCCGTGCTGGTCCTGTCCCCGTTGCTGCGACGGTTCTCCTCGGGTTCGCCCACGTAGGCAGGCCCGCACCGGCGGCGTACGCTGGCTTTCATGCGGAGTCAGGATGATTCCGGACATACGGTGATCGGCTCGTCGGCTGTTCCGAGTCTCCCCGTGTTCGTCGACTCCACCGGCAGGCGCGCGAGGATCCTCCGGCGCACCGGGTACGGCGTGGCCGGTACGGTGGCCGCCTACCTGGCGGTCCTGGGACTGAGCCTTATGGGGGCGACGCCCTTCGCGCCGGGCGCCCTCCTGCCACCCCTGCCCGGCGAGGCCACGGCGCCGACGGCGCCGACGGCGCCGGAACGCCGGGGCCCGGACGACGGACCCCTGCCGCCCAGCGGCGTGCTCGACCCGGCGCGGAGCGGTCCCGGTGACGCGGGCGCGGCGTTCGGCCCGGGCACCCCGCCGGTGCCGCCGCTCCTGTCGCCCGGTGGGCCGCTCCTCACCCCGGCGGGCCCGCTCGTCCCCGGAGGCCCGGTGTCCACGGCCCCTCCCGCACCGCAGCCCCCCGGTACGGGAGCCCCACCGTCGTCGCAGGAGCCCGACGGCCCCGTCCCCGACGACCCGTCCGCACCCGCGCCCGACACGGGAAGCGACCCCGCCCCGCCGCCGGCCCCGGAGGAACCGCCGCCGGCCACGGACGGACCGCCGTCGGCTCCGGGCGAGCCGCCCGCCCCCGAGTCCCCGCCGGGAACGCCGCAGCCCGTCCCGCCCTCGGGTACCTACGAGCCCCCGCAGGCGCCGTCGGGTGCCCCGGACACCACGGGAGGCGCCCCGCCCGGTGACGTGCCCGCAGCCGGGACGTCCTGATGCGCCGCCGTCCCCACCGCCCGGCCCGGCCCTCACGGACGCGAACCGGTCCGCGTCACCACCGGGCGTCCCCGCGGCCCCGGCACCGCTTCCGCATCGTCGTCCCGCTCGTCGTGCTGGCCTTCGTCGTCTCGGTACTGCTGACCGAGGGGTACACGACCCGGACCTTCCCCGGGGACCAGGAGGGGCGCACCGGGCGGCCGGCCACCGGGGTGCCCCGGGAGGTCACCGGCGGCGGTCCGGTCGTCGACACCACCCGCGACCACCCGAGCACCTACCGGGTGCCCGACCGGACGGTCGTCCTCACCTTCGACGACGGCCCGGATCCCGTGTGGACGCCCCGTATCCGCGCCGTCCTCGACCGCCACGGCACGCCCGGCACCTTCTTCGTCACCGGTCAGCAGGCGGTGCGCCACCCCGGGGTCCTGCGCGCCGTCATCCGCTCCGGCCACGAGATCGGCGTGCACACCTTCTCCCACCGGGACCTCTCCACCCGGTCCGCGAGCGGCGTCGACCGCGAACTGGCGCTGACGCAGCTCGCCCTCGCCGGGGCCGCGGGCATCAACAGCTCGCTCCTGCGGATGCCCTACTCCTCGACGACCGCCGCCCTGGACCGGGCGGACTGGTCCGTCGCCCGGCACCTGGGTGACAAGGGCTACGTCCTGGCCTTCGTCGACCGGGACACGAGGGACTGGCAACGGCCGGGAGCCCGCGCCATCGCCGACGCGGCCGCACCGGGCGCGCCGGGCCGGGGAGCGGTCGTCCTCATGCACGACGCGGGAGGGGACCGGTCCCAGACCGTCGAGGCCCTCGACGAACTGATCCCCCGGCTCCAGGCCCAGGGGTACCGCTTCACCACTCTCGCCGACGTCCTCGGCACCGACAGCCTCACCAGCCCCGTCGACACCGGGACCCTGTGGAAGGGGCGGGTGTTCGTGGCCGCCGTGACCGTGTCGGGGACGGCCATGTCGGTCATCGGTGTGCTGCTGCTGGTCGTCGGATCCCTCGTCCTCGGCCGGTGCGTCCTGCTGCTGGTCCTCGCCCGCCACCACGCCCACCGGCGCCCGCACCACGCCCCCGGACCGCCTGTCACCCGGCCCGTCAGCGTCGTCGTACCCGCGCACAACGAGAGCCTGTGCATCGCCAAGACGCTCCGCTCGCTCGCGGCCGGCGACCATCCCGTCGAGATCGTCGTCGTGGACGACGGCTCCGACGACGGCACGGCCGACATCGCGGAGTCACTCGGCCTCCATGCGGTCACCGTCGTCCGGCAACCGAACGGCGGCAAGGCCTCCGCCCTCAACACCGGCGTCCGGCGGGCCTCCCACGACCTCGTCGTCATGCTCGACGCGGACACGGTCTTCGCCCCCTCGACCGTCCGGCGTCTCGTCCAGCCGTTCGCCGACCCCGCCGTCGGTGCCACCGCCGGCAACGCCAAGGTCGGGAACCGGCGGGGTCTGCTCGGCCGTTGGCAGCACATCGAGTACGTCATGGGCTTCAACCTCGACCGTCGCATGTACGACCTGCTGCGCTGCATGCCCACCGTCCCCGGCGCCGTGGGTGCCTTCCGTGTCACTGCCCTGCGGGACGCCGGGACGATGAGCGGCGACACCCTCGCCGAGGACACCGACATCACCATGGCCCTGCACCGGGCCGGGTGGGAGATCCGCTACGTCGAGGACGCGCTCGCCTGGACCGAGGTACCGACCTCGCTGCGGCAACTGTGGCGCCAGCGCTACCGCTGGAGCTACGGAACCCTGCAGGCCGCGTGGAAACACCGGCACGCGCCGGCCGAGCGCGGCCACGCGGGACACTTCGGCCGCGTCGGCCTGCCGCTGCTGACCGTCTTCCAGATCCTCACCCCGTTGCTCGCCCCCCTCATCGACCTGCTGACCGTCTACGGCCTGGTGTTCGGGAACCCGCTCGTCACCCTGCTGGCGTGGACCGGCGTGCTGGCCGTGCAGACCGTCTGCGCGGCCTACGCCTTCCGTCTCGACGGGGAGAGCCTCCGGCCGCTGTGGGCGCTCCCGCTGCAGCAGTTCGTCTACCGCCAGCTCATGTACCTGGTGCTCGTCCAGGCCTGCCTCACCGCGGCCAACGGCTACCGGCTGCCCTGGCAGCGCCTCAGGCGCAGCGGCGACGTCGTGCTGCCGCCCCCGCTCTCCGCACCGGAACGATGAACGGCGGCCGTGGGAAATGCCGGGCGGGATCCGGGGGGCCGGTCTAGCATGGGCTCCATGACCTGGCGACATTGATCCTTCCGCCGCGCCTCCCGAGGTCCGCCTCGGACGCCGCACGTCCTCGACGTCCGGTGTCCGAAACGCCCTCTTGGGAAGGCCTCATGACTCTCACGCCCACGCGTGCCTCCGACGTCCGCGTGCGACGGCTGACGACCACGCTGTACGGCTACTCGTTCCTCGAAGAGTTCGTCCTCCTCTACCCGGTGTACGCGCTGCTGTTCAGCGACACCGGTCTTTCCGTCTGGCAGATCTCCTCCCTGTTCGCCCTGTGGTCGGTCACCGGCGTGCTGCTGGAGGTCCCCTCCGGCGTCTGGGCCGACGCGGTCTCCCGCCGGCTGCTGCTGTGGCTCGGCCCTCTGCTGACCGCCGCAGGCTTCGCCCTGTGGGTGCTGCTCCCGTCGTACGGCGCCTTCGCCGTCGGCTTCGTCCTGTGGGGTGCGGGCGGGGCGCTCGGCTCCGGCGCGCTGGAGGCGCTGGTTCACGACGAGCTGGAGCGGATCGACGCGGCCGACCGTTACGCCCGGATCATGGGGCGGGCCAGGGCCGCGGGTCTGGTCGCCGTGATGGCGGCGATGGGACTCGCCGGTCCCGTGCTCACCTGGGGCGGTCACACCGCCGTCGGCGCCGCCAGCGTGCTGGTGTGTCTGCTGGCGGCCGCCGCGGCACTCCGGTTCCCCGAGCACCGTTCCCCGGCCGAGGGGCACGAGAGCTGGACGGCGACCCTGCGCGCCGGACTCGCCGAGGCCCGCGCCGACCGGTCCGTGCGGGGGGCGCTGCTCCTGGTCCCGGCCGTGAGCGCGGTCTGGGGTGCCCTCGACGAGTACACACCGCTGCTGGTCCGGGCCACCGGGGTGGCCGACGGGACGGTGCCCTGTCTGCTCCTGCTGATCTGGGCCGGCGCCACCGCCGGAAGCCTGCTGGCCGGGGAGGGGGAGCGGCTCGGTACGAGGGGTCTCGCCGCCGTGCTGGCCTTCGCCGGACTCGCCCTCGCCGTGGGCGCGGCCGACGGCACCCCGTCGGGGCTGGTCCTCGTCGCCCTCGCGTTCGGTGGCTTCCAGGCGGCGACCGTGCTGGCCGACGCCCGGCTCCAGCGGCGCATCGAGAACACCCGGCGGGCCACCCTGACCTCGGTCGCGGGACTGGGCACGGAGCTGGCGACGATCGCGGTCTTCGGAGGTTACGCCCTGGTGGCCTCGGGGACCGCGCACGCCACCGCCTTCGCGGTGTGCGCGGTGCCGTACCTGGCGACGGCGGCGCTGCTGCTGGCCGGCGGGAGAGCCGGGGCCGCCACGCCACGGGCGTGACGCGTCCGCCGCCGCTCCGGTGGGGGCGAGCGTCCGACGCCTGCGGCGCGGCCGCGGGTCGGGTGGGGGCTGGTGCAGCGGCCGCTGTCGGTGGGTGGGTCGGGGGTGTCCGTCCTCGGACTGGCGCGACGGCGTCGCCGGGAAGGGCCGGCGGCGCGGACGCGCCGGCCACTGCGGGCGAACGCCCCCGCCCCTCCCGTTCCCGCGGGCGGTCGTGCCGCGGGGCGGCACGGGTGGGCGCGACGGCACCCCGTAGGCGCCGGGCTGCGCGAACACCCCCGGCCCGCACCAACCCGGGGCACCTCGCAGGCGCGGAGCACCATGACCCGCCCCCGGCCCGCCGGGATCACGGGCCCCTGACCCGCGCGCCCGGCCTCGTGCAACGAATCGCCGCGCATCCCACCGCGGACGCAACGAACCGCTCACCGGCGCGCAACAGCTCCTCCTTGTCCCGCCGAGCCGCCCGACCGTACCGTCTATCTGGCCCCCTGAACCCCCGCGTACCGGTGAGGAACACGCATGCGCACCGCCCTGCTCCAGAGCTCCGGCCGGCCCGGATCCGTCGTCGAGAACCTCAAGGTCCTCGACGAGGCGGCCGGCCGCGCCGCCGCCGCGGGCGCCGGGCTCCTCGTCACCTCGGAGCTGTTCCTGACCGGGTACGCGATCGGCGACGACCTCGGCCGGCTCGCCGAGCCCGCCGACGGCGACGCGGCCGACGCGGTCGCGGAGACCGCCACCCGGCACGGCCTCGCCGTCGCGTACGGCTACCCGGAGCGCGACGGCGACACGGTGTACAACTCCGTCCAGCTCGTCTCCGCCGACGGCACCCGCCTGGCCAACTACCGCAAGACCCACCTCTACGGCTGCTTCGAGCGGGACCACTTCACCCCGGGGGAGCTGACCGTCGTCCAGGCCGACCTCGACGGCCTCACCATCGGCCTGATGATCTGCTACGACGTGGAGTTCCCGGAGAACGTACGCGCCCACGCGCTCGCCGGCACCGATCTCCTCCTGGTGCCCACGGCGCAGCTGCACCCGTTCCAGTTCGTCGCCGAGTCCGTCGTGCCGGTGCGGGCGTTCGAGAACCAGATGTACATCGCGTACGTCAACCGGGTCGGTCAGGAGGGCGAGTTCGAGTTCGTGGGCCTGTCCACGCTCGCGGCCCCCGACGGAGTCGCCCGCGCCCGGGCCGGCCGTGCCGAGGAACTCCTCCTGGCCGACGCCGACCCCGTCCTCCTCGCCGCGTCCCGCGAGAACAACCCGTATCTGCCGGACCGCCGCCCCGCCCTCTACGGGTCCCTCGTCTGAGCCTCCCCCGTACCACCCCCGCAAGGAGTCCGTACCCCATGACGTCCACGGTGCCCAACGCCGTCGAGCACACCGACGAGCAGCAGCCGCCGATCACCATGTTCGGCCCGGACTTCCCGTACGCGTACGACGACTTCCTCGCCCACCCGGCGGGGCTCGGGCAGGTACCGGCGACCGAGCACGGCACCGAGGTGGCGGTCATCGGCGGCGGCCTGTCCGGCATCGTCGCCGCGTACGAACTGATGAAGATGGGCCTGAAGCCGGTGGTCTACGAGGCCGACCGGATCGGCGGGCGGTTGCGCACCGTGGGCTTCGACGGCTGCGACGGTTCCCTGACCGCCGAGATGGGTGCGATGCGCTTCCCGCCGTCCTCCACGGCGCTGCAGCACTACATCGACCTGGTGGGTCTCGAGACCCGCCCCTTCCCCAACCCCCTCGCCGAGGCCACGCCCTCGACCGTGGTCGACCTCAAGGGCGAGTCGCACTACGCCGAGACCCTCGACGACCTGCCCCAGGTCTACCGGGACGTGGCCGACGCCTGGGCCAGATGCCTCGAGGAGGGCGCCGACTTCTCCGACATGAACCGCGCCCTGCGGGAGCGGGACGTCCCGCGCATCCGCGAGATCTGGGCGAGGCTGGTCGAGAAGCTCGACAACCAGACCTTCTACGGCTTCCTCTGCGACTCCGAGGCGTTCCGGTCCTTCCGGCACCGCGAGATCTTCGGCCAGGTCGGCTTCGGCACCGGTGGCTGGGACACCGACTTCCCCAACTCCATCCTGGAGATCCTGCGGGTCGTCTACACCGAGGCCGACGACCACCACCGCGGCATCGTCGGCGGCTCCCAGCAACTGCCGCTCAGGATGTGGGAGCGCGAGCCGGAGAAGATCGTCCACTGGCCGTACGGCACCTCGCTGAAGTCCCTCCATGTGAACGGCGAGCCCCGCCCGGCCGTCACCCGGCTCCACCGCACCGCGGGCAACCACATCACGGTGACCGACGCGGACGGCGACATCCGCACCTACCGGGCCGCGATCTTCACCGCGCAGTCCTGGATGCTGCTCTCCAAGATCGCCTGCGACGACTCGCTCTTCCCGATCGACCACTGGACCGCCATCGAGCGCACCCACTACATGGAGTCCTCCAAGCTCTTCGTGCCGGTCGACCGGCCGTTCTGGCTGGACAAGGACGAGGAGACCGGCCGGGACGTCATGTCGATGACGCTCACCGACCGCATGACCCGCGGGACCTACCTGCTCGACGACGGCCCCGACAGGCCCGCCGTCATCTGCCTGTCGTACACCTGGTGCGACGACAGCCTGAAGTGGCTGCCGCTGTCCGCGAACGAGCGGATGGAGGTCATGCTGAAATCGCTCGGCGAGATCTACCCCCGGGTCGACATCAGGAAGCACGTCATCGGCAACCCGGTGACCGTCTCCTGGGAGAACGAGCCCTACTTCATGGGCGCGTTCAAGGCCAACCTGCCGGGCCACTACCGTTACCAGCGACGCCTGTTCACGCACTTCATGCAGGACCGGCTGCCCGAGGACAAGAGGGGCATCTTCCTCGCCGGTGACGACATCTCCTGGACGGCCGGCTGGGCCGAGGGCGCCGTCCAGACCGCGCTGAACGCGGTCTGGGGCGTCATGCACCACTTCGGCGGCGAGACCGACCCGACCAACCCGGGCCCGGGCGACCTCTACGACGAGATCGCCCCGGTCGAACTGCCCGAGGACTGACCCCGCCGGCCCTGCGAGAGCGTCCGGGTCAGTCCGGCAGCGGGGTGAGCAGCATGCGCCCGGCGAATCCCACCGCCGTGTCCAGCCGCTCGGTGAGTTCCCCCGCGACATCGGGCAGCCCGCGCAGCGCCCACAGCGCACGGGCCGCCGTCCATGCGGCGTCCCGTGCGCGCTCCAGGCTCCACGCGCCGAGCAGATGGGTCAGGGGATCGGCGATCCGCAGCAGATCGGGGCCCGGCGTCAGGTCTTCGCGGATGCGCTCCTCCAGCGAGACGAGGAGGTCGCCCACCCGGTCGAATTCGGCCTCGAGGTCGACGGGTTCGCAGGGCAGCGTACGACAGGTGTCCACGACGGCGAGCGCGAGATCGTGACCGATGTGCGCGTTGATCCCCGCCAGCGCGAACTGCAGCGGACGTACCCCCGGGTGGCGGCGGAACGCGAACAGGGGACGCCAGCAGGCCGGTGGCCGCCGCTCCTCGGACACCGCGTCGACCGCGGCCAGATAGCGCTCCGCGAACCGCACGTCCAGCGCGATCGCCGCCCGGGCGTCCGGGAAGCACCCGGCGTCGATGCGCCGGTCCACGGCCTCCGTCACGGCGAGGTAGACACGGTTGAAGACCGCCACCCCGTCCCGCGCGGGCAGGGCCGCGTCGAGGGCGCGCATACGGGCGACGACCCCGTCCACGGGGGTCAGGACTTGTTCGCATTGCGCCATGAGCGCAGAGTGGCACCTTCGGAGTGGTACCAGTGGCGGCGGGCCCGACGCTTCCCCGGAACGGGGGAACGCGCCCGCCGTGGGGGAGGGGGAACAGTACTGTGTCAGGCTCGCGTGCCCGGCGCCTGTCCGCGCGAAGGGCCGACCGCCGCCGTGCCGCCCGTCGCGGCATGATGGTCGCGGCGGCCTCCGTGGTCGTCGCGGTCGGCACCGCCACCGGGATGATGTCCGCGACCGGTGACGGACGCGGTGCGGAGGCGGCCCGGCCCGGGGTCTCCTCGTCGACGCGCCTGGAACCGCTGCCCGCGGTGCCCTCGCCCTCCCCGTCGGCGTCCGGGTCCCCCTCGCCCGGGGCCGGTCCGACGAGGAAGGCCAGTCCCAGGCCGTCGGCCTCCCGGACCGGGGAGAAACGGCGGGCCGCCCCCGTGTCCACGCGTCTCTACCGCCACCCCGGGAGCCGTGTCCTGGACTGGGTGCGGGCCCACCCCGACGACCCGCGCCGCGCGGTCATCGAGTCCCGCATAGCCGGCCGGCCGGCGGCCGTGTGGTTCGCGGACTACTCCCCGGACACGATCACCTCCCGGGTGCGGGCCGTGGCGTCCGGCGGCGCAGCGCAGGGCCGGACGCCGGTCCTCGTGCCGTACACGATCCCCGACCGGGACTGCGGCGGGCACTCCCGGGGCGGGGCCCCCGATCTGGGCGCCTACGACGCCTGGATCGACCGCTTCGCCGCCGGCCTCGGCAGCGGGGAGGTCATCGTGATCCTGGAGCCCGACTCGGTCGCCCAGTCCGAGTGCCTCTCCGCCGGGCAGCGCGCCGACCGCTTCGCCTCGCTGGCCCGCGCCGGACGGGTGCTCAAGGAGGCCAACCCCCGGGCCAGGGTCTACTACGACGCCGGGCACTCCGGCTGGAACGCGCCGGCGAAGCAGGCCGGCTGGTTGCGGCAGGCCGGGGCCGCCTCGGCCGCCTCCTCCGACGGCATCTTCAGCAACGTCTCCAACTTCCACGCCACGGCCGACGAGATCGCCCACGACCGTGCCGTGCTCGACGCCCTCGGCGGTCCGGCGGACCTCGGCGCGGTGATCGACACCAGCCGCAACGGCAACGGCGCCCCGGCGGACGGCGAGTGGTGCGACCCGGCCGGCCGCAAGCTCGGCCGGACCCCGACGCTCAGCACCGGTGAGACCGGGATCCACGGCTACCTGTGGGTGAAACTCCCCGGCGAGTCGGACGGCTGCACAGGGGCGCCGGGCACGTTCACCCCGTCGTACGCCTACGACTTGGCGCGCTGATCGTCCTCGGTGCCGTCCGTGTCGTAGGAGGACGTGCCCTCGTCGAGCAGCGGCTCCTGCGTCTTGAGGTGGGCGGGGGCGAAGGCCCGCAGCGCGTGGTAGCCCGTGATGACCACCAGCGTGCCGAGCGCGATGCCGCTGAGCGAGAAGGTGTCGGTGAACTCCATCGAGACGTTGCCGACGCCGATGATGATGCCCGCCGCGGCGGGCACCAGGTTCAGCGGATTGCGCAGGTCCACCCCGGCGTTGATCCAGATCTGGGCGCCGAGCAGACCGATCATGCCGTACAGGATCACGGTGATCCCGCCCAGCACCCCGCCCGGAATGGCCGCCACGACCGCGCCGAACTTCGGGCAGAGACCGAACAGCAGGGCGAAGCCCGCGGCCGCCCAGTACGCGGCGGTGGAGTACACGCGGGTCGCGGCCATCACGCCGATGTTCTCCGAGTAGGTGGTGTTCGGCGGGCCGCCGACGGCGGTGGACAGCATGGAGCCGACACCGTCGGCGGAGATGGCCGTGCCGAGCTTGTCGTCGAGGTTGTCGCCGGTCATCTCACCGACCGCCTTGACGTGCCCCGCGTTCTCGGCGATCAGCGCGATGACCACGGGCAGGGCGACCAGGATCGCGGACCACTCGAAGGAGGGCCCGTGCAGGTCGGGCAGGCCGATCCAGTCCGCCCGGCCCACTCCGGAGAGGTCGAGGCGCCAGTGGTCGGTGACCTTGCCGCTCGCGTCCGCCGAGTGGATCCGCCCGAAGACCCGGTCCAGCCCCCAGGACAGGGCGTACCCGAAGACCAGACCGAGGAAGATCGCGATGCGGGACCAGAAGCCGCGCAGGCAGACCACGGCCAGTCCGGTGAAGAGCATCACGAACAGGGCGGTCCACTGGTCCTGCGGCCAGTAGGTCGCGGCGGTCACCGGCGCCAGGTTGAAGCCGATCAGCATCACCACCGCGCCGGTCACGATCGGCGGCATCGTGGCGTGGATGATCCGCGCCCCGAAACGCCGCACCGCGAGACCCACCAGGAACAACGCGGCCCCGACCACGAACACGGCGCCGGTGACCGTGGCGCTCGACCCGCCCTGGGCCCGGATGACCGCCGCGACGCCGACGAAGGAGAGCGAGCAGCCCAGGTAGCTGGGCACCCGGCCGCGGGTGGCCAGCAGGAAGACGACGGTCGCGACGCCCGACATCATGATGGCGAGGTTGGGGTCCAGACCCATGAGTACCGGGGCGACGAACGAGGCCCCGAACATCGCCACGACGTGCTGGGCCCCGAGGCCGGCCGTGCGGGGCCAGGAGAGCCGTTCGTCGGGGCGGACCACCGCGCCGGGGGCCGGGGTGCGTCCGTCGCCGTGCAGTGTCCAGCGGACGCCGAGATCCATGGGCTGTCGCTTTCGTCGTGTGTCCAGCGTGTCCGGACCATTGTGGGGGCTGAGCAGCAGTGCTTCGTACAGCTGACCGGGCGGGCCCGGCCCGGCTGAGCGTCTGCTTAGGATGAGGACGCGCCGCTGTTCGATGCAGACGGCACTCATTCCGTACGTCCCAGGAGTCCCACCCGTGACCGCCGAAGCCCCGCTCGCCCCCGCACTGCCGTACGGCCGGCTGATCCCCGTGACCGTCCACTTCGACGACCTCGACGCGCTGGGGCTGCTGCACAACGCCCGTTACCCGCTGCTGGTGGAGCGGGCCTGGACCGAGCTGTGGAACGACAACGGCGTCCGCTTCGAGGGCGACTGGGCCGCGGCCGGCGACGCCTGCAACGCGGTCAGGGAACTGCGCGTCACCTATGAGGCGCCGGTGACCCGGCCGGGTACCTACGCCGTCCACCTCTGGCTGGACCGGCTGGGCACGACCGGGCTCACCTACGGGTTCCGCTTCTGCTCGCAGGACGGAGCGGTGACCTACGCCCGGGGCAGCCGGGTGCTGGTGCGGCTGGACGCCGCGACGTTGCGCCCGGCGCCCTGGAGCGGCACGTTCAGGGACGCGGCTCGGGAACTGCTGCGTCCGGACGCGTGACCTTCGTGCGGTCTCCCGCGCGCAGGACGCCCGCGAAGCCCGCGATGCCGCACGACAGCACCGTCACCAGGACGAAGGACACCATCAGACTGGTCGCCTGGGCCAGCAGCCCGATCGCGCTCGGCGCGATCAGGCCCGAGGTGTAGGTGATGGTCGCGACACCCGCGATGGCCAGGCTCGGATTGGCGCCGCTGCGGCCGGCGGCGGCGAAGCAGAGCGGTACGACCACCGCGATGCCCAGACCCATCAGCGCGAACCCGCCCATCGCCGTCGCGGGGTGTTCGGCGAACACGATCAGCAGTCCGCCGAGCACGGCGACGACACCGCTCGCGCGGACCGTGCGCACGGCGCCGTAGCGGTCCACCACGTGGTCCCCGGCGATCCGGGCGATCGCCATGGTGAGCGTGAAACCCGTGGTGCAGGCCGCCGCCAGACCGGCGGAGGTCTCCAGCTGGTCGCGCAGGTAGACCGCGGACCAGTCCAGGCTGGCGCCTTCCGCGAACACCGCGCAGAAGCCGATCGCGCCGATGAGCAGGGCGGACCGGGGCGGCAGGGCGAACCGCGGCGGCGGCTCCTCGTCCTCGGCGGGCTGCAGGTCCAGCACCCAGGCACAGGCGGTCACACCCGCCACCGTCAGTACGGCGGCCGCGAGCGCGTGGTGCAGCCGGGCGTCCGAGCCGAGGTGGGCGGCGAGTGTGCCGGCCGCCGAGCCGATCAGGGCTCCGGTGCTCCACATGCCGTGCAGGCCGGACATGATCGACTTGTTGAGACGGTTCTCCACCTCGACGCCCAGCGCGTTCATCGCCACGTCGGACATGCCCGCCGTGGCGCCGAACACGAACAGGGCCAGACAGAGGGCGAGCAGGTTCGGGGCGGCCGACGGCAGGACCAGTGCGAGCGTCCACAGCGCGATCAGCCCGCGCAGGGCGGTGCGGGCACCGAAGCGGTGGCTGATGCTTCCGGCGAGCGGCATCGCGACGGAGGCGCCGAGCGCGGGGAAGGCGAGTGCGAGGCCGAGCTGCCCGGCGCTCACCCCGGCGTGGTCCTGGATCCAGGGGACACGGGTGGCGAACGAGCCGGTGACGGCGCCGTGGACGGCGAACACCGCGGCCACGGCGTACCGGGCCCGCCTCACCTCGCGCTGTGCGTACCCCACTGCACTCATCCCTGCCCCTCCCGGTGGTCCGTTACCGTCCGCGCCGCCGTAAACTATCAGGAACCCTGCCTGAAAGATAAGAGTGTTTTCGGAACGCCGTTCCCGCTGCCGGTCCTCGCGCCGACCCGTCCCGCCGATCTGGAAGGATCCCGGCATGGCCGCATCCCCGAGCACCGCCAGAGCCATCAACGACCGGCTCGCGCTGCGCCTGCTCCAGCAGGAAGGCCCGCTGACCGCGGGGCAGTTGAAGGAGCTGACCGGGCTGTCCCGGCCCACCGTCGCCGACCTGGTCGAACGTCTCACCGCGGCAGGTCTCATCGGGGTGGCGGGTGAGGCCGGGGAACAGCGCCGCGGCCCCAACGCCAAGCTCTACGGCATCGTGGCGGACCGGGCGCACCTCGCCGCGCTGGACGTCCGTACCGAGGGCGTCGCCGTGGCCGTGTCCGACCTCGTCGGCGACGTCCTGGCGGAGGCTTCCCTGCCCATCACCGGGGACGCGGGAACGGGGCCCGCGGTGGAGCAGGCGGTGGCGCTGGTCGAGCGGACGGCGAAGGAGGCGGGGGCCGACCGGCTGCACACGGTCGGGATCGGCGCACCGGGACTGATCGACCCCGCGAGCGGTGAACTGCGCGACTCCACGGGCCTGCCGGAGTGGCACCGCCGCCTGGTCGCCGCGCTCCAGGAACGGCTGCCCGAGGCCCGCGTCAGCGTGGAGAACGAGACGAACCTCGCCGCGCTGGCCGAACAGCGCGACGGCGCGGCCCGGGACCGGGACACCTTCGTCCTGCTCTGGCTGGGGCACGGCACCGGCGCGGCCGTGGTCCTCGACGGCACGCTGCGCAGGGGCGCCTCCGGCGGCACGGGGGAGATCGGCTTCCTCCCGGTCCCCGGAACCCGGGGCCTGCCCTCGGCCACGGACTGCGAGGGCGGCTTCCACTCCCTGGTGGGGGCGGCTGCGGTCGCGGACCTGGCGGCGGAGTACGGCCTCGTCGCGGAGCCCGGTGCCGAGCCGGTGGCGGCGGGGGCGGTGCGGGCCGCCGTCGCAGCGGCCGGGCCCGCCTCGGCAGGGGCACGCTTCCTCGACACCCTCGCCGACCGGATCGCGGTGGGTGTCGCGTCCGTGGTCGCGCTGCTGGACCCCGGACACGTGGTCCTGGGCGGTGAGGTGGGGCAGGCCGGCGGCGAGGCACTGGCCGCGCGGGTTCGGGACCGCCTGGCCAGGATGTCACCGCTGCCCGCCGACGTACGGCCCAGCACCCTCGGTGGCGGCGCGGTGCTGCGCGGAGCGCTGCTGACGGCCCGCGACCAGGCCCAGAACGAACTCTTCGGCGAACCCGGCCACTGACCGCCGCCCACCCCGCGGCACCACCGGCGGTCAGGCGCGGGTTCGGTGAGCCGCACCGGGTGGACGCCCGCATCCGGCACGGCTGAGGACCTCGGGCCGGTGTCCCGGCTTCGTCACCGGTGGGTGACGGCGGCTCCGAGGCGCCGGGTCAGGAACTCGTCGAACGTGCCCGTGCCGACCGCCCGCTCCGGGGCCAGGTGGCCGCCCGCGCGGAAGGCGTCGTAGGCCGCCCCGCGCAGGGGGACCCTCACCACCGCGCGGCGGCGGCCCGCGGCCCTCAGATACGCGCGGGCCAGCGAGTCGAACGTACGCACCTCCGGGCCGCCCATGTCGTCGACCCGGCCCGCCGGCGCCCCCTGGGCCAGCTCGGCCAGGCGCTCCGCCACCTCCGTGACGTCGATCGGCTGGTCCTTCACCCGGGCGGGCAACGGCATGACGGGCAGCCTGGACATGCCCTGCAGGACCCTGAGCACGAGATCGTGGAACTGGGTGGTGCGCAGCACCGTCCAGCCGATCCCGGACTCCTCGACCAGCCGCTCCACCGCCAGCTTGGACTTGTAGTAGCCGAACGGCACCCGGTCCACGCCGACGATCGAGATGTACACCAGATGCCCCACTCCGGCCCGCCGTGCCGCCGCGATCAGGTTCCGTGAAGCCTTCTCGTCCCCGCCCCGCGGGGACGTCGCGCAGTGCACGACCGTGTCCACCCCCGCGACGGCGTCGTCCAGCCCGCTCCCGCCCTCGCGCAGATCGACGGCGTACGGCTGGGCGTGGCGGCTGAGCACCCGCACCTCGTGGCCGTCCGCGCGCAGCCGTTCGGTGAGGTGCCGGCCGAGTGTTCCGGTACCGCCGGTCACCAGGATCGTGGTCATGCCGTTCATCCCCTTCGGACACCGGCGCCCCCCTGCGGAGCGCCCCGCGTCCGGTGTGACGGACCGGCCACCGTCACCTGTGACATCGGCGCCGGACCGCCCCGGACGACGTCCAGCTTCTCCGGGTCCCGTCCCGAGCGCATCCGCGTGTGGTGAGACCCGGCGGCGGGCAAGGGCCGTCGTCACCGCCGCCGGGCCGTTCTCAGTGGGGTCAGCAGGCTCCCTGGTCCCGCCACACTCCCCATTCGCCGGTGGTGCCGGGCTCCTCGCCCTGCGTCCACCACTGCGCCTTCCAGACGTGTCCCTCGTGGGACACCACGCTGCCCCCGCCGTACGCGGTCGCGGCGTTCCACGCCGGGTCCGCGCAGTTGCCGGGCTCGGTCGTGGGCGGGTCCGTCGGGGTCGTGCCGGTGCCCGGCTCGACGACGGTCGTCCCGCGCGCCAGGTCCGCGGCGAGGGCGTACTTCCTGCCGCCGATCGTCACCGTCCAGTTCGAGGGCGTCGACACCGGCAGGTAGTAGTTGAACGACAGGTCGACGGTGGCCCCCGGCGCCAGCGACTGCCATGCCGGCAGCTTCAGCGACACCCGGTGGAAGTCGCCCTTCAGACCGCCCACGTTGCTGCCCGTGTGGTCGCTGCTGATGACCTTGGTGCCGAAACCGGACTGGTCCGAGGCGTTGCCCGGAGCGGCTGTCGCGTAGTCGAACTGGAACTCGGTGCCGCCCGGCAGCGCGGTCTTCGTGCGGTTCGTGATCCGCAGCTTGGGGGTGATCGGGTAGTTGGAGTCGCCGAGCTTGAAGTCCGTGAACTCCACGTCCACGTCGACCGCCTCCGCCGGCAGGTCCGCGTTCGACTTCCTCGCGCCGTACGGCGTGGCCGACTTGAACCTGTCGTACATCAGGGAGGTGAGCGTGTCGCCCATCTCGTACTGGCCCTTCGCGGCGTTCCAGGCGTAGTCGCCGGCCAGCTCCCAGACCATCGTGCCGCCGATGCCGCGCTGCGCCACGTAGTCGGCCTTGGCGGCGACGGACTGCTCGTCCTCGGTGGAGAGGAAGACCTTCTTCTCGGCGTTCCACAGCCAGGGGGCGACCAGCGTCGCGTCGTACTTGCGGGCGTAGGTGCCGGTCAGCCGGGTGCCCGCCGGGAAGCCGTAGTCGGTGACGTAGTCGCCGACGATGCCCTTCTCGAGGTTCTTGGCGTGCCACATGGGGTTGGAACCCGCGGGGGACTCCTTGCCGTTGGCGTCCAGGTCGTGCCAGAGGTTGTCGATGCCGACGGCGCCGTCACCGCACTTGGTCAGGCCGGAGCCCGCCGGACAGGAGGACGCCGACGCCCTCCCCCACAGACCGTCGGTCCCGCCCTGCACGTTCTTGTGGCCGCGGGTGTAGTACGGCAGGCCGATGTTGATCCGGCCGGCCGGCATGGAGCCGCGGAAGTAGTGGTAGGCCCAGTCGGTGTTGAGGTAGCCGATGCCTCCGTACTGGGCGCTGCCGTAGACGTTAGCGGCGGCCAGCTCGGCGTCCTTGCCGTCGTCGAACAGGGAGGCGTTCGGGCCGGCGTACTCGTTCCAGGCGCCGTGCAGGTCGTACGACATGATGTTGACGTAGTCCAGGTACTTCTGGACCTGGAAGGTCTCCATGCCGCGCAGCAGGTAGCCGGACGAGGGCGCCGCCACCGTCAGCAGGTAGTGCCTGCCGTCGGCCGCGCCGGCGCGGTCCAGCTTCTCGCGCAGCGTCTTCATCAGTGCCGCGTACCCCTTGACCAGCCCGGCCCGGCGGGCGTTGGCGAAGGACCAGTCGAGCGGGTTGCCCGCGTCCTTCATCGTCGTCGGGTACTCGTAGTCGATGTCGACGCCGTTGAACCCGTAGGACCGGATGAAGTCGACCGCCGAGTCGGCGAAGGTCTCGATGCCGGCCTGGTTGACGGACCCGTCGGCGTTGGTGGCCATCGAGTAGAAGCCGCCGGAGTCGACGCGGTTCCCGCTCTCGTCGAAGTAGCCGCCGGTCTCGGCCCAACCGCCCACCGAGATCAGCGTCTTGACGTCCGGGTGCTGCTTCTTGAACTTGCTGAGCAGGTTGAAGTGGCCCTTGTAGGGCAGGGCGGGGTCCATCTCCGCGCCGGCCACGCCCGGCCACGTCATCCCCGTCGCCGGGTTGGCGGCGCCGTCCGCACCGACGGAGATCTTGTTGCCCTTGTCGATGTGCGCGAACGCGTAGTTGATATGGGTGATCTTGTCCCAGGGGATGTCGGACGCGAGGTAGGCGGGCTTCCCGTCCTTGCCGGTGCGCCAGCCGGTGAAGTAGCCGATCACCCGGCGCTGGTGGTCGGCACCCATCTTCTCCCGCCCGGCCGAGTCGTAGACCGAGCAGTAGGGGACGTCGACACCTGGTGTGCTGTACAGGCCGTCGGGACGGCAGGCCTCCTGTCCGGCGGCGTGCGAGACGGTGGCGGGCAGGGCGGCGAGCAGCAGGCCCGCGACCGCGGCGGCGGAGGCGAGCAACGCGGGTCTCGCCCCGGGGCGTGAGGGGGACGGCACAGTGGGTTCCTCTCCACGGAAGTTGGCTCGGACCCTAAGAGGACTAGACCAAAGCGTCAATAGGTATGGACCAATCTCGGGGTCGGCAAGAGGGCCCGGCGGGGGGTGAGTTGCTCCTCGTGTGACGCCCGGCGGCGTCCGCGGTCACCCGCTGTGAGGCACTCCACACCCCTCGCTCGCGTGAAGGGGGGCCGGTCGTGGCACACTGGCCCTGTACCAGTAGCAGCGCACTCCGGGGTCGGTGAAAGTCCGAACCGGCGGTTACAGTCCGCGACCCGGTCGCCTCCAGCGACCGGTTGACCAGGTGAAATTCCTGGACCGACGGTTAAAGTCCGGATGGGAGGCAGTGCGCGGCGGGCGGGCATCCATGCGCGCCGCCGTACCGGTCCGCCGTCGTGGCGAGCCCGTCCGGCGTTCGCTCCCGGTGTCCCCGCTCGTCCTCTCTGCCGTCGTCGGCAGCCCCGGAGTCCGTGCCCGAAGAGGCAGGAGGACCCGGGAAGTGTTCACCGGAATCGTCGAAGAGCTGGGCGAGATCACCGCCGTCGAGACCCTCGGCGACGCCTGTCGCTTCCGGCTGCGCGGTCCCGTCGTCACCCAGGGCGCCCGCCACGGAGACTCCATCGCCGTCAACGGCGTCTGCCTCACGGTCGTCGAGCACGAGGGCGACGAGTTCACCGCCGACGTGATGGCCGAGACCCTGAACCGCTCCAGCCTCGGCGCCCTCGCCGTCGGCTCCCGCGTCAACCTCGAACGGCCCATGGCCGTGGGCGGACGCCTGGGCGGCCACATCGTGCAGGGCCACGTCGACGGCACCGGCGAGGTCCTCGGGCGCAAGCCGTCGGAGAACTGGGAGCTCGTCAGGATCTCGCTCCCCGCGGACCTCTCCCGCTACGTCGTGGAGAAGGGCTCCATCACCGTCGACGGCATCAGTCTCACCGTCGTCGACGCCGGACCCGACTTCTTCACGGTCAGCCTCATCCCCACCACCCTCGCCCTGACGACGCTCGGCATCAAGCAGCCCGGCGACCCCGTCAACCTCGAGGTGGACGTCATCGCCAAGTACGTCGAGCGGCTGCTCGGCGACCGCGCCACCGGTGAGGGGGCGGCCCGGTGAACTGGCTCAACTCCGAGGCGTTCGTCCTCTTCGAACAGCACATCAAGTGGTCGGACATGATCGGCAACGTGGTCGGCCTGATCGCCCTCGCCCTCGGCTGGCGCCGCTCCCTGTGGACCTGGCCCGCCCAGTTCGTCTCCGGGCTCATCCTCTTCGCCGCCTTCGCCACCGCCCACCTCTCGGGCAGCGCGGGCAAGCAGGTGGTCGTCATGCTGGTCGCCGCCTGGGGCTTCCGGCAGTGGAACCGCGGCCGGCAGCAGGCGCAGGACGGGTCCATCGCCGTACGGTTCGCGACCTGGCGCGAGCGGGCCGCACTGGTCGCCGGGGCCGCCCTCGGCACCCTCGCCGTCGGCGGACTGTTCACCGCCTACCCGTCCCTGTCCTGGGACCCCTGGCCGGACGCCTACATCTTCGTGGGCACGATCGTCGCCATGTACGCCCAGGCCCGCGGCATGGTCGAGTTCTGGTTCGCCTGGCTGCTCGTCGACCTCGTCGGCGTCCCCCTGAACTTCGCCAACGGCTTCGCCTTCTCCGGCTTCGTCTACGTCATCTACGGCGCACTGGTCCTCTGGGGCCTGCGCGACTGGTGGCTGCGCTCCCGCGACGCGCGGCCCGCCCTGGAAGGAGCGCCGGCATGAGCGCGGCACCGATCCTGTACAGCACCGAGGACGTCGATCTGAGGCTCGACCCGGTCGAGCAGGCCGTCGCCGACATAGCGGCCGGCCGCCCCGTCGTGGTCGTCGACGACGAGGACCGCGAGAACGAGGGCGACCTCGTCATCGCCGCCGAGATGGCGACCGAGGAGATCGTCGCCTTCATGATGAGCGAGTGCCGCGGTCTGATCTGCGCTCCCATGGAGGGCGACGAACTGGACCGCCTGCGACTGCCGCAGATGGTGGACGACAACACCGAGTCGATGAAGACCGCCTTCACCGTCTCCGTCGACGCCTCCGCCGCGCACGGAGTGAGCACCGGCATCTCCGCCGCCGACCGCGCCACCACGCTCCGGCTGCTGGCGGGCGGCAGCGCCGAGCCCGCCGACCTCGTCCGCCCCGGCCACATCTTCCCGCTGCGCGCACGCTCCGGCGGTGTGCTCGTGCGCGACGGGCACACCGAGGCCGCCGTCGACCTCGCCCGCCTCGCCGGTCTGCGGCCGGCCGGCGCCATCGTCGAGATCGCCGGTGAGGACGGCCGCATGCTGCGGCTGCCCGAGCTCGTCCCGTTCGCCCGCAAGCACGGCTTGACGATCATCTCCATCGAGGACCTGATCGCCTACCGCCGCTCCGCCGAACCCACCGTCCGCCGCGAGGCCGAGGTCCGGCTGCCCACCTCCCACGGCACCTTCACGGCCTACGGCTACCGCTCCACCGTCGACGGCGTCGAGCACGTCGCCCTCGTCCACGGCGAGATCGGCGACGGGGAGGACGTCCTGGTCCGCGTCCACTCCGAATGCCTCACAGGCGACGTCTTCGGCTCCCAGCGCTGTGACTGCGGCCCCCAGCTCGACGCCTCCCTGGACCGCATCCAGGCCGAGGGCCGGGGGGTGGCCGTCTACCTGCGCGGACACGAGGGCCGCGGCATCGGCCTGATGTCCAAGCTGCGCGCCTACGAACTCCAGGAGCACGGCCGGGACACCCTCGACGCCAACCTCGAACTCGGGCTGCCCGCCGACGCCCGCGACTACGGGGCCGGCGCGCAGATCCTCGCCGACCTCGGGGTGCGCAGCGTCCGCCTGATGACCAACAACCCCGACAAGTCCGACGCGCTCGTCCGCCACGGCATCGAGGTCACCCGGCGTGAGCCGATGCCCGTCACCGCGAGCGAGCACAACCTCCGCTACCTGCGCACCAAGCGGGACCGGATGGGCCACGACCTGCCCTGGCTGGACACGCCGACCGTGCCCGTCTGCGGCAACCAGTAAGAGAACACCGAGGAGAGACGTGAGCGGCAAGGGTGCACCGGAACTGTCCGTACGCAACGTCGGGGACCTGCGGGTCGCCGTCGTCGCGGCACAGTGGCACGAGAAGGTGATGGACGGACTGGTGGACGGCGCCCTGCGCGCCCTGCACGACCTCGGCATCGACGAGCCGACCCTGCTCCGGGTCCCCGGCAGCTGGGAACTCCCCGTCGTCGCCAAGGTCCTGGCCGGCCGCGGCTACGACGCGGTCGTCGCCCTCGGCGTCGTCATCCGGGGCGGCACGCCCCACTTCGACTTCGTGTGCCAGGGCGTCACCCAGGGCCTCACCCAGGTCTCGGTCGACACCGGCGTGCCCGTCGGCTTCGGCGTGCTCACCTGTGACGACGAGGAGCAGGCCCTGGACCGGGCCGGTCTGCCCGGTTCCAGCGAGGACAAGGGTCACGAGGCGGTCACCGCGGCCGTGGCGACCGCGGCCTGCCTGCGCTCGGTATCCGAACCCTGGCGCTGAGCAGGCCCCGTCACCGCGTAGGGTAAGGACCACCATGTCCAAGAAGACGTTCGAGGAGCTCTTCACCGAGCTCCAGCACAAGGCCGCCCACGGCGACCCCGCCACCTCCCGCACCGCCGAGCTGGTCGACAAGGGCGTCCATGCCATCGGCAAGAAGGTCGTCGAGGAGGCCGCCGAGGTCTGGATGGCCGCCGAGTACGAGGGCAAGGAAGCGGCCGCCGAGGAGATCTCGCAGCTGCTGTACCACGTCCAGGTGATGATGGTCGCCCGCGGCATCTCCCTCGACGACGTCTACGCCCACCTGTAGATCCGACGTTCGCGACACCACCCCTCACACGAAGGAAGCCGACCTCATGCTGCGCATCGCCGTCCCCAACAAGGGTTCCCTGTCAGGCCCCGCGGGGGAGATGCTGCATGAGGCCGGCTACCAGCAGCGCCGCGAGTCCAAGGAGCTGCGGATCGTCGACCCGACGAACGAGGTGGAGTTCTTCTACCTCCGTCCGCGCGACATCGCGATCTACGTCTCCTCCGGCAAGCTCGACATCGGCATCACCGGCCGTGACCTGCTCGTCGACTCGGGTGCCGACGCCGAGGAGATCCTGCCGCTCGGCTTCGCCCGCTCCACCTTCCGCTTCGCCACCAAGCCCGGCACGGCGAACGGCGTCGCCGACCTCGACGGCATGACGGTCGCCACCTCCTACGAGGGGATCGTCGCGAAGCACCTCGCCGACCACGCCATCGACGCCTCGGTCGTCCACCTCGACGGCGCCGTCGAGACCGCGATCGAGCTGGGCGTCGCCGAGGTCATCGCCGACGTCGTCGAGACCGGCACCTCGCTGCGCAACGCGGGCCTGGAGGTGATCGGCGAGCCGATCATGAAGTCCGAGGCGGTCGTCATCCGCCGCACCGGCGCCTCCGCCGGTGCCGACGAGACCGTCGAGACCAAGGTGCAGCAGTTCCTGCGCCGCCTCCAGGGCGTCCTGGTCGCCCGGACGTACGTGATGATGGACTACGACTGCCGGGTCGAGCAGCTGGAGAAGGCCGTCGCGCTCACCCCGGGCCTGGAGTCCCCGACCGTCTCCCCGCTGCACAACGAGGGCTGGGTCGCCGTCCGCGCGATGGTGCCGTCCAAGGACGCCCAGCGGATCATGGACGACCTGTACGACATCGGTGCCCGTGCCATCCTCACCACGGCCATCCACGCCTGCCGCCTCTGACCGGCCCCGGAGCACCCTCATGTCCGATTCCACGCCGGGCAGGCCGCCCGCACTGCCCGTCACCTTCCGGCCGGCCCACACCCGGGCGGTGCTGCTCACGGCCGGCGCCGCGCTGTTCGTGGTCATCACCCTCATCGCGCTGCTGCTGGACCACCTCAGCCCGGGGGAGCGGGTCAGCTTCGTGTTCACCGCCGCGCTCCTGGCCGGCGTGCTGTTCCTGCTGGCCCGGCCGAAGGTCGTCGCCGACGAGGCGGGCGTCACCGTCGTCAACATCGTGAGCCGGCGTCGCCTGGAGTGGGCGGAGATCCTTCAGGTGAACCTCCGCCCGGGTGATCCCTGGGTCTTCCTCGACCTCAGCGACGGCACCAGCCTGCCCGCTCTCGGCATCCAGCCGGGCATCGCCAGGCAGCGCGCCGTCTCCGACGCGCGTGCCCTGCGGGCGCTCGCCGAGGACCGCTCCACGCCCGGCGACGCGGCACCGCCGGGCTGAGGACCGGGCTGCCTCCGGGGGCGCGCGGCCCGGGCCCGGGCGCGGGTCCGCTCCGGGAAGCGCCGGGGACGTTCACCTGCCGCAGTCGCCCATGTCTTGATTAATCTGGTGGGCGGAGGCGCCGCGACGGCGCCTCCGCCCCTGTCGCCCCGCCCGGTGCCCAGGGGCTCCAGCTACCCGAGGAGTGACCCTCTCCGGCGATGGACGGATCGTCCTGCAGTACCTGCGCCGCCCCCTGCCGACATAGTGCGGACCCGTATCGCCGGGTACGCGCGCATGCGGAGGAGACGGCATCATGACCACCCCCCTGCTGCTGCTCGCAGCCGCGTTCCTGCTGATCCTGGCCAACGGATTCTTCGTGGCCGCGGAGTTCGGCCTGGTGACCGTCGAACGTCCGGACGCCGAACAGGCGGCCGCGGCCGGCGACCGGCGCGCCCGCCGCGTCGTCGAGTCCCTCCGGGAACTGTCCTTCCAGCTCTCCGGCACCCAGCTCGGCATCACCATCACCTCCCTGGTCGTCGGCATGCTGGCCCAGCCGGCGCTCGCCGGACTCCTGCACGGCCCCTTCACCGGCATCGGCGTCCCGGGGGGCGCGGTCCCCGGGGTCTCCGTCGTCGTCGGCATGCTGCTGGCCTCGGCCGTGCAGATGGTGATCGGCGAACTCGTGCCCAAGAACTGGGCGGTGTCCCGCCCGATGCAGGTCGCGCGCTTCGTCGCGGGCCCGCAGCACGCCTTCGCCCGCCTGTTCCGCCCGGTCATCGCCGGGCTGAACGCCGTGGCCAACCGTCTGGTGCGCGCCCTGGGCCTCGAGCCCGCCGAGGAACTGGCCTCCGCCCGCACCCCCGGTGAACTCGTGTCCCTGGTCCGGCACTCCGCCCGGGCCGGCGCCCTGGAACAGGACACGGCGGACCTCTTCGTGCGCACCTTGTCCCTGGGCGAACTGACCGCGCAGCACGTCATGACCCCGCGCGTGAAGGTCAGCGCCCTGCAGGCGTCGGCGACCGCCGAGGACGTGGTGAACCTGACCCGGGCCACCGGTCTGTCCCGGTTCCCCGTGTACCGGGAGCGCATCGACGAGATCGTCGGCATGGTCCATCTCAAGGACGCCCTCGCGGTGTCCGTGCCCGACCGGCTGCGCACCCCCGTCGGCCGCATCGCCCGCCCCGCGCTGCTCGTCCCCGAGACGCTGCCCGTACGGCCGCTGCTCACGCGGCTGCGCAGCGAGCAGCCCATCGCCGTCGTCGTCGACGAGTACGGCGGTACGGCCGGCGTCGTCACGCTGGAGGACATCGTCGAGGAGATCGTCGGCGAGGTGCGCGACGAGCACGACGGACAGGACGTCCCCGAACTCGCCGTCGCCCCGCCCGAGGACGGCAAGCCGGCCTGGGACGTCGACGGCGGGGTCCGCGTCGACATCCTGCTGCGCATAGGCCTGGAGGTGCCCGAGGGCCCGTACGAGACGGTGGCCGGCCTGGTCGCCGACCTGCTCGGCCGTATCCCGGCCGTCGGCGACCGCGCGGAACTGCCCGGCTGGCGGCTGTCGGTGCGCCGGGTCGGCCACTACCGCGCCGAACGCGTCCGTCTGGTCAGGACGGCCCCGCTGCCGCTCGTGGAGGCGGCCGGATGAGCGTCCTGCAACTCCTCTTCGCCGCGCTGCTCGTGCTCGCCAACGGCTTCTTCGTCGGCGCCGAGTTCGCACTGGTCTCGGTCCGCCGCAGTCAGGTCGAACCGCTCGGTACCGCGCGCGCCCGTCAGGTGCTGTACGGCCTGGAACACCTGCCGCAGATGATGGCGGCCGCGCAGTTCGGCATCACCGTCTGCTCGCTGACCCTGGGCGCGGTCGCCGAACCGACGGTGGCCCACCTGCTGGAACCGGTCTTCGCGTGGATGCACCTGCCGCACGGAGTGATCCACCCGCTCGGTTACGTCGTCGCGCTCGCCGTCGTGGTCTTCTTCCACCTCGTCATCGGCGAGATGGTCCCGAAGAACCTGGCCATGGCGGCCCCGGAGACGGCCGCGCTGTGGCTGAGCCCCGGACTGGTCTGGTTCGCCCGCCTGTGCGGGCCGGTCACCCTCGCGCTCGGGGCCTGCGCGCGGGCCGTCCTGCGGCTCTTCCGCGTCGAGCCGAAGGACGAGGTCGAGGCCGTCTTCACCAGCGAGCAGCTCAACCGGCTGGTGGAGGACGCGGGGCAGGCGGGCCTCCTCGACCCCGAGGAGGCCGAGCGTCTCGAGGACGCCCTGGAACTGGGCTCCCGTCCGGTGACGGACGTCCTGCTGGGCCGCGAGACGCTGGTGACGGTCACGCCCGCGGTCACCCCGGCCCAGATCGTGGAGCTCACCGCCCGCACCGGCTACTCCCGTTTCCCGGTGGCCGCGGACGGCGGCGCCTTCATGGGATACCTCCACGTCAAGGACGTACTGGACCTGGAGGACGTGGGTCGCGCCGTCCCCCAGCGGCTCTGGCGGCGCATGACGACCCTGCGGCCCGACCTCCCCCTGGACGACGCCCTCACGGTGATGCGCCGCGCCGCGACCCACCTGGCCCAGGTCTGCGACCCCTCCGGCAGGGTCCTGGGCCTGGTGGCCCTGGAAGACGTCCTGGAACTGCTGGTGGGCGAGGTACGCGACCCGGCCCACAGGGAGGTCACCCTGACGGAGCAGCGTACGAGCGGCGCTCCCGAGGAGGTTCCCGCATAGCCGCGTGCCGTGCGTCTTCGTTTCTGCTCCTGCCGTCGGGTCCGCCCGCCGGGGTCCTCACGACCCCGGCGGGTCCGACGGACCCCGCCCCGACAGCACCTCCCCGTACGCCTGCATCAGGTCCGGCAGCCGCAGCGTCGCCAGGTCCTCACGGGTCAACGCCCCCGGGCAGACCGACAACCGCAGATCCCGGTACGCGCAGCTCTTCTCGTACAGCGTCCGCAGGAACCGCCCGTTCCCCAGCTCGTCGAGCCACCCCTGGTCCACCACGTGCCCGGCGATCGACCGCAGCTCGTCCAACGCCTCCTCGTCCCAGACGTCCCCGTTGTCGGCGGCGAGCACTTTGCCGATCTCGGTGAGTTCGAGGGGCCGGTACGAGGGGAAGTCGACACGGGTCGTGAAGCGTGAGGACAGTCCCGGGTTGGCGGCGAGGAGGCGGTCCATGCCCTCCGGATAACCGGCCAGGATCACCACGAGGTGGTCACGGTTGTCCTCCGCCCGCTTCAGCAGCACCTGCAACGCCTCGTCGCCGTACGCGTCGCCCTTGCCGTAACCGGAGTTGGACAGCGCGTACGCCTCGTCGACGAACAGCACCCCGCCGAGCGCGGAGTCGATGAGTTCGTTGGCCTTCACCGCGGTCTGCCCGAGGTACTCGCCCACCAGGTCCGCCCGCTGGGCCTCCACCAGATGGTCACCGCCGAGCAGTCCGAGGGCGTAGAAGACACGGCCCAGGATCCGGGCCACCGTGGTCTTGCCCGTCCCGGACGGCCCCGAGAAGACGAAGTGCCGTTTCGGCGGCTGCACCGGCAGCCCCTGCCCGGCCCGCAGCCGCGCCATGTTCAGCTGCGCCGACAAGGCCTTGACCTGGCGTTTCACCGGCTCAAGTCCCACCATGCGCTCCAGTTCCGCGAGCGCTTCCTCCAGTAGCGCGGGATCGGTCGGCCCCGTCGGCAGGGGCGACCCGGGACCGCCCGCGCGCTCGCGCACCCCCGGTCCGGTGACCGACGGCAGCGGACCCGGCGGAGGCTCGGCGTCGGACAGCCGGAGGTCGCGGCCCTCGGAGCCGAAGAGCGGATCGAGCGTGTCGGGGCCGTCCATCATGTCCTGCCCGACACCCATGAGGGTGATCGCGGCGAGGTCGGCGGCATCGTCGTAGCCGTCGCCCTCGGCGATCGCCGCGAGCCGGGCGGAGGTGTCCATGAAGGCCGGATCGACCCGGTGCACGGCCCGGTACAGGGGGAGCGCCGCCGCGCTGCGGCCGGTTCCCTCATGGGCGCGCGCCAGCCAGTAGCGCAGCTCCTTCCGCTGGGGCTGCTCGCTGCGGCAGCGCATCAGCGCCGCCGACAGCAGCGGTTCGGCCTGCCCGTACATCTCCAGCCGTACCCGCGCCATGCCGCCGAAGAGGCCGGCCTCGATGCCCAGCACCGGGTCGTCGACCAGCGAGTCGGTGTGCCGGACCAGCTGCTCCCAGTCCTTGACCAGGTAGGCGCGGCAGGCGTGCAGAAAGCGGACCTGCGGATCGGTGTCGACCGGGGGCAGTCCGGCGAGCGCCCGGTCCAGCTCGGGGACGTGGCGGCCGTCCAGCCAGTGGGAGGCGTGCGCGAGGAGCAGGTCGCGAGGGCTCTCCAGTACCGGCTGCACCCACCAGCCCAGCCAGTACCAGGAGTTCAGGGTGCGCCGGTGCCTGCCGCGCTGTTCGCCGAAGCGCTCCCGGTGCCGGAACATCCGCAGCAGCGCGGTCGTCGTGTCGACGCGCAGCGCGTGCAGTCCGAGCCAGCCGTCGGCCATCCCCGGATCGATCCGGACCGCGGCCCGGAACTCCTCCTCGGCCTGCGGATAGGCGCCCATGGAGTAGGCGTCCACGCCTCGCAGCCAGGCCAGGTCGGCCGGGGCCTGCGGGCCCTGCGTGCCGAAGTCCATCACGTCCCCCACGAACCGTGCCCCGTCGGTGTGCCGGCCGGTCCTCGCCCGTCGGCTCCCTGTGGTCGAACCGCTGTGCCGCGGACCGGAGTTGCAAGGTGCGCGAAGCAGCGTCCGTAGGGCGCACCGAGGGCATCGTACCTGCGGCGGCGGCGCGTCCCCAGGGTGCCGCGCACGGCGAAGAGCGAGGTGGGAGGGGAGTGCGCCGGACCGGTAGGTGACCCAGGGTGATCGTCATATGCCACTGGGCGGTCGAAAAACGCGAAGAGAGCAGAACGAAGCCCCCGATCACGGGGGAACAACCGGGGGCTTCGCGTCTGCCGGCGACTCCGGAGAGCCGCACATTGAGAACGTAAGACCTGTACGGGCCCTCGGTCAAGCAGAGTTGAGGCGCTCCGGCAAGTTGTCCGGGACCGCTCTTCACAGGTTCACCACATTGCCGACGGATCGTCACCGTGCGTGAGCGGAGGGGGCGGATCATCTGTCCCGGCAGGCCCGGTGAGCAGCTTGTACCCCTCCTGGCGCTGCCGCACCAGAAGGTCCGCGAAGGGGCGCGAGGGATCGCCGGCGAAGTGCTCGCTCTCCGCGCGCACCCACCCGTCCCAGAACTCCCGCTGCTCCTCGCCGTCCCGCTCCCGGCCGCGTGACCAGGATTCCTCGCGCGGCAGGTCCATCCAGAGCAGCAGCGCCAGATGCGGGCGCAGGGCCCGGCGTCCCGCGCCGACGCCCTCCACGACGATCACGGGGGCCGGCGGCAGGAGGCGGGGCGGCCCGAAGCGGCGGGTGCGCCAGTCGTAGGGGGAGTAGTGCGCCGTCTCACCGCGGCCGAGCGGTTCGATCACCTCGCTCAGCAGCCGTGCGGTCCAGCCGAAGAGTTCCTCGTGGCTGGCGATGTCGTCGAGGCGCAGCACCGGGGCGCCGTCCAGAGCCCCGGCCAGCAGGCCGGCGAAGGTCGACTTCCCGGAGCCGGCGTGCCCGTCGACGCCGACGAGCCGGACCGGGCCGCAGGAGGGGCCGAGCCGGCGGATGCGGGAGACAAGATCGTGGATGGCTGGTTCCCGGGCCGAGGTGAGGGCGGACGGGAGCACTCTAGGCCCCGGCCCCGCGAGGCCCGCCGCGGGTCCCGCCATTGGTCGAGTCCCATGTTGGTCGGGCGCGGCACGGCCGGGGTGCTGGCAGGATCCGCCCGGCTGCGTTCATAGTTGGCGCACACCCGCTCCACCCGGCGGACGTCCACCGTCCGCCTACCGGTCCTGTCCCGACACCTGGGGGTCCTCCACCCATGAGCAGAGCCGAACTGCCGTCCCGCAGAACCCTGCTGACCGCGGCGGTCGCCGCCACCGTCGCCGGGAGCGCGGTCCCGGCGTACGCCGGGACTCCGGCCGCCGGCGCCACCGGTACCGCGGACGGCGGGCGGGCCGCCGCCCGCACCGTCGACAACCGGGCCTGGACCTCGTACACGGACTGGCGCGGCGGCACCTGCGACGGGACCCGTGCCGTCGCCGGTGTACGCCCCGGTCTGGTGATCGAGAGGCCCGCCGGCACCAAGGACTACACCGACCCGCACACGGGCCGCACGGCCGCCTGGGAGTACGCGACCTGGACCTCGCCCGCGCACCGGCTCGCGGTTCCCGCCACGGAGGCCATCGCCTCCTGGAACGCGCACACCCCCGCGGGCACGTGGCTCGAGGTGGAGCTGAGGGGCACGTACTCAGACGGCACGGACACCCCCTGGTACGTGATGGGCCGCTGGGCGGCCGGGGACCAGGACATCCGGCGCACTTCGGTGGACGACCAGGGCGACGGCCGGAGCAGTGTCTGGACGGACACGTTCGCCGTCGACGACACCGCCTCGGGCCTGCGTCTCGCCTCCTACCGGCTGCGCCTCACCCTCCACCGTCGCCCCGGCACCCGCCTCACTCCGACCGTGTGGCGGGCCGGCGTGATGGGCTCCGACGTGCCGGACCGGTTCACCGTCCCCGCCTCCACGCCCCGCCTGGCCCGCGAGCTGATCGTCCCGCGCTACTCGCAGGAGATCCACAAGGGCCAGTACCCGGAGTACGACAACGGGGGCGAGGCCTGGTGCAGCCCGACCTCCTCGCAGATGATCATCGAGTACTGGGGCGGCAGGCTCACCCCGGAGCAGCTGTCCTGGGTCGACCCCTCCTACGCCGACCCGCAGATCTGCCACGCGGCCCGGTACACGTACGACCACCAGTACGCCGGCTGCGGCAACTGGCCGTTCAACGCCGCCTACGCGGCCACCTTCGACGGCCTGCAGGGCGTGGTCACCCGTCTGCGCTCCCTCACCGACCTGGAGACGCTGATCGCCGCGGGCATCCCGGCCATCACGTCCCAGTCCTTCCTGAAGGAGGAGCTGACCGGGGCCGGGTACGGCACCTCGGGGCACCTGATGACGGTGATCGGGTTCACCGCCGACGGCGACGTGATCGCCAACGACCCCGCCTCGGACGACAACGAGGCCGTGCGCCGCGTCTACCAGCGGCGCGAGTGGGAGAACATCTGGCTGAGGACGAAGCGGTACAACGCGTCGGGCAGAGTCGTCTCCGGCACCGGAGGGGTCTGCTACCTGTACTTCCCGGCACGTCCGACCCCGTCGCAGCGCAAGGCGCTGGCGGCGGTGGGAGTGCGCTGAACCCGCCCGGCGGGCGGGCCCCGGCCGCGCACCTGGGCCCGCCGTCGTGTGACCGACGTCTCGGTCTCGGACGCCGCTCACGGTGGCAAGGTGGACGGGACCGCAGGGGGAGTCCGCCCGCCACCGAGACCAGCGAGAAGCCATGAGCGTGAACGCAGCGACCGTGACCCGTGTCCGCACCGGCGGCCCCCGGGAGGACGGACCGGAGATCCTCGAGCACGTGCTGGGATGGACGCTCGTCGTGGTGCTCGCGATGCTCCTGACACAGCTGGGACTGCTGTAGCCGGCCCGGCTGAGGGGCCGGCGGATCGTTCGGGATGCCGTCGGCGGAGCTCGGCGCCGAGTGCGAGGCGGGCGTGTGGCGAAGGTATCTTCGGTAAGCGGTCGTTAACCGGTGACTCGATGCCGCCGATCGGGCATACTCACAGCGCACAGCCGCTGGTCAGCAGCTTCCGAGACCCGGGAGTGCGAGCATCGGCCAGGCACCGATACGACCCCGGCGGAGCCGCCCCCACCCAAGGCGCACGCCGATGTGCCCGAACAGGGAGGAGAGCGTCGCCATGCCCGACCGCGCCCCGCAGCCGGTGGACCGGCAACTGCCGACGGAAGAGGCCCGGGATCTCATCTCGCTCGTCCGTGACGTCGCGCAGCACGAGATCGCGCCCCGGGCGGCCGAGGAGGAGGACGAGGGACGCTTCCCCCGCGAGCTCTTCACCCGGCTCTCCGAACTGGGCCTGCTCGGCCTGCCCTACGACGCCGAGTACGGCGGCGGCGACCAGCCGTACGAGGTCTACCTCCAGGTCCTCGAAGAGCTCGCCACGGCCCGCCTCACCGTCGGCCTGGGCGTCAGCGTGCACACCCTGGCCTGTTACGCGCTGGCCTCGTTCGGGGCCAAGGAACAGCAGGCGGAGCATCTGAACGCGATGCTCGACGGCGGGCTGCTCGGCGCCTACTGCCTCTCCGAGCCCGCCTCCGGTTCGGACGCGGCCTCGCTGCGCACCAAGGCCGTCCGCGACGGCGAGGACTGGGTGATCACCGGCACCAAGGCCTGGATCACGCACGGCGGGATCGCCGACTTCTACACCGTCATGGCCCGCACAGGGGCGGAGGGCCCGCGCGGGATCACCGCGTTCCTCGTGCCCGGTGACGCGGAGGGCGTGAGCGCCGCCCTGCCGGAGAAGAAGATGGGCATGAAGGGCTCCCCCACCGCCCAGGTCCACCTCGACGGCGTCCGGGTCCCCGACGCGCGGCGCATCGGCGAGGAGGGGCAGGGCTTCGCGATCGCCCTGTCGGCGCTGGACGGCGGCCGGCTCGGCATCGCCGCCTGCGCCATCGGCCTGGCCCAGGCGGCGCTCGACGAGGCACTCCGGTACGCCACGGAGCGGCGGCAGTTCGGCAAGCCGATCGCCGACTTCCAGGGGCTGCGCTTCATGCTCGCCGACATGGCCACCCAGGTGGAGGCGGGGCGCGCCCTGTACCTGGCGGCGGCCCGGCTGCGCGACGCGGGACGGCCGTTCGCCAAGCAGGCCGCCATGGCCAAGCTGCACTGCACGGACACCGCGATGCGGGTCACCACCGACGCCGTGCAGATCCTCGGCGGCTACGGGTACACGGCGGACTTCCCGGCCGAGCGCTACATGCGCGAGGCCAAGGTCCTGCAGATCGTCGAGGGCACCAATCAGATCCAGCGCATGGTCATCGCCCGCCACCTCGCGGGGCCGGAGACGCGCTGAACTGGCCGAGGCCCCGCCAGGGCGCGGCGAGCCGGGTCCACTCCGGGTCGTGCCGCCCGGGCAGCGTGCGGCCCCGGTCGGCCCACGTCCGCAGGAGATCGCGGTAGATCGGCGGATCCGGGAACCCTGCCGGGGCGGGTACGACCGCCTCCACGGGCGGCGGTACGAAGAGATGGCGCTGACGCCCGGTCGTCGTGTGCGTGGGGGTCGTCATACCCGGGCCAACGCGGAAGCGGACGGGCGGGTCACCGACAGCCGGAATAGGGCGTGCGTTCGCGGTCGTCACGTCACGGCGGACGAGGGTGGCGGACCCCGCCACCCTCGCACCGGGGTGTGCTCAGGCGGCGTCGCGCCGCATCACCGGGACCCTGATCGGGCGCGAGCCCGGGCCCCCGACGTGAGAGAAGGGCTGGGTGCGCCAGTCGAGTCCCTGAGGGAGCGTCAACAGCAGGGCGGTGTCCTGCTCCTGGGGCTCGACGGACTCGTCCGCGGGCCGGGCGTCGGAGGCCCGGCGGCCGGTGCCGGCACACACCGTGAGCCCGAACGGGTTCCACGGTGAGGCGCACAGCGCGTGCTCGGGCAGGACGTCCTCGTCCGCCAGCAGGGCGATGGGCTGCGCGCAGTCCGGGCAGATGACCCGGTACATCTCGAAGGTGTCGTACGCGTCGGGTTCGTCGTCCGGGGTGTCGGGTTCGACGTACTCCGGTTCGGGCGTGACGACCGGCTGCTGCCGCTTGGACGTGGTACGACCAAGGCGCTTAAGACTCTGCATTGGGTTCTCCCCCTCGGGCTGGGCCGTGAAGGCACTGCGGCCTCGACCACAGCAAGCACTTCCCGTCCCCCCTGGGGTGTAATCACGAGAACATCACGGAGACCGTTCCACGGCTGTGGTGTTCGTCACATGTCACTGTCAGGGGTCCGTGCGGCGACGTCACCGTCCCCGCTCAGGTATCCGAGGCGATCAAGCGCACTGTAGGTTCTTGCGCCATGGAGGAGCTGGACCGACAGATCGTGCAGCTGCTCGTCAAGGACGGGCGGATGAGCTACACAGACCTGGGCAAGGCCACGGGCCTGTCCACGTCGGCCGTGCACCAGCGGGTGCGCAGGCTGGAACAGCGTGGCGTCATCCGCGGCTATGCCGCGGTCGTCGACCCGGAGGCCGTCGGCCTGCCCATCACCGCCTTCATCTCGGTGAAACCCTTCGACCCCAGCGCCCCCGACGACATCGCGGACCGCCTGGCCGACGTACCCGAGATCGAGGCCTGCCACAGCGTCGCGGGCGACGAGAACTACATCCTCAAGGTGCGTGTGTCCACACCGCACGAACTGGAGGAACTCCTCGCCCGCGTACGTTCCCTGGCGGGCGTCTCGACCCGTACCACGGTGGTGCTGTCCACGCCGTACGAGGCACGGCCGCCGCGCGTGTGACCCGGTGACGCCGGCCGGACGGCCGCCCGTTCCGGTGAGCGGTGCTCGCGGCCGCGACCGGTGCTCTCCGCGGGCCGGCCCGGCGGCCGTGAGCGGGACCTGCGTGGGGGGCGGCCCGCCCGGCGCGCGAGACTGTGGGGCATGAGTGAACGCACCGTCCCGTCGCACACCGTCCTGCTCCGCCGCGGGGAGGTGCACAGCCCCGCCGACCCGTTCGCGACCGCCATGGTCGTCGAGCGCGGCCAGGTCGCCTGGGTCGGTTCTGAAGGAGCCGCCGACGCCTTCGCGGACGGCGTCGACGAGGTGATCGACCTCGACGGCGCGCTGGTGACTCCGGCGTTCACGGACGCGCACGTCCACACCACGGCCACCGGCCTCGCCCTCACCGGCCTCGACCTGTCCGGTGCCCCTTCGCTCGATGCCGCGCTCGCCCGTGTCCGGGAGTTCGCCGCCGCCCGCCCGGACGACCGGGTGCTGCTCGGCCACGGCTGGGACGCCGCCCGCTGGCCCGGCGGCAGGCCCCCGGCCCGCGCGGAACTCGACGAGGCCACCGGCGGCCGCCCCCTCTACCTCAGCCGCATCGACGTCCATTCCGCGGTCGTCACCACCGCGCTGCTCGACCTCGTCCCGGGCGGTGTCACCCGCGAGGACCGCCCGCTCACCGGGGACGACCACCACACGGTGCGCGCCGCCGCCCTGGGTGCCGTCACGCCGGCCCAGCGCGCCGCGGCCCAGCGTGCCGCCCTCGCCCACGCCGCCTCCCTGGGCATCGGCACGGTTCACGAGTGCGGCGGACCGGAGATCTCCTCCGAGGACGACTTCACCGGACTGCTGCGGCTCGCCGCTCAGGAGGCCGGCCCGCGCGTCGTCGGGTACTGGGCCGAACAAGACGTCGCCAAGGCCCGCGAGCTGGGCGCGGCCGGCGCCGCAGGAGACCTGTTCGCGGACGGCGCCCTCGGCTCGCACACCGCGTGTCTGCACGAGCCGTACGCCGACGCCGCTCACACCGGCACCGCGCACCTGGACGCCGCCGCGGTGGCCGCCCATGTCGCCCACTGCACCGAGGCGGGCCTCCAGGCGGGCTTCCACGCCATCGGCGACGCGGCGGTCGGCGCCGTCGTCGCGGGCGTGCGCGCCGCCGCCGAGGAGGTCGGCCTCGCCCGGGTCCGCGCCGCCCGGCACCGCGTCGAGCACGCCGAGATGCTCACCCCCGAGTCCGTCGCGGCCTTCGCCGAACTCGGCCTCACCGCGTCCGTCCAGCCCGCCTTCGACGCCCTGTGGGGCGGAGAGGAGGGCATGTACGCCCGTCGCCTGGGCGCGGAACGGGCCCGCACCCTCAACCCGTTCGCGGCGCTGCTGCGGGCCGGCGTCCCGCTCGCCTTCGGCTCCGACAGCCCGGTCACCCCCCTCGACCCCTGGGGCACGGTCCGGGCCGCGGCCTTCCACCGCACCCCGGAGCACCGCGTCTCCGTCCGCGCCGCCTTCACCGCCCACACGCGTGGCGGCTGGCGCGCCGTCGGACGTGACGACGCGGGCGTCCTCGTGCCCGGCGCACCCGCCGACTACGCCGTCTGGCGCACCGGCGAACTCGTCGTCCAGGCGCCCGACGACCGGGTGGCGCGCTGGTCGACCGACCCCCGCTCCGGCACTCCCGGCCTGCCGGACCTCACTCCCGGCCGTGACCTGCCCGTCTGCCTGCGCACGGTGGTCGGAGGGCGCACGGTCTTCGTACGGCCGGGCGAGTGATCTGGGAGGGTGACGCGGTGACGATCATGCGGCGCGCCCCTGTCTCGCGACCTGCGCATCCTCGCCGCTGACCAGGCGTTTGAACCACATTACGCAGGTCAAACGACTGTTGACAGGCGGCCGCGGGGGGCCGGTAGGTTCGGCCGGGTCCACCACCGGACGCCCGACCGGGGAACTTCCGGCCACTCGTGTCAGCGCCGCTGGGTCAGGGACGGTGTGCCGCACCGGCGCACCGCCACTGGGAGCCAGGCTCAGCGTCGGCGCGGTGCCGAGGGAGGTTCCAGCCGGTAGGGGAGGTGCGACCCCGGGTGGGGCCCGGGAGCTCAGTAGACAACGGCTTCAGGTCGATCCGCAGCCGGCGGATCCCAGGCCGGCCCGAAGGGCACCGGGCCCCCATCCGCTGCCGCACCCCGCTCCGCGGCGCGACCGAAAGACGCATTGCTACCCGATCTTCGGTGAACGACACCACCATATGAACGTCCTGTCACGTCGACGCAGGACCCGACGACTATGGTGGGACCCTGCGCACAGGACATGAAGGGGCAGCAGTGAACGACGGCGACGGGACCCTCGAGGCGGGATCCCAGGGGCGGAAATTCGGCCCGCTCGGCACGGCTTTGGTGATCATCCCCACCTACAACGAGGCGGAGAACATCAAGGCGATCGTCGGCCGGGTGCGCAAGGCCGTCCCGGAGGCGCATGTCCTCGTGGCCGACGACAACAGCCCCGACGGCACCGGCAAGCTCGCCGACGAACTGGCCGCGGGTGACGACCACGTCCAGGTGTTGCACCGCAGGGGCAAGGAAGGCCTGGGCGCTGCCTACCTCGCGGGCTTCCGCTGGGGCATCGAGCACGGCTACGGCGTCCTGGTCGAGATGGACGCCGACGGATCCCACCAGCCCGAGGAACTGCCCCGTCTGCTGACCGCCCTCAAGGCGGCCGATCTGGTGCTCGGTTCGCGCTGGGTGCCCGGCGGCCGCGTGGTGAACTGGCCGAAGTCCCGTGAGTTCATCTCGCGCGGGGGCAGCCTCTACTCGCGCGTGGCGCTCGATCTCCCGCTGCGTGACATCACCGGCGGGTTCCGCGCCTTCCGCCGCGAGACGCTGGAGGGCCTCGGGCTGGAGGAGGTGGCCTCCCAGGGGTACTGCTTCCAGGTCGACCTGGCCCGCCGGGCGGTCAAGGCGGGCTACCACGTCGTCGAGGTACCGATCACCTTCGTCGAGCGTGAACTCGGTGACTCCAAGATGAGCCGGGACATCCTCGTCGAGGCGCTGTGGCGGGTCACCGCGTGGGGCGTGGGGGAGCGCGTCGGCAAGGTCCTGGGCCGCGGCGACGACAGGCAGCCCAGGCCGGAGACCAGGCAGTCGGAGCCGGCGGCCGAGCAGCCGGGGCGGAAGCCAGGACGGTCCGTGCAGGACGCCGGGCACGACGCCGAGCACGTCGCCGAGCAGTCCGAGCAGGAGACGAAGCAGCCCGAGGTCTAGGGACAGCCTCCGGCCGCCCGTGGCCCGCTTATCCCGCGCTGAGCCGGGCCCAGGCACACTGGGAGTATGACGACTGGCGCTCAGACCCCCTGGCCCGTCCGGCCCCGGCGCTCACGGCTGCGCGGCGTCCTGCCGCTCGCGGTCGCCGCCTGGCTGGTACTCGAGATCTGGCTGCTCACGATGGTCGCGGGGGCGTCGAACGGCCTGGTGGTCTTCCTGATCCTGGTGGCCGGCCTCGTCCTCGGTTCGGTCGTCATCAAGCGGGCCGGCCGGCGGGCCTTCAAGAACCTCACCGAGACAGTGCAGCGGCAGCAGGAGGGCGCGGCCCCCGGGCCCCGGCCGAACAGCGAGGGCAACGGCCTGGTGATGCTGGGCGGCCTGTTGCTGATCATTCCTGGTCTGATCTCGGACGCGCTGGGGCTGCTCCTGCTGGTGCCGCCGGTGCAGAAGGCCGTGAGCCGGTACGCCGAGCGCACCGTCGAGCGAACGCTGCGTGACGCCACGCACGGCTCCCTGGGGGATGCCTTCCAGCAGGTCCGGATCCACCGGCCCGACGGCAAGGTCGTCCAGGGGGAGGTCATCCACGACGAGCGCGACGAGCCGGGAAGGCCTCACGGGGACGCCCCGCAGGGCCCGCCCCCGCCGCTGACGCGATGAAGCGGCCCGCGCGGGGCCCCCGGCACACGACGGACACGAGACAGGACCGGACGCGAGACAGGACTGTGGGCGCCGTACCAGTACGGCGCCCACAGTCCTGTCTCGCTGTGCGTTTGCGCTTACGCCCAGGCCCCCGCAGGGATCATCACGCCGACTTTCGGCTGTCCCGGGGGTGAACCGCGATGTTCATCGCACCGGAGCGCAGAACGGCGAGACGCTCCTCGAGGACCTCTTCGAGTTCCTCTCGGGTGCGCCGCTCCATCAGCATGTCCCAATGCGTACGCGCGGGCTTGGCCTTCTTCTCCTCGGGGCCGTCGCCGTCCACCAGGAGTGCCTGGGCACCGCAGACCTTGCACTCCCACTCCGGCGGGATCTCCGCCTCGACCGAGAAGGGCATCTCGAAGCGGTGCCCCTTCTCGCATGCGTACTCCACGGCCTGGCGCGGGGCCAGGTCGATGCCGCGGTCCGTCTCGTAGCTGGTCACCACGAGGCGCGTGCCGCGAAGAGCTCGCTCACTCATGAATCGTGCCTCCCGGGCTTGTCGCCCACAGGACAGGTGTCGCTGTCGTCGTCATCCGGTCAACGTCCGGTCGGCGGTAAAGATTCCCGTTCCGTGTCCCGTTCCGGGCCCTGCGTCGCCGTCGTAGCCGCAGCCTTGTCAACCATTGCAGTACCCACCGACGCCCGGTTTGTCACACCTGATAGCAGATGTCACACAGTGTTTCGGCATCTTTGACGCGCAGTAACGGTACGCCTGGCAGGCCAAACGCGTACACTACAGCCCTTTCGCGCCGAGCGCTAAATCCGTTCGGGAACGGGATTGCCCGCGTCGCCGATCGCCCGCCGCACCGGCACCCGTGCGAGCAGCACGAACCCCAGCACGAAGAAGCCCACCAACGAGATGATCGCGTCCCGGTAGCTGCCGGTGAGCTGGTACGTGAGCCCGAACAGCAGCGGCCCGAGCCAGCTCATCCCCCGGTCGCTCAGCTCGTACGCCGAGAAGTACTCGGCCTCCTTGCCCGGCGGGACGAGGTGGGAGAAGAGCGAACGGGACAGCGCCTGGCTGCCACCGAGGACCAGGCCGATGCCCGCGGCAAGCACGAAGAACCACGCGGGGGCCCCGGCAGGCAGGAAGTATCCGGCGGCCAGGGTCACGGTCCAGGCGACCAGGGAGCCCAGGATCGTGCGTTTCGCCCCGTACCGCCGGGCCGTCCTGCCCAGTGCCAGCGCGCCCGCGACCGCCAGCACCTGCACCAGCAGCACGGCCACGATCAACGTCGACTGCCCGAGCCCCAGTTCCTTCGAGCCGTACACCGAGGCCTGGGAGATCACCGTCTGGATGCCGTCGTTGTAGACCAGGTAGGCCAGCAGGAAGGCAAGTGTCAGCGGGTGCCGGCGCATGTCGCGGACGGTCGCCGCGAGCTGCCGGAAGCCCGGGAGGGCGGCCGCCTCCCGCGCGGGAGCGCGGCGGTCGCGCAGCCGGCGCAGCGGCACCAGCGCGAACGCCCCCCACCACAGACCGGCCGACGCCAGGCAGATGCGCACCGCCATGCTCTCGGAGACGCCGAAGCCGTCGTGGCCGGAATAGAGGACGAGGTTCAGGACGAGGACCAGGGCTCCGGCCGCGTAGCCGAAGGCCCACCCGCGCGAGGAGACGGCGTCGCGCTCCTCCGGCCGGGCTATCTGAGGCAGGTAGGAGTTGTAGAGCATCATCGCCACCGACTGCGCCGCGTTCGCGACGACCAGCAGCACACCGCCGAGCAGATAGCGCTCGCCGTCGAGGAAGAACATCCCCGCCGTCGCCGCGGCTCCGGTGTAGGCAGCGGCGGCGAGGAGCGGCTTCTTGCGGCCGGTGCGGTCGGCCGCCGCACCCACCAACGGCATCACCAGCACGGCCAGGATCACCGAAAGGGAGACGGCGTACGCGAAGAACGATCCCGCGCGCACCGGCACGCCGAGCGGGTGGACGAAACCCTCCGCGTCCGCCGCCGCCTCGGCGACCGACGTCAGATAGGGACCGAGGAACACGGTGAGCACACTCGTGGAGTACACGGAGCACGCCCAGTCGTAGACGTACCAGCCGCGCTGTTCGCGCCGCCGGTCGGCGGCCTCGTCGCCCGCCGGTGACCGCACGGTGTCGGTGTCCACCCGTGCCCTCGCTTCCCCGTGAACGCGCCGCGGCGACGGGGCGCGGAGGTCTCAGACCCAGATGCCGCGGTCCACCATGACCTTGCGCAGTGTGTCGATGTGATCGGTCATGATGCCATCCACCCCGAGGTCCAGGAGCCGGTGCATCCGCTCGGCCTCGTTGACGGTCCACACGTGCACCTGCAGACCGCGCGCGTGGGCGGCCCGCACGAAGCGGTGGTCCACCACCCGGACGCCCGACTGCTCCTCCGGGACCTGGGCGGCGACGGCCGACCGGCGCACCGCGGCGGGCAGACCCCAGGACCTCAGCCGCAGGTTGAGCACGCCCCGGGTGCCGTACGACGTGGCCAGCCGCGGTCCGGCCAGCCGCTGCGCGCGCAGCACACGGGCCTCGGAGAACGAGCCGAGGCAGATCCGGTCCCACGAGGCGGTGCGCTCGATCAGTTCGAGCAGGGGCGGCAGCGCCGGTTCGGCCTTCACGTCGATGTTCCAGCGCGTTCCGGGGAACGTCTCCAGGAGTTCCTCGAACAGGGGCACCGGTTCCCGGCCGGCCACGCGCGCGTGCGCCACGTCGCGCCACGGCAGGTCGGCGATCCGGCCCGTTCCGTCCGTCACCCGGTCCAGGGTCGCGTCGTGGAAGGCGACGAGGCGTCCGTCGCGCGTGGCGTGGACGTCGGTCTCGATGTACCGGTAGCCGGCCTCCACGGCGCAGCGGAACTGCCGCACGGTGTTCTCCAGGCCGTCCGCCGCCCCGCCCCGGTGGGCGAAGGCGATCGGACCGGGATGGTCGAGGTAGGGGTGGCGTATCCGCGGGGTCACGGACGCAGTATCGCGCGCCGCGGTGGACCCGTGGCAACGACCGGGCTGCCGCCCGGCGCCGCGGGGACGGCGAAGACCCGCAGGAACAGCTGGGCGAGCGGACCGATGGTCACCGCGTACAGCAGGGTGCCGACGCCCACGGTGCCGCCGAGGACGAAGCCCGTGACCACGACCGTGATCTCGATGGCCGTACGGACCAGCCGGACCGACACCCCCGTGCGCCGGTTCAGGCCCGTCATCAGGCCGTCGCGCGGCCCCGGACCGAAGCGCGCCGCGATGTACAGCCCGGTCGCCGCGCCGTTCAGCACGACTCCCGCCGCCGTCAGGGGCACCCGTACGGCCATGGCGTCCACGTCCGGCACAACGGCCAGCGTCGCCTCCATCGCCGCGCCGATCACCAGCACGTTGGAGATCGTGCCCAGGCCTGGCCGCTGCCGCAGCGGGATCCACAGCAGCAGCACCAACGCGCCCGTGATCGTCAGCACCACGCCCATCGACAGCCCGGTCCGCTCGGACAGACCCTGGTGCAGTACGTTCCACGGCTCGAGACCGAGCCCCGACCGCACCAGCAGCGCCGAACTCGCCCCGTACAGCGCCAGCCCGGCGTAGAGCTGCGACAGCCGGCGTGCGAGATGCCCGTGCCGGGCCGGGTACCTGGCCACAATGTGCCCCCCTGTGGTGAAAGTGGACCGATGCATGGCACCCTGTGGCGTGTCCGGTCACGCCATCCATGGCCAATCCGGGGAAGGTGGACTGATTATCATGGCGCAGTGGACCTCGGCAGTGGGTGCGGCGCAACTCGCCCGGCTGCTCACCTCCCAGCAGGACCGCCCGGCCGGCCCCGGGACCCGCCGCCCGCCCGCCTACCGCGCGCTCGCCGACGGCGTCCGCCTCCTGGTGCTGGAAGGACGCGTGCCGGTGGCCGCGCGCCTGCCCGCCGAGCGGGAACTGGCCCTAGCCCTGTCCGTCAGCCGTACCACCGTCGCCGCCGCCTACGAGGCGCTGCGCGCCGAGGGCTTCCTGGAGTCACGGCGCGGTGCGGGCAGCTGGACCGCGGTGCCGGCGGGCAACCCGGTGCCCGCGCGGGGACTGGAACCGCTGCCTCCCGAGGCACTCGGCTCGGTGATCGACCTCGGCTGCGCCGCGCTCCCCGCCCCCGAACCCTGGCTCACCCGGGCGGTCCGGGGCGCGCTGGAGGAGCTCCCGCCGTACGCGCACACGCACGGCGACTACCCCGCCGGGCTGCCCGCCCTGCGGTCGATGATCGCGGACCGCTACACGGCACGGGGCATCCCCACCATGCCCGAGCAGATCATGGTGACGACCGGCGCGATGGGTGCGATCGACGCCATCTGCCACCTCTTCGGCGGCCGCGGCGAACGCATCGCCGTCGAGTCGCCCTCCTACGCCAACATCCTGCAGCTGATGCGGGAGGCCGGGGCCCGGCTCGTCCCCGTCGCCATGGCGGAGGGCCTGACCGGCTGGGACATGGACCGCTGGCGCCAGGTGCTGCGCGAAGCGGCACCCCGCATCGCGTACGTCGTCGCCGACTTCCACAATCCGACCGGCGCGCTCGCCGACGAGGACCAGCGGCGGCGGCTGGTGGACGCGGCGCGCTCGGCGGGGACGGTACTGGTCGCCGACGAGACGATGAGCGAACTGTGGCTCGACCCCGACGTGGACATGCCGCGCGCCGTGTGCGCGTTCGACCCGGCCGGGTCCACGGTCATCACGGTCGGCTCGGCGAGCAAGGCCTTCTGGGCCGGGATGCGCATCGGCTGGGTGCGCGCTGCCCCCGACGTGATCCGCAGCCTCGTCGCCGCCCGCGCGTACGCCGACCTGGGCACACCCGTGCTGGAGCAACTGGCCGTGCACTGGCTGTTCGGCACGGACGGCTGGGAGCAGGCGGTTCAGGTGCGGCGTGCCCAGGCCCGGCAGAATCGCGACGAGCTGGTGGCCGCGGTGCGGCGGGAGCTGCCCGGCTGGGAGTTCGAGGTACCGCGGGGCGGTCTCACGCTGTGGGTGCGCACCGGCGGTCTCTCCGGCTCACGGCTCGCCGAAGCGGGGGAGCGGGTGGGCGTGCGGGTGCCGTCCGGACCTCGCTTCGGCGTCGACGGCGCGTTCGAGGGATACGTACGGCTGCCGTTCACCGTGGGTGGCGCCGTGGCCGAGGAAGCGGCGGTACGCCTGGCCGCGGCGGCGCGGATCGTCGAGACCGGCGGTACGTCCGGCACGGAGACACCCCGCACGTTCGTGGCGTAGCCGGGGCGCGGGCACCACGTCCGGGCGCGGACCCGGACGGGTCCTCAGGAGTACGCCCGTCCGGCGGGGGCTAGGAGGAGGACGTCTCCGCGACCGCCGCCTCCCCCGGCGCCGGCTGCGCGGCCGCCGCGTCGGCGGGCGCCTGGTCCGCCGGTGCCTCGGCGGCCACCGCGCCGACGGGCACCTTCTCCGTCGTCACCTTGTCGAGGCGTACGGACGCGGCGGAGACCGCCTCCGGTTCTGCCGCCTCCGGCTCCAGCCGCTCCGGCTCCTCGTCCGCCGGTGTGGTCCGGGGCGGCAGCAGATCCAGGACCGCCTGCCGGTGGGCGTCGCTGGTCGCGTCGTCGTACGGGTCCGGCGTCGCCGGCACCTGGAGGCGGTGCACCGGCCCCGTGCCCAGGCGGGCGTACCCGCGCCCCGGCGGGACCTGGTCGACCGGCGTGGTGTGCGGGGGCGCTCCGAGGACGGCCTCCAGCTGCTCCGCCGTCGCGGGGCCGAGGACGACCCGCGCGCGTGTGTGCCGCCGCACCGGCTCCCCGAGGGACTCCAGGCCGTCGAACTGCTCGGCGACGACCACGGTGACGTTCGCGGGACGGCCGTGCCGCAGCGGAACCTGGAGGAACAACTGGGGGTCCTCGCGGCCGTCCGCGGCGGCCAGGTGGGTGAACGCGCTCGGCCGGTCCAGCAGCAGCCACAGGGGACGCCTGGTGTCCTCCGGCGGTGGGTCGCCCGCCTGGTGGGCGCGGTTCGCGGCGACCAGCCTGCGTTCCGTCTCGTGCGCGGCCCACTCCAGGCTGGTCAGCGCCCCCGTCAGCCCGCACTCGACGGCGAGCACGCCGTCCCGGCCGGTGAGGCAGGCGTACTCGCCGGTTCCGCCGCCGTCGACGATCACCACGTCGCCGTGGTGGAGGGCCTGCAGGGCGATGGAGCGCAACAGCGTCGAGGTGCCGCTGCCCGGCAGGCCGACGGCGAGCAGATGCGGCTCGGTCGAGCGGACCCCGGTGCGCCAGACGACGGGCGGAACGTCTCGTCGCTCCTCGCCGTGCGTGCCGTGGGTGAGCGGCAGCGTGCGCTGCACCCGGATGGGGTCGGTGAAACCGAGGACCGTCTCGCCGGGGGCGGTCACGAAGGGCTGGGCGGCGATGTCGGTGGGCAGCGGCTCGAGGACGCGGACGGTGAGCTGGTTGCCCTCCTCGTCCCACGAGAAGTGGTATTCGCGGCCGCGGCCGGACTTGGCGCCGAGCAGATGCTCGATCCGCGCCCGGGACTCCGGCTCGCCGTCGGTGAAGTAGGCGGGGTAGCCGATCACCAGGTGGGTGACGCGGCCGACGCCGTCGAACTCGTACTCGGAGAAAACCTTCCCCCAGTCCCCGCCGTGGGCGTAGAGCGGTTCCGGGTCCTCGGCGGTGGAGAAGTACGGCACCAGCGCCTCGTAGAGCGACCTCAGGCGCTGGGCCTGCGCCTCGCCGGGCCCGTCGGGCACGGAGGGGGCGCGGTCCCGGCCCTGCCAGGCCGCCGCCGCCATCAGGGTGATGACGGCGAGCAGCGGACCGTACGGAGCGAGCGCCACGACCAGCACGACCGACGCGATCAGGAACAGCAGCGCGCCGCGCCGGTCCTTGGGTGTGCCGGCCCACCTGCGCCGCCCGGCCGAGGCCAGCCGGCGCAGACCGCGCGTGATGGTGATCAGCGGGTGGAGGACGTCCGTGGCGCTGTCGGCCGCCGCCTTGGCCAGCTCCCTGCTCCGGGCGAACTGTGCGCTGCCGTTGCTCAGGATGCGGGGGAGGGGGCGCCGGGCCACTGCTGTCTCCAGAGGGTGCGTACGGGCGGGAGGGGCGTGGTCGGGGCGGGTCAGAACTTGAATCCGCCCAGGAGGCCGGCCAGGCTCTCGCCGCCCGCCTTGATGCTGGGTGCGATGGCCGTGCTGGCCAGATAGAAGCCGAAGAGCATCGCCACCAGGGCGTGCGACGCCTTCAGTCCGTCCTTCCGGAAGAAGATGAAGACGACGATGCCGAGCAGCACCACGCATGAGATCGAGACGATCATGTGAGTTCTCCTGGTTCGCGGGGACAGTCACCATGAGTACTTCCAGGATCACAGAATGTATCTATACGATAAAAGGTGCAACTGGGTGGATTTTCGGAGATTACCCTCGGACGGGCCTGTCGTGATCTTTACCTCGGGCGCATCAGGTCATGTGCCGCGCGAGCCAGTACGCTGGCGATTCACCCGTACGGCCTGCACCGCTCGCAGACGTACGCCCTGTCCCCGATGCGTGAGCACGTGCAGTGAGAGGCGGTCCGGCGATGACTGAAGCCCCCGACCCCGAGGTCGTGGAGCTGGCGACCAAGATCTTCGACCTGGCCCGGCGCGGCCGGACCGAGGAGCTCGGGGCCTATGTCGACGCGGGCGTACCGGCCGACCTCACCAACGACCGGGGTGACTCGCTCGTGATGCTCGCCGCCTACCACGGACACGCCGAGGCGGTGCGTGCCCTGCTGGACCGCGGCGCCGACGCCGACCGCGTCAACGACCGGGGTCAGACTCCACTCGCGGGGGCGGTCTTCAAGGGGGAGACCGAGGTGATCGACGCCCTGCTGAAGGGCGGCGCGGACCCGTCCGCCGGCACCCCCTCCGCCGTCGACACGGCCCGGATGTTCGGCCGTACGGAACTGCTCGAACTGTTCGGCGAGCACTGAGCGACACGCTCCGACCAGCGACGACACGGAAAACGGGGGAGGCGGTACGGGGCCGCCGAAATTTCGGTCGCGGTAGATGTGACCGCCGGGTCATCATGACGACGTGATTCACGGACGCGATGGCTGGGCAGGTGTTGCCGCACCGCGCGGGCCGTGATGCGACCCGCATGGGCCACAGACGAGAGGCAGAGAGAGATGGTCTACAGCAAGCAGGAAACGGCGGGCGCCCCGACGTGTCGTCACGCGGCCAGGTAATGCACGTCCCCGGTTGCGTCGACGCTTGATGTGAGGCTGTTTCCCATGTTCGATCCGGTCATAGCGCCCAGCGGTACGCTGCTCGGCCTGCTCCAGCGGGGACGCGGCGACGGCACACTGCACGCGCTCACCGCCCCGCGCTCCGAGGCGCTCGCGGCGCTGAACCACTGTGTGCTGCGCGACCCGCGCCACGACTGGCAGGTGGAGAACCGCTCCCTCTACTACGCCCGCCTCTACCTCGACCTGCACGGCGGACTGGACGCCGTCGAGGCCCACCTCTTCGACCCCGAGGACGTCCTCGACACCGACGAGTCACGCACCGGACTGGCCCTCGCCGTCCTCGGCCACCTCGCCTCCTACGGCAGACGGGACGCCCTGGACCTGCTGCGCGGGTACGCCGCCCGCGGCACCAACTGGGCCTGGGCCCTGGACGAGCTGGCCCTCAGGGACGACGACGCGGGCCTGCGCGCCCTGGCCGCCCCGGTCCTCGCGCGGTTCGCCACCGACGCCGAGGGCGAGGCGGAGCTGGCCGCCACCGTCCGCGACGCCTTCGAGCCACGGCCCTGGCGGCTGTGGGCCGACGATGCCCGCCCCTCCATCGCCACGCGCGTGCGTGCCGCCCAGGAGGCCGGTTCCTTCGACCGCTGGCAGCGGCAGATGCGCCCCTCGGGGCCGCGCCCGGGCTGGAGCGTGCAGGCGGTGTTCGCATGGGCCCAGCAAGGCGTGGAGCGCGGCGCCGCGCTCCACGTCCCCGCCGCCCGGTGTCTGGGTGCCGTGGCGGGCCCCGAGGACCGAGCCGAGATCCTCCGGGCCGCGGAGGACGGCACCGAGGGAGCCCGGTGCACCGCCCTGCGCTACCTCGCCGACAGCAACGATCCCGACGCCCTCGCGCTGATCGAGCGCGCGGTGGCCACCGGCTCCGCGCCCGTCGTGGAAGCCGCCGTCGACGCCTTCGAACGCATGCGCAGTCTGGTCGCCGTCGACCGGGCGCGCGGCTGGGCCCGCCGGCCCGACGAGCTGGGCGCCGCCGCGGGCCGTGTCCTCGCCTGCCGGGGAGGCGTCCAGGACCGTGACGCGGTCCTCGCGGCGCTGAGGGAGGGCGTGCGGGGCGAGGGCCCCGACGCAGCCACCCTGTGGACCCTCGTCGACGGCGCCGGCCGCCTGGGCATCACCTGCGCCGCGCCCGTGCTCCGCCACGTCTACCGTGAGACCGCCTCCTCCCACCTGCGGGGCCGGGCCGCGCGCGCCCTCGCCGCGACCGACCCCGCCTTCGGCACCGGCTTCGCCGTCGAGTGCCTGTGGGACTGCGAGGAGACCACCCGCGAGATCGCCGCCCGGCACGCCGAGACCGGCGACACCCGGGTCGTCGACCGCCTGCGCCGGCTCGCCGCCGACCCGGCCGAGGAGGCCGAGGTGCAGACCGCCGTACGCAGCCGGATCGGTCCCGAGGAGACCGCCGTGTGACCCCCGGCGCACGCGCGGCGTACGGGCCGGACGACCGCGTCGTCGTGACCGGGTCCTTCCCCGATGTGCACGGCGTGGCCCACCGTGCGCTGCGGACCGCCCGACGCCTCGGCGTCCGCGTCCCCTCCCTCCCCCTCCCGGGCCAGGACTGCTGGTGACCTTCCTGGGGCATCTGTGCGGCGGAGCGGCGCGGCCGGGGCCTTCAGCGGCGGCGTACGGCGACGAAGCGGACCGGGGTGCCTGGCGAGGCCTGGGCCGCGGCCGGGAGGTCGGCGGGTCGCACCACCGCGATCACCGGGTAGCCCCCGGTGGTCGGATGGTCGGCCAGGAACACCACCGGCGTCCCGTCGGGCGGTACCTGGACGGCGCCCAGCACCATGCCCTCGCTGGGGAGTTCGTCCCGCCTGGCGCGCTGAAGGGCCGGACCGGTCGTGCGCAGTCCGATGCGGTTGCTCGCGGGGGACACGTGGTACGTGCGCGAGGTGAAGAGGCGTACGGCCCCCGGGGTGAACCAGTCGTCGCGCGGGCCCGGGGTCACCCGCAGCACCAGCTCGGCCGGGGGAGCCGGCTGCGGGGCGACGTCCACACGCGCGTGGCGTTCCCGTGGAGTCCCGAGAGGGAGCACGGCACCGTCCGTGAGAGGGGCCGGGCCGAGACCCGAGAGCAGGTCCGTGGAACGGCTGCCGAGCACCGGTTCGACCGCGATCCCGCCCGAGACGGCCACGTAGGAGCGCACCCCGCGGACCGCCGCCCCCACGTCCAGGACGGACCCCGCACGCACGCGCACCGGCGCACCCCAGGCGACCGCCCGGCCGTCCACGGTGACGGGACAGGGAGCCCCGGTGACCGCCACCGTGACCGTCGAACGGGGGCGCACGGAACAGCCGGTGAGGGTCGTCTCCAGGACGGCCGCGTCCGGTGCGTTGCCCGCCAGCCGGTTGGCGAGCGCCGCCGCGGGCGCGTCCAGCGCCCCGGAGCGTGGTACCCCGAGGTGGGCGTGACCGGGGCGGCCCCGGTCCTGCACGGTGGTCAGGGCCCCCGCGCGGACGACGGCGAGCGCGCGGTCCGTCATGCCGCCGGCCCCGTCGCGGCCACCGGGACGAACCGCACACGCGTGCCGGGGGACAGCAGCGCCGCCGGCACGCGCGCGTGGTCCCAGAGCACCAGGTCGGTCGTGCCGATCAACTGCCAGCCGCCCGGCGAGGAGCGTGGGTACACGCCCGTGTAGGGGCCGGCCAGTGCCACCGACCCGGCGGGGACGGCCGTGCGCGGAGTCGGCCGGCGGGGCACGTCGTAACGCGACGGCAGACCGGTGAGGTAACCGAAGCCGGGCGCGAATCCGCAGAACGCGACCCGGAACTCGGCATCCGCGTGGACACGGGCCACCTCCCGCTCGGCGACGCCCCAGTGCGCGGCGACGTCGGCCAGGTCCGGGCCGTCGTACCGCACTGGGATCTCGACCGTCTCCGCCGCTCCCGGGGGCGCCGACGGCGGGGCCAGGGCGGTCAGTTCGGCGGCCAGCCGGGCCGGGTCGGACAGGCCGTCGAGCAGTACCGTGCGCGCCGCCGGGACGATCTCCCCGGCGGGCAGCGAGCCCTCCGTGCGGCGCCGCAGCAGCTCCGCGTGGAGCGCCTGGGCCTCGTCGCCCGAGCCGACCTCCACGAGCAGGGCGTCCTCCCCGACGGGCAGCACCCTCATGAGAAGGCCTCCACCCGGACCCCGGACGCCTCCAGCGCGGCTCGCACCCGCCGTGCCAGGTCCACCGCGCCGGGCGTGTCGCCGTGCAGGCACAGGGAGCGCGCCCGCATCCCGATGCGCCGGCCCGACAGCGTGTCGACCTTCCCGTGGCGGGCCAGTTGCACCGAGCGCGCCACGACGGACTCCGGGCCGGTGACGACGGCGCCCTCCTCATGACGGGGCACCAGCGTGCCCTCGTCCGTGTACGCCCGGTCGGCGAACGCCTCCGTCACCACCGGCAGGCCCGCCTTCGCGGCCAGCTCCAGCAGCCGCGAGCCTGGCAGACCCAGGACGGGCAGCGTGGCGTCCGCGAGGACCACGCCGTCGACGACCGCACGCGCCTGTTCCTCGTCGCGCACCACCCGGTTGTAGAGCGCCCCGTGCGGTTTGACGTAGGCCACGCGGGCGCCGGCCGCGCGGGCGAACACCTCCAGGGCACCGATCTGGTAGGCCACCTCGGCCGCCAGCTCGGCGGGCGGCACGTCCATCGCGCGCCGCCCGAACCCCGCCAGGTCCCGGTAGGAGACCTGGGCGCCGATCCGCACGCCGCGCCCGGCCGCGAGCTCGCACACCCGGCGCATGGTGGCGGCGTCCCCGGCGTGGAAGCCGCAGGCCACGTTGGCGCTGGTGACGACGGACAGCAGCCGCTCGTCGTCGGTGAGCCGCCAGCGGCCGAAACCCTCGCCGAGGTCGGCGTTCAGATCGATCGAGGTCATGGGTCCTTCGTTTCTCCTGTCGGTGCCGCGCGGATCCGTCACGCCACGCGGAACTGTTCGTCCCGGGCGTCGCTGAGGAACATCTGCCCCGGTGCGTGCGTGATGGCGAACGGCGGGCGGGAGGCCCTGACCGCGGCCTGCGGGGTCACCCCGCACGCCCAGAACACCGGGATGTCGTCCGGTGCGAAGTCCACCGGGTCGCCGAAGTCCGGGCGGCCGAGGTCGTCGATGCCCAGTCCGAAGGGGTCGCCGCAGTGCACGGGACCGCCGTGCACCGCGGGGAGCAGGCTGCTCTCCCGGATCGCCGCGGAGAGCAGTCCGGGCGGCACCGGCCGCATGGACACCACCATCGGGCCGCTCAGCCGCCCCGCCGGGCGGCACTGCCAACTCGTCACGTACATGGGAACGTTGCGGCCCTGCTGGACGTGCCGGATCGGAACGCCCGCCGCCGCCAGCGCCCACTCGAACGTGAAGCTGCAGCCGATCAGGAACGACACCAGATCACCGCGCCAGTGCGCCCGCACGTCCGTCGGTTCGTCCACCAGCTCGCCGTTCTCCCACACCCGGTAGCGCGGCAGATCGGTGCGCAGGTCGGCGCCGTCGGCGAGGACGGTGGTCACCGACCCGGCGTCGGTGACGTCCAGGACCGGGCAGGCCTTGGGGTTGCGCTGGCAGAACAGCAGCATGTCGTACGCCCAGTCGGCGGGCACCGAGATCAGATTGGCCTGTGTGTGTCCCGCGGCCACCCCGGCCGTGGGGCCCGTGAGGCCCTCCCGGAAGCGTGCGCGGGCCGTGCGCGGGCTCCACGCGCCGGCGCTGTCGTCGGCCAGGGGCACAGGACGGTCGTCCACGACGGTCGGTGTGCGGTCGTCGGCGGGGTTCACTGCAGCTCCTTCCCGCGCGTCTCCGGCAGCCCCAGCAGTGCCAGGGCGGCGAGGCCGTAGCCGATCGCGCCGAAGACCAGCGCCCCGCCCACGCCCCAGCCGTCGGCCAGGAAACCGACCGTCGTCGGGAAGACGGCGCCCACGGCACGCCCGGTGTTGTACGTGAAGCCCTGCCCCGTGCCGCGTACCGCCGTCGGGTACAGCTCGCTCAGGTAGGAGCCGAATCCGCTGAAGATGGCCGACATGCAGAACCCGAGCGGGAAACCCAGGACCAGGACCAGGGTGTTGGCGCCGCTGGGGATGTTCGCGTAAGCCAGGACGCAGACGGCGGACAGCAGGGCGAACAGCCAGATGTTGCGCCGGCGGCCCAGCCGGTCGGTGAGCCAGCCGCCGGTCAGGTAGCCGATGAAGGCACCTGAGATGAGGAACGTCAGATAGCCGCCGGTGCCGACGACCGACAGCTCGCGCTCCGTCTTCAGATACGTGGGCACCCAGGTGGCGAGCGTGTAGTAACCGCCCTGGACGCCGGTGGACAGCAGCACGGCGAAGAGCGTGGTGCGCAGCAGCCCCGCCCTGCCCGGCCGGTCCGGCCGGAAGATCGCCGCGAACGAGCCCCTGTGGGCGCTCCTCTCCCGCGCCGCGGCCGCCTGGGGAGCGTCCCGCACGCTGCGCCGCACCCACACGACGAGCAGCGCGGGCAGCGCGCCGGTCCAGAACATCACCCGCCAGGCCAGGCCGTCGTCCACCAGCGAGAAGATCATCGTGTACACGATCACGGCGAGCGCCCAGCCCACGGCCCAGGCGCTCTGGACCGCTCCGAGGGTGCGTCCGCGGTGCCGGGCGCTCGCGTACTCCGCGACGAGGATGGCGCCGACCGCCCACTCGCCGCCGAAGCCGAGGCCCTGGAGGGCACGGAACACCAGCAGCGTCTCGTAGGTGGGCGCGAAGCCGCAGGCCACCGTGAACACCGCGTAGGTGACCACGGTCACGAGCAGGGCCTTCACCCGGCCCACGCGGTCCGCCAGGACCCCCGCGAGGGCGCCGCCGACCGCCGAGACCACCAGGGTGACGGTCGTGAGCAGGCCGGTCTGACCGCTGTTCAGATTGAAATAGGCGGACAGCGCGACCATGGTCAGCGGCAGTGTGAAGTAATCGTATGAATCCAGGGCATAGCCGCCGAAAGCGCCGCCGAAGGCGCGTCGGCCGCGCGGCCCCAGCGCGCGCAGCCAGCCCAACGCCCCGTCGTGGGCGGTGGTTCCGGTCGGTGCGGGGCGTGGTTCGCCGGTCAGGGCCTTCGGTGGAGGGGTCGCGCTCATGGGCACCTCGCAGAGGGAGGACGAAGGGTGCGGGAAGGGATGAGCCGTGCCGTGTGGAGCAAGGTAGAGGATCGTTGAACGATCCTTCAATACTCGTGTTGTCTCGTTCTTCGGTGTGCGATTGAATTCCGGGCATGACGGAGCAGCTGAGCGGACTGGCCGACGACCGGGCCCTGTTGGGCCGTACCAGCACCGCGGAGCGGGTCGCGGACATCCTGCGGAGCCGGATCGCCGAGGGCTACTTCCCGCCCGGCACCCGGCTGTCGGAGGACAGCATCGGCGGGGCCCTCGGCGTCTCCCGCAACACGCTGCGCGAGGCGTTCCGCCTGCTCACGCACGAACGGCTGCTCGTCCACGAACTGAACCGGGGTGTCTTCGTCCGGGTGCTCACCGTCGAGGACGTGGAGGACATCTACCGCACCCGGCGGCTCGTCGAGTGCGCCGTCGTACGCGGCCTGGGCGACCCGCCCTACGGGCTTGACGCGCTCGCCGGGGTCGTGGAACAGGGGCGCAGGGCGGCGCGCGAAGGTGACTGGAAAGCCGTGGGTACGGCCAACATCCACTTCCACCGGGAGCTGGTGGCGCTCGCCGCAAGCGAGCGCACGGACGAGCTGATGCGCAGCGTCTTCGCCGAACTGCGCCTGGCCTTCCACGTGGTGGACGAGCCCGAGCGGCTGCACGAACCGTACATCGCGCGAAACGTCGCCATTCTGGAAGCCCTTGAGGCGGGCCGGCGGGAGGAGGCCGAGCGCCTGCTCGCGGCGTACCTCGACGTGTCGCTGGAGCGCGTGGTGGAGGTGTACCGGCGCCGGGTGGGGGAGGAGGAGCACGGCGGCTGAACCCGTCCCCGACCGGACGGGTCGCGGCGGTGTGACAAGGGTGACGCCGGGGCGCATCTGCCTCGTTTGGGTCGTTGTCAGACCGAGGACCTAGTCTGTGCACCGTGACTTCGCCTGCATCGACGGACAGCGTTCCGCCCCAGCTCAGCGCGGGGCCGCGGCCCGCGCCGGGCCCGGCCGCCGACGAGGGTCTGGCGCGGCGGCTGCGCGCGCTCGCCTGCACCGCGCCGCTGCACGACCTCGACGCGCGCAAGGCCAACCTGGCCGGTGAGTACTCGGTGTACGGCATGGCCGAGATCGCCCTCGCCGCCATCGACCTGGTCACGCTGAACATGGACTTCGACACGGGCGCCGACCACGACCAGGTCGTCGCCCGGCTCATCCCGCGCATCGCCGCCCAGGCCCCGCGCCGTCCCGCCGCCGAGCACGAGCGCGTGGCCCGCTGGGTCCTGGAGAACCTGATCAACGTCGGCAGCGTCGACCGCGGCTTCCGCGCGGTGTACGGCGTGTTCGGAGCGGACGGCACCTATGTCCGCCGCGACTACGACTTCAAACTGGTCGAGGAGGTCCCCGGCCCCGGCGGCACGGTGTACCTGCGGACCACGGACGAGGCGGTCAACGTCCTGGTCGGCGCCCTGGACACCGATGTCACCAGCGCGCAGATCGCCGCCGAGGTCAAGCTGGAGGTGCTGATCAGGCGGGGCAGGCTCGCCGACGCCCAGCTCGCCGCCGAGCAGGCCCGCTACCGCACCGTGCAGTACTCCGAGACCCTGCGCCGGGCCCTGGAGGCGACCCGTCGCAACGTCCGCGCGGTGGACTGGCTGAGCGCCGTGCCCGACATGATCGCCGAGGCCCTCGACCACGTGGCCGACCGGTACCGCCACGAGAACGCGATCCTCACCAACATCCGCAAGGCCCGCGACGAGTCCGAGGATCCCGGGCACAAGCGCCGCGCGGCCGAGCTGGTGGACATCGTCAAGGACTGCATCCGGCGCCACACACAGCTGCAGTCCCGGCTCCTCGAGGCCGGCCCGCTGTTCCGTGCCGAGCAGGACCGGCAGGCCTTCGCCAACCCCACGTCCACCTCCGGCACCGACCTCTACGGCCATCTCCTGGCACCCCTGCTGCCCCTGCCCGTGGAGCGGGCGTCCCGGGTCACCGACGCCTTCTTCGCCCACGGCACCGGGCTGCGCACCCCGGTCTCCGTCCGGGTCGCCGACCTCGTCGAGATACTGCTGACGCCGCCCGTGGAACGTGAGCACCTCGGCGCGGAGATGCCGGAACCCGACCTGATCGCCACACCCGACGACAGCCGCTTCAGCGAGGAGCAGCTCGCCGCCGCCACCGAACTGCTGGACCTGCCGGCCGACGCGCCGCGCCGGCTGTCCGGGCTGCTCGCCGACGCCCGCCGCCAGGACCCCGAACTGCCCTACCTGGTCGCCCTGCTGGCGATCCACGCCGCCAGCCCGCCGTTCGGCACCGCCTACCGCCAGGGCGAACGGAAGCTGCTGTTCGCCGTGGACGACGGCACCGACCTCGTCGATCCCGAGTTCGGTGGTGCCGACCTCATCGTGGGCACGGCCCTGCTGGACGCGGCCGGCATGGCCGCCGACCGGACGGAGGCGGCATGACCGCGCGGGCAGCAGACCGTACCGACGTTCCCCACAGCGAGGAGTCCCGACCGTGACCGAGCACGTCGAGTGGAGTGAGCCGGAGGCCGCGGCCGCACCGGCGAGCGCCGCCGTCACGCCCGCCGACGCCGCGGACGCGGCGCGGCTCGTCGCCTTCGGCCTCCAGCCCAAACTGCAGCCCGCCCGCGACCAGGAGTACGCCGACCTGCTGCGCCGCTACCGCGAGGACCCCCCGTTCGCGCGGCTCGCCGACGCCGTGGCCACCGGGCTCGGGCTGATCGTGCTGGAGGTGTCCCCGCGCGCGGGCATGGCCGTCACCGCCGCCGAGGACTCCGTCTTCGCCGTCCGCATGGGCGACTACGCGCGCCGTACCTCCGCCGACGGCGGTGACCGGTTCCTGCACGGGCTCGCGCACCTCGCCGTCGCCGCCATGGCCTTCCCGCGCCCCGAGGACCTCGCCGACGACGGCTACATCGGGCGCGTCACGGTCAACGGCGTCGACGCCTTCGTCCGCCAGGCCTGCCACCGCCTGGAGGAGCGGGCCGCCGAACAGGGCGAGAACACCGACCCGGCCAGCGACACCCCCGGCCTGGAGGCCGCCTGGAGGATCTGGGCCAGACGCAGCGCCACCGGCGCCACCAAGGACGCGCGCCGGCTCGCGGGCTCCACCACCGGCATCGTGGCCAAGGCGGTCGCCTTCCTCACCGACTCCGGTTTCCTCCAGCGCACCGGCGACGACAACGGCGGCACCTACCGCACCACGGCCCGCTACCAGCTCCAGGTCCGCGACATGGCGGGCAGCGCCGCCCTCGCCGAACTGCTGGAGCTGGGCGTCGTCCCGGTCACCGACGGCACGCCCACCCTGCTGCCGCCCCAGGACGGCGACGACCTGGAACTGGTCGCCGACGCCGGCCTGCCGTTCCACTCCGCCTGAACCCCCCACCTCACGAAGCCTCACGAGAGTCCGCCATGTACGAGCTGTCCCGGGTCCGCCTCTACTCCATCGGGCCGGCCGGTGCGCGCTACGCCGACACCGTGCTCGACCTGCGCGGTGTCGGCGGGGTCGTGCCGGACCCCGCGCCGGCGCAGGCGGAGTTCTTCGAGGAGGAGCCCGTCGGCCCGCCGCGCCGTCCCGCCCCCGCCGGGGTGCTCTTCCTGGAGAACGGCGGCGGCAAGTCCGTCCTGCTGAAACTGATCTTCTCCGTGATGCTCCCGGGCCACCGCAACACCCTCGGCGGCGCCAGCTCCGGTGTACTGCGCAAGTTCCTGCTCGCCGACGACTGCGGCCACGTCGCGCTGGAATGGCAGCACGTGCAGACCGGGGAGTGCGTCGTCGTCGGCAAGGTCAGTGAATGGCGGGGCCGTCAGGTCTCCAACGACCCCAGGAAGTTCGCCGAGGCCTGGTACTCCCTGCGCCCCGGCCCCGGTCTCGGCCTCGACAACCTTCCCGTCGCCGAGTCCACGGCCGTACGGCCGCCCGCCGAGGGCCAGTCGGGCGCACGGGGGCGGCGCCGCACCATGAAGGGCTTCCGGGACGCCCTCACGGAGGCCGGCAGGAACTACCCGCACCTGGAGGTGCACTGGGAGGAGATCCACGAGCGCTGGACCGAACACCTGGGCGACCTCGGTCTCGACCCGGAACTCTTCCGCTACCAGCGGGAGATGAACGCGGACGAGGGAGAGGCCGCCGGCCTCTTCGCGGTCAAGAAGGACTCCGACTTCACCGACCTCCTGCTGCGCGCCGTCACCGACACCCGCGACACCGACGGACTCGCCGACCTCGTCAGCGGCTTCGGCAACAAGCTGGGCCGGCGTGCCGAACTGATCGCCGAACGGGACTTCACCGCCGGTTCGGTCGACCTGCTGGGCCGGATCGTCGAGGCCGCCGAGGCCCGCGCCCGCGCGCGGGAGATCCACACCGCGGCCGAGCGCCGCACCCGCACCCTCGCCCGCCGGCTCTCCGCCCGCGGCGCCCGGGAACGTGTCCGCGCGGCAGACTTGACCGGGCGCGTCACCGCCGCCGCGTACGCCGTCACCCACGCCGAGTCGGCGCGCGGGCACAGCGCGCTGATCTCCGCCGAACTCGCCTACCGGCACGCCTCCCTGGCTCTCGCCGCGGCCGAGAAGTCCGCGGCGACCCAGAAGCGCGAACTCGCCGACGCGCGCACGCTGTACTCGTCCTGGCAGGCCGCCGAGGCCGTACTGCGCCACCGCGCCGCCGCCGACCGCGTGGCCCGCGTCTCCGCCGCGATCCGGGAGGCCGAGCGCGACGCGGCCCCCGCGCTGGCCGCCCGGGCCGAGGCCGCCGTCGACCTGGTGCGCGCCCTGCACGCGGCCGCACGGAACGCCGACAACCTGGCCAACGAGGAGGAGGCACGGTCGGCCGCCCTCCAGGAGGCCAGTGACGGGGCCCACCGCGACGCCACCGCCGCGGCCACCGAGGCACAGCGGGCCCGCAGCGAGATCGGACACCTGCGACAGCGGCTCACCGAGGTCGAGCAGGAGACCGCCGAGGCGGTACGCGCCGGCTGGCTCGACGACAGCGCCCCCGACGCCGACCCCGCCAGGGCCGCCCTCGCGGCGAGCGACGCCGAGAAGACGGCGGTCGCCGCCTGGGACACTGCCCGCGAGGCGTCCCGCCGGGCCACCGAGCACGCGCGCGAGGCGGCCGCCGCGGAGAACCGCGCGGAACTCACCGCGGCCCGCGCGGCCGACGCGGCCACGGCGGCCGAGCGCGCCCACGAGGGCGAGCGCCGTACGGCCGAGGCCCTCGCGGCCGAGCAGCGGCTGGCGGAGCTGCTGAGCCTCCCCGGAAGCCCCACCGGGCGGCGGACCGGTGTGCCGGCTCAGCGCATGGACGCCGACCGCGCCGCGGCTGATTCAGGCGCCCGGCCGTCCCCGGGTGAGGAGGCCCTGACCGCCGAACAACTCGACCGCTTCGCCGACGAGTTGCGCGAACTGCTCGACGACGCCGTCTCCTCCGCCGAGCGACAGCTGTTCGACCTGCGCACCGCCGCCGCGGACGACGCCCGGATCCTCGGTGCCCTCGGTGACGGCGGGCTGCTGCCGCCCGGCCCGGACGTGCTGGCGACGGTCGAGTTCCTCGGCGAGCACGGCATCCCCGCCCTCCCGGGCTGGCGCTATCTCGCCCAGGCCGTCGACCCGGCCGACCACGCGCGCGTGCTCGCCGCCCGCCCCGAACTGGTCGACGGCGTGGTCATCACCGATCCGGACTCCCACGTCCGCGCCCGCGAGGCGTTGAGCGAGGCGGCGCTGCTGCCCCGGTCCGCGGTCGCCGTCGGCACCGCCGCCGCCCTGCTCGCCCCCACTCCGGCGCCGGGCACGGACAGCGGTGACGTGTTCCTCGTACCGCCGAACCCGGCCATGCACGACGAGCACGCCGCCGACGAGGAGCGGCAGGCACTGCGCGCCCGGGCGACCGCGCGGGACGAGGAGATCCGGGTTCTCGCCGCCCGGCTCGGCAAGGACCGGGAGCTGGCCGCCCGGCTGGTCTCGTGGCGGACCGGCTGCCCGGCCGGGCGGCTCACGGAACTGGCCGGGACGGCGCGCGGGGCGAGGGCCTTCGCCGAGGAGGCCGAGGCCGAACTGGCCGAGGCCCGCACCCGGCGGGCGGAGGCCGAGGAGGCCGCCGCCGAGGCCGCCCGGGTCCGCGACGAGCGGCAGGAGGCCGCACAGAGGGCCCGGCGTGCGGCGGACGCCCTCGCGGGACTCGCCTTCCGGCTGCGTGAACGGGCGGGCTGGCAGGTCAAACTGCGGGAACTGGCCGACGACGCGGCCGAGGCGGAAGCACGTGCCCAGAGCTGCCTGGAACGGGCACGCGCCGCCGACGAGGACCGGCGCGGCGCCCAGCGAGCCGCAGACGACGCCCGGCGCACCGCCCGTGCCCTGCGCGCAGAGCGCTCCGAGATCGCCGGCGCACCCGACGACGTACCCGAGGACGGCGCCGAAGCGCCGCAGGCGTCCCTGCCCGCCCTGCGCGAGGCCTACCGGGCCGCGTCCCAGGTGTACGAGAAGGTCGGCGTCGGCGCCGATCTGCGCGCCGAACAGGCTCGCGCGGAGAGCGACGAGAGTGCGGCCCGCGCGGACCTGGACCGCCTCAGCAACAAGGTCCGCACCCGCGCCGAGCAGCTGCTGACGTCGCCCGACGGCTCCGACGGACCCAGCCGGCAGGCCGCCGCCGCCCGTGCCGAGGAACTGGTGCAGCTCCTGGAGACCCGGATGTCCGGCGCGAGCGAGCAGCTCGGACGGCTGCGCGGCGAGGCCGAACGGCTCGCGCCCGAGGACGGCGAGGCGCACACCGGGCTCCCCGAGGAGCTGGTCCCGGCCGACGCCGGGCACGCACAGGCGCTGCTGCGCACCGCCACCACCGAACTCGGCGCCCGTAACGAGGCGTTGAACGGGGCACGGGAGGCCCACGCCGAACTGCTCGAAGCGCACCGCGCCGCCGAGGACGCCGCCGGTGGCTTCGACGAGATCGCCGCCCTGCTCCGCGACCTGCTGCGCGAGCACACCACGGAGGAGGAGCAGGAGCAGCCCGAGCCCTACCCGGGCAGCCTCGAAGAGGCCCGGCAGTCCGCCGCCGAGGCCCGCCGCTCGCTGCGCGGCTGCGCCGCCGACCTGTCCGCCGCCGAGTCGGCCGTGCGCGAGGCCGGCGACGTCCTCGTCCGGCACGCCAACTCCACGCGCTACGAGCAGGTCCGCACCCCTGCCCGCCAGCAGATCCGCGAACTGCCCGCCACCGCGCTGCCGGAACACGCCCAGAAGTGGGCGGAGGCCTTCGCACCCCGGCTCCGGGTCCTCACCGACGAGCTGGAGCAACTGGAGCGCAACCGCGACTCGATCGTGGACCGCCTGCGGGGCCTCGTCGAGTCCGCCCTCGCCACCCTGCGCTCGGCCCAGCGGCTGTCGCGGCTGCCGGAAGGCCTCGGCGAGTGGTCCGGGCAGGAGTTCCTGCGCATCCGCTTCGAGGAACCCGACCAGGCCACCCTCACCGAGCGCCTCGGCGACGTCATCGACGAGGCGACCCGCGCGGCCGTCAGGAAGAACTCCGACCTGCGGCGCGACGGCGTGTCCCTGTTGCTGCGCGGGGTCGCCGCCGCCCTCCAGCCGAAGGGCGTCGCCGTCGAGATCCTCAAGCCCGACGCGGTACTGCGCGCCGAGCGGGTACCCGTCGGCCAGATGGGCGACGTGTTCTCCGGCGGCCAGCTGCTCACCGCCGCCATCGCCCTGTACTGCACGATGGCCGCCCTGCGCTCCAACGACCGGGGCAGGGACAAGCACCGGCACGCGGGAACGCTGTTCCTGGACAACCCCATCGGCCGGGCCAACGCCACGTACCTGCTGGAACTCCAGCGGGCCGTGGCCGACGCGCTCGGCGTCCAGCTGCTGTACACCACCGGCCTGTTCGACACGACGGCGCTCGCCGAGTTCCCGCTGGTCATCCGGCTGCGCAACGACGCCGACCTGCGGGCGGGGCTGAAGTACATCAGCGTGGAGGAGCACCTGAGGCCGGGGCTTCCCCAACAGGACCCGGCCGAGGAGGCGCACAGCGAGATCACCGCGACCCGCATGTTCAAGCGGCCCGCCCCGGCGAGCGGCTGACAGGCGTCGTGCCGGAGACGGCTCAGAAGCCGTAGCCCATCCGCCGGGACAGCTCGGCCGCCGCTCCGGCCGTCCGGCTGCCCAGCCGGGGCAGCCGGTCCGCGGTCAGCCGGTAGACCGGACCCGAGACGCTGATCGCCGCGATCACCGTGCCGTCGTGGGAGCGGACCGGCGCCGCGACGGCCGCGAGTCCCGGCTCCAGCTCCTCCAGCGTCGTGGCGTACCCCTGCTCGATCACCTGTTCCAGCTCACCGCGCAGCATGGCCGGGTCGGTGATCGTGCGCTCCGTGAACCGGTGCAGCCGGCGGGCAAGGTGGCTGTCGCGCAGGGCGGGTGACATGTGGGCCAGAAACACCTTGCCGCTCGAGGTGGCGTGCAGCGGGGTGCGCCTGCCGAGCCAGTTCTGCGCCGTGACCGATGCCGTTCCCCGCGCCTGCATGATGTTGACGGCCGCGTCCTCGTCCGGCACGGCCGTGTTCACCGTCTCGCCCAGCTCGTCCGCGAGTTCCCGACACACCGGGACGCCCTCCTGGGAGATGTCGAGCCGCAGGGCGGCCGCCCCGGCGAGACGCAGCACGCCGGCCCCCAGGCGGTACTTGCCGTGGCCTCGGGCCTGCGCCACCAGGCCGCGATTCTCCAGCACGCCGAGCAGCCGGAAGGCAGTGGACTTGTGCACCCCGAGTTCGCCGGCGATCTCCGTGACCCCCGCCTCGCCCTGCCGGGCGAGGATCTCCAGGACGCTCACGGCACGGTCCACGGACTGCACGGCACCTGTCGGGCTCTTCCCGTCCCTCCCCGACTCGTTCTGCGCGCGGGTCATGGTTCGGCTCTCACCATCCGTCGGGGCGGTTGCGCAGCACGCTCGGGTGTGCGTCATACGAGACCCCAGGGTACCGAGAGCCCGTGCGGCGACGGTGTCGGTGAGGCCGGGCGGTGTCAGGAGTGGGAGAGCTGTCCGGCTCCACCGCGACGGCGTATCCGTGCCCGTGCGCGCTCGGCCGACCGCTCCTGACGGCTGGCGCGGCGCCGCTCGCGCCGCAGTGCGCGCGCCGTGCTGCTGGGGACGGACACCACACCGTGGCGCTGGTTCCAGACCTGGCGGGTCACCCACACGTCCAGTGCCGCCCAGGTGGCCAGGATCGTACTGACGACGCTGCTGATGACCATGGGGAACGCCAGCCAGGACCCGGCCAGCGTGCACAGGAGAGCCACCATGGCCTGAATCAGTGTCACGGCGATGACCAGCACCGCCCGCACGGCCGCGGTCCGGACCGGGTCCGGCAGTCGGCGCCGTCGCGCCGGTTCCTCGACCCACAGCGGCCGGTGGTACGCGTGCTGCCGGCCGCTGTGGGGCGAGGAACCGGCCCGGTCCTCGCGTGCCGCGCCGCCGGCTGCCCGGTTCTCGGCCGCGGGTATGCCGCGGCCCGGTGCCCCGGCATCCGGCCCTGTCGTCGTCCGCGCCGCCGTGCCGCCCTCGGGCGCCTCGCGCCGCTCCGCCGTGCCCATCAACGTGTCACTCCCCACCGCCGGCCAACCACTCGCTCGTGTCCGAAGACCCCACTCCCCAGTGGCTGCCCGGCTTGCGCTGTTTTACGCCGCCCGGGTGCGGGGCACGGCTCCTGTGGCCGATTCCGCCCCCATGTCCCACAGAGGAGGACGAACGGAGCGTCGCGAAGATTCCCGACTGGGAAAGGAATCGGCCAACCGTCCCTGTCCCTCCGGGAGATGGGTCCGGGACGCCCGCCCCGGATTCCGGCAGGCAATCTCCCGCAATGAGCGGACAACTCACCATCTCCTGCCACCGGCACGGAACTGCAGCTTCCGGACGCGTCTTCGAGTTGGCCCCGGCGCGGTAGTAGGCTCGCGCCGTTTGTTGACGCACATGTGTGCCCCCGTTCGCCCGGGGGCCGAGCTGGGGGAGGCCATGCGCTTTCGCGGGAAGTCCATCCGCCGGAAGATCGTGGCGCTGCTTCTCGTGCCGCTGGTGTCCCTGACGACGATCTGGGCCTTCACCACGGTGCTCACGGGCCGCGAGGCGAGTCACCTCTTCGACGTGTCGGCGGTGATGGAGGACGTCGGCTACCCCGTCGAGGACACCGTGCGCGTCCTCCAGCAGGAGCGCCGCCAGACCCTCGTCCATCTCGCCGACCCCCGCGCCTCCGACGGACTCGCCGCACTCCGGCGCAGCCGCGCCGCCACCGACAAGGCCGTCGCGCACGTCCGCAGGAACGCGGCCGACGCCGACGTGCGCGAGGCCATGCACGGCGACTCCGGCGAGCTGAACGCGGTGCTGGACTCCTTCGACGGCATCGAGTCCCTCCGGCGCAGCGTCGAGGACGGCACCGTCGACCGCTCCCAGGCCCTCGACCTCTACAACCGGCTGATCGATCCGTGCTACGTGCTGCTGGCCAATCTGCACGTGGTCGAGGACGTCGAGCTCGACAAGCAGTATCGCGCCCTCGTCGGTCTCGCCCGAGCCCGTGAACTGCTCTCCCGTGAGGACGCCCTGCTCGGCTCCGCCCTCATCGTCGGCAAGCTGTCCCGTTCCGAGGTCCGGGACATCTCCGACCTCGTGGCCCAGCGCACGCTGATGTACGACGCCGGGCTGCCGCAGCTGCCCGCGTCCGAACGCGACCGCTACGAGACCTTCTGGAAGAACGCCGCCTCCGCCCCGCTGCGGGTCGGCGAGGAGGCCGCCGTCTCCTCCGGCACCGGGCCGCCCCGCGGGATCACCGCCAAGAGCTGGGACACCGCCGCGGGCAACGTGCTCACCGAACTCGGCAGGCTCAACGACCAGGCCACCGACCGCTACCAGGACCGCGTCCGCCCCGTCGCCATGGGCGTCATCGCCCAGGCCGTCGCCGCGGGCGTCCTCGGACTCATCGCCCTCCTGGTCTCCCTCTTCCTCTCCGTGCGCGTCGGCCGCGGACTCATCCGCGACCTCCGGCAGCTGCGCCTGGAGGCCCACGAGGCGTCCGGCGTGCGGCTGCCCAGTGTGATGCGCCGCCTCTCGGCGGGTGAACAGGTCGACGTCGAGACCGAGGTCCCGCGACTGGAGTACGACAAGAACGAGATGGGAGAGGTCGGCCAGGCCCTCAACACCCTGCAGCGCGCCGCCGTGGAGGCCGCCGTCAAACAGGCCGAACTGCGCGCCGGTGTCTCCGAGGTGTTCGTCAACCTCGCCCGCCGCAGCCAGGTCCTGCTGCACAAGCAGCTCACTCTGCTGGACACCATGGAGCGCAGGACCGAGGACACCGAGGAACTCGCCGACCTGTTCCGCCTGGACCACCTCACCACCCGCATGCGCCGGCACGCCGAGGGCCTGGTGATCCTCTCCGGCGCCGCGCCCTCCCGGCAGTGGCGCAAGCCCGTCCAGCTCATGGACGTCGTACGCGCCGCCGTCGCCGAGGTCGAGGACTACGAGCGCATCGAGGTCCGCCGCCTGCCGAGGGTCGCCGTCACCGGACCGGCCGTCGCCGACCTCACCCATCTGGTGGCCGAACTGCTGGAGAACGCCACGGTGTTCTCGCCTCCGCACACCGCCGTCCAGGTCCTGGGGGACCGCGTCGGCAACGGCTTCACCCTGGAGATCCACGACCGCGGGCTCGGTATGGCGGCCGACGCGCTCCTGGACGCCAATCTGCGGCTCGCCGAGACCCCGGAGTTCGAACTCTCCGACACGGACCGGCTCGGGCTGTTCGTGGTCAGCCGGCTCGCGCAGCGTCAGAACGTCCGGGTCTCCCTGCAGCCCTCCCCGTACGGCGGCACCACGGCGGTCGTCTTCATCCCCGACGCGCTCCTGACGGACGACGTCCCGGACACCAACGGGGTCGGCTTCCGTCTCGACCGCCCCCGGCGCCCCGGGGACGGGGAGCCGGAGGAGAACCGCCGCGCGCTCTCCCAGGTGCCCGTCCAGTTGCCCCGGCTGCCCGCCTCGCTGCTGGACGGGCCGGTCGAACTGGAGGCCCCCGTCGACCTGGACGCCCTGGACGGATTCACCGGCGCCCTGGGCGACGAGGAGGGCGAGGACGGCGGTCTCTTCCGTCCCCACCGCTCCCTCGGCGGCACCAAGGACGAGCGGCCTGACCGCGGCCGTGAGCCCCGTCGGCAGAGCACGGGCGTCCCTGAGGGCCCGGACGCGGACGAGGGGACGGGCGTCCCCGTTCCGCTGACCCGCAGGGCGACGCCCAAGCTGGTCAGCTCCCACGGCCGTCCGGTGCGCGACCAGCGTGCCCGCGGCGGGCGGGCGGACGAGGGGGAGACGGTCCCGGCGGCCCACCCCGGGCCGGAGGCGGCACCTCCGCCGCCCGCCCGTCGCCGTGGTGAGGACCCCGCGCCACGCCGGGGGCCGGACCGTCCGGGGCCGGAACCCCTGTCCCCGCTTCCGTCCCGCCGTCGCTCCGGACGGCTCTCCTCCGACCAGGAGCGCGAGGGACCGGATCCGGGGGCACTGCCGCCCCTGCCCGCCCGCCGGCGGTCCGCGGACGCGTCCCGCCCCGGAGCCGCGGATGCCGCGGAGCGGAGCGGCACGCCGGCAGCGGGCGGCACCGGGCGCGAGGCCCCGCCGGAGCCGCCCGCCGGGCTTCCCCGGCGCAGCCGCCGCCCTGCGACCCCGCCGGGCGGACCCGACGACTCCACGCCGGCCCTCGAGGGACCCGGCACCGGCACCGGCGCCGCACAGCCCGGCTCCGGAGCGCTGCCCCGGCGGGTGCGGCAGGCCAGCCTGGCCCCCCAGCTCAAGCGCAGTGCCGGGCCCCGGAACGAGGGCAGGACCCTGCCCGTTGAACGGGACGCGGACGAAGTACGCAGCCGCATGGCCTCGCTCCAGCGCGGCTGGCAGCGCGGCCGCGAGGAGAACGCCGACGGCGACGAGACCGACCGCGGCACAGCACCACGACGAACGACAGAGGGGGACGGTCGATGACCGCACCGAGGGCCACCGGCCACACCGAGACCGACAAGGGGGAGCTGAACTGGCTCCTCGACGACCTGGTGGACCGCGTCGCCAGCATCCGCAAGGCGATCGTGCTCTCCGGCGACGGCCTGCCCACCGGCGCGTCGAAGGACCTGACCCGGGAGGACAGTGAGCACCTGGCCGCCGTCGCCTCGGGTTTCCACAGCCTCGCCAAGGGCGTGGGCCGCCACTTCGAGGCCGGTGAGGTCCGCCAGACCGTCGTCGAACTCGACGAGGCGTTCCTGTTCGTCACCGCCGCCGGCGACGGCAGCTGCCTCGCCGTCCTCGCGGACGCCGACTCGGACGTCGGGCAGGTCGCCTACGAGATGACGCTTCTCGTGAAGCGGGTCGGTGTGCATCTGGGCGCCGCTCCGCGCACCGATCTGCCCTCGGGCGGGTAGTGGGACGACATGAGCGCTGACGGTCAGGGTGGAAGCCACTGGTTCGACGACGAGGCCGGACCGGTCGTCCGTCCGTACGCCATGACGCGGGGCCGCACCACCAGTGCGGTCCAGCACCGCCTCGACCTGATCGCGGTGGTCGTCACGGAGCCGCACGCGGACGATCCGGAGAACGATCCCACCCTGTCCCCGGAACACGTGGGCATCGTGGAACTGTGCCGTGACACCTCGCAGACGGTCGCCGAACTCGCCGCCGAACTCGACCTGCCGATCGGAGTGGTCCGGGTCCTCGTCGGAGACCTCGTGAACTTCGAATTCGTCCATGTGAACCGGCCCGTACCCCCGGCCGAACTGCCCGACGAGAGTATTCTGCGCGACGTGATCAACGGCCTCCGGGCGCTGTGACCGGCGCGGAAGCGGGGTACTGACGTGACAGGCTGGCAGTTCTGGGTCGACCGAGGCGGCACCTTCACCGACATCGTCGCGCGGCGCCCCGACGGTCGGCTGCTCACCCACAAGGTACTGTCCGACAACCCGGCTCCGGACCCGGCCCGGCCGCGCCCGGGCCGGGGGACGGGCGGCACCGACGCGGCGGTCGTGGGTGTCCGCGCGCTGCTGGCCGGATCCGGTGCTCCCGTCGACGCCGTACGGATGGGCACCACGGTCGCCACCAACGCGCTCCTGGAACGCAAGGGCGAACGGACCCTGCTCGTCGTCACGCGCGGCTTCCGCGACGCCCTGCGCATCGCCTACCAGAACCGCCCCCGCATCTTCGATCGCCGCATCGACCTGCCCGAACTGCTGTACGAACAGGTCGTCGAGGTGGACGAACGCATCGCCGCCGACGGCACCGTCCTGCGCGCTCCGGACCTGGACGCCCTCACCGGGCCCCTGCGGCAGGCCTACGACGCCGGGATCCGGGCCGTCGCCGTGGTCTGCGTGCACAGCCACCTCCACCCCGCTCACGAACAGGAGATCGGGGAGCTCGCCGCCCGCGTCGGGTTCCCGCAGATCTCGCTGTCCAGCGAGGTCAGCCCTCTGATGAAGCTCGTCCCGCGCGGGGACACCGCCGTCGTCGACGCCTACCTCTCGCCCGTACTGCGCCGCTACGTCCGGCACGTCGCCGACGAACTCGAGGGCGTACGGCTGATGTTCATGCAGTCCAACGGCGGTCTCACCGAGGCCGGGCAGTTCCGAGGCAAGGACGCCGTCCTCTCCGGGCCGGCCGGCGGCATCGTCGGCATGGCGCGCATGTCGCAGCTGGCCGGCTTCGACCGCGTCATCGGCTTCGACATGGGCGGCACCTCCACCGACGTCTCGCACTTCGCGGGCGAGTACGAGCGCGTCTTCACCACGCGGATCGCCGGAGTCCGGCTCCGGGCCCCCATGCTGGACATCCACACCGTCGCCGCCGGCGGCGGCTCGGTCCTCCACTTCGACGGTTCCCGCTACCGCGTCGGCCCGGACTCGGCGGGCGCGGACCCGGGCCCCGCCTGCTACCGGCGCGGCGGCCCGCTCGCCGTCACCGACGCCAACGTCATGCTGGGCCGCATCCAGCCCGCCCACTTCCCCGCGGTGTTCGGTCCGGACGGCGACCGGCCCCTCGACGCCGCGCTCGTCCGCGACCGCTTCACTGCCCTGGCCCGCGAGATCCGCGAGCGGACCGGCGACGACCGCACCCCCGAACAGGTCGCCGAGGGCTACCTCCAGGTCGCCGTCGCCAACATCGCCGGCGCGGTGAAGCGGATCTCGGTCCAGAAGGGCCACGACGTCACCCGGTACGCCCTCACCACCTTCGGCGGGGCGGGCGGACAGCACGCGTGCATGGTCGCCGACTCCCTCGGCATCCGCACCGTCCTCGTCCCGCCCATGGCGGGCGTCCTGTCCGCACTCGGCATCGGCCTCGCCGACACCACGGCCATGCGGGAGCAGTCCGTCGAGGCACCCCTGGAGCCCGGCGCGATGCCCCGGGTCCACCGGACCGCCGACGACCTGGAGACGGAGGCACGCGCCGAACTCCTCGCCGAGGACGTCCCCGAGGAGCGGATCGAGGTCACCCGGCGCGCCCAGCTCCGCTACGACGGCACCGACACCACCCTCACCGTCGAGCTGACCGAGCCCGACGCGATGCGGCGCGCCTTCGAAGCACGTCATCGCGCCACGTACTCCTTCACGCTCGACCGCCCGATCGTCGTCGAGGCCCTCTCCGTCGAAGCCACCGGCATCACGCAACCCCCCGATCTCTCCGCCCTCGCCCCCTACCGGGGCACCCCCCGGCACGCCACCCCGGCCCCCCGGAGCGTCCGCCTCCACACCGGCGGCGCCTGGCGCGACGTACCCCTCCACCACCGCGAGGACCTTCCCCCCGGCGACACCGTCACCGGACCGGCGATCATCACCGAGTCCGGTACGACGACCGTCGTGGACGACGGCTGGCGGGCCGCCGCGACCGATCACGGGCATCTGCTCATGGAACGCGTCGCGGTCACGCAGAGTTCCGGCATCGGCACGGAAGCGGACCCCGTGCTGCTCGAGGTCTTCAACAACCTCTTCATGTCCATCGCCGAACAGATGGGCGCCCGCCTCGAGTCCACCGCCCAGTCCGTCAACATCAAGGAGCGCCTGGACTTCTCCTGCGCCCTCTTCGACCCGGACGGGAACCTGGTGGCCAACGCCCCGCACATCCCCGTCCACCTGGGCTCGATGGGCACCAGCGTCAAGGAGGTCATCCGGCGCCGCGGCTCGGCCATGCGCCCGGGGGACACCTACGCCGTCAACGACCCCTACCACGGCGGCACCCATCTGCCCGACGTCACCGTGATCACCCCGGTCTTCGGCCCGGGACCCACGGCCGCCACGGAGAGTGACCCTCAGGTCCTCTTCCACGTCGCCTCACGCGGCCACCACGCCGAGATCGGCGGCATCGCCCCGGGCTCCATGCCCGCCGGCAGCCGCACCATCGACGAGGAGGGTGTCCTCTTCGACAACTGGCTGCTCACCGAGAACGGCCGCTTCCGCGAGGAGGAGACCCTCCGCCTCCTCACCGGCGCGCGCCACCCCTCCCGCAACCCCGAGACCAACCTCGCCGACCTGCGCGCCCAGATCGCCGCCAACCGCAAGGGCGTCGACGAGGTCGGCCGCATGATCGAGAACTTCGGCCTCGACGTCGTCCAGGCCTACATGAAACACGTCCAGGACAACGCCGAAGAGGCGGTGCGCCGCGTCATCGACGCCCTCGACGACGGCGCGTACGCCTATGAGACGGACTCGGGCGCCGTCATCCGCGTGAGCGTCCGGGTGGACCGCGAGAACCGGACCGCGACCATCGACTTCACCGGGACGTCCGCCCAGCTCCCCACCAACTTCAACGCCCCCTTCTCGGTCGTCAACGCGGCCGTCCTGTACGTCTTCCGCACCCTGGTCGCCGACGACATCCCGCTCAACGACGGCTGTCTGCGCCCGCTGCGGATCGTCGTCCCGCCGGGCTCCATGCTCGCGCCCCGGCCGCCGGCCGCCGTCGTCGCGGGCAACGTGGAGACCTCCCAGGCCATCACGGGCGCCCTCTACGCCGCCCTCGGCGTCCAGGCCGAGGGCTCCGGCACCATGAACAACGTCACCTTCGGCAACGCGCGTCACCAGTACTACGAGACCGTCGCCTCCGGCTCGGGAGCGGGCGACGGGTTCCCCGGCGCGTCCGTGGTGCAGACCCACATGACCAACTCGCGGCTCACCGACCCCGAGATCCTGGAGTGGCGGCTGCCCGTCCGGCTCGAGGAGTTCGCGGTGCGCCGCGGCAGCGGAGGCGCAGGACGGTGGCGCGGCGGGGACGGAGCCGTGCGCCGTATCCGCTTCCTCGAGCCCATGACCGTCTCCACGCTCTCCCAGCACCGCAGGGTCCCCCCGTACGGCATGGCGGGCGGAGCACCCGGAGCACCCGGCGCCAACCGGGTCGAGCGCGCGGACGGCGCGGTCACCCGGCTCGCCGGCAGCGACTCGGCGGACGTCGGCGCCGACGACGTACTCGTCATCGAAACCCCCGGCGGCGGGGGATACGGCCCGCCGCCCGAACCCCATCACGCAGGAGAAGAGATCGATGATCTTCGGGCGCACTGAGCGCGGCAAGCCCCCGGTCGAGCCCGTCACGCTCAAGATCCTGGTGGCCGGCGGCTTCGGCGTGGGCAAGACCACGCTCGTCGGCGCGGTCAGCGAGATCAGGCCGCTGCGCACCGAGGAACTCCTCACCGAGGCCGGCCGTCCGGTCGACGACACCAGCGGCGTGGAGGCGAAGAACACCACCACCGTGGCCATGGACTTCGGCCGCATCACGCTCCGCGAGGACCTGGTGCTGTACCTCTTCGGCACGCCCGGCCAGGAGCGGTTCTGGTTCATGTGGGACGAACTGTCCGAGGGCGCTCTCGGAGCCGTCGTCCTCGCGGACACCCGCCGGCTGGAGGACTGCTTCGCGGCCATCGACTACTTCGAGCGGCGCTCCATACCGTTCCTGGTCGGCGTCAACTGTTTCGACGGGGCCGCGCGTTACCCGACCGAGGACATCCGCCGGGCGCTCGATCTCGACGACCACGTACCGCTGCTGACGTGTGACGCGCGGGACCGCGAGGCGGTCAAGGAAGTCCTCATCGGCGTCGTCCAGCACGCCATGGCCCAGGCCTCGCAGCGACGGGCGGTCACCACCTGAGGAGACGGATCGCGCACGCGGCCCGTAACCCCGCCGACCGGAGTACGGGCCGCCGCGCGGAGGGGGACGCGCCGCGCAGCGCGGTCAGCCGTCACCCTCCTCCAGCCAGCCGAGGCTCTTCTCCACCGCCTTGCGCCAGTTGCGGTACTCGCGGTCCCGCACCGGCGCCTCCATGGCGGGCGTCCACTCGGCGTCCCTCCGCCAGTGCGACTTCAGCTCGTCCAGACCGTTCCACACGCCCGTGGCCAGTCCCGCCGCGTAGGCGGCCCCCAGGCAGGTCGTCTCCGAGACGCGGGGGCGGATCACCGGTACCCCGAGCACATCCGCCTGGTGCTGCATCAGCAGATTGTTCCCCGTCATGCCGCCGTCGACCTTCAGGGTGGTGATCCGCACCCCGGAGTCCTGGTACATGGCGTCCACGACCTCGCGCGTCTGCCAGCTCGTCGCCTCGAGCACCGCACGGGCCAGGTGCGCCTTCGTCACGTACCGCGTGAGGCCCGTGACCACGCCGCGTGCGTCGGAGCGCCAGTACGGGGCGAAGAGGCCGGAGAACGCGGGCACGATGTAGGCGCCGCCGTTGTCCTCCACGCTCGCCGCGAGCGGTTCGATCTCATCGGCGGTACGGATGATGCCGAGCTGATCGCGGAACCACTGCACCAGCGCGCCCGTGATGGCGATCGACCCCTCCAGACAGTAGACGGGTGCCTCTTCGCCGATCTTGTAGCCCACCGTGGTGAGCAGCCCGCTCTTCGACGGCACCGGCCGGTCACCGGTGTTGAGGAGCAGGAAGCTGCCCGTGCCGTAGGTGTTCTTCGCCGTGCCCACGTCGTAGCAGGCCTGGCCGAAGACGGCCGCCTGCTGGTCGCCCAGTGCGGAGGCGACGGGCACGCCGGAGAGCCGGCCCACCGCCGTCCCGTAGATCTCGGAGGACGACCTGATCTCCGGGAGCACCGCCTCGGGCACGTTCATCGCGGACAGGATGGACGGGTCCCACTGGAGCGTCTGGAGGTTCATCAGCATGGTCCGCCCGGCGTTGGTCACGTCGGTGACGTGCCGTCCGCCGTCGGTGCCGCCCGTGAGGTTCCAGATCAGCCAGGAGTCGATGGTGCCGAACGCGATCTCGTCCTTCTCCGCACGGGTCCGCAGACCCGGCACGCTGTCCAGCAGCCAGGCCGCCTTGGGCCCGGAGAAGTAGCTGGCCAGCGGCAGCCCGGTCTGCTCGCGGAACCGGTCCTGACCGTCCGAACCGCCCAGCCGGCTGCAGAGCGCGGCCGTCCGCGTGTCCTGCCACACGATCGCGTTGTGCACGGGCTTGCCCGTGGTCCGGTCCCACAGGACCGTCGTCTCCCGCTGGTTGGTGATGCCGAGCGCGCTCAGCTGGTCCGCGCGCAGCCCCGCCCTGGCCAGGGCCCCGGCCACCACGGCCTGCACCTTGGACCAGATCTCGGTGGCGTCGTGCTCCACCCAGCCGGGCTTCGGGAAGATCTGGCGGTGCTCGCGCTGGTCGACGGCGACGATCGCGCCGTGCCGGTCGAAGACGATGCAGCGGCTGGAAGTGGTGCCCTGATCGATCGCGGCGACGAACTTGTCCGTCATGACGTCCCCTTCGTCGGTTCGTGCGGAGGTTCGTTCAGAAGGCTGCGTTGAAGACGAGCCCGGACAGCGCCGCGCCGATCAGTGGTCCCACCACCGGCACCCACGCGTAACCCCAGTCCGAGGTGCCCTTGTTGGGAATCGGAAGCAGCGCGTGCACGATGCGTGGCCCGAGGTCACGGGCCGGGTTGATGGCGTAGCCGGTCGGGCCGCCGAGCGACAGGCCGATCCCGACCACCAGGAACGAGACGATGAGGATCGCGGTGCCCGACTCGCCGAGCCCCTTCGTGAGACCGAAGGCCAGGATCGGCAGCACCAGCCCCATGGTCGCGATGATCTCGGTGATCAGGTTGGCGACGGGATGGCGGATCGCCGGTGCCGTGGAGAAGATCCCCAGGGTCGGCTGGGCGATGTCCTCCTCGGAGTTGGCCTGGAACTGCGCGTAGTAGACCAGCCAGCACAGGACGGCGCCGAGCATGGCACCGACCATCTGTCCCGCGACGTAGAGGTGGACCTTGTCCCACTCCCCGGTGTCGATGGCGATCCCGAGGGTGACCGCCGGGTTGAGGTGCCCGCCGGACAGCGGAGCGGCGGTGTACGCCCCGGCCATGACACCGAAACCCCAGCCCAGCGCGATGACGACCCAGCCCGCGTCCTTCGCCTTCGAGTAGTTCAGGACGACGGCCGCGACCACGCCGGCGCCGAACAGGATGAGTATCGCGGTGCCGATGACTTCCCCGACGAATATGTCTCCGTTGCTCATGGCGGCTCCTAGGCCCTGGCCCGGGACGCTCCGTCCCGGACCTCACGTGCAGGGTGCGTTTCCCATGGCGACTTCAGCCGAAGGCAGGGAGAACCCGCGCCCCGCCCGGCGTCCGTGACGAGCGTGCCGTCGCAGTCGAATCGCCCGTGGGGAGTCGGCCCCCGACACAGGAGGACCCCAGGCGTGGCGTTCCGGAATACGCCGAGATGTACGGCGATGTCGACTGACACCGGAAGTGTTCACCGGCACTCAGGGGGCGTCAAGGTGGCCGACCGGAACGGTTCTCGGCCACCCGCTTCCCGGATGAGCCGACTCCTGATAGATGCAGGGGCATGACACGACTCTCCGCCGTGGTACGCGGTCTGGCCACCGCCGTCGCCGCCCTCCTCGCCGCGACCGCGGCTTCCGCCCCCGCCCGGGCCAAGCCCGAACCCACAGCGCCGCGTGACTTCGTGACGCTGAACAGCATGGACCCGACGATCATCCAGGAGATCCGCTACTTCACCCCCCACAACTTCGTCGGTGAGCGCGTCGACGGTTACCAGCAGCCGTTGTGCATCCTCACGCGCCCCGCCGCCGAAGCCCTCCACACGGCGCAGCGAAGGCTGCTCAGCCAGGGCTACTCCCTCAAGGTCTACGACTGTTACCGGCCACAGCGCGCGGTGGACCACTTCGTGCGCTGGGCCAAGGATCTCGACGACCAGACGATGAAGACCGAGTTCTACCCGAACGTCGACAAGACCCGGCTGTTCGCCGACGGGTACATCGCGGAGAAGTCCGGCCACAGCCGCGGCTCGACGGTGGACCTCACCCTCGTGAAGCTCCCGGCGAAGCCGACCCGGCCGTACCGCCCCGGACAGCCCCTCATCCCCTGCTTCGCGCCCGAGGACCAGCGGTTCCCCGACAGTTCCGTGGACATGGGCACCGGTTACGACTGCTTCGACACCCTCAGCCACACCCTCGACCCGCGCATCCGGGGCGAACAGCGCGCCAACCGGCTGCTGCTCAAGAACACCCTGGAGGACCTCGGGTTCGTGAACCTCGCCGAGGAGTGGTGGCACTACACCTTCAAGCCCGAGGCCCACCCGGACACCTACTTCGACTTCCCGGTGTCCCACAGGTCACTCGCCGGCCGCCACTGACCGACCTGCCGGAGACGCCCCCGCCATGATCGGATACAGTCCCGCGCGTGTCCGAAACTCCCATGGTTTCCAACTCCGCGCCGAACTCACACTGTTCGAGCTGCGGCGCGCCCTACGGAGAGGGCGTCTCCGGCTGGCCCCGCACCTGCCCGGCCTGCGGCACCGTGGCCTACCGCAACCCGCTCCCCGTCGCGGTGGCCCTCCAGCCCGTGTACGACACACAGGGCACCGCGCTGGTCGTCATCACCCGGTCCATCGCCCCCGCACGCGGGGGCAGGGCCCTGCCCGGCGGTTACATCGACGACCGGGAGGACTGGCGCCAGGCCGTCGTCCGCGAACTCAGGGAGGAGACCGGCATCGACGCGGCGAGCCGCGACGTACGGCTCGCCGACGCCATGAGTTCTCCCGACGGGCACCTGCTGGTGTTCGGGCTCCTCCCCGAACGGCCGGCGGAGGACCTGCCCCCCGCCGTCCCCACCGACGAGACCGAGGGCCGGAGCCTGCTCCGCCGCCCCGAGGAACTCGCCTTTCCGCTGCACACCCTGGCCGTCAGGGCCTGGTTCGAGGGCCGCTACATCTGATCTCCGGCCGGGCCCAGCCCGCGGACACGCACCGGCCGGGCCGGCGCACCGACGCCGCCCTCGCCGCCCCGCTCGACCACGATCCGCGGGCCCGACCACCGGACCGTGTACCGCTCGATCTCCGGCTCCTCCCCGCCGTCGCCGGAATCCGGCACGATCAGCCCGCCCCCGGTCCGCCCCCGGGCCGGGGCCCACACCTCGAGCTCCGTACCACCGTCGTCCCCCAGCACCGCGAGGACCGCGCCCCCGCGCGCGAACACCGGAATCCGCCCCAGGGGCGCGTCGACCACCACCCGGGCCGGCCCCTCGTACGCCCGTTCCGTCGCGGTGTCGTACCACCGCCCGCGTGGCAGCTCGACGGCACGCCGGTCCGCACCCGGATCGAGCACCGGCGCCACCAGCAGACAGTCACCGAGCAGGAAGGCGTCCTCGCAGTCCCGCAACGAGCGATCCTCCGGTGCCGCCCACCACAACGGCCGCACGTACGGAGCTCCGGTACGCCGGGCGAGATGGGCCAGCGTCACGAAGTACGGCAGCAGCCGCCGGCGTTCCAGGAGCGCCGCGCGCGCGTGGCCGAGGACCTCGGCACCGAACGCCCACGGCTCACCCTCTCCCGCACGCGGACCGGTGCGGGTGCGGAACAACGGCAGATAGGCCCCCAGTTGGAGCCCGCGCAGATACAGCTCGGGCGACCGCTCCCCGTCCAGGCCGCCGATGTCCGCACCCGAGTAGGGCACCCCGCACAGCCCCAGTCCCAGCACCAGCGCCAGCGTCGCCCGCAACCCGGACCAGCCCTGCCCCGCGCCGTCCCACCACGCCCCGCCGTACCGCTGCATGCCGGCCCAGCCGGAGCGTGAGACCACGAACGGCCGGTCCTGCGGTGCCTGCTTCCGCAGGCCCTCGTACGCCGCCCGGGCCATGCACAGCCCGTACACGTTGTGCGCCTCGCGGTGATCGCCGCCGCGGCCGTCCAGAGCGTGCCGGGCCGACCGCGGCAGCGTCGGCTCCCCGAAGGCCGTGAACGACGTCGGCTCGTCCAGGGTGTGCCAGAAACCGGCGAACCCCTGTGCCAGCCGTTCCGCGTACAACGCGCCCCACCACGCACGCACGCGCGCGTGCGTGAAGTCCGGGAACACCGCGTCCCCGGTCCACGACACGCCCCGTACGACCTCCCCGGAGGCACCCCGTACGAAGGCGTCCCGTCCCGTCCCGTCGTCGTGCACGGCGTCCCCGGGCACCTCCCCGACGGCAGGAGCGACGACCGACACCAGCCTGACCCCGTGGCGCCGCACGTCGTCCGCCAGGACCGGCAGCTTCGGGAACCGCTCCCGGTCGACCGTGAACACCCGCCGCGACTCGAAGTGGCCGGGCCCGAGGTGCACCGCGTCCAGCGGCAACCCGTGCCCCAGGTGGTCCTCGACGATCCGGCGCACCTCGTCCTCGCCACCGCCGCCCGGCCACACGTGATGGTGACCGAGGGCCCACGCCGGCGGCAGAGCCGGCGCCCCGGTGAGTGACGCCCAGGCGAGCAGCACGCGCGCCGGAGTGCCGACCGCCACCCAGCAGCGCAGCGGGCCGCCCTCCATCCGGAGCTCACTCGTCCCGGGCCGGTCGTGCCCGGACCCGGCGCCCTCCTCGCCCTCCCGCAGCGTCACCGTGCCGTCCCACGCGCTGTCGTGGAACACCAGATGCGTGCCCGCGTCGGCCACCACCATCTGCGCCGGCATCGTGACGGAGAGCGGACCGTCACCGGCCCCGGAGGCCCGGCCGGGGGCGGTGTTCCACAGCCGGTACCTACCGTCCCGCAGCCGGGGACCCGGGGCACGCCCCCCGATACCGAAGAAGCGGGCGTCCGCCGGCACCTCCGACCGCTGCTTCCACCGCGCGCTCCCGCCGCCGACCGGTTCCCACCACAGCGGCGGCAGATCCCGCCGCAGCGACACACCCCCCGGCGTCAGCACCTCCACCGCGCCGTGCCGGGAGACGACGACCGTCACGCGCTCGGCCACCACACGCCAGCCGCCCTCCTTGTCCGGCTCCAGCGCCGCCCGCGGATCAGGATCCGGGCAGCGGCCGGCCAGCGCGTACGACGGCTCGGGAGCCGCCCCGTCCCAGCCCCAGAAGACGGCCCCGTTCACCGCGACGAAGATCCGCAGCTCGGAACGGCCGAACCTGATCAGGCCCCCGCCGAGCCCCGGCTCCACCTCCCGCACGGTCCCGGGCACCCGCGCCCGCACCGGCCCGCGCGGCGGCAGCCCGCCGGCGTCCGCCCGCCGCCTGCGCCACGCTGCCCGTACGGTGCGCAACCCCTGAGCCGAGCCCATCGATTTCACCGAACGCACCAGGTCACGACCGTCCATGTGGCTCACCCTGTCATCGATCAGGCCCGGCGAGGGTGTCGTTCAACTTCCGTTCATCCGTGATCGGACCACATCTTCACGACACGGACTATGTGGGGGGCGCCCTGGTGCAGAAGTCGATCACATGGCATCGTCCCTGTCAGCCGCGTCACGCGCACACCCCAGCCCGTGCGCGGAGGACGCACACGACGCGCACAGTCCGGGAGCCGCCCCATGTCGACCGTGAACCCCCAGCCCCTCTGGCAGCCCGATCCGGAACGCATCGCCCAGGCACGGATCACCATGTTCCAGGCATGGGCGGCCGAGCACCACGGCGCCCCCGCCGAGGGCGGCTACGCGGCCCTGCACCGCTGGTCCGTGGACGAGCCGGACACCTTCTGGCAGGCGGTCACGGAGTGGTTCGACGTCCGTTTCACCACGCCCCCCGAGCGCGTACTGGGCGACCGCTCGATGCCCGGAGCCCAGTGGTTCCCCGGAGCGACCCTGAACTACGCCGAGCACGCCCTGCGCGCGACCGAGTCCCGCGCGGACGAACCGGCCCTGCTGCACGTGGACGAAACCCACGATCCCCGCCCCGTCACCTGGGCCGAGCTGCGCCGCCAGGTCGGCTCCCTCGCCGCCGAGCTGCGCGCCCTCGGCGTACGTCCCGGCGACCGCGTCAGCGGCTACCTGCCCAACATCCCGCAGGCCGTCGTCGCCCTCCTGGCCACGGCGGCCGTGGGCGGCGTGTGGACCTCCTGCGCCCCCGACTTCGGCGCCCGCAGCGTCCTCGACCGTTTCCAGCAGGTCGAACCCGTCGTCCTCTTCACCGTCGACGGCTACCGCTACGGCGGCAAGGAGCACGATCGCCGCGACGTCGTCGCCGAACTGCGCCGGGAACTGCCGACCCTGCGCGCCGTCGTGCACATCCCGCTGCTCGGCACCGAGGCACCCGACGGCGCACTCGACTGGGACGCCCTCACCTCCGCGGACACCGAACCGGTCTACGAGCAGGTGCCCTTCGACCACCCGCTGTGGGTTCTGTACTCCTCCGGCACCACCGGACTGCCCAAGGCGATCGTCCAGTCCCAGGGCGGCATCCTCGTCGAACACCTCAAGCAACTCGGACTCCACTGCGACCTGGGCCCCGAGGACCGCTTCTTCTGGTACACCTCGACCGGCTGGATGATGTGGAACTTCCTCGTCTCCGGCCTCCTGACCGGAACGACGATCGTCCTGTACGACGGCAGCCCCGGCTTCCCCGACACGGGCGCCCAGTGGCGGATCGCCGAACGCACCCGGGCCACCCTCTACGGCACGTCCGCCGCGTACGTCATGGCCTGCCGCAAGGCGGGCGTGCACCCGTCGCGCGACCACGACCTCTCCGCCGTCAAGTGCGTCGCCACCACCGGCTCCCCCCTGCCCCCCGACGGTTTCCGCTGGCTGCACGACGAGGTCCGCGACGACCTGTGGATCGCCTCCGTCAGCGGTGGCACGGACGTGTGCTCCTGCTTCGCCGGAGCCGTGCCGACCCTCCCCGTCCACGTCGGGGAGCTCCAGGCGCCCGGTCTGGGCACGGACCTGCAGTCATGGGACCCCAGCGGCAAGCCCCTCATCGACGAGGTCGGTGAGCTGGTGGTCACCAACCCCATGCCGTCCATGCCGATCCGTTTCTGGAACGACCCCGACGGCAGCCGCTACCACGACAGCTACTTCGACACCTATCCCGGAGTCTGGCGGCACGGCGACTGGATCACCATCACCTCACGGGGCTCCGTCGTCATCCACGGCCGCTCCGACTCCACGCTCAACCGCCAGGGCGTCCGCATGGGCTCGGCCGACATCTACGAAGCCGTCGAACGCCTCCCCGAGATCAGGGAGTCCCTCGTCCTCGGCATCGAACAGCCCGACGGTGGCTACTGGATGCCCCTCTTCGTCCACCTGGCCCCCGGAGCCACGCTCGACGAGGACCTGCTGAGCCGCATCAAGCGGACCATCCGCGAGCAGCTCTCACCGCGCCACGTCCCCGACGAGATCATCGAGGTGCCCGGAGTCCCGCACACCCTCACCGGCAAGCGCATCGAGGTACCGGTCAAGCGCCTTCTCCAGGGCACCCCCATGGAGAAGGCCGTCAACCCGGGCTCCGTCGACGACCTCGACCTGCTCTCCTTCTACGAGGATCTCGCCCGCAAGCGCGCCTGACCCCGGCCTCGGAACACCTCCGGGTACGCCGTCGTCTCCCCCCGCCGTCATTGTCAGTGCCGCCGATTACTGTGAGTGAGCATTGATCGACCGTGCACAGGGGGAGACATGGCGTACACCGACCACCGAACCTTGCGACGCGTCCTGCGCCGCGACATCGCCGGCACCATCGGCCTGCTGACCGACGAGCACGACTTCCGCGCCATGCGGCGCTACGACAGCTTCCTCTTCGACGACCACACCACCTACCTCAAACACGTCGAAGCCGTTCTCAGGACGCGCGCACTGCAGGGCAGCCACACCACCGTGGCGCTCTTCGACCCCGCGGACTACGCCGAGTTCTGCGCGAAGACCGGCCTGGACCCCGACACCCACACCAGCCGCTCCCGGTTCACGGCCGAGCTCGCCTCCACCGGCCCCGCCGTCCCCTACGACGGCCGGCCACTGGCCGACCTCCTGCCCATCCTCGTCGACGAGGCCGTCCGCCAGGCGACCTGGGAGTACGCGACCACCCTGCTGGCCCGCCTCGGCCCCTGCGCCTCCTGCGGCGAGGATCTGGGCCGCGCCGCCTTCGCCCGCGCCTCGCACCTCCTGGTGCGCATCCTCGACACGGCCCCACCCGGCGACCGGCACCTGGTCTGCAGCGTCTCCGGACCGCCGGACACTCTCGTGGCCGTTCTGCACGTGGACGACCTGGGCGGCCATCCGGGCATCGACGAAACCGAAGCCCTGGAGTTCACCACCGTCCTGGCCGTCGGCCTCGCCACCGCGAGCCCCGGCGGACTGGTCATGCGGACCAGCAAACCCGGCACCCCCGACCGCGTCCACGGCTGGCGCCTGCGCGCCTACGGCCTCGATCCCCTCACCGCCGGAGAGGTCTTCGACGCCTACTGCACCGACGCCGAAACCGGGGACCTCATCGCCCCCGAGTCCAACGTCGACTACTGCGCGCCGCCCGACCTCGGAGAAGAGCGCCCCGACCCGGACCACCACCACTGAACCCGGCAACGCGTGAGGGGCACCCCACCCAGCGTGGAGCGCCCCTCACGGAAACCGGCCGCGGTCCGGCTACTCGCCCGACAGCACCGCTTGCGCGGCGGCACGGGCATCCTCGGCACTGTCCGCCGCCCGGGCGGCCGCAGCGGCCCGCTCGCACTGCGCCAGCGTGGCCTTGGCCAGCGAAGCCCGCACATACGGAATCGACGCCGCCCCCATGGAGAGAGAGGTGACACCCAGACCGGTCAGCACACACGCCAGCAGCGGGTCGGAGGCGGCCTCACCGCACACACCACAGCTCTTGCCCTCGGCCTTCGCCGCCTCGGCGGACAGCGCCACCAGGTCGAGCAGCGCGGGCTGCCAGGGGTCCTGCAGCCGGGAGACCGCACCCACCTGCCGGTCCGCGGCGAACGTGTACTGCGCCAGGTCGTTCGTGCCCAGCGACAGGAACTCCACCTCCTGCAGCACCGAGCGCGCCCGCAGCGCGGCCGACGGAATCTCGACCATCGCGCCGAACTTCGCCCGCAGCCCGGCCTCCCGGCACGCCTGGGCGAAAGCCCTCGCGTCGGCCCGGTCCGCGACCATCGGGGCCATGACCTCCAGGTATACCGGCAGCCCCTCCGCCGCCTTGGCCAGCGCCGTCAGCTGGGTGCGCAGCACCTCGGGATGGTCCAGCAGCGTCCGCAGACCGCGCACGCCCAGCGCCGGGTTCGGCTCGTCCGCCGGAGTCAGGAAGTCCAGCGGCTTGTCCGCGCCCGCGTCCAGCACGCGCACCACGACCCGGCCCTCGGGGAACGCCTCGAGAACCTGACGGTACGCGGTGAACTGCTTCTCCTCGGAGGGGGCGTTCTTGCTGTCGTCCAGGAACAGGAACTCGGTACGGAAGAGGCCGACCCCCTCCGCGCCCGCCTCGACGGCGGCGGCCACGTCCGCCGGGCCGCCGATGTTGGCCAGCAACGGCACCTTGTGACCGTCGGCGGTCGCACCGGGGCCGGTGGACGCGGCCAGCGCCGCCTTGCGCTCGGCGGCCGCCGCCTCGAGCTGCGCCTTCTTCTCCTCGTCCGGATTCACGAAGACCTCACCGGTGCTTCCGTCGACCGCTATCAGCGTGCCCTCGGCGAGCTCACTGGCCCCCGGCAGGGCGACCACGGCGGGGACACCGAGCGCACGGGCCAGAATCGCGCTGTGACTGGTCGGCCCCCCCTCCTCGGTCACGAAACCGAGCACCAGCGTCGGATCGAGCAGTGCCGTGTCCGCGGGCGCGAGATCACGGGCCACCAGGACGTACGGCTCGTCGCTGTCCGGCACACCGGGCATGGGGACACCGAGCAGCCGCGCGACGATGCGGTTGCGCACGTCGTCGAGGTCGGCCACCCGGCCGGCCAGGTACTCGCCGGCGTTCGCCAGCAGCTCGCGGTACGCGGCGAACGCGTCGTACACCGCGCGCTCAGCCGTGCTGCCGACAGCGATGCGCCGATCCACGTCGACCAGCAGTTCGGGGTCCTGGGCCATCATGGCCTGCGCCTCGAGCACCGCCTGGGCCTCGCCCCCGGCGAGGTTCCCGCGCGCCGTGAGATCGGCCGCCACAGCCTCCACGGCCTTGCGGGCGCGACCTTGTTCACGTTCCGCGTCCTCCGCCGGGATCTGCTTGGCCGGCGGCTCGAGCACTGCCGTACCCATGTGCCGGACCTCGCCGATCGCCACTCCGTGGCTGACACCGACGCCTCGCAGCGTTGTCTCCATCTCACCCGTCTCCGCTCATGCGGCGGCCGGCCCCGGCCGCCGTGTTGGTTGTCCTGGTGGCCGTCAGGGACGGCGCTGCGTCACTTCCAGAGGAAGAGGCTGTCGCCGGCCTTCACTTCGCCGTCCTCGCGAAGCTCGGAGAGAGAGTCCACCGTGGCCTCCAGGGCCACGACCGGGCAGACCGGGGACTTGCCGGCGGCTTCGACGGCGGCCGGGTCCCAGCGCACGATGCTCTGCCCGCGCGTCACCGTGTCGCCCTTGCTGACGAGCAGCTCGAAGCCCTCGCCGTTGAGTTGGACGGTGTCGATACCGAGGTGGGTGAGCACGCCGTGCCCGCTCCCGTCGACGACGACGAACGCGTGCGGGTGCAGGGAGACGATCACGCCGTCCACGGGGGAGACGGCCTCGGAGGGCTCCCGCACGGGGTCGATCGCCGTCCCCGGGCCGACCATGGCCCCGGAGAAGACCGGATCGGGCACGGACGCCAGTGCGATGGCCCGTCCTGCAAGCGGGGACGTCACGGTGGTCATGGGAATCCTCCCAGGGAGTGGAGAGCCGTAGGTGCGCCGTCACTGCCTGTCTCCGGCGTGCTGTTCAGCAGGGTATGTCATGTGACGTACCGGTTCCGGAGGACAGGTCCAGGTCTTGGTCTAGACGAGAGGTCTAGACCACCTCACTCTAATCGATTTGCGCGTGGTCTGCGACCCCTGTAGAGTTGTACCCCTGCTCGGGGATGTGCGGCGTGGTCAAGCGCCCTCGCCCGGCAGCAATCCAACTCATCAGGACCTATCTCTGGGTCGCTTTCTGCATGTCTGCAGAACGGTGGTCAGGGAGCCGGAAAAACA
>NZ_JFCB01000020.1 GCF_000725125.1 Streptomyces toyocaensis
GCCCGCGAGGTCCGCCGCCCCGTCCGCGCCGCCTGCGCCTGCGCCTGCGTCCGGGCCGCCTCGGCCGGACGGCGCACAGCTCGACTACAGCGCGCTCGTCCTGTGCGGGCCGGACGAACGGGACGGCCGCCGGGGCCGGCTGTTCCCCGCCGCCGGTTTCGACCCGGTGACCGCCGAGTACCGGCGGCGCGCCGAGGCGGTGGCCGCGCTGCCGCTCCCCGGACACACCGTGCGGCCCCGCGAGTCCGCCGGTTCCTTCGACCACCGCTTCGATGCCGCCGCCCCCGCCGACATTCCGTCGGACGGCACCTGGCACACCGTCACCGTCGGCGAGATCCCGGTGGGCCTGCGCACGGAGTACATCTGTGTGCCGTCCGTCGAACAGACCGCGTACACGACGCTGGTGCTCTCCAACGCGACCGAACAGGCCCTGCTCGCCGGACCCGTGGAGGTCACCGTCGACGAGGACTACCTGCTGACCGCCTCCTTGCCGACGCTCGCGCCGGGCGGTGTGTCCCGGGTGGGGCTCGGGCCGGCCGAGGCGATCGGCGTCTCGCGCCGTACGAGTCTGCACGAGTCGACCGCCGGTCTGCGCAACAACGTCACCGTGCTCGACCACCGCGTCCACGTGGAACTGGCCAACCGGCTCGGCGTACCGGTCTCCGTCGAGGTGCGCGAGCGCGTGCCCGTCACCTCGGAGGCGGACGTCCGGGTCGAGGAACGGGCCGACTGGACGGCGCCGGAGGAGGGCGACGGCCCGGAGCGGCACGTGCCGGGCACGCGTCTGTGGCGGGTCGAGCTGCCCGCCGGTGGCACCGCCGCCCTCGACGGCGGCTACGAGATCCGCGTCCCCGCCGGAAAGGCCCTCACGGGCGGCAACCGCAGGAGCTGACACACAGGCATGTCTACGTCATCGGAGCCGATCCCCGTGATTCCCCTGCCCGTCACCGCCGTCACCTGTACGGAGGACCGTGCTCACATCGAGCGGACCGCCGTGCTCGATCTGGAGGCCGGCACCCAGCGTCTGCTCCTGGGACCGGTCAGCGCGCTGGCCGTCGACCGTACCCTGCACGCGGAACTGACCGGCGGCCCTCCGGCGACCGTGCTGGACGTGCGGATCGTGCGCACGTGGACGCCGCGCGGACCGAGGCCCGGCGACGACGACTCCGCGCTGCGTCACCACGTGACGGGTCTCGAAGAGGAGAGGTCGGCGCTGGAGCAGCGGCGGGACCGGCTGCGTGCCCGTCTCGATCTGCTCGGTCGGCTCGCCGCCGACCTGCTGCGGGAGATCTCCGAGGGTGCCGGCTTCGGGGAATCGGAAAGGGACCGGTGGGCCCGGGAGCTGGACCGGGTGGACGGGGAACGCGACTCCCACGGCGAGCGGCTGCGCACGGTGGAGGCGCGGCTGGCCGGAGTCACCGCCGAACTCTCCGAGGTCCAGCGGGCCATGGAGGTGTCCGAGACGGCGCACGCGGAGCTGGTCGGTCACATCGTGCTGACCGTCCGGGCGACGGCGGCCGGGGAGGCCGAGCTGCGCCTGAACCACCTCACCCCGTGCGCACTGTGGCGGCCCGCCTACCGGGCCGTACTCGACGGGGAGCACCTCACCCTGGACACCGACGCGATCGTCTGGCAACGCACCGGCGAGGACTGGTCGAACGTGCCGGTGACCTTGTCGACCGCCCGTTCGGCCTCGGCCGCGGAGCCGCCCCGTTTCGGCGAGGACCGGCTGACGCTGACGGACCGCTCCGCAGCGGAGCGCCGTACCGTCCATGTCGACCTGCGCGAGGAGGAGGTCGCGGACCTGGGTCCCGTACCCGTGCTGGGACTGCCGGGAGTGGACGACGGCGGCGAGGTGCGGGTGCTCCGCTCCCCCGCCCCGGTCTCCGTGCCGGCGGACGGCCGCGCCCACCGCGTCCCGCTCTCCTCGTTCACCACGTCCGCACGGAGTGAGTACGCCTGTTCCCCCGAGCTGTCGCCCCTGGTCGACCAGGTGGTGCGCTTCGACAACCGGTCCGGTCACGCCCTGCTGGCCGGTCCCGTCGACCTCATCGGGGGCAGTGGCTTCCTCGGGCGGGGCACCCTGGACTTCACCGCCCCCGGTGCTCCCGTGGACCTCGCCTTCGGCAGCCGGGACGATCACCGGGTGCTGCGGCACACCGAGGAGACCCGTGACACCACCGGGATCACCCAGCGGACCGTCGTCACCCGGACCGTGCGGCTCGACCTCTCCCGGTTCTCCGCTCCCGGCGAGCACGACGACAGGGTGATCGTCCTCCGGGAGCGGGTCCCCGTCTCCGAGGTCTCGGCGGTGGAGGTGCGCGTGCGCCGGGACGCCTGCTCGCCCGTGCCCGACGCGATCGACGCGGAGGGCATCGTCCGCTGGGACGTCCCGCTGGCCCCCGGCAGCCGGCGCACGGTCACGCTGGTCTACGACATCTCGGCGAGCAGCAAGGTCACCGGCCTCTGAGCCACCAGACCCGACCGCGTTGCGGCCCGGTCCCCACCAGCGTCCAGTACTCACCGGACCTGTCGCCGCCCAGCAGCACCGAGCCGTGCTGGTAGTTCTGGCCAGCCACCGTCGGACGTCCGCCTCGGGCCGAGGAACGCCGCGTGCGAGGTGCCGGCCGCACCAGCGACCGCACGCCGGTCCGCGTCCGTCGCCGCCGGGTCGTCGTCGGTGACGGCCGTGGGGCTGCCGCCCCGGCCGTCGTGGCGCACGCACGCATCAACCACCGTGACATCCGGCCAGGACATCGGCCCCCCTCTGACCCTCGACGAACCGGCAACCGCGAACGGCGTTCCGCCGATGGCCGGACCTGGCCGCAACGGCCGACCGAAGGCGTCCCGGAGCGTACCGTCCTGCCTCAGCCGGGGCCGTGCTGCACCGGATAGTGGATGACGACCGCACCGCCGGTGGCGTAGTTGGCGACATCGGCGGCCACCCGTCGGCCGTGCTGCGACGCCCGCGCCGCGGCCATGGCGGCGGCGTCGGTGAAGTCGCCTTCGAAGATGGCAAAATACGGCACTTCTCCGTCGGTCGCCGCCACGTCGAAGCTGTAGCGCCACGCAAGCAGGCCGGGCATCTTCATGACCAGTGGAAGGTGGTTGGTCACGTAGTAGTCGCGGAAGTGGTCAGGGTCTGCGGGCTCGGAATACAGGACGACCAATTTATGCATGACGGTCTCCGTCCAGATCAGGGGGTCGGCGGGCTTGGAACACAGGACCACCAACTTATGCATGACGACCTGTCGCGCCTGGAGTGCTCCCGGGCAGTGCTCATCGGTTGGTCCCGGTCGCGACGGGGAGGAAGTCGGCGAAGCGAGGCGCGCCGGGCTCGTGCGGCACGCGCGTGGCGCGCGCGGCGAAGCTGACGGCGTGGTACCACCCGCACAGCAGAAGCAGATCGAGCAACTGGAGCTCATCGAAGACCGACACGAGCCGTGTCCACAGCGCGTCATCGATGTCGGAGCGCTCGTGCAGCGCATCGACAGCGAGGATGAGCAGCCGTTCACTCTCGGACGGCCAGCACTCGTCAGCGGGGCCGCCGTGCACCAGGGATGCCGTCTGCTCGCGGGTGAGTCCAACTCGCTCGGCGAACGTCATCATGTGCACGCCCCACTCGTACTCGCAGCCGCACAGCGCGCACGTCCGGTCGATGACGATCTCGCGTTCCCGCATGGTCAGGGTCAGCTCTCTGCCCAGCTCGTAGCGACCCCACCCGTGCATGGCGTCAGCCATGGAGATGTTTCTGGCGAACATCCGGAAAAGCCCGATCGGCGGGGCCTGCCCGGGCATCATGCGCGCGAGCAGTGCGCCGGCCTGGTCGGTGTACGGCGGGTCCAGCAGGGCTATCCGCGACATCGGCTCTCCCGTCGTGTTCGTTTCGAAATCAGAAACACCGAGTGGATGCTAGTGTTTCGAATAACGAAACACAAGGACTAGGAGGAGTATGCCGACACCGCGCCCAGGAGCACCGGTTCGCGGATCGACGACCGGCCGTCCCCTCATGGCCGCGATGGACCTGTTCGGCCGTCGGTGGGCGCTGCGAATCCTCTGGGAACTGCGTGCGGGTCCGCTCGGCGCCCGCGCGCTGCTGGCACGGTGCGAAGGGCTGTCGTCCAGCGTCCTCTACCAGCGGCTCCGTGAACTCACATCGAGCGGGATCATCTCCCCCTCGGTCGATGGCTACGAGCTCACTCAGCTGGGGACAGCGCTCGGCCACGCCCTCCGTCCGCTCGACGAATGGGCGATCACCTGGGCGCAGGAGCAAGAACACGACGATCAGGAGCCGCCCCCGGGTGACCCGCCGGATCCCGGAACGCGCAGGACGACGGCCGTCCGCGCTGCGCAAGACTCCGTGCGGGGCGCGTGAGGGTACGACCTGCGACGGAAACTCGCTACCGCGGTGGGCGTACCGCACGAAAGACTCGTCCCATGGCGGACATGAGCACGTTCCGGGAGGCGGTCACCGCGTGGGCGGCCGGTGGCTCCGGCGACGCGGCGCACGAACTGGCGGCACGACTGGGCGTCCGGACGGTCGTCCTGCTGGAAGGGCTGAGCGACGCAGCGGCGGTCGACGCGCTGGCCGCGAGCCGTGGCCGGGACCTGGCGGGAGAAGGGATCTGCGTGCTGCCGATGGGCGGTGCGATGAGCGTCGGGCGCTTCGCCGGTCTGGCCGGGCCACCCGGTCTCGGCCTGCGCCTGACGGGGCTGTGCGACGAGGCGGAGTACGGCTATTACGCCCGTGGCCTGGCCCGGGCCGGTGCGGACGGCCAGGGATGCCACGTCTGCGCGGCGGACCTGGAGGACGAACTCATCCGGGCACTCGGCGTGCAGCGGGTACGGGAGATCATCCGGGCGGAGGGCGACGAGCGCCCCCTGCGGACCTTCCTGCGCCAGCCCGCACAGCAGGGCCGCGCGCCGCAGCAGCAGCTCCGGCGTTTTCTCGGCACCAAGAAGGGGCGCAAGATCCAGTACGGCCGCGTCCTCGTCGAGGCCCTCGGCCCCGACCGCGTACCCGCCCCGCTCGACGGCCTGTTCGCGAGTCTCTGACGGCCGTAACCGGTCCCGGCGCCTGGGCCCGCGCGGGCGCCGTCCGGTCAGCCGCCTTTAATCGTCACGGTGACGGGCGTGCCGGTCTCGACGGTGCGGCTGACCGTGCAGAGACGGGCGTGGGACGCCTTCACCGCCCGGGGAAGGATCGCGCGGGCGCGGTCCGCGCCCTCACCGTCCGGAAAGGTGACGTCGAAGGTGACCACGAGACCGGTCATGCGGTTGCCCAGTTCGTCGCTGATCCTGTCGCCCGTCACCGATACCGAGAATCGGGCGGGCTCGGCGTGGCGGGCGGTGGCCACATCGACGTCAGCGGCCGTGCAGCCCCCGATCGCGGCGAGCAGGAGTTCGACCGGGGTGAATGCGGTGCTGTGGCCCCCACCGGCGGCCGTACCGAAGTGGAGGGTGCCCCCTCGGGCGTTGGTGGCGACGAAGTGGCCGGTGGCGGTTCGCTCGACGACGACGGAACGCTTGGAGTCTTCGCTCATGTGCCGACAGTAGTCGCGCGTGCGCGCGCACTCGGGGGTGGCGTCCCGGTCACCGGCAGTCCGGGATGGGAGCGGCGAGGGCGTCCAGCAGCAGGTCCGGCGGGAGAGCAGGAGCCGTCCGGCCGCGAAAGCCCGTGGTCGTCGTCGCGGCGAGCAGGGAGTTGAGCACCGCCTCCTCCACCGCGTCCAGGACCGCTTCGAACAGCGGGCCCAGTGCGGCGTCCGCCACGGGAGCGCCCACGTCCGGCCGCGTACCGAAGGCCACGGCGTAGTCACCGCTGCCGTGTCCGTAGGCCGCGCCCGTGCGGGCGAGGGCGAACACGGCCCGCCGTGCGACACGGGTGAGCTGCCGGGCGTCGAGCGGGGCGTCCGTGGCCACCACGATCATGCAGGAGCCGGTCTCCGCGTCGGGCTCACCGTCGTCGGATGCGAGGCCCAGGGACCACGGGGTGACGGTGCGGCCGAGGACCCGCAGGGTGCCGCCGAAGTTCGCCTGCACCAGCACGCCCAGGGTGGAGCGCCGGTCTCCCAGGTCGGGCGTGCGCGAGGAGGTGCCGATGCCGGCCTTGAACCCCAGGGCGACCGTGCCCGTGCCGGCGCCGACACAGCCCTCGGCCACCGGCCCGGCGGAGGCTCCGTCGAGGGCGGCCCGCACGTGCTCCTCGTGGACGGGCCGTGAGCGGATGTCGGAGAGCCAACCGTCGTTGCACTCCCCCACGACGGGATTCAGACTCTGCGTCCCCTCGCCTCCAGGCTGTTGGAGCATCCAGCCGACGAGGGCGTCGGCGACACGGAACGCCGACAGGGTGGAGGTGAGCAGTACGGGGGTCTCCAGCGCGCCGAGTTCCGTGAGCTGCGTCGTGCCGATGAGCTTGCCGTAGCCGTTGCCGGTGAACACGCCCGCGGGCAGGGGTGTACGGGGGCCCACCGCACCGGGCACGACGGCGGTGACCCCGCTGTGCACATCGGGGTGTCCGCGCACGCTGGTGTGCCCGACGCGGACGCCCGGCACATCGGTGATCGCGTCGAGAGGACCGGCCGGGATGCGTCCGATGACGATGCCGAGATCACGGGCCCGACGCCGGACGCCCGGCGCGGACGGGGGATGAGGCAGGGGATCCATACGACCGGACGGTACACAGGTACGCCGACGGCACCGGTGTCACCGACCGCGCCGATCAGCCTCCCGGCGTACGACGAGGTACCGCTCGAACCCGCACCTGAACCTGAACACGAGGGCCGGGCGGGTCCGGACACCGAGTTCCTCCGCCAACTCCCGTGTTCCGGACTCCTCGTAGGACTCACCGGCCTCCACACCGCCTCCCAGCGTGGCCGGGTCAGCCAGGGGCGGTCCACTCGTCCGGGCCGCCGCCGCGCCATTCGACCCGCGCGGACCGCCGCATCCAGTCGTCGTCGACGTCGTCCAGCCCGGCCAGGCGCAGGAACTCCACGACGTCCAGCAGCCCGTACGCCATGCCCAGGAAGTGGGTTCCCGCGCGGACGCGCCGACCGCCGTCCTCGCCGGGTGGATAGATCACGATGGGCTGGTCGCTCGCCATGACACCAGCGTGCTATGGGTGGCATCCGAGCGCATGCGGGGCACGCGCGGGCTCGTCGGCCGTCCGGCCGCCCCGTCGTCGTCACATCCGGGCGGCGCCGACGCGCGGGGCCGGGCTGCCCGGGAAGGACCGGTCGCCGAAGAGGATGCGGCCGGCCGCGGCCCGGCCCAGCGGTGTGCGCAACAGGGTGAACGCCGCTGTCGTCGCCGCCGGTGTGCTCACGTGGGCCGGCGCCCTGCGCGATGAGAGGCGTCCCCCGGACGGCCGACCCGCGGTCAGGCTCCAGCCGCAGGCAGGGGTCCAGGCCGCCGACGGGTGCCGGGCCCCGCGGCGCTCCACCGTCTCGGGACGCGCGGCCGGTGGTCGCTCGCGCCCGACCGGATCGGGCACAGGATGTCGGGTGCGGGGGTGGGCGCGCTGCCTAGCGTGGTGATCGCGAGAGAGGAAGGAGGCCGGGGCGTGCTGGAGCGGCTCAACCAGACGATGGACCACATCGAGCGGCATCTCGACCAGCCGGTCGACGTGGCCGAACTGGCTCGTGTGGCGGCCACGTCGGAGTACCACCTGCGCAGGATGTTCTCCGCGCTCGCGGGGATGCCGCTGTCGGAGTACATCCGGCGCAGGCGGCTCACCGTCGCGGGGGCCGAGGTGCTCGGCGGGCGCGGAACGCTGCTGGAGATCGCGACGCGGTACGGCTACGGCTCGGGCGAGGCGTTCGCGCGGGCGTTCCGCGTCGTGCACGGTGTGAGCCCGGGAGAGGCGCGGCGCACGGGCTCCGCGCTCGTCTCCCAGCCCCGGCTGACCTTCCGCCTCACCGTCGAAGGGAGCAACAGCATGCGCTATCGCGTGACGGAACGGCCGGCCTTCAGCGTCGTCGGCCCCAGGACCAGGGTGCCACTGGTGCACACGGGGCCGAACCAGGCGATCATCGACTTCGTCCGCGGGATCGACCGGCAGACGCTCGAACGCCTGGCGGAACTGTCGGACCAGGAGCCGCAGGGCATCGTCGCCGTCTGCGACGACCTGGACCCGAGCCGTGCCGAGGGCACCGAACTGGACTAATACCACGGGGTGATCACGACGGCGCCCGTCCCCGAGGGCACCGCCGTCCTCCCCGTCCCGGCCGGCACCTGGGCGGTGTTCACCGCCTCGGGTCCGGTCCCGGAGGCCATCCAGTACCTGTGGCGGGACGTGTTCACCGAGTGGTTCCCGTCCAATCCCTACCGCAGCCGGCCCGGGCCGGAGATCCTGCGCACCCGGATGTCGCCGGACCACACCGAGGCCGACGCGGAGCTGTGGCTCCCGGTGGAGCGGGAGGACCGGTAGGGCCCGCCGGCCGGTCAGACCCCGTCCGGCAGTCCCGCTTCGCTCGCGTCCGCTCCCCATGCGTGCGCGCACAGGGCCCGTTCGACGACGTCGGTGTAGAAGGCGGCGGCGAGCCAGGTCAGGGTGAAGCGGCCGGTGTCGGCCGGGAGCAGACGGCCGAAGGCGTCACGGGAGCGGTCTGCGGCGGCGGCGTGCAGATCGTCGAGGAGACCGGCCGCCGTGGCGAGGCCGAGACGGCGCAGGCGGACGGCGTCGCCCGGCGTGCTCCCCGCGAAGGCGAGGACCCGGCGGCCGCCCGACACCGCCTGGTGGACGCGGCGGCGCAGCAGGTGCAGCGGTGCCTCGTCCACGGTGGGGGCGGTGTCGGCCGGGGGCGCGACCGCCCCGGCGGGCAGATCCGCTCGCTGGAGGCGGTCCAGGCCCAGGTCCACCCGGGCGTCCGGGCCGGTGGGGTGTTCGGTGGCCAGGAGCAGGGCACGGGGGACCGGTCCGGGCACCAGGCGCGCGACGATCCGCACCCGGCTGCCGACGGCGGCGGCCAGCAGGCGGAGGTTGTCGCGGCAGGGCAGTGAGGGGTCGTCATGGGCGGCGGCCAGCCGCAGGGACACTCCCCCGCAGTCCGCCAGCAGACAGTCGCCCGTCGTCTCGCGCACGGTGCCGGTGAGGGTCACCTCGAGGAACAGCAGGTCCTGTCCGCCGCTCAGGGCCCGCGTCACTTGTGCGGTGGCGGGCACGGCCCACAGCCGGTCCAGCGGCTCGGCGCGCCATGCGGCGCCCGGCGCGCGGACCGCTCGTACCCCGGCGCCCGCGCCGAGGCGGCCCGTCGGGGAGACGGTGGCACCGGACACGGCCAGCCCCGCGCGCGACAGTTCACGGTGGGTCAGAGCGGTGTCTCCCATGCGTACGGCCCGGTCGGCGGCCCCGGCCGCCCGTGCGGGTCCGCCCGGTGCCACGTCCGACACCGTGTACAGGCGTCCGTCGGCGTCGGTGGTCCAGGTGACCGCGCCCGCGTGGCCGGTGGCCGTGAGGACGGGCTCGGAGAAGAGCCCGTACAGGCGCAGGGAGCCGTCGGGACGGTACGGCTGCCGCACCGTGCCGCGCAGTTCGGTCAGCTCCTGGCCGGTGGCGTGCGGGAGGCGGTGGGCGACGCCCAGGACACCGGACAGCGCGCCGGCGAGGTCGGTGAGCCGGTACCCGGGGTCGGCGGTGCGGGCCGCCCGGACCGCGGTCACCACGGAGACGGCCGCGGCGGATGCCCTCGGCAGGCCGGCGAGACGCGCGGTGTGCGCGGCGTGCAGGAGTCCTGCCTGGAGCACCGCGCCGGCGCCGTCCGTACCGGCCTCCAGGACGGCGGCGGCCGCGTCGAACACCTCCCGTGCTGCGGCACGTTGTGCGGCGGTGGCGGTCCCGGCCGCCGTCTCGCCGCTGGTCGGCCCCGGCCGCGCCGCCGGTTGCGCTTCCGTCTGCTCCGTCCCGTCCCGCGTCGCGGTGGCCCGGCCGGGTTCCGGTGCCGGGGCGTCGTCGGCGACCGGGGCGGCCGATGCGGCGGCCGCGCGGTGCAGACAGGCGGGGGCCAGCAGACAGCCGCAGTGGATCGCGTCGGCGCCGGTCACCACTCCGCCGGGGGCGCTCAGGACGAGATCCGTCCCGTCGTCGACGGCGATCCGCACGGTGTCGCCCTCACGGGTGACCGGACGGGTGAGGAGCTTGGTGACGCCCGCGTCCAGCCGCTTGCGCAGCCGGGGCGGGAGCGCCGCGACGAGTTCGGCGGTGACGGACGGGGCGACCGGAGGCAGGTCCGGGCTCATGCGATCTTCTCCCCTACCCAGCGGGCGAGTTCGAGCGGGCTGAGGGCGGCGACGGGCATGCCCGCCGCGACGAGCTGACCGGCGACGCCCGTGGAGTATCGGGGCCGTCCGGTGTCGTCGAGGCTCGCGCAGCCCAGGACGTGGCAGCCGGCCGAGACCAGCGCGCGGACCTCGCCGAGCAGACCACCGAGCGGATAGCCCTCCTCGAAGTCGCTGACGACCACGACGAGGGTGCGCGACGGCACGGTGACGAGCTCGCGCGCGTGCCGCAGTCCCGCCGCGATGTGGGTGCCGCCGCCGACGCTGACCTCCAGCAGCAGGGACAGCGGGTCGTCGACGTGCCCGGTGAGGTCGACGACCTCCGTGGAGAAGGCCAGGAAGTGGGTGGAAAGGGTGGGTACGCCCGCCAGGACGGAGGCGGTCAGCGCGGCCCACACCGTGGAGGCCTCCATGGATCCCGACACGTCCGTGACCAGGACCAGCCGCCAGTCGGCGGTCCGGCGTCCCCGGGCGCGGAAGACCGGGTGTTCGGGAATCACCGAGACGGTGCCGTCCGGGTTCCGGCGCGCGGTCGCCAGGTTGGCCCGCAGCGTGCGGGGCAGGTCCAGGCCACCGCCGGGGCGTCGGCTGGGGCGGGGCAGGGCCGTGCCGTGCAGGGCGGGGCGCAGGCGGGTGGCCAGCTGCCTGGTCAGTGCGTCGACCAGGCGCCGCACGAGGGGGCGCAGTGCGGCCAGTCGGGCCTCGGGCAGTCCGCCCGCGTGGCGCAGCACGGTGCGCAGCAGGTCCACCGAGGGGCGTGCGCTGTCCGCGTCGAGTTCGGTGAGGACGTCGCCGCGGCCCGACGAGGCGGCCGCCGCGAGCACTTCCTCCCGGATGCCCGGCCCGAAGAGCGCGGCCAGTTCCTCGGACCACTCCCGTACACCGGGATACGGCGCCTCGCGTCCCCCGCCCGTCCCCGGGCCCGCGAGGTTCCCCCGGCTGCCTTCGCCACGTCCACTGCCGTACAGCTCGTCCAGCGCGGTCGCGAGCGGAGCCGCGGACGGCGGCAGCGCGTCGGTGCGGCGGCCGAGCAGGAGGCGCCAGCGGTCGGCGGGGGTGAGGACGTCGTCCTCGGAGCGCAGGGTCCCGGTGCCGGCGCCGCCGTCCACCGCCGGACCGTCCGGTCCGGACCGCGCCGTGCCGTCCGGGGCGGGTTTCACGGCGGCGTGCCGCGGGGCGTCGCCGTCCGCGGCACCACTGCCGTTCCCCTCCGGTGGGCCGCCCCGCGCATCGCCCTCCGCCGGGTCCGCCCCGGCCGGAACGGTGCGGGCCCCGGGCAGGAGGCCCAGTGACCGCAGCCTTGCGCGGGCCGCGAGGTCCGCCCCTGTCCACGCGGCGAGAGCGGCCGGGTCGACGCCGTCCGTGCCGGCGACGTGCGCCGTGCCGAGGCGCTCCTCGACGGAGGCCAAGAGCCGGTCGCGGGCCGCGGGGCTCAGGGTGTCGAAGCCTGCGCGCAGCGCGGGCAGCCGGTCGAGGAACGCCCGGTCGGGCAGTTCGGACACCCGGGTGAGCAGTGGTTCCAGGGCGGGCCTGGCCGCCTCCAGCAGGGGGCCGGCGGCGGTCAGCAGTCCGCTGAGGCGGGCGGTGAGCGCGGCGCGGGAGCCGGGGTCGGTGGCCGTGTCGACCCAGGAGGCCACACGGTCGCCGAAGGCCCGCGCGTCCTCGTGCCCGAGCAGCACGCGCACGGCTCCCGCGGCACCGCGCATCAGCGGGGAGCCGTCGGCCGACAGGCGGACCAGGGCGTCGGCGAGCCGGATGCCGCCCAGCAGGTCCGCCCGGTGGGAGAGTTCGAGCAGGGCGTGCGCGTCGGCCGGGTCCTCGGATCCGGTCAGGCCGTCCACCTGGCGTACCGCGGCCGCCGTGAGCAGTTCCGCGACGGCGGCCGCCCGGGCCTCGCGGTCCGGTTCGGCAGCGAGCCCGGGGACGTGGCCGGCCCGCAGCCGGTCCAGCAGGGCCAGGCCGGAGAGGAGCTCCGGCAGGGTGCCGGCCCGGGGCAGCACGTCGGCGATGTCGCCGAGCCGTTCGTCCGCCAGGCCGGGCAGGCCGCACCGAGCCGCCTGCCCGAGCCCCGAGAGGGCCTGTGCTGCCGTCGGTCCGCCCTCGTCGCCCTCCGCGCGGCGCCGTTCCCGCAGGACGCCTTCGGCGGCCTGCTCCGGGGTGACTCCCCGCATGCCGGCGGCGGACAGCACGGCCGCGGTGGCGGGGGTCCAGCGCACCTCCCAGCGGGAGGTGAGCGCCTCGGCGCCGCCCGCGCCGGCGACCTCCTTGGGCTCCCCGTAGGGCACCCCGCACACCATCAGGCGGTGCAGCAGCAGTTCCCGGCGCCGGTCGAGCTCGGACCGCAGCGGGTCCAGCCGCAGGTCCCGCGCCGGGCCGCCCGACTCGGGGCCGGGCAGGCCGAGCCGTGCCACCTCGGTCTCGACGGCGGGGGCGAGGCCACTGCGCGGTGCCTGCGGGGCGGGGCGCCCGCTGCGCGTGCCGACGAGGACGCGTTCCATCGCCCGCGCCACGGCTCTGCCCCGCCCGTACGGCTCGCCCTGGGCGAGCACCGTCTGCACGGCCTCGACCAGTTCACCGCGGCCCGCCGCGGGCAGGCCGCGCAGCCGGGCGAGGTCCGAGGCGAGCCGGCTGATCTCCCGTGCGTCGGCGGGCCCCGACGGGTGGCCGAGTGCGCGCAGTTCGGCGCAGACCCGTACGGCCGCCCGGGTCAGAGCCTCCTCGAGCGCCGCGGGGTCCCCCGCCGCGCGCAGCACCATGTCCTGCCACTCGGGATCGCGGATGCCCGCGGGGTAGCCGGACCGCTCGTCGAGGAGGGCGTAGGAGTACGGGATGAGGGAGGTGGTCCAGCCCGGCCGCCGCGTGCCGTCGGCGGGTCCGGGCTCCTCTCCCGTGCCGGCTCCCGTGTCCTTCCGCACGAGTGCCGGGGCGTGGAAGGCGCCGACCACCACGGCGGCCCGTTCCCCCCGGGCGGTGGCCTCGGCCAGCCGGGCGCGCATCCAGCGCTCACGCCGCAGGTCCAGCTCCGGCACGCCGCCCGAGGCGGCCGCGTCCGCGCGCAGGGCCCACCCGGTGAGCAGGGCGGCCCGGCGCAGGGCCTCGGGCGGGGAACCCGGGGCGGTCGCCTCGACGAGCCTGTCCCAGAGGTCGTCCCCCGGCCGGCCCGTCAGCCGGGCCCGCACGGCGGTGGCGAGACCGGGGCGGCCGGCCTCCGCTCCCCCGGCCCGCCGGTCAGCGGCCCAGGCGGGGTCGGTGAGCGGCAGGTCGCAGGCGACCACCGGCACGTCCTTCCCGGCGGCCCAGCGCACGGCGGCGAGTTCGGGGGAGAAGTCGGCGAACGGGTAGAACGCCGGTCCCCCGCCGCTCCCGTCACCGGGAGCGGCGGCCAGCGCCACCGGGGCCCGTGTGTCCTCGTGCGCGAGCCAGGGCAGCCACTGCTGCATCTCGGCGGGCAGTTCGACGAGCAGCACCTCGGGCCTCGCCTCGTCCAGCAGCGCAGGCACGGCCGCGGCGAGGGAGGGCGCGTGGTGCCGTACGCCGACGAGATAGGGCGCGGACGGGCCGGTGAGGAGGGCGAGCGCCTCACCGGGCGGGAGGGGCGCGCCCTCGGGCGCCGTTCCGTGGGAGAGGGACACGGCTGTCAGCCCTCCAGGACCGTACGCAGGTCCCACAGGGTGCGCCAGGTGGCGGAGCCCTGTTCGGCGCGGCGCCGGACGGGGCCGTCCCAGTAGCCGCGCAGCCGGGCGGCGTCGGCGGGGTCATCCTTGCGGACCACGCCGAGCAGATGGCCCGGCAGCAGTCCGAGCACGTCACGGTCGCCCGGGAAGTAGGCCGCCGCGAGGGCCAGCGCGCCGGCGACGGACACGGCCTCCGCGGTGCTCATCACCGTCGAGGGCCGCTCGACCTCCCAGCCCTCCGCCGACCGGCCCTCGCGCAGGTCGCGGAAAGCGGTGACCAGGGCCTCCAGCACGGCGTCGTCGACCTGGAACGGCGCCCCGGCCCGCTCCACGGACGTCCGGGCCTGGCCGCGCACCAGCGCGGTCTCCGCGTCGATGTCCCCGATGGGGCCGACCGTCTCGAAGTTGAAGCGGCGCTTGAGGGCCGCGGACATCTCGGACACGCCCTTGTCGCGGAGGTTGGCGGTGGCGATGAGGGTGAACCCGGGTGCCGCGTGCGCCAGCGCGTCCTCGGTGCCGGACAGTTCGGGGACGGCGATCCGCCGTTCGGAGAGCAACGACACCAGTGAGTCCTGTACTTCGGGCAGGCAGCGGGTGACCTCCTCGACACGGGCGACGGCGCCGCGGGTCATGGCGGTGAGCACGGGCGAGGGCACGAGGGCCTGCCGGGTGGGGCCCTGGGCCAGCAGCAGGGCGTAGTTCCAGCCGTACTTGAGCTGGTCCTCGGTGGTGCCGGCGGTGCCCTGCACGACCAGCCCACTGGTGCCGCACACGGCGGCGGAGAGCAGTTCCGACAGCATCGACTTGGCGGTGCCGGGCTCGCCGACGAGCAGCAGACCGCGCTCCCCCGCAAGGGTCACCACGCACCGTTCGACCAGTGCCCGGTCACCGACGAACTTGTCCTCGACGACCAGGCGGCGCGGCATCCCGTCGGGAACCTCGGCGCCGTCGGGCAGTGTCAGGGCGCTTCCGGCGCTGCCCATCACGAACGTGACGACGGCGCGGGGCGTGAGCCGCCAGGCGGGCGGGCGCGGCCCGTCGTCGTGGGCTGCGAGGAAGGCCAGTTCCGTCGCGTACCGCTCCTCGGGCGGGACGATCTGGCGGGCCGGGGACGGGGACGGGGTGGTGGTCATCGGTGTGGTGTCTTCCGGGTGCGGGCGGACGGTGGTCATCGGCGGCGGCCCTTGCGGGTGGCGCGGGTGGTGAGCTCCTCGTAGGCGGGCACGTCACCGGCGCGGACGCGGTCCCACGCGCGTCGGAACAGTTCGGGCACCGGCAGCAGTGGCACCGCGCGGGTGCGGCCGGGGACCGGGTAGAGGCCCTTCTTCCAGATCTCCACCGGCAGGGCGGGGGATTTCAGGTCCAGCCAGCCGCACGGCAGGAAGAGCGTGCGTCCGGCGCGGGCCCGCTTGGCCTCGACGACCAGGCCGGTGGCGGCCAGTTCGGCGCGGGCCTTCTTCATGCGGGCGGGCTTCCAGCCCGTCCAGCGCGCGCAGTTGCGGTCCGTCGGGTCGGGCAGGGCCAGCAGTTGCAGGTAGAGGGCCGCCGCGTCGGCGCCCAGGCCGTGGGTCGCGGCGGCCTCGGCGAGGAGTCCGGGTGCGCTGACGGACGGGTCCTGGGCGTACCCCGTGAGCCCCTCGGGATCCGTTCCGGCCGCGAGGGCGCGGGCGAGTTCGTCGTCGAGGATCGTCCGCAGCGCCCTCATGCCCTCGCCCCGTCCGGGCCCGACGAGCCCCTCGACCAGCCCGAACACGGGGTCGTCCGCCTCGGTGAGGGCGCCGGTGCGGACCAGGACGGCCTCCTGGTCGCCGTACCAGGGGCGCAGCACCAGTGCCTCGCCGAGGCGGGTCAGTCCGTCCGCGTCCGCGCCGCCGGCGGCGGGCAGTCCGTACGCCTTGCGCAGCTCGGCGGCGGTCGAGGAGCCCTTCTCCGTCCACTCCAGGTCGAGGTCGAGCAGCAGCCCGGGGTCCGCGACGCGGCGGCGCAGCGCGGCCAGCCCGTCCGGCAGGACGGCGCGCAGGGGGTGCCCGTAGGGCAGGGAGTAGGCGAGGCCCGCCAGGGCGGACACGGCGCCCGTCAGGTCGTACCGCCCGGGCAGCGCACGCGGGTCCGCGGGTACGAGATTGCCGTCCTTGTCGGGCCGCTGCACCGTGGTGCGGCTGAGCCAGGGGGTGCGGCGGGGGTTGAGCACCTCCTCGACGCTCCGGGTGGACAGCCCCGCGAGGGAGAGGTCCCCCGCGAGGTCCTCGGGCAGGCGCACGACCCCGTCGAGGCGCTGTGTCCACACCCGGCCGGCCGCTGCCGTGTCCGGTCCCGCGGTCCACAGGTCCCCGGGGGTCTCCGGCAGCAGCGCGCCGATCAGCGCCAGCCGGTCGCCGGGCTCCAGCGAGGCCAGCAACGCGTCCCCGAGCTGCTTCTGACGTGGCTTCAGGGACGTCGCGGCGATCACCTCGTCGGTGAGCTGTGCCGGCTTCCCCGCGAGCAGCAGGGCCGCCTGTACGGGCCCCAGGCCGTCGTGTGTGGCGGCGGCCAGGGCGGCGGCCGCCTCCGCCTGCCAGGTCGCCGCGCCCTTGTCCCGGATCAGCGCGGTCACCGCCGCCAGCGCGTCGGCCGGGAACACCGGCGGGTGCGCGGTCTCCCGCTCCAGGGTGAAGTGGGCGACGGCGCCGAACACGCCAGCCGGATCGTGGTCCAGGGCCAGCCAGTTCACGCGCTTGGCGTGATGGTCGACGCTCTGGCGTCCGAGGACGACGACGGTGCGGCCCTCCCGGCGCAGCACCTGTCCGACGCGCTCCGGGCCGCCCTGCGGTTCGCTGAGCACGCTCTCGCGCAGCGCACCCCCGGGCTTCGCCAAGGGGCCCTCCGTGATCGCGTCGAAGAGCAGCAGCAGGGCCCTGCGGTGGGCGTCCGTGAGAGTCGGTGAGGCGGCACGGTAGGCGAGCGGGCGCAGCACGTCCAGGAAGGACGGCCACAGCACACCGATGCCCGGGACGGTGAAGTCGTCGCTGTGCCACCCGTCGGCGGGCCCGGCGAGCCGGGCGGCGTCGGGCAGGGGTGTGCCGTCGGCGGGCCGGCCCGACAGGACGTGGTTGACGGCGCGGATCTGCCGCAGGGCGCTCCAGCGCTGTCCGCCGCCCCACCAGCCGTGCTGTTCGGCGAGACCGGCGGTCGCCTCGCGCAGCGTCTGGTCGTCGCCGTCCTCGGGGCTGTAGTCGGCGAACATGCCCTCCACGCGCTTGCGTTCGGTCCTGGGCCGCTCGGCGGGAGGTGTCACGAACGTGGCGACGGACGCCGCCAGGCGCAGTACCGCGTGCACGAGGGCGGCGACTCCGGTGAGCAGATGCGGCTCGGTGAGCGCGGGGAGGGTGCGGGTGACGGCCTCGCGCAGGAACTCCTCGGCGCCGGGCACGGCGGACGTGCCGTTCGTGCTGCCCGAAGGGGTGGGCGCGTCGGCGTCCGCCTTCGCCCGGGCGGCCTCGGCAGCCGCCTGCGCCTGCCGTTCGGCCAGGGCACGCTCACCGGCGCGCAACAGGTCACCGGCCTGTTCGTCGCTCAGCGCCCGCAGCAGCGCCGAGGCACTCTCGTCGCGCGGCCGCAGCGCGTGCCAGAAGTCCACCGGAGGGACGAGCCGCGTGCCGGCGGCGAACTCGCCGCCCTGTTCCAGGGGGGTCACCCGGCCCAGCTCCCGGGCGTCGTCACCGCCGGTGTACAGGGTGACCTGGCGGTACCGGGCGACGGCGACGGGTGCGACGCCGCCGGGCAGCCGCAGCGCTCCGAGGGGAACGCCCGGAATCCGGCCGTCCGGCGTGGGCAGGGTGACGGTCCGGCCGTCCGGCGTGCCCACGGTGGTGCGCGCCCGGTCCCCCTCGCCCTCGGTGCGCACCCACCGGCCGAGGACCGTACCGTCCGTGCCGAACGGGCTGCTCTCCAGGCCGGGTTGCAAGGGCAGCACCATGCAGTGCTGCTGGAGCAGGGGGGCGCCGTCGGTGATGCCGGTCCGCAGGAACGCGGGCAGTGAGGCGCGTCCGTGCGTGCCGGTGGCCGGGTCGTACTCGAGCCACACCTGACGCGGCCCCTGCCGGCCCTGGCGCCAGTACGAGGTGCCGTCACCCAGGATGCGGCGGGCGGGGGGCAGGACCGTGTCGCCTGCGTGCAGAGCGCGGCCGCCGGTGGCGCGGCCGCCACCCGGCAGGGGTATGGACGTCTCACCGGCGTCGCGGCCGTACCAGTGCGGGAGCTTCTCGCCGCCGAGCGGGAACACCTCGGACGGGCGGGCCGACCAGTAGCCGTACTGCTTGCCGTCCTGGCGCCACATCACCAGCAGTTCGCCGTCCGCGTAGCGGAACGACGGCCGCTGCCAGGTGTCGAGCTGCACCGGCAGCCGCAGGTCGTGCTCCAGCAGGATGTCCTCGGGCCCCACGACGATCGCCTTGTGCCTTCGGGAGAGGATCAGCGCCGGCCACGCCTCCTCGACGGCGAGGGTGTCGTCGCGGTCGCGCCGGGTCTCCGCGTCCAGGCGCCGCAGCGCTTCGTCCAGGGCGGGCCAGCCCAGTTCGTCGAGGATGCCCGCGCGCAGGGTGCGGCGCAGCAGCGGCACGATGTCGAGGGCGGCGACGCGCGCGACGGCCTGCGGGCTGACGCGCGGGGCGACCTCGCGGAACGGACGCAGCCGTTCGAGCGCGGCGCGCGCGGCGGGCAGGCCGGCCGCGGCGGTCAGTTCCCCGGCCGCGTCGTCCAGCCACTCGCGCAGCACGTCGGTGAGCACCGGATGCCCGGCCAGTGCCTCCAGCGTCCCCGGGCCGGGCCGTCGGCTCTTCACGTCCCCCACGGCGCGGTACAGCAGGCGCCTCAGTCGCGGGTCGGCGGCGACGGCCGTCAGGTCGCGGCGTCCGGGCCGGGTCTCCTTCAGCCACTGGTGGACGAAGAGGAAGGCGTCCTGACCGGCCTCGGGCAGCTTGAGCGGTACGTCCTCGGCCCTGCACAGGTCCAGCAGGTCGAGGTCGGCGCCGGCGTGCCACCTGCCCGAGAAGAGATCGACGGGACGGCCGTCCGCGCGCAGGCGCGGAGCCATCCGCTCGACGAGCGCCAGGGTGGCGGGTGAGCGGCCGCTGACGGAGCCGCCGTGCTTGCGGTGCAGTGCCCAGCGGGTGAGCCAGTCCGCCGCGTCGACCGCGGCCCCGGCCCCATCGGTGAGCAGCAGGTCGGCGCCGGTTTCCGCGAGCAGCGCCAGCCAGAACTCGTCGTCGTCCGTGGAGCGGCCGAGACCGGCCGGCATGATCTCCAGTAGCCGGCCCCGTACGGCGGGCTGCCGCTCGGCGAGGACGACGAGCGTCGCCCGGTAGGCGTTCCAGAAGGACGCCGGGGCCCGTACCGCCGCCGGCGACGCCAGCAGGTCCGCGACCAGGGCGCACTCCTCGGTGACCCGGTCGAGACCGGCCGCCTTGATCAGGGAGCGCGCGTCCTGGGGCAGGGACGCGTAGGGCGGCATGCCGGCGGCGCAGCGCTCCACGGTCAGCTGCCGGAACTGCTCCCATGCCTCGGCCGGGGCGAGCCGCGCCGCGAGGGCCTTCACGTGTTCCTTGAGCGCCTTGACGGTCAGCGCCCCGGCGAAGGCGAACTCCAAGAAGACGGCCCGCTGCCGCTCCTCGTCCACGGTCAGCGCGTGCACCCGCTCCGCGTCGCGGGCCTTGCCGAAGAAGGCCGCCGCATAGGTGGTGTTCTCGTGCTGCAGGAAGACGCGGGCGGCCTGCTCGTAGAAGGTGGGCAGGAAGTGCGGGACGGCCCGGCCGAGGCGCTCACCGAGCGCCTCGAAGCCCTCCTTGGCGGCGCCGGGGCGGGACTTGGCCTGCCGGGCGAGCCGCTCGACGTCCCTGACCAGCGCCAGCGCGTGGTGCCCGTTCGCCGGGTCGTTGACCAGTGCCCACGCGGGGAAGCCGAGGGTCTCCCGGCGCACCTGCCCGACCTCACGGGTCTCCGGCTCCCGGACCAGTCCCAGGAAGTCCAGGGCGAGGTCCTCGGCCTCGCCGAGCGTGCCCGGCACCAGCCGTACCACCTTCCGCCCGTCCAGCGCGGTGTGCGTGTACGTGCGGACGGTGAGGACGTCGGCGTCCTCCCGGCCCGTGGCGCCCGGGGGCAGCACGGCTCCGGCGTCGAGCAGCGCGGCCGAGGTGGTCTCGTCGAACGTGATCCCGTCGTACTCGTACGTCGTCATGCCGCACGCTCCTCGTCCTCGATGTCGCGCCCGGCGTACAGCGCGGCCGCCATGCGCATGCCCTCCGACCAGGCCACGGGGCCGACCTGACCGAGCTTCAGCGCCCGGCCCGCGGGGTCGGTGAACACCAGCGGGCCGGTCTCCGTCTCCGCGTAGCCGTCGTAGTCGCCGACCCACACCCGGGCCTCGACGGCGCGGCCGTCCTCCAGTACGGAGCACACGGCGTGACCTCCGCGGACGCGGTATCCGAGTTGGGTCGCGCGGCCGTGCAGGAACCTCAGCTCCTTGAAGGCACCGCCCGCGTAGTCCTCGACGGAGCCCGCCTCGGCGTCGACGCCCGCGGGCCGGCGCCACACTTCACGGAAGAGCTGCTGGGCGCGCTGCTCGATGCCTATCTCCACGGCGAACTCGCGCAGCTCCTCGAGTTCGTCGAGGAGCACCGGGTGCGGCAGGCGGACCAGACCCGGCGTGAGCCGGACGGTGTCGCCGTCGAGGTCCACCAGGCCGAGGCCGCGCTCGGGGTCGGCGTCCCGCAGGAACCCGGCGACCGCACCGTCCGTCCCCGTGACCACCACGTCGCGCAGGGCGGCCTGCCAGGCCGGGTCCGGCCACACCCGCGCCAGGACCGCGAACGGCACCGGGAGCGAGCGCACCATCCACCGCTCCACGTCGGCGAGGCACTGCCGTTCGTGCCGTTCCAGCCACTCGACGAGCTGGCGCAGCCCCACCACCGCCGGGTCGTCCGCGATCTTGGACGGCACGGATTTCAGCCGTCGCCCGGCCGCGTTGCGGCACACCACCTTGCCGTCGTCGAGGGCGACTTCGTAGCCGCCGGCCGACACCCACCCCATGCGGGCCTCCCCATCCACAATGATCAAGTGACCGGAACTGTAGAGCAGGGTTCTGACAACGGGTTCCGGCCCGGTGGACGCAGGTGGCGGGACGTCGTCACTCCGCGGACGGGGCGGGGCCATCAGGGTGGTCACCTGCCGTGTCGGGCGGCCGTCGCGTGGCGTGCTGGCCATGCTGGGTCGGAGCAGGCCCCCTTCCGAGCGACAAGGAGCACGGGATGTCCACGGACCCGGTCGGACGATTCCTGACGGCTTTGGACCCGGACCACCGCGAGGCCGTGGGCGCCAGGCCGCGCGAGGAACAGGAGCGGCTCGCGGCCGCCTGGGAGCGGGAGCTGGAAACGGACACCGAGCTCGACTCGCTCGACGAGCTGTCCCCGCAGGCGGCCGAGGCCGAGGCGGCCCGCCGAGTCCTCGGCCGCGAAGCGGGTTAGGCCTGTCGTTCGGATCAGCCCGGCCGTGAGGTGCTGCGCTTCTCCGCCGCCCCGGCCCCGCGACACCCGGGTGATCCGGCCGGGAGGGCCTGACCCAGATGCCGGGCCACCGCCTCCTCGATCCCCGCCGCGTCCGCGCCCTCCGCCGCCCACGCCACATATCCGTCGGGCCGTACCAGGACGGCCGTCCGGCGGTCGCCCGCCCAGCGCTCCACGGTCAGCCAGCCCTCACGGACACCGGGGCCCTCGTACGTCCCGGGCGTGATCAGCACGAACCGGCCGCCTCGCAGCGCCTCGTAGAGCCGTCCGTGCTTCAGGGCGACGTCGGGGACGCGGGTGCCGGTGAGGCGGTGGGCGCCGCGGGGGGCGGGGTAGGCGTAGCCGATGCCGGTGATCTGTCCCAGGGCCTTGCGCTGGACGGGCGGGGCCATGTCGACGAACGCGGAGACGAGGGCGCGGGCGGCACGCAGCAGCGGATTGCGCGCGCGGGCCAGCCGGACCAGTCCGCCACTACTGCGCAACACCGCCCTGCCGACCGGGTGGCGCTCGGCCTCGTAGCTGTCGAGGAGTCCTTCGGGCGCCCGGTCGTGGACGGCCGCGGCCAGCTTCCAGCTCAGGTTGGCGGCGTCCTGGAGGCCGGTGTTCATGCCCTGCCCGCCGGCCGGGGAGTGGATGTGCGCGGCGTCCCCGGCGAGGAAGACCCGCCCGACCCGGTAGTGGGGTGCCTGGCGCTCGTCACTGTGGAAACGGGAGAGCCAGCGGGCCTCGTGCATGCCGTAGTCGGTGCCCAGGGCACGACGGGTGATCTCCTTGACCTCCTCGAGGTCGAGCGGGGCGTCGTCGGAGACCTCGTTGCGGCGGTTCCAGCCCATGACCCGGTACCAGCCGTCGCCGAAGGAGGCGATCATCGCGAAGGCGTCGTCGCGACCGTTGACGGTGAGGACGCCCCCGGGCTTCTCGGCCAGCCGGACGTCGGCCAGGATCAGCGACTTGATGACGGAGACACCGGGGAAGTCCAGGCCGATCGCCTCCCGCACGGCGCTCCGGTGACCGTCGGCACCGACGACGTAGGCCGCCCGCCGGGTGACGACCGCCCCGTCGACTCCGCGCATGTCCAGGTCGACCCCGTCGTCGTCCTGCCGCAGCCCCACGACCTCGTTGTCGTACGCGAACTCGACGCCGGCGTCGCGGGCACGCCGTTCCAGGAGCCGCTCCACCTCGTACTGCGGGGTGATGAGCAGGAACGGGAAGCGCGAGGGCAGCGTGCTCAGATCGAGGGAGAGGCGGCGGAAGAGCCGCAGGCCGGTGATGGTCTCGCCGGTGGTGAGGAGTTCGTCGGCGAGGCCGCGGGCGTCGAGCTGCTCCAGGGTGCGGGCGTGCACCCCGAAGGCGCGGGAGAGGTTGCTGATCCTGCGCGGCCGCTTCTCGACGAGCATCACGGTGACGCCGGCTGCGGCGAGGTCACCGGCGAGGAGGAGGCCGGTGGGGCCGGAGCCGACGACGATCACGGTGCGGTGGGCGGCGGTGCCGTTCATGGGGCCTCCTGGTGCCGACGCTTGCTTGCCATCGCCTTTGCCAACAAATGTTGGCCAACGCTCGTTGACGACGGTAGCGAGGTGGGGAGAAGGATGTCAACAAGTGTTGGCAAACGATTGTTGGTGAACACTTGTTGACCCACGCCCGTTGGCTTACGCTCGTCGACGTGAACGGCAGCCACAGCACCTCCACGGTTCCCGGCTCCGGCGCCCCCCGCCGCTCCGACGCTACGCGCGGCGCGATCCTCGCGGCGGCCCGCGAGCGCTTCGCGACCGACGGCTACGAGCGAGCCACCATCCGCGCCATCGCCAAGGACGCGAACATCGATCCGTCGATGGTCATGCGGTACTACCGCAACAAGGAGGGCCTCTTCGCGGCGGCCGTCGCCATCGACCTGCGGCTGCCGGACGTGAGCGGGGCGGACCGCCGGCAGGACGCGGGACGGATCCTCGTCGAGCACTTCCTCGACATGTGGGAGGACAACGAGGTCCTCACCGCCCTGCTGCGGGTCGGCGTGACCAACCAGGCCGGGGCGGAGCGCATGCAGGGCATCCTGCGGGACCAGCTACTGCCGGTCGCCCGGCAGGTGTGCCCCGACCCCGAGCAGGTCCCGGCACGGGCGGCACTCATGGCGTCGCAGCTGCTGGGGCTGGCGCTCACGCGGTACGTGCTGCGGATGCCGCCCGCGGTGGGGCTGGCGCGGGCGGAGATCTCGGCATGGCTGGCACCGACGATCCAGCGGTACCTGACCGCGCCGAGCCCCTGAGAGGCGCCGAGCACTCCTGTCCGCCGCGGTTGCGGACGCAGTCGCATCCGCCGGGGCCGGGACGCGGAGAACGCGGTCTGGTCGCTTCGACCGGCGGCCGGGTCCCGGTCGAGCGCCGAACGCGCTCCGGTCAACGGCACGATGCACGCGCCCCTCGCGGGCGTCCACCTGCCAGTCGGCTGGGCCGGCGTCGTGATCGCCCACGACCTTCGCCGGCCGCCGGGGAACGGAGCAGCTCCGGGACCGGACGCCGGGAGTCCGTCACGCGGTGCACGGAGCATGACTGCGGGGCGGCCGGGCTGCCCGTCCGCGTCCTCCGGCCCGGCGGTCGGTTCACGCTTCGTCCGGACAGGCGTCGGGCGGCGACCGGCGGTGGCGGAGGCACGAGGTGACGACCACGAAGGGCCAGAAGGACTGAAGGGCCGTCACCAGGCGTTCCGCCACGCCGGCCACGCCCTGGCGGTGCAACTCGAGCATGAACCAGGCCGCACCGACGGCCATCACGGTGGTCGCCGCCGAAGCGGGCACGGGCCGCAGGGCCCACGGAGCGCCATCGCTGCCGTCGGCGGCCAGAAGCGGCCACAGGGCCAGGAACGCGAATCCCACCGCGGCCACCGAACCGTGACGCAGGGAGCCTCCGCTGCCCGGTGCCGGAATCAGCGCCACCAGCACAGCCGCCACTCCCCCGCCGGCCAGCGCCACGCGCCCGGCCGCCGCCGCGGCCCGCAACCCCCAGGCGGTGAGCAGGTGACACACGCCCAGCGCGAGAAACGCCCCGTTCATCACCCATGATCCCGAGGCCCCGTAGGCCGCCAGGACGCTGATCGTCTGAGTGACGGGGTCGTAGCCGGGCCCTTCCAGTGACGCCGCGATCATCCATCCCGCGATCAGCAGTACGGGCGCACACCCGGACGAGAACAGGACCCATCGGGGAACGAGCAACATCGAAGAACCATAGAACGCCCTGTTCACCGGTAGATCGGTTGAACACACATGAGCCATGACATATCCGGAAATCAGCCCTATGGGACGCGAACCAGCGGTCCTCCGTGATGTCACGGCAGTGGTGAGCAAGTCGCCGACGCCCAGCAGCGGCAGGAACGCCGCTCCCACCGTCACGAGCCCGTACACGATGTGCCCGCGGCCCGGACAGGTTCCGCTTCACCGAGGCGTTCCGCCTCAGTCGACCCGACAGCGCGGCCAGGGCCGAGACGGCGAACTTCACCGGTTCCCCCCGGCGATGCCGCCATACGGACGGCTCTGCGGTCGCTGCCGCCGCCGGAGCATGCCGGGGCGGCGGGCCGCTGACGGAGTGACCGCGGCAGGAAGGCCCGGGTGCCCCTGTGCGGATGCGGGGTGCCCCGGCACACGGCGACCGTGTACCGGGGCGACCGGCGGACAGGCGTCCTGCGACGACTCAGCCGGTGGCCTTGGGCCAGGCCGACTCGCGCAGCAGCCGCAGGCCGTTGAGGCCGACGATGACGGTCGAGCCCTCGTGGCCGGCGACGCCCAGCGGCAGCGGCAGATGGCCGACGAGGTCCCAGACGACCAGGCCGGCGATGAAGACCCCGGCGATGACGAGGTTCTGCACGACGAGCTTGCGGGCCCGACGGGAAAGGGCGATCACCGCGGGCACGGTGGCCAGTTCGTCACGGACGATCACCGCGTCGGCGGTCTCCAGCGCCAGGTCGGAGCCCGCTCGCCCCATGGCGACGCCGGTGTGTGCGGCGGCCAGCGCGGGTGCGTCGTTGACGCCGTCGCCGACGACCATGACCCTGCGTCCGGCGGTCTCCAGTTCCCGGACGGCACGCACCTTGTCCTCGGGCAGCAGCCCGGCCCGCACGTCCTCGATGCCGGCCTCGGCGGCGAGACGGGCGGCGGCGCGCGGATTGTCGCCGGTCAGCAGCACAGGTGCGGTGCCGGCGAGGGAGGCGAGCGAGGTCACGGTCGCGGCCGCGTCCGGGCGCAGCCGGTCGGCGATGCCCAGGACACCGACCGGTGCACCGTCGAGGATGACGAGGACGGCGGTCCGGCCTCCCTCCTCCAGCTCACCGGCCAGCGCCGCCGCGCGGGCCGAGGCGGCGTCGTCGGCCCCACGCAGCAGCCGGGCCGGGGCGCCGACCTCGACCAGGCGCCCGTCGAGGGTGGCCTTCACTCCGACACCGGGCGTGGAGCCGAAGTCCACCACCGGTCTGATCTCGAGTCCCTGCTCACGCGCCGCGGTGACGATCGCCCTGGCCAGCGGGTGCTCGCTGGGGGCCTCCGCCGCGGCAGCGCGCAGGAGCAGCTCTTCGTCGTCCAGGCCCGTGCCCGGGAACGGCCCGACGTCCGTGACGCGCGGGGTGCCCTCGGTCAACGTGCCCGTCTTGTCCAGCGCGACCGCGTCGACCTGGCCCAGTCGTTCCATGACCACGGCCGACTTGACCAGCACTCCGTGGCGTCCGGCGTTGGCCATGGCCGACAGCAGGGGCGGCATGGTGGCCAGCACGACCGCGCACGGCGAGGCCACGATCATGAACGTCATGGCCCGCAGCAGGGAGTCGGTGAGGTTCGCGCCGAAGGCGAGCGGGACGAGGAAGACGGCGAGGGTCGCGGCCACCATGCCCAGCGAGTAGCGCTGTTCGACCTTCTCGATGAACAGCTGGGTCGGCGCCTTGGTCTCGGACGCCTCCTGCACCATCCGCACGATCCGGGCGATCACCGAGTCGGCCGCGTCCCGTTCGACCCGTACGCGCAGCGCGCCGGTGCCGTTGAGGGTGCCGGCGAAGACCTCGTCGCCCTTCCCCTTCGCCACCGGCAGGGGTTCACCCGTGATGGTGGCCTGGTCGACTTCGCTCGCCCCGTCGAGGACACGGCCATCGGCGCCGACGCGCTCGCCGGGCCGCACCAGGACGGTGTCGCCGACCGTCAGATCCTCGACAGGGACGGCTGTCTCACCGGCGCCGGCCTCGATACGGGTCGCGGTCGCCGGCGCCAGGTCGAGCAGGCCGCGCACCGAGTCGGCGGTGCGGGCGGTGGCCAGCGCCTCCAGGGCTCCCGAGGTCGCGAAGATGACGATCAGCAGGGCGCCGTCCATCACCTGCCCGATCGCTGCCGCACCCAGCGCGGCGACGACCATCAGGAGGTCGACGTCGAGCGTCTTCTCCTTCAGTGCCTGCAGACCCGCCCATCCGGGCTCCCAGCCACCGGTCGCGTACGACAGCGCGTACAGCGGGCCCCATGTCCACGCCGGCGTTCCGGCGAGCTGGAGCGGCAGCGCGAGCAGGAAGAGGATCGTGGCTGCGGCCGCCCAGCGCACCTCGGGCAGGGCGAGGATCCGCGTCCTGCGCCGGGAGACGCCTTCGGTGCACGCGGGCACGGGACGACGGGCCGTGGGCGGGGAGAGGGTGGAGGTCATCGGAGCAGGCAGTCCTTCACGACGGCATGACGAAGAAGCGGCAGCCCGCACACCCGGCAACCGCTCCACCCAACATACAGGAGCGCATGAAGACTCATTCATGCGTTCATGGGACGGTCTTCGTAGGATGGCACCCATGGGCCATGGAGCTGACGTCACGACCACCGCCACCGCACGCGAACGCCTGGAGGCGGTCGGTGCCGTCGATGTGGCCGCGACCTTTCAGGCCCTGGCCACCCCGTCCCGGCTGCGCATCCTGACCCGCCTCCAGGAGGGCCCCTGCGCCGCCACCGAACTCGCCGACGCCGTCGGCATGGAACAGTCGGCCTGTTCCCATCAACTGCGCCTGCTGCGCAACCTCGGCCTGGTCACCGGGGAACGCCGGGGCCGCTCGGTCATCTACGCCCTGTACGACAACCACGTCGCCGAACTGCTGGAGCAGGCCCTCCACCACGTCGAGCACCTGCGCCTCGGCCTGCGGGACGTTCCGGCCGCAGAGGCCGTGAACAGGACCGCCTGAGGAAGCCACACCCGTCACCACCGGGCCCGGTGGAAGAGGCGACACCGAATCTCGAGGCGGCGCGGAGCTCCTTGGTTCGAACCCCACGTCCCACAGGTCAGCGCGTCCTTCCTCGTGGCTTCAAGGGTGCGTTCGGCAGCTCCGGCGCGGGCAGTGGAGCCCCGTCGTATCCGTGCACCTCGCCGAAACGGGTTCCCTTCATCCAGTCCTCACGGGCCCGCACGATGTCGTCGTGCGACCGTCCGACGAAGTTCCACCACATGACGATCTCCTCCTCGAACGGCGGCCCGCCCAGCAGCACCACGCGCGCCGCCTCGGCCCCCCGGTTGGTGAGGGTGAGCGTGGTGCGGCCGGGGGCCGTGTATCCCAGTTCGGCCGGCCGTACGGAGGTGTCCCCGACGAGGACGTCGCCGCTGTCGACGAGAACGCCGTGCTCGAAGTCCGGGTCGAGGCCGAGGGTCGTCCGGGCGCCCGGGGCCAGGGTCAGTTCGGCACCCAGCAGGGGCGTGAAGGTGCGCACGGGGGACGTGTCACCGGCGAGTGAGCCGAGGAAGACGCGTGCCTCGCCGCCCTCCAGCGGGACCGGGTCGGGTACGTAGTGCCGAAAATCCCTTTCGGTGGCGCGGTGTTCCCCGGGCAGGGCCACCCACAACTGCACACCGTGCAGGATCGTGGTGCGGGGCGTCGAGACCTCCGAGTGGCTGATGCCGTGGCCGCCGGTCATGAGATTCAGCTCACCGGGCCGGACGTAGGCGTGGCTGCCCAGGCTGTCCCGATGCTCGATCTCTCCGCTGAACAGCCAGCTCACCGTCTGCAGACCGGTGTGCGGGTGGGGGGCGACATCCATGCCGCCGGTGCCGGTGACGTCGTCGGGTCCGTAGTGATCGGCGAAGCACCAGGCGCCGATGAGCGTCCGGGCCCGCTGGGGCAGGGTGCGCCGCACCCTCATCGCGCGCGGGCCGCCGAGCGGCACGTCGCGCGCGGTGAGGACCTCGACGTCCGCCGGGCGCGCCGCCTCGGCATCGCCGCCGCACCTCAGCTCCGCGGGCCGTGTCTCGGTGTTGCTCATTCCGGCTGCCCTCCGGCTCAAAAAGTTAGAATTTCAACATTCATGGTCGATGATAGGCCGCCGAACGGGAGAACGCTCGACAACAGCGGCCCACGTCCGGCCGGCTCGCCGGTCCGTCACGTGCCCACCGTCACCGGCCGCCGCAGGAGGTAGCCGGCCGCGGCCACCACCAGGGCCGCCATGCACGCGATGAACACCAGCCCCGCGCCTTCCAGGCCCATCGGCTCCGTCAGCAGGCCCACACCGATGACCGGCACCGAGATCCCCCCGTACGCCACCACGAACAGCGACGAGATCACCGCCGCGCGCCGGTCCGCCGGGGACGCCCCGCCCACGGCGGACAGCGCCCCGCGAAACGCCAGTCCCTGGCCGAACCCTCCGACGGCAGCGCTCAGCACCACCAGGGCCAGCAGGTCCCGGTACAGGGCGCCGGCGAGCGCCGCCAGCCCGGCGAGCAGGCCGGCGCACCCCAGCGGCAGCGAGCGCCGCACACCGATGGGGCCGACGGCCAGCTGCCCGCCGGTCGAGGCGAAGAACGCCAGCGCCACGACGGCTCCGCTCACCGCGTGGTCGGTCACGTCCAGGGACTGCGCGAGGAAGGCCGGGCTGACGGAGGTGAACAGTCCGAGCAGGGCGAAACCCACGAACGACGCGGTCGCCGCCGGCCCGAACACCGGCCGCACCCGCGGGGGCACCCCGGGCCGCTGCGGCCGTACGGTGCGCAGCGGCCGCCGCTCCTCCACCGCCTCCGGGAGCCACAGCACGACGGCGACCGAGCAGGCGACCAGGGCAAGGTGCACGGCGAACGGCAGGTACAGGGGCCGGGCGGCGTACTGCGCGAGCACTCCGGCGAGGAGTGGGCCGCAGCCGAGCCCTCCCATGTTGACGGCCGTGGCGACGAACGTGGCCCGGGAGGCGCCGCCGGGCGGTGCCGACTCCATGACGTACGCCGTGGCGGCTCCGGTGAACAGACCCGCCGAGAACCCCGACAGCAGCCGTCCGGCGTACAGCCAGCCCAGCCCGGTGGCGGACAGGAAACAGACTCCGCTCGCGGCCGCGCAGCCCAGGCCCCACAGCAGCACCGGGCGCCTGCCGACGGCGTCCGAGGCATTGCCCGCGAGGAGCAGCACACCGATGACCCCGACGGCGTACATGGCGTAGACGACGGTGACCGTCAGCTCGGAGAAGTGGAACTTCTCCTGGTACAACGGGTAGAGCGGGGTCGGCAACGTGGTGCCGGTCATGCAGACCGCGAACACCGCGCCGCCGAGCACGCTCACCCGCCACCCACGGAGATCACCGGCCATGCCCAGACGCTAACCGTTTCCCCTGCCGCGCTCCCCTCCGGCGCGCCACCGGCGCATCGGGCATCCCGCCCCGCGGGCTCGGCGAGTACGCCGGCGTGCTCGCCGAGCCCGCGACCTGGCGGTCCGCGACACCCGGTTCAGCATCCCCACGATCACCGAGGTCGCTCCCGACAAGCCCGGCATGGCGCGGCGCGCGGTGGAACTGCTGCTCGACCGCATCGACGCCGGCGGGGCGGGGGCCCGGCCGTCGACGAGACGGCGGGACACCGGCTGATCGTGCGGGGAGAGTTCGGGCGGTCGCCCGGCCTTGTCGGTGCCGCGGTTCCGGCCGGCGTCCCACGCGGCTCAGCCCCTGCCCTCCGAGAACGGTCCGTCCGGAGCCGCGAAGGCGTGGGCGGCGAAGCGCTCGCCCATGCGGCGGTGGGCCGCCGCGTCCGGGTGGAGGCGGTCGGGCAACGGCAGTTCGGCGTGATCCGCCTCGCCGTACAGGTCACGGCCGTCGAGGTAGTGCAGGTTCGGGTCGTCCGCCGCGCGCTGCGCCACCACGGACGTCAGCTCGTCACGGATGACGCCGAGCGTCAGCTTGCCGTGGGCCCGTTCCGCCGGATCGCCGGCCGCGGTGAACAGCAACCGCCCCTCACCGATGCGGCTGAAGTCGAAGGCGGTGGGGCCTGGTGTGTCCTCGTGAAGGGGACACAGGATCGGTGAGACGACCAGTAGCGGTGCGGTGGGGTGGCCCTCGCGGATGGTGTCCAGGAAGCCGTGGACGGCCGGGGCGAAGGCGCGCAGCCTCATCAGGTCGGTGTTGACCACGTTGATGCCGATCTTGACGCTGATCAGGTCGGCGGGCGTGTCGCGCATGGTGCGCGCGACGAACGGATCGAGCAGGGCGCTGCCTGCCAGTCCCAGGTTGACCAGTTCCACGCCTCCGCGTGCGGCGGCGAGCGCGGGCCAGGTGGCGGTGGGGCTCGCGGCGTCGGAACCGTGGCTGATGGAGCTGCCGTGGTGCAGCCAGGTCCGGCGGCCGGGGGCGGGTGCGGGCTCCACAGGGGCGTCGGTGCGCAGGGCGACGAGTTGGGTGGTCTCGTCGTGCGGCAGCCAGATCTCCACGGTCTTGTCACCCTCGGACAGGTCGGTGAAGCGGAGGGTGGCGGCGGGACCGGTGGTGTGTTCCACGGTGCCGGCGCTCATGTCGATGGTCACGGTGTTGCCGCCGGTCGCGGTGGCCCACCCGGCCGGGCGTCCGTCGACGAGCAGCTCGTACCGGCCGTCCGGGCGGGGCGGGACGCCCACGTAGACCCGCTTGGTGGGCAAGGTGTCCAGCTCGACGGCGGTCGCTCGGGTGCGGAAGACCAGGCGCACGCCGGAGGGCTGGGACTCGGCCATGGCGAGCTGCCCGTCGGTGTTCCGGGCGCGGGCCCAGGCAGGCAGGCGGTGCGGCAGGATCCCGTGCGGGGTGCTTTCCAGGTCGAGGGCGCCGCGCACGAGGTCGGCGGTGAGGGGGGTGGTGATCCAGGTGTGCGGGGTGGAGGGCATGGTTTCCGGTCCGTGTGTCGGGGTGAGGTGAAGGGCTGACCGGGACGCGGCAGGGTGAGGCGGCGTCGGAGATTCCGGGACCGCGCCGCGGTCGTGCGTCAGGGGGTGGTGGGCGGCCAGTTGCGCAGGAGGGCGTCCAGGGCGTCGAGGATGCGGGACCACGTCTCCTGGGTGTCGGGGGCACTGTGACTGAATCCGCCGCCCATCTCGAGACTGACGTAGCCGTGGAAGACACTGCCCAGCAACCGGACCGCGTGGGTCTGGTCCGGCTCCGTCAGGTCGTAGCCGCGCAGCAGGGCCCGGGTCATCTGCGCGTGCCGCACCCCCGCGCTGCCGGCGGCCGCCTCCGGACTGAGCCGGAACTGGGCCGCGGCGTAGCGGCCGGGATGCTCCCGGGCGTAGTCGCGGTACACGTTCGCCAGGGCGGTCAGGGCGTCCTTGCCCGCACGTCCGGCCAGGGCGTCGGCGGCCCGGTCGGCGAGTTCCTCGAGGGCGAGCAGCGCGATCCTCGTCCTGAGGTCCTCGGAGTTCCTCAGGTGGGAGTACAGGCTCGCCACCTTGACGTCGAACCGCCGGGCGAGCTCCGAGACGGTCACCCGGTCGAACCCGACCTCATCGGCCAGTTCCGCCCCCGCCCTGGTCAGGCGTTCGGGGGTCAGACCCGCGCGTACCATACCCATCCTCTCTGTTGGCTTTATCGATTATGCATTCACCTAAGACCTATAGGCAAATGCCATGCACCCGTTGATCCACCGGAGCACTGTCAGTGGTGGGCGGCAGGATGCGGGACATGACAACACCTGCAGCAGTGATCGTGGATGCCGCCGCCTACGCGCAGGCGGTCGAGGACGCCGTGCGTGCGGCGGCCGCCTACTACACGGGAGGCACCTCGCCGCTGGACGACGACGCGTACGACCGGCTGGTCCGGGGGATCGCCGACTGGGAGGCGGAGCATCCCGGCCGGATACTGCCCGACTCCCCCACCGGGAAGGTCGCCGGCGGGGCGGCGGTGGGCGACGTCCCGCACACGGTGCCGATGCTCAGCCTCGACAACGTGTTCTCCGCCGAGGAGTTCACCGCCTGGACCGCCTCACTGGCGCGCCGCACCGGCCGTGACGCGACACGCTTCAGTGTGGGCCCGAAGCTGGACGGGCTGGCGATCGCCGCCCGCTACAGCGGCGGCCGGCTCCGCCAGTTGATCACCCGTGGGGACGGGACGGCCGGGGAGGACGTCTCGCACGCCATCGGCACCATAGAGGGCCTGCCGGAGAAGCTGGACGAGCCGGTCACCGTGGAGATCCGCGGCGAAGTCCTCATGACCTCGGCCCAGTTCGAGCACGCCAACGAGATACGCACGGGACACGGCGGACAGCCGTTCGCCAACCCGCGCAACGCGGCCGCCGGCACCCTGCGGGCCAGGGAGCGCGTCTACACGGTGCCGATGACGTTCTTCGGCTACGGGCTCCTGCCGCTGCCCGGCACCGACGCCGCCCTGGCGGAACGGATGAACGGGATGGCGCACAGCGGCCTGATGGCCCTGGCCGCGGACCTGGGGGTGCACACCAGCGCCCGGACCGCGGTGCCGGACACCGTCGCCGAGACCCCCGACGAGGTCCTGGCCCGCGTGAAGGAGATCGCCGCGCTGCGCGCCGAACTGCCCTTCGGCATCGACGGGATCGTCGTCAAGGCCGACCACGCCGCCGACCGGGTGGCCGCCGGATCGGGCTCCCGCGCGCCCCGCTGGGCCATCGCCTACAAGCTGCCGGCGGTGGAGAAGATCACCCGGCTGCTGGACGTGGAGTGGAACGTCGGGCGCACCGGCGTCATCGCGCCGCGCGGCGTCCTCGAGCCGGTCGTCATCGACGGTTCCACCATCACCTACGCCACCCTGCACAACCCGGCCGACATCACCCGCCGCGACCTGCGTCTGGGCGACCACGTCATGGTGCACCGGGCGGGCGACGTCATCCCCCGGATCGAGGCCCCGGTCGCTCATCTGCGCACGGGCGAGGAGCGGCCGGTCGAGTTCCCGGCGCGGTGTCCGCGCTGTGGGTCGGACATCGACACCACCGAGGAACGCTGGCGATGCGCCCAGGGCCGCAACTGCCACCTGGTCGCGTCCCTCGCCTACGCCGCGGGACGCGACCAGCTCGACATCGAGGGCCTGGGCACCACCCGTGTCGTCCAGCTCGTGGAAAAGGGCCTGGTCGCCGATCTCGCCGACCTGTTCACCCTCCGGCGCGATCAGCTGCTGAGCCTGGAGCGGATGGGGGAAACGAGCACCGACAACCTCCTGGCCGCGATCGCCGGAGCCAAGCAGCAGCCGCTCTCCCGGGTGCTGTGTGCGCTGGGCGTCCGGGGCACCGGCCGGTCCATGTCGCGGCGCATCGCCCGGCACTTCGCCACCATGGACCACGTCCGCGCCGCGGACGCCGACGCCATGCAACGGGTCGACGGCATCGGCGCGGAGAAGGCCCCGTCGATCGTCGCGGAGCTGGCCGAACTGGCCCCGCTCATCGACAGACTGGCCGCCGTGGGCGTCAACATGACCGAACCCGGCGCCATTTGGCCGGCCGACGCCGCCTCCGAGGGTGACGACCCGACCGCCGTGCCGACGGCGGGCGGGCCGCTGGACGGGATGACGGTGGTGGTGACCGGCGCGATGACCGGAAGCCTGGAGAAGCTCTCCCGCAACGAGATGAACGAACTCGTCGAACGGGCCGGCGGACGCTCCTCCTCCAGCGTCTCCAAGCGGACCACCCTCGTGGTCGCGGGCGAGGGCGCCGGTTCCAAGCGCGCCAAGGCGGAACAGCTCGGTGTCCGCCTCGCCACCCCGGACGAGTTCGCCGCCATGGTCGCCGGACTCCTCGGCTGAGCCGGGCGCCGGCCGTCAGTGAGTGGCGCAGGCCTCGGCGACGGACAGGCTGTTCTCGTAGAGGTGGTGCCGGGTGATCCGCCCGTCCTCCACGGTGAGACGCAGGGCGAACGGGCCCTGGAAGGACCGTCCCGTCGCCCGGACCGTCCCCGACAGATGTCCCATCAGCACGGCGTCCTTCCCGTCGACGAGGAAGGTGTCGACCGAGGCCCGCGCGTCCTCGGGCACGGTGTGCTCCATCAGATCCGTCAACTGGGCCGCGCATTCGGCGGCGGTGGAGCGCGGGCGGATCCACGGAACGGCGGGATTCTCGGCGAGCAGCCAGTCGACCTCGTCGGCGAAGAGCGCGACGAGCCGTCCGATGTCCCCCTTCGCCCGGGCGGCGAGGAACTCACCCACGACGGCCCGGGTGGCCTCGGCGTCGGACGGCGCGGTGGTGGCGGCGGAACGGGTGGGCATGAGGCTCTCCTCGCGGCTGTGGCGAGCCCCGGCGCGGGGTCTCCCTGACGTGCCCGATCCTGCCGGAGGAGGCGGAGGCGGGTCGATTACCTCCGGCGTCATGCCCGGGCGGGGGCCGGAGGCGGCCGTCGCCTTCGTGGGACGGCCCTCCCGTCCGTCCGGCCCCTGCTCCGTGAGCGTCTATGCCGTGCCCGCGGCGGCCGTCGCCGCGAAGGCGCTCGCGTGCTCCGCCGCCCATTGGGTGAACGTGCGGGCCGGGCGGCCGGTGACCTTCTCGACGGTGTCGACGACCGTACGGCCGACCTCCGGCGTACTGCCGTACGCCTCGAGCAGGAAGCCGATCACGTCCTCCGGGTGTCCCGCCGCCCGCCATCGCGCCACGGCCTCCTCCTCGGTCAGCTCGACCAGGGAGACGGCCCGCCCCCGGGCGGCGGCGATCGCGGCCACCTTGTCGCCGACGGTCAGCAGTTCGGGCCCGGTGAGGACATACTCCTGGCCGCCGTGCCCCTCCTCGGTGAGCGCGACCGCGGCGACGGCGCCGATGTCACCCTCGTGCACCATGGCACTGAGCCGGGAGACGAACGGCTCGCGCACCTCGTCCGACGCGACGATGCCGTCGGCCCACTCCAGTGCGTTGGCCATGAACTCCACCGGCATGAGTACGGTCCAGTCCACGCCGTCGTCGGAGCGCACGGCGTCCTCCAGCGGGGACGGCCCGCCCCCGTGCAGCACGGTGACCCGCCGTACACCGGCCGTCCGGGCCGCCTCCATGACCCGCGGACCGGTCTCCAGCGGGGCGAAGTACGGCCCGCCGAAGGTGATCAGATGAAGTCCTGTGACGCCCTCCAGCGCCGGTACCAGGCTGTCGGGGGCGGTCAGGTCGCCCCGCACCACGTCGACCTCCCCCGGCAGGCCGGCCCCGGCCGGATCCCGGGTGAGGGCGCGGACCTCGTGGCCGCGGGCGAGCAGTTCGGCGACGACCTGACGGCCGACGGTTCCGGTGGCACCGGTGACGAGGATCTTCTTCCGGGTCTGTGTCATAAGAGCACCGTAGGAGGACTTGCGGTCGGCTTCTGTCCGCGAGTCACCGGCTCCCACGTCCGCCTGCCCGGACCCCCTGCGTCACGCAGGCATCGTGAGGGCCTTGGGCCACCCGGGCAAGCGCCCGGGCCCCGGCCGGGCAAGGAGCGACGCGCGGCCCGGTACCGCTCGCCGCGTGCGCCCGCGGAAAGGACAACGCCGGCCGTGATCATCTCTCCGCTGTGCCGCAGGCCGCGGGCGCGGGGTGACTGGCGGGGACACCGGCGGTTACCCGGGCCGGGAGGGGGGCCGAGGAAGGGAGCGAGCCGTGCGATTCCGAAGCCGTGAGGAGGCCGGGCAGGAGCTGGCCGTCAGGATGCTGGAGTGGGCGAGCAGCGGGGATCTCGCGAATGTGACCGTGCTGGCGCTACCGCGCGGCGGCGTCCCCGTCGCGGTGGAGATCGCCCGGGCGATGGCCGTCCCGCTGGATGTTCTCGTCGTCGGCAGGGTCGGGGTGCCCGGATCCCCCGAGGTGGGCATCGGGGCGGTCGCCGGGGACGACCCGCCGGTGTTCGACCGCACGGGACTGCACGCCCTGCGCCTGTCCGAGGACGAACTCGGCTCCGAGGTGGCCCGGGCACGCGTCGAGGTGCACCGGCGTGAGTACGTCTACCGCGGCGGCCGCCCCGCTCGGGACGTGCGCGGTCACAGTGTCGTGGTCGTGGACGACGGTCTGGTCACGGGGATCACGGCGCGTGCCGCCCTGCGGCACGTGCGGCGCGGTCGCCCGCTGCGCCTGACACTGGCGCTGCCGGTGTGCTCGCCGGGGACCGCCGCGGCGCTGAGGGACGAGGCCGATGACGTCGTCGCCCTGCACCAGCCGGAGCGGCTCGGCTCCGTGGGTGAGTGGTACGACGACTTCCCCGAGGTCTCCGACCAAGAGGTCCAGGACGCCCTGCGGGTGCCGCACCCGGCCGGCTAGCGGGCTCGCGCCGCCGTGTTGAACATGTCGGTCCTGGTCACCTAGCGTGCGGCGTATGACGCAGCGACGCGCGATCCTCAGCGGCTCGACGTTCGAGGAACGGATCGGTTACGCCCGCGCCGTGGTGCACGGCGACGAGGTGCACGTGTCCGGCACGACCGGGTTCGACTACACCACGATGACCATCTCCGAGGACGTGGTGGAGCAGGCCGAGCAGTGCCTGCGCAACATCGGGGCCGCGTTGGCCGAGGCGGGGTGCACCTTCGCCGATGTGGTGCGGGTGCGCTATCTGCTGCCCGACCGGGCCGACTTCGAGCCCTGCTGGCCGGTCCTGCGCCGCTTCTTCGGTGACGTCCGGCCGGCCGCCACCATGCTGGTGTGCGGTCTGGCCGATCCCCGTATGAAGATCGAGATCGAGGTGTACGCGCGGCGACCGGCCCGGTGACGGCCGCCGCGGCAGCCCCGGCGATCAGCTCCGGGCGGGCGTGAGCACCACGAAGTCCGCGTTGTGCGGGTCGAGGCAGACGGCCATCCGGCCGACGCCCTCCGCGTCCACCGGTCCCATCTGCACGCTGCCGCCGTTGGCGGTGACCGCGGCCACCGCCGCGTCGCAGTCGGTGACGTTGAAGACCGGGTGCCAGTAGGGGCGCCCGCCGGCCAGGGAGAGATCCTCCTTGCCGACCTCCACGAGGCCGCCGTGCATGCGCTCCTCGGGCAGCCCGGCCGGAGTGATCATGGTGTACGTGCCCTCGCCGCCGGGCATCTCCATGTCGCTGAACTGCCAGCCGAGGACGTTGCCGTAGAACTCCCTCGCGGCCGCCGCGTCGCTGGTGTAGAGCTCCGTCCAGGACAGCGAACCGGGCTGGTCCACCAGGTCGACGCCCTTGCTCTCCCCCGGCTGCCAGACGGCGAACTGGCCGCCCAGTGGATCGCTGTACTGCGCCATCCGGCCCCACTGGTCGAGGTCCGTCGGCGCCACCCGCACCGTGCCGCCGGCACGCTCCACCGCCTGGGTGACGGCGTCCGCGTCGGTGACGGTGTAGTAGATCATCCAGGCCGGACGCGCTCCCTCCTCGGTGAGCTTGCCGAGCCCGGCGACCATCTTTCCGTCCTTGCGGAACATCCCGCCTTCGACGTCCTCCCCGTCCCCCATGGGCTCGTAGTCCCAGTCGAGGACCGCGCCGTAGAAGGCCGCCGCGGCGGGAACGTCGGGGGCCCCGAGGTCGAGCATGCAGGGAGAGCCGGGGGCGAAGTCAGTGGTGATCACCGCGGTGTCCTTTCGCAGATTCCCTTTGGCCTCAGCGTGCCACCGGGCACTGACACTCGCCCTCCGGCTTCGCCGTCCGGGCGTTCCGGCGGCTACCTCCCATCCGCCGTCCCGCGGGTGGTGAAGGGCAGGACCAGCCGGGAGGGGTGGGCGGCGTCGCGGTAGATCCTGTGGGTGACGAGGCGGCCCACCGGCAGGTGGAAGGCGTCCGGCGGCAGCAACGCGTGGTGCGCGTCGGCGCGCGGCTCGTCGTCGGAGAGCTCCACGACCGGCTTGTGGCCCGGCAGGAACGTCGATCCGGTGCCGAAAGGGCGAACCGTCAACGGTTGCGGCCGACACGCCAGGAGGCTTCCGCCCGTCACCGGGCCCCTACGGGGCGGGAGGGAGCCGGTAGACGGAGACGTGCGAGCGTGAATCCTCGGTGAAGGGAGCACCGTTCCAGTCCTCGTGCCTGGACTCCAGTTGGAATCCTCCCAGTTGGGCCATGAGGTCGAGTTCGGCCGGCCAGATGTAGCGATGAGGGCTGCGGAACAACTGGGCCCGCTCACCGTCGTCGAAGCGGAAGTGGTGCGAGACGACGTGCTGACGCAGGACGTCGTACGTGTCCAGGCCGATGTAGCCGGGGGCGCACTCCCAGACCATGGCCTTCTGGCCCGGCGGGAGCCTGCGCAGCTCGGGGACCCAGAGTTCGACCACGAACCGCCCGCCGGGCACCAGGTGGCGGGCGGCATTGCGGAAGCACTCGACCTGCCTGGCCTGGGTGAGCAGGTTGGAGATCGTGTTGTATACGAGGTAGACGAGGCTGTACTCGCCGGGGGCGACCGCGGTCGCCATGTCCCCGATGACCACCGGGATCGTCGACTCGTCGGCCTTGGTGCGCAGTTGCTCCACCATCGGCGGGGACAGCTCGATGCCGGTGACGGGTACGGAGCGGCCGGCCAGCGGAACGGCCACCCGGCCCGTGCCGATGGCGAACTCGAGGGCCGCCCCCTCCCCCGCGAGCCGGGCCAGCCGGTCCACGGCCGGTCCCAGCACCTCGGGCGCGAACATACCGGTCCCGGGCGTGTCATAACGCCGGGCGACGTCCGCGCTCCAGATCTCCTCCTGCTCCATTGCGCCAACGCTTCCGGACCGGCACGGGTGTTGTCCAGCGGATTACATCAGGGCTTGCGGGCGAGCCCGCCGTGCTCGGCGATGGTCTCCGGCGCGGGCGAGGTGCCGTCGGGACGCCACAGCTGCACCGAGACGACGCCGGGGTCGACGAGTTCCAGCCCGTCGAAGAACGCCGTGATCTCCTCGACGGTCCGCAGGTTGTAGGGAACGGCGCCGCTCTCGTTGTAGCCGTCCTGGGCCTGCTCGAAGACGGGGTCGACGCCGCGCGAGCCGTCGTTGATGGAGAGGTAGCTGCCGGACGGCAGCGCGGCCATCAGCCGGGTGACGATGGAACGTGCCCGGTCGTAGTCCGCGATGTGGCCGAGGATGTTGCTGAGGATCAGGGCGGTGGGACGCCCGAAGTCCAGCGTCTGCCCGGCGGCCTCCAGGATGCGGTCGGGGTCCAGGACATTCGCGTCGACGTACGCCGTCGCCCCCTCCGGGGTGGAGTAGAGCAGCGCGCGGGCGTGGGCCAGGACCATCGGGTCGTTGTCGACGTAGACGATCCGGGATTCGGGGGCGATCCGCTGGGCGACCTGGTGGGTGTTGTCGGCCGTGGGCAGGCCGGTGCCGATGTCCAGGAACTGCCGGATGCCCTGCTCGGCGGCCAGGTAGGTGATGTTGCGCTGCAGGAAGGCCCGGCTGCTGCGGGCGATGGTGACGATGCCGGGGAAGACGGCGGTGTAGGCGTCACCAGCCTCTTCGTCGACGGGGTAGTTGTCCTTCCCTCCCAGCCAGTAGTTCCATATGCGGGCCGAGTGCGGCACCGAGGTGTCGATCTTCTGATGCGCTGATCCGGGCGCCGCGGCAGGGTCGGTCATGAGTACCGTCCGTAGTCGTTCGAGGGCTGTCTTGGCCAACGCATAATCTACGGTCCCACAGCTCGTCGGCGCAGGCTTGTTCGGCATCCCCGGGTCCACTTCCCGCGCGGAACGGCGAGGTGACGCGGGCCGTCCGGCGGAGCGGGGCGGTCCGGGCGGACCGCGACAACGGGCCGGGTCCGCCCCTCGAGGGACGGACCCGGCCCGTTCCCGGCTCCGGCTCAGGCGAGTTCCACCAGCAGGTCACCGCCCTCGACCTGCTGGATGCGGTTGATCGCCAGCCTGGTGACCGTGCCTGCCTTGGGGGCCGTGATCGCGGCCTCCATCTTCATCGCCTCGATGGTGGCCACCATGACGCCGGCCTCCACCTCGTCGCCCTCGGTCACCGCGAGGGTCACCACGCCGGCGAAGGGCGCCGCGACGTGGCCGGGGTTGGCGCGGTCGGCCTTCTCGGTGACCGGGAGGTCGGAGGCCGCCGCCCGGTCACGGACCTGGATGGGCCGCAACTGGCCGTTCAGGGTGGACATCACGGTCCGCATGCCGCGCTCGTCGGCGTCGCCCACTGCCTGGAGTTCGATGAGCAGCCGCACACCGGGATCGAGGTCGACGCTGTACTCCTTGCCGGGGCGCAGCCCGTAGAAGAAGTCCTTGCTGTCCAGGACGCTGGTGTCCCCGAAGGACTGGCGGTGCGTCTCGAACTCCCGTGTCGGCCCGGGGAAGAGAAGCCTGTTGAGGGTCGGCCGGCGGTCCTTCGCCAGGCCGGCGCGGTCCTCGGCGGTGAGTTCCTGGACGGGCTTGGGCTCGGCGCGGCCCCGCAGCGCCTTGCTGCGGAAGGGTTCCGGCCAGCCGCCGGGCGGGGTGCCCAGCTCGCCGCGCAGGAAGCCGACGACGGAGTCGGGGATGTCGAAGCGGTCCGGCTCCTCCTCGAAGTCCCGCGGTGAGACGCCCGCGCCGACCAGGTGCAGCGCCAGGTCGCCGACCACCTTCGACGAGGGGGTGACCTTCACCAGGCGGCCCAGCATCCGGTCGGCCGCGGCGTACATCGCCTCGATGTCCTCGAAGCGGTCGCCGAGGCCGAGCGCGACGGCCTGGGTGCGCAGGTTGGAGAGCTGCCCGCCGGGGATCTCGTGGTGGTAGACGCGGCCGGTCGGCGAGGCGAGACCGGCCTCGAAGGGAGCGTAGACCTTGCGGACGCTCTCCCAGTAGGGCTCCAGGTCGCCGACGGCCCCCAGGTCCAGGCCGGTGGGCCGCTCCGAGTGGTCGGTCGCCGCGACGAGCGCCGACAGGGACGGCTGCGAGGTGGTGCCCGCCATGGAGGCCACGGCTCCGTCGACCGCGTCCGCACCCGCCTGGATCGCCGCGAGGTAGGTGGCCAGCTGACCGCCGGCGGTGTCGTGCGTGTGCAGGTGCACCGGCAGGTCGAACTCCCGGCGCAGTGCCGACACCAGTGTCGCCGCCGCCGGGGCCCGCAGCAGGCCGGCCATGTCCTTGACGGCCAGCACGTGGGCACCCGCGTCGACGATCCGCTCGGCCAGCCGCAGGTAGTAGTCCAGGGTGTAGAGCCGCTCGGAGGGATCGGACAGGTCGGAGGTGTAGCACAGGGCCACCTCGGCGACGGCCGTGCCGGTCTCGCGCACGGCGTCGATGGCGGGCCGCATCTGGGAGACGTCGTTCAGCGCGTCGAAGATGCGGAAGATGTCGATGCCGGTGGCCGCGGCCTCCTGGACGAAGGCGTCGGTCACCTCGGTCGGGTACGGGGTGTAGCCCACGGTGTTGCGGCCGCGCAGCAGCATCTGCAGGCAGAGGTTCGGTACGGCCTCGCGCAGGGCGGCCAGGCGCTCCCACGGGTCCTCGGCGAGGAAGCGCAGGGCGACGTCGTAGGTGGCGCCGCCCCAGCACTCCAGCGACAGCAGCCCGGGCAGGGTGCGCGCCACCACGGGCGCCACGGCGAGCAGGTCCTTGGTGCGGACCCGGGTGGCGAGCAGCGACTGGTGGGCGTCGCGGAAGGTGGTGTCGGTGACGCCGATGGTCGGCGAGGCGCGCAGCCAGCGGGCGAAGCCCTCGGGGCCGAGCTCGGCCAGCCGCTGCCGGGAGCCGGCCGGCGGCTCCCCGGCGGGCAGCGACGGCAGCTTGGTCAGCGGGTCGATCAGCTCGGGCCGCTCGCCGTGCGGCTTGTTCACCGTGACGTCGGCGAGGTAGGTGAGCAGCTTGGTGCCCCGGTCCGCGGAGTGGCGCGCGGTGAGCAGCTCCGGACGCCGCTCGATGAACGACGTGGTGATCCGTCCGGCCTGGAAGTCCGGGTCGTCGAGGACCGCCTGCAGGAAGGGGATGTTGGTGGCGACGCCGCGGATGCGGAACTCGGCCACGGCGCGCCGGGCCCGGCCCACCGCGGCGCCGAAGTCCCGGCCCCGGCACGTCAGTTTCACCAGCATCGAGTCGAAGTGCGCGCTGATCTCCGTACCCGCGTGGGTGGTGCCGCCGTCCAGGCGGATGCCGGAGCCGCCGGGCGAGCGGTAGGCGCTGATCCGGCCCGTGTCGGGGCGGAACCCGTTGGCGGGGTCCTCGGTGGTGATGCGGCACTGCAGCGCGGCGCCCCGCAGGGTGACGGTCTCCTGGGAGAGGCCGAGGTCGGCGAGTGTCTCGCCGGCGGCGATGCGCAGCTGTGCCTGGACGAGATCGACGTCGGTGACCTCCTCGGTCACCGTGTGCTCGACCTGGATGCGCGGGTTCATCTCGATGAAGACGTGGTTGCCGTCCCGGTCGAGGAGGAACTCCACGGTGCCGGCGTTGCGGTAGCCGATCTGCCGGGCGAACCGCACGGCGTCGGCGCAGATGCGGTCGCGCAGTCCGGGGTCGAGGTTGGGCGCGGGCGCGAGTTCGATCACCTTCTGGTGGCGCCGCTGCAGCGAGCAGTCCCGTTCGAACAGGTGGATGACGTCACCCTGTCCGTCGGCGAGGATCTGCACCTCGATGTGGCGGGGTTCGACGACCGCCTTCTCGAGGAACACCGTGGGGTCGCCGAACGCGGACGCCGCCTCCCTGGAGGCCGCCTCGATGGCCTCCCGCAGCTGGGCGGGGTCCTCCACGCGGCGCATGCCGCGCCCGCCGCCGCCCGCGACCGCCTTGACGAACACGGGGAAGCCGATGCCGTCGGCGGCGCGGACGAGTTCGTCGACGTCGGTGGAGGGCGCCGAGGAGCCGAGGACCGGTACGCCGGCCTCACGGGCGGCGGCCACGGCGCGGGCCTTGTTGCCGGTCAGTTCCAGGATCCGGGCGCTCGGCCCGACGAAGGTGATACCGGCCTCTTCGCAGGCCTTGGCCAGCTCCGGATTCTCGGACAGGAACCCGTAGCCCGGGTAGACGGCGTCGGCGTCCGCCCGTCGCGCGGCGCGCACGATCTCCTCCACGGAGAGGTACGCCCGCACCGGGTGCCCCGGCTCGCCGATCTCGTACGCCTCGTCCGCCTTCAGGCGGTGCAGCGAGTTGCGGTCCTCGTGGGGGAAGACGGCGACGGTTCGGGCGCCCAGTTCGTAGCCCGCGCGGAACGCCCGAATCGCGATCTCACCGCGATTGGCGACCAGCACCTTGCGGAACATTCTCGATCCCTTCAGCCTGCCGTTGACGAAGACCATCGTGTCGGTGGCAGGTCGGGTACGCCATGTGAGCCGGGCCACTCACACCGTGCCACCGGGGCGTGTGAGGGGCCACGGAGGAACGTTTCCCTCCGCGGCCCCTCACGGCTGCCGGTGTCCCGCACCCGGGCGGCGCGCTACTCCGTGATCTTGAGCAGCTTGTTCGGGGTGCCGGAGCCGGGGTTGCCGATCTTGTCGACGGTGGCTCCGCCGGTCAGCGCCGACGCCACGGCCGCCGGATCGGCGTCCGGGTGCCCGGCCAGATACACGGCGGCCGCGCCGGCCACGTGGGGGGAGGCCATCGAGGTGCCGGATATCGTCTTGGTTCCCTCGTCGCTGTCGTTCCAGGCCGAGGTGATGTCGGAGCCGGGCGCGTAGAGGTCCACGGCCGCGCCGAAGTTGGAGAAGTCGGACTGGCCGTCGTCCTTGGTGCTGGAGGCGACGGTGAGGGCCTCAGGGACGCGGGCGGGCGAGCCCTGACCGGCGTCGGCGGACTCGTTGCCCGCCGCGACGGCGAAGGTCACTCCGGAGGCGATGGCCTTCTGGACCGCCGCGTCGAGAGCCGGGTCGGCGCCGCCGCCCAGGCTCATGTTGGCCACAGCGGGCCCCTTGTGGTTCCTGGTGACCCAGTCGATGCCGGCGATGACCTGCTCGGTGGTTCCGGAGCCGTTGTCGTCCAGGACTCTCACGGCCACGACCTTGGCCTTCTTGGCGACGCCGTGCGCGGCACCGGCGACGGTGGCGGCGACGTGCGTGCCGTGGCCGTTGCCGTCGTCGGCGCTGTCGTCGTTGTCGACGGCGTCGTAACCGTGGCTCGCCCGGCCCTCGAAGTCCTTGTGCGTGATCCGTACGCCGGTGTCGATGACGTAGGCGGTGACACCCTCGCCGGCCGTGTCGGGATAGGTGTACTTGCCGTCACCCGCGGTGTCCGCCTGGTCGACCCGGTCCAGGCCCCAGGAGGGAGGGTTGTCCTGGGTGGCCGTGGTGCGGAACGTGCGGTTGGCCACGACGGCGCCGACCGCCGGGTCGGCCGCGAGGCGCTTGGCCTCGGTCTCGCTCAGGCCGTCCGCGGCGAAGCCGTCGAGGGCCGCGCCGTAGGACCGGCTGAGCCGGCCGCCGTACTCCTTCGCCAGGTCCTTCTTGCCGGCGGCCGTCGTCGCCTCGTCGAGCACGACGATGTAGCTGCCCGCCACGGCTCCTTCGGCGTTCAGGCCGAGGACGGTGCCCTGGGCGGGTTCGCCGGCCTGGGCGGACGACGCCCCGAGCAGGGCTGCCGTGGTCGCGGCCGTCACCGCGCAGGTGGCGGCGGTGACCTTCAGTGCGACGGTACGCATCCGATGCGTCATGAAGAGGGATCTCCTCGTCAGATGTGGGGGGTTGACCTCCGGCGCGGTGTCACGCGGAGGCTGACGAGAAGACTGACTACTTGTCGCGGTCAGATCAATGGGGTGCCGCGGCGGCCGGAGCGCGGTGGCGGCCGATCTCCACAACGTCCGCCCATGTCGAAGCCAACCGGCGGGCAAAAGCCGAGCTGAAAGCGTTGTTTGAAACACTCAACAAGCGACTGGGCAAGATCTGTGACCATCCCCTCACCCAACCCTCACCGCCCGGACGTTTCACGACGGGCGCCTCCGGCCGCCCCGGTGCGCTCAGGCCTGGCCGGCCTCGAAGGTCGGCCTCGTTGTCCCCCTCCGGATGACCGTGGGTGGAGAAGATCACCCGGTCGGTCCACTCGGCGAGGTCGCGCTCGGGTGGTCGTGTCCGCCGGCGTCGTGCCGGCCCCCGGACCCCGCCACCCGCGTCACCCGAACGGCGACCGGTGACGGGCCGGGTCCCTCGCGCAGGTGCGACGGTGGTCGGGTCAAGCCATCGCTCACGGGGAGACGACGTGACCTGTTACGACCGACGAGACCTGGGCCTGCTGCTGCTCCGCCTGGGAACGGGCGGGGTGCTCGCGGCGCACGGCACGCAGAAGCTGTTCGGCTGGTTCGGCGGTGGCGGCATCGAGGGCACCGGCCAGTTCATGGAATCCATCGGATACACGCCCGGCAGGGCCAGCGCCACGGTGGCGGGCCTCGCGGAGACCGGCGGCGGCACGCTGCTGGCACTGGGCCTCGCCACCCCGGCGGCGGGCGCGGCGGCGGCCGGCGCGATGGCGGGCGCGTCCGCGGTGCACGCGCCCAACGGCTTCTTCAACCAGGAGGGCGGCTTCGAGTACGCCGCGTCCCTGGGCCTGACCGCCGCCGGTCTCGCCGTCGCCGGGCCCGGCCGGCTCTCCCTGGACCACGCCCTCGGCCACACGGTGAACCGGAGCTGGATGATCCCGGCGGCGTTCGCGGTGATCGCGGCGGCCACGGTCGTGACGGTGGGGGCGCGCAACCGACGGCTGCGGAGGGCCAAGGAGGGTGAGCAGGAGGCGCTGTTCGAGGAGTAGGCGACGCCTCACCCGGACCGGTGGCCCTGCCGGGCTTTCAGTGACCCGTGCCACGCTCTTCCCCATGAGTGATCACCCGTCTTCTCCCCCGCCCCACGTGCCGGACGCCGAGCTGTGGGAGTCCATCGAGGACCTGTGTGGCTGGCTGGACGCGAACCGCCCCGTCGACGGCCCGGACGGCCTGCTGCTGCGCATCCTGAAACTGTCCGAGGAGGTCGGGGAGGTCGCCCAGGCCGTGGTCGGCGCCACCGGCCAGAACCCGCGCAAGGGCACCACCCATACGTGGGACGACGTCCGGTCCGAGCTGTGCGACGTCGCCGTCACCGCCCTGGTGGCGCTGCGCACGCTCACCCCCGACGCCCGTGAGGTGTTCGTCCGCCACCTGGAGGGGGTCACCCGCCGCTCACTCGGCGCCTGACGCCTGGCCGGCGGCCGGGGCACGCGGCGGGCGCCCGGCGGCCGCGGTCCGGTGTTCACTCACGGACGCCGATGTCCTCGACCCGGGGGGCGCAGCAGCCGCCCGACCACGGTGGCTGGTGGAGATCGGCGCTGGACAGGTCTTCCGGATCGGCACGGACGGCCGAATCCGGGAATACCCTCTCCCGGACCGTGCCTGCCGACCCCATGCGATCACCGCCGACCCGGCCAGGGGCGTCTGCTGGTTCACCGAATGGGGCACCGGCCGAGTCGGGTCCATCACCCCCGGCGGGCACATCGAGGAGTACGACCTGCCGGACCACTCCTGTGAGCCGCACGGCCTTGCGGTGGGACCGGACGGTGCCCTCTACGTCGCCTTGGAGACCGGAGAAATCGCCCGGATCGAACCGTAGCCGACCCAAAACGACCGGCTGGTCTCCGCCGCGCGTCCGGTCTACTCGGTCGCGGCTGAGGGCGGCGTCGGCCGGGGTCACCGCAGCCAGGGGCCCAGTACGGGGGGGGCAGGCCGCCACCGGGCGCCCGTGGGCGGTTGTCCCCCGGTGGGGTGCACCCCTCGTGCGACCGCGGGGGTGGCTTACGCGAGGGACGGTGTCCGGTGCAGCATGGGTCCATGATCGAACCCGTGTCCGACGCGTCGGACCCCGAGCCCTGGTACGCCCTTCCCCCCGCCGAGGCGCTACGGCACCTCGGAGTGGAGGCGGCCGCCGGCCTCTCCCCGGCGGAGGCGGACCGGCGCCGGGAACGGTACGGCGCCAACCGGCTCGCCGAGCCGCCCCGTGAGCCGCGGTGGCGGGCCTTCCTGCGCCAGTTCCAGGACCTGCTGATCGTGATCCTGCTGGCCGCCGCCGTGGTCAGCCTGGTGGTCAGCCGGGAGTGGGAGACCCCGGTCGTCATCGCCCTGGTCGTACTGCTCAACGCGACCATCGGCTTCGTCCAGGAGTCACGCGCGGAGGCCTCGCTCGAGGCGCTGCGGAAGATGCTCGTCACGACGGCGGCCGTACGGCGGGACGGCCGCCTGGTGCGTCTGGACGCGGCCGAACTCGTGCCCGGGGACATCGTGGTGCTGGAGGCCGGCGACAGGGTGCCGGCGGACGGGCGACTGCTGTCGGCCACGGCGCTGGAGATCCAGGAGTCCTCGCTCACCGGTGAGGCGCAGCCCGTGCCGAAGTCGGCGCAGGCCCGCATCGCCCCCCGGGCGGCGCTCGGCGACCGCGCGACGGCCGTGTTCATGAACACCACGGTCACGCGGGGCCGGGGTGAGGCCCTGGTCACCGCGACCGGGATGCACACCGAGACCGGGCGGATCGCCCACATGCTGCACGAGGCGGAACCGGAACCGACCCCGCTGCAACGGCAGATCGCGGCACTCGGCCGGACCCTCGCCCTGATCGCGGGCGCCGTCATCGCGGTCGTCCTCGTCCTGGGACTCGTCCGCGGGCAGGACTTCGGCGATCTGTTCATCAGCGCCGTGTCGCTCGCCGTGGCCGCCATCCCCGAAGGACTGCCGGCCGTCGTCGCCTTCACCCTCGCCATGGGCACCGGCCGGATGGCCGCGCGCGGCGCCGTCGTCAAGCGGCTCGCGTCGGTCGAGACGCTCGGCAGCACGTCGCAGATCTGCACCGACAAGACGGGCACGCTGACGCTCAACGAGATGACCGCCCGGGAACTGCGCCTCGCCGGACGCCGGTTCACCGTCTCGGGCGAGGGCTACGCGACGGACGGAAGGATCCGCACGACCGACGGGCGGCCGCTGCCCGGGACGGTCGACGAGGCCCTGATCGCGATGGCGCTGTGCACCGACGCGGAACTGCGCGACGGGGACGTCGTCGGTGACCCCACCGAGGGCGCGCTGCTGGTGCTCGCGGAGAAGGGCGGGGTCGACGTCTCCGCGCTGCGCTCGCAGCGCCCCCGGGTGCGGGAGATCCCGTTCGACTCCGACCACAAGTTCATGGCGACCTTCCATCACTGGACGGACGACGCGGGTCGTGACGTCGTGCGCTGCTTCGTCAAGGGCGCGCCGGACGTGCTCGCCGGGCGGGCCGGCCGGTACGCCGGCGAGGACGGCGTGGTCCCGTTCGACGAGGCGGAGCGCGAGCGGTACGACCGCGCCAACGCGGCGCTGGCCGAGCAGGGCATGCGCGTGCTCGCCGTGGGCGTGCGGGACTTCGCGCCCGGGGAGCTGGAAGCGGCCGGGGACCTCAAGGAGATGCTCGGCGGGCTCGTGCTGGTGGCGCTGGTGGGCATCGTCGATCCGCCGCGGCCGGAGGCGAAGCAGGCGATCACGGAGTGCCGGGAGGCGGGCATCCGGGTCCGCATGATCACCGGGGACCACGCGGTGACGGCCGCGGCCATCGCCAAGGAGCTGGGTATCCCCGGCGGTGCCGTCACCGGTGACGACCTGGACCGGATCGCGGACGACGGCGAGCTCGCCCGCCGCCTCGACGACACCGGCGTCGTCGCCCGCGTCTCGCCCGCGCACAAGATCCGCATCGTGCGGGCGCTGCAGGCGCGGGACGACGTGGTCGCGATGACCGGCGACGGCGTGAACGACGCCCCGGCGCTGCGCAAGGCCGACATCGGTGTCGCCATGGGACGCAGCGGCACGGAGGTGACCAAGGAGGCCGCGACGATGGTGCTCACCGACGACAACTTCGCCACCATCGTCAGCGCCGTCCGCGAGGGCCGCGGCATCTACGACAACATCGTCAAGTTCACCCGGTTCCAGCTCTCCACGGCCCTCGGCTTCGTGCTCGTCTTCCTGATCGCCTCGCTGACCGGGGTCGCGGGAGGGGCCCCTTTCACGGCACTGCAGATCCTCTTCGTCAACCTGGTGATGGACGGGCCCCCGGCGATGTCGCTGGGCGTCGATCCCGTCAGCCGGGACGCGATGAGCCGGTCGCCGCGCCCGGCGGGCGAGCGCATCCTGACCGGGGAGCGGCTCCGGCGGATCCTGCTGTCGAGCGCCGTCATGGCGGCCGGAACCCTGGCCGTGCTGATGCTGGCCCCGGGGCCCGAGCCGGAGCTGGGGGAGGCGACCACCGCCGGCACGATGGGGTTCGTGACGTTCGTGTTCTTCCAGGCCTTCAACCTGCTCAACGTCCGCCACCCCACCCGCAGTGTGCTGAGCCGCGAGACCCTCTCCAACACCTCCGCCTTCGTCGCCACCGGCGCGGTGATCCTGCTGCTGGCCCTGGTGGTCGAGATGGACGCGGTGCACGGCTTCCTCACCACGACCGACCTGACCGCCGGTCAGTGGCTGGTGTGCGCGGCGGTCGGCTCGGCCGTCCTCGTGGCGGGTGAGCTGCTCAAGGCCGTGCTGCGGGCCCGGGCGTCCAGGCCCTGACGAACCCCGCTCCGTGCGCACGGAGCGGGGCCCACCGGCGTCGGCCGGGGTCCGCCGTGATCGAGTGGTGGGCGTACGGACGCGCGCGTACGGTCGAACGGTGGACTCCCGAAAGGGCGACCCGGCATGACCAGTGGTAGTGCGCGTTCGGCCCCAGCCCCGCAGGACACCGCCCGTGGCAGCGGTGGCGGGCACACGATGGCCCTGCTGGTCATCGCGTCCTGTCAGCTGATGGTGGTGCTGGACATCACCATCGTGAACATCGCGTTGCCGCACATCCAGCGCTCCCTGGACTTCTCCACCACCAGTCTGTCCTGGGTGATCAACGCCTACACCCTCACCTTCGGCGGTCTGCTGCTGCTCGGCGGCCGGGCCGGCGACATCCTCGGCAGACGGCGCGTCTTCGTCTTCGGCGTGCTGCTCTTCGTACTGGCTTCCCTGCTCGGCGGGTTGGCCCAGAACTCGGGCCAACTCCTCGGCGCCCGCGCGTTGCAGGGCATGGGAGGGGCGATCGCCTCGCCGACGGCCTTGGCGCTGATCAGTACGACCTTCCGCGAAGGGCCGGAACGCAACAGGGCGTTCGGGGTCTTCGCCGCGGTGTCGGCAGGCGGCGGCGCGATCGGGCTGCTCGCCGGCGGCATCCTCGTCGAGTGGCTGAACTGGCGGTGGGTGCTCTTCGTCAACGTCCCCATCGGGCTTCTCATCGCCCTGGCGGCTCCGCGCTTCATCAAGGAGTCGGAGCGCCATCCGGGCCGCTTCGACGTCACCGGCGCCCTGGCCTCCACAACGGGCATGGTGCTGCTGGTCTACGGGTTCATCCGGGCCGCGCAGGACGGCTGGCGGGACGCCCTCACGCTGGCATCGTTCGCCGCCGCGGTCGTCGTCCTGGCGGGGTTCGTCCTGGTCGAGCGGAGATCACGGCAGCCGATCACTCCGCTGCACATGTTCGCGGACCGCAACCGCGCGGGCACCTACGGCATCATGCTGTGCCTGGCGGCGGCGATGTTCGGCATGTTCTTCTTCCTCACGCTCTTCGTGCAGAACGTGCTGGACTTCAGCCCCTTGCAGGCCGGACTCGCCTTCCTGCCGGTCAGTGCGGTCATCGCGATCGGTGCGGGGCTGGCGTCGCGGTTCCTGCCCGTGTACGGCCCCAAGCCGTTCATGGTGGTGGGCGGCGTCCTCGCGGCGGCGGGCCTGGGCTGGCTGACCCTGACCGACGTGCACTCCACCTACGCGGGCAGTGTTCTCGGCCCGATGCTGGTCTTCAGCCTCGGCATGGGCATGGAGTTCGTGTCGCTGACGCTCATGGCGCTGTCCGACGTCCCCGTCCCGGAGACCGGGGCCGCCTCGGGCCTGCTCAACACCACCCAGCAGGTCGGCGGCTCGCTCGGGTTGTCCATCCTGGTCACGGTGTTCGGTACGGCCAGCGGCAACGAGGCGGAGAAACAGATACCGCGCTTCCTGCAGCAGGCGACCCCTGCCGAACGTCTGCGCTTCCAGCGCACCGGTGAGCTGCCGGCGCCGTGGGCCGACGAGGTCCTCGCCTCCGGTGTCTCGGCGGCCTTCGTCATGGCGGCGCTGTTCGCCGCGCTCGCCGCGCTGATCGCCGTCGTCGCCATCCAGGTCCGCCCGTCCGACCTGCAACGGCTCCAGGGCGGCACGGGGCCGGGGCCGGGATGAGAGAGTAGTCCGATGATCTTCATCACCGCCAAGTTCCGGGTCCGTCCCGAGTACGCCGACCAGTGGCCGCGGATCGCCGCGGACTTCACCGCCGCCACTCGTGGGGAGCCGGGCTGCCTGTGGTTCGACTGGTCCCGCAGCGTCGAGGATCCCACGGAGTACGTCCTGGTCGAGGCCTTCCGCGACGACGCGGCGGGAGCGGCCCACGTGCGGTCCGAGCACTTCAGGACCGCGCGGCGCACCCTCCCGCCGCATCTGGCCGAGACCCCCCGGATCGTGAACATGTCGGTCCCGCAGGACGACTGGTCCGAGCTGGGCGAGATGAGTGTGCCGAAGGAGGGGTGACCGCCTCAGTGGCCGCGCCGGTGCACCGTCAGGTCCACGACCACGGGCCGGTGGTCCGACGCCTCCGTCGCCACCGTGCGGGCGCCCGTCACCCCGATGCCGGGCGAGACGGTGACCAGGTCGATGCGCTTGGCCGGGTCGCTCGCCGGATAGGTGCCGCCACCGCCGGGGGCGGCGTCCCGCAGGGGGCCCCACAGCGGCGCCAGCTCGGGGGCGGACGCCTCGGCGTTGAAGTCGCCGACCAGGATCTTCGGTCCCCGGTCGGCGGCGAGCACGGCGAGCATGTCCGCCACCTGAGCCGCGCGGACCGAAGGGTCGGCCCGGTAGTCCAGGTGCGTGGAGTAGACGTGCACGTGGGCACCCCGCACGTCGACCACCACCTCGGCGAATCCGGGCGCCGGGGCCGGCTCCGGGTCGGGTGTCTGGGTGGAGAGCCGGGTGATCTCGTGGTTCTCGGCGTGGAGCACCGGGTAGCGGCTCAGCACGGCGACGCCGAACTGCCGGCGTTCGCCGTCCGGGGTGGCCGGTTCCAGGTCGTAGATCGGCGCGAAGAACACCCGCATGCGCAGCTTCCCGGCCAGTGCGCGGGCCTCGTCCACGAAATCGCTCCGGGCGCCCCAGTGCACGTCGACCTCCTGGAGACCGATCACGTCGGCGCGCAGACCGCGCAGTGCGGTGGCGGTGCGGTCGAGGTCGAAGACCTGGTCCTGGCCGGCCCCGGCGTGGATGTTGTACGTCGCCACCCGCAGGGGGAGGGCCGGTGCGCGGGAGCCGGGAGCGTCGGTGTCCGCGGCTGCCGCCGGTGCCGCCGCGGCCAGCAGGACGGCGGCGAACACGGCGGTGAGGCGGCCGCGGTGTCGGTATCTGGGCGTCATGCGTTCTCCAGGTCACGTAGGGGTGGGACCGGTTCCGTACAGGAGAGCTGCGCGACCGCCGGACGGTCACCGCTGCATGGAAGCACGGCAGCGGTCGGACACGCCGTCAGTTTCCGCTTTGTCCGTCAGGCTCTCTCGGCCACGCGCTCCGCGGGAGCCGTCGGATCCTCCTCGCCCGGCGTGCCGGGCGCGGCGTTGAGTTCCGTGAGCATCTCCTTCGTGAAGCCGAACCAGTACGTCGCGAGGAAGCCCGCGACGTAACCGACGAGCAGACCGGCGGCGTAGACGGCGACCGTCTGCCCGAGGCCCCGGTTGCCGTCCAGGAGGGGGAAGAGCGCCCAGCCCGAAGGACCGATCGCGGTCGAACCGACGTCCGTGCCGAGCTGGTTGTAGAGCCCCACGAACGCGCCGCCGAAGGCGCCGCCCGTGCAGGCCGTGACGAACGGACGCCCCAGAGGGAGCGACACGCCGTAGATGAGCGGCTCTCCGACACCCAGGAACCCGGGCCAGAGCGCGGACTTGACGGTGGTCCGGATCGAGGGGTTGCGGGGCAGCCGGAGGTAGACGGCGATGGCCGCGCCGGCCTGTCCCGCACCCGCCATGGCGAGGATCGGCAGCAGGACGGTGAAGCCCGCGCCCTCGATCAGGGTCGTGTGGATGGGGATCAGCGCCTGATGGAGACCCAGCATGACCAGGGGGAGGAAGAGACCGCCGAGGAGGAATCCGGCCCCCGCGCCGCCGTGGGCCAGCAGCCAGTCGGCGGCGTCACCGATCCAGGTGGAGACCTCACCGGCGAGGAACATCAGCCCGAACAGGGTGGCGAGTCCGGCCACGAGCACGGTGACGGTCGGCGTCACCAGGACGTCGACGGCCTCGGGGACCCGGCGGCGGCACCACTTCTCCACGGACACGCCGAGCCAGGCGGCGCCCAGCGCGCCCAGTACACCGCCCTGTCCCGGGGACAGGTGCCGGCCGAACGCCTCCACGTCGGCCACCCCGGCGTAGACGACGATCGATGCGACGGCACCACCGAGAATCGGGGTGCCGCCGAACTCCTTGGCGGTGTTGTGGCCGACGAAGACGGCGATCAGTGCCATGAACCCGGAGGCGATGGCGGCCAGGGCAGAGGTGATGCCCGGCAGCCAGTGCAGGTTGACGAGGAGGCCGTTCAGGCCGGCGATGATGCCGCAGCCGATGAGAGCGGGAATGAGGGGTACGAAGATGTTCGCGATCCGGCGCAGGAGGAGTTTGAACGGCGTGGCGTTCCTCGCCTTCCGTTCCGCCCTGAGCACGGCTCCCCGCGCCGCGAGGGAGTCGGCCGTCACGGGGTCGGGCCCGGGGTCCGGGGCTGCGGCAGGGACCGGTGCGGTCCCTGCTGTCTCCGCCTCGACCAGCGCCTCGAACTCCGGGGTGACCCGTGCGACCGTCCCCGGTCCCAGCACGATCTGGTAGGTGTCGTCCTCGACGATCCCCATGACCGCCGGAAGCGCCCGTAGTCGCTCCTCCCGCACCAGGGACCGGTCGTGCAGACCGAGCCTCAGCCGGGTCATGCAGTGGGCCACCGACGCCACGTTCGCGGCACCTCCGACCAGCGGGAGGATGGCGGCGGCGGTGGCGTGGTGCCTGTTCTCTTCGCTCATGGTGCGGTCATGCCTTGCGTCCGGAAAAATACTTTCTGGATCTTGCTCTTGATCCGAAAGGTATTTTCAGCACCCGTGGGCGTCAAGCGCCTGGCGTCTCACCCCGTCCGCGATTCCCCCGCGGGGGTGGGCGGTCGGCGCAGCGGGCGCCCGCGGTGTGGAATGGCCCGGTGAACACGAAGGAACAGGGCGCGGAGCGCCCCGAACGTGCCCGGCCCACTCCCCACAGCCTGACCGGTGTCGGCCTCGCCGTCCTCGACCCCGCCGGCCGCGTCCTGCTCGGTCTGGGGCACGACGGCCGGTGGGAACTTCCGGGCGGCAAGGTGGATCCCGGGGAGGACTTCGAGACGGCGGCCGCGCGCGAACTGGCGGAGGAGACGGGGCTTTCGGTGCCCGCGACGGCCGTACGGGTGCTGGCGGTCGTCGTGGACGGCCTCCGGGGCCTGACCCGGGTGACGGCCGCGGCCGTCACCGAGGCGGCGGCGGGCGCGCCCGCGGTGACCGAACCCGACAAGATCGTGCGCTGGGAGTGGTTCGCGCGCGACGCGGTGCCCTCCGCGCTGTTCGGCCCGTCCGCCTCGGTGCTCGACTGCCTGTGGCCCGAGGCCGGTCGCCGCGGGGCGGCCGGCGTGCGTCACTACCGGGTCTCGGGCGACGTCGCGAAGATCACACCGTCTTAAATACGCATCTGGAATACCAATTATCTAGCATGGTGGTGCGCGCGATCACCGAACACCCAGTCAAGGAGCCAGCGGATGCTCTCCACCCAGTCGGTCCCCGTCGTCCGAGCCACCCTCCCGGCCGTCGGGGCCTCCCTCAGCTCCATCACCGAGCTGTTCTACCGCCGCATGTTCGAGGAACGCCCGGAACTGCTGCGCGACCTCTTCAACCGCGGCAACCAGGCCAGCGGGGCACAGCGCGAAGCCCTCGCGGGCGCCGTCGCGGCGTTCGCCGGCACCCTGGTGGAACGGCCCGGCGAGCGCCCCGACGCCGTCCTCGGGCGCATCGCCCACAAGCACGCCTCGCTGGGCATCACGCCCGATCAGTACACCCTCGTGGGGCGGCACTTGATGGGCGCCGTCGGCGAGGTCCTGGGCGACGCGGTGACCCCGGAGGTGGCGGCCGCCTGGGACGAGGTGTACTGGCTCATGGCCAACGCCCTCATCGCCATGGAGGCGCGGCTGTACGCCGAGGCGGGGGTCGACAACGGCGCCGTCTGGCGCGACATGGAGATCGCCGAGCGCGTCGAGGAGTCCCTGGACACCGCCTCCTTCGAACTGCGCCGCCTCGACGGGCTGCCCACCGAGCCGTTCACCCCCGGCCAGTACGTCAGCGTCCAGATCGAACTGCCGGACGGAGCACGGCAGATACGCCAGTACAGCCTCTCCACGGCCCCCGCCCGCAAGACCTGGCGCATCACCGTCAAGCGCGAGCGTTCCGCCGACGGCCGCATCCCCGAGGGTGAGGTGTCGTCCTGGCTGCACGCCCATGCCCGCCCGGGCGACATCGTGAGGGTGTCCCGCCCCTTCGGCGACCTGGTGCTCCCCGAGGGCGACGGTCCCCTGCTCCTCGCCTCCGCCGGGATCGGCATCACGCCCATGCTGTCGATGCTGGACCACCTGGCCGACGCCTCGGCCCGGCGGCACGTCACCGTCGTCCACGCCGACCGCTCCCCCGCCCACCACGCACACCGTCTGGAGCTGGACGACCTCGTCAGCCGGCTTCCGAACGGCACGCTGCACCTGTGGTACGAACAGCCGGAGGAGCCGGCGGCGCCCCATGTCAACAAGGGCCTGACAGACGTCGCCCGGCTGCCCCTGCCCGAGGGCGTCACCGCCTTCCTGTGCGGGCCGCTTCCCTTCATGCGCGCCGTCCGCGGTGACCTGCTGGGCCGGGGAGTCAGCCCCAAGGACATCCACTACGAGGTGTTCGGCCCGGATCTCTGGCTGAGCAAGTAGCACCGGACGGAAGGCGGGCGCCCTCGGGCCGCCCGCCTTCCGCATGAGGGCCACGACACGGCCGATCCCGTCCGACAGGCATGCCGCCGGTGCCGGTGCACTACGATGCGAGCGTTGCCGCCCCGCCCCCGGTGACTCACCCGACTGCCTTGTGCACAAGGTGAGTTGAGTCTCTTTCGGACGGGTCGCGGACACTTCTCGGTCCCCCACACAGAGAAAAGACGCGGATGCGGATCAAAGACGTGAGCATGGTGCTCGCCGGCTCCACCCTGATCGTCACGCTGGCGGCCCCTCCGGCCCTCGCCGACGGCACCTCCCTGCCCGCCCCGGACATCGCCGCCGTGAGCGCCGTCCACAGGACGGCCCTGACGCAAGGAGCCCCGGGAGCCTTCACCCGGATCGACGAGGGCCGCACCAGCCATCACGTGGCCACCGGCGAGGCGGAGACCGCGGCCCACACGCCGATGGACACCGGGCGACGGTTCCGCGTGGGCAGCGTCACCAAGACCTTCACCGCGGTGGTGCTGCTGCAGCTCGTCGCCGAGGGACGCGTCGACCTCGACGCCCCGGCCAACCGCTACCTGCCCGAGCCGCTCCCGGACGACCGCATCACCGTCCGTCATCTGCTCAGCCACCGCAGCGGGCTCTACGACTACACCAACGACATGTTCTACAACACCGTCCCTGGCTTCGAGGCGGTCCGCAACAAGGTCTTCGGCTACCAGGAACTGATCGGCCTCTCCACGGCACGCCCCCTGAACAACGCGCCGGGCGCCGCCTACAGCTACTCCAACACCAACTTCGTCGTGCTCGGCCTGCTCATCGAGCACGTCACCGGCACCCCCGTCGCCGACCACTACCAGGAGCGCATCTTCGCGCCACTGCGGCTGAGGAACACCTCCTACGTCCACCCGCGGACGACCCTCTCCGGTTCGTACGCGCGTGGTTACCTCCGCCAGGACGACACCACCCTGCCGCTGGTCGACTCCACCGAGCAGACCGTCTCCTGGGCCCAGTCCGCGGGAGCGGTCATCTCCAACGGCAAGGACCTCAACCGCTTCTTCTCCGCGCTGCTGTCGGGGAAGCTGCTGCCCGCCGAACAGCTCGAGGACATGACCACCATGGTGCCGGTCACCGCGGACGGGAAGCAGTCCTACGGGCTGGGCCTGCGCGGCCGGAAGCTCTCGTGCGGCACCACCGTCTACGGCCACACCGGCACCGTCCAGGGTTACTACACCTACGCCTTCACCACCGGCGACGGTGCCCGCAGCATGACGTCCCTGGCCAACACCTCCAACAACGGAACCGTGAACGCCACCCTCGGCGGCACCCTGGACGCCTCGTTCTGCGGCTCCGGCGCGGCCGCCGCCCGGCGCGCCGCCGTCACCGGGTCCTTCACCGAGGACATCGCGCCGCAGGTCACCCGCGACTGAGCCACCGGGCCCCTCCGGCCGGGCACCCACCCGGCCGGAGCGCTACCTGATGCGCTCCCAGCCCCGGTGCGGGGCGCGGCTGCCGAGCTGGGTGTCGCGGCTGCGGTAGACGATGTAGGGGCGGGTCAGGTAGCCGAGGGGCGCCGTGAGCATGTGGACGAGCCGGGTGAAGGGCCAGGCCGCGAAGAGCAGCAGGGCGCTCACGGCGTGGAGCTGGAAGAGGACCGGGATGCCGGTCATCAGGTCCGCGTCGGGTCGCAGGTAGAAGACGGAGCGGAACCAGGGGGAGATGGTCTCCCGGTAGTTGTAGCCGCCGCCCACGATGTTCGCCGCCACGGTCGCGGCCAGGCCCAGCCCGATGGTGACGGCCAGAGAGAGATACATGGCCTTGTCGTTGCGGGTGGTGGCCGAGAAGACCGGGCCGACGGTGCGCCGCCGGTAGATCAGGATGGCCAGTCCGCCGACGGTGCAGACGCCTGCGATGGTGCCGACGACGACCGCGAGAACGTGGTAGGTGTGCTCGCTGATGCCGACGGCGTCCGTCCAGCTCGCGGGGATGAGCAGACCGCCGATGTGGCCGAGCAGCACGAAGAGGATGCCGAAGTGGAACAGCGGGCTGCCGATGCGCAGCAGACGGCGCTCGTAAAGCTGGGAGGAGCGGGTGGTCCAGCCGAACTTGTCGTAGCGGTAGCGCCACATGTGGCCGAGCACGAACACCGCGAGGCTGACGTACGGCAGCGCGACCCACAGCAGGATGCCGCCGGTGCCGGACTCCACCGCCAGGGGGAGATACTGCGCGGATGCGGTCATCGGGGGCCTCCGGCGGACGGTGCGGGCATGTACTGGGGCGGCGCGTAGGGGTCGAGGCCCACCTGTTCCTCGGGCGGGCCCTCGGCGGCGAGCCGGGCGACCGCGTCGCGCTCGTCACCGGCGAGCGCGGGCAGTGTGGCGGAGACGGAGCTCAGCAGGTCCGCCCAGGGAGCGCGGTCGTCGAGCAGGGCGAGGCGCAGCAGCTCCAGTCCGGCCCGGTGCTCGGTGAGCAGGCGCAGGCCGGTCTCCGGGTCGGTGGCGGCGAACTCCAGCACGACGGCGAGGTGGTCGGGCAGTTCGTCGTCGGTGAGCCGCCAGCCGGCCCTGGCGTAGGTCTGCTTCAGGCGCACCAGGGCGAGGCCCCGCTTGCGGGTGTCGCCGTGGGCGTAGTAGGTGAGGTACGGGCAGCAGCGTTTGCGGTGGTCGAAGGTGGCGACATAGGCGGCGGCCAAGGCTTCGGTGCCGGCCTCCTCGGCGCGGTCGACGAAACGGAGCAGAGGTCCGCCCACCGCGGCGGGCAGCGCGGGGGCCGTCCGCCGGGCCAGGGACAGATGGCTGGTGTGCTCCTCGCCGGGATAGCCCAGGAGCAGGGACTGGACCTGCCATGCGTACGTGTGCCAGGGCTGGGTCCGGTGCGCGGGCCTGAGCCTGAACTTGTTCCTCATGGCTTGGGTTCGACCTCCCCGCCGCTGTCGGGGCTGCCGGGACGGTCCCCGTCGCCGGGCGGGAAGAGGCCGGGTGGGCTGCCCTTGCCGTCCCAGTTGAGGAGGTTGACGCGGGTCCCCTTGTCGGCCGGGGTGGCCGGGGTGTCGGAGAGCTGGCGGTCGCGCAGGGCGAGGTAGTTCTCCACCGCGATGGGCGCGGCGCCGCCGGACGCCTCACCGAAGGGGCCGGAACCTCCCATCCCGGGGCCGCCCTCGTAGTCGAGGCTGCACTCGGTGGCCAGCTCCTCCAGCTGGTGGGCCTGCTCGGCGTGCGCCGTCGGGATGACGTACCGCTCGTCGTACTTGGCCAGGGCCAGCAGCCGGTACATGTCGTACATCTGCTCCTCGCCCATGCCGACGGCCTCGGGAATGGAGGCGTCGGGCTCGCGGCCCAGGTTGATGTCGCGCATGTAGGCGCGCATGGCGGCCAGGCGGCGCAGCACCGCGTCCACGGGCGCGGGGTCGCCGGCGGTGAACAGCTGGGCGAGGTAGTCGACGGGGATGCGCAGGGCGTCCACGGCGGCGAAGAGGTTGCGGTGGTCCTCGGCGTCCTGTCCGGTGTCGCGGACCGCGTCGACGACCGGGGACAGCGGGGGGATGTACCAGACCATGGGCATGGTGCGGTACTCCGGGTGCAGCGGCAGGGCCACCTTGTACGTGTTGATGAGGGCGTGGATCGGGGAGCGCTGGGCGGCCTCGATCCAGTCCCGCGGGATGTCCGCCCGCTCCGCCGCGGCGACCACCTCGGGGTCGTTCGGATCGAGGAAGACCTGCCGCTGGGCCTCGTAGAGGCCGGTGTCGTCGGGGGTGGAGGCGGCCTCCAGCACCTTGTCGGCGTCGTAGAGGACCAGGCCGATGTAGCGCAGCCGGCCGACGCAGGTCTCGGAGCAGACGGTGGGCAGGCCGACCTCGATGCGCGGGAAGCAGAAGGTGCACTTCTCGGCCTTGCCGGTGCGGTGGTTGAAGTACACCTTCTTGTACGGGCAGCCGGTGACACACATCCGCCAGCCCCGGCAGCGGTCCTGGTCGACCAGGACGATGCCGTCCTCCTCGCGCTTGTAGATCGCGCCGGAGGGACAGGACGCCGCGCAGGACGGGTTGAGGCAGTGCTCGCAGATGCGCGGCAGGTAGAACATGAAGGTCTGCTCGAACTCGAGCTTGATCTTCTCCGAGACCTCGTTGAGCAGCACGTCCTTCTCACCGTGCTCCGCCGATCCGCCGAGGTCGTCGTCCCAGTTGGCCGACCAGGAGATCTTCATGTCCTTGCCGGAGATGAGGGACTTCGGGCGGGCGACGGGGGTGTGGTCCTGCAGCGGGGCGTTGGTCAGTGTCTCGTAGTCGTACGTCCAGGGCTCGTAGTAGTCGTCCAGGGACGGCAGGACGGGGTTGGCGAAGATGGTGATCAGCTTCTTGAAGCGGCCGCCCGCCTTGAGGGCGAGCCGGCCCTTCTTGTTCAGCTCCCAGCCGCCCCGCCACCGCTCCTGGTCCTCGTAGCGGCGCGGATAGCCCTGGCCGGGCCGGGTCTCGACGTTGTTGAACCACACGTACTCGACGCCGGTGCGGTTCGTCCACGCCTGCTTGCAGGTGACCGAGCACGTGTGGCAGCCGATGCACTTGTCGAGGTTCATCACCATCGCCATCTGGGCCATGACGCGCATCTCAGTACTCCACCTCCTGGTTCGCACGGCGCCGGATGACGGTGACCTCGTCGCGCTGGTTGCCGGTCGGTCCGAGATAGTTGAAGGCGTAACTCAACTGGGCGTAGCCGCCGATGAGGTGGCTGGGTTTGATCAGCAGCCGGGTCAGGGAGTTGTGGATGCCGCCGCGCCGCCCGGTGGTCTCGGTGCGGGGCACGTCGATGAGCCGGTCCTGGGCGTGGTACATGTACACGGTTCCCTCGGGCATGCGGTGCGAGACGACCGCGCGGGCTGCGACGACGCCGTTGCGGTTCACGGCCTCGATCCAGTCGTTGTCCCGCACTCCCACCTTCGCCGCGTCCTGGGTGCTCATCCAGATGGTCGGACCGCCCCGGGACAGGGACAGCATGAAGAGGTTGTCCTGGTACTCGGAGTGGATGGACCACTTGTTGTGCGGGGTCAGGTAGCGCACCGTCACGCCGAGTTCGCCCGTCTCGCCGAGACGCGGTTCGTCGAAGAGCGCATGCATGTTCAACGGTGGCCTGTACACGGGCAGTTGTTCACCCAGAGCGGTCATCCAGTCGTGGTCGAGGTAGAAGTGCTGGCGGCCGGTGAGGGTGTGCCAGGGCTTGGACCGCTCGACGTTGACGGTGAAGGGCGAGTAGCGCCGCCCGCCGGTCTCGGAGCCGGACCACTCGGGTGAGGTGATGACCGGGACCGGGGCGGCCTGGGTGTCGGCGAAGGTGATCCGCTTGCCCTCGTGCTCGGCGGCCAGATCGGCGAGCCGGGTGCCGGTGCGGGCCTCCAGGGTGTGGAACCCCTGGGTGGCGAGGTGGCCGTTGGTGGTGCCGGACAGGGCGAGGATCGCCTCGCAGGCGTGGGAGTCGCGGGCGATCGAGGGGCGGCCGTCCGCGACTCCTCCGCGCACGGTGCCGTTCTTGTGCCGCAGGTACTCCAGTTCGCGGTCGACCTTGAAGGTGACGCCCTTGGTGGTGGCGCCCAGGGAGTCCAGCAGGGGGCCGAGGGCGCCCATCTTGTCGGCGACGGCACCGTAGTCGCGCTCCACGGTGATCAGTTTCGGCATCGTGCGGCCCGGAACCGGCTCGCACTCCCCCGCCTTCCAGTCCCGTACCCGCCCGTGCGGGGTGGCCAGCGCGTCGGGGGTGTCGTGCAGCAGCGGCGCGGCCACCAGGTCCTTGCGCACGCCGAGGTGGCCGGCGGCCTGGCGGCTGAACTCCTTGGCGAGGGTGTGGAAGATGTCGAAGTCGGTGCGGGTCTGCCAGGGCGGGGCGATCGCCGGGTTGAAGGAGTGCACGAAGGGGTGCATGTCCGTGCTGGACAGGTCGTACTTCTCGTACCAGGTCGCGGCCGGCAGCACGATGTCGGAGAAGACGGTGGTGCTGGTCATGCGGAAGTCGAGGGTGAGCAGCAGGTCGAGCTTGCCCTCCGGTGCCTCGTCGCGCCAGACCACGTCGCGCGGGCGGGCGTCCGGCGGGGCCTCGGTGGCCCGCACCGAGGAGTCGGTGCCCAGCAGGTGTTTGAGGAAGTACTCGTTGCCCTTGGCCGACGAGCCCAGCAGATTGGCCCGCCACACGGTGAGCACCCGGGGGAAGTTCTCCGGCGCGTCCGGGTCCTCGCCGGCGAACCTGAGCCGCCCGGACTTCAGTTCGTCCACGACGTGGTCGGCCGGTGCCCTGCCCTCGCGTTCGGCCTCGTCCACGAGGTCCAGCGGGTTGCGGTCGAACGTGGGATAGGAGGGCATCCAGCCCATCCGGGCCGAGGCGGCGATGACGTCCGCCGTGCTCTTCCCGGCGAACGGTCCGCCGGCGCCCGCCGCGGCGAGGGTGTCGGCGGAGAACGGGTCGTAGCGGAACTGGTCGCTGTGCAGGTACCAGTAGGCGGTCTGGATCATCTGGCGGGCGGGACGGTTCCAGTCGGAGGCCGTGGCGATCGCCGAGTAGCCGGTGATCGGACGGACCTTCTCCTGACCGACGTAGTGCGCCCAGCCGCCGCCGTTGACGCCCTGGCAGCCGGTCAGGGTGGTCAGGGTGAGGAACGCGCGGTAGATGGTGTCGGAGTGGAACCAGTGGTTGGTCCCGGCCCCCATGATGATCATGGAGCGGCCTCGGGAGTCCTCCGCGTTGGCGGCGAACTCCCGGGCGATCCGCGCCGCCCGGTCGGCGTCCACTCCGGTGATCGCGGCCTGCCAGGCCGGGGTGTACGGCTCGTCCGGGTCGTCGTAGCCGGCGGGCCAGTTCCCGGGCAGTCCCTCGCGGGCCACGCCGTACTGGGCGAGCAACAGGTCGAAGACGGTGGTCACCAGCCGTCCGGCCACCCGGCGCACCGGTACTCCGCGGCGCAGCCGTGCGGCACCGCCGTCCGGGGTGTCGAAGCGGGGCAGGCCGACGACGGCGGGCGGCTCGTCGCCGCCCTCGGCGGACAGCAGGGGGCGCACGTCACCGAGGTCGAGGTTCCACTTGCCGGCGCCGGACTCGCCGAAGCGGTCGCCGAGGGTGCCGCCCGGAACCACGGGCAGGCCCGTGGCGCCGTCCAGCAGCACGGTCCTGAAGTCGGCGTTCTCGGCCCGGGCGTGCTCGCCGCCGAGGTCGGAGGCGGTGAGGAACTTGCCCGGCGTGTACGTGCCCGGCTCGTCCTCGCTCTCGTCGAGCGCGACCAGGAAGGGAAGGTCGGTGAACCGCCGGACGTAGTCGGCGAAGTAGGGGGTCTCTCGGTCGACGAAGAACTCCTTGAGGACCACGTGCCCCATGGCCATCGCCAGCGCGCCGTCCGTGCCGGGCTGCGCGGCCAGCCACTCGTCGGCGAACTTCACGTTGTCCGCGTAGTCCGGGGAGACCGCCACCACCTTCTGGCCGCGGTAGCGGGCCTCGGCCATCCAGTGGGCGTCCGGGGTGCGGGTCACCGGGAGGTTGGAGCCCCACATGATCAGGTATCCGGCGTCCCACCAGTCCCCGGACTCCGGTACGTCGGTCTGGTCGCCGAACACCTGGGGCGAGGCGACGGGCAGGTCGGCGTACCAGTCGTAGAAGGAGAGCATCACCCCGCCGAGCAGGGAGTAGAACCGGGCCCCCGCCGCGTGGGAGACCATCGACATGGCCGGAATCGGGGAGAACCCGGCCAGCCGGTCCGGACCGTGGTGCTTGATGGTGTGCACATGGGCGGCGGCGGCCATCTCCGCCGCCTCGGCCCAGGTCGCCCGGACCAGGCCGCCCTTGCCGCGTGCCCGCTTGTAGCGGCGGGAGCGCTCGGGGTCGGAGACGATGTCCGCCCAGGCGGCCACCGGGTCCCCCAGCCGGGCCTTGGCCTCGCGGTACATCTGCAGCAGCACACCGCGGACGTAGGGGTAGCGGACCCGGGTCGGCGAGTAGGTGTACCAGGAGAAGGCCGCTCCCCTGGGGCAACCGCGCGGCTCGTACTCGGGGCGGTCCGGGCCGACGGACGGATAGTCGGTCTGCTGGGCCTCCCAGGTGATGATCCCGTCCTTGACGTACACCTTCCAGGAACAGGACCCGGTGCAGTTGACGCCGTGGGTGGAGCGCACCACCTTGTCGTGCGACCAGCGGTCGCGGTAGAACTCGTCCGCCTGACGGCCGCCCTTGCGGTGCATCGAGCGCAGGTCCCCGGACACCTCGGCCCGTGTGAAGAAGCGGCGTGAGCGGACCAGTGCCTGAGCCACCTCACCGTCCATCCCCGGGGGGTTCTCCGCCCGGCCCGCCGTTCCCGGTGCCGGGCTCGCCTCCGTGCTCACTCCGCCGCTCCTTCCCGGACGCCGCGCGCCCGCGGGATGCCACTCGGGCCCCGGCCGTCGTACGCACTGGCTCGCCTTACCTGACTGCCGGACAGATATGCGGAGACAGAGCAACTTTTCGACCGCGAGTCCCTTTGTACCCTCCTTTCACGCCGTCCGGGAGGTGGAGCGGGCGACCGGAGCGGGCCCGTCTCACCCGGCCGGCTGCTCCATGCGGGTGCCGGCGCGGGCGCGCACGGCCTCGACCGCCTCCCACTCCTCGGTGGACAGCGCCGCCAGAGCGGCCGGGAAGACGCCGTCCTGTTCCTTCAGGATGTGCAGGCGCAGCAGGTCGAGCGTCCGGATCAGCCGGTCCGGCCAGGTGGCGTCCCGCGGCGTGCCCGCCCCGGCCTCCGCCAGCACGGCCTCGATCCGGCGGTGCTCCTCCTCCAGGGCGGCCAGCTGCTCGGGGAACTCGTCGGCCAGCGCGGGGAACAGCCCGTGCTCCTCCACCTCGGTGTGGGGCTCCAGCACCTCGCCGATCCGGCGGGCCAGTTCCGCCATCCGGCCGATGTCACCGTCGCGACGGGCGTCACGGACGTGGCTGATCAGGTGCACCACCTCGTCGTGCTCGCGGGTGAGCTCGTCGATCGCCGTGAGCGACTGGCAGCCGCAGTACTCGCACATGATGTGACTCCTTGACGCGGTGAGAGGTCAGTGCGGCTGGGCGGCGGGGTCCCGGCGGTCGATGCCGCGGCGGACGACGGTCCCGGTGTAGGCCAGCGCGGCCGCGGCCACCAGGGCCAGCAGGATCAGGCCCCAGGCGTAGGAGCCGTACGTGCCGTACAGGGCGCCCATCACCAGCGGGGGCAGGAAGCCGCCGAGGCCGCCGGCCGCGCCGACCACGCCGGTGACCGATCCGACCTTGTTCGCCGGGGCCAGCAGGGCCACCAGGGCGAAGACGGCGCCGCTGCCCGCGCCGAGCGCGGCGGCCATGGCGAGGAAGGCGAGGGTGCCGACGGGTGCCAGGGACGGGGTGAACGCCTGCACGACCGCGCCGGCGGCCACCAGGGCCAGTGCGCCGTTCAGCACCCGCACCGGTCCGATGCGGTCCGACAGCCAGCCGCCGACGGGCCGCATGGCCACGGCCAGCAGCACGAACCCGGCCATGCGGTTGGCCGCGTCCGCCTGGGTGAGCCCGTAACCGGTCTTGAGGTAGGTGGGCAGGTACACGGAGAAGGCGACGTAGCCGCCGAAGGCCACCGCGTACAGGGCGGATGCCTGCCAGGTGACGCCCAGCTTGAAGGTGGCGGTCAGCCGGCGGGCCAGTGGCTCGGTCGGCACGGTCCGGCCGGGGGCGTCGCGCAGCAGGAGGGCCGAGACGGCCGCGTACACGGCGAGCACCCCGGCGGTGATGAGGAAGGGGTTGGCCATTCCGTTGGCGTCGACGAGCTTGACCGTGGTGAGCGCGCTGATCGCGGTACCGCCCATGCCGGCTCCGAAGATCCCGATGGCCAGGCCTCGGCGCTCGGGAGGGAACCACGCGCTGACGAACGGCACGCCGACGGCGAACGCGGTGCCGCCGATCCCGAGGAAGAAGCCGCCGGCCAGCAGCGCGGGGAGCGAGGAGTGCCCGGCCAGACCCAGGTAGAGCACGGGCACGATGGTGGCCGCGGAGACCAGCGGGAACATCACCCGTCCGCCGAACCGGTCGGTGAGGGCGCCGACCGGGATGCGGCCCAGGGAGCCGACGATCACCGGCACGGCCACCAGCAGCGACTGCTGGAACGACGACAGGCCCAGGGAGTCCTGGAGCCGGGGGGCGAGAGGGCTGAGCAGGGCCCAGGCCCAGAAGTTCAGGGCGAACCCGGCCGTGGCCAGGGCCAGCATCAGCCAGGCCCGGCCGGTCACGGCCGCACCGGGTCGCGGTGCTCGATTCGTAGTGCTCGACGGCTGGAGCATGCCGCCCGTCCTCCCTGTTCGCGGTGCGGCCCGTAACACGTCGGTGCCGCGGGTACCCGGGCTCTGTGCCGGCGTCCCACGACCACTATCGGCCGGGGGACGCCGGCACGCGTTGGGCCGTCAGTCCTTCGTGCCGGGGTCCGGCGGTCCCGGTTGCGAGGCCCGAACGGCGCGCGGCACCGGCCGGTCGGCCGGGCGTGCCGCGGCCCTGGGCGTCCGCGTTCCGCGGGTATCGGGGCCGTAACCGAAGCGGATCAGCACGTGCGGGCTGCACCACTTGGCCGCGGGGACCCGCATCGCCGCCCGCAGGTCCGGCCACTCCATGGCCTGGTGCAGGAGCGAGGTCCGCACCCCGTGCACGGTGGCCACCAGCAGCGCCCGTTCCAGGGCCTGACCCGCCAGCAGCCAGTCACGCGGCCGGTCGCCGACGGTCCACACCAGGGCGACCTGGGCGTGCCGTTCGAACCGCAGCCGCGGCCGCCCGGGCGCGGGCGCCCTGCCGGTGAAGTCACGCATCGGCATGCGTCCGGCGGCGTCGAGCGGGCGGGAGGTGGTGAACGGGATGCCGTAGGGGCTCGATCCGGGCGGGGCGATCCAGGCGCGGCTCTCCGCCGTGCGCGCCTCGTCCGCGGTGTTGCGCAGTTCGGCCGCCGACGTCACCCGCAGCAGCCGGCGGGTGTGGACGATGTCCGGGACGTACAGGTGCGCGCCCTCGGCCCGCGCGGCGGCGGCCATGTCGGCGACGACCGGCTCGGGCACCGGACGGCCGGTGAACGGCATGCGGCTGGAATGGCGCCGGGAGACGGCCGTGTACAGCGTGCGGTAGCCCGGCGCGGTGCCGGCGGGGACGGTCAGCTGCACGGTGGCGAGCAGTCCGGGGTCGTACGGGTCCGGCAGCAGGTGGGGCACGGGCTGCCAGCCGAGGTGGGCCGCGGCGACCCGCAGGTTGAACACCGCCGAGCCCGCGGACAGGTACATGGCCCGCCCTTCCGGGTCGGCCAGGGCCAGGGACCGGCTGCGGTCGGCGTGGACCGTGACCGCCCGGGTGCTCAGGTCGAAGCCGAAGCGCCAGGGCTGCGTGTTGTGGATCGACGGCGCCGCCACCGCCGCGGCCAGCAGCGTCTCCAGCGCGAGGGCGTCGATCTTGTCGGTGTGCATCGTGGCTCCTCGCTGTGCGGGAACTCGGGGGTGGAGGAGGACTGTCCTTGATCCCCACCCTCCGGCACCGCCCCGCGCGCGACGAGGGCCACCCGGCCCATCGCCCAGTGCCGAGCGGACCCGGGGGTGACGTGCGGATCGGGACGCGGGACGGGGCGGCGGCGCCTCGCCGGCCCCTGCCCGGGACGTGCTACGTGGCCGGCAGGGCGGTGGCGAGGAGGACGACGCCGAGTGAGCCGACGAGCGAGACGACGGCGAGGGCCCGTGCCAGGTCGGCGCGGTGGCGCGCGTGGGCGATGCCATGCGCGGCCGCGGCGGCCATGACCACGGCGAACAGGGCGAGTTTGGCCGCCAGGGTGCGGCCGTAGCCGGGTTCGGCGAGCGACGCCCAGGTGACGCCCTTGTGCCAGGCCATCGCGACACCCGTGCCGAGCTGCACCGGCAGGAACAGCGCCCCGGTGAGCATCCCGAACCGGCGTCCCGCCTCGGCGGTGAAGCGGTCCTTGGCCTCGGGGCCGAGCAGACGCCTGGCGAGCGGCAGGATCACCAGCGACAGGGCCAGCTGTCCCCCGACCCACAGCGCGGCACCGGCCACATGCGCGAACCGCACCAGGGACCAGAGTCCCACCGTGTCCACTACCGGGTCACCTCCACCGTGCCGTGCGCCCCGGCCTCGGCGTGCCGCATGTCATGGTCGACGAAGGCGTAGTGCCCGGCCTCGGGGAACGTGGTCTCGACGAACCCGCCCTGGGCGGGGGCCAGGTCCAGCACCTGCGCCCCGCCCGGCCGGCCGGGCGTCAGCAGGTAGGCGCCCTCCTTGTACACCGTGTCGAAGACGGTCCCCACGATGTGGAAGGCGACGGGGTCGCTCGGTCCGGCGTCGACCACCCAGAACCGGGCCCGGTCCCCGGCCTTCACGGTCAGGGGCCGCTTGGCGTATTGGGCGGCGGCACCGTTGAAGACCCAGGCGTCGGGCGTGCCCTCGCGCATCTTGGCCACCTGGGCGGTGCTGCCCGGGGGGCCCAGGTAGAGCGCGGAGGAGACCAGGAGGTATTCGTGGTCCACCTTCCTCAGATCCGGCGGGTCGATGACGACGGCGCCGTACATGCCGTTGCCGATGTGCTGGAGCATGGGGGCGGTGCTGCAGTGGTACAGCCAGGCTCCGGCCCGCTCCGCGCGGAACCGGTAGACCAGGCGTTCGCCGGGCTCGAGGGTGCGCATGGGCCGGTCGGGGGCAAGCGAGCCGGCGTGGAAGTCGATGCCGTGGCCCATGCCCTCGTCGTCGTTGACCAGGGTGATCTCGAAGACGTCGCCGACCCTGCCACGCAGGGTGGGGCCGGGGGCGGTGCCGCCGAAGGTCCACATCTGCTGTTTCACGCCGGGGGCGACCTCGGCCGTGGTGTGGGCGGCGCGCAGCTCCACCTTGTGAAGGCGCCCGCCGGGGGCGGGGGCGAGGTCGGCGGTGCGCTCGCGCCAGCCCCGGGAGAAGTCGGCGCCGAGGTCCGGGCCGGTGCCGCCGCCGGGCGCGGAGTGGCCGCCGTGCCCGCCGTCGGTGGAGTCGCCGTGCGCGTCCCCGGCCGCCCGGTGGGCGGAGCCGGCGCCGGTGTCGCGGACGACGATGTCCAGCGTCATGCCGGCCGCGCGGTGCCCGGGCAGGGTGCACCACGCCTCGCGGTCCCCGGTGACCGTCCCGAGGTCGAGGGTACGGCTCTGGCCGCGGGTGAGCAGCGGGGTGGCGGGCCCGTCCTCCACCTTGAGGTCGTGGCGCACGGCGTCGGTGTTGGTGACCTTCAGGCGCAGGGCGGTGCCCTCGGCGACCTCGATGCGGGCGGGGCGGACGCGCATGCCCGCCAGGGTCACCTCGACGGTCCGTGTGACGGTGGTGCCCCCGGCCCCCGTGCCCGCGGCGACCGCGGGATCACCGGTCCCGCCGCCGCTGTTGGCGGCGAGCACGGCCAGTACGGTCAGTACGGCGCCGGCCGCCGTGCCCAGCAGGGCGGGCCGGCGGGCGGGGCCGCCCGCGCCGGCGGGTGCGGACCCGTCCTGCTTGCCGGTCACGGTGCTCCTCGGTCCTCGGCGCGGGGGTGCGGGACGGCGGGAAGGCCGGTGCCCGGGCCGTCGGGCCCGTGCGGCCCGGCGGTCCCGCTGCCGGAGAGCAGTGCCGCCAGTTCCTGCTGGTACGGGAAGGAACCGGGCCGGTAGCCGCACCAGGGTTCCTCGGCGTACGGGTCGCCGGTCACGCCGTAGGCGCGGGACCGGGATCCGCCGCAGACCCGGCGGAACTCGCACCGCCCGCACCGGCCGCCCAGCCCGTCGGCGTCCCGCAGGCCGGTGAACAGCTCCGAGGAGCGGTAGATCTCGGCCAGGGGACGGGTGCGCACACTGCCCGCGCCCAGGGGCAGGAACCCGCTGGGGTGCACGGTGCCGGTGTGCGACACGAAGACGAAGCCGCGGGCCGCGTTGACGTCCAGCGGGGGCCGCCTGGCCCGCCGGCCCCCGGACTCCAGGCCCAGCGCGGCGGAACGCTCGCGCAGTCGCTGGTAGAGCGGGCCGAGCCCCATGACCGCCACGTGGTCGTCACCGGTGTCCGCGAGGACCGTGCGCTGGAGCGCGACCCGGCGGAAGTGGTGGGCCTCGGTGGTCTTGGCGGGCACGGTCAGCCCGACGTCGTACACGAAGTTCAGGACGTCCTCGGTCTCGGCGGGGGTCAGTTCACCGAGCTGCCGGCCGCGCCCGGTGGGCACCAGGAAGAAGGCGCTCCACAGCATCGCCCCGTGGTCGCGGACCAGGCGCACGATGTCCGGCAGGTCGTGCAGGTTGTGCCGGGCGACCGTGGTGTTGATCTGCACCTTCATGCCCAGGGCCCGGGCGGCGTCCCAGGCGTCCAGCGTCCACCGGTACACGCCGGGCACACCGCGGAAGCCGTCGTGCAGCGCGGCGGTGGACCCGTCCAGGCTGAGCGAGAGCCCGACCGCTCCGGCGTCGTGCACCTCCCGCAGCCGCCGCGGTGTGAGCGTCGGGGTGCCGGACGGCGACACGGCGACACGGACGCCCACCTCCTCCCCGTACCCGATCAGCTCGTTCAGGTCGGGACGCTGGAACGGATCGCCGCCGGTGATGACGAACAGCGGGGCGGGCCGGCCGAACGCGGCGACCTGGCGCAGCAGATCCTTGGCGGCGGCCGTGTCCAGCTCGCGCGGGTCGCGGTCGGGGACGGCCTCGGCCCGGCAGTGCAGGCAGGCCAGCGGGCAGGCGCGGGTGGATTCCCAGATGACGATGAACGGCCGGTCGTCCACGTCCTGGTGCTGCCGCCGGATCGCGCGTGCGCCGCTCACCGGGTCCTCCGTCCCACGCAGGTGTGGGGCGTGCGTCCGGCGGCTCGGGAGCCGGCACAGACGGCCCGGGCCGCCGCACGGTGACCGGTCCGGACCGCGTGCAGCATCCGTGACGGGGATCGGCGGGGGAAACGGCCGCACGCATGCTGGTTGCGGTTGTACACGGGACACCTCCGGGTCGGTCGGTGTCAGCCTGTCGCACCGGGCCGGGCGGCGCCCCGGCCGACCGGTCCCGGTCCGGTGGGCCGTTGGTCCCTCCCGGGCGGGTCCGCGGCGGGACCGGCCGACCTCCGGCGCAGGCGTGCGCCGCCCCGGACCGCTGGTCGCGGCCCGGGGCGGCGCGGGAGTCGCCGGGCGCGTTCAGGCGTGGCGCCGGTCCGCTCCCAGGGCGTTCGCCGTGGCGACGAGGGCGGCGCCGGTACCGGTCAGCAGGGCGCCGAGTCCGGTGACGAGGGTGGTGAGGTGCCACGCCTGGTAGGCGGACAGCAGGGAGGCCCGCAGGGTCTCGCCCATGAACGCGGTCCGACGCAGCTCGGCGAGCTTGTCGGGGTCGCCCCCGCCGGTGTGCAGTTCGTCGGTGATCTCCGCGTAGGTGCGGCCCCCGGTGGCCCGGGTGAGATGGTCCTTGATGAGTTCGGCGTAGGCGTGGGCCTCACCGCCGGTCCGCACGGGGCGGCCCGCGAAGCGCGCGAGGGGCTCGGGCAGGCCGTGGTGGGGGAAGGTGATCCTCTGCGCGGCCAGTTCCGCCCGTATCTCCCGGCGTCCGCTGCGGCCGCGCAGCAGCATCACCGGCCCGGCGGTTCCCAGGGCGAGGCCGGTCAGCCCGATCAGGGCGCCGGCTCGGCGGGGCGCGTCGTTCATCGCGTGTCGTCCTTCGGTCTCGGGTGTGTGCCGTCGTTCCGCGTGTCGTGGGCGGTACGGCCCGCGCCGGGCGGCGCGGGCGGTGTCAGGCGGTCGTGCAGGTCGTCCAGCAGCGCGGCCAGACGGACCCCGGGTGCCATGGCCAGGAGGGGCAGGACAAGGCCGTTCTCCTTGGCGGTGTGTTCCTCGAAGAAGACCTGAAGGGCCAGGGCGTGGGCCGCCGCGTCCGCCGGGGAGGCGGCCGCGCGCACCGCGTCCACCAGACCGGCGATGCAGCGGTGCTCGGCGGCCAGGCTCACCATGAGCAGTCGGGCGTCGGGCATGGTCCGGGCGACCGGGTGGAGGGCGGCCTCCTCGGCGGCCGCGTGCGGCAGCAGTTCCCGCTCGCAGAAGGCCACGAGGCCCGTGCGGAGCTTCTCGGCCGCGTGCGCGTCGCACCTCGCGGCGGTGGTCAGGAGCGCCACACGGCCGGCCAGTTCCCCGGCCGTGCGGGCGTGCCGGGCCTCGGCCGCTTCGAGCGCCGCGGCGTCCTCGGCGGACGACGCGAGGGTGGGAGCACTCATGAGGTGTCTCCAGCGGTTCGTGACCGGCCGGGCGACCGGTGCGGGTGGGAACGGGCGGCGCGGCGGAGGGCGTGCGGTCCACCACGTCCCTGACGCAGGCCCGGCTCAGCGGGCGGCCGGCACGGGTGGACGCCGGCCGGGGACGCGGTGGACCGCGGGTCCGGCCGTGACTGAGGAACGGCCGGACGGTGACCGGTCCGGGGAGCTCGCCACGCCTGCTCCCCGGCCCGTGGTACGAGACGACGTGACCGGACAGGGTGACGTGACGGCCTGTTCGCCTCCCGGCCCGTCACGCCCCAGCATCACCCGCCCCGCCCGTCCGCCGCCTGGGCCGTGCGGGCCCGCGGGGGTGCCGGCCGGTCCCCGCCCGCCGGTCCGGATCGGGGCCGGACGGCTCTGGTGGAGTGGGCACTTGGGCCCAAGCGGCGGACGGCGCGGCACCGCCACGGGCGCCGGGCGGTGGCCGCCCCGCGGGCCGCCGGAGGTCACCGGGTGGCCGCGGGGCCGGCCCAGCCCTCCGCTCAGGGGGTCCCGGGCCCTGGTCCCGGACACGCGGCCCGAGGCCGGGCCGGTAGGACGGGTGACCGGGGCCGTTCGGCCCAAGGCCGCCCCCACGGCGGAAACCTAGGTTCCTGACCATGGAGAACGATCAGAGCGCACGCCGGGGGCACGAGCCGGCTCCGGGGACCTGGCCACTGGCCGCGCGCAGACTGCTGAACCGCCGGGAGGTCTCGTCCGACGGACGTGCGGTCTTCGGCGAGGGCGACCCGAAGTGGGAGGGCTTCTACCGGGACCGCTGGTCCCACGACAAGGTGGTGCGCTCCACCCACGGCGTCAACTGCACCGGCTCCTGCTCCTGGATGGTGTACGTCAAGGACGGCATCATCACCTGGGAGCACCAGGCCACCGACTACCCGTCGATCGGCACCGACTGCCCCGAGTACGAGCCGCGCGGCTGCCCGCGCGGGGCGTCGTTCTCCTGGTACACCTACTCCCCCAGCCGGGTCCGCTACCCGTATGTGCGCGGCGCCCTGCTGAAGCTGTGGCGCGAGGCCCGCAAGCGGCTCGGTGACCCGGTGGCGGCGTGGGCGGAGATCACCGGTGACCCGGCGAAGGCCCGCGCCTACAAGCGGGCGCGCGGCAAGGGCGGACTGGTGCGGGCCGACTGGGACGAGGTGGCCGAGCTGGTCGCCGCCGCCCATGTGCACACCATCAAGGAATACGGACCGGACCGCGTCACCGGTTTCTCCCCGATCCCGGCGATGTCGATGGCGTCCTTCGCGGCCGGCTCCCGGTTCATGTCGCTGATCGGCGGCACCCTGCTGTCGTTCTACGACTGGTACGCCGACCTGCCCATCGCCTCCCCGCAGGTCTTCGGCGACCAGACCGACGTGCCGGAGGCCGCGGACTGGTGGAACGCCGGTTACCTGATCATGTGGGGGTCCAACATCCCGGTCACCCGCACGCCCGACGCGCACTTCCTGACCGAGACCCGCTACAACGGCACCAAGGTCGTCGCGGTCAGCCCCGACTACGCCGACAACGTCAAGCACGCCGACGAGTGGATGTCCCCGCACCCGGGCACGGACGGCGCGCTGGCGATGGCCATGGGCCATGTCGTCCTGCGCGAGTTCCTCGTCGACCGCGAGGTGCCCTACTTCCGGGACTACCTGCGGAAGTTCACCGACGCGCCGTTCCTGGTCACCCTGCGCGAGCACACGGACGGCCGTCTCGTGCCGGACGGGTTCCTGAGCGCCGCCGACCTCGGGCACGAGGAGGAGAACGCCGGATCCAAGACGGTCCTGATCGACTCGGCCACGGGCGAGCCGGTCGTGCCGAACGGCTCGCTCGGCTTCCGCTGGGCGAAGGAGGAGCAGGGCCGCTGGAACCTCGACCTCGGCGAGGTGACTCCTGAGCTGACGCTGCTGGAGCGGGCCGAGGGGACGGCCGAGCTGGTGCTGCCCCGCTTCGACGAGGGCGCCACCGAGGGCGGTACGACCATGGTCCGCGGGGTGCCGGTCCGCCGGATCGGCGGGCGCACGGTCACCACCGTCTTCGACCTGATGCTGGCCCAGTACGGCGTGGAGCGGCCGGGCATGCCGGGCAGCTGGCCGTCCTCGTACGACGACGCCGACGAGCCGTACACCCCGGCCTGGCAGGAGACCATCACGTCCGTGCCGGCCCAGCAGGCGGCCCGGATCGCCCGGGAGTTCGCCCGCAACGCCGAGCGCACAGGCGGCCGTTCCATGATCGCCCTGGGGGCCGGCACCAACCACTGGTTCCACTCCGACACCATCTACCGGGCGTTCCTGGCGCTGACCACCATGACCGGTTGCCAGGGCGTCAACGGCGGCGGCTGGGCACACTACGTCGGCCAGGAGAAGGTCCGCCCGCTCACCGGCTTCCAGCACCTGGCGTTCGCCTTCGACTGGCAGCGGCCCACCCGGCACATGACCGGCACCTCCTACTGGTACCTCAACTCCGACCAGTGGCGGTACGAGGCGTTCGGTCCCGACGAGCTGGCCTCCCCGCTGGGCACGGGGCGGTTCGCGGGCAAGGGGTTCGCCGACTGCCTGGCGCAGGCCGTGCGGCTGGGCTGGACGCCCGGTCACCCCGGCTTCAACCGCAACCCCCTCGACCTGGCGGACGAGGCGGCGGAGCGGGGGCGCCCGGTCGCCGAGCACATCGTGGACGAACTGAAGTCGGGGCGGCTGCGGTTCGCCGCCGAGGACCCCGACGACCCGGCCAACTTCCCCCGGGTGCTGACGGTGTGGCGGGCGAACCTGCTGGGCTCCTCCGGCAAGGGCAACGAGTACTTCCTGCGGCACCTGCTGGGCACGGACGCCGCCGTCCGCTCCGAGGAGACCCCGCCCGGGAAGCGCCCGCAGGAGGTGGTCTGGCGGGACGAGGCGCCCGAGGGCAAGCTCGACCTGCTGGTCACCATGGACTTCCGGATGACCTCCACCGGTCTGCTCTCCGACGTCGTCCTGCCGGCCGCGACCTGGTACGAGAAGGACGACCTGTCCAGCACGGACATGCACCCCTTCGTGCACGCCTTCACCCCCGCCATCGCCCCGCCCTGGCAGTCCCGCACCGACTACGACACCTTCCTCACCATCGCCGACCGGTTCAGCGAGCTGGCCGCCGGACACCTGGGCAGGCGCACCGACGTCCTCGCGGTACCGCTGACGCACGACACCCCCGACGAACTCGCCCAGCCCGGCGGGGTGGTGCGGGACTGGAAGACCGGCGAGTGCGAGCCGGTCCCCGGGCGCACCATGCCCAAGCTGGTGGTCGTCGAGCGGGACTACGCGGCCACCGCCCAGAAGATGCGGGCCATCGGTCCGCTCCTCGACACGCTGGGCACCACCACCAAGGGCGTCACCGTCCACCCCGACCGGGAGATCGAGGATCTGCGGCACCGCTGCGGGACGGTCCGGGACGGCGTGGGCGCCGGCCGGCCGTCGCTGGCCACCGCCTCCGACATGTGCGAGGCGATCCTCGCCCTGTCCGGCACCACCAACGGCCGCCTGGCCACGGAGGGCTTCCGTGAGCTGGAGCGGCAGACCGGCAGCGAGGGGCTGGTGGAACTGTCCGCCGAGCGCGAGGCCGAACGGATCACCTTCGCCGACACCCGTGCGCAGCCCCGCTCCGTGATCACCTCCTACGAGTGGTCGGGCTCGGAGACCGGGGGCCGGCGCTACTCGCCCTTCGTCATCAACACCGAGCACAAGAAGCCCTGGCACACCCTCACCGGCCGCCAGCACTTCTTCGTCCAGCACGACTGGATGGCCGAGCTGGGGGAACAACTGCCCGTCTACCGGCCGCCGCTGAACACCCCGCGGCACTACGGCGACGAGCACCTGCACGAGGACGGGCGGGCCGAGGTCACGGTCCGCTACCTGACCCCGCACTCGAAGTGGTCCATCCACTCCAACTACCAGGACAACAAGTACATGCTCGACCTGTCCCGCGGCGGCCCGGTCATCTGGATGTCGCTGGAGGACGCCGGGAAGATCGGCGTCAAGGACAACGAGTGGATCGAGGCCTACAACCGCAACGGCGTCGTCGCCTGCCGGGCCGTGGTCACCCACCGGATGCCCGAGGGGACCGTGTACATGTACCACGCCCAGGACCGCAACGTGAACGTGCCGAAGACCGAGGTCAGCGGCAAGCGCGGCGGCATGCACAACTCACTGACCCGCCTGCTGCTCAAGCCGACCCATCTCGCCGGCGGCTACGCGCAGTTCACCTACGCCTTCAACTACTACGGCCCGACCGGCAACCAGCGGGACGAGGTCACCGTCATCCGCCGTCGCAGCCAGCAAGTGGAGTACTGACATGCCCCGTGGCGAAGCCCCTGTCGGACGAGTGATGGCCCAGATCGCGATGGTGATGAACCTCGACAAGTGCATCGGCTGCCACACCTGCTCCGTCACCTGCAAGCAGACGTGGACCAACCGCACCGGTGTCGAGTACGCCTGGTTCAACAACGTCGAGACCAAGCCCGGCGTCGGCTACCCCCGCCGCTACGAGGACCAGGAACAGTGGAAGGGCGGCTGGATGCTCGACCGGCGCGGGCGTCTGGTCCTGCGCTCCGGCGGCCGGGTCAAGCGGCTGCTGTCACTGTTCTCCAACCCCGACCTGCCGTCCCTCGAGGACTACTACGAGCCGGTCACCTACGACTACGACAACCTCATCAGCGCCCCCGCCGGGCCCGACATGCCCGTCGCCCGGCCCCGCTCGGTCCTCACCGGCAAGCCCACCGAGATCACCTGGGGCGCCAACTGGGAGGACGGCCTGGGCGGCGCCCCCGAGAACGCCGGCGGCGACCCCAACCTCAGCGGTGAGTGGGCCGAGAAGGTCAAGTTCGAGTTCGAGCAGACCTTCCTCTTCCACCTCCCCCGGCTGTGCGAGCACTGCCTCAACCCGGCCTGTGTGTCGGCCTGCCCGTCCGGTGCGATGTACAAGCGGGTGGAGGACGGCATCGTCCTGGTCGACCAGGACAAGTGCCGCGGCTGGCGGATGTGCGTGACGGCGTGCCCGTACAAGAAGGTGTATGTCAACCACGCCACCGGCAAGGCCGAGAAGTGCACCTTCTGCTTCCCGCGCATCGAGGCCGGGCAGCCCACCGTCTGCTCCGAGACCTGCGTCGGGCGGCTGCGCTACCTCGGTCTGCTGCTGTACGACGCCGACCGCGTCGGCGAGGCGGCGGCCACGCCCGACGAGAAGGACCTGCTGGACGCCCAGCGCGGGGTCTTCCTCGACCCGTCCGACCCCCGTGTCATCGCCGCCGCGCGGGAGTCGGGCATACCGGAGGACTGGCTGGAGGCGGCCCGCCGTTCCCCGGTGTACGCCCTGGTGTCGAAGTACAAGGTGGCGCTGCCGCTGCACCCGGAGTACCGCACGCTGCCGATGGTCTGGTACGTGCCCCCGCTCTCCCCGGTGCTCGACGCGGTCGACGCGGCCGGTGGCAACCAGGACGATCCCGACCATGTCTTCGCCGCCGTCACCCGGCTGCGCATCCCCCTGGAGTATCTGGCGGAGCTGTTCAGCGCCGGGGACACCGACGTGGTCGGCGGCGTGCTGATGAAGCTCACCGCGCTCCGCTCGTACATGCGTGAGCGCACCCTGGGCGAGGAGGGCGACGAGGCGGTGCTCAAGGCGGTCGGGCTGACCGCGCGGGAGGCGGAGGACCTGCACCGGCTGCTCGCCGTCGCCAAGTACGACGACCGCTACGTCGTCCCCGCCGCCCACAAGGAGGACGCCGCCGCGCTCACCGCCATGGAGAACCGCTGCCCCGTCGAGTCCTCCGGCGACCCGGCGCCCTCCGACGGCCGCCGCGTGATGCTCGGCATCCCCACCCTGCGCCGCCGCTCCCCCGAGACCCCCGCCGGAGGCCGACCGTGACCCCGCTGCCCTCCCCCAGTGCCCAGCGCCCGGGGGGACCGCCGTCCGTGCCCGGGATGGTCCGCGCCAGGGTGCGGGCCGCTCTGCGCCGCCCGGCCCGGGCCCCCCGCCCGGCCCGGCCCGTACCGCTCACCCCCGAGGAGGCGGAGCAGCGGGCGCTGCTGCTGCGGCTGATGTCGCTGCTGCTGCAGTATCCCGACGCCGAGCTCACCGCCGCCCGCCCGGTGATCACGAGCACCGTCGCGGCGCTGCCGCCGTCGTCCGCGGCCGGGCACCTGGCCGAGTTCACCGCCTGGTTCACCGGCGAGGAGACGGAGGCCCTGGAGCGGACCTACGTCGAGACGTTCGACCTGCGCCGCCGCAGCAGCCTCTACCTCACCTACTACCTGCACGGTGACACGCGCCGACGGGGCATGGCCCTGCTCACCCTGGCCCAGCGGTACCGTGCCGCCGGCTGGGACACCGACGGCGGCGAGCTGCCCGACCACCTCCCGGTGGTCCTGGAGTTCGCCGCGCTGACCGGTCCCGGCCGGGGCGAGGCCCCGCTGCGCCAGCACCGGCGCGGCATCGAACTGATCCACCGCGCCCTGACCGACGCGGACTCTCCCTACCGGCACGTGTTCGCCGCGCTGACCGAGCTGCTGCCGCCGCCGACCGAGGCCGATCTGCGGGCGGTCGCCGAGCTGGCCGCGCAGGGCCCGCCCGACGAGGAGGTCGGGCTCGACCCCTACGGAGCGGGCGAGTTCGCGCCGCCGGACACCTTCGTGCCGCCCGGGCAGGCCCCGCCCACCCTCGTCCCGCCGTCCGCCCCGACCCGTCAGGAAGCCCGTCGATGAACACCTCCGCAGCGGACCTGCTCCTGTGGGTCGCCGTTCCCTACATATGCCTCGCGGTCTTCGCCGTCGGGCACGTCTGGCGGTACCGGCAGGACCAGTTCGGGTGGACCTCCCGCACCAGCCAGCTCCTGGAGCACCGCTGGCTGCGCTGGGGCAGCCCGCTGTTCCACCTCGGCGCGTTCATGGTGATCGCCGGACACGTCGTGGGCCTCGCCGTGCCGGCCTCCTGGACGGAGGCGGCGGGCATCGACGAGCACGCCTACCACACCACCGCCGTGTGGGCGGGCTCGGTCGCCGGGATCGCCATGGTCGTCGGACTCGGCATGCTGTGCGCCCGCCGGCTGCTGAGCCCCCGGATCCGGCTCCGCACGGACCGCAGTGACAAGGTGCTCTTCCCCCTGCTGTCCGCGACCGTGCTGCTGGGCATCACCGCCACCGCCGCCCACAACGTCTTCGGCGCCGGTTACGACTACCGCTCCACCGTCTCCGTGTGGTTCCGCGGTCTGTTCACCCTGGCGCCCGAACCCGGGGCGATCGCCGGTGCCCCGCTGCTGTTCCAGCTCCACGCCCTCACGGCCTGTCTGCTCTTCGCCGCCTGGCCGTTCACCCGTCTCGTCCACGTGTGGAGCGCCCCGGTCGGCTACCTGGTCCGCCCCTACGTGGTCTACCGGCGGCGGCGCGCCGCATGAGCGCCGTGGCGGCCACCGCGCCGGAACGGGGCATCGGATGGCTCATGACGGTGACCGGTGCCGTGGGCTGGCTGGCGTCCTTCCGCCTGACGGTCGACGACTGGCGTCTGCTCCGGGATCCGGCCTACCGGCCGTCGTGCGACGTCGGTCCGGTGGTGGGCTGCGGCAGTGCCATGGCGAGCGAGCAGGGAAACCTGCTGGGGTTTCCCAACATGCTGCTCGGGCTCGGCGCGTTCGCGGTGGTGGCCGCCCTCGGCACGGCCGTGCTGACGGGTGCGCGGCTGCACCGGGCGCTGTGGCTCGCCCTGAACGGCGGGGCGCTGGCGGCGGTCGGTTTCGTGCACTGGCTGATCTGGCAGTCGCTGTACGAGCTGAACCGCCTGTGCCCGTACTGCGCCGTCGTCTGGGTCGTGACCATCGCACTGTTCTGGTACGTGACCCTGCACAACGGACGGCGCGGCATCATCCCCGTGCCGCGCCGTGCCCGTGGCGCCGCCCAGCTGGTGCTGGAGAGCCACTGGCTGCTCCTGGCGGGCTGGTACGGCGTCATCGTCCTGCTGGTGCTGACCCGCTTCTGGACGTACTGGAGCAGCTTGCTGTGAGGGGGGCCGGGGCCGCCGTCACGGGTCAGTGACCCTCCTGCCGCAGGCGGTCCCGGGCCTCGGTGGCGATCACGGCGGCCTGGATGCGACGCTCCACACCGAGCTTGGCCAGCAGCCGGGAGATGTGGTTCTTCACCGTCTTCTCGGCCAGGTACAGCCGCTGGCCGATCTGCCGGTTGGTCAGCCCCTCACCGATCAGCGCGAGGATCTCCCGCTCCCGGTCGGTCAGCCCCGGCAGCGCGTCCGGCTGCTCCTCCTCCTTCTGCTGGCCGCCGCGCAGCCGGGCCATCAGCTTGGTGGTGGCGTTCGCGTCGAGCAGCGACTGTCCCCGGGCCACCGTGCGGACGGCCGTCACCAGGTCGGAGCCCCGGATCTGCTTGAGCACGTAACCGGACGCGCCGGCCATGATCGAGTCCAGCAGCGCCTCCTCGTCGTCGAACGAGGTCAGCATCAGGCAGGCCAGGTCGGGCATGGCCGAGCGCAGCTCGCGGCACACGCTCACCCCGTCCCCGTCGGGCAGCCGGACGTCGAGGACCGCGACCTGGGGACGCAGCGCGGGGACGCGGACGAGGGCCTGCTCCGCGGTGGCGGCCTCGCCGACCACGGTGATGTCGGGCTCGTCGTTCAGCAGGTCGTGCACCCCGCGCCTGACCACCTCGTGGTCGTCCAGCAGGAAGACCCGGATCGGGTTGTCGGGGCCGGGCTGCTCGCCGTCCGCCATCGCATGCTCCTGTTCTCCGCGTGCACTGCTCCCGGGAGGATACTCGCCGGTCCGGGGCCGTGTGGCCAGGGCCGGTCGGCCCTGATGTCCCCGGTTCCGACCCTACGGCTACCCCGTGCCGGTCCGTCGGCCACCCGGAGTGACGTTCCCGCGCCGTCGCGCTGCCCGGGAGCGGTCCTCCGCCTCCGTTGCGGGGTGAGGTCCGCGGTCGCCCGCCGTTCAGCTGCCTGCCCGATTCACGCCCGGGTGTGTGGGTCTCGTGAGAGAAGTCAAGTGTCTCGCGGGGCAGGCGTGTTGCAGTCGCCGAGCTGTTAAGATCATCGAACTTTCAGTAGGCTGGCGGCGCGTCATGAACGCGTACGGGGGACAGTCTCTAAGGCCCCATCGCTGAGGAGTTGAGGCTTGGTCCGCCCGTGGATCCGTGCCGTCCGACGGCCGGAGTCGATCCGCGGACGCGCGGTCCTCCCGCACTCCCGGCGCGATGCGACTTGAAGAGAGTCTCATGACGTCATTGATCGAGGATCCACTGCTGTGGATCCTGCTTGTGGTGCTCCTCGCTGCGGTCTTCGCAGTGCAGCGGGCCCGGAGAACCAACCTGGCGCTCCGAAGAACGAAGAACGACCTGGAGACGGGGCTGGGCCAGGCCCAGGGCCGTATCGACCAGCTCCAGGGACACATCGCGGCTCTGGACTCCCAGCACCGCGGTGACCTCGCCGACGTCCGCGCCGACGCGGAGTCGGCCACCAAGGCCGTACTGAAGTCGGCGATGGGCACGCTGCAGTCGCTCGCCGAGGAACAGCAGCTGCTGCTCGACGGGCTGCTGAAGAAGTACGGCAACGACACCGAGGTCCTCGCGGACCTGATGTCCGTGGACCACACCGGCAGCCAGTTCAGCCGCCGGGCCAAGGGCATCTCGGTGCTGTGCGGCGGGTGGCTGGGGCGGCGCGAGGGCCTGGCGACCGTCTACGACGTGGCTCGCAGCGCCCAGGGCCGTATCAAGGACTTCAACCGGGTCAGCATCCACGCCCAGGTCAGTGTGGCCGTCTCCAGCAAGGCGGTGGAGCCGGTCGCCGTGGTGCTGGCCGAACTGCTCGACAACGCCACCACCTACAGCGCGCCGGGTACCCCGGTCGAGGTCAACATCCAGGCCGTGCCGACGGGCGTGTGCTTCATCGTCGACGACGCCGGTCTGGGCATGGATCAGGAGACCAAGGACCGTGCGGCGGCCCTGCTGTCCGCTGACGGCCCGGTCGACATCACCGGTCTCGGTGACCCGCCGCGGTTCGGGTTCGCGGTGTGCGGCATGCTCGCCGCGCGGTACGGCTTCGCCGTCTCCGTCGGTTCGGTGTCCCCCTACGGCGGAGTGCGTGCAGTGATCCGAGTGCCGGAAAGTCTTCTGGCGGCCGAGGCCGCCGCCCCCGCCGAACCGGTGCGGGAGCCCGCGGCCGAGAGCCAGGAGAGCGCGCCGCAGCGGCTGGCCCCCGTCCCGGTGGGCCCGTCTCACGTGGTGGGCACGACATCCGGCGGGCTGCCCAAGCGCCGTCGGCGTCAGGGGCCCATCTCGGTGGTGCCGGCCCCGGAGCCCGCCATCGACGAGCAGACGTCCGAGTCGGCCGGTGAGGTGACCGCGTCGCGCCTGGGGGCGTTCGCGCGCGGCACCCAGCTCGGACGGACCACGAACACCACGGAAGGACCTGACCACCAGTGAACACCGACCTGTCGTGGGTGCTGAACGACGTGCTCGAGGTGCGTGGAGCCCGCCACGCGGTCCTCGTCTCGGGTGACGGCCTGCTGCTGCAGCGTTCGGACGACATCTCACGCGACGACGCGGAGACCAACGCCGCCGCGATGAGCTCCATGCAGTCCCTCAGCCGGGCGGTCGCCGGCTTCGTGGGCGCCGGGCACGGCATCTGGAAGCAGACGCTGCTGGAGTACGACGGCGGCTGGATCTTCCTGATCGCCGCGGGGCAGGGTGCCTACCTCGCGGTCTCGGCGGCGCTGGACGTCGACATGGAAGCCATGTCGTTCCGCATGCAGAAGACGGTGACGGCGCTGAGCAAGGCGATGAGCGTGGCGCCGCGCTCCGAGCATGGTGCCGGCGCATGACCACGCCCGGCGAGGAAGCACCCGTCACCAGTGACTTCGTCCGCTCCTACGTCATCACCGGCGGGCGTGACCTGCCCTCCTCCGACGAACTGGCGCTGCACACCCTGGTCACCCTGGCTCCCGAGCGGACGCTTCCGCTGGGAGCCGGTCCCGAGGTCAGGGCGATCTGGGAGCTGTGCGCGGGTGGCTACCTGTCGGTCGCCGAGGTGGCGGGCCACCTCGGCCTGCCCGTCGGGGTGGCCCGGCTGCTGCTCACCGATTTATCGGAACAGGGGCACCTGCTGCGCAGGGCCGAGCCTCCCCGGGCCCAGAACGTTGACAGAGCGACCCTCGAGAAGGTTCTGAATGGACTCCAATCCCTCATCGGCTGAGACGGCCCAGAAGTCCATCTACGTCTCCAGCGCGGTGACCAACGCCGCCAAGATCCTCGTCGTCGGGCACTTCGCCGTGGGCAAGACGACTTTCATCGGCTCGCTCTCGGAGATCACTCCGCTGCGCACCGAGGAGAAGATGACCCAGGCGTCCGTCCACATCGACGACCTCCGGGGCGTCACGGACAAGACCACCACGACGGTCGCCCTGGACTTCGGCCGTCTCACCCTGAGCGACGACCTGGTGCTGTACCTGTTCGGCACCCCGGGACAGCAGCGGTTCATGCAGTTGTGGGAGGACATGGCGCGCGGTGCGCTCGGAGCGCTGCTCCTGGTCGACCCGGCGCGGCTGGAGGAGACCTTCCCCGTCATCGACCTCGTCGAGCGCTACGGCCTGGAGTACGCCATCGCCGTCAACTGCTTCGACCCGGCCGCCACCTACAGCGAGGCGGAGGTGCGCGAGGCGCTCGACCTGCTCCCTGACACCCCCGTCGTCTACTGCGACGCCCGCGACCAGCAGTCGTCCGCAAAGGCGCTGATCGCGCTGGTGCGGCACCTGCTCGAGCGGGCGGCCTGACCTCCTCGCCTCCGCCCGGCCCGGGGACCCGGCTCCCCGGATCAACAAGGAAGACCTCATGGATCCTCACTCCCCATCCGCGCCTGCCTCCGGCAGATGCCCCATGCACGACGCCGCGTTCGCCACCGACCCCCACCAGGTCTACGACCGGTTGCGCGCACACGCCCCGGCCGGTCCGGTCGAACTCGCCCCCGGTGTGGACGCCACCCTGGTCGTCGAGCACGAGATGGCGCTGCGGGTGCTGCAGAACACGGAGCTGTTCGCCCGTGACGCCCGCCGCTGGAAGGCCCTGAACGAGGGCAGCATAGGTCTGGACAGCCCGGTGCTGCCGATGATGGCGTACCGGCCCAGCTGCCTGTTCACCGACGGCGCCGTGCACCTGCGGCTGCGCAAGGCCGTGGTGGACAGCCTGGCCCGGCTCAACACCACGCGGATCCGCCGTGACGTCGAGCCGATCGCCGACTACCTGATCGACCGGTTCAGCGAGCGGGGCCGGGCCGATCTGCTCAGCGACTACGCCAAGCTGCTGCCGCTGCTGCTGTTCAACAAGCTGTTCGGCTGCCCGGCGGACATCGGTGACACCATCACCACCTCCATGTCGGCGATCTTCGACGGCAAGGACGCGCTGCGCGCGAACGAGGACCTCACCGCCTGCCTGATGGAGCTGATCGCGCTCAAGCGGCGCCAGCCCGGTGACGACGTCACCTCCTGGCTGATCCAGCACCCGGCCGGGCTGACCGACGAGGAGCTCAAGGACCAGCTGGTGCTGCTGATGGGTGCCGGCATCGAACCCGAGCGCAGCCTCATCAGCAGCACCCTGATGCTGCTGCTGTCCGGGTCCGGCGGCCGGCAGAGCGGCATGCTGATCGAGGAAGCGCTCGATCACGTGCTGTGGAACCAGACGCCGATCGCCAACTACGCCACCCACTACCCGGTGCAGGACGTCGACCTCGGCGGTCATGTCGCGGAGGCGAACACCCCGGTCGTCATCTCCTTCGCGGGCGCCAACGGCGACCCCGCCCTGGAGGAGGCCCGCCGCGCGCACAGCAAGGGCGCCCACCTGGCGTGGGGCGCGGGACCTCACGCCTGCCCCGCGAAGGACCCGGCGCAGGTCATCGCGACCACCGCGATCGAGCGGGTGCTCAACGCGCTGCCCGACCTCACCCTGGCCGTGCCGGAGAAGGAACTCGAGTGGCGGCCCGGGCCGTTCCACCGTTCACTGGTCGCGCTGCCCGTGACGTTCAGTCCCACTCCGGCCACCCGTACGGCGGCCGCGCTCCGGGACCGGACCGCGGCACCGGGTGCGCAGCCCATGCCGGCGGCCGCGTCCGGACCGGCCCGGCAGGACCCGGCGCGAAGGAAGGGGTTCTGGAGCAGTTTCCTGGACATCTTCCGTGTCTGACGGCACGGCATGTGACAGGTACAACACGCAACGACACATGACGCAGGCAGGTGGAGGGGTAGGTTCCGTCGGTAACGGTAGCGTCCAGCCTAAGGAGCTCCACGTGACCGCCGTTGGCGACATACGCGGGACCATCAACGACCGCCGAGCCGTCATCTCTCTCCTCCGCCACCTGCGTTCGGCCGAAGGACAGACCGATCCCCTGCCCGTCTGGGAGGGGCTACGCGCCCTGGGGGACGTCGTACGCGCCCCCTGGGGCGCCTACTTCGTGACCTCGTTCGAGGCATGCAGCCAGGTCCTGCGCGGCAGGAACTGGCTCGTGCCCGACTTCGCCTGGCAGGAGCGGCAGCCCGACCCGAGGCGCTGGCAGGAGCCGGCCACCCAGGAGCTGACGGGCACCCTGTCCCGCATCAACGCCCCGACCCACACCTGCCAGCGCCGTGCCCTGGGCAACCCGTTCGACCGCGCCACCCTGGAGGGCATGCGTCCGCGGATCGCCGCGCTCGTCTCCGGCCTCCTGGACGACCTGGAGGAACGCCTGCGTGCCGACGGCGAGGCCGACTTCGTCCGTACGGTCGCCGAACTCCTCCCCGTCCGTACGGTCGGTGAGTGGCTCGGCATCCCCGAGGAGCACCACGCGCACATCCTGGACTTCGCCCACCGGCAGGCGTACGCCCAGGAGTTGCTGCCCACCAAGGAGCAACTGGCGCTGGCGGGCCGGGCGACGCTGGAGATGCGGGAGTTTTTCGGCGAGTTGATCCGCGACCGGCGGGCGCACCCTGGCAACGATGTCCTCACCGGCTGGATCCACCACTGGGACGCCCAGTACCCGCACGACCCGGCTGCCGCGGCCCGGGTGATCTATCACCTGACGATGTTCATCACCATCGCGTCACTGGAGACGAGCGCGGTGCTGCTGACCAACGCGGTGCGGTTCGCCACCGAAGAACCCGCCCGTGCGGACTGGCTGCGGGCCCACCCGGAGCACATCGAGGACCTGGTGGAGGAGACCCTGCGCTACGACCCCCCGGTCTGGCTCAACTCCCATGTGGCCGCCGACGACACCGTCCTCGCCGGCACGCCCATCGCCAAGGACACCACCGTCCACATCCTGTACGGTTCGGCGGCCCACGACCCGCGCCGCAACCCGGACCCGCACGTCTTCGACATCCTGCGCGGGGGCGGCCACATCACGTTCGGCAGCGGCCCCCACTACTGCCTCGGCGCGGCCCTCGCGCGCTTCGAGGCGCGGGAGGCGATCGCCCAGGTGCTGGAGCGCTTCCCCACCCTCCGGCCGGTCGGGCCCCCCTCCTACGACAACTCCCGCCTCGTCTTCCGCCGTATCACTTCCCTGAAGGTGACGACATGAACGCCCAGCCCCTCGCCGCGCTCCCCGCCGACCGGATACTCAAGACGCTGCGCACCTACCGGCAGGGTCCTCTCCTCACCGTCGAGCTGAACCTCCCCGAGGAGGGCAACGCCGTCAGCGACACCATGCTGGACGACCTCCTCACCGTCCTCGACGAGCAGGACCCGTCGGTACGGGTCCTGGTGCTGGCCGCCGCCGGGGAGGAGTTCTGCCTCGGCGGCGACCGGCGCGAGTTCCCCCGGCACTTCGAGGACGATCCCACCGGGGGCGGCATCCGCGTCTCCGGTGCGAAGGCCCTGCGGGTGTGCGAGGCGCTCACCACCAACCTGGCCGTCACCATCGCCCGCGTCCAGGGCAGGGCCGTCGGCGCCGGTGTCGGCCTCGCGCTCGCCTGCGATCTGCGCGTGGGCGTCGACACCGCCACCTTCCGGCTGCCCGAAGTCGCCCTGGGAGTGCCGCCCACCTGGGGCGGGCTGCTCCCCCGCCTGATCAGCGAGGTGGGCGTGGCCCGCGTGCGGGAGCTGATCCTCACCGCGCGGGTGTTCGACGCCCAGGAGGCCCTCGGCCTGTCGGTCCTGCACAGGGTCGTGCCGCCGGAGGCGCTCGACGCCGCCGTCATGGCATGGGCCAAGCCCGTCCTGCGCCGCCCGGCCTCCGCCATGCGGGTCACCAAGGCGCTGCTCAACTCCCTCGCCGCCCCCACCCGTCTCGCCGACGTCTCGGTCTTCGATCCCGAACTCCTGACGGCGGTCCTCACCGAACAACGCCACGCCCGCTGAGCCCGGGTCCGTCACGCGACGGGGGGACGGGTCGGCCCGTCCCCCCCGGAAAAGGACGTTGCGCGGCGGGCTCCGCAGCCCGACCCTTGGCCGGGACACCGTCGGCCTCGGCGTGGACACGGAGAACACCACCGGAGCCCCCCGCCTGTACGACCGGCACGGCATGACGGTGGTTCAGGGCTGGACTGGGCGCTCGGGCCGAGGCGCAGCGGCTGGCGGTAGCGCCTGTTCCGCTTCGAGGTCGGCCTATCGGACTGTTGCCTTCCGGCGGCCCCCTACCGTGATCGTTGCGACCTGTGGTGGGTGCTCCAGCCGCCGCAGGCGAGGTGCACGCATCTACCGCGGCAGTGCGCGCCCGCGTCGTACACCGCGGCGGTCCAGCGGTACCTCACCGGCGCGGGCGTCGCGAAATCCTCCGCGCGGATCCACCGGATGTCGCTGACGACGTGGGGGGGGATGCTCGCCGGTGAACCCGCGCCGACCGGGCCCGCCCGCCGGGGCGCGAAGCCGCCCGTCTTCCCCGTCACCACGACGGACGACCCGGCGCTGCCCGAGGTGCCGGCGGCGCGGGCGGATGAGATGGACGCCGGCACCGTCAACCGGGAGCTGTCCCGCCTGTGGCGCCTGGACGTCGCCCTGCAGGAGAAGCCGTTCTGCAAGACGCTCCACGAGTCCGCCGTGCGGGCCGACGAGGTGCCGGCGTCTGCCGGCCAACCCCCTCGCCCCACCCTAGGACTTTGAGGCCCTGGACGGGTGGACGTTCCACCGGCTCCGTCACGGCACCCTGCCGCCCGCCGACGGACCTGAGCCCCCGTGCACCGACGCCCTCCGTCCCGGCGTTGCCCGACCCGGGGACTGGATGTGTTAGCGTCAGTGGCGCAGGGACAATCGGGTCAACTGCGAGACCGGAAGGGGGAGGTGAGTTGATGTCTGCCGTGAAGGCCGCTGCTGTGTGCAGCGCACGCCGGACCATCCTCACGTCCCGGACCCCGGTCTGACCTGACGTTCACCCCCACCCAAGCCCGATGGCTCACGGGGGCGGAGCATCGCGCTCAACGGGGTCCTTGTTCAAGGGTCTCTACGTTGTCTCAATCCACTTTCCACCATGCTCAGCCGTACTCCCTGGCGGACTACGGCTGGGACGAGGCGTGCGAGCACGCCTTCGCGCCCCATCGCGAGGCCGGCCTGATCCCGGCCCGTATCGTGCGAGCCGAACGCGGCTCGTGTGAAGCAGTCACCGACGCCGGAATCCTCCATGCGGAGGTCCCCGGTGCCGCCGATCGGAAGAATCAGCTGTCGCCGCCATGCACGGGCGACTGGGCCGCCCTGCGTCCTGCCACCACCAGTCACGGACCAGTGCTGCACACGGTACTGGAACGACGCACCGCCCTGGTGCGATCCACCGCCTCGCGTACCTCCCGTGGCCAGGTCCTGGCCGCCAACATCGACACGGTCGCGGTGACGGTGTCGCTGGGTACCCCGCTGAAGCACGGCAGGACCGAACGCATGCTCGCCCTGGCCTGGGAGAGCGGCGCCCAGCCGGTCGTGGTGCTCACCAAGGCCGACCAGTGTGCCGACCCGCAACTGGCCGCAGCCGAGGTGGCCGAGGTGGCACCAGGCACGGATGTGCTGGTCACCAGCGCCGTGACCGGGCTGGGCCTGGACACCCTGACCGCCGTCCTGAACGGCACCGTCGTGCTGCTGGGCCCCTCCGGCGCAGGTAAGTCCACTTTGGGTAACCAGCTGCTGGGCGAGGAGCGGCTGGCGACCGCCTCGGTGCGCGATGTGGACGGCAAGGGGCGGCACACCACCGCATGGCGGGAGCTGATTCCGCTGCCCGGCGGCGGGGTCCTGCTGGACACCCCCGGTCTGCGCGCGATCGGCCTGCACGACGCCCAGGACGGGCTGGAGCAGACCTTCGCCGAGATCGAACACCTCGCACAGGGCTGCCGGTTCACGGACTGCGCACATGTGAGCGAACCCGGCTGCGCGGTGCTGGCTGCCGTCGAGGCAGGCGAGATTCCCCAGCGCCGTCTGGGCAGCTACCGCCAACTGCTGAGGGAGAACGCCTACGCAGGCTCCCGCACCGACGCCCGGCTGCGCACCGACCGCGAGGCCGCCAAGAAGGACATCACGCGGCACCTGCGTGCCACCTACCAGTTCCGGGAGCGCCAGCGGTGAACGACACCGACACACCTGACCACGCTCCTGGCACCGACCCGGTGACGGAGGCGTTCTTCGCCCTGCACCACGATCTGCCCCGGCAAGGCCCCGGCTCGGACGCCACCACACGGCGCCTGCTGGAGATGGCCGGGCCATTGCCCGAGTGCCCGCGGGTGCTGGACGCGGGCTGCGGCCCCGGCCGCTCCACCCTGCTGCTGGCGGAGGAAGTCGGTGCGCATGTGACCGCGGTCGACTTGTACCAGCCCTTCCTGGACGGCCTCGCCGCCGAGGCGGGCCGCCGGGGCCTGGGCGACCAGGTCACGGTCGTCAACTGCTCGATGGACCGGCTGCCCGTCCCCGATCACAGCTTCGACGTGATCTGGGCCGAGGGGTCCGTCTACACCGTCGGCTTTGACGTCGCCCTGCGCGCCTGGCGTCGCCTACTCGCCCCGGGCGGCGTCCTCGTCGTCACCGAAATCGAATGGACCGTGCCCCACCCCGCTGCCCCGGCGCGCGCCTACTGGGACGCGGTCTACCCACTGCGCACCCACGCCGCGAACACCGACGCCGCGCAGGCCGCCGGCTATCGCCTCCGCGCGCACTGGCCGCTGCCGGAAAGCGACTGGTGGGACGAGTACTACACGCCGCTCACCCAGCGCCTGGCCCGAGCGGAGCCGCAGCAGCCCGGTATGCCGGAGGCCCTGGCCGCACACCGGACAGAGATCGCCATGCGGCGCGAACACGGCAGCGACTACAGCTACGCCGCCTACATCCTCAGCCCCCACGACACCACTGAGAACGGAACCATGACCACCTGGACTGCCCGTCCCGAAACCGCCGACGACATCCCCGCCGTCCGAGACATCCTCCTCGGGGCCTTCCCCACCGCCACCGAGGCCGACATCGTCGACGCCCTGCGCACCGACCCGAAGGCGTGGATCGACGGCCTGTCGATGGTCACCGCAGCCCCCGACGGCACCCCGGTCGGGTACGCGCTGCTCACCCGCTGCCACGTCGACGGTCAGCCTGCCCTGGCCCTGGCCCCGTGCGCGGTACTGCCCTCGGCCCAGCGCACCGGTGCCGGCTCCGCGGCCATCCGCGCCGCCCTGGCCGCCGCCCGGGCCACGGGAGAGAACCTCGTTGTCGTCCTGGGACACCCCGACTACTACCCTCGGTTCGGCTTCACGCCAGCCTCCCGCTTCGGCATCCGAGCCCCCTTCGAAGTACCCGACGAGGCCATGATGGCCATGGCTCTGGACGACACCCGCCCGGTCCCGGCGGGCACCATCCAGTACCCGGTTGCGTTTGGCGTCTGACCGCTCCTGTGGCGCCCCGGGGCTTTTCCCTGGGCGCCACAGCCTTCCCGGGCCGCATATTTCCGGATGACCTGGGAGGAAGCGACGGCTGTCGGACGGTGGGGTCACACCGGGGCCGAGGTGGCTTCCTCCTGCGGGCTGCGCGGCCAGGGCAGCACACTCGTGCCGCGCGGTTCCACGTCCGACCGGCTGTTCATGTCTGGGCCACCGTTGACCGGTCCCAGAGTGTTCGCACCGTCCCCGCGGCCCACTGAACGGCCGTACGGAGCATGCCGGTTGACCCCCGGCCGGCCGTGACGGCACCCCCCGCGCGAAAGCAGACGAAGGCCCACGGAGATGGCTCGGCTCCCCTTGCCCAGGCCGCTGCAGCACGCCGGGAGCGAGCTCTCCCCCCAGATCGCCCGGAGGCGGGCACACGGCTCCACTCCCCCAGCCGGACGGCTCCGGCCGTCTCGCCTCCGGGTCCCGCGCTCCTTGTGAGACACGCGCGTTCGACCTGCCGGTGACCCCGGCCTCCGTGCGTACGGCCCGGAGCGGGGTGCGCGAGCTGCTCCTCGCGCGGGGCGTGGGCGACGAGGCGTGCGACAACGCTGTCGTCGTGACCTCGGAGCTCGTCACCAACGCGCTCACCCCTCGGCCGGTGACCGGATCGTGTGCCGGCTGCACCTGTCGGCGGACGTGATCCGCGTCGAGGTCGAGGACCAGGCCCGCGGCACCGGACTGCCGGTCCTCCGCCGGCCGTGCCCCGACGACCAGAACGGCCGCGGGCTGCTCCTGGTCGACGCGCTCAGCGACGCCTGGGCGGTCGCCCGTGTCCCCGGGCCGGCCCGGACGCACGGTCTGGGCCGAACTGCCCTGGAAGGCCGGGCCGTCGTCGCCCGCGTCACCGTGCGGCCCGGATCCGCGCGCGGACTGAGGCGGCCGTGGCGGCACGCCCGGTTGAGGCAGCCGTCCCACCGGGCGCCCCTGAGGGCCATCGGCCCCGGCGGCCGGCGGCCGTCTGCGAGAATGAGGCCGATCCCCGAGCGCCGCGGTGTGCGGTGCTCGCCGCACGACTGGAGCACACACGGTGTCGTCACAGCACGAAGCCCCCGCCCCCGCCGGGGACCGCAAGGACCTGCGGGCCGACTGCGCCTCCTGCTTCGGCCTGTGCTGTGTGGCCCTGCCCTTCGCCCGCTCCGCCGGCTTCGCCGCCACCAAGCCGGCGGGGCGGCCGTGTTCGAACCTGCGGGAAGACTTCCGTTGCGGCATTCACGACCGGCTGCGTGACGAGGGGTACCCCGGCTGCACCGTCTTCGACTGCTTCGGTGCGGGCCAGAAGGTGTCCCAGGTCACCTTCGGCGGCACCGACTGGCGCCGCGCACCGGAGACGGCGCGGAGCATGTTCGAGGTCTTCCCCGTCATCCGGCAGTTGCAGGAGCTGCTCTGGTACATCACCGAGGCCCTCGCGCTCACGGCGGCCCGCCCCGTCCACGAGGAACTGCGGCGGGCACTGGCGCGCATCGACGGACTGACCCGGGGCAGCGCCGCCGCGATCGCCGGGCTCGACGTGAACGCGCTGCGCGGCGAGGTCAACGCCCTGCTGCTGCGGGCCGGCGAGCTCGCCCGGGCCCATGTCCCGGGCCGCACGAAGAACCACCGCGGGGCCGATCTCGTCGGCGCGAAGCTGGCCGGTGCCGACCTGCGGGGTGCCAGCCTGCGCGGCGCCCTGCTGGTGGCCGCGGATCTCAGCGGGGCCGACCTGCGGGACGCCGACCTGATCGGGGCCGATCTGCGGGACGCCGACCTCGGCGGCGCCGACCTCACCGGCGCCCTGTTCCTCACCCAGGCGCAGCTCAACGGGGCCAGGGGCGACGCGGCCACCGTGCTGCCTCCCGCGCTCACCCGCCCCGCCCACTGGTAGACGGCCGCGCTGTCGACGCGCAGGCGTACCTGTTCCTCCAGGCGCCTCGGGCTCGTGTCCAGGGCGTCGCCCGCCTCCCGCTCCCCCGGGCCGTGGCCGTCCTGTGCTGCCGCTGCCGGAGACCTGCAGCCGTCCCGTGCAGCCACCCCGGTCGCGCGTGCCCCACTCGGGCTGCGTCCGGTCCCGCCCTGCGCGCAGCACGGCTGAGGTGTCCTCGCCGGAACGGTCTCGTGCGCGCTGACGGCCGGCGGCTCCCCGGCGGGTGCCCGGGGTCCGGGGCGCCTCGCACCGTCAGGGTGCGGGCCGCCCCGGATCATGGCGCTATTCGGTGCCGAAGACCGCTTTCTGCACCTCGTTGGGACCGTCGAACTGCTGACTCCCGGTCTCCGTCAGCTTCTGGACGAGGGTGTTGTCCGCGCCGTTGCTCTTCGCCAGCGCGACGAGGTCGTCACGGCTGGCGGGATAGTCGGCGCCCTTGAGAGCCTTCTGCAGGTCGATCGGGCTGAGCTCTGCCATGTCAGCCTCCCGTGGCGGAACGGCGCGGCGGATCCGCGCGCGGACGGGGCGGGTACCCCGGCCATTGCGGGGCGATTCACCGAGGCGGTGGCGGGAGGGCACCGTGCACCCGGCCGTCCCGGCGGTGAGCCGAGTACCCGGCACCGTCGACCCGGGTACGCGTACTCAGGCGCGGGGTGCGGGTGGTGTACGAGGCTGGCGGCGAGGTTCCCGTCTGCCGGAAGGACGTCTCGTGCTCAGCCGTACCGCCGCTGTTCTGCTGCCGTTGTTCGGGCGGCTCACCGTGACCCGCGATGACGGGGAGCCTTTCGCCGCGGGCAGTGTCTTCGTGGCCAACCACGACTCGACGGCCGATCCGGCCGTCGTACTGGCCGCTCTGCGCACGGTGGGTGTGACGCCCGCCGTCATGGCGACGGCCGGGCTGTGGCGCGTGCCGGTGCTGGGACGCGCCCTGGCGAAGGAGGGCCACATCCCGGTGCACCGGAGGACCGCCCGCGCGGCCGGCGCACTGGAGGCCGCCGCGGAGGCGGTGCGGTCGGGACGCCATGTGCTCATCTACGCGGAAGGCGGCCTGCCCCCGCGCGAGGACGCGGCGTGCGCCGCGCCCCTGCCCTTCCGTACCGGTCTGGCCCGGCTGACGGCCGCCACCGGGGCGCCGGTCGTACCCGTGGGCCAGGCGGGGGCCCGGCGGCTGGCCTCGGGGCCGGCCGCGAAGCAGCTGGCAGGTGTGGTCACTGCCCCGGTGCGCCGCCCGCGTCTCCACATCCACATCGGCGGGCGCCTGCACCTGCCGTCCGATACCGCGGTCGGCACGGTGGTGGCCCACCGGGCGGTCAGCGCCGCCTGGCGGCTGGCCGCCCGGGCCGTGGGCGAACCCGCCCGCGACGACACCCCGGAGACCGACACCCCGGAGACCCCGGGCGCCCACCGTCACTCCGCGTCCGCGTCGGTGCGCCCCACCAGCCGCTCGTAGCGCTGCCGGGCGGCCTGAGGGCTGCGCAGGCCCAGCCCGAAGGCGATCTCCGGCCAGGTCATGCCGCGTCCCCGTGCCATCTGCAGCAGACCGACCTCCAGTTCGTCCATCTCCGCACGGGCGCGCGGCACGAGGGTCAGCGCGGCCGTGATGTCCGCACGGTCCACCTCCGGTTCGCCGTCCTGGAGCATCGCCGCGCCGCTGAGCAGGAACGACACCAGCCTGACCGCCTCGTGCGGACCGATCACGCCGGGGTGGGCCTGCCGGCCGCGCTGTCCGTCGGTGGCCGCGTGCCGCTCGGCGATGCGGAACAGGGAGGCGTGCACCCGTCGCGCGCGGGCCGTGTCGGCGCTGGGCGGGCTGAAGGGATCAGGGCACTGTTCGGAGGGCTTGGTCATGCTGACCAGCCTCCCGAATGAACACTTCGTTGTCAACGAGAAATTCCTACGGGGTCACCGATGACTCCCCGCGTCCCGGCGCGTCTACACCCGCGACAGACCCCCACCGGGGCATGACGCACGAGACGAGGAATGACACCCATGAGCGGCACCGGCTTCTCCTACACCCTGACCCGCACCCTGGACGTCCCGGCCGACCGCGTATGGCAGGCGTGGACCACCCCCGACCGGTACGCCCGTTGGGCCTACGCCGCCCCCGGCTCCGTCGAGATGGACGTACGGCCGGGCGGCATCTGGAAGGCCACCGTGGTCACCCCCGACGGCGGGGAGTTCCCCCTGACCGGGTCCTACCTCGAGGTCGAACCGGACCGGCTCCTGGTGATCGGGATGGATGTGCCCGGAAAGCCCGAGCCCCAGGCGATGGCCGTGGAGTTCGCCGAGGACGGCCCGCGGACCCGGATCGTGGTACGCCAGACGTGCGACACCGCGGACGAGCGCGACATGGCCGAGCAGGGCAGCACCATGCTCCTCGACGGCCTGACCACCTTCCTGGCCGGGGACGCGGGGAACTGAACGCTTCGCGTGGTCGGACTCGTCCGCCGGTGCGACGCTGGGGTGGACAGGTTCCGAGGAGGACGAGAGCCCTGGAGGGAGACCGATGGGACGCGACGTCCCGGCGCTCACCTTCACCCGCGAGGACCGCCGCCGGTACCGGATCAAGATGCAGGAGTGCCTGGACGCGCTCGCGCAGATGCTGCGCGAGGCACGGTTCGAGGCCGAGCGGCCGCAGGTGGGGCTGGAGATCGAGCTGAACCTGGTCGACGACCGGGCCGAGCCCGCGATGCGCAACACCGATGTGCTGGAGGCCATCGCGGACCCGGCCTGGGCCACGGAGCTGGGCCGGTTCAACCTCGAGATCAACATCCCGCCCCGCCGGCTCACGGCGGGCGGCCCCGATGCCTGGGAGTCGGAGATCCGCGCGGCACTGAACCACGCCGAGCAGCGCGCCAGGTCCATCGGCACGCATCTGATCATGACGGGCGTCCTCCCCACCCTGCGCCAGGAGGACGTCGGCGAGGGCGCGCTGTCGGAGAACCCGCGCTACCGGCTGCTCAACGACCAGATCTTCGCGGCGCGCGGCGAGGACCTGCACATCGAGGTGACCGGTGTCGACCGGCTGCGCACCTACGCGGACACCATCACCCCGGAGGCCGCGTGCACCAGCACGCAATTCCACCTTCAGGTGTCGCCGGAACAGTTCGCCGACTACTGGAACGCGGCGCAGGCCATCGCCGGGGTCCAGATCGCGCTCGCCGCGAACTCGCCCTTCCTGTTCGGCAAGGAACTCTGGCACGAGACGCGCGTCCCGCTGTTCGAGCAGGCCACCGACACCCGGCCGCAGGAGATCAAGGCGCAGGGGGTGCGGCCACGGGTGTGGTTCGGCGAGCGGTGGATCACCAGCGTCTTCGACCTCTTCGAGGAGAACCTGCGCTACTTCCCCGCCCTCCTCCCCCTGTGCGACGAGCAGGATCCCTGGGAGACGCTGACGCGCGGAGACGTCCCCGAACTCGCCGAGCTGACCCTGCACAACGGCACCATCTACCGCTGGAACCGTCCGGTGTACGCCGTCGCTCACGACAAGCCGCATGTCCGGGTGGAGAACCGGGTGCTGCCCGCCGGCCCGACCGTCGCGGACACGCTCGCCAACGGCGCCTTCTACTACGGGCTCACCCGTGCCCTGGTGGAGGAGGAACGGCCGGTGTGGTCACGGATGTCCTTCTCGGCCGCCGAGGACAACCTCAGGACGGCGGCGCGGTACGGCATCGACGCCCGGCTGTACTGGCCCGGCATGGGCGAGGTGCCGGCGGCCGAACTCGTGCTGCGGCGGCTGCTGCCGCTGGCGCACCGCGGCCTTGAGCGCTCCGGGATGGACGAGGCCTGGCGGGAGCCGCTGCTCGGAATCATCGAGCAGCGCTGCGTCGTGGGCCGCAACGGGGCGGTGTGGCAGAAGGAGATGTTCCATCACATCGACGCCACCGCGCACCGCGGCCGCCACGAGGCCCTGCGGCGCATGACGCAGCAGTACATCGAGTACATGCATCTCAACGCCCCGGTGCACACCTGGCCCGTGGAGTGACACGGGCGGCGCGGCGGTGCGGACAGCGACTGGTGAGTGAGGTAGGCATGCACAGCACTGAACCGGCCCCGCGGGTGGTCGTGGGTGTGGACGGATCACCGGCGTCGTACGAGGCACTGCGCTGGGCCGTACGCCATGCGCGGACGGTCGGCGCGGTCGTGGAGGCCGTGCACGCGTGGGAGACCCCGTCGTCCGCCGGGTGGGCCGGCCCCGTGATCGAACCGGATTTCGACGCCGAGCAGGCACGGCGGCTCTTCGCCGAGGCGGTGAGCACCGCCTTCCCCGGGGAGCGCCCCGCCGAACTGCGGGAGCGACTGATCGAGGGCGATCCCTCCGAGGTGCTGATCCGCGCCTCGGAGGGCGCGGAACTGCTGGTGGTGGGCCACCGTGGACGGGGCGGGTTCGCCCGGGCGATGCTGGGGTCGGTGAGCCAGCGCTGTGCCCAGCACGCGTCCTGCCCGGTCGTCGTCGTCCGGCACCGCAAGGACTCGGGCAGCTGATCCCGGCGCGGGGGGGCCTTCGTGTCCGTGCCCGCGTCAGCGGTCCGGGGAGCGGTTCAGTGTCCTGGTCACCTCCCGGCGTACCGCTTCCCGCGCTGGAGCGGGGAGGGATCCCAGGCCGGTGCGGTCCAGGGCCTCGAGGGTGTGGTCGGGTCCGCTGCGGCAGACGATGGACTCGCTGGTCACCTCGTAGCCGTCGCGGACGGCGACGAAGAGGCGGGGCCGGCCGTCGCTCCCGGCGTGCACGGCGGTGGCGACGACGAGCGGCGGCGGGCCTCCCGCTTCACCGGGCGCCTTGTAGTACCCGCTGGTGACCGGGTCGCGCCAGCGGAGGCCGAGCAGCAGGTGACGCTTGGCCACCACTTCGGCCAGGTCGGTCTCACAGGTCCCGTCCCGGTCCAGCACGGTCGCCCGGGCGTCCAGAACAAGCGCCGCGGGCAGCAGGCAGCGCAGCGTGCTGCCCACGATGTTGCCGCCCACGGTGGCCGTCCGCCGTACGGCGCCGGTGCCCACGGTGGCGGCGGCCCGGCGCAGCACCTCAGGCATCCGGTCGTCCAGTTGGTGCAGCAGGACCGCGGCGCCCAGCGCCTCGCGTTCCCTCAGGTTCGCCTGGGGCAGTTCACGCAGTGACATCGCCTGCTCGGGGAAGCCGTCGCGCTGCCAGAGGGCCCACACGAGTGTGGCGCCGCCGACCGGCACCGCTCCTTCCGCCAGATACCGCTGTGCTTCGGACAGGGACGTGGGCAGACGCAACAGCACGACGGTCGACCTGCTTTCCTCAACCGGAGCGGTGGACAAGGGGTGTCAGGAGTGATCGCGGGCACTGCATTGTCCGTGCGGCACCGGGGGCGCGTACAGGGCTCACAGGTCCGGGATGTGCGCCCGTCGGGGGGGGCAATCTTGCGCCGGGCCGGGTGCGTGCTCCATGGTTGACGCGCGTCACATGGCTCATCACCCCACTCAACCCCACGTCCCGGAACCGGAGATCGCATGTTCGGACGCGCTGTACGACTGATTCTGTCGATTGTCATGCTCACGACTGGAATGGTCGCGGGTACCGTCGCCACCGCGGGCACCGCGCACGCCGACGGCTGCTACACCTGGACCCGCACCCTGTCCCAGGGCGCCTCGGGCGCCGATGTCACCCAGCTGCAGATCCGCCTCGGCGGCTACCCGGGCTACGGGTCCGTGCTGGCCGTCGACGGCAGCTTCGGGCCCGCCACGGCAGCCGCCCTCAAGCGCTTCCAGTCCGCCTACGGCCTGGCCGCCGACGGCGTGGCCGGCCCCAACACCTACAACAAGCTCTACGCCCTCCAGGACGACGACTGCACGCCGATCCACTTCTCCTACGCCGAGCTGAACCAGTGCAACTCCACCTGGTCGGGCGGTGCGGTCAGTGCCGCGACGGCGAAGTCCAACGCGCTGCGGACGATGTGGAAACTGGAGGCCCTGCGGCACGCGCTCGGCGACGAACCGATCCGGGTCACCAGCGGCTTCCGGTCCTACGCCTGCAACGACGCCGTGGGCGGGGCGAGCGGCAGCCGCCACCTGTACGGTGACGCGGCCGACCTCGGCGCGGGACCGCACTCCCTGTGCACGCTGGCCAAGCAGGCCCGCAACCACGGGTTCAACGGCATCCTCGGCCCCGGCTACCCCGGACACGACGACCACGCGCACGTCGACCACCGCTCCAGCCGCTACTGGTCCGCGCCGACCTGCGGCGTCTGATCCGGCCGCAACCGCCCGCCGGTTCCCCGGCCCCATTCCGGGGAACCGGCGGGCGCCGAACAACGGGGCCGGCCGTCAGACGCCGAACTCCTGCGGCGAGAGACCGAGAGCCGCGCAGGCGTCACGGATGGCGTACTGCTCGGAGGGCTCGAAGCTGCCGTCGGCTCCGGCGACGACGATGCCGGTCTGGACGACGGCCCGGGCCTCGACCGGCTTCTTCGCCGCCTTGGCGATGTCCTCCAGCGCCCGCGCCCTGCCCTGCTCGACGTGGGCGGTGAGCCGGTCCACGTGCTCGTTGAACCGCTTGCGGAGCTGGTCCGCCGGGAAGTTCTGCAGCACCTCGTTGGAGACGATCAGTTCCTCCACCCGCTGCCGCTCCGCCGGGTCGACCCGCCCGTCGGCCGCCGCGACCAGCGCGCACATCGCCATGCTGGCGTCCCGGTAGGCGCCGCTCTTCAACTCCGCCTTGGCGGACGCCAGCTGGGACTTGAACAGCCCCATCAACTGGGCCTTGGAGCCACCGCCGGACGAGGACGGGCCGTGCCCCTGCGGCCGTGCGCCTCCCGCCCGCGCGCCCTGGGACTGCTGGAGCGTCCTGGCCTGGTCCTTGAGCCGGTCCCACATCGCCATTCGGTGCCACCTCGGGTTGTCGCTGTCCGGTCCTGTTCGCCAGTCCCGGATCTTCACGGTCCGTCCGGTCAAACGGACGCGCGCCCGGGGAGGTTCCCGCTCGGCAAAAGAACGGCAAAACCGATCGGGAGCACCGGTGCCGGGCGCGGGGTCAGCCCACCGTCCACTTCTGGTTCGCGCCGCCCGTGCACGTCCAGATCTGCAGCCGGGTGCCGTTGGCCGAACTGTTGCCCGCCACGTCCAGGCACTTGTCGGCCTGAGGGTTGACGATGTCGCGCGCCGCGGTGACGACCCACTTCTGGGCCGCGGTGCCGTTGCAGTCCCACAACTGGACCGGCGTGCCGTCGGCCGTGCCGCCCGAGGCGACGTCCAGGCACTTGCCGAGGGCCCGGACCGTGCCGTCGGATCCCACCGTCCACCGCTGGGCGGAGGTGCCGTTGCAGTCGTAGAGCTGTACGGGGGTGCCGTTGGCCGTGTTCGCCCCGGCCACGTCGACGCACTTGCCGGCCAGGCCGCGGATCGCGCCGCCGGTGGACGAGTCACCGGTCGTCACCGAGACGTGATCCACGACGAGTTGCTGCGGGAGGACGGTGGAGCCGTCCGGGTCGCCGGGCCAGTAGCCGCCCACCGCCAGGTTGAGGATCAGGAAGAACGGCTTGTCGAACACCCACTGCCTGCCGCCCAGATCGGCGGGCGTGCGCCGCTGGTAGACGTTCCCGTCCACGGACCAGGTGATCGAGCCCGGCGCCCAGTCGACGGCGAAGGTGTGGAAGGCGTCCGCGAAGGCCTGACCGCCCGGCAGTGTGTAGCCGGCACCGATGCCGCCGGAGCCGGAGTAGCCGGGGCCGTGGATCGTGCCGTGCACCGTGGAGGGCTCGAAGCCGACGTTCTCCATGATGTCGATCTCGCCCGAGTCCGGCCAGTCGACCGGCGTGCCCAGCATCCAGAACGCCGGCCACATGCCCTGCCCGCGCGGGATCTTCATCCGCGCCTCGATGTGCCCGTACTGCGCGGTGAACCGGCCCGCGGTGTTGAGCCGGGCGGAGGTGTACTGGCAGGTGCCGTACCAGCACTGGTAGCCTGCCGGGTTTTCCTTGCGGGCCGTGATGACCAGATGACCCTGGCCGTCCAGGGCGGCGTTCCTGGTGCCCGAGGTGTAGTACTGCCGCTCGTGGTTGTTGACGTTGTCCCCGGTCTCCGTCTGCCACTTCGAGGAGTCGGCCGCCGCACCGGCGGGCCCGTCGAAGGTGTCCGAGAACGTCACGGCCGCCGCGGCGGTGGTGTCCGCCGGTTCGGCCCGGGCGGTGGTGCCGGCCGCCCCGGAGGCGACCAGAACGGCGGACAGGGCCGCGATCAGCCATCTGCGGCGGGTGCGCGGAGAGAACATGGCTCTCCCTTCCGTACGGCGCCCCGCATGCGCGGGTGCGCCGACCGAGGTGGTGGGGGGGGTGAATGCGCAACGCCTTGATTCAAGAGGTGAGATAAAGGGGCGTCAAGACCCTGGTACGGACCACGACCGCACGGTCGCCGTCCCGTCCCGGCCCGGGGCCGCGCTTCAGGCCGTCGTGCCCCAGGAGGTCCGGTGCGCACAGCCGGGGTCGTGCTCGGTGGCGCACGACGTCCACCAGCGCTCGCAGCACGCGGCCTCCACCTCTGCCTGTGCGAGCGCCGCGGCCGCCGCGTCCCGCCACGCCGCCCGGCGGCCCTCCCGCTCGCGCAGAACGGCGACGGTGCGCCGCTCCTCGGCGATGACGGTCTCGCGGACCACTCCCAGGACGGGCGCGAGGGCGGTGACCGCCATGGCGAGGCTGGTCCACGCGGGAACGGTGCCCCAGGTGCTCACGGTACAGAAGGAGAGCCACAGGGCCACGGCGGCGTACATGACGGTGAGAGCGCGGCTGCCCCTGCTCATGGCTCGTCTCCTTCTCGGTCCTGCCGGTGGAAGTCTGATGCCCCGGATGCGCGCGGGCATGACTCGTCCCCGGCCGTGAGAAGCACGTCCCTCCCCGGCCACCTCGACGGCGCGGTGAGGCCGGCCGGAACCGATGAGCGGGGCGCCCGGCCACAACGTCGAACGGGTGCGCTACATTTTGCTCGCCCTTGACGGCGATCATTCACGATCTCTCACGCTACGGAGCCGGCACACCCATGAGCGACATCGTCAACGGACTCGGCCGGGCCGCCGCCTACGGCGCACTCGGGCTGGTCCTGCTGGTCCTCGGCATCGTCCTGGTCGACCTGCTGACGCCCGGAAAGCTCGGCCGGCAGATCTGGCAGGAGCGCAACCGCAACGCCGCCGTCGTGCTCAGCTCCTCGCTGCTGGGCATCGGAGGCATCGTGTTCACGTCGATCTGGACGACGTACGACGACTTCGGCAAGGGGCTGGTGTCGACCGCGACGTTCGGCGTGCTGGGCCTGGTGATGATGGCCGTGGCGTTCCTGGTGGTCGATCTCATCACTCCGGGGCGCCTGGGTGCCACCCTGGTGGAGCCCGAACCCCACCCGGCGGTCTGGGTGACGGCCTCCTGCAACCTCGCGGTGTCCGCCATCATCTCGGCCTCGATCGCCTGACGTTCCGTCAACGACTCGACGCGCGGCTGGGACAGGGCGGGGCGGCCGGTGCCGCCGCGCCCTCACGCCACCCGGGAGCGGAGCTGTGTGACGCCGCCGCGCACCGGCGCGGGCTGGACGCGGGTGGCGGTGCGGACGCGGTACGTCGTGCGGTTGGGGTCCACGACGGGCTCGCCGAGAGTGATGCGGCCTGACGCGTGCAGCTCGTCGCAGTCGGCGGTGGGCAGGGCGGCATAACAGCCGCCCGTGCCGGTGGTGGAGTCGAGGGGGCGCCAGTAGCTGTATCTCCGGCGGCCGTTCGCGTACACCGTCACGTACGTGGGGGTACGGGGGTCGGCGATGATCCGCAGCGCTTCGGCGGCCGCTCCCGAGGGGCGTCCGGCCGGGGCGGGGCCGGCGGTGGCGGCCCGGGAGTGTCGGCGGCGTGCGGTGGGCAGGGCGACGAGGGACTTCGTGCGGTCGACGGTGGAGAGCATCAGCAGGACCTTTCCGGAGCCGGACACGAGACCGTCTACCCAGCGAGGCGCCGGTGTTGATCTCCTTTTCCGATCATTGTGCAACCTCACACTGACAACGCGGGCAGGGCTCACCCCGTTCCCGTCCCGGCGTGTCGCCCGCCCCGGGTCAGCCGCCCGGCCCCGGGTCCGGGCGCACCGCCGCGTCGACACCGGCGCGAGCCGCCTCCAGCTGGGCCGCGAACGCGATGCCGAGGAAGAGGGCGACGGCGGTGAGGTAGGCCCACAGCAGCAGGGCGACGAAGGCCGTCAGCGGCCCGTACAGGGCGCCGAACGCCCCGCTGCCCTCGACGTACAGCGCGAGCAGCCACGTCGCGGCGACCCACAGCAGGAGATGGACGGCCGAGCCGAAGGCCAGCCAGGTGTAGCCCGGCTGGACCCGGCGGGGCGACCAGCGGAAGATCACCGCGGAGGCGACCCAGGCCAGCAGCAGCCCCACCGGCACGTCCAGCGCGCCCCACCACCCGGCCCCGGCCCCCCGGCCCGCGACCACCTCGGCCACCGAACGGCTGACCGCGTCACCGGCGACCAGGACGACGAACCCGAGAACCATGGGCAGGCCCGCGGCGAGCGCGAGGAGGACGGCCCTGCCGTACTTGCGGGGCAGGGGCCGGTCCCGTTCGATGCCGTAGATGCGGTTGGCGCCCCGCTCGATCTGGCCCATGGCCGAGGCCAGGTTCAGTACGGCGAAGCCCAGTCCGAGCCACAGGGCCAGCGTGCTCGCCAGGTCGTCGTGGGCGGTGCGCCGGATGCCGTCGAAGGCGTCCTCGACGACGTCCGCGCTGGCGCCGGGCACGATGCGGCCCAGGGTGAGTTCGATGACGCGGCCCGCGCCCTCGGTGTGCACGGAGGTCGCGAGGCCGACCAGCGCCACGGTGAACGGCACCAGGCCCAGGACGACCTGGAAGGCGAGCGCCCGCGCGTTGGTGAAGCCGTCCGCGAAGCGGAAGCGGGCGACGGAGTCGGTGAGCAGCCGCATGCCCCCGTAGTGCCGCAGCGCGGCGAACGCCTCGTCTCCGGAGAGCTCGTCCCCGACCATGTCCCGGGTCTGCGGGACGCGGACGACGGTTCCCATGCGCGGACCCTCCTCGCCTCGAGTGGCTTGCTCCCCCTCACTGATCGCCCCTTTCGGCGGCGCCACACCCCTGAGGGAGGACTCACACGGCGCGCAGGTGCCCGCCGGGTGCCGCACGGGACGGGAGGGTCCACCGCAGGCACGGGGGGCCCGGGACCGTCACCGGCTCGCGGACTCGCCGGCGAGCGGGTCGTGGCCCCAGTTCATGAGGGAGTGGCGCCAGCGCGAGTCGCGCACGTCGCCGGACGGGCGCTGGGCGAGATGGCGGCGGATGTACCCGACGACCTTGCGCATGTGCTCGTAGTCGTCGTCGGTCAGGTCCTTCCTGCCCGCGCGGAGGATGCCGGCGATCCGGCGGCCGGACGCGTGGCCGGTCGACTCACCCCCGTCCTTGTGCTGCCCCGCGGCGCGGGACGCGTCGGTGGCCAGCCACTTCTCGAGATCGGCCGGCTTCATGTTGACCAGCTCGCGGAACTCGTCCCAGGTCTCGTCCTTGCGGTCCGGTTCCACCGCGCTCATTTCTTCTTCCTGAGCGCGGAGGGCTTGTGGACCGCCCGCTTGCCCGACGTGTCGCTGCGCACCTCGTACTGCGGCTCCTCCTCGGAGGCGGCGACCGTGCGTCCGGCCTCCTCGGTGCGCTCGGTGATCTTCTTCTCGACCTTGCCCGTCGTCTCGTTTCCGTGGCTGCTCCAGGCGACCCCGTCACCCTCGTGGAGTTCCTTCTCCCGGTCGCTGTCCTTGCCCATTCCCAGGCGCCTCCTTCACGTGGCGGTCGGCTCCGTTCCACCCTGCTGGCAGGGCGGCCCACGCGCATCCCGGGGCGTCACGCACGTCCGGGCCGGCCCCTGCGGGCCGGCCCGGACCAGCGCTACGGACGGCTCAGACGAGGTCGAACCGGTCGAGGTTCATGACCTTGTCCCACGCCTTGACGAAGTCCCGCACGAACTTCTCCCCGGCGTCGTCGCTCGCGTAGACCTCGGCCAGCGCGCGCAGCTCGGAGTTCGATCCGAACACCAGGTCGGCACGGGTGCCGGTCCACTTCGTTTCGCCGGTCGCCGCGTCGCGGCCCTCGAACGTGGTCCGGTCCTCGGACGTCGCCTTCCACGTCGTGCCCAGGTCGAGCAGGTTGACGAAGAAGTCGTTCGTCAGGGTGCCCGGGACCGTGGTGAACACGCCGTGCGCCGACTGCTGGTGGTTCGCGCCCAGGACCCGCAGACCGCCGACGAGGACGGTCATCTCGGGGGCGCTCAGGGTCAGCAGGTTGGCCTTGTCCAGCAGCAGGAACTCGGCGGGCAGGCGGTTGCCCTTGCCGAGGTAGTTGCGGAACCCGTCGGCGGTGGGCTCGAGCGCGGCGAACGACTCGGTGTCCGTCTCCTCCTGCGACGCGTCCACGCGGCCCGGCGTGAAGGGAACCTCGATGTCGAAGCCGGCGTCCCTGGCCGCCTTCTCGACACCGGCCGCGCCTGCCAGCACGATCAGGTCGGCGAGCGAGACCCGCTTGCCGCCGGTCTGCGCCGCGTTGAAGGAATCCCGGACGCCTTCCAGCGTGCGCAGCACCGTCGCCAGCCGGTCGGGGTCGTTGGCCTCCCAGCCCCGCTGCGGCTCCAGGCGGATGCGCGCGCCGTTGGCACCGCCGCGCTTGTCGCTGCCGCGGAAGGACGACGCCGACGCCCACGCGGTCGACACCAGCTCGGACACCGACAGATCCGAGGCGAGGACCTGGTCCTTGAGGGCGGCGATGTCCGCGGCGTCCACGAGGTCGTACGTCCGCTCGGGCAGCGGGTCCTGCCACAGGAGCGTCTCGGAGGGCACCTCGGGGCCGAGGTACAGCGACTTCGGGCCCATGTCGCGGTGGGTGAGCTTGAACCAGGCGCGGGCGAAGGCGTCCGCGAACTCGTCCGGGTTCTCCAGGAAGCGGCGCGAGATCGGACCGTAGACCGGGTCGAAGCGGAGCGCGAGGTCCGTGGTCAGCATCGTCGGCTGGTGGCTCTTCGACGGGTCGTGGGCGTCGGGCACGGTGCCCGCCCCCGCTCCGTCCTTCGGCCGCCACTGGTGGGCGCCCGCGGGGCTCCTGAACAACTCCCACTCGTAGCCGAAGAGGATCTCGAAGAAGCTGTTGTCCCAGGTCGTCGGCGTGTTCGTCCACGTCACCTCGAGACCGCTGGTGATCGTGTCGGCGCCCTTGCCGCTGCCGAACGTGTTCCTCCAGCCCAGGCCCTGCTCCTCGAGGCCGGCGGCCTCCGGGTCGGGGCCGACGTGGTCGGCCGGGCCCGCGCCGTGGGTCTTGCCGAAGGTGTGGCCGCCGGCGATCAGGGCGACGGTCTCCTCGTCGTTCATGGCCATGCGGCGGAACGTCTCGCGGATGTCACGGGCCGAGGCGATCGGGTCCGGGTTGCCGTTGGGTCCCTCGGGGTTGACGTAGATGAGGCCCATCTGGACGGCGCCGAGCGGGTTCTCCAGTTCCCTGTCGCCGGTGTAGCGCTCGTCACCGAGCCAGTTGGACTCGGGGCCCCAGTAGACGTCCTCCTCCGGCTCCCAGACGTCCGCACGGCCGCCGGCGAAGCCGAAGGTCTTGAAGCCCATCGACTCCAGGGCGACGTTGCCGGAGAGGATCAGCAGGTCGGCCCATGACAGGCTGTTGCCGTACTTCTTCTTCACGGGCCACAGCAGGCGGCGGGCCTTGTCGAGGTTGGCGTTGTCCGGCCAGCTGTTGAGCGGGGCGAAGCGCTGCTGGCCGGCCCCGGCCCCGCCGCGGCCGTCGCTGATGCGGTAGGTGCCCGCACTGTGCCAGGCCATGCGGACGACGAGCGGACCGTAGTGGCCGAAGTCGGCGGGCCACCAGTCCTGGGAGGTGGTCAGCACCTCGGCGATGTCCCGCTTCACCGCCGGAAGGTCGAGGGCCTCGAACGCCTCGGCGTAGTCGAAGTCCTCGCCGAGCGGGTTCGCCACGGCCGGGTTCTTGGCCAGGATCTTCAGGTTGAGACGCTCGGGCCACCACTGGCGGTTTCCGCCGCCCTGGGTGGGGTGCGCGGCGCGCCCGTGCGCGACCGGGCAGCCACCCGCTTCCTCCGCCTTGGGCTCGGTGACGATCGCGTCGTGGTTCTCGGTCATGGAAGTCCTTCCGGGCGAAACGGTTCGCGCAGTTCAGGTACTGCGGGAGGCGGAACAGCCGGGGCACAGGCCCCAGTAGACGACCTCGGCCTCGTCGATCACGAAGCCGTGACTGTCGGACGCGGTCAGACAGGGTGCTTCACCGACCGCGCAGTCGGCGTCGGCGACCACGCCGCAGGTCCGGCAGACCAGGTGGTGGTGGTTGTCCCCCACGCGCCCCTCGTAGCGGGCGGGGCCGCCGGCCGGTGCGACGCGGCGCACCAGACCTGCCCCGGTCAGCGCGTCGAGCGCTCCGTACACCGCCTGCAGGGAGACGTGCCCCGTACGCCGGCGCACCTCGGCGGCGATGGTCTCGACCCCGAGGTGGCCGCCCCGGCGGACGGTCTCGAGGAGGGCGACGCGGGCGGCCGTGGCGCGCAGGCCCGCACCGCGGAGCTCCTCGGCGGTACTGGACGGCCGGGATGCGGTCATGCGCCGAACCTATAGGCCCAGACGCGAATAATTCCAGAGAACGAACGGGTCCAGTCTTGGGGTGTGTCCGGTAACTGCGGGTGACTCCTGGGTTGCGCCGTGCGGTCTACGGTGCCGCGGCGGCGGTGTCGTCGTAGACGAGCAGTCCGTCGTCGCGCAGGCGGGCGCCGGGGGTGGGGCTGTGCGGTGCGTGGCGTCCGTCGTGCATCAGATGACGCACCGGGACGTGACGGGCGAGGACGGCGAAGTCGGCGATGAGCCGCCGGTGGCACCGCCACCACACCGATTCGCTGCACATCACCGCGGTCGGCTCGCGGGCGGCCTGCTCCAGCAGGGTGTCCATCGCGGCGACGAACCCGGGGGTGCGGGTGTGGGCGGCGTAGCCGCGGAAGGACTCGTTGCGCCAGACGGTGTCGGGCGAGTCGGGCGGCGGCTTGCGGAAGCCGCCGAGGTCCCGTTCCCACCGGTAGGCGATGCCGGCCTCGGGCAGCCACTCGGCCAGCCGGGTGCGTGCCAGGTCGGGATCGCGGCGGCTGCCGGGGCCGATGCGGACGTCCACGACGGCGGTGACCCCCGCGTCGTGCAGCAGTCCGGTGAGGGCTTCCCGGCCCGCGGTGCCGTGGCCGAAGGTCGACAACTCGCGCGGGGTCATGCGGCGCCTCCTCTCGGCAGGGTCAGACGGCGGGTTCCAGGCGGACGCAGCACCGGCCCGGCTCCGGCGCCGGACGGGCCTCGAACGCCGTGTCACCGGCTCCTTCGAGGACCCCTCGCAACAGGTGGAGGTTCATGCCGCACACCGTCCGCGTGTGCGCGCGGGCCAGGGCGTGGAAGGGGCAGTTGCCCAGAACGACGGCCCCGCCGTCGCGCCGCGGCTCGAAGCCGTACCGCTCCAGCACGCGGAAGACCTGCGTCCCGTCACCGTCCGCGCCGATCCGTGCGCCCAGCTCCCGGGCCCTGCGGTGCAGCACCTCGCGCACGGGTTCGCCGCCGGCCGCGGATTCCTCCACCGCCTGGGCGAGGAGCCGGCCGGCGAGTTCGTAGCGCCGGTCCGGGAGGCTGACGGCGATCTGCACGGCGGAGCGGCGGTAGAGCTTGGCCGGGCGGCCGGCGCCCGGCCCGCTGCGTCCGCTGCGCCGGACGTGGAGCACGTCGAGCAGGTTCTCCGCGGCGAGGCGGTCCAGATGGAAGGCCGCGGTCTGCCGGGCCAGCCCCAGGGCCTCGGCCGCCTCGTCCCGGCCCACCGGGTGGCGCCGGCCCACCACGTAGTCGTAGAGCCGCCGGCGGGTGGGCTCGTCGAGAGCGGCGATGGCGGAGATGTCCTTGTCGCGCACTTCTTCCGTGTCGTCCACGGACACCAGTGTAAAAGCAACAGCCATTGACTAAAGAGCGGATCCGCGCTTCTATCGTCAATAAGAGTTGTTGATAGAAGAAGGGTGCAGGTCATGGCCTCCACAACCACGAGCGGCAGGTCGGTCACGTCCCGGCGGTCCGCACTCGGCGATCCCCGCTACCAGGCGTACGTCGTCCTCCGCGCCGGCTTCACCGTGGCACCCGTCCTGTTCGGACTGGACAAGTTCGCGAACCTCCTCGTCGACTGGCCCGTCTACCTCGCGCCGTGGATCGACGACATCGTCCCGGGCAGCGCGCAGTCGGCGATGTACGCGGTCGGCGTGATCGAGATCGTGGCCGGTGTCCTGGTGGGCATCGCGCCGCGCTTCGGCGCCTGGCTGGTCGCCGGCTGGCTCGCGGGCATCATCGTCGACCTGCTCACGCTGTCCGGCTACTACGACGTCGCCCTGCGCGACTTCGGGCTGCTGCTCGGCGCGGTGGCGCTCGCCCGGCTGGCCCGGCACTACCACGGCACCCCGTCCTGACGGGCGGTCAGCACAGGACGCGCAGCGCTCCCGGCAGGACCCTGGCCGTGACGGGGAGGACGGCGTCGACCTCCCCGTCGGTGCCGTAGGGGATGTCCCGGTCGGCCTCGATGCGGATCTCGCTCCCCCGCAGGATCCGCACCTGGGGGCGGCGGACGTGCGCGCCGGTGCCGAGTTCGTTCATCAGGGCGAAGAACAGCCGTCTGGGCGCCTCCTCGATCATCACGACGTCCAGCAGGCCGTCGTCGACACGGGCGTCGGGGGCGATGACGCGGCCGGAGCCGTAGAAGCCGGAGTTGGCGGCCACCACCGTGTACCCGGTGTGCGTGTGCTCCGTGCCGTCGACGGTGACCCGGTAGCGGGCGGGCCGCCAGGTCGTGACGGCCCGCAGGCCGCCGGCGTAGTAGGACGCGGACCCCTTCAGCAGCCTGGAGCGGTTGGCGTGACGGTTGGCGAGCGCGTCCACACCGGCGTACACGCTGCCGAGGACGACGGTGCGGTCGTGGACGGCCGAGACGACCTCGATGGTGTCGACCTGCCGCGGCTCGCCGTGGAGCAGGATCCGGGCCAGGCCCGCCGGGTCCCCTGGCAGTCCCAGGGCGCGGGCGAAGTCGTTGCCGCGTCCGGCCGGGACGAGACCCAGGGTCGTGCCCGTTCCGCTGAGTGCGCCGCCGACGCCCCCCGCGATGCCGTCCCCGCCGACGGCGAGGACGACCCGCCCCCGCTGTCCCGCGTCGCGGGCCAGCTCCCGCGCGTGGTCCAGGCTGCGGCTGTACTCGGTCCGCAGGTCGGCGCCCTCCTCCCGGAGCCGCCGGGCCAGGGCGAGCAGCGCGGCGGCTGCGGTGGCCGCGCCCGCCGTGGGGTTGACGACGGCGGTGAACTGTCGCATCGAGGTGCCTTTCGGGGCGGGCCTGCGGGACGGGGAGGGACGGACCGGGTGCCGGGGGATCAGTCGGCGGGCAGCAGGACGCCGGGGTTCAGCAGCCCCGCCGGGTCCAGCCGCCGCTTCACGGCGCGCAGGGCGTCGATGCCCAGCGGGCCGGCCTCCCGGACGTACCAGTCGCGGTGGTCGGTGCCGACGCCGTGGTGGTGGCTGATGGTGCCGCCCTCGGCGAGGATCGCCTCGTTCGCCGCGTGCTTGGCACGGGTCCAGTGCGCCACGGGGTCCTCGCCCTGGGCCGAGACCACGGTGAAGTACAGCGAGGCGCCGTTCTCGTAGACGTGGGAGATGTGGCACATGACGAGCGGCGGGGTTCCCGCCCCGGCGAGCGTGGCGGTGAGCGCGTCCCGCACCGCGGCGTACAGCCCGGGGACGCGCGACCAGAACGTCGCCGTCTCGAGCGTCTCCGCGAACGCCCCGGCGTCGAGGAGCGCGTCGCGCAGGTACGGGGCCGAGTAGCGGCCGTGCGCCCAGCGCCGGCCCGGTTCCTCGCCCAGGGGGGTGCCGCCGCACTCGCGCAGGACGGCCGCGGCCCGCTCCCTGCGGTACGCGGTGTCCTCCTCCGTGCCCTCGTAGCCGGCGACGGCCGTGCAGCCTGCGGTCTGCGGCGCGCCGGAGCCGATCGCGTCCGGGTGCGCCAGGCCGATCAGGGTCTCGGTCTCGTCGGACAGGCGCAGCACGGTCGGCCGCGGCCCGTCCTGGGCGAGCCGGCGCAGCGCGGTGGCGCCCTCCTCGAAGGAGGGGAAGTGCCACCCCTCGTGGACGACGGCCTGCGGGACCGGCCGGATGCGCACGGTCACCGACGTGATGACGCCGAAGGCGCCCTCCGAGCCGAGGACGAGCTGGCGCAGGTCGGGTCCGGCGGCCGAGCGGGGGGCACGGCCGGTGTCGAGGGTGCCCTCGGGCGTGGCGAGGGTGAGGGACAGCACCATCTCGTCGAAGCGGCCGTGGCCCGCGGACGCCTGGCCGCTGGAACGGGTGGCGGCGAAGCCGCCGATGGTGGCCCACTCGTAGGACTGGGGGAAGTGGCCGAGGGTGAAGCCGTGTTCGGCGAGGAGCGCCTCGGCCCGCGGGGCACGCAGGCCGGGCTGGAGGGTGGCGGTGCGGGAGACCGGGTCGAGGTCGAGCAGACCGTCCATGCGCCGCAGGTCCAGGGCGACGAAGGCGTCGCGCCGTTCGGGGGCGAGGCCACCGACGACGGAGGTGCCGCCGCCGAACGGCACCAGCGGCAGGCCGTGTTCGGCGCACACCCGCAGGACGGCGAGCACCTCGTCGTGGTCCGCGGGCAGGAGTACGGCCGCGGGTGCGGCGGCGACGTCACCCCCGCGGATGCGCAGCAGGTCGGGGGTGGACTTGCCGCGCGTGTGCCGGACGCGGGCCTCCGCGTCAGTACGCACATGCGCCTCGTCGCCCAGGGCCGCGACCAGGGCACGGTGCGCGGCGGGCGCCAGCGTGCTCTCGGGGACGGCCAGGTCCTCGAGGGCGAGGGGCCCGGCCTCGCGAGGCTTGACCCCGAGCAGATCGCGCAACAGCCCGATCACCGTGTCGGGCAGCGGCGTCGCCTCGGCCGGGTCGCCCCAGCCGCTCCACAGCATGTCCATGGCTGTCGTCCTCATCGGTCGAAACGGGCGGTGCCGTCGCACGACGGCCTCACGTGGCGTTACACTGTGACACATGACGCCTATTCGTCACAACGCTTCCGGTGGGTCCGACAACGACGCGGTGCTCGACGCGGTGCGCGACTGCGTCCTGGCCGTCGGGGTCCGCCGCACCACGCTCACCGACGTGGCCCGCCGCGCCGGTGTCTCCCGGATGACGCTGTACCGGCGCTGGCCCGATGTGCGGTCGCTGGTCGGCGACCTGATGACCCGGGAGTGGATCGCGGTGGCCACCGGGGCCGTCCCCGAGCCCCGGCCGGGAGTGCCCGCGCGCGATCTGATCACCGAGGGCCTGGTGGCGGCGGTGCGCGCCTTCGGCGTCCATCCGCTCTTCCGGAAGATCCTCGACGTGGACCCCGAACTGCTCCTGCCCTATGTGCTGGACCGCCGCGGGGCGAGCCAGGAGGCCCTGCTGGAACTGCTGGCCGGTTCGCTGCGCGAGGGGCACGCCGACGGCTCCGTGCGCACCGCCCACCCCGAGCGGCAGGCCCGTTCGGTGCTGCTGATCGTGCAGTCCTTCACCCTGTCCCTGCGGACCATGACCGACGAGGACGACCCCGAACTCACCTCCGAGGCCTTCCTCGGCGAACTGCGCGGCATCCTGGAGAGGACCCTCACGCCATGACCCCCCTCAGCGGCCCGGCACCCGCCGCCTCCCTGTCCGCCGCCCGGCGCGCGCGCGAGCTGACCGGCTCCGTCGGCGGTCCCGCGGTCGACGTACTGGTCGTCGGTCTCGGCGCCACCGGTGCGGGAGCCGCCCTGGACGCCGCCGCCCGCGGGCTGAGCGTGGTCGCCGTCGACGCCCACGACCTGGCCTTCGGCACCTCCCGCTTCAGCAGCAAGCTCATCCACGGAGGGCTGCGCTATCTCGCCTCCGGACGGCTCGACGTGGCCCACGAGAGCGCGGTCGAACGCGGGGTACTGATGGAACGTACCGCTCCCCACCTCGTACAGGCCCACCCGTTCGTGCTGCCCCTCACCCCGCTCGTCTCGCGCGGTCAGGCCGCCCTGGCGCGGGCCGGTTTCCACGCCGGTGACACGCTGCGCCTGGCCGCCCGCACGGCCCGGGCCACCCTGCCCCCGCCGCGCCGGCTCTCCGTGGTGGAGACCCGTCATCTCGCCCCCGCCCTGCGGCGCGACGGCCTGCGCGGCGGCCTGCTGTCCTGGGACGGCCGGCTCACCGACGACGCCCGGTTGGTGACCGCCCTCGCCCGTACGGCGGCGGCGCGCGGCGCGCGGATCCTCACCCGCGTGAGGGCCCTGGAACTGACCTCGACGGGCGCCCGGGTACGGGACGAACTCAGCGGCGAGGAGGGCGCGATCCGCGCCCGCGCGGTGATCAACGCGTCCGGCGTCTGGGCGGGGGGCCTCGTCGACGGCGTGCGGATAAGGCCCTCGCGCGGCACCCATCTCGTCCTGCGTCCGGAGAGCCTCGGGCCGCTGGCCGCGGGTCTGCACATCCCGATCCCCGGGGAGAGCAACCGCTTCGTCCTCGTCCTGCCCCAGGAGGACGGCCGGGTCTACGTCGGCCTCACGGACGAGCCCGTGGACGGAGACGTCCCCGACGTCGCGGAGGCACCGGAGACGGACATCGGCTTCCTCCTCGACGTCCTCTGCTCCGTCCTGCACGTACCGGTCCACCGGGCCGATGTCGTCGGCGCCTTCGCCGGGCTGCGTCCGCTGCTGGACACCACGGCGGAGCACGCGGGCGCGGCTCCGAGGACCGCCGACCTCTCACGCCGGCACGCGGTGCTCACCTCGTCCGAGGGCGTCGTCACGGTCGTCGGCGGCAAGCTCACCACGTACCGGCGCATGGCCGAGGACGCCGTCGACACCGCCGTCCGCGTCCGCGGACTGGAAGCGGGCCCGTCCCCCACGGCGTCCCTGCCCCTGGTGGGCGCCGCCGCACCGCACGTCCTCGCCGCCCTGCCCGCGCCCCGCCGGCTCGTCCGGCTCTACGGCACCGAGGCACCGGCCGTGCAGGCGCTCGCCGCGCGGGACCCCCGGCTCGGCGAACCGGTCCTGCCCGGATATCCGGTCACCGGCGCCGAACTGCTCTGGGCCCTGCGCCACGAGGGAGCGCTCGACGAGGAGGACGTACTCGACCGCCGCACCCGCATCGGACTCGTCCCCGCCGACCGGGCCGACGCCCTGGACGCGGTCCGCGCGCTGCTGGACGGGACGTTGCCGCGGGGCGGTTGAACGGCGCCCGGTCAGCGTGCGCGGACGGCGACCTCGTGCAGCGAGTAGCCCCAGTCGGTCCCCCGGTCCAGGAACCGGACGCGGAGGTGGCGGGCGGACGCGGGGGTGAACACGGCCGTGTCCAGGCCGCCGTCGCCGGAGGCGGTGGACCAGACGGTGCGCCAGTCGGTGCCGTCGGTGGACACCTCGATGCGGTACGCCCTGCCGTAGGCGCGTTCCCAGTCCAGGGTGACGCGCCCGACCCGGTGGGTGGCGCCGAGGTCGATGCCCAGCCACTGGTCGTCGCTCCAGCCACTCGCCCACCGGGTGCCCCGGTCGCCGTCCACGGCGCGACCGGGCGCGTAGCTGGTGAACGGGTTCCATTCCGCGGAACTGGCCGTGGCCGCGGCGCCCTCGGCGAGGTTCGCCGCGGCCCGGTGCCGTTCGGTGGCTCCCCAGGTGTCGAGGTAGGACTCGGCGCCCCGGAAGAGGTCGTCCACCACGTCCTGCCCGCCGACACGCCGGATGTCCTCGATCCAGTCGGGGACGAGGCCGTAGTGCGCGGCACCGTCGGTGTTCAGGTCCCAGGTGCGCTCGCCGGTCCTCTGCCGGTCGAGGACGGATCCGCCGTCGACACTGCGGAAGGGGTAGGTGACGGGGTTCGGGGCGCTCGCGCCGCGCGGGGCCGGCCAGCCGCCGACGCCGTTCATGTCCGTGCCGTAGCCGTAGCCCACGCCGTACTTGTCGCGCAGTGCCCCGGTGCGGTCCGCCTCGGCGACGAAGCCCTCCGAGCCGTGCATGTACTGGGCGACGAACCCGCCCAGGCCGTAGACCCGTTCGGTCCAGTCCAGGTCCATCCAGCTGTGCGAGGAGAGGACGCCGGGGTACGACTCGGCCTCGAAGATGTCGAGCACCCTGCCGGTGGCCTTGACGCTCATGTGGTCGATCTCGAGCATCATGTCGCGTTCCATCATGCCGCGCACGGCGTACTCGCCGAGTTCGGTGAGCCCGCGGACGTTGCACCGCGCGTCCTCGTCGTACGCGGGGACCGACACGCCCTCCGGCAGCCTTTTCTCGGCGCCGGGCGCGGAGGCGAGGCCGATGGGGTTGTCGTGCTGGGACCCGGCGCACTTCTCCGTGCGCCAGAAGGTGCCGGTGGACAGGAACTGCCCGACGTTGATGGCGGTGCCGAGCGCGCCGGAGTCGAAGCGGACCCCGCACAGCGCGTTGTCGAACTTGTGGCACAGGAACATGCTGCGCACACCGAGCGCGTGCAACTCGTCCAGTCCGGCGTCGATGTCGGCCCGGTCGCACTGCGCGACGTCCAGGACCTGCTTGCACCCGAAGGGTTCGGACGTCTCGACACCGAGGACGACGGCGAGCTTGCCCTGCTCGATCACCTCGCGGGCCTGGGCGCTGTCGGTGACGATCCGGAACCAGCCCTTTCCCGGTCCGCCGTACATCCCGTCGATGTACGCCTGCATGTCGTAGGTGAGCTTCGCCTGCAGCCGGATCGACGTCATCTCGTCGCAGCCGCGGTCCTTGAAGAAGTACACGGAGCAGATCACGCCGTTGGTGACGAGGTCGTTCACCAGCACCCTCTGGCCGCCGCGCCAGGCCCGTTCGATCCAGGCGTAGTAGTTCTGCTGGTGGGTCAGCGAGTCGTGCGCGGGCCAGTCGGCGAACGTGGGCCAGCCGACGGGGTCGTGCCTGCCGTCACCGCCGTTGGTGATGAAGTCGAAGATCGCGAGGGAGCCGTCGGGATAGTGCTCGGGGCAGTCCTTCAGGGCGTCGGCGATGCCCTTGTCGGAGAACGCCTTGCCGCAGATGAGCCGGCCGCCGAAGGCCTCGTTGGACATGATGTGGTTGTGCGCGTCGACGAACCCGCGTACCTCACCGGTGGGGCCGGTTCCCCCGAACGGTTCGCCGGTGACGCCGGTCCCGGAGTCGGGCGCGGGCCGGGCGACCGGATCCCACCAGTCGCCGTCGGCCGCGGAGCTGGGTGACGGCCCCAGGGCCGCGGCCAGCACGAGGAGGAGCAGCGTGACGACCCCGAGGTGTCGTCGTGTGCGGTACGTCGTCATCACGCACGTCCCTCCGTCGCGGAGTTGACATGACCGGCACAAGGCGTTGGGGCGAGGATCGCTACTGGCGCGTAAGGCGTCAAGGGGGCGCGCACCCGTCCGCCGGCACCCGTCCGGCGCGAGAGCTACGCGACCGGCGGGACTAACCCCTCCCGCCGGTCTCGTAGTGCAGGGAGATGGAGCGCAGGACGTCGGCGGAGGACACGTCGGTGCGGCCCTCGTCGTGGATCTCGGCGAGCTGGACGAAGGCGAAGGTGAGCGCGGACGTGATCTGCACGATGGCGGGGCCCAGTTTCTCGGTGACGATGTCCGCCACCTCGCGCGCGCTCGCGTCGGCCGGCAACCGGACGTGCGGCAGCATCTCCTCCAGGAGTGTGGCGACCGCCCCGTTCCCGGTCATGTCGGCGTCCGGGTTCTCACGCAGTCGCCGCCGCATCTCCAGGGCCTCGGTGAGGATGCCGACGCTCCGCTGCATGATCTCCCGCTGTTCCATGCGCACAGCCTAGACAGGTCCGGCGACTGGCCCAGCCGTCCGTCGGCTGGATATCATCCGTTCCATATAGGTATGACTGTTTCGCCCCCGAGGGCGGCCACCGCGCGTGAGTGTCCTCGCCCGAGTGAGTGATCCATGTCCCGCACCGGTTCCACGGACGACGGCGACGAGCTTCTGGTCAGGCTCAGGACGCTGACGGCTCAGGCGCGTGCGCAGGCGGAGGTGCAGCGCTCCCGGGTGGAACTGGCCATCGCCCTGCAACGCGGAATGCTGCCGCGGGGACTGCCGGTCGCCGACGGCGTGCGGCTGGCGGTGCGTTACGCGCCGGCGTACCAGGGGCTCAACGTGGGCGGCGACTGGTACGACGCGTTCACCATGCCCGACGGCAGGATCGGCCTGTCCATCGGTGACGTCCAGGGGCACAACATCGAGGCGGCCGCCTTCATGGGACAGGTCCGGGTCGGCCTCCGGGCCCTCGCCTCCGTCGACAGCGATCCGGGGGAACTCCTCGCCCGGACGAACGAACTCCTGCTGTCCCTGAGCTCCGATCTGTTCGCCACCTGCACCTTCATGCGTCTCGACCCGGCCACCCGGCTGCTGGAGAGCGCCCGTGCCGGGCATCTGCCGTGCGTGTGGGCCACCGCGGACGGCCGGTCCGGGGTGACCCGGGACGAGGGAGGTCCGCCGCTGGGGATCCAGTCCGGCGTGGTCTACCCCGTCACCCGGTACCGGCTCGACACCGGCGGCGTGTTCGTGATGCTCACCGACGGCGTGGTGGAGGGACCGTCCATGCCCCTCGACGAGGGCCTCGACCAGGTGGCGCGGCTGGCGGGCATCGCCGCGGTCGCCTGCCTGGACGCCGACGCGCTCGCCGCGGCCGTCATCAAGGGCGCGGAACGGGTGGGACACGAGGACGACGCGGCCGTCCTGGTGATCGGGCACGACGGACCGGCCACTCCTCCATAGGGCCGACAGGCCCACCCTCCTCGCCTCGCCGTCGCGGCGGGGCCGGTGTGTGATGGCTGGTGTGGTGGCTCGCCAGGATCTTCGTACACCGGCCGTCTTCGTGCTCGAGACGCTGGCCGTCGCCGCCTGCTACTACGCGGCGGGGCGACTGGGGCTGCTGCGCGAGCTGACCGTCGCGGGTGCGGTGGTCTCGCCCCTCTGGCCGCCGGCCGGGGTGGCCGTCGCCTCTCTGCTGGTCCTCGGGCTGCGCTGCTGGCTCGGCATCGCGCTGGGCGCCCTGTTCGTCCTCATGTACCTCACCTCCCTGCAGCCGGCCTCGCTGGGCGTCGTCGCCGGCAACACCGCGGCGCCGGTGTGCGGGTACCTCCTGCTGCGCAGGGTGGGCTTCCGCACCGACCTCGCCCGGTTACGGGACTGTCTCGCGCTGGTGTTCCTCGGCGCCTTCTCGGCCATGCTGATCAGTTCGTCCGCCGGCGCCGGCCTGCTGGTCGCCACGGGTGACCTCCCGGGGCGGGACTTCGGGGGCGTGTGGCTGGCCTGGTGGGTCGGCGACGCGATGGGCGTCCTGCTGATCACCCCCGTCCTGCTCATGCTCCTCCGCCTGCGCGCCCCCTTCCACTGGTCGCGGTGGAAGGAGGCGGTAGGTCTGACGGTGATCGCGGGCTGTCTCGTGCCGGTGGCCACGCGCAGCCCGGCGAGTCTGCTGTTCGCCATCTATCCGCTGCTGATCTGGGCGGCTCTGCGGTTCCAGCTGCCCGGCAGCATGCTGTGCGCCCTGTTCGCCTCCGTCATGGCCACCATCGCCGCGACCGACGGTGTCGGGCCCTTCGCGTACATGTCGGAGGTGGAGGTCATGGTCAACCTGCAGTCGTTCAACGGGGCGATGGCCCTGACGTCCTTGCTGCTGTCCGCGGTGATCACCGAGCAGCACAACACCAGACGCTCCGTGGAGCGTGCGTGTCAGGAGCTGGTCGAGGTGCTGGAGCATCTGACGGCGGGGGAACCCGCGGCCGGCCGGCCGCCGCGGGACGACGGCGGGCGGTCGCGGAGCGCCGGCTGACCGTACGCGGGGCCCCGGGTGGCCGGCCTCACTTGCTCAGGGACGCGGTGTCTCCCATGACGACCACCGGGTGCCGGTCGGGGTCGAGGGCGCGCAGGAGTTCCTCCATGTGACGCTCCTGGAGACTGACGCAGCCCTGGGTGGGCCCCTCGTGGTCGACGTGCAGCCAGATGCCGCCGCCCCTGTCGGCCCCGAGCGGACGGGTCAGGTCCAGCGGGGTGGTGCCCGGTTCGCGGTTGTAGTCGATGGCGATGACGTAGTCGAAGGACCCCTCCAGCGGCTCCCCCTCGAATCCCGTGCCGCTGACGCTGAACGCGTCCGACCGGTCGTAGGGCAGCTCGGTGCCGGGGTCGGGCAGCAGTCCCCCGGCGCCGGTCAGGGTGAACACGCCGATCGGGGAGCGCAGGTCCCCGGCCCAGTGGTCATCGGTCCAGCCCTTGAGTGCGTTGCGTGCCGGCCACGCCGGACCCGCCTCCCAGCCGGAACCGGTGTGCTCGTACAGCACGGCCTCGGAGCGGTTGGCGTCCCTGGCCCGGCCGGTGACGACGAGGACCTGGCGGGCGTCGCCCGGGATCCACGCCAGTGTCCGGGGGCCGAGGCCGGGGATCCGGGTGGGCAGTCGCGTCCGGGTCCCGGCTCCGGCCCGGCCCTGGGCGGTGTTCGCGGTCCCGGGCGCCCCGGCCGCCGGGACGGTGGCGGCGGGAACGTCCCGCGTCGTCGTACCGGTGCCCGCCCCACAGGCGGTCAGGGCCGCGACGACGACCAGGGCGACGGCCGGCAACGCCACACGGCCGCGCGCTCGGACGGGGACGCCGGTCCACCGTCCGGCCCGGGGCGGAGCGGGGTGACGCGGACGGTGCGGGCAGTCGATCGATGAAGCCATGCTCTCAGCCTGACTTCGACTCACCGGATTCGCCTCAGCTCCCCGCGCGAGTCCGGTGAAGTCCCCCGTCTGCGCTCCCCCGGGAGGGAACCGTTCCGTGCGGAAAGCCACCCGCGCGGGTGATGGGCCCGCGCACCGAGTGGAGTACGGGTTCGCCGGACGGAGTACCGCGCGGGCGTGGCGCCACCGGTGGATCACCAGGGGCGAGCCGGGTTCGATCACCCCGTCCCCTTCGGCGGAACCGGTGACGGTGAGGTCCGTCGGAGTGGCGCGGCCCCGGGCGCCTAGGCCGTGGGACCTCCCGCGGGGCGCCGGGGTGGCCGTCGTCGGCGTGGGCCGCCACGAACGAGTGAATTGCGACGGGGGCCTCGACGGCTTCGGCGGGTGCCGGGTCGGCGCTCACCCGGGCTCGGACGCGGCGCACGGACGTGACGCTCTCGCCGAGCGCCGGACAGGGGCCGCACAGAAGAAACGGTCAACCGCGCCCGGCCGTACCATGGCTGGCCACCAGGGGAACCAACGGCAAGAAAAGAGACACCGTCATGTCCGAGAACTCGACCACCGCAACGGACCTCGCGTCGCAGTACACCGCTCAGGTCGCCGACGACCTCGAGCGCAACATCAAGGAGCAGGAGCGGGTGACCGCGGAAGTCGCCGCGTTGCAGGAGCAGTTGACCGTGCTTCGGCACGACCACGCCATCCTGGTGAACATGCAGCAGGCGCTGGGCCTCGTCCCCTCACCCGCCGAGCCCGCGGGCGCGCCCGACACCGCGCACACGGCCGGGGCGGCGCCCGGCGGTGCGACCGTCCCCGCGCCGCGCGGGAGGAGCGGCGCCGGGGCCGGTGCGGAGAGGCCGAAGCGGGCGAAGAAGGCGGCCGCGCGCACCGCGCCCGGCAAGCAGACCCGCAGGCCGTCCGCGGCGAAGGCGGAGCGGCCGGCGGCACGGGCGGCCAAGGCCTCGGACACCCAGGCGCGGGAGACCGCGGTGCAGGGGAGCAAGGCGAAGGAGACCAAGGCGAAGGAGACCAAGCCGGAGGAGAGCAACGCGAAGGAGAGCAACGCGAAGGAGAGCAACGCGAAGGGAACCAAGGCCCGGGCGGCCGGAGCGGACGGGCCCAAGCTGGTCGAACTCGTCCGCCGGCACCTGAGCGAGCAGAACGAGCCGCGTTCGGCCGCGGAGGTGGCCGGCGCTCTCACGGAGGCGCACCCGGAGCGGACCATCAGGACCACGGTGGTGCGCAGCACCCTGGAGGGACTCGTCGCCCGTAACCAGGCTCAGCGCACCAAGCAGGGTTCCTCGGTCTTCTACACCGTCTCCGAGGCCGTCGAGCAGGCGCCGAAGGAGGAGGCGAACCGCTGATCCCCGGCGGTTCGGACGGGATGCTCAGGCCAGGAAACCCAGCCTTTCGCGTCGGACGGGATGCCGGAAGCCCTCGCCGCAGGCCCAGCGCGCGATCTCGGACAGGGCGAGATCGGCCAGCCTGCGCCATTCGTTGCCCTGGGAGCCGGCGAGGTGAGGGGTGAGCAGGACGTTGTCGCACTGCCACAACGGGTGCGAGGACGGCAGGACGTCGGGGTCGGTCACGTCGAGCACGGCGCGGATGCGGCCGGCCAGCACCGCGTCGGTGAGCGCCTCCTGGTCGACCACCGCGCCGCGCGCCGTGTTGATCAGTACGGCGTCGGGGCGCATGGCGTCGATCAGCTCACGGCCGACCAGCCCGCGGGTCCCGGGCAGCAGCGGGGTGTGCACGCTCACGGTGTCGCTGCGCCGGAACAGTTCCGCCGGACCGACCCGCTCCACGCCCAGTACGCGGGCTTCGCCGTCGTCGACGCAGGGGTCGTGCAGCAGGACCTCGATGTCGTGCGGGCGCAGCAGGTCGATGACCCGGCGGCCGATGAGGGACGCCGAGAGGATGCCGACCGTACGGTGGTGGTTGCCGACCGTGCGGGGAGTGCGCAGCCAGTCCGGCCCGGTGCGCGAGGCACGGTACCCGCGCGCGGACTCCAGCACCCGTTTGCCGGTGAGCAGGATCATCGCGAGGGTGTACTCGGCGACCGGCACGGCGTTGGCCGCGGCGGCCGAGGAGACCTCGATGCCGCGTTCCCAGCAGGCGTCGGTGACATGGCCGCGTACGCTGCCCGCGGTGTGCACGACGGCCCGCAGCCGGGGCGCCGCCCGCAGCACGTCCGCGTCGAGGGGCGGGCAGCCCCAGCCGGTGACCAGCAGGTCGGCGTCGGCGAGCGCGGTGCGTGCCCGGGACGTGGTCAGGTCGTCCAGCACCGGGAGCGGGGCGAGGTCGCACAGCCCGGCGAGGGCGGTCAGGGAATCGGCGTCGAGGACGGCCGCGGCGGTGTCAGGGAACATGGCGAGGGCGGCGCGCGGACGGGGGCCGGGCATGGACGCGGTCATGGCGGCGGGAACCTCCTGGTGCGTGCGGGGTCGTGTCACGGCTCCGGTGCCCGGACCGCCGTGCCGGAAGCGCTGAAGCGGGGAGGGGGGAGGAGGGGCGGCGGGCAGTGACCCCATGATGACCACGCCGCGGTACCCCGGAGAGAGAAGGACGCGGAGCCGGGGCGGGCCCCGTGACACGGCTGACGGGGCCCGCGGGGCCGTCGCGGCCGTTCAGCCGCGGGCCGTCACCTCGACGGCGAGGTCGTTGTCGACGGTGTAGTACGGGCGCAGGACGGATCCGCCGACGGTGACCCGCGGGTACACGAAGACCCCTTTGCGGTCCGCCAGGTCGTCCAGGAGGCGGCCGACCCTGATCAGTGGGGCGTCGGCGGCGGGGCGGAGGAAGACGTCCCAGACCCGGGCACCGCCGTCCTCGGCCACGAGTTCCCCGTAGGCGACGGTGAAGGAGAAGCCGTCTCCGGCCCGCCGCACCGGGAAGCCGCGCACCGTGTCCTTGTCGCCCCGAAGCCGCAGCACTCCGGCGGCCCCTTCGGAGAGCCCGGTGCCGTGCAGGCGCGCGTGGACCGTCACCATGCCGTCGGCGATGTCGACGCGGCTCACCTCGGGGTGGGCGGTGCGCAGCCAGGCGCGTACCGCGAGGAACCCGTCGACGGTGGCGTACGGCACCCGGACGGCCACCGGCGACGGCCGGTCCCGCGGGCAGCCCTCGACCAGCGCGCGGACGTCCCGCAGGCCGGGGCGCAGCCGTTCGCGTTCGGCACCGGGGCCGCGCAGCACATACGGGTCCCAGCGGCCCTCCGCGAGCGGGGGCGCCGGTTCCAGCACGGCGCGGACCTCGCCGTCGGAACCGGCGGGCTCGAGGGCGAGCGTGCGGCTCTCCTGCTCGGGGCGGCCCTTCGCGTGGCGCCGTACCAGCAGCAGCCGCGCCGGCGCGGGGGACGGCAGCCGCAGCCGGAAGGTGATCCGGCCGCCGGCACCGGCGGTGCAGTCGGTGCGCAGGTCGTCGGCATGTTCGGTGCTCATCGGCGTCCCTTCCGTACGGCGCGCAGCGCGCTGGTGGCGGCGGCGCGGGCGAGGTCGCGGGCGGCGTAGCCCCCGGTGCGCAGGGTGTGCGGCAGCCCGCTGCGCGCGGGTGCGCCGCGTCCGCCGCCGCTCCTGGCTTCGACGGCCTCCCCGAAGAGGGCTTCGGCCCGGGCGACGACCGGTGCGGGGGCGAACCGGCGCGCGTTGCCGAGGGCCGCCCCGCCCATGCGGCGGCGCCGCTCGTCGTCGCGGACCAGGGCGAGGAGGGCGGAGCCGAAGGCGGCGGCGTCCCCGACCGGCACCAGCAGGCCGTCCTCGCCGTCCTTGATGATCTCGCCGGGTCCGTAGGGGCAGTCGGTGCTCACCACGGGCAGCCCGCAGCGCATGGCCTCGACGATGGTCATGCCGAACGGCTCGAAGTCGGAGGCGGAGACGCCGATGGAGCCCTTGACCCACTCGGCTTCCATGGGGGTCGCCGCCCCCATGAGGAAGACGTTGTTCCACAGGCCGAGCGTCTCGATCCGGGCGCGCAGCCGGTCCTTCTCCTCCCCCCTGCCGTAGATACGCAGCTGCCAGCCGGGGTGCTCGGCGACGACCCGGGCGAACGCGTCGATGATCAGGTCGTAGCGCTTGACCGGGACCAGCCGGCCGGCCGCGATCACGATCCTGCCGGTGCCGTCGGCGGCGGGCAGCGTGGGATCGGGAACGCTGTTGGGGAGGGCTTCCACCCGCACACCGGGGAGCCGCATCTTGCGGCGGTAGGAATCCGCGTCCGCCTGCGTGACGGTGGTGATCAGGTCGAGCCTGCGGTAGGCGCGCCGCAGCACCGTGCGCAGCCCGGCGTGGTGGTTGTCGAGGGTGAGGTGTTCCTGGCCGACGCGTACGACGCGGTCCGGGGCCTGGAGGGCGAGGTGCACGTTGAGGCCCGGCCGGGTGCCGACGACGACGTCGGCGTCGATCGCCTCCAGGTACGCGCCGATCCGCCGGTCCGTCAGTTCGCTGTACGCGCCGTGCCGGTACTCGGCGGCGGGGAACACCTTGGCCGGTCTGCCGTGCAGGGGGTGGTCCCTCTCGTGCCGCAGATCCACCAGCGCCCGCAGCCGGACCCGGGGGTCCGGGGTGAGGCTGGGGCGCTCCCGGTTCCGTAACACCGAGACGACCTCCACGTCGTGCCGCTCGGCCAGCGCGCCGGCCAGGTTGAACGTGGTGGCGACCGTGCCTCCGATCGCATAGGCGTTATGGACCAGGAATGAGATCTTCATGGCGGACTAGACCGCATCGAGCGTTCAGGAGTTGTCCGTTGTTATCACTCTGTGGCCGTGACGGTCACATGAGTTCAACTGCCGGGCCTCCGGCTCTGGATCGTCATGCCGGGGCGGCGGCGGTGCACGGTCAGGTAGGTCAGCCCTTCGGCGCCGGCGGCCAGGCTCCGGGTGGAGCCGTGCGGGAGCCAGGTCAGGGAGCCGGCGGGAAGGGGGTGGGGGCCGTCGGGGGCGGTGAGGGTGCCGTGGCCGGCGAGGACGAGCAGGAGGACGTCGAGGTCGGGCTCGCGGTGGGTGTCGACCCGGTGCCCGGGCGGGAGGCGTACGACGTTGGCGTCGAGCTGACGGCCGGACTCCGCGAGCCGCCACAGGGCACCGGCGGACGCGTCGTCGAGGGCGGCCAGCGCTGCCGTGTCGCACAGGATCCGCGGGAGGGGGATGTCATCGCCCGGTGTGCCGCTGGTCTCTGACGTCATGAGGTGTCACCGTCCCCTGCGCGTGGACGCGCCGGCCGTCCGCGGTCGCTCTCCAAATGGGAATCTAACATGCCTATTTGGGCGGTGAGGTGAGACGGCCCGGGGGCGTCCCCGCCGGAGCGGGCGGAGCTGCCGGTCCGGCGGGAACAGCGGGCCGCCGCTCATCTGCCGTGGGCGCCGGCGTCGTCCACCGCCCAGCCGAGCGGGTACGGTTCCGGTTCGCCGGCGGGTGGCTCGCCGCCGGCCTCGTTGAAGGCGGTGAGCGCGCTGACCAGGGAGGCGCGCTGCGGCGGGGCGAGCCGCTCGACGATCGCCGCGAGATCGGTCCGGCGGCGCGCGGTGACGTCCTCGACGGTGCGGCGGCCCTCGTCGGTGAGCCCCAGCAGTGTCTCCCTGCGGTTGGCCGGGTTGGTCCGCCGGTCGGCGAGGCCGGCCGCTATCAGCCGGTCGACCATGCGCATCGCGGTGGACGGGGCGACGTGGAGCAGTTCGGCGAGCGCGACGAGCTTGGTGGCACCGCGGGTGGAGAGCACCATCAGCATGCGGAACTGCGGCAGCGTCACCCGCTCCTCGACGGCGGCGAGGGACTGGGCGGAGACGGCCACCAGCAGCCGTGAGGCGGTCAGCACCGCGCGGGTGACCGCCTCGACGTCGTCCACGGTCCCGTCGGGGGCGTCACGCTCCGGCATGTGTCCTTTGTACCTCTCCCGGGGCCTCCCACTCATCCGGTGGGCGCGGATCCGGGGTCCTGGTGCCGCTGGTAACGGAGCAGGAGCATCGCGGCGTCGTCGTCGGGCGGCCCTCCCGTGTGCCGGACCAGGTCCTCGCGCAGGGCCTCCAGGGCCCGGTGCGCGTCGGGTTCCTTCAGCAGGTGCGTGCGCTCGCCCAGCGGGTAGAAGCGGCCCTCCCGGTCGCGGGCCTCGGTGACGCCGTCGGTGTAGAGCAGCAACTGCTCCCCCGGGGCGAACGCCACCCGGTAGGGCTCCGGCCCGCCGGCTCCGGGCGCGGACAGACCCAGCGGCAGCGCGAACTCCGGAGGCTCCGGGAAGTCGGTGCTGCCGTCGCGGCGTACGAGCAGGGGGGCCGGGTGACCGTAGTTGAGAAGGACGACCTCCTGGTCGGAGCCGATCTCCGCCAGGACGGCGGTGACGAAGCGTTCGCCCTCCAGTTCCCTGGCCACGCTGCGCTCCACCCGCTCGCCCAGACCGACCAGGTCGGGCTCGTCGTAGGCGGCCTCCCGGAACGCGCCGAGCACCACGGCGGCCGTCTCCACCGCGGCCAGGCCCTTGCCCTGCACGTCGCCGAGGATGACGCGGACGCCGTGCGGCGAGGCCACCACCTCGTACAGGTCGCCGCCGATGCGGGCCTGTGCGACGGCGGACGTGTACGACACGGCCGCCTGCACGGGGCCGGCGGTCAGCGGCACCGGCCGCAGCAGCACCCGCTGGGCGACCTCGGCGATCGACCGCACGTTCGCCAGCTCCGCCTCCCGGCGCGACCGGGCCACGGCGGCCGCGATGCCGACACCGGTCACTCCGGCCACCGACGCCATGGCGGTGTAGCCGCGGGGCTTCACGAAGAGCCCGTTGTACAGGCCGAGACCCACGCAGAGCAGCAGCGCCAGCGCGCCGATCGCCGCGGTGCGGCGCCAGCCGCCGGTCAGTCCGGCGAAGGCCGGCCCGAGGGACACCAGGGGCAGCAGGCCGATCCCCGGGCCCACCATGACGTCGACGACGGCGATCACCGCCATCACCACCAGGGGCGTCCAGGCCAGGACCCTCCGGCCCGATCGCGGTTCGTCGTCGGTCATCTTCCTGCTCCAGCGGTGTCGGGGCACACGAGGGCCGCCCTCTTCCTCCGCGGACGCCCCCTGCCCCGTCTTTAGACTATGCAAAGGTCGTGCAGGGGCCGCGCCCCCCGCAGCGGACCTTTATGCAATCGAGTCCCCCCGACGCGGGGGTGAACGGCCGCCCGGTCCCCTGTCCTTCGGTTTTTGCGCTGTGCAATGATCCTGCCGGGACCCCGGCGAGTCGGCCGAGAGGCCGTCGCGGGCTCCCGCACTCGAGAGGGGGAACGCACGTGACCGCGCAGGGTTCGGACGCCGGCGGACCGCCGGACGAGCACGACGGCGCGCCGCCCGTGCCCGATGACGTCTGGCAGCGGTTCCTCACCGACACCGAGCACGCCATCAGGGCCACCGCCCCCAGGGAGCCCTCCGCACGCCGGCGGACCTCCGGTGCGCGGCCGGAGCCCCCCGCCCGGACCGGGGCGCCGCGGACGGACGGCGGGACCGCGCCGGTCGGTGAGCTGTGGCACCCCGGCGATCCGTGGCAGGGCCCGTCCTGGCGGGACATGGACCGCGGTGCCAGAGTGCGCCGTGTCGGACGCGTGGCGGGCACGGCCGCCGCCATCGCCCTGGTCCTCGGCGCGTGGTCCCAGCTGTCCACCGGGGCGGGCACCCCGGCGGAGGCACCGGACGGCGACAGCGTCCTGCAGCAGTCGGAGGTCGCCCCGGCGGACCTGCCCACGGCGACGTCCGAGCCGCCCGGGCCGGCCTCACCGGCCCCCTCCGAGCCGGCCGTCCAGGGCTGAGGCGTCCCCGGCGTCCGCGCCGGACGTGCCGTACGCGGCGGTGCGGCTCAGTCGCTCAGTGCCGCGAGTACCACGGACTTGGCCTCCTCCTGCACCCGCCGGAGGTGGTCGGGGCCCTGGAAGGACTCGGCGTAGATCTTGTAAACGTCCTCGGTGCCGGAGGGGCGGGCGGCGAACCAGGCGCTGTCCGTGGTCACCTTGATACCGCCGATGGACGCGCCGTTGCCCGGTGCCTCGGTGAGCACGGACGTGACCGCCTCCCCGGCCAGGGTGTCGGCGGTGACCTGGGCCGGGGAGAGCTTCGCCAGGCGGGCCTTCTCCTCGCGGGTGGCCGGTGCGTCGATGCGCTCGTAGGCGGGCTCGCCGAAGCGGGCGGTGAGCGCGGCGTAGTGCTCGGAGGGCGTCTTCCCGGTGACCGCCGTGATCTCGGAGGCGAGCAGCGCCAGGATGATGCCGTCCTTGTCGGTGGTCCACACCGAGCCGTCCCGGCGCAGGAAGGAGGCACCGGCGGATTCCTCACCGCCGAAGCCGAGGGTCCCGTCGACGAGTCCGTCCACGAACCACTTGAACCCGACGGGGACCTCGACCAGTTCGCGCTTCAGGTCGGCGGCGACCCGGTCGATCATCGCGGAGGACACCAGCGTCTTGCCCACCCCGGCCTCCGACGGCCACTGCTCGCGGTGCGCGTAGAGGTAACCGATCGCCGTGGCGAGGTAGTGGTTGGGGTTCATCAGCCCGGCGTCCGGGGTGACGATGCCGTGCCGGTCGGCGTCCGCGTCGTTGCCGGTGGCGATGTCGAAGCGGTCGCGCTGCCGGATGAGGGACGCCATGGCGTACGGCGAGGAGCAGTCCATCCGGATCCTGCCGTCCCAGTCGAGCGTCATGAACCGCCAGGTGGGGTCGGTGAGCGGGTTGACCACGGTGAGGTCGAGCCGGTGCTGTTCGGCGATCCGGCCCCAGTACGCGACGGACGCCCCGCCCAGCGGATCGGCGCCGATCCGCACGCCGGCCGCGCGGATCGCCTCCAGGTCCAGCACCTGCGGCAGGTCCGCGACGTAGGTGCCGAGGAAGTCGTACCGGCCGGTCCCGGGTGCGGCGAGGGCGCGGGCGTACGGCATGCGGCGGACGTCGTTCATGCCGCCGCGGATGATGTCGTTGGCCCGGTCCTGGATCCAGCCGGTCGCGTCCGAGCCGGCGGGACCACCGCTCGGCGGGTTGTACTTGAACCCGCCGTCGCCGGGCGGGTTGTGTGACGGGGTGACCACGACACCGTCCGCGAGGCCCGTGGTGCGGCCCCGGTTGTGGGTGAGGACGGCGTGCGAGACCGCCGGGGTCGGGGTGTAGCCGTCGGCGCTGTCGATGAGCACCGTGACCCCGTTGGCCGCGAACACCTCCAGGGCGGTGACCCGGGCGGGCTCGGACAGCGCGTGGGTGTCGGCACCGAGGAAGAGCGGGCCGTCGGTCCCCCGGCCGGCGCGGTACTCGCAGATGGCCTGGCTGGTCGCGGCGATGTGATCCTCGTTGAACGCGGCCGCCAGGGACGAACCGCGGTGACCCGACGTCCCGAAAGCGACGCACTGTCCCGGATCGTCCAGATCCGGGTGCAGTGCGTAGTACGCCGTGACCAGCCGAGCGACGTCGACGAGATCCTCGGGGCCGGCCGGGCCGCCCGCTCGCTCGTGCTGCATGTGCCCACTCCTCCGCATGGGTTGATTCTTCGCTTGCGGAGACATCTTTCCCCGTCGGGGCCGCACCGCGCGAGTGGGCCCGGCGCCGCCCGGCCGCCCCGCGGTCAGATCCGTCCGCCGGTCATCCTCGTGAGGGGGCCGTGGGTGTGGCGTTCCGCGCGACGGCCCACCGCGTAGGAGGCGGCGGTCAGCGCGGTCAGTCCGGCCGCGGCACCCGCGGCGACGAGCCTGCGGTTGGCGATGACCGTCCAGGCCGTCTTGGCGCCGGCCGCGACCTGTCCCGAGGTGGCGACGACCGCGCGGCGGCCCGCCTCGACGCCCTTGGCGGCGGTCTGCGCGGCGCCGCTCGCCACCTGGGCCGCGCGGCCGGCACCCGACGCGGCCGCTGACGTGGCGTCACCCGCCTTGCCCGCGGCGCCGCGAGCGGCGTCACCGGTGGAAGCGGTCGCCTTGTCCGTAGCCTCCTTGGCCTTGGACGCGACGGTCCGGGTGGACGTGGTCTTCCGGTTCGCGTTCTTGTTCTCTTCACTCATGGACACCGCATTGCCGCAGACTTCCGCACCAAACACGCCCCGTCACGGGGCCCTGCCCCCGCCCGCAGGGCTGAGTCCGTCCGCCGGGGGTACGTGGAATACGGCAGGCACCAGAGCGGACATCCGCGGAAAGGAGCACCCATGCCGAGCATGGTGGAGCGCATCAAACAGTTCGCCCGGAGCCCTCAGGGGCGGCGTACGACCGAGCAGGTGCGGCGGGCCGCCGCCGATCCCCGGCGCCGGGCCCAGGCACAGCGTCTGCTGGGCAAACTCCGCGGGGGTGGCCACCGTTGAGTTCCGGCACTCCCGCGCGCGCGGCCCGGCGACCGGCCGGGCCGCGCGACCGTGACCAGGAAGGACCACCATGACCGGATCATCGGTCCGCGCAGTGGGCTGGGCGCGCTCGCTGCCGCTGGACAGCGAGGTGAAGGCGGCCCGGGACTGGGCACGCGCGCACCTCGACGCGGTGGGCTGGACCACCACCGCTCCCGAAACGGTGGACGCCGTGCTGCTGACCGTGTCGGAGCTGGTCACCAACGCCCACCGGCACGCCCACAGCAGCGCCCAGCTGATCATGACCTGGGACCAGCGGTGTCTGCACATCTCGGTGCACGACACCTCGGCCGCCCTCCCGGCGCCCCGGCGGCCGAGCACGGAACGCCTCGGCGGGCGCGGCATGCTCCTCGTGGACGCCCTGGCCGACGAGTGGGAGGCCCACCCCTGTCCCCACGGCAAGACCGTCACCGCCTGCTTCCTCGGGCCCGGGCCGGAGGAGTCGCGGGACTGAGCGGCCCCCGTGCGGGAGGGGGCGGGCGCGCGGCCGTAGGATCGGCCGGTCCGAGCCTGCAAGGAGCCCCGCCCGGTGACCGCCGTCCTCCCGCCGCCCCGCACCTCCCCGCTGCTGCCGCCCCCGCGGCGCCTGACCCGGGTCGAGGACGGTGAACGACTGCACGCGCTGCTCTGGGTGGCCGGTCCCGGCCGGAGGATGGTCAGCAGTGCGGTGCTCGGTGGGGGCATCGGCGAGCGGGCCTGGGTGCTCAACGCCCAGGTGGCCCACGGCTACCGGCGCACCGATCCCGACCGGCATCTCGCGGGCCTCGCCGCCGCCGCGGGCGCGCGGGGGCCGGGAGTGGGACTGATGACGGCGGCGGACGTGTCGGCGTTCACCCACGCGCACGACGAAGGCGCGGACGCCTTCGTCACGGCCGGCATCGACGTGCGTGGCTGGGCCGCCGTGCCCGGCGCGGGCACGGGCGGGCCGCAGGCGCCGGGTACGATCAACATCGTCGCCGCCGTGCCGGTCCCGCTGAGCGACGCGGCCCTGGTCAACGCGGTGGCCACCGTCACGGAAGCGAAGGTGCAGGCTCTCGTGGAGGCGGGCCACGACTGCTCCGGGACTCCCACCGACGCGGTGTGCGTGATTTCCCACATTCCCGACTCCGGCCAGAGGGAATACGCCTTCGCCGGACCCCGCTCCCTGTGGGGAGCGCGACTGGCCCGTGCCGTCCACGGCGCCGTGCGTGCGGCCGTGTCCGCCGCCTGAGTCCCCGCCCGGCGCGGTCGTACGGCCGGGGGCACGAGGGGCCGACTGAGGACCGCGCTCCGGGGTACCCGGCCGCCCGGCGGGCACACCTTCGCCCGGTTGGGTTGATTTGACGGACACGGATGGGGGACCGTGGCAACCGGATCCCGTTCACCTGACAGAGAGGCGGTGGGGTGCGCACAGCGCGTGCCTGAGCTCGTGATTCCTTCCCCCGGCTTCCCGGCCCACCCGTGCGACGGGCGCGTCAGCGTCGGTCCGTCCTGGAAGGACGCCCCCTACCCGGTCCTGGTCCTCGATCCGAGCGGCGCTGTCCTCGACGCGAACCCACCTGCCCGGCTGCTCCTCACCGACCGCCACGGTGGGGGCGGCCCACCGGACGTGGTGCCGTCCTGGCTGACGGACGCCCACCGGAGCGTCACCGACACCACCGGAACCACTCCGGCGGGCCCGTCGGCCGCCGGGGAGATCGGCGACCGGTTCTTCGAGGCGCATCCGAGCCGGCTCGAGGACGGCAGTGTCATGTGGTGGCTGGTGGACGGCACCGGACGCCGCCGGGCGGAGACCTCCCTGCAGAGCGTGCGGGAGCAGGCGCGGACCCGTGCCCTGGTCTCCAGCACCCTGCTGTCGTCACTCAACGTGCCGCGCTGCGCGGAGGTCGCCGCTCAGCTGGCGGCGGAGCATCTCGCCGACGCCGCGCTGGTCGTCCTGCCGCCCGTGGGGCGCCGCTACCCCGTGACCCACGCCGTGCGCGGAGGGCCGGCCGTGCACGCCTCGCGTCAGTTCGATCCGCGCGCGGTCGCTGGGCTGGTCGAGGCTCTCCAGGGCTTCCCGCCGGTGCCGACGCGCTGGATCGACCCCGGCTCCCTTCCCGGGTGGGTCGTGCCGAAGGGCTTCGACCGGCCGGTCGGCTCCGTCATCATCACACCGCTTCCCGGTCACGGGGTGTCCGCCGGCGCGCTGATCCTGCTGCGCTCCAGCACGGAACGCGCGTTCAGCCCGGACGAGGAGGCGTTCGCCCGGCTCTTCGCCGCACGCGCCGGGGCCGCGCTGTCGGCCGCGCGCCTGTACAGCGAGCAGAGCGCGATCACCACCACGCTCATGCGGGACCTGCTGCCGCCGACGCTGGAGAGCCTGCACGGGGTGGAGTACGCGGGCCGCTACCGCGCCGCCAGTGACCACGAACGGGTCGGTGGTGACTTCTACGACGTGCACCCCGGAGCCGACGCCTCGAAGGAGACGTTCGTCGTGCTGGGCGACGTGGCGGGCAAGGGACTGGAAGCCGCGGTGCTGACCGGGAAGATCCGCAACACGCTGCACGCACTGCTGCCGCTGGCGTCCGACCACGAGCAGGTCCTCACCCTGCTCAACGGGGCCCTGCTCAGCTCGCACCACACCCGCTTCGCCACCCTGGTGCTGGCCTCCGTCCGCAGGGAGGGGCACCGGGTGCGCCTCCGGGTGACCAGTGCCGGACATATGCCGCCGCTCATCATCCGCGCCGACGGCCGCGTCGAGGAGGCGGCCACCCACGGCACCCTCGTCGGAGCGCTGCCCTCCGTCTCGGTGCGGACGGCAGAGGAGGTGCTCGCTCCCGGTGAGACGTGTCTGCTCTACACCGACGGCATCACCGAGGCCCGCGGCGGACCGCTGGGTGACGAACTGTTCGGGGAAGACCGTCTGCGGCAGGCCCTGGTGGAGTGCGCCGGCATGCCGGGTGACGCCATCGTGGAGCGGGTGCAGATGCTCGCCGCGCAGTGGCTGGGCCGCGGCAGGCACGACGACATGGCCACCCTCGCCGTCAGCGCACCCCGGACGGTGCCGACGGCCGACGTGGTCGGCGTCGGCGGACCCCACGGGAGGAACACGTGAGCGAGACCCGCTTGTCGCCCGCCGAGCTGCGCGACAGACTCTGGCAGGCGGTGCTCGAGGGCAGTGAGTTCGACGCCGTCGACGTGGTGCGTGCCGGGCTGGACGCGGGCTGGGACGAGGAGGGCCTGCTGCTCGACGTCGTCGCGGCGGTGCAGACGAAGATCGGCCTGGAGTGGGCCGCCGACCGCATCACCGTCGCCCAGGAGCACGCGGCCACGGCCATCAACGAGCGGGTGATCGCAGCCCTGGTCCACGGTCCGGCGGCGGGCAGGCCCGCCCACCCGTACCGCGGACGGGTGACGGTCACCTGCGTCGACGGCGAGTGGCACGCGTTCCCGGCCCGGCTCGTCGCGGAGGTGTTGCGGCTGCGGGGCTGGCAGGTGGACTACCTGGGCGCCCAGACGCCGACGCCCCACCTCGTGGCCCACCAGCATCACACCAACTCCGACGCCGTCCTGCTCTCCGGGTCGATCCCCACGCATCTTCCGGCGGCGCACGCGGCCATCACCGCCTGCCAGGCGGTCGGGGTGCCCGTCCTGGCCGGCGGCAGGGCCTTCGGCGCGGACGGCCGGTTCGCGCGAGCGCTGGGCGCCGACGCGTGGGCCCCGGACGCCCGCGGCGCGGCCGCCGTGCTGGAGGCCGGCCTGCCGCGGCCCATGGCGGCCCGGCAGGCGGTCGACGACCTTCCGCACCTGGTGGACCAGGAGTACACGATGGTGGTCCAGTCCCGCAGCCGCCTCGTCAAGCAGGTGCTGGCGGACCTGGAGAGCCGTTTCCCGGCGATGCGCGGGTACAGCGACGCGCAGCGGGAGCGGACCGCGGAGGACCTGGTCCACATCCTCGACTTCCTGGCCACCGCGCTCTACATGGACGACGCCGAGGTGTTCACCGAGTTCCTGGACTGGACCTCGGAGGTGCTCGCGGCGCGCGGGGTACCGGTGCACTCCCTGGTGGCGGGCCTCGACATCGTCGCGGAGCAGTTGCACGACTTCCCCCGGGTCCTGGGTTTCGTCCGTGAGGGCGCGGCACGGCTCCGCGGCCCGGCGAGCGACGCCGTCGTTCCCGGCACCACGGTATGAGCGTGCCCCACCGCGCCGGAATGCGCCCCGGACCGGCGCCGGAGACCGGGGCACTGACCGTACCGGTCCGCGGTGAGCTCGACGACGCGGGCGGACAGGAGCTGATCGCCGTCGTGGTGGCGCACCTCGGCAGTCCGGAGCCGCCGCCCGCCGTGCGGCTGGACTTCCGCGAGCTGGAGGGCGTCGACCCGCTGGGCCTGGCCGCGCTGCTCATGATCCACCGGCACACCAGTGCCGCGGGCGCGGTCCTCCGCCTGGACAACCGGCCGCGCAGCCTCGAGCGCCTCCTGCGGCAGACCAACGTCCTCGACCACCTCACCGCGGCGGAGGCCGGGCGGACGGGGCCGGGCGGCTGACGCCGGACCCCGGCCGGTGTTCCGTCAGCCGGACCGCCGCCGCCCCAGTCCGGCCAGACCGCGCAGCACCGGCCCGCGTCCCCGTTCGGGCACGGTCCACAAGGTCTGTCCGCGTACTCCCCAGCGCTCCAGCAGGGCGTTGGCGGCGAGGAATCCGGTCGTCGCCGCGCGTTCCATGAGGGCCACGGGCAGGCCGGTGCGCACCAGGTCGCCCGCCACCACCAGCCCGGGGTCCGGCGTGCGAACCGTCGGCCGGTCCTCGTACCCCCCGACGGGGAACAGGGGGCAGTCGGACCGCCACAGGTGGCGGGCGTCGACGACCGTGGCGCGGGCCGTCTCCGGGTAGACCCGGTGCAACTGGTCGGTCAGCCGCTTCTGCTCGGTCTCCGGTGCGTCGCCGGGATGCCGCGCGTAGGCGTGCAGTTCGACCACGGAACCTCCGGTACGGGCGGCCCAGCGGGCCGCTTCGTCCTCGTAGCGGTCCAGCACACTGATGTTGTCGAGGCCGTCGTATCCGCTCGTGCCCAGGAACGCCGGCCGGTCGGGGGCGACGGGCCGGTCCAGCCACAGGCGGGTGACCAGGAAGGGCGGGGCGTTGCGCAGGCGTGCGACCCGTTCCCGCCACGCTTCGTCGCCCAGCCTGCCGGAGCGGGCGACGAGGGACCGCAGTCCCGCGGCGTCGAGGGCGAGGACGACGGTGTCGTGGCGCCGCTCCGCTTCGGCGGTGGCCACCTCGAAGCCGCCGTCCGCGGTGGGGGCGACGTGCTCCACCGCCGTGCCGGTGCGGATTCCCGCGCCGTGCCCGCGCAGGTAGTCGGCCAGGGGTTCCCACAGGGCGGCGGGGAAGGGCGCGTCGGGCACGTCGAACAGCAGGCCCTCGGCGGAACCGAGGAAGTAGATGTGGAACATCAGGATCATCTCGGCCGCCGACAACTGCCGGGGGTCGGCGAAGAAGCTGCGGGAGAACACCTCGAACGCCAGGTGGCGGGCGCTCGGCGGGAAGCGGACGGCGTCGAGGAAGTCGTGGGCACTCACGCCGTCGAAGTGTTCGTACACCTCGGGCACGCGCACGTCGAGCAGCGGGAGGGCCGCGACCGGGTTCATGCGGCGCAGGTCGGCCGGGCGGAAGGACGGGCTGAGGGCGACGAAGCCGAGCGCGCTCCACGGCGGGGTGCGCGGCACGTGGCGGAAACTGTCGCGCGGTCCGTCCGCGTGGTGCAGCGGGTAGTCCGCCAGGCCGGTGAGCCGCTCCAGTCCCGGATCCGTACGGCGCAACAGACCGCGCAGGTTGTAGTACTGGCGGAAGAAGGCGTGGAAGCCGCGGCTCATGGTCGCCGGGGTGCCGTCGGCCAGGGCGACCGGCCAGCCGCCGACCCGCCCGCCCAGGAAGGGTTCCCGCTCGTAGAGCGTCACGGACACGCCGCGCTCGGCGAGCGCGGTCGCCGCCGCCAGTCCGGCGATCCCTCCGCCGACGACGGCGGCCGTCGGGCGGGCGCCCTCGATCCGGGGTGCGCCCGGCGGGGGCGCGAGCACGCGGGCCCGGCGGTCCCGGCCGTGCCGGGTGGCGCCGGGGCGGCCGAGGGGCGTCATGCCCCGGCCCCGTTCACCGTGCGGGGGCGGCGGGCCACGAAGGTGTGAGTGATGCCCGTCTGCCATCCCGGCAGCGGCAGGACCCGCACCGCGTCGAAGCCGGTGGCGCGCAGCCGTCCGGCGAACCGGTCCGCGGTGTCGAACTCCACGACGCTGCGGTGCAGATGGCGGTACAGCTCACTGTCGCCGAACACGGTGGCCACCGGCTGGACGATGCCGCGGCACACCGCGCTCCAGACCGCACGGTCCGCGCGCCGCCCGCCGAGGCTGTATTCGTGCACGCCGAGTCTCCCGCCGGGGGCGAGCAGGTCGCGCACGCTGGTGAGCACGGCGTCGGGATCGGACACGTTACGGAAGAGGTAGGCCGCGAAGACCGCGTCGAACGGCCCCTCCACCCCGGCCCCGGCCAGCCCCTCCGCCGCCGCCCGCACGAAGGTCACACCGTCCGGCCAGGGTTTGGCGGCGGCCCGTTCGAGCATGCCCTCGGAGGCGTCCACGGCGACGATCCGTGCGCCGGGCAGCACCGCGGCGAGCGCGGCGGTCGACGCGCCGGTGCCGCAGCCGAGGTCCAGGACCCGCAGGCCCTCGCCCCGCCGCGGCAGCCCCAGGCGGCGGGCCGAGCGGCGCAGATGGGCGTGGTAGCCGGGGTTGGCGGCCACGAGGGCGTCGTAGCCACGGGCCGCGTGGTCGAACGCGGTGGCGAGGTCCTGGTCGCGCAGCAGCAGGGTCATGCGGTCTCCTGGGGCAAAGGGTCCGGACGGGGACGGGCGGGGTCAGGGGCCGTCGAACGGGCGGCGGGGCAGGGTGGGCAGTTCCAGCGCCGAGCGGAGCATCGGGCCGACCGGGGCGTGCAGGCCGACGGCGAGGTCCTCGTAAAGCCGGGTACGGCCGTCGAGGAAGCGCAGCAGGCGCCGCATCGGCACCCGGGCGAAGAGACGGGCGAACAGCGCGGGGCCGTCGGCCCGGCCGCCGGCCAGGGCGCGCAGCAGCACGGCGTCCATGGCCCGGGCCCGGGCCGAATGGGCGGGGGGCGGCACCGGGACACGGCCGCGGTGCAGGGCCGCGGCGACGGCACTCGTCTGCCGCTGGATACCGGCGAAGGTGTAGCCGGTCGAGGGGCGGGTGGCGCCGCCCGCGGCGCCGATGCGGAAGACGGACGCACCGACCCGCCGGGGCATCGGGGCGTCGGTCATCGGGATGACGCCCGTCTCGGTGGAGAGGACGCGCAGTGCGCCCAGTCGGAGTACGTCCTCGGCGTAGTGCCGTACCGCAGCCTCGTAGCCGTCGGCGGTGAGCGGGCACGGGGAGAACTCGGTGTACTCCACCAGCGCTTCACGGCGGCCGACGGGCAGGACGTAGCCGAAGGACAGACCGTCGGCGGGCTGGGGGGTGCGGAAGTCCATCAGATCGGCGGTCCAGGGGTCGAAGACCGGGCGGGCGGTGCGCACGAACCAGCCGTGGAAGTGCTGCAGGAGCGTGGTGCGGGCGGCCGGCAGGCTGCCCGGCGGGCGTGAGTCGAACACCCAGCGGGCCCGCAGGAAGCGCGCCCCGCCGGTGGTGTCCCGCAGATGGACCAGGGCCCCGCCGGGCACGTCCTCCACGGTCTCGACGGCCGCCTCGAGCCGGCGTACGGCCGTGCTGCCGGCCAGGTCGCGGGCGACCAGGTGCTCGAAGTCGTCGGACCGGATCATCTTGTAGCGCAGGGGCTCGATGTCCCCGTCGATCTCCCGGCCCGAGGGGGCACGCACCCGCAGCTGCCGCCAGGTCGCCGTGACGGCGGCGTCGAAGCGGCCCGCGCCCGCCTCCCAGAAGCACCACGTGCGGCGCGGGGGGCGCAGCGGTCCCGGCGGGGCGTCCACCAGGACGACCGACGGCGTCCGGGTGCCCGGCGCGGTCCGCGCCAGGCGGTGGGCCAGGGACAGCCCGGCGGCACCCGCCCCGACGATCGCCACCTCGGCGTCCAGCACGACGGCACACTCCTCCCGATCCTGACGATCCACACGTGGCCAGCATTCCTGTCTGTGTGCCCGATCGGATGCAGGCCACTCGAAGGTGTGACGGACCGCCACCGATGAGACACGGCGCTCAGGGGGAAGGCATGCGGCGGCAGTTCGTCGGACCGTTCGCCCTCGTACTGCATCCGCGTGACGTGCGCGAGCGGAAAGAGGTCGGGCACGGAACGATCGGCGTCAGGACGAGAGGAACCGGGATGGGGCGCTCACAGACGGAGGATCACGGCACGGCGGGGCCACGGCTCGTCGGAGGCCCGGTGCTGTCGGCACCGGGCCCGCCCGACGGCGCCCTGCCCGGCGTTCCGTACGACACCCAGCACTTCGCCCTCGCATCGGGGACCGAGGACGCGTCGGTCGTGGACCGGGACGTGTCCGGAGCGGTCGGCCGCGTGCTCGAGCAGGTGCTGGCCGACCGGATGGCCCGGGCACGGGACGTGCACCCGCTGTTCGGCGACGACGTGGCCGGACGCGTCGCGCACTTCACCCGCGCGGGCGGCAAGCGCACCCGTTCGCGTTTCGTGTGGTGGGCGCTGCGCGCCTGCGGCGGCGGGGGCGCCGTCCCGGTGGCCGCGGCCCTGCGGATCGGTGCGGCACTCGAGCTCGTGCAGACCTGCGCGCTCGTCCACGACGACGTGATGGACGGCTCCGCGCTGCGCCGCGGGCGGCCCGCGCTCCACGTCGACGTCGCCGGCCAGTACGCGGACGCCGCGCCGGGCGGGCGGGCCGAGCAGCTCGGCGACGGGACCGCGATCCTCGCGGGCGACCTGGCGCTCGCCTGGGCGGACGACCTGCTGGCCGAGACGCCGCTCGAACGGCGCAGCGAACGGACGGTGCGCCGGCTGTGGAGCGACATGCGCACGGAAATGGTCGCGGGCCAGTACCTGGACCTGCACGGTCAGGCGACCGGTTCGCGGTCGCTGCCGCGCGCGCTGCGCGCCGCCCGCCTCAAGAGCGCCCTGTACTCGGTCGAGCGGCCGCTCGCCCTCGGTGCCGCGCTGGCGGGTGCGGACGACGGCACCACGGCGGCCCTGTGCGCGGCCGGGCGCTGTGTGGGAACGGCGTTCCAGCTCCGTGACGACCTCAGCGACGTGTTCGGTGATCCCCGGACCACCGGCAAGCCGGCGGGCGGGGACATCAGCGAGGGCAAGCCGACGTGTCTGGTCACCCTCGCCCACGCCCGGGCCGAGGCAGCCGGCGACCGCCGGTCCCTGCGGGTGCTGGACCGTCTCCTCGGCCACGGCCCGCTCACCGAGGAGCAACTGGAGGAGGTGCGGGAGGTTCTGACGGACACCGGGGCGCGGCGCACGGTGGAGGCGATGATCGACCGGCTGGTCGCCCAGGGGCTGCGCCACGTCGACGGTGCCCTCCTCGATCCGCACGGCGGGGAGCGGCTGCGGCTGCTGCTGGCCTCCGCGGCGGGTGAGGGACCCCCGCGGGAGGCACCACCCTGCGGCGGCCGGCCGCGGCCGGTGCGCGCCGCCGGCGAGGGGGCCGGCCGGTGAACCGCACGGTTACGGGACGTACGGATCACGTCGTGGTCGTGGGCGCCGGGCTGGCCGGGCTGTCCGCGGCCCTGCACCTGCTGGGCGCCGGCCGGCGCGTCACCGTCGTCGAGCGGGACGCGCTGCCCGGCGGACGCGCCGGGCGCCTGGATCTCGACGGCTACCGGATCGACACCGGCCCCACGGTGCTGACCATGCCGGACCTGGCCGACGAGCCGTTCGCCGCCGTCGGGGACAGTCTGCGGGGACGTGTGGAACTCGTGCCGCTGCACCCCGCGTACCGGGCGGGCTTCGCCGACGGCAGCAGCATCGACGTGCACACGGAGGCCGACGCGATGGCCGCGGAGGTCGAGCGGTTCGCCGGTTCCCGGGAGGCCGCGGGATACCTGCGGCTGCGCGACTGGCTGGAACGGCTGTACCGGGCGCAGATGCGCCGTTTCATCGACGCCAACTTCGACTCCCCGCTGGGCCTGCTGAACGCAGACCTGGCCCGGCTGGCGGCACTGGGCGGTTTCGGGCGGCTGGACGCGCGCATCGGGCGGTTCCTGGGGGACGAGCGGCTGCGCCGTGTGTTCTCCTTCCAGGCCCTGTACGCGGGCGTGCCGCCGGCCAGGGCCCTGGCCGCCTACGCCGTCATCGCCTACATGGACACCGTCGCCGGGGTGTACTTCCCGCGCGGGGGGATGCACGCCCTGCCGCGTGCCATGGCGGACGCCGCCGCCGACGCGGGCGCCGACCTGCGGTTCGGCCACGAGGTGAGCCGCCTTGAGCGCTCCGGCGACCGGATCACCGCCGTCGTCACCGACCAGGGCCGGATCCCCTGCGACGCGGTCGTCCTGACCCCTGACCTGCCCGTCGCCTACCGGCTCCTGGGCCGTTCGCCACGGCGCCCCGCGCGGCTGCGGCACTCCCCCTCCGCGGTCGTGCTGCACCTCGGCACCGACCGGACGTGGCCGCAACTCGCCCACCACACCATCTCCTTCGGTGCCGCCTGGCGCGGCACGTTCGGCGAACTCACCCGCGAGGGGAGGCTGATGAGCGACCCCTCGCTGCTCATCACGCGGCCCACCGCCACCGACCCGGACCTCGCCCCGCCGGGACGCCACCTGCACTACGTCCTCGCTCCCTGCCCCAACACCGACATCGGCCCGGACGCCGCCGCGTGGACGGACCTGGCCCCCCGCTACCGGGACGACCTGCTGCGGGAACTCGAGCGGCGCGGCCTGGCCGGCCTGGCTGCCGCCGTCGAGACGGAGTGCGTGGTGACGCCCGCGAGCTGGCACGAGCAGGGCCACGCGGCCGGTACTCCGTTCTCCGCGGCCCACACCTTCGCCCAGACGGGGCCGTTCCGGCCCCGCAACCTGGTCCGCGGCACCGAGAACGCCGTGCTGGCCGGCTGCGGCACCACCCCCGGCGTCGGCGTGCCGACCGTGCTGCTGTCCGGGAAGCTGGCCGCGGCACGGATCACCGGCGGTCCCAGGCGACCGCGTGTCCCCCTCACCGCGACGCAGGAGGCTTCCGCATGACCGACCGTGAACTGGACGCGGCGGGCGTCGGCGATCCGGCGCTGCGCGAGGCGTACCGCCGCTGCCGGGTGCTCAACGCCCGGCACGGCAGGACGTACTTCCTCGCCACCCGGCTCCTGCCCGTCGAGCGGCGCCCGGCGGTGCACGCGCTGTACGGCTTCGCCCGCTGGGCCGACGACATCGTCGACGCGCTGGGTACCGGCGCGGACACCGCGCGCCGTGACGCCGAACTGTCCGCGCTCGAAAGCGAACTGGACAAGGGACTGCGGGACGGCGACAGCGGCGAACCGGTGGTCCGGGCCCTCGCCGACACGGCACGCCGCTACGGCATCGACCACGCCCACTTCACCGACTTCATGGCCGCCATGCGTGACGACCTGGTGGTGACCGACTACGCCGACTACGCGGAGCTGCGCCGGTACATGCACGGCTCCGCCGCGGTCATCGGGCTGCAGATGCTGCCGGTCCTCGGCACGGTCGTCCCGCGCCCGGCGGCCGAGCCGCACGCGGCCGCGCTCGGGGTGGCCTTCCAGCTGACCAACTTCCTGCGCGACGTGGGCGAGGACCTGGACCGGGGACGCGTCTACCTGCCCGCGGACCTGCTCGCCGCGCACGGCGTCGACCGGGCGATGCTGCGCTGGAGCCGGGACACCGGCCGCCGCGACCGGCGGGTCACCTCGGCGCTGAGGGAGTTCGAGACGCTGACCCGGGGCGTGTACCGGGAGGCCGCACCGGGGCTCGCGATGCTGGAACCGGTGTCACGGCCCTGCATCCGTACGGCGTTCGTGCTGTACGGCGGCATCCTGGACGCCGTGGCCCGGGACGGCTACGCGGTGCTGCACCGCCGGGCGGTGGTCCCCCGCCGGCGGCGCGCGGTGGTCGCCGCCGACGGGCTCGCCCGGGTGGTCGCGGCCCGGCTGAGCGCCCGTGGCGGCGACGGGCCCCCTGACGTCCGTCCGCTCGATCCGTACCCGGCCGTTTCCGAGGGGGTCGCATGAACACCCGGTCCGCGGGCGGGCGCCGGCGTCTGCCGCTGTCCCTGCGCAGGCGTGCGGTGCCGTGGGACCGGCAGCGTCCCACCTGGCGCGAGGCGCGGCCGGCGGTCATCGCCGAGGCGCTGAAGCGGGCCCAGGCACGTCCGTCCGGCAACTGGTACGTGGTGGGCGCCTCCCGCGACCTGCGCGCCGAGCGTCCGCTGGCGCGGACCGTGGCGGGGCAGGAGGTGGTGCTCTGGCGGGCCGCCGGCGGCCGGCCGGTGGCCGGGCCCGGGATCTGCCCGCACCTGGGCGCGCCGCTGCGGGACAGTCCCGTCCGCTGCGGGACGCTGGTGTGCCACTGGCACGGACTGGCCCTGGACGGCGGTCCCTTCGCGGGGTGGGAACCGTTCCCGGTGCACGACGACGGCGTACTGCTGTGGATCCGCCTGGACGCGGTGGGCGGCGAACCGCCGCTGGACGCGCCGGTGGTGCCGGTACGGCCGGACCGTGCCCTGGCGGCCGTGTACACCGGGGTGGGCACCTGTGAACCCGAGGACGTCGTGGCCAACCGTCTCGATCCCTGGCACGGGGCCTGGTTCCACCCCTACTCGTTCGTCGACCTCACCGTGGCCGGCGCGCCGGACGGCTCGGAGGGGAGCGCGGACACCTTCACCGTGGACGTGTCCTTCAAGGTGGCGGGGCGCCTGGTGGTGCCGGTGCGGGCCGAGTTCACCGCGCCCGAGCCGCGCACGGTCGTCATGCGCATCACGGAGGGCGAGGGGGCGGGCTCCGTGGTCGAGTCCCACGCCACTCCGCTGGGCACGGACGACCGGGGACGGCCCCGTACGGCGGTAGTCGAGGCGGTGGTGGCCGGGTCCGACCGTCCCGGTTTCGCGCTGGCGCGCGGCGCGGCGCCCCTGCTGCGCCCGCTGGTACGGGCCGCCGCCGGCCGCCTGTGGCGCGACGACCTGGCCTATGCGGAACGCCGCTGGTCACTGCGCTCCACGGGCCGCTTCCCGGGCTGACCCCCGGCCTGGCCCGCCCCGGAGCCCGTGCGCGACCGGGGACACGGCCGGGCCGGGCCCGACGGTCCCCATCCGGCCCGGGCCGGCCCACGACGCGGCCCTGGCCGGAGCGCGACTCGGCCCTGGCCGGCCGCCGGCGGGCCGACCCCGGCCGGACTCCGAGCCGGCCCCGGCACGGGCCCGGCGTCACCGGTCGTCCCGGGCTCGAACCGACGCCGGGTACCGGCCGGCGGGACGGTGCGGGTCGCGGGCTGGTGACGGTGGGCCCGGGACGGGGGGGGGTGGACGGGGTGACCGTGGGCGGGTGTTACGGGTGGGGGCGGGTCGCGGCCCGGTCGGCCTCGCCGCCCGCGCCGAGGAACCCGGTGGGCCGCATGGGCGCCTCGGCCTCCAGCCGGGCCAGCTCCCGGCGGGCCACCCGGAGCACGACCGGGGGCAGCGCGGCCCGCGCCGCCTGCGCGAGGCGCAGCCACCGGGGCACGTAGACGGCCGTGCTGCGGTGTTCCACCGCCACCGCGAGCCGGGCGGCGACCTGCTCCACCGCGTACAGGCGCCGGGCGGGCGGCGGCATGTGACCGCGCAGCTCCCGCAGGACGGGATGACGGTCGGCGTCGCGGATCATGTCGGTGTCGGTCCAGTTCAGGTACCCGATGCCGACGGCGACCCCGTGGTGCGCCACCTCGGCGCGCAGGGAGTGGGCGAAGGCCTCCACACCGGCCTTGGAGGCGCAGTAGGCGCTCATCATCGGGGCGGCGCCGATCGAGGCCAGCGAGGCGACCTGGAGGTAGTAGCCCTTGGTCGCCAGCAGATCCGGCAGGAAGGCACGGGCCGTGGCCGCACTGCCCGTCAGGTTGACGTCGATCACCCGCCGCCACTGGGCCGGATCGGAGGTGACGAACGGGCCGCCCTCGGCCACCCCCGCGTTCGCCACCACGGCGGAGGGAGCGCCGAGTCGCGCCCTGACCCGGTCGGCGGCCTCGTCCAGGGCGGCCGCGTCGGTGATGTCGGCCTCGCACACCAGCGCGTCCGTCGGCAGGCTGTCCGCGACCGCCGCCAGCCCCGCCCCCTCGTGGCCGAGCAGGGCGATGCGGGCGCCGCGCCGGGCGAGGTCGCGGGACAGGGCCGCGCCGATGCCCCGCGCGGCACCCGTCACCACGACGGTGCGGTCACGGAGCGGGGAGTCGCTCATCGTCCGTCCCCCTCCTTGTCGCGGGGCGTGTCGGGGCGGGCCGTGTGGTCGGGATGGCCGGCCGTGCGCCGCGCCTCCTTCATCTCGGCCTCGTACAGATGGTCCCGGCCCTCGGCCAGCTCCTCGACGGCGGCCTGCTCGAGTTCTTTGAAGGGCTGGTAGTACGTGGAGTCGTACGCCTCGACGATCTGGAACGTCCAGTGGCCCGGGATCACGTTGCGGCCCAGCACCTGGGTCCGCACCGTCTCGGCCCAGTCGGCGTGCCCGGCCTTGTGCAGCAGTTCCACCGCCCGGTCCAGTTCGAGGTCGGCGGTGCCGGTGAGCTGGTGGAAGCTGTAGAGGTGGCCCCGGGCCCGCTCGATCGTCTCCAGTGCCTTCGACAGCGACCCCAGCGCCTCCACCGTCTCGTCGCTGACGCCCTCGGGGCGCCGATGGGCGTGGTCGGGGCGGTCGTCGTGTCCGGTCATCGTCTCGTCTCCGCCTGTGGTCGTGGGTGTCGTGGCCCGCCGGGGTGGTGTCCGCGGGGCCGCTCCGGTGTGCCGGTCATCCGTCCCCGGCCCTTCGTCCGGCGTCCGGTTGTCTGCGTCCGGTGCGGTCGCGCCGGGTCAGCAGGCGCTGGGCCCCGGCCAGTGAGGGGGCAAGGTGGCGGCGCAGGGCGGCGCGAGCGGCGTTGGCGCCCGGCGCGCCGTGCACGCCACCGCCCGGATGGGCACCGGCGGACGCCAGGTACAGGCCCTTGACGGGGGTCTCGGGGCGTCCGGTGCCCGGGACCGGCCGGAAGAACAGCTGCTGGTGCATGGCCGTGGTGCCGCCGTTGATGGCACCGCCGTGCAGGTTCCGGTCGAGCGACTGCAGCGTGGGCGGGGCCAGGACGCGCCGGGCCCGGATCCTGCTCCGGAAGCCGGGCGCGAAGCGTTCCACCTGGCGCTCGACGCGGTCGGCCATGATCTCCTGCTCGGCGGCGGTCCAGGCGCCGGTCAGCGATTCCCCGCCCGCGTCGCCTTTGACGTCGTGGGGCACGTGCGTGTACGCCCACGCGGACTCGGTGCCCCGGGGGGAGCGGGAGGGGTCGGAGGTCGTCATCTGGCCGAACAGGCAGAAGGGCCGGTCCGGGACGCTGCCGGTGGCGAGCTGGGCGGCGAACCGGGTGAGCTCGTCGAGGCCGTCCGCGAGGTGGACGGTGCCGGCGCCCGCGGCCTGCTCGCAGCTCCAGGGCACCGGGCCGTCGAGCGCCCAGTCGACCTTGAAGGTGGCGAAGTCCCACTGGAAGCGCCGCAGGTCGGACAGCACCTGGGCGGGCAGGTGCTCGGGGGCGACGAGTTCGCCGTACAGCGCGGGCACGGCCACGTCGGCGAGGACGGCACGGCCGGCGGCGACCGTCTCACCGCCGGCCGTGCGCACCCCGACCGCCCTTCCGCCGCGCACGACGACGCGGTCCACGCGCTGCCCGCAGCGCAGCACCCCGCCGAGCGACTCCAGACGGCGCGCCAGGGCCTCGGTGAGGGCGCCGGAGCCGCCGGCCGGCACGGGGAAGCCGTATGTTTGTCCGAGCATCGACATCAGCCAGCCGAAGCCACCGCTGCCCGCGGCCTCCGGC
>NZ_JFCB01000021.1 GCF_000725125.1 Streptomyces toyocaensis
CCCGGTTGCCCGCGAGCGCCGACGCGACGGCGCCGGCCGCCGCCGCTGTCGTGCCGGTGGCGGATTCTCCGTCCGCTGCGGCGGTGTTGCGGGAGTTGGTGGGGGCTCGGCTGGGTGTGGCGGCGGATGCGGTGGATGTGGGCTCGGGTTATTACGAGCTGGGGTTGGGATCTGCTGATCTGCTCGCGTTGGTGCGGGAGTTGGAGGAGCGGCTGTCGGTGGAACTGTCGCCGACGGTGATGTTCGAGCATCGGTCGATCGCTGAGCTCGCGGCATGGCTGGCGCCCCGGTTGCCCGCGAGCGCCGACGCGACGGCGCCGGCCGTCCCCGCACCGGCTCCCGCCGCAAGGGACGAGAGGAGCCCGTCCACGCCCGCCCAGGACACCCCCGACACCGTCTCCGTCGTACGCACCGCCCTCGTTCAGGACGTGGCGGCCCTGCTCGGCGTGCACCCGGACGATGTGCACCCCGACGCGGAATTCGGTGAGTTCGGGCTGGACCTCGGCGGACGCGCGAGGCTCGTCGAGCGGGTCAACGAGCGGTACGGGCTGGCGCTGACTCCGGGTGTCTTCGACGAGCACCGCACGCCGCAGGCCGTGGCGTCCCACCTCGTCGGTGCCCACGGTGCCCGCAACACGCCCGCTGCCCACGGCACCTCGCCGATCGGCTCCGCTCCGTACGGACCTCCGGGAAACACCACCGACCCGCGGACCCACCCCCTGCTCCACCGGACCGTGCCCGGCGGCCCGGCGGACGAGACGACGTACGAAACCCGCTTCGACGGCTCGGAACCGTACCTGCGGGACCACCAGGTCCGCGGCGGCCGGATGCTGCCGGGGGTCGCGCACCTGGAGATGGCGCGCGCGGCGGTCGCCCGGGCGCTGGGCCGGGAGGACACCGCCGCCGTCCGGCTGACCGACGTGGTGTGGCTCCGGGCGGCCGTGTACGGCCCCGACGGGCTGACGCTGCGCGTGCGCGTGCGTACCGGCGGGCCGGGCTGCACGTACGAGATCCTCGCCGTCGGTCCGGACGGCGTCACCACCCTGTGCGGCCAGGGCCGGGCGGGCCTCGCCGAGGACGCCGCCCCGCGCACCCTTCCCCTCGCCGAGCTGCGAGCCGCATGCACGGAGGGGACGTACTCAGGCGAACATGTCTACGGCCTCTACGACGGCCTCGGCCTGGAGTACGGCCCCTCGCAGCGGTCCCTGACCGAGCTGCGCACCGGCAGGGACGCGGAAGGCCGCCACCAGGTCCTCGCCGAGCTGCGCATGCCGCAGGCGGCCGAACCGCTGCACGGCGGCCTGCTGCACCCGAGCATCCTCGACGGCGCCCTCCAAGCCACCATCGGCCTGTGGCTGGGCGACGGCGGCTCGGAGGCGCTCGCCCTGCCGTTCGCACTCACCCGCGCCGAAGCTCTCGACGCCTCGCCCGCCCGGGCGTACGCCTGGATCCGCCACCAGCCCGGCAGCGGCACCGACCGGGCCGCCGCCCGGCTGGACGTCACCGTGACCGACGAGCAGGGCCGCGTGTGCGCGGAGCTGGCCGGGCTCTCCAGCCGTCCGCTGCCCGCCGTCGAGACGCCGGCCGAGCCCGAGGCCGCACGCCCCGGTGACATCGCGATCATCGGCGTGAGCGGCCGCTACCCCGAGGCCACCGACCTGGAGGAGTTCTGGCAGAACCTGCGCGCGGGCCGCGACTGCGTCCGCGAGGTCCCCGCCGACCGCTGGAACCACGACCGGTACGCCGCGGCCGGGGCCGGCGGCCGGGGCGGTTTCCTGGACGACATCGACCGGTTCGACCCGTTGTTCTTCCAGATCTCGCTGCTGGAGGCCGACCACCTCGACCCGCAGGAGCGGCTGTTCCTGCAGTGCGCCCACCACACCCTGGAGGACGCCGGGTACACCGCCGACCGGCTCTCGCGCGGTGCGAAGGTCGGGGTCTTCGTCGGCGTGATGTACCAGGAGTACCAGCTCCTCGGCGCCCAGGCACAGGAGCGCGGTGAGCCCGCGGCCCTGTGGGGCAGTGCCTCCACGGTCGCCAACCGGGTGTCGTACTTCTACGACTTCCACGGGCCGAGCATGGCCGTGGACACCATGTGCTCCTCCTCCCTGACCGCCGTCCACCTGGCCTGCGAGGCCATCCGCAGCGGTCAGTGCGACACCGCGCTCGCCGGCGGTGTCAACCTCACCCCGCATCCCAACAAGCACCTGGTGCTGGGGCAGCGCAAGTTCCTCTCCAGCGACGGCCGGTGCCGCAGCTTCGGTGAGGGCGGCGACGGCTACGTGCCCGGCGAGGGTGTCGGTGCCGTCCTCCTCAAGCCGCTGGAGCGGGCCGTCGCCGACGGAGACCGGATCCTCGGGGTGATCAAGGGCACGGCGGTGAACCACGGGGGACGCACCTCCGGCTACTCGGTGCCGACCCCGGTCGCCCAGGGCGAGGTCATCGCCGACGCCCTCGCCTCCGCCGGGGTCGACCCGCGCACCCTGAGCTACCTGGAGGCCCACGGCACGGGTACCTCCCTGGGCGATCCCATCGAAGTCAGCGGTCTGGAGCAGGCGTTCAGCCGTGCGGGCGGCGCACCCGAGCGGCTCGCCATCGGCTCCGTGAAGTCCAACATCGGACACCTGGAGTCCGCCGCCGGCATCGCTGCCCTCACCAAGGTGCTGCTCCAGCTGCGCCACGGCGAACTGGTGCCGAGCCTGCACTCCGCGACGCTCAACCCGCACATCGACTTCGAGCGCACCCCGCTGCGCGTCCAGCAGACCCTGGAGCCGTGGCGACGCCCCGTGCTGGAGGGCCGTACGCTGCCGCGGGTCGCCGGTGTGTCCAGCTTCGGCGGTGGTGGTTCCAACGCGCATGTCGTCATCGCCGAGTACCAGCCGCCGGCCCGCCCGTCCCAGGCCCCGGCCGACGGCCGCCCCGCGCTGCTGGTGCTCTCCGCCAGGAGTGAGGGGCAGCTCGCCGAACAGGCCCGGCGTCTGCACGCCCGGCTCGGCGAGGTGACCGACGCGGACCTGCCCGCCGTCGCCTGGACCCTGCAGACCGGACGCATGGCACTGGAGGAGCGCCTCGCCTTCGCCGCGAGCAGCCTGGCCGACGCCCGGTCCCGGCTCGCGGCCTTCGCCGCCGACCCGGGCGCGAGGGGCACCTGGCACCGGGGGACCGTCCGCCCGGACCGGCCCGCCGACGCCCCGGCGGTGCGTGCCGCCCTGGACGCCTGGACGCGGCAGGGGGCGTACGAGGACCTGCTCGCGCGGTGGGCCGACGGCGCCGAGGTGCGCTGGGAGGACGCCTGGCCGGCCGGTGGCGCCGTGCGGCGCATCGGCCTTCCCGGCTACCCCTTCGCCCGCGAACGCTGCTGGTTCGACCTAGGCACCGAGGGTGCGCCGCACCGGCCCGCGCCGGCCGCCGGCCCCCCGGCCGCCGATGTGGTGCTGCTGCGGCCGGAGTGGGCCGAGCGGCAGCTCACGAGCGGGGCGGCGGGCACCTTCTCGGCACGGCACGTCGTGGTGCTCGGCCTCCCCGCCGACGCACGCGACACCCTGCGGGCAGCGCTGCCCGCAGGGACCGAGTGCACCTTCCTCGAACCGGCGGACGCACCGCTGGACCGGCAGTACGCCGATGCCGTGCGGCAGGTGTTCACACTGACCCGCCGGCTGCTGGAGCAGGGGGTGCGCCGGCCTGCGCTGCTGCAGGTGGCGGCCGTCGGCGACAGCGACCGACTGGCCTGTTTCAGCGGCCTGGGCGCGCTGCTGCGCACGGCCCACCTGGAGAACCCGAACCTGCGTACCCAGTACCTGGAATGCCTGGACGGGGCATCGCCCGTCACCGTGGCGGGCCGCCTCGGGGCAGAGGCCACCGCCGACCCGGAGCCGGAGGTACGCCACCACGACGGCCGCCGCCGGGTCCGCCGCCTCACCGAGGTCACCGGCGCCCGGCCCGCCGCCGCGCCCTGGCGGGAGGACGGCGTCTACCTCGTCACGGGCGGCATGGGCGGGCTCGGCCTGCACGTCGCGCGGGACATCGCCGCCTCGGTCGCGCACGCCACGGTGGTCCTCACCGGGCGCTCGCCGCTGACCGACGAGCGGCGAGCGGTGCTGAGGGACCTGCGCACCACCGGCCTGACCGTCCGGTACGAGAGCGTGGACGTCGCCGACCGGGACGCGCTCGGCGCCCTGCTGGCCCGGGTGACCGCCGACCACGGGCCGCTGACCGGCGTGCTGCACGCGGCCGGGGTCATCGAGGACAACTTCGTCGTCCGCAAGAGCCCCGGGGAACTCGACCGGGTGCTCGCCCCCAAGGTCGCCGGACTCGTCCACCTGGACGAGCTGACCCGGGAACAGCCGCTGGAACTCTTCGTCTGCTTCTCGTCCCTCGCCGGCGCCTTCGGTAACCCCGGCCAGTGCGACTACGCCGCTGCGAACGCCTTCATGGACGCGTACGCCGGACACCGCGACCGGCTCGTGAGCGCCGGGCGGCGCAACGGCCTCACCGTGTCCGTCAACTGGCCGTTGTGGGACGAGGGCGGCATGGGAGCCGAGGGCCCCGTCCGCGAGCAGTTGCGCGCCCTGGGCCTCGCCCCCCTCGACACCCGGCGCGGCCTCGCCGCCCTGCACCAGGCTCTGGCCGGCGCCGGGGGAGGCGTCACGGACGGCAGGCTGCTGGTGGTCGCGGGCAACCGCGAGGCCCTGCTGACCCGACTGACGGAGCGTCCCGGGGAGGCGGCACCGCAGGCCGCGACGGCGCGACCCACGACGGCCGCGGCAGCCCAGCCCTCCGCGCCCGCCCCCGCGGCCGGCGGCGGATCCACCCGGTCCGTCGAGGACCGGGCCGTGTCCCACCTGAGGCGCGTGCTGGCCTCCGCCCTCAAGCTCGGACCCGAACGGCTCGACCCGGACACCCCGCTGGAGCGGTACGGCATGGACTCCGTGCTCGCCGTGACCATGGTCCAGCCGCTGGAGGACACCTTCGGGCCGCTGTCGCGCACGCTGCTGTTCGAGGTGCGGACCGTGCGCGGGCTGGCGCGGTACCTCGCGGACGAGCACGCACAGGCCCTGCGCGCCCTCGTCGGCGAGGCGGCACCCGAGCCCGCCCGGCGGCAGACCGCCGTGCCGGAGCCGGCCCGCCCGGACGCCGCTGCCCGCGGCCCGGTCCAGCCCCCGGCGGGTCAGGACATCGCCATCATCGGCATCGGCGGACGCTACCCGCACGCCGAGGATCTGGACGCCTTCTGGGCCGGGCTGCGCGAGGGCCGGGACTGCGTCACCACGGTCCCCTCCGACCGCTGGAAGACCGACCGGGGCACCCGGTACGGCGCCTTCCTCGAAGGCATCGACCGGTTCGACCCGCTGCACTTCGGCATCTCGCCCCGCGAGGCCGCCGCCATGGACCCACAGCAGCGGCTGTTCCTGGAGACGGTGTGGCACCTGCTGGAACAGGGCGGTGTCACCCAGGAGGTGATCGAGCGCCGCTACGGCCGGCGCGTCGGCGTGTACGTCGGCGCCGCCTACCAGATGTACCGGGCGGACGCTTCCGAACCGGTGCTCGCGGCGCTCACCTCGTCCGCCTCGTACAACCTCATCGCCAACCGGGTCTCGCACTTCTTCGGCCTCGAAGGCCCGAGTCTCGCCGTGGACAGCATGTGCACGTCCTCGGCGATGGCCGTCCACCTCGCCTGCGCCGACCTGCTGCGCGGCGAGTGCGAGCTGGCCGTCGCGGGCGGGGTCAACCTGACCGTCCACGAGGACAAGTACGTCGCGCTCTCCGAGATGCAGCTGCTCGGCACCCACCCGGGCAGCCGCAGCTTCCGCGACGGCGACGGCTACCTGCCCGCCGAGGCGGTCGGCGCCGTACTGCTCAAGCCGCTGGACGCGGCGCTGCGCGACGGTGACACCGTCCTCGCGGTCCTCAAGAGCACGTCCTCGCTGCACGCGGGCCGCTCCAACGGTTTCATGACGCCCAGCCACCGCACTCAGGTCGCGGCCATGCGCCGGTCGCTGGAGCGGGCCGGCGCCGAACCCGGCTCCATCGGGTACGTCGAAGCCGCCGCCAACGGCACAGCGTTCTCCGACGAGGTCGAAGTGCGTGCTCTGCGCGAGGTGTTCGCCGATGTCACCACCCCCGTGCCGGTCGGCTCCGTGAAGTCGAACCTCGGCCACCCCGAGGCAGCCTCCGGCATCGCCCAGCTCACCAAGGTCGTCCTGCAGCTCCAGCACGGCCAGATCGCCCCGCTCGTCGCCACCGGCACCGCCAACCCCCGTCTGGATCTGACCGGTTCGCCCCTCGAACTGTGCGACCGGCTGACCGACTGGGAGCCGCGCGGCGGCACGGACACCGCCGGGCCGACTCCGCCCCGCCGCGCCCTCATCAACTGCGTCGCGGCGGGCGGCAGTCACGTCAGCATGGTCGTGGAGGCACCGCCGGCTGCCGCGGAGGCCCGGGCCGTCACCCCGGACACCGCGCCGCAGATCGTCGTGCTGTCCGCCCGGACCGAGGAACGCCTGTCCACGGCGGTACGGCGCCTGCACGACCATCTGGCGTCCCTGCCCGACGGGGACGCCGCCGGCTCCACCGTGAGCCTGGCGGACATCGCGTACACCACGCAGCTGTGCCGCGAACCGCTGCCCGAGCGGCTCGCCGTGGTCGCCGCCGACCGTGCCGAACTGATCCGGGCGCTCGCCGATCACCTGGCCGGCACGGCCACGACCGCAGCCGTCCACCGCGGCAACGCCGACGACTCCTCCGGGCCCCTGACCTCCGTCCTGTCCGGCGCCCGCGCCGAGGCCTTCCTCACCGGGCTGGCCGAGGACCGGACCCTGGAGGAGCTGGCCGCCCTGTGGGTGCACGGGGTCCGGGTGCCCTGGAGCGCGCTGCACACCGGGCGGCGCCGGATGGTGCCCCTGCCGGCCACCGTGTTCGAGGCGGGCGGCTACTGGGTCGGACGCGCCCCACAGGAGACCGAACCGGCGGCGGCGGAACGGGACGCCACCACGGCGCCCGCCGGGGCCGACACCGACGCGGAGCAGCTCATGGCGCAGGCCTGGGCCGACGTCCTCCAGATCGACGCGGCGACACTGACCGCGCGGACCGACTTCTTCTCGCTCGGTGGCAACTCGCTGCTGGCCACCCGGCTGATCAACCTGCTCAAGGAGCGGGCGGGCGTCGAGCTGCCGGCCGAAGCGGTCTTCAACGCACCGCGCCTTTCCGACATGGCCCAGGAGCTGCGCGCGCGCCTCCCCATCACCGGGGAGGCGAGCACGCGCGAGCTGGATCTGATCCTCGAAAGCATCGCCCTCGTCGAGCACATGAGCGACGAGGAACTGGCCGCGCTGGACACCGAGAGCTGAGGACAGGGGACGACGATGGGCACCACCAGTCAGGACACCGGTCTTGACCTCATCCACAGGATCCGCTCCCTGCCGGAGAAGCGGCAGCGCGCCCTGATCGCGCTGCTGCGCCAACAGGGCGTCGACCTCTCCGCGCTCGAGACCATCCCCCGCCTGCCCAGGACCGACGGCACGCCCGTGCCGCTGTCCTTCGCCCAGCAGCGGCTGTGGTTCCTCGCCCAGCTGGACGGCACCAGCGCCGCCTACAACATCCCGATGGCGATGCGTCTTTGCGGCCGCCTCGAGCGCCCCGCGCTGCTGCGCGCGGTGGAGGCGGTCGTCCAGCGGCACGAGGTCCTGCGCACCCGGTTCGCCGACCACGGCGGCGTACCGTGCCAGGTCATCGGTGACGGCAGCGACTTCACGGTCGCAGAGGAGGAACTGGCCGACCCGGCGCGACTCGCCGCGATCTGCCGGGACGAGGCCGCCACCCCGTTCGACCTGGAACGCGGGCCACTGATCCGGGTGCGGCTGCTGCGCCAGTCGGAGCAGGAGCACCACCTGCTCGTCACCACCCACCACAGCGTGTCCGACGGCTGGTCGGTCGGCGTCTTCTTCCGTGACCTGGTCGCCCTCTACGAGGCGTTCCGCGCGGGCCGCCCCGATCCGCTGGAGCCGCTGCCCGTGCAGTACGCCGACTACGCGCACTGGCAGCGCGAGCGGCTCGCCGATGACATGAACGGCCGTCAGACGCAGTACTGGAAGCGGCAGCTGGCCGGAGTCGACCCGCGGCTGACGCTGCCCGCCGACCGGGAGCGCCCGCGCACGAAGACGTACGCGGGTGCCCGCGAGAGCTTCACCTGCCCGGCCGACCTGCTGGGTGCCCTGCGCGAGGTGGCGAAGTTCCACGACGCCACGCTCTACATGACCCTGCTCGCGGCCTACATGGCCGTGCTCAACCGCTACACCCGCCAGACGGACATCGCCGTCGGCACGGTCGTCGCCAACCGGGGCCGACGCGAGGTCGAGGACCTGGTCGGCTTCTTCGCCAACACCCTGGTGATGCGCGCCGACCTCGGGGACGACCCGGGCTTCGGCGACCTGCTGGCCCGGGTGAAGAAGACGGCACTGGAGGCCTATGACCACCAGGACGTGCCCTTCGAGGCGGTGGTGGACGCCCTCGGCACCGAGCGCAGCCTGGCCCATTCGCCCGTCTTCCAGACGCTGTTCGTCCTGCAGGAGGCGCAGACCACCCGGGACGCCGCCCTCGGAGACCTGGCCGTCTTCCCCGTCGACATCGACCTCAGCTTCACCAAGTTCGACCTGACCGTCGACGTGCGGGAGACCCCCGACGGGCTGGTCGGCACCGTCGAGTACAACACCGACCTGTACGACCGCGACACCGTCCGGCGCTTCATCGGCCACTACACCCGGCTGCTCGCCTCCGTCGCCGACGACCCGGCGCTGCCCGTGTCCCGGCTCGCCATGATCGGTGCCGAGGAGCGCCGCCGGGTGGTCGAGGAGTACAATGACACCGGGCGGCCCTTCACCGACGACCGCTGTCTGCACGAACTGTTCGAGGACCGGGTGGCCCGCCACCCCGGGCACACCGCCCTGGTCACCGCCGACCGCTCCTGGACCTACGCCGAACTCAACGCCTGGGCCAACCGCATCGCCCACGGCCTGCGCCGGCACGGCGTCGGACCGGACACCCTGGTCGGCCTGCACGCCGAGCGCTCCGCCGAGATGGTCGCCGGCATCCTGGGCGCCCTGAAGGCCGGCGGCGCCTACATGCCGATCGAACCGTCCTACCCCGCGGCCCGCCGCACCGACCTCGTCGAGCGCTCCGGTGCCGACGTGATCCTCACCCAGCCGCACCTCGACGCCGAGCCGCTGCGCGGCGCCGCCCACCTGCTCGCCCTGCACCCCGACGGCACCCTGCGCGACCCGGACGGCAAGGACGTCTCCGGCGACCGCGACGACAACCTCCCCACCGCCGCATTCGGCCTGGGCGCACACCACTTGGCCTACGTCATCCACACCTCCGGCTCCACCGGCCGGCCCAAGGGCGTGATGATCGAGCACCGGGCCGCCGTCAACCGCATCGAGTGGATGCAGAACGAGTACCGGCTCACCGGCGACGACGTCGTCCTGCAGAAGACCCCGTACAGCTTCGACGTGTCCGTCTGGGAGTTCTTCTGGCCGCTGCTCTTCGGCGCCCGCCTCGCCGTCGCGGCACCCGGCGGCCACCGCGACCCGGCCTACCTGGTCTCCGCCGTCCAGGACTTCGGCGTGACCACCCTCCACTTCGTGCCGTCCATGCTGCGCAGCGTCGTCGAGGAGCCCGCCTGGAACCGGTGCACAACCGTCAGGCAGGTCTTCTGCAGCGGCGAGGCCCTGCCCCCGGACCTGTGCGCCCGCCACTACGAGCGCCACCCGGCGCCGCTGCACAACCTCTACGGCCCCACCGAGGCCGCCGTCGACGTCAGTCACTGGACCGTCCCCGCCGGACCGGCGCCCCGCGTCGTGCCCATCGGCCGGCCCATCCAGAACATCCAGCTGCACGTGCTCGACGAGGCCCTCGCACCGCAGGGCATCGGCTGCGTCGGCGAGCTGTACATCGCCGGCGCCGGACTGGCCCGCGGCTATCTGCACCAGCCCGAGCTGACCCGCGAGCGGTTCGTGCCGAACCCGTTCGCCGCCGACCCGGACGCCCGCATGTACCGCACCGGCGACCTGGTGCGCCGACTGCCCGACGGGCCACTGGAGTTCCTCGGACGCGCCGACGACCAGGTCAAGCTGCGGGGCTTCCGCATCGAGCCGGGCGAGATCGAACACCGCCTCGCCGAGCACCCCGCCGTCCGCTCCGCCACGGTCCTGGTCCGCGAGGACCAGCCCGGCAGCCCTCTCCTGGTCGCCTACCTCGTCCCCGCACCCGGACAGGCCCTCGACGACCACCGCACCGACCTGATCCGGCACCTCGAGGGCACCCTGCCCGAGTACATGGTCCCGAGCGCGTTCGTCGCACTCGACGCACTGCCCGTGACCGCGCACGGAAAGCTCGACCGCCGCGCCCTGCCCGCCCCCGGGATCGAGGCGTTCACCCAGCGCGCCTACGTCGCCCCCGCGACCGTCACCGAGCGGCAGCTGGCCGAGATCTGTGCCGGACTGCTCGGCTTCGACGCCGGCCGGATCAGCGCGGACGACAACTTCTTCGCCCTCGGCGGCCACTCCCTGATGATCACCGTGCTCGTGGCCCGGCTGAAGGAGAGCGGCCGGCACGTCACCGTCCAGGACGTCTTCACCGCCCCCACGCTGGCCGAGCTGGCCGCCCGCATCGACCGGACCGGCGCGGCGCCCGCGCACGCCGTCCCCGCCAACCCGATCCCCGAGGGCTGCGAGCGGCTCACGCCCGGCCTGCTCCCGCTGATCGACCTCACCCAGGAGCAGATCGACACCGTCGTGGCCGCCGTGCCCGGCGGCGCGGCCGGCGTCCAGGACGTGTACCCGCTGCTGTCCACGCAGGAGGGCATCCTCTTCCACCACCTGATGGACCCGGACCACGATCCGTACCTCGTCGCCACCCTGTACCGGGCCGAGAACGAGCGGGCGTGCGCCCGGTTCACCGACGCGCTGCAGCGCATCGTCGACCGCCACGACGTGATGCGCACCGCCGTCCTCACCGCCGGCCTGCCCGAACCGGTCCAGGTCGTGCACCGCACCGCGGCACTGCCCGTGCGGCGGATCCGGCTGGCCGCCGACCGGGACGCCGAGGAGCAGGCGAGGGAACTGCTGGCGAGCCCCGAGCGGATGAGTCTGGACAGCGCGCCGCTGCTGCGTCTGGTCGTCGCCGAGGACCCGCACTCCGAGCGCCGCTACCTCGTCCTGACCGCCCACCACCTCATCGAGGACGCCACCTCGCTGCGGCTGACCCTGCAGGAGCTGGCCCTGCACATGGCCGACCGCGCCGACCTGCTGCCGGCCCCGGCGCCGTACCGCGAGTTCGTCGCCCACACCTTGCACCAGCAGGCCGCCGGTGACGCGGAGGACTACTTCCGCCAGGCCCTGGACGGCGTCACCGAGCCGACCTTCCCGTTCGGCCTCTCCGACACGCACGGCGACGCCAGCGGGGTCACGCGGCTGCGCCGCTCGCTGCCCGCGGACCTGACCCGCGAGCTGCGCGATCACGCCAAGCGGCTGCGCCTGAGCCCGGCCTGCCTCTTCCACGCCGCCTGGGCCCGCGTGGTGGCCGCCTGCAGTGGTCGCGAGGACGTCGTCTTCGGCTCCGTGATGTCCGGGCGTCTGCAGGGAGTCGAAGGCGTCGAGCGGATGCTCGGCAACTTCATCAACACCCTGCCGCTCAGGGTCCGGCTCACCGGGCGCACCGTGCGGGAGCTGATCGACGAGGTCGACACCGGCCTCAGGCAACTGGTCGCCCGCGAGCACACCCCGCTCGGCCTGGCGCAGCGGTGCGCCGACACCGACGGCGACGCTCCGCTGTTCAGCGCGGTCGGCAACTTCCGGCACTTCGAGCCCGGGCACGGCGAGGCCGCCGCGATCCGCATCGAGGACCAGGGCGTGCGCTTCCTCGCCGCCGCCGACGGCATCAACTACCCGCTGTCCGTCTCCCTCGACGACTTCGGCAGCGAGTTCTCGCTCGACCTCCAGACCGACGACTCGGTCTCGGTGGACGCCGTCGCCGACTACGTCGAAGCCGCCCTGCGGGGCATCGCCGCCGCCCTCGCCGACGGCGACGGCACCGGCACCCAGGCCCTCGCCATCGACGTCCTGCCCGCCGCCGAGCGCCGCCGCCTGCTGACCGAGTGGAACGACACGGACACCCCGATGCCGTCCCCGACGCTCACGGCCGCCTTCACCGCCCAGGTCGCCCGCACCCCCGACCTGACCGCGCTGGTCTTCGGGGACGCCGAACTGTCGTACGCGGAGCTGAACGCCCGCGCCAACCGTCTCGCGCACTGGCTGGCCGGACGGGGCGCCGGCCCCGAGCGGCTGGTCGCGGTGAGCATGCAGCGCTCCTTCGACCTGCTCGTCGCGATCTACGGCATCCTCAAGTCCGGCGCCGCCTACATGCCCCTGGACCCGGATCTGCCGCCCGAACGCCGCGAGCAGATGCTCTCCGACGGACGCCCGCTGCTCCTGCTGGAGGAACTGCCGGACACCGCGGGCCTGCCCGAGACCGATCCCGAGGTGCCCGTACACGCCGACAACCCGGCGTACGTGCTCTACACCTCCGGCACCACAGGCCGCCCCAAGGGCGTGATGATCACTCACCGGGCCGGCATGAACTGGCTGCACTGGGACCAGCGCGCCTACCGCATGCGCGAAGGCGACCGGATCGTGTTCAAGACCTCGATCGGTTTCGACGTCTCCATCAAGGAGCTGTTCTGGCCGCTCCAGGTCGGCGGTACCGTCGTCATCGCCCGGCCCGGCGGGCAGAAGGACCCCGAGTACCTGGCCCGCCTCATCCGTGACCAGCGTGTCACCGACATCGACTTCGTGCCGTCGATGCTCGCCGAGTTCCTCTCCGAACCGGCCGCCGCCGACTGCACCGGCCTGGTCCGGCTGGAGGCCACCGGTGAACCGCTGCCGGTGGAGCTGGCCGAGCGCGTGGCGCGCGCCTTGCCCGGTACCGAGCTGTACAACCTGTGCGGACCCACCGAGGTCGGCGGTGCTCTCGGCCTGGAGGCGCCGTACACCGTCGAGCCGGACGCCGCTCGGGTGCCGATCGGCGCGCCGGTGTGCAACACCCAGGCCTATGTCCTCGACTCGGCGCTGCGGCTGCTGCCGCAGGGCGTGCCCGGCGAGCTGTACATCGCCGGTGACCAGCTTGCCCGCGGCTTCCTCGGCCGGCCGGGACTGACCGCCCAGCGGTTCGTCGCCAACCCCTTCACGCCGGGCACCCGCATGTACCGCACCGGCGACCTGGTCAAGTGGCGGCCCGACGGACTGATCGAGCACCTCGGCCGGGTCGACGACCAGGTCAAGATCCGCGGCTTCCGGGTGGAGCCGGGCGAGATCGAGAACCACCTGCACACCCACCCCTCGGTGCACCGCGCCGTCGTCCTGCCGCACGGCTCGGGCGCCGCCCGTGTGCTGGTCGCCTATCTCAGCCCGGCCCGGGAGTGGCGCGAGGAGGCCGGCCAGGAGGCGTCGCCCGCCCGGGAGCTGAAGGAGTACCTGGCCGCCCGGCTGCCCGACTACATGGTGCCCACCGCGTTCGTCGTCCTGGACGAGCTGCCGGTCAACCGGAACGGCAAGGTCGACCGGGGCGCCCTGCCCGCCCCGAGCGAGCGCGACCTGGCCCGCGAGGAGTACGTGGCGCCCCGCACCGCCACCGAGCGGACCCTGTGCCGCATCGCCGGTGAGGTCCTCGGGGTCAGCCGGGTCGGCCTGCACGACAGCTTCTTCGACCTCGGCGGCCACTCCCTCCTCGCCACCCGTCTCTCCCTGCGCATCAAGAAGGAAACGGGCGCCGACCTCCCGCTGCAGGCCATCTTCACCGCGCCCGGCATGTCCGGCATCGCGGCGGCGCTGGACGCACTGCTGGAGGGGACAGGGGACGCCGACGCTGTCCCGGGAGCGCCGAGCGCGGCGGAGCAGGACCGGCTCACGGCGGCCGTCGGCGACGACGTGTCGGAGGGCGCTGAGGCGGAGGGCGCCGGGGCAGAGGCGTCCGGGACCCCGGTGCCGAACGCGACGGCCGGCAACGCCGCCCCGGACAACGCCAACGCCCCGGAGGACGGAGACGCCCCCCTCTCCCTCCAGCAGCGCGACCTGTGGTTCCTGAACCGGCCCGCACACCTGTCCGCCGCGTACGACAACGTCCAGCTGGTCTTCCGGCTGGACGGCCCCCTCGACCGGGACGCGTTCGCGCGCTCCGTGCGCGCGCTGGTGGAGCGGCACGCGATCCTGCGGACCAGCTACCACCGCGGCGCCGACGGCACGTTCACCCAGCGTGTGCGTGACGCCGGCGGTTTCACCGTGAGCATGGTCCCCGGCCCCCGCGACGAGAGGGGGCTCACCGAGTGGCTGCGCGCCGAACGGGCCCGTCCCTTCGCGCCGGAGGACCCGTACCCGCTCCGCTCGCACCTGCTCACCCTGGCGGAGGACCGGCACGTCGCCGTGCTCACCCGGCCCTGGGGCGTCTTCGACGGCTGGTCGGTCAACATCGTCCTGACCGAGCAACTCGCCCTGTACCGGGCCCTCGCCACGGGACACGACCCCGCTCTGCCCGAACTTCCCCTTTGTTATGCCGACTTCGCGCGCCGTCAGCAGGCCGCCGTGGACGCGGCGGAACTCGACCGCCAGCGCGGCCACTGGCGGCGGGCACTGGCCGGCCTGCCCGCCCGCCCCGCGCTGCGCACCGACTACGAGCGGTGCCCGGTGAAGACGTACCAGGGATCCTCCGTGGACCTGCGGGTCTCCCAGCAGGTGGCCGACAAGCTCCGGCGGCTCGGCCGGGACGCCGGAGCCACCCCGTACATGACGCTGCTGTCCGCCTTCGCCGTGCTGCTCGGCGGTCGCACCGACGACAGCGAGCTGGTCATCGGCTCCCCGGTCGCCAACCGGCCGTGGACCGAACTGGAGGGCGTCGTGGGCTACTTCGTCAACATGCTGGCGATGCGCCTGGACGTGACCGGGCAGCGGACCTTCACCGAACTGCTGGCCGAGGCCAAGCGGGTGACCACCGAGGCGCACGGGCACAAGGACCTGCCCTTCACCGACCTCGTGCGCACCCTGGCACCCGAGCCCGACGCGGGCGGCTCCCCGCTCTTCCGGGTGGCGTTCAACCTGCTGCCCACCTGGGAGACGGCGGCCGGCGCCGACGGTGCCGACGAACTGACGGTCACCCAGGTGCGCACCGACGCCGGACCCGCCCGGTACGACCTCAGCCTCGTCGTACAGGAGACCGGCGGGGGCCTCGGCGGCTACCTGGAGTACAGCACCGACCTGTTCGCCCGGGACACCGCCGAGCACATGGCCCGTACCTACGAACGGCTGCTCGGCCAGATCGCCGGGGAGCCCGACGCCTCCCTCGCCGACCTGCGAGCCCGGGCCGAGGCGAAGGCCTCCGGCCCGGCCGGGAAGAGCGCGCCGCGCACCGGCGGTCGCCGGCCCGCGCGACGGAAGACCGTCCGGTGAGCCGCCCCGGGCCGAGCTGACTCCCGGCCACCGCCGCAGCACCGAGGGGCCGAGAGCCCGAACCGAACCAGAGCCACCATCTGCCCGTCCGGACCGGAACGGGCGTACGCACAAGGGGGAAGAGGGCCAGTGAGCAGCCAAGAGGTCGAGGCAGCCGAGACGGATGTCGCCATCATCGGCATGGCCGGGCGATTCCCCGGCGCCGACGACCTGGACTCCTTCTGGCGCCTGCTGAGCGAGGGTCGCGAGGGCATCACCCGCTTCAGCCGCGAGGAACTCGCGGCGGCGGGGGTGCCGGCCCGGCTGCTGGACGATCCGGAGTACGTTCCCGCCCACGGGGTCGTTCCGGACGTCGACCTGTTCGACACCGGGTACTTCGAGTTCACCCCGGCGGAGGCCGCTGTCACCGACCCGCAGCACCGCCTCCTGCTGACGGCCGGCCACGCCGCCCTGGAGCACGCCGGCTACGACCCCGCCCGCTACGACGGGCTGATCAGCGTCTACGCCGGCGCGGCCATCAACACCTACCTCCAGCAGCAGGTCCTGCCCCACGTCGACCAGACCACCACCTCGAACCACTTCGCGGTGATGGTCGGCAACGACAAGGACTTCCTGGCCACCCGGCTGTCGTACAAACTCGACCTCAAGGGCCCCAGCTACGCGGTCCAGACCGCCTGCTCCACGTCCCTCGTCGCCCTCCACCTGGCCTGCCAGGGGCTGATCAACGGCGAGTGCGACATGGCGCTGGCCGGCGGTGTCACCGTGAAACTGCCGCAGGCTAAGGGGTACCTGTACGAGGAAGGCGCGATCCTGTCCCGGGACGGGCACGTGCGCCCCTTCGACGCGGACGCCAGCGGCACCGTCCTCGGCAACGGCGTCGGTGTCCTGGTCCTCAAGCCCCTGCGGGACGCCCTCGCGGACCGGGACACCATTCACGCCGTCATCAAGGGCACGGCCACCAACAACGACGGTGCCGGCAAGGTGAGTTTCGCCGCGCCCGGCGCGGCCGGCCAGACCGCCGTCATCCGCGAGGCACACACCGTCTCCGGTGTCGACCCGCGCTCCATCGGATACGTCGAGGCACACGGCACCGCCACCCGTCTCGGCGATCCGGTCGAGGTCTCGGCGCTCACCCGGGCGTTCAGGGAGTCCACGGCCGACACCGGGTTCTGCGCCATCGGCTCGGTGAAGTCGAACATCGGCCACCTGGACGCGGCGGCCGGTGTCGCGGGCGTCATCAAGACGGTGCTGATGATGAAGCACCGGACGCTGGTGCCGACCGTCAACCACACCACCCCCAACCCGGCCATCGACTTCGCGGCCGGCCCGTTCAAGGTGAGCACCGACACCGCCCCCTGGACAGGGCAGGGCCCGCTGCGCGCGGGCGTCAGCTCGTTCGGCATCGGCGGCACCAACGCGCACGCCGTCCTCCAGGAGGCCCCGCCCGCCCCCGTCACCGGCGACGCGGACCGCGCACAGCAGCTGCTGGTGGTGTCCGCGCGCACCCCCACGGCGCTGGCCACGGCCGCCCAGAACCTGGCCGCCCACCTCGACGGCGACGACCCGGCCGCGCTCGCCGACATCGCCTACACACTGGCCGTGGGCCGCCGCGCCCACGAGTACCGGCTCGCCGTCACCGGCTCCGACCGCGCCGCCCTCGCCCGGGCACTGCGCACGGCCCCGGTCCCCGAGCGGCCCGTGACCGGCGAGGTCTCCTTCGTCTTCGCCGAGGAGGTCCCGGACGCGGCGGGCCTGGCCGGCCGGTGGGCCGCCGCCGAGCCCGCCTTCGCCGAGCACCACGAGGCCGCACTCGCCGCGGGCGCCCACCGGCTCGGCGAGCGGGGACGTGCGTTCGCCGTGCAGTACGCGCTCGGCAAGCTGTGGCTCGACTGGGGCCTCACTCCGGTCGCGGTGCACGGCGACGGGCTCGCGGCCCGGGCCGCCGCCTGCGTGACCGGGGCGCTGCGGCTTCAGGACGCGCTGACCGGCGACGGTCTGGTACCGCCCGCCGCCCGGGCACGCATCCCCGTGCGCGGCGCCCACGACGAGGTGCGCGGTGTCGCCCTCGGCGTGACCGACGGCCCCTGGGACGGCGTGGCCCGCGCCTGGCAGGCCGGTGCCGCCGTCGACTGGGCGGCCTGGTTCGCGGGCGAGGAGCGCGGCCGCGTCCCGCTGCCGACGTACCCCTTCGAGGGCCGCCGCTGCTGGCTGACCGGACCCGACACCCCGGCTCCCGCCGACCGGGTCACCGGCCCCGGCCCGCACCCCATGCTGGACGAGAACGTCTCGACCCTGGACACCCTCGCGTTCCGCAGCTCCCGTACCGGCACCGAGTTCTACCTCGCCGACCACCGCGTCGACGCCGAACCCGTCCTGCCCGCCGCCGGACAGCTGGAACTGGCCCGCGCGGCCGGCGAACTCTCCCTCGGCGGACCCGTCCGGCTGCGCGGAGTCTCCTTCGAGCAGTTGCTCTCCTACGCCACCGGGCCGCGCACCGCGCTGGTCCAGCTCTGGCGCGACCGCGACACGGTCGGATTCGAACTCACCGCCGACGAGCGGATGGTCGCGGCCGGCGAGATCCACCCCGGGGCCGTCGAGCGCCCCGCACCGGCCGACCCGGCCGCTGTCGCCGCACGCTGCGCCGAACTGGTCGCCCACACCGACTGCTACGACGTCCTGCGCACCCACGGCCTGGACTACGGCCCCCGGATGCGCGCCCTCACCGAGGTCCGGCTCGGCGACCGCGAGGCCTTCGGCACCCTGGAACTGCCCGAAGGCGCCTCGCTCGACGGCGCCGTGCTCAACCCCGCCCTGCTGGACGGTGCCCTCCACGCCCTGGTCGTGCTGCTGGCCCGCGCCTACGGCGAGCGGGCCGACGGCTTCCTGCCGATGGCCCTGGGCGAACTCACCGTGCACGCCCCCGTCACCGGGCCCTGCCACGTCCACGTCACGGCCGGCCGGCTGGGGGAGCGGACCGCTCACGCGGACCTCACCGTCGTGGACACCCACGGGCAGGTCCTGGCCCGCCTGCACGACCTCGCCGTGCGCGTCCTCGGTGAGCCCCGCGAGTCGGCCCTGCTGGTCCGTCGCTGGACCGCCGCGCCCGCCGAGCCCACCGGCGCACCCCTCGGGCACACGGCCGCCGTCGTCGCCCCCGACCCCGCGCGCGGAACACAACTGGCCGCTCACCTCACCGCCCTGGGCATCGGCACGGTCACCCGCGGCCTCGACCCGGCCACCGCACCTGATGTCGTCCTCGTCGACGCACCGGCCCCCGAGGAGGCGCTGCACGCCGTCCGCACGCTCCTCGGCGCCCGTCCCACGGCACCCGTGCGCGTTCTGCTGCTGCACCGCCACGACACCGACGGCCCCCGGCCCGAGCACGCCGCACTCGCCGCCTTCGCCCGGACCGTCCGCGCGGAGAATCCCCTCCTCGAGGTGCAGGCCGTCGGCCTCGCCGAGGACGCGGCCGAGGCCGACGCACTCGCCGCCGAACTGGCCGGCCACGGCCGCGACCCGGAGGTCGCCCACACCGCGCAGGGCCGCCGGATCCCGCAGGCCGAGCCCGCCCCGGCCGCCCGCCCCTCAGCGGTCCGTGACGGCGGCGTGTACGTCGTGACGGGCGGCGCCGGCGGACTGGGCCGCGCCGTCGCCGGCCGGCTGCTCTCCCGGGCCGACGCCCGCGTGGTCCTGCTGGGCCGCAGCGAACGGCCCGCCGACCTGGACGAGCGCCTGGTCTACCACAGCGTCGACGTGTCCGACCCGGAGGCCCTGACCGACCGACTCGCCGCCGTGCGCCAGGAGTTCGGGCCGCTCACCGGTGTCGTCCACGCCGCGGGCGTACTGCGCGACGGCTTCGCCCTGACCAAGTCCGCCGAGGACGTGGCCGCCGTCCTCGCTCCCAAGGCCGCCGGGCTGCGTGCCCTGGACGCGGCCACCGCCGACGACCCGCTGGACTTCTTCGTCGCCTTCTCCTCCATCGCCGCCCACATCGCGAGCCCCGGCCAGACGGACTACGCGTACGCCAACGCCTACCTGGAGGCCTACGCCGAACGCCACCGCCGGGTCACCGCGATCGCCTGGCCGATGTGGGCCGACGGCGGAATGCGCCAGAGCGCCGAGGCCGCCGCGGACATCGCCGCCCGCACCGGCTTCGGTGTCCTCCCCACCGAGGTCGGCCTCGACTTGTTCGAGCAGGCCCTCGGCACCCCCGGCGCGCTCGTCGCCGCGTACGGGGACCTGCGCACCATCACCCCCGCGCTCACCGCGCCCGCCGCCCGGGCGGCCCGGCCCGCCACGGCCGAACCGCCCGCCGGGGGCGGGCCGCGCGAGGAGGCCCTGCGGCTGCTGCGCGAGCTGATCGCCGCCGAGACCGGCCTGGATGCCGCCGAACTGGCCGAGGACGCCCCGTTCGACCGGCTCGGCATCGACTCGCTGATGATCGCCAAGCTCAACCGCGAGCTGGACCGGCACTTCGACGCGTTGTCCAAGACCCTGTTCTTCGAGTACGCCACCCTGGGCGAACTCGCCGGCTTCTTCGCGGAGCACCACGCGGCCGAGCTGACCGGAGGCACACCGGCGGCCGCACCGGCCGGGCCCGCGGCCGAGGGCACCGCCCCGCGCCCGCCATGCGCCCCGCGCCGCATCGCACGGGCCGGAGCCGCCGAGCCCGCCGAGGACGACACGGACGCCATCGCCGTCATCGGCCTGGCCGGCCGTTACCCGGCCGCCGACGACCTCGACGAGCTCTGGACCACGCTGGCCGAGGGACGTGACGCCGTCACCGAGATCCCCGCGGAGCGCTGGGACGGCCGCCGCTGGTACGACCCGGACCCGGCGGCGCCCGGCCTCGCCCACACCCGGTGGGGCGGGTTCCTGCGCGACGTCGACCGCTTCGACCCCCTCTTCTTCGGCATCTCCCCGCGTCAGGCCGAACTGATGGACCCCCAGGAGCGCCTGTTCCTGCAGAACGCCTGGCACGTCCTGGAGGACGCCGGCTACCGCCGCTCCGACCTGGCCGGCCGGCCCGTCGGCGTGTACGTCGGCGTGATGTACGGCGAGTACCAGTTCCACGGCGCCCTGGACGCCCTGCGCGGCGGGCGGCCGCTCACCGGCTCGTCCTTCGCCACCATCGCCAACCGGGTCAGCCACGCACTGGACCTGTCCGGTCCGAGCATGGCGCTGGACACCATGTGCTCCTCCTCGCTCACCGCGATCCACCTGGCCTGCGAGAGCCTGCGCCGGGGCGAGAGCGAACTCGCCGTCGCCGGGGGCGTCAACGTCTCCGTCCACCCGTACAAGTTCGCCTTCCTCAGCCAGGGCCGCTTCCTGTCCTCCGACGGCCGCTGCCGGGCCTTCGGCGCGGGCGGCGACGGCTATGTGCCCGGGGAGGGCGTCGGCGCCGTCCTGCTCAAGCCCTACCGCAAGGCGCGGGCCGACGGGGACCGCATCCACGGCCTGATCCTCGGCAGCGCCGTCAACCACGGCGCCCGGACCAACGGATACAGCGTGCCCAACCCGCGTGCCCAGCAGCGCGCGATCACCACGGCGATGGAACGGGCGGGCGTCACCCCGCGGGACATCGGCTACGTCGAGGCGCACGGCACCGGCACCGCCCTGGGCGACCCGATCGAGCTGACCGGCCTCACGCACGCCTACCGGTCCGCCGAGGCCGCGCCCGGCACCTGGCCGATCGGCTCGGTCAAGTCCAACATCGGGCACCTGGAGTCCGCGGCCGGCATCGCCGGACTCACCAAGGTGCTGCTGCAGTTCCGGCACCGCACCCTGGTGCCCTCGCTGCACTCCGGCGAACTGAACCCCAACATCGACTTCGAGCGTTCCCCGTTCCGCGTCCAGCGCGAGCTGTCCGCGTGGCCCGACCGGGACGGCCCGCGCCGGGCCGGCCTCAGCTCCTTCGGCGCGGGCGGCGCCAACGCGCACCTCGTCCTCGAGGAGTCCCCGGACCCCGACCCGGTCACCGACCTGCCGGCGGGCGAGCAGCGCACCGGCGACCCCGTGCTGTTCCTGCTCTCCGCCCGCGACGAGGAACGGCTGCGCGCCTATGCCGAGTCGGCCGCCCGCTTCGTCGAGACCGAGCGGGTGCCGCTCGCCGACCTGTGCTTCACCACGCAGGTGGGCCGCGAGCCCTTCGACGCCCGGCTCGCGGTGGCGGTCACCGACGGCGGCGAACTGGTCGCCGCACTGCGCCGGTTCGCCGACGGCGGCCCGGCTCCCGACCTCGCCGGTGCGGGCCCGCTGGCCGAGCCGGCCCGCCGCTGGCTCGGTGGCGCCGACGTGGACTGGGCGGCCTGGCACGCCGGCCGGCCGGGGCCCGCCCCGCGCCGGGTGCGCGCCCCGCAATATCCGTTCGCCGCGGAGCGCTACTGGATCCCGCTCGACCCCGACCTGGGCACGGCAGCTCCGCATCCACTGGTCGACGCCAACGAGTCCACCGTCGCAGGGGTCCGCTTCCGCAAGACGCTGCGCGCGCACGACCCGCTGCTGCGCGACCACATGATCGAGGGCCGGCCGCTGCTCGCGGGCGCGGCGACGCTGGAGTTCGTCCGCGCCGCCGCCGCGCTCGCCGAGCCCGGCACCCGGCACGCCCTGCGCGAGGTGGTCTGGGGCCGGGCCGTCGAACTCCGCGACGGCGAAATGGACTTGTTCGTCTCCTTCCGCCCGGACGGCACCGGGCTGGCCTTCGAGGTGTGGAGCGGGACCGACACCGGCCGCACCACCCACGCCCGCGGCAGTGCCGTACCGGCCCCCGCCGTCCCCGAGGCCGCCGAGGACCTCGCCGCGCTGCGCGAGCGGCTGTCCGTCGTGCGCGACGGACCCACCGCGTACACCGAGTACGCGGCCGCCGGGTTCGCGTACGGCCCCTCCTTCCAGGTCATCGACGAGATCCGGGTCGGCCCCGGCGAGGCGCTGGTCCGGCTGGCCCAGGCCGGTACCGCCGCGGGGACCCGGCTGCCCCCGGCGCTCCTCGACGGCGTGCTGCGGGCGTGCCACTGGACGGGCCGGACCACCTCGCCGCGCCCCGGTGAACTCGCCGTCCCCTTCAGCCTGGGCGCCCTGGACTCCTTCGCCCCGCTGCCCGCGGTCTGCCACGCGTACGCCCGGCTGGCCGGTGAGTCGGCGGGTGTGCGCCGCTTCGACCTGACCGTGTACGACGACCAGGGCCGCGTGCTCGCCTCCCTGCGGGACTTCGCGGGCCGTCTCCCCGGCACCCGGGCGGCCCTCGCGAGCCCTGCCCCCGACACCCGGGCGGCGCTTGCCGGCCGGACGCCCACCGCACAGGCCGGGCCCGAGCCCGCCACCGGTGAGGCCCGCCTCTACGAGCCGTACTGGCGCCCCGCCGCCGACCCGGAACCGGCGGGCGCCGCCGGGACCCTCGCCCTGCTCGGCCGCCACCCGGACCTGGAGTCCGCGCTGACCGCGACCGGCGTGTGGCAGCGCGTCGTCGCCGTCGGCGAGGACACCGGCCGGCTCGCCTCCCTCGCCGACGAGGACGGGCTCGACCTCGCCGTCGTCCTCGGCGACGCGGACGACGGCTCACCCGCCGACCTGCTCGACCACGCCTGCACCCCCGTCCTGGACGTGCTCGACGCGGCCCGCACCGGCGTGCTGCCCGGCCGGGTGCGGTGTCTGGTGCTGCACCCGCAGAACGCCGGCGAGGACCGGCCCGAGTGGGCCGCCCTGGCCGGGTTCGCCCGCTCCACCGGGCCGGTCGCTCCGCGCCTGGAACTGCTCACCCTCGGCGTCGACAGCGCGGCGCCGGCCGCCGAGGTCGCGCGGGCCGTGGCGGTGGAACTGCGCGCCGCACCCCGCGCCGCGGGCCTGGAGGTCCGCCGTACGGCCTCCGGCGAACGGCAGGTACGGAGCCTGCGCCCGCTCACCGGGAGGACGACGCCGGCCGACGTGCCCCTGCGGGACGGCGGCGTGTACGTCGTGACCGGCGGCGCCGGTGCCCTCGGCCGTCTCCTCGCCGAGCACCTGGCCCGCACCCACGCGGCGAAGCTGGTACTGATCGGCCGTTCCGAGCCCGACGAGCGGACCCGCGCCTGGCACCGCACCCTGACCGGCCTCGGTGCCGAGGTGCTCGCGCTGCGCGCCGACGTGGCCCGGGCCGGTGAACTCGGCACGGCGCTGGCCGCCGCCCGGGACCGGTTCGGCACCCTGCACGGCGTGTTCCACCTGGCGGGCGTCGCCGACGAGGGCCGCGCCGACGGTGACCGGCGGCGCTTCGCCCGGCTGCTCGGCGCCAAGACACACGGCCTGGTCCACCTTGACCGGCTGACCCGCGAGGACCCCCTCGACCTCTTCGTGGTCTTCTCCTCCGTCTCCTCCCTCATCGGTGACTTCGGAGCGGCCGGTTACGCCACCGCCAACCGCTTCGCCGACCTCTACACGGTGCTCCGCGACCGCCGGGTGCGCCGGGGCGAGGGGCGGGGCCGCAGCCTGTCCCTGGCCTGGCCGCTCTGGGCGGCCGGCGGGGTCGACGGTCTGGTCCGCGAGGAGGAACTGGCCGCGTACACCCGGCGCAGCGGGATGCGGGCGCTGACCGCGGAAGCGGGCCTCGACCTCCTCGCCCGCTCCTTCGCCCCCGGCGCCGCCTGGCTCGTGCCCGCCTGGGGCGACCCGGCGGAGGTGGACGCCGCCCTGACGGGCGCGCCCGGCCCGTCCCGGCCCGTCGCGCCGGCGCCCACCGCCCGCACGGGCCGGCTCCGGGACCGGGTGGTGGACCACCTGCGCGAGGTCCTCGCGGGCGTGCTCAAGCTGCCCGCCGGGCGCCTCGACAGCCGCGTCCCGCTGGACGACTACGGCCTGGACTCGGTGCTGGTCATGGAGTCCAACGCGCTGCTCGGCAAGGACTTCCCGGGCCTGCGCGGCACCGTGTTCTTCGAGTTCCGGACGGTCGACGAGCTGGCCGGCCACATCCTCGCCGAGCAGGCCGACGCCGTGACCCGCCTGTTCCCCGAGGAGACCGAGCCGTCGCGGCACGAGACCCGGCTGCCGCGGCAGGACGCCGCGTCCGCGCCCGCCCCGGTTCCGCACACCCCGCCCGCCCGCCGGGACGCCGACGAGCCGATCGCCGTCATCGGCATCAGCGGCCGCTATCCCCAGGCGGACACCCTGGAGGAGTTCTGGCGCAACCTCGCCGAAGGCCGCGACTGCGTCACCGAGGTCCCCGCGGACCGCTGGGACGCCGACGCCCTGTTCGACGCGGACCCCGCGGCACCCGGCCGCAGCTACAGCCGCTGGGGCGGCTTCCTGTCGGACGTGGACTCCTTCGACTCGCTGTTCTTCCAGATCGCGCCCAAGCAGGCCCGCACGATGGACCCGCAGGAGCGGCTCTTCCTGCAGACGGCCTGGTCGGCGCTGGAGAACGCCGGCTACCCGCCGTCCCGCATCCCGGCGCCCCGGCACGGTGGCCAGGGGCATGACGTCGGTGTGTTCGTCGGTGTCATGTGGGACGACTACGCGATCCTCGCCGCCGCCGAATCGGCCCGCGGCAACCCTCAGGTCGTGCTGGCCAACCGTTCCGCCATCGCCAACCAGGTCTCCTACTTCGGAGACTTCCGCGGCCCGAGCGTGGTGATCGACACCGCCTGTTCCGCGTCCCTCGTCGCCGTGCACCAGGCCTGCGAGAGCATCCGCCGCGGCGAGTGCTCGTACGCCGTCGCGGGCGGCGTCAACGTCGCCGTGCACCCCGACAAGTACGTGCACCTCAGCCGCAAGACCATGCTGTCCGCCGACGGCCGCTGCCGGGCCTTCGGCGCGGGCGGCACCGGGTACGTGCCCGGCGAGGGCGTCGGCGCGGTGGTCCTCAAGCGGCTGTCGGACGCGGAACGCGACGGCGACACCGTGCACGCCGTGATCCGTGCCAGCGCCGTCAACCACGGCGGCCGCACCAGCGGTTATACCGTGCCCAACCCGCAGGCGCAGCAGGCGCTGGTGGAGCAGGCGCTGGATGCTGCGGGAATCGACGCCCGCACCATCGGCTGCGTCGAGGCGCACGGCACCGGCACCGCCCTGGGTGACCCGATCGAGCACACCGCGCTGGCGCAGGCGTTCGCCCGGCACACCGGCGACACGGGATTCTGCGCGCTCGGCTCGGTGAAGTCCGCGATCGGCCACCTGGAGGGCGCCGCGGGGATCGCCGGGCTCACCAAGGCCGTCCTGCAACTGCGCCACGGCACCCTGCTGCCCACGCTGCACGCCGAGGAACCGAACCCGGTCATCGACTTCGAGAGTTCACCGTTCACCGTGCAGCGGGAGACCGCGCCGTGGCCGCGCGCGTACGACGGCGACGGCCGTCCGCTGCCCCGCCGCGCCGCCGTCAGCTCCTTCGGGGCGGGCGGCACCAACGCGCACGTCGTCGTGGAGGAGTACATCGCGCCCGAGCCCGCCCCGGCCGGGCCCGGGCAGGCGGAGCTGATCGTCCTGTCCGCCCGCGACGAGGAGCGGCTGCGCGCCCGCGCGGCCGACCTGGGCCGCGCCCTCGCCGAGCCGGGCGCCCCGAGGCTGGCCGACGTCGCGCACACCCTGCGCGTGGGCCGCGAACCGCTCGCCGTCCGGCTCGCGTTCGTCGCCACCGACCTCGCGGACGCGGCCGGCAAGCTCGCCGCCGTCGGCCGGGGCGAGGGCGGCCAGTGGCTGCACCTCGGCCGGGTGGAGCAGCATCCGCCGCTCGCCGGCCTGCTGACCGACGGCATCGGTGGCGAGGACTTCCTCGCCGCCCAGATCGCGGCCGGCGCCGACGACCTCCTCGGCCGGCTGTGGGTTTCGGGCGTCACCGTCGACTGGGACCTGCTGCACCGCCTGCGCCCCGCCGAACGCCGCCGGGTGCCCCTGCCGACGTACCCCTTCGAGCGGGTACGCCACTGGCTCGACACCACGCCCGCTCCCGCCCCGGCACGGGGCCCCCACCGGTGGGAGCGCCGGCTCTCCGCCGACGAGCCGGTGCTGCGCGACCACGTGGTCGACGGGCGGCCCATCCTGCCCGGTGTCGGCCACCTGGACCTGGTCGCCGAGGCGAGCGGGGGACTGGCCGGACGCGCCTGCGTGGACGTCCGCTGGATCGTCCCGCTGGCCCTGGGCGAGGCCGAGGAGACGGTGACGGTGGCCTGGGACGGCGAGGAGTACGAGATCCGCGGCGCCGACGGCGCCGTACGCTCCTGCGGCCGGCTCGCCGCCGCCCCCGCCGCGCCCGCCCCCCTCGACGTCACCGCGCTCCGCGCCCGCCTGGACGAAGGCGTGGACGAGGGGTCCTTCTACCGGGCACTGGCCGGGCAGGGACTGCCGTACGGGCCGTTCTTCCGCCGTGTCCGGCAGGTGTGGACCGGCCGTGACGAGGTGCTCGGCCGGATCGGCGACACCGCCGGCGAGGACCCCGCGCACGCCCTCCACCCGGGCGTCCTGGACGCCGCCCTGCACACCGTCGCCGCCCTGCTGGTACGCCGCAGGGGTGAGCACGCCCGGCCGATGCTGCCGTTCGCGGCCGACCGCGTCGAGGTGTTCGGCGCCGTCCCGGCGACCGGCTGGTCGTACGTCCGGGAGACCGGAACGGACCGCTGCGAGGTGCTGCTCTGCGACGACACCGGCGCGGTGCGGGTCCGGTTCGAGGGCCTGACCTACCGGGAGGCCAAGCCGTCCGCGGTGGTCGTGCACCGGCCCGTGTGGACCGCCCGGCCCGCCGAGGAGCGCGCCGCGGACGCCCGCCGCGTGCTGCTGGTCGGGGAGCGGCTGGACGCCGAGCCCGCCGCCGGCATCGCCCGCGCCCACCACGGCGCCGACGTACGACGGCTCCCGGTCGGCCCCGGCGGCCTCGCGGACGCCGAACTCGACCGCGCCCTGGCCGGATCCGGCGCACCGGACCTGGTCTACTTCCTCGCCACGGCCCCCGGGGGCGAGCCCGCGGGCCGCGCCGAGCTGCGCGCCCTGACCGACCGGGGCCCGGTCGCCCTGTACCGCCTGGTGCGGGCGCTGGCCCGGCACGGCCTGCTGGAGCGCGGGACACGCCTGAAGGTCGTCACCACGGACGTCCACCCGCTGGAGGCGGGCGACGACTCCTCCCCGTGGGCCGCCGGGACCGCCGGCCTGGCCGCCGTCGCGGCCAAGGAGTTCCCCGCGCTGCGCGTGGCGCTCGTCGACGTACGCGCGGCGGAGGCCGCCCGGGCGGCCTCCGCGATCGTGGCCGAGCCGTTCCCGGCCCGGCCGGTGCCGGTGTCGCTGCGCGCGGGCGTGCGCCGGGTGCGCACCCTGGAGCGGGTCGAACTGCCCGCCGCCGGCACCCGGTTCCGCCAGGGCGGCGTCTACCTGGTCGTCGGCGGGCTCGGTGCCGTGGGCCGGGACACCTGCCGGTACCTGGCCCGCGCCTACGCGGCGAAGCTGGTCGTGCTCGGCCGCTCCCCGCTCGACGAGACACGGCGGCAGACCGTCGCGGAGCTGGAGAAGTCGGGCGCCGAGGTCCGCTACGTCGCCCTGGACGCCACCGACCCGGACGCGCTGAAGGAGGCCGTCGATCTCGCCGTACGCGAGTTCGGCGCCCTGCACGGGGTGATCAACGCCGCGATGGTGCTGGTCAACCAGGTCCTGCGGGAACTGCCGGAGGACGGGCTGCGGACCGCCCTGGAGTCCAAGACCGACTCCACCTGGAGCCTGCTGCACGCGGTGCGCGACGTACCGCTGGACTTCGTGCTCCTCTACTCGTCCGGTGTGGCCTTCGAGGGCAATCACGGCCAGGCCGGCTACGCCGCCGGCTGCACGTTCGCCGACGCCTGTGCCCTGCACGCCGCCCGCACCCTGCCCTTCCCGGTGCGGGTGCTCAACCTCGGCTACTGGCACGCGGGCGGCGACCCGGACCGGGAGCGGGTGCTGCGCCGGTTCGGCGCCGCCGGCATCAGGCCGCTGAGCGCCGAGCAGGGCATGACCGTCGTCGAGCGGACCCTCGCGGCCGGGCTGCCCCAGGTGTTCGCCCTGGACGCCGACCGGCCCATCCTGGACAACCTCGGCATCGACCCGGACCGCACCCTGAGCGTGCTGCCGGGCGGTGCGCCCGACCGGCTGCCCGAGGTCCGCTTCCCGGGCGCGCCCGGCGCCGACCGTGAACTGGCCTCGCATCAGCGTGCGGTCGCCGAGGCGGAGGAGCTGGCGCTGCGCCTGCTGGCATCGGTGCTCGACCGGGCGGGCCTGTTCGGTGCGGGCGAGGCCTCCCGGGACGAACTCGCCGCCCGCCTGGGCGTGGTGCCGGAGCACGCGGCGCTGTTCCAGGCGCAGCTGGACATGCTGGCCGAGGCGGACTGGCTGACCGTCACGGACGGCGGCCGACTGCGCCCGACGGGCCGCGGGACCACCCCCGAAAAGGAACTGATCACTCGACTGGACGAGTTGACGCGACGTCATCATGCGCTCGCGCCGGTCGTGTCGCTCCTCGGTGACTGCCTGACCGCGCTGCCCGACGTGCTCACCGGCCGCCGCCCCGCCATGGAGGTCCTCTTCCCCGACGGCTCAGCCGAGCGTGTGGCCGCCGTCTACCGGGGCGACCCGGTCACCGACCGCTGCAACGGGGAGGTGGCGCGGCTCGTGGCCGAGCAGGTCGAGGCCCGGAGGGCCGCCGACCCCGCCGTACCGGTGCGGATCCTGGAGATCGGCGCCGGCACGGGCGGCACCACGGCGGCCGTGCTCGACGCCCTCGCCCCCTACGGCGACGGCGTCGAGTACGTCTTCACCGACGTCTCCCCGGCCTTCGTCCGCAAGGCCCGCAGCCGCTTCGGTCCGCGGTACCCCTTCACCCGCTTCGAGGTGCTGGACATCGAGGCCGACCCGGCCGGGCAGGGCCTGAGCCCGGGCGCCCACGACGTGGTGCTCGCCACCAACGTCCTGCACGCCACCCGTCGGCTGTCCGACACGCTGGCCGGGGCCAAGAGCCTGCTGCGGCGGGGCGGCGCCCTGCTGCTGGTGGAGGGCACCCGCGCCCGGCACCAGCTGGCGCTCGTCTTCGGCCTGACGGCCGGCTGGTGGCTGTTCTCGGACCCCGAGCAGCGCATGCCCCGCTCCCCGCTGGCGAGTGAGCGCCAGTGGCGGGACGCGCTGGCCGCGTGCGGCTTCACGGACATCAGCGCGGCTGCCCCGACCACGGAGGCCGGACCGGCCTTCCAGAGCGTCGTCGCCGCCGTCAGTGACGGCGTGGTGCCCGGCGGCGGGAAGGCTCCGACGGCCCAGCGCGAGCCGAAGCGGACCCCGGCCGCCGCGCCGGCTCCCGCCGCGGCCCCGTCCGCCCCCGTCGCCCCGGCCTCCGAGGACGACGCCCTGCGCCAGGTCACGGACGTCTTCGCCCGTGTCCTGGAGATGACCCCCGACCGGCTCGACCCCGACCTGACCTTCGAGAACTACGGCGTGGACTCGCTGGTCGTCCTGGAGCTGACCCGCGCGCTGGAAGCGGTCTACGGACCCCAGCCGGCGACCCTGCTGTTCGAGCGGATCACCATCCGGCAGCTGGCCGGGCACTTCGGCGCCCGGGCGCACAGCCCTGGAGAACCCGAAACACCCGGCACCATCCCCGAGCCCACCACCCCCGCAGCGCCCGCACCCGCCCCGGCCGACGACGCCGAGCGCCTGGTCGCGGGGCTGTCCGACGCAGCCGTCGACGAGCTGCTGGCCGAACTGCTCTCCCAGCGCGGAGAGTCCGAAGGAGGCGGACGATGACTGCCGAGCCGTTCAGCTGTGTCGTGATCGGCGAGGAGACCCTCCTCGTCGAGTGCACCAGGCTGCTCGTGGCCCGCGGACACACGGTGGCCGCCGTGGTGTCCCCCTCCGCCGAGCTGCTCGACTGGGCCGAGGAGGAGGGTCTGCCCGCCGTGCCGTTCGGCGCGGACCTCGCCGAGCGGCTGGCCCCGCTGCGCTTCGACTACCTGTTCAGCATCGCCAACCTCCGGATGCTCCCGGAGAAGGTGCTCGCGCTGCCCGCCCGGCTGCCCGTCAACTTCCACGACGGTCCGCTGCCCCGGCACGCGGGTCTGTTCGCCACCAGCTGGGCCATCCTCGACGGTGACAAGCAGCACGGCGTCACCTGGCACGTGATGCGGCGGGAGGCCGACACCGGCGACGTGCTCAAGCAGCGCACGGTGCCCGTCGATCCGGCGGCCACGGTGCACGACCTCGACGTCGCCTGCTTCGAGGCGGGCGTCGAGTCCTTCGCCGAACTCGTGGAAGAACTGGCCGCCGGCACGGTCACCCGCACCCCGCAGGACCTGGGCCTGCGTACGTACCACGGCCGGTACGACGGCCTGCCCCGGGGCGGTGTGTTCGACTGGCGCCGGTCCGCCGCCGAACTGGACGCACTGGTGCGGGCCACCGCGTTCGGACGCCGCCGCAACGACTTCGGCACGGCGCTGCTCGCCGTGCCGGACGGGCTGCTGGCCGTCCGCGCCGTGCAGGTCACCGACCGGACCTCCACCGCCGAGCCCGGCACCGTCGTGGACGCCGGAGCCGACGCCCTCACCGTGGCCACCGGCGACCGGGACGTCCGCCTCACCGACCTCGCCGCCCTGTCCGGGGAGCGGCTCGACCCCCTCGCCCTGGCCCGGGAACTCGGCGGCCGGTTCCCGCACCTGCCCGACGCGGCGGTCACCGCACTCGCGGAGGCCGCCCGCGCCGCCCACCGCGAGGAGAGCCGCTGGCTGCGCGCCCTGCGGTCGCTGCGGCCGGTGCTCCCGCCGAGGTTCGGCCCGCTGAACCCGGTGATCCGCCCGGAGGGCCCGGTTCCGCTGCCCGAGGTCCTGCGCGAGCGGAGCACGGAGCCCGAGCGGACGGCACTCGCCGCCGCCCTGGCCTTCCTCACCCGGCTGACCCGGGGCGACGAGCGGCACGTCGCCGTGTCCGTCCCGCGGGCTGCCTCCCCGGCCGCCTCCCGCGTCCTCGCGCCCGACGTGCCCCTGCACACACCGGAGGAACTGCCGGACCTGACCCTGTCCGGCCTCACCGAGCTGATCGGCACCGCACTCGACGAGTTCCGGGACCGCACGCCGTACCGGCGTGACGTGGCCCTGCGCCACCCGGACCTGACCGGTGCCGCCCGCACCGGGCTGCCCGTCGCCGTCGTCCTGCCCGGCGGCGCGGCCGAACCGGGTGACCGGCCGCTGACCGTCCGCGTCGACGCCGACGGAGCCGTCGGCTTCCACGCGGGCGCCGGACTGACCACGGAGCACGAGCGCTGGCTCGCCGGGCACTTCGCCACCTTCCTCGACGCCCTCGCCGCGGCACCCCACCTCCCGCTCGGCACCGCCGACCTGCTCGCCCCCGAGGAGCGGGAGCTGCTGCTGGGCCCGTGGAACGACACCGTCGAGGAGTACCCGCGCGAGGAGACCGTGACCCGGCTGGTCACCGACATCGCCTGCGCCGCACCCGACGTCACCGCCGTCCGCTTCCAGGACCGCGCCCTCAGCTACGGCGAACTCGACGAGGCCACCGACCGGCTGGCCCGGCACCTCGCCGGTCTCGGGGCGGGCCCCGGCACGCTCGTCGGCGTCTACCTGGAGCGCTCGCCCGAACTGCTGGTCAGCCTGCTCGCCGTCCTGCGTACGGGCGCCGCCTACGTGCCGATCGACCCGATCTACCCGCCCGCACGCATCGGCCACATGCTCCAGGACTCCGGCGCCCGGCTGGTCGTGACCGACGAGACGCTGGGCGGCACCCTGGCGGAGTTCCCGGTCACCGCGGTGCCGGTCACCTCCGTGCCCACCGTGGGGCCACCGGCGGCCCCCTTCGACCGCTCCGACCCGGACACCCCCGCCTACGTGATCTACACCTCCGGCTCCACCGGCCGGCCCAAGGGCGTCCAGGTCGGCCACCGGGCGCTTGTCAACTTCCTGTGGACCATGGCCCGCAGGCCCGGCTTCGGCTCCCGGGACTCGCTGCTCGCGCTGACCACCGTGTGCTTCGACATCGCGGGCCTGGAACTGTACCTGCCGGTGGTGCGGGGCGGCACCGTGGACATCCTCTCCGCCGCCGAGGCCGCCGACGGCGTCGCCCTCCGCGAGCGCGTGGAACGCTCCGCGCCCACCGTCCTGCAGGCCACCCCGACCACCTGGCAGATGCTGCTCGCCGCCGGCTGGAGCGGCGATCCGCGGCTGCGGGCGCTGTGCGGCGGTGAACCGCTGCCGCACGAGCTGGCGAAGGAACTCGTGGTCCGCGTCGGCGCGTTGTACAACATGTACGGCCCGACCGAGACCACCATCTGGTCCACCGTCGACCGGGTGCTGCCCGGCGAGGCGGCCACCATCGGCCGCCCCATCGGCAACACCGGCTGCCACGTCCTCGACGAGCGCGGAGTCCCGGTCCCGCCGGGCATCCCCGGCGAGCTGTACCTGTCCGGCGACGGCGTCGCCGACGGCTACCTCGGCCGGCCCGAGCTGACCGCCGAACGTTTCGTCACGGTCCCCGGCGGCGGCACCGGCCGCGCCTATCGCACCGGCGACCTGGTACGCCACCTGCCCGACGGCCGCCTGGAGTACCTGGAGCGGATCGACGGCCAGATCAAGCTCAACGGCTACCGCATCGAACTCGGCGAGGTGGAGTCCGCCCTGCGCCGGCTGCCGGGCGTCACCGCCGCCGTCGCCGTCGTCCGCGAGGACCGGCCCGGCGAACGCCGCCTGACCGGCTACCTGGTCGGCCCGGCGGGCCCGCTGGACACCGCCGCGCTGCGCGCCGTCCTGGGCGAGCGCCTGCCCGCCTACATGGTCCCCGCCGCCCTCGTCGTCCTGCTCCGGCTGCCGCTCACCCCGAACGGCAAGATCGACCGCAGGGCACTGCCCAAGCCGGACGTCGTCCGTGTCGCCGGCGGCGCGGCGGCCGTCCGCACCGATCTGGAGCGGCGCATCGCCGAGGTCTGGTGCGAGGCGCTCGGCCTGGAGTGGGTCGGTGCCGAGGACAATTTCTTCGACGTCGGCGGTGATTCGTTGCGCCTGACGTCCGTGGTGGCGACCCTGCGTGAGCGGCTCGGCCTCCAGGTCACCCGCCTCGACATGTTCGGCCATCCGACCGTACGGGCCATGGCTGCCCGTGTCGCCGACGCCGGCCGCTCCGCCGGGCCCGCCGTGCCACGGCCCCGGCGCGTCCGGGACACGGCGGCGCTCGCCGGCCGCCGCGACCGCAGAAGGCGGCGCCCATGACCGGCCGGCACGACGTCGCCACACCCACCGCACAGCCCGATCCGTCCGTTTCACCAGGGGGTTCCGTGTCCAGCTGCCAGGTCTGCTCGCTCAAGGCCAATCACCCGGGAGTGGTGCTCGACGACCAGGGGGTGTGCAACCTGTGCAACCTTGACTTCGCCGAGGACCTGCTCGTCAACTACCGCTACACCAGCGAGGTGTTCTCCGAGTTCCAGCAGGCGCCGCCCGGCACCGGCGAGTACGACTGCCTGTTCATGTACAGCGGCGGCAAGGACAGCACCTACATGCTGGACAAGTTCGTCAACGAGTACGGCAAGCGGGTGCTGGCCTTCACCTTCGACGTGCCCTTCGAGAGCGTGCACGCCGCCCAGAACATCGCGCTGGCCCGGGAGAAGATCCCGGCGACGTTCGTGCTGGACGCCGACGACGACAACATCAAGCTGATGATGCGCGAGGTGTTCAACCGTCCCGCGCCGAAGAAGCCCGGCAAGTACCTGGACGAGAAGCTCCCCTGCGTCTCCTGCCGCACCTTCTTCGTGCTGCGCGCGATCCTCATGGCCTACCGGCAGAAGATCCCCTACATCGCGCTGTGCGCCGACCCGCAGCAGATCCTCACCATGGAGTCCAACGTCCGGGAGATCGTGCGCGACTTCTACAAGACGTTCGGCGAGCGGCTCACCGACACGCTCTTCGGCGGGCAGCTGGAGGAACTCCTCTTCGACGACGACGAGAACCTTCCGAAGATCGTCTTCCCGTTCATCGCCATGAGGCACGAGTACGACCCCGACCGCATCGTGGAGGAACTGCGGGCCAAGGGTCTGTACCAGTCCTCGCCGATGGAGACGCACTGCACGCTCTTCCCGCTGCTGAACTACTACTCGTTCAAGAACTTCGACTGCATGTTCTACAAGCTCAACGCGGCCAGCCATGTGCGGTCCGTCAAGCGCAACGCCTCCTACGACCGCCAGACCTTCAGCATCAAGTTCCCGCGCTCACTCGACCTCGCGGACGTGGAGGAACGGCTGGGCGAGGTCGTCAAGGAGATCGCGGCGGGGGAGGGCGACCGCGACGAGCAGGAGCGCAGCCTCGTCGACCTCTTCCAGCGCATGGACGCCTCCGAGGACGCCGCCCGCTTCGTCGCCCGCAGCTTCCTCGACATGCGATCCGTCGCCACCGACCTCGGCATACGGCTGAGCTGAGACCAGAGCAGGAGAACCAGCACCATGACGCTTTCCGACTCCGACGTCGCCATCATCGGCATGGCCTGCCGCTTCCCGGGCGCCGACTCCGTCGACCGCTTCTGGGACGTCCTCAGCGAAGGCCGCGAGACACTCACCCGGTACACCGACGAGGAACTCCTCGCCGCGGGCGTGCCCGCCGCGCGACTGGCCGACCCGCGCTACGTGAAGGCCGCCCAGACCATCCCCGGCACCGACCTGTTCGACTCCGAGCTGTTCCAGTTCACCCAGGACGAGGCCGAGATCCTCGACCCGCAGCACCGGGTCTTCCTGGAGTGCGCCCTGGAGGCCCTGGAGCGGTCCGGCTACGACCCCGAGCGCACCGACGCCCACATCGGCGTCTACGCCGGCGCCGGCATGAACACCTACCTGCTGCACAACCTGGGCGAGCGCTACCGGGCCGCGTCCTCCGTGGACCACTACCGGCTGATGCTCGCCAACGACAAGGACTTCCTCGCCACCCGGGTGTCGTACAAGCTCAACCTGACCGGCCCCAGCGTCAGCGTCAACACCGCCTGCTCCACCTCGCTGGTCGCCGTGCACACCGCCTGCCTCGCCCTGCTCGGCGGCGAGTGCGACATGGCCCTGGCCGGCGCGGTCCACCTCAACCCGCCGGGACAGGGCTACCACTACCAGGAAGGCATGATCTTCTCGCCCGACGGTCACTGCCGCGCCTTCGACGCCGAGGCCCGCGGCACGGTGATCGGCAGCGGCGCCGGAGCGGTCGTCCTCAAGCGACTGAAGGAGGCCCTCGCCGACGGCGACTGGATCCACGCCGTCATCAAGGGCTCCGCCATCAACAACGACGGCTCCGCCAAGACCGGTTACACCGCGCCCAGCATCTCCGGACAGGCCGCCGTCATCGCCGACGCCCAGGAGGTCGCCGACGTCGACGCGGAGACCATCGGCTACGTCGAGGCGCACGGCACCGGCACTCCGCTCGGCGACCCCATCGAGGTCGCGGCGCTCACCGAGGCCTTCCGTGGCGGCACCGACCGTACCGGGTACTGTGCGCTCGGCTCGGTGAAGACCAACATCGGTCACCTGGACACGGCCGCCGGCATGGCCGGTCTGATCAAGACCGCGCTGATGCTGGAGCACCGCACCCTGGTGCCCAGCCTGCACTTCACCGAACCCAACCCGGACATCGACTTCGCCGCCGGTCCGTTCTTCGTCAACACCGAGAAGACCGAGTGGAAGAGCCAGGCGGGCCCGCTGCGCGCCGGCGTCAGCTCCTTCGGCATCGGCGGTACCAACGCCCATGTGATCCTTGAGGAGGGCCCGGCCCGCAATCAGGAGCCGCACGAGAACCGGCCGGAGCTGCTGGTCCTCTCCGCCCGCTCCGAGGACGCCCTCGGACAGGCCGCCGCCGCCCTGGCCCGCCACCTGCGGGCCCACCCGGGCCTCGACCCGGCCGCCGTCGCCCAGACACTGGGCCTGGGCCGCCGCGCCCACACCCACCGGCTGGCCCTGGTCGCCGGCAGCACCCGCTCCGCGGCCATGGCGCTCGCCCTCGGCGACGAGGAGCGCATCCGCCGGGGTGTGACCGGACGCGAGCCGAGCGCCCCCGTCCTCGTCCTGACCGGCACCGGCGCCGACCCGGCCGACGCGGCCGAGCTGTACGCGTCGGTGCCCGCCTACCGGGACGCCGCAGACGCCTGCGCCGCCGCCCTCGGACGCCCCGGCGAGGCCGAGGCGCTCCTCGCCGAGGCGGGCACGGTCACCGCCTGCTGCCACGAGTACGCCCTCGCCACCGCCCTGACCGCCTGGGGCGTCGCACCGGCCGGCCTCGCCGCCTCCGGCACCGGCCTCGCCACGGCCGCCGCCCTCGCCGAGGCCCTCCCGCTCCCGGACGCCCTCTCCCTGGCCCGCGGCACCGCTCCCCACCACGTCGCTCCGCCCCGGCTGCCCGTCGTGTCGCCGCGCACCGGCCGCTGGATGACCGAGGAAGAGGGCCGGGACCCCGCCGCCTGGACCGGTCCGGCCGACGCGACGGCCACCCCGGACGCGCTGTTCGACGGCACCGGCCGGCACGCGGTCCGCCTCACCCCACCGGACGGCGCTTCCGGCGGCCTCACCCACCTGCTCACCCTCGCCGCCGACCAGTGGGTGCTCGGCGCCGACCTCGACTTCGCGGCCGTGCACACCGGCCGGGACATCCGCCGGGTGCCCCTGCCCACCCACCGCTTCGAGCGACGGCGGCACTGGGTGGAGCCCGGCGACCACGGCGCCCGGGCCGTGGCGGCACCGGCCGGGGAGCGGCTGATCGCCCGCTTCGATCCGGCCGACCCGCAGCACAACGTCGAACTGATCCGTGACCACCTCACCGAGGCGATCGGGAAGGTCCTCGGCGGCCGGCACCTCGCCGCCCCCGACACCAATCTCTTCGACCTCGGCCTGGACTCCCTCGTGCTCATCGAGGTCGTCGCCGGACTGGGCGAGGAACTGGGCTTCGAGGTCCCTGCCACGTCCTTCGTCGAGTTCCCCACCATCCGGTCCTTCGTGGACAACCTTGCCGAGCTGATGGGCCTCGCCCCCGGCACGGCCCCGGGCGGCGGCGGCACCGCCCCCGCGCCGCGTACCTCCCGGCGGGCCCAGCGCGCGGCCGCCCGCCACACCGGCCAGGCCTGATCCCCCCGGCGGCGACGCCCCGGCCCCGGTGGCCGGCCGAAGACCTGTGAGAGAGAGCAACTGTGGACGACAAGCGAAAGCTGCTGCTGAGCCTGCTGGCCCGGGCCTCCGCCCCGGCCCCGGCGAGCGACGGCGTGGCGATCGTGGGCGTCGCCGGCCGCTACCCCCTGGCCGAGACGCCCGCCGAGATGTGGGACAACCTGGCCGCGGGCCGGCACTGCATCCGTGAGGTTCCCGCCGACCGCTGGGACGCCGAGGCCCACCACGACCCCGCGGGGGTGCGCGGCAGCTACAGCAAGTGGGCCGGATTCATCGACGACGTCGACAAGTTCGACCCGCTCTTCTTCCAGATATCACCGGCCGACGCCGAGGCGATGGACCCGCAGGAGCGGCTGTTCCTGCAGACCGCCGCAGCCGTCCTGGACGACGCCGGCCACCCGCCCGCCGAGCTGGCCGCCCGGGGACCGGTGGGCGTCTTCGCCGGCGTCATGAACAACAACTACGAGTGGATGGGCGGCGAGGCCACCGCCCGCGGCGTGCGCACCGACGCGCATTCCAACCACTGGTCGATCGCCAACCGCGTCTCCTACACCTTCGACTTCACCGGCCCGAGCCTCGCCGTCGACACCGCCTGCTCGGCCTCGCTGACCGCGATCCACCTGGCCTGCGAGAGCATCAGGTCGGGGGAGTGCCACACCGCGATCGCCGGCGGGGTCAACCTGATCCTGCACCCCATGCACCTGCGCATGCTGGCCGACCGCGGGATGATCTCACGCGGTGACCGGCTCAGGAGTTTCGGTGAGGACGCCGACGGGTTCGTCGACGGCGAGGGCGTGGGCGCCGTACTGCTGCGGCCCCTGAAGGACGCGCTCGCCGACGGTGACCGCATCCTCGGCGTGATCCGCGGCTCCGCCATCAACGCGGGCGGCAAGACCGGCGGTTACACCGTGCCGAGCGCCGCCGCACAGGCCGAGGTGATCCGCGCCGCCCTGCACCGCGCCCAGGCCGATCCGGCCACCGTCGGCTACGTGGAGGCCCACGGCACCGGCACCCCGCTCGGCGACCCCATCGAGATCGCCGGGCTCGTGGAGGCCTTCGGGGGGCGCATCGACGCGGCGGAGCGGGCCGAGCGGCCGACGGTCGCCGTCGGCTCGGTGAAGTCCAACATCGGCCACCTGGAGTCCGCGGCCGGCGTCGCGGGCCTGACCAAGGTGCTCTTCCAGCTGCGCCACCGCACACTGGTGCCCTCACTGAACTCGGCCAGGCGCAACCCCGGCATCGACTTCACCACCACGCCCTTCGAGGTGCAGCAGACCCTCCAGCCCTGGGAACCCGCGGGCGCCGGCGACGACCTGCCGCTGCGCGCGGTCGTCAGCTCCTTCGGCGGGGGCGGCGCCAACGCCTGCCTGGTCGTGGAGGAGTACCGCACGCCACCGGCCGAGCCCGTCGCACCGGACACCGACCAGCTCCTCGTCCTGTCCGCCAAGACCGAGGAGCGGCTTCGCGCGTACGCCGCCGCCCTCGCCGCGTTCCTGCGCGGCGCCACGGGTACGGAAGCGGCGGGCGCAGGCCGGGACGCCCTGGGCGACGCCCAGCGGCTGTGCCTGCGCCTGGCCGCCGACACCGCCGGCGTGGCCCCCGAGCAGCTCGACCTCGGCACCGACCTCGCCGACTGCGGCTTCGGTGTCCCCGAACGCGCCCGCCTCGAGGCGTCACTGACGGCGGAGCTGAACCGCACCCTGCCCCCGGCGGTGACGACGGCACGGACGTTGGGCACGATGGCGCAGGCGATCGCCCAAGTCGCAGCCGCCGGCGACCAGGGAGCCGTCCGCCCGGCCGAAGGCCCCCTCCGCCTCGCCGACATCGCCCACACCCTCCAGTCCGGCCGTAACGCTCACGAGTTCCGGCTGGCCCTGGCCGTCGGCTCGGTGGCCGAGGCGGCAGCGCTGCTGGAGGCGTACGCCGAGGGCACGGCCGACGCCCGGATCGGCACCGGCCGGGCCGCCCGGGCACGGGTCGTCCTCGCCGACACCGAGGCCGAGGCCCTGGAGACGGCCCTGGGACGGCGGGACCTGGCTGCGGTGGCCGAGCACTGGCTGGCCGGCGCCGTCGTCGACTGGTCCCGGGTCACCCCCGCCGCGGCCCGCCGGATCGAGCTGCCGACCTACCCCTTCGCCCGCAGGCGCTACTGGATCCCCGAGCCGCCGGTCCGTACCGCCCCCGCACAGCCTGCTGAGAACGACGGCGCCGGCGCTGAGCGACACCCCGACTTCTACCGTCCCCTGTGGGTACGCGAGGACGTGCCCGCTCCCGGACCGGTCCCGCGTCCCGGCCGCGTCGTCGCCCTGGTGACCGAGGCCTCCGCCTGGCTCGCCGAGGCGATAGCGGCCCGCATCCCCGACAGCCGTCTGGAACCGGTCCGCATCGACGAGCTCGCCCCGTCCGCCTGGCTTGAGCAGACCGACGACGCCGACCTGGTGCTCCATCTCGGCGGCGTCGGCACCGGCATCACCGAGGGCCTGGGCGCCGACCGGGCCTCCGAGCAGCTGCGCACCGGCTCCCTCTCCCTGTTCCGTCTGGTCCGCTCGACCCGTGCCCCGCGCGTCGTCGTCGTCACCAGCGACGTCCACCCCGTCGCGGGAAGCACCGCCGCCAACCCCTTCGCCGCCGGCATGCACGGCCTGCTCCAGGTGGTGGCCAAGGAGCGCCCCGAACTCCAGGTCGGCGCGCTCGACTTCGACTCGGCCGACCTCACGGGCGAGGACGCGGCCGCCGCCCTGGCCGACGCGATCCTGGCCGCGCCCGCCGACGCCACCGGCCGCACCGTCGCCCTGCGGGGCGGGGCACGCTACGTCCGCCGCCTCGGCCGCGTCACCCTGCCCGAGCCCGGCCCCGTCTTCCGGGACGGCGGCGTCTACCTGCTCATCGGGGGCACCGGCGGCATCGCCCAGGAAGTCAGCCGTCACCTCGCCGAGCGACACCGCGCCAGGCTGGTGTGGTTCAGCCGCGGCGACCTCGGCCCCGCACAGCGCGCCACCGCCGAGGAGATCCGCGCCCTCGGCGGCGACGTCGCCCACGTCCGCGGCGACGCCTGCGCCACCGCCGACCTCGCCGCCGCCGTAGCCGAGGCGCACCGTCGCTTCGGCGCCCTGCACGGGGTCGTGCACGCCGCGATGGTGTTCGACAACCACCCCCTCGCCGATCTCGACGAGGAGACCTTCACCGCCGCGACCCGCGTCAAGACCGAGGGCGCCGCCGCGCTCGCCACCGCCGTCGACGGCCAGGACCTCGACTTCCTGGTCTACTTCTCCTCCGCCGGCTCCTTCGGCAGCTTCGCCGGCAACGGCGCCTACATCTGTGCCTCCGCCACCGAGGACGCCTACGCGCTCTTCCTGCGGGAACGGCTGCCGTATCCGGTGACCGTCGTCAACCAGGGCTACTGGGGCATGGTCGGCTCCGGCGCCCAGCCCGGACTGGCCGACATCTTCGCCGGGCTCGGCATCCAAGGCTTCAGCCCCGCCGCGGGCATCGCCGCCGTCCACCGCATCCTCGGCAGCGGGCTGCCGCAGGTCATGCCGATCCGCGCCGGGCGCCGGGCCCTCGAGGCCATGGGCCACGACCCCGCCCTGGACGGCGAGGTCCTCGGCGGCGGCCACCCGGCCGCCCTGGCCGCAGCGGCCGGACACCTCGGCGCCGGTACCGACGCCGCACCGGCCGCACGCCGTGTCCTCACCGGTTACGAGGAGCTGGAGGCCGTCTCCGCACCCATGCTGCTCGGCGTCTACCAGCGCATGGGAGCCTTCCGGCGCGCCGGCGAACGGCACGGCGCGGAGGAACTGCGCGGACGCCTCGGCATCCTCGACCGTTTCCGCCGCCTGCACGAGGCACTGCTCAACATCCTGGCCGGCGCCGGGTTCCTGACCCGCGACGGCGACCTGGTCGCCACCACTGCCGCGGTCGACGGCATCGACGCGGACGAGCACGCGGCCCGCTGGGAGGCGGAGTTCGACCGGATCGCGGCGGCCTACCCGGACATCGAGCCGACCGTCACCCTCAACCGCCTGTTCCTCCAGGCGTACCCGCGCATTCTGCGCGGCGAGGTGGGCGCCACCGAGATCATGTTCCCCGGCTCCTCGATGAAGCTGGTGCAGAACTTCTACAAGGGCAACCCGCTCACCGACTCCTTCAACCTCCTGGTCCGCGACACCGTCCGTCACTTCCTGGACCTGCGCCTGCCCCAACTGCCGCAGGGCCGCACGGTCGAGGTCGTGGAACTGGGCGCCGGCACCGGCGCCACCAGCGAACGGGTGCTGCCCGCGCTGGCCGCGCACCCGGGACGCGTCGGGTACACCTTCACCGACATCTCGCCCCGCTTCCTGGAACACGGCCGGGAACGCTTCGCCGGACGCTACGACTTCGCCCGCTTCCAGGTGCTCAACCTCGAACGCGGCCTGGCGGAGCAGGGGTTCGAGCCGGCCTGCGCCGACCTCGTCGTCGCCACCAACGTCGTGCACGCCACCAGCGACCTGCGGGCCACCCTGCGCAAGGCCAAGGCGCTGCTGCGGCCCGGCGGATGGCTGGTCCTCAACGAACTGACGTCCGTACGGCCGCTGCTGACCATCGGCGGCGGTGTCCTGGAGGGCTGGTGGGCCTTCGAGGACGGCCACCTGCGCATGCCCGACTCCCCGCTCGCCTCCCCGGAGGGCTGGACCCGGCTCCTGCACGAGGAGGGATACGCCCCGGTCCACGCGCTCGGCGCCGGCGACCCGGAGCTGGGCCAGACCGTCCTGGTGGCGGAGAGCGACGGCGTCCTGCTGGGCGCGCCCGCGTCCACGGCAGGCCCGGCCACCGCCACCGTGGCCGCCCCCGTCTCCTCGGGCGTGACCACGTCCACCGACGCCCTCACCGAGCGCCTGCGCGACCTCGTGGAGCGGGTGCTCAAACTGGACGAGCGCATCGACCCCGGCCGCCCGCTGGCCGACTACGGCTTCGACTCGCTCAGCGGCATGAAGATCGTCGCCGCCGTGGACGAGGAGTTCGGTGTCGCCGTACCGCTCGGCGACTTCTTCGAGCAGCCGACCCTGAACGAGCTGGCCGCCCACCTGGCCGCCAACTGGCTCGCCGGGGTGGCGGCCGCGCCCGCCCCGCCCGACGCGCCGGGAGCACCCGCCCCGGCGCCCATCGCACCCGCCCCGGCCGCTTCCCCCGCCGCCTCCCCGGCCACCGAGGCCGCGGCCCGCGTCCTGCGCCCGCGCACCGACGACGAGGAAGGCCGCCACCCCCTGTCCGAGGGCCAGCGTGCCCTCTGGGTGATCGAACAGATCGCGCCCGGTACCTACGCCTACAACCTGCCCCTCGCGCTCTGGCTCGACCGCGGCCTCGACGTGCTCGCCCTGCGAACCGTCCTGCAGGACCTGGTCGACCGGCACGCCGAGCTGCGGGCCACCATCCGGTCCGACGACGACGGACCGTACGCCCGGATCGCCGCCGAGCCCGAACTCCCCTTCCAGCAGGTCTTCCTGACCACCAGGAGCGACGCCGAACTGCGCGAGCGGATGCGCGCCGACCTGCGCCGCCCCTTCGAACTCGCCGCCGGCCCCCTCGTCCGTGTCACCCTCTACACCCTGGGTGACGGCCGCAACGCGCTGCTGCTCACCTTCCACCACCTCGTCTTCGACGGCGTCTCCATCGCCCTGCTCCTGCGCGAGCTGGAACGCGGCTACCACGCACTCCGCGCGGGCGGCGCCCTCCCCGCCGAGCGCCCCGCCCGCAGCTACGCCGACTTCACCGCCTGGCAGCGCGAGCTGCTCACCGGTGCCGAGGGCCGGCGGCTGCGCGCGTACTGGACCGAACGGCTGAACGGACGCAGGACCACCGTGCCGCTGCCGCTGGACCGGCCCCGCCCGGCCGTGCCCGGCTTCCGCGGGGCGAGCCTGGACGGTCACATTCCCGCCGTGGTCGCCGACCGGGCCCGCGCGCTCGCCGGCGCCGAACAGACGTCCCTGTTCGGGGTCGTCCTCGCCGCCTGGTTCGCGCTGCTGCACCGCTACAGCGACCAGGCCGACATCGCCGTGGGCACGCCGACGGCCGGACGCCCGACGAGCGGCTTCGACGACACGCTCGGCTACTTCATGAACATGGTGGTGCTGGCCGAACGCGTCGACAGCACCGAGGAGTTCCGCGGCCTGCTCCGCCGCCTCCACCGCACCGTGCTGGGTGCCCTGGAACACAGCGCGTACCCGCTGATCACCCTGGCCGACGACCTGCGCCGCGTGGACCCCGAGGCCGGCGCCCCCTTCAACGTCGCCTTCTACTTCCAGAACTGGACCCGCACCGCCCGACGCGACGCGGCCGGCGATGCCGTGGTGCTCGGCCCGGTCGAAGGAGTGCACCAGGAGGGCGAGTTCGACCTGACCCTGGAGGTCGTCGAGCAGGAGCAGGGCTGCCGCTACACGCTCAAGTACGACCCCGGCCTCTTCGACGAGGAGACCGTGGCCCGCTTCGGTGCCCACTTCACCACCCTGCTCGCCGCGGCCGTCGAAGGACCCGGCACCCCGGTGGCCGAACTGGACCTGCTCACCGAGGACGAGCGGGCCCTGCTCACCCCGCCCGCCCCCGTCGACTACCCGGCGGACACCCTGGTCTGGGAACTCGTGCGTCGGCAGGCCGACGCCCGGCCCGACGCGGTCGCGGTCCGCCACGCCGGCACGGAACTGACGTACCGCACGCTCAGGGAACGCGTGGACGCCCTCGCCGCCCGGCTCACCGCCGCCGGAGCGGGCCGGGGCCGGACCGTCGGGGTGCTGCTCCCGCGCGATCAGGACCTGCCGGTGGCGCTTCTCGCCGTCCAGGCCTCCGGCGCCGCCTACGTACCGCTCGACCCCGCCTACCCGCAGGACCGGCTCGCCTACATGGCCGAGGACGCCGGCCTGCACCTGCTGCTCACCCACTCCACCTGCGGCACCGGTCCCGCGGCCGTGCCCCGGCTGGTCGTCGACACCTCCGAGCAGCCGCCGGCCCTGCCCTCGCCCGGCCCGGCCGGCCCGTCCGACGCCGCGTACGTCATCTACACCTCCGGCTCCACCGGCCGCCCCAAGGGCGTCCGGGTGCCGCACCGCGCGCTGACCAACTTCCTGTGGTCGATGGCCCGTGAGCCCGGCTTCGGACCCGGTGACACCCTGCTGGCCCTCACCACCGTCTGCTTCGACATCTCCGGCCTGGAGCTGTACCTGCCGCTGGTCACCGGCGGCACGGTGGAGGTGCTCACCGCCGAGGACGCCCGCGACGGGCTGCGGCTGCGCGAGGCGGTCGAACGGGCCCGCCCCACCGTCATGCAGGCCACCCCGGCCACCTGGAGCATGCTGCTGGCCGCCGGCTGGCAGGGCGACCCCGCGCTGAAGGTGCTGTGCGGCGGGGAGGCACTGCCGGCCGACCTGGCCGGGGCGCTCCTCGCGGGCAACGGGCAGGTGTGGAACCTCTACGGCCCCACCGAGACCACCATCTGGTCGGCGGTGAGCCGCCTCACCCCGGGCGGCCGGGTCACCCTGGGCGCCCCGGTCGCCAACACCACGCTGCACGTCCTCGACAGCGCGCGCAGACCAGTGCCCACCGCCGTCGCGGGGGAGCTGTACATCGGCGGCGACGGCGTGGCCGACGGCTACCTGGGGCGCCCGGAACTGACCGCCCAGCGCTTCCTGCCCGACCCGTTCGCCGCGCGCGCCGACGCCCGCGTCTACCGCACGGGCGACCTCGTACGACGCCTCGCCGACGGCACGATCGAGTACCTCGGCCGGCTCGACTCCCAGGTCAAGGTGCGCGGCCACCGGGTCGAACTGGAGGAGATCGAGGCCACCATGCGCCGGCTCGACGGTGTCCGCGAGGCCGTCGTCGTGGCCCGTGGACAGGCGGCGGGCTCGCACACCCTGCTCGCCTGCTACGTCCTGGAGGACGGAGCGGCCGAGCCGGACCCCCAGCGGCTGGCGGCCTGGCTGCCGGACCACATGATGCCCGACGCCCTGGTCCGGGTGACCGGTTTCCCGCGCACCCTGAACGGCAAGACCGACCGCACCACGCTGGCCGCGCTGCCCCTGGCCGAGCTGCGCGCCCGCTTCGGCGCCGGGTCCCCGCAGGCGGCCCCGGCCGACGCGCCGGCCGGGGCCGCAGGCGGCCGCACGCAGGCCCTCGTCACCGAGCTGGCCCGCATGGTCGCCGCTCTGGTGGACCTGCGCCCCGAGGACATCGGCGCGCGCACGCCGCTCGGCGAGACCGGCATGAACTCCGTGAGCTTCACCGCGCTCAGCGCCGAACTGCGCAAGGCGTACGGCATCACCGAGTACCCGACCCTTTTCTACCGACGCAGCACCCTTCACGCGCTCGCCGAACACCTGTGGGAGCACCACGAGAGCGCGCTGACCGCACACTTCGGGGCGGCCCCGCAGGCACCCGCCACCGAACAGGCCGCACCGGACGGCGCCGGGAACACGGACGTCCCGGCCCGGTCCGGGACGTCCGGGGCCCCTGACGGGTCCCGGACCCCGGTGGCCCCCGCCGGCCGTGAGGTCGCCGTCATCGGTATGGCCGGGCGCCTGCCCGGCTCCATGGACCTCAGGGAGTTCTGGGACCACCTCGCCGCCGGCGACGACCTGGTCGGCGAGATCCCCGCCGACCGCTGGGACTGGCGCGACCACCCGCGCTCCCGGTCCCGCTGGGGCGGCTTCGCCCCGGACGTGGACCGGTTCGACGCCGCGTTCTTCGGCATCTCACCCCGAGAGGCCGAGCTGATGGACCCACAGCAGCGGCTGCTGCTCGAAACCGTCTGGCAGGCCGTCGAGGACGCCGGCTACCGCCCCTCCGAGCTGGCCGGGAAGCGGGTCGGCGTGTTCATCGCCGTCACCAACTCCGACTACCACGAGGTGCAGCGGGCCGCCGGACGCGCCACCGAGGGCCACACCCTCACCGGCGCCGCCCTGTCGATCGTCCCGAACCGGGTGTCGTACCTGCTCGACCTGCGGGGACCCAGCATCGCCGTCGACACCGCCTGCTCCGGCTCCCTCACCGCTGTCCACCAGGCCTGCGCCGCCCTGCGCGACGGCACCTGCGACCTGGCCATCGCGGGCGGCGTCAGCCTCATCCTGGCCCCGGGTGTCTACGAGGCGCTCAGCCAGGGCGAGATGCTCAGCCCCGACGGCCGCTGCAAGGCCTTCGACAGCCGCGCCGACGGCTATGTGCGCGGCGAGGGCGCGGGCGTCGTCCTGCTCAAGCCGCAGGAGCGGGCCGCGCGCGACGGCGACGCCGTGCACGCGGTGATCAAGGCCGCCGCGCTCAATCACGGCGGCCGGACCACCTCGCTCACCGCCCCCGACCCCGACGCCCAGGCCGACCTGCTGGTCGAGACCTACCAGGCCGCCGGCGTCCACCCGGACACCGTCGGCTACATCGAGGCGCACGGCACCGGCACGGCCCTCGGCGACCCGATCGAGACCACCGGCCTGAGCACCGCCTTCCGGCGGCTGCGGGCGGGGGAGGAGGCACCCAGCGGGTCCACTCCCTGCGCGATCGGCTCGGTCAAGACGAACATCGGCCACCTGGAGGCCGCCGCCGGTATCGCGGGTCTCTTCAAGGTGGTCCTGTCGATGCGCCACGGCACCATCCCGGCCAGCCTGCACTTCCGCGAGCAGAACCCCTACCTGGAACTCGACGGCGGCCCCTTCGAGGTCGCCGCCACCGCCCGGCCCTGGCCGCGTCCCCGGGACGCGCACGGAGCCGAGCTGCCCCGCCGTGGCGGCGTCAGCTCCTTCGGCTTCGGCGGGGCGGGCGCGCACATCGTGTTGGAGGAACCCCGCATGCCGGACACCCGCGACGAGCCCGCGGCCCAGCAGGTCTTCGTGCTCTCGGCCCGCGACGGCGACGCGCTCCGGCGCTCCACGGCCCGGCTCGCCGACCACCTCGGGCGGCACGACGTCCCGGCCGGGGACCTCGCCCACACCCTGCAGACGGGCCGCGAGCCGATGGAGCACCGGCTCGCCGTCGTCGCCGACGGCACCGAGGCCCTGCGCGCCGAACTCACCGCACACCTGGCCGGACGCCCCTCCGCCGTACGCACCGCCCAGGTGACGGCCCCCCGGACGGGCGGCCCCGTCTCCCCGGACCGGCGCGACCTCCACGCCGTCGCCGACGCCTGGCTGCACGGCACCGATGTCGACTGGCGGACCCTGCACGAGGGCACGGCCCGGCGCCGCGTCCACCTGCCCGCCTACCCGTTCGCCGGCCCCCGGCACTGGGTCGCCCCCGGCGAGCGCCCCGCGGAGCCCGGTCCCCGTCTGCACCCCACCCTCCTGGACGCCAACGTCTCCACCTTCGGCGAGCAGCGGTTCACGAAGACGCTGACGGGCGAGGAGTTCTTCCTGCGCGACCACGTCGTAGGCGGCGACCCGGTGCTGCCCGGCGTGGCGTATCTGGAGATGGGCCGCCTGGCGGGCCAGATCGCCGCCGGGGGAGCCCCGGTGCACGGCGTCGACGACCTGGTGTGGGCGGCACCGGTCCGGCTCGCCCCCGGCCACAGCGGGCACCCGCTGCTGGTCCGCGTCACCGGCGACCGCTCCCGGGCCGCCTTCGAGGTGCGCGGCACCGCCGAGGACGCGCCGGTGCACGCCGGCGGCACCCTGCGGTTCGACGCCCCCGGTCCCCGGCCCGCCCCCATCGCCCCGGCGGACGTACGAACCCGCTGCACCCGCGTCCAGGCGGGGGCCGACTGCTACGACGGTTTCGTCACGCTCGGCTTCGCCTACGGTCCCGCCTTCCGGGTGATCGAGGAGATCGCCGAGGGCCCCGGGGAGGCGCTCGCGACGCTGCGCCTGCCGGAGCCGCAGCGCGCGGACGCCGATGCGTACGCCTTCCACCCCTCGCTGCTGGACGCCGCCCTGCAGACCGCGGGCCGGCTCGTCCCCGGCGCCGGGGACCCGGCGGGCCCGGCACCGTACCTGCCGTTCTCCCTGGGCTCGGTCCGGCTGTACGCCCCTCTGCCCGAGCGGGGTTACGCGTACGCCACCCCGGCACGGCGTCCCGCCCCGGCGGGCTCCCTCGCCTTCGACGTCGCCCTCCTCGACGAGAACGGGCAGGTGGCCGTCGCGCTGGAGTCCTTCACCCTGAGGGCGCTGCGCCCGGCGGACGCTCCACGGGCAGCGGACACCGCGCCCCGGCCCGGGGAGCGGGCCGTGCCCGCCGTCGACGTCGTCCACGCCTTCGAGCCCGGCTGGGAGACCGTCCCCGCTCCGCTCGGCGGGCTCCCCACCGCCGCACGGGTCCTGCTGCTCGCCCCCGCCGACGCCGCCGACGCCGGCGATGTCGCCGCCGCCCTCACAGCCGCGGGCGCCGACGTCCGCCGTCTCCCGCTCGCCGGCGGCTTCGACGCCGAGGCCGCCGTGCGCACCGCCGGAGCCGGACGTGTCCACGTCGTCCACCTGGCCGGACGCGACCGTACCGCCCGGGACTCCGTGGAGCACGGTTTCCACGCGGCCCTGTCCTTCCTGCGGGCCTGGCAGCGTGAGCGCCGAGACGCGCTGCGCTACCTGTACGTCCACCACGAGCCGGCCGCCTCGGCCGCCCAGCCGGCGATGGCCGCCTTCGCCCGCACCGTGCGGCTGGAGCAGCCGTCGGTCGCCCTCGGCGTCCTGGCCGTCGCCCCCGGCCGCCCGCTCACCGAGGCCGTCGTCGCCGAACTCGGCGCGGACGGCGGCCCCGAGGTGCGCACGGACGCGGAGGGCCGGGCCCGCCGCGCCTGGCGGCATGTGAGCCTCCCGGCCGCGCCGGGCGCCGCGTTCACCGGTGCCGGCGCGCACATCGTCACCGGCGGCACCGGCGCCCTGGGCCTGCTCGTCGCCGAGCACATCGCCGCCGCGCGGCGGGCCGCGGGTGTCACCGGCGGCGGCATCCTGCTCGCCGCGCGCACCGCCCCCGGTCCAAAGGCCCGGGCCCGCGCCGACGTCCTCGGCGCCCGGGTGGTGCTCGCCGACGTCACCGACCCGGCCGCCGTACGCGACCTGGTGGCCGAGGCACGCCGGGCGTACGGATCGGTCAGCGGCGTCGTGCACGCGGCCGGTGTCCTCCGGGACGGGCTCGTCCGCACCAAGCGGCGTGCGGACGCGGACGCCGTGCTCGCCGCCAAGGTGCACGGCACCGTCCTGCTCGACGAGGCGACGGCGGAGGAACCACTGGACTACTTCGTCGCGTTCTCCTCGGCGGCCGCGGCCTTCGGCAACGCCGGACAGAGCGACTACGCCTTCGCCAACGCCTTCCTCGACCACTTCGCCGAGGAGCGCGAGCGGCGCCGCCTGGACGGCGCCCGGCACGGCCGTACCCTCGCGGCCGCCTGGCCGGTCTGGGCCGACGGCGGGATGCGCGTCGACGCCGACGCCGAGGCGTACATGGAGCGCGTGCTCGGCATGCGCCCGCTGCGCACCGCCCCCGCCCTGCAGGCCCTGGACCGCGCCCTCGCCCACACCGCGCCGCGCCTGCTCCTGGCCGCCGGCGACCCCGACCGCATCCTCCGGGCCCTCGACGGCGCCGAGCCGCACGAGGAAGAGTCCGCCACCGCCGCGCCCGGAGCGCGGGAGCGCGCCGAGGAACTGGTCCTGCGGCTGCTCGCCGAGGAGCTGAAGCTGGCCGAGGCGGAGATCACCGTCACCGAGCCCTTCGACCGGTACGGCGTGGACTCGCTCATCACCATGAGCCTCATCCGCCGCCTGGAGGAACACGTCGGCCCGCTGTCGAAGACCCTGCTCTTCGAGCACGTGACCGTGCGCGACCTCGCCGGCCACCTGGCCGGTGCCCACCCCGGAGCCTTCCCGGCCGCCGACCCGGACACCTCGGCCCCCGGCGCCGCCGTCCCCGCGGCGACCGTGCTTCCGCTGCCGACGGCCGAGACCGCCGCCCCCGTCCCGCAGGACGCCCCCATCGCCGTCATCGGCGTCGCCGGACGCTACCCCCAGGCCGGCGACGTCACCGAGTTCTGGCGCAACCTGCGCGCCGGCCGGGACAGTGTCGAGGAGATCCCCGCCGACCGCTGGGACCACGGCCTGTTCTACGACCCGGACAAGTCCGCCACCGGCAAGACGTACGGCAAGTGGGGCGGCTTCGTCCCCGGCGCCGACCGCTTCGACCCGCTGTTCTTCCGGATGTCGCAGATCGAGGCGGAGCACACCGACCCGCAGGAGCGGGTGTTCCTGGAGACCGTCTGGCATCTGCTGGAGGACGCCGGATACACCCGCGAGCAGCTGCGCGGCGCCCGCACCGGCGTGTTCGTCGGCATGATGTACGGCCACTACCAGCTGTACGGCGTCCAGGAGGCGCTGCGCGGCGAGGGCTTCGCGACCTCCTCGTCGTACGCCTCGGTGGCCAACCGGGTGTCGTACTTCTTCGACTTCACCGGCCCCAGCGTCGGCCTGGACACCATGTGCTCCTCGTCGCTGGTCACCATTCACCAGGCCTGCCTCGCCATCCGCAACGGCGACTGCGACGTGGCCGTGGCCGGCGGGGTCAACATCTCCAGCCACCCCGTGAAGTTCCTCCAGCTCGCCCAGCGCGGTTTCCTCGCCGAGGACGGGCGCTGCCGCAGCTTCGGCGAGGGCGGCACCGGGTACGTGCCCGCCGAGGGCTCGGGTGCCGTCCTGCTCAAGCGCCTGGACGCGGCCCTCGCCGACGGAGACCGGATCCTCGCCGTGGTCAAGGCGTCCGCCGTCAACCACGGCGGTGCGGGGGCGGGTTACAGCGTTCCCAACCCCAAGGCACAGGGCGACCTCGTGCGTACGGCGCTGGAGCGGGCCGGGCTCGCGCCCGCCGACCTCGACTACCTGGAGGCCCATGGCACCGGCACCGCGCTCGGCGACCCCGTGGAGATCACCGGCATGCTGCGGGCCTTCGGCGAGGAGCCGCCCGAGCGGCTGCCCATCGGCTCGGTCAAGTCCAGCATCGGGCACGCCGAGTCGGCCGCCGGCATCGCCGCGATCACCAAGGTGCTGCTCCAGATGCGGCACGGCGAGCTGGCGCCGTCCCTGCACGCGGACCGTCTCAACCCCAACATCGACTTCACGGCGACCCCGTTCGAGGTGCAGCGCGAGCGAGCGCCCTGGCCCCGCCGCGTCCTGGCGGACGGCACGGTACGGCCGAGGACGGCGGGCGTGAGCTCCTTCGGCGCGGGCGGCACGAACGCCCACATCATCCTGCAGGAATACGTCGGCGACGGCGACGGCCACGGGGCTGCCCCGGCCGGTCCCCAGCTGGCGGTGCTCTCCGCGCGGGACGCCGTCCGGCTGGCCGCGCAGGCCCGGCGGCTCTCCGGCCACCTGCGCGCGGAGGACACCGCCGCGACCCCCGCGCAGGTCGCCTGGACCTTGCAGACGGGCCGGGAGGCGATGGCCCACCGGCTGGCCGTGCTCTTCCACGACCTGCCCGAACTGTGCGCCCGTCTCGACGAGTTCGCCGCGGGCGGCACCCCGGCCGGCAGCTGGACCGGTGTGGTCGACCCGCGCCGGCCCGCCGCGGGTGAGCGGCTCCCCGCCGACCCCGCCGCGTACGCCACCGCCTGGACCGCCGGTCAGCAGGTCGACTGGCCGGCCCTGCACCCCGGCGGCAGGCCCGCCCGGGTGGCGCTGCCCGGCTACCCCTTCGACGGTGACCGGGTCTGGCTGGCGGCGGCCGACGCCGAACTGGCCGCCCTCGGCGCCGGGCGTGACGCACTCGGCGGCGGCCGGAGCGCACAGGGCGCCGGCCACGACGCCACGGGCGCGGGCCACGACGCCCCTGGCGGCGGAGAGGAACCTGAGGGTCTGCTGCTGACCCGGCAGTGGATCCCCGCCCCGCCCGTGCCCCGTACGGCGCCGCCCGCCCTGACCGCCGTACTCGCCGCACCCGGTACCGAGGCGCTGGCCGCCCGGCTCGCGGAGGTGCTGCCGGCAGCCGAGGTGCTCACCCACGACCGGATCAACGCCGAACTCACCGACTCCGGCACCCGCTGGGACCGCTTCGACGCCGTCGTCGACCTGGCCGGCTGCACCGGATCCGCGCTGCCGCCCCCGCACGCCGCGCTGCCCTCCTGGCTGCGCTGGCTCCAGCACCTGGTCGACCTCGGCCGACGCGACCTGCGCGCCCTGCTCGTCTCGCGCGGCGCGCCCGCCCTGGGCGGAGCGGCCCGGGTGGGCCTGTACCGGATGCTGCAGAGCGAGTACCGCCACGTCCGCTCCCGCCACGTGGAGACCGATCCCGCCGCGACCGACGAGCAGCTGTGCCGCTGGGTCGCCGAGGAACTGTCCGCCGACGGCGAACCCGCCGAGGTCGCCTACCGCGGGGGAGTGCGCCACCTGGCGACCCTCGCCGAGGCCCCGCGGGCACAGCGCGCCGAGGTCGGTTTCCCGGCGGACCACGTGCTGTGGGTGACCGGCGGCACGCGCGGCCTCGGGCTGCTCACCGCGCGCCACTTCGTCGCCCGGTACGGGGTGCGCAAACTGGTCCTCACCGGCCGCGAGGAACTGCCGCCGCGCGCCGAGTGGGCGGCGCACATCGCCGAGGACGGCCCGCTGGGCCGCAAGCTGCGCCCGCTGGCCGAACTGGCCGCCCAGGGAATCGAACTCAAGGTCGTGGCCGTGCCGTTGGACGAGAAGGAGGCGCTCGCGAAGGTCCTCGCCGACGTCGGAGCGCGGCTCGGCCCGGTCGGCGGGGTGATCCACAGTGCGGGCTTCACCGACTTCGAGAACCCGGCGTTCGTCCGCAAGCGGCAGACCGGCGTCGCCCGTGTCCTCGCACCCAAGGTGTTCGGTCTCGACGCCCTGCTGGAGTGCTTCCGGGACGAACCGCTCGGCCTGTTCGTGCTGTACTCGTCGGTCGCCGCCGCCGTTCCCGCCCTCGCGGTCGGTCAGAGCGACTACGCCATGGCCAACGCCTACCTGGACGCGGTGGCCGAGGCCCGTCCGTACGGTCTGCCCCTGGTCAGCGTGCAGTGGCCGAGCTGGAAGGACACCGGTATGGGGGAGGCCCGCAGCGCCGCCTACCAGGCCTCCGGCCTCGCCTCGCTCTCCGACGCACAGGGGCTGGCCCTGCTGGACCGCGCGCTGGAGAGCGGCGCCCGGGTCGTCATGCCCGTGCTGCCGCGCCCCGGCGCCGGGTTCAGCGCCGAGCGCCTGACGGCACGGCGCCTTGAGTCCCCGCCCGCCGCACCGGCCGTCCAGCCCGCTGCCGCGCCCGTCGCGCCACGACCGGTGGCCGGCGAGGGCGCGGACGTGCGCGCCGCCGTCGAGGCGGTCGCCTCCTGGCTGCTCGACCAGCTCGCGGCGGAACTGCGCTTCGACCGCGCCAGACTGGCCGGGGACGTCCCGGTCCACGACTACGGCATGGACTCGATCATGGTCTCCCAGCTCGTCCAGACCGTCGCCCGGCGCCTGGACGTCTCGGTCGACCCCTCGGCCCTGCTCGAGCACCCGACGGTGGACGGCTTCGCGGCGTACCTCGGCGAGGAGCACCGGACGGCGCTGCTCGCGGAGTTCGGAGGTACGCCACGGGATGCGGAGACCGAGGCCGGGGCACGGCCGGAGCCCGCGGCCCCGGAACCAGTCTGGGCCTTCGACACACCCATCGCCCCACCCGTCACCGTCCACCGGCCGGCTGCCGCCTCCCGCATCCCTGACCCACGGGCGGACGCCATGGCCGTGGTCGGCCTCTCCTGCCGCTTCCCCGACGCCGAGTCCGCCGACGCGTACTGGCAACTACTGCGGGACGGCCACACCGCCCTGCGTCCCATCCCGGAATCCCGCTTCGGCCGCTCCCTCGGTTACCACGCCGGGCTGCTGCCGGAGGTGCTGAGGTTCGCCCCCGAGCGGTTCCTCCTGTCCGAGGCGGACGTCAAGGCGATGGACCCGCAGGCGCTGCTCCTGCTGGAGGAGGTCGACAGGGCCGTGCACCACGCCGGTTACCGCCCGGCGGACCTCAAGGGCCGCGCGGTCGGGGTGTACGTCGGCGGCCGGGCCACCCACCTCCCGGACCCGGCGGCCCTGGAGCGGGCCAGGAACCCGGTCGTGGTCACCGGCCAGAACTACCTCGCCGCCAACATCTCCCAGTTCTTCGACTTCCAGGGCCCGAGTCTGGTGGTGGACACCGCCTGCTCCTCCGCCCTGGTGGCGATGGACATGGCCGTCCAGGCACTGCGCGCGGGTTCCGTCGAGTCGGCCGTCGTCGCCGGGGTGAGCCTGCTCGCGGACGACCGGGCGCACCAGGTGTTCGGGCAGCGCGGGCTGCTCAACCCGGGCCCGGAGTTCCACGTGTTCGACGGCCGGGCGGCCGGCCTGGTGCTCGGCGAGGGCGTCGGCGTCGTCGTCCTCAAGCCGCTGGCCCGGGCCGAGGCGGACGGCGACCGGGTGCTCGCCGTGCTGGAAGGCATCGCGATCAACAACGACGGCCGTACCGCCGGACCCGCCACCCCCAATCTGCGGGCGCAGAAGGACGTGATGGCCCGGGCGCTGACGCTCAGCGGCCGCGCACCGCAGGACGTCGGCTGGGTGGAGACCAACGCCTCCGGCTCGACCGTCACCGACCTGCTCGAACTGAAGGCGATCGAGGGTGTCTACGGCGCCGGACCGGACCGCTCCACACCGCTCGCGCTCGGATCGGTGAAGCCGAACATCGGTCATCCGCTGGCCGCGGAGGGCATCGCCGCGTTCATCAAGGTCGTCCTGATGCTGCACCACCGGCAGCAGGTTCCGTTCCGTTCCGGACAGCAGCCCCTGCCGCACTTCGACCTGGACGCCTCCGCGATGTACTTCCCGAGGGAGCTCCGCCCGTGGCCCGCGGGCGCGGACCGGGCCGCCCTCAACTGCTTCGCCGACGGCGGCACCAACGCGCACCTGCTGCTCGCCCCGGCCCCGGCGGAGCACCGCGCCGCCCGCGCGCCGTTGCCGCAGCCCCCGTCCCAGGGCACGGTCGTCATCCGGGGCACCGCCTCCGAGACGCCCGGCGCCCCTGCCCGGCCGGTGCCGGCCGACCTGTTCTGGGACACGTACCGATGACCGCGGAAGGCGGGACGCACCCGATGACGAAGACGCCCGCAGGGCGCCTGCCCGTGGTCTTCATGTTCTCCGGGCAGGGTTCGCAGTACTACCGCATGGGCGAGGAGCTCTTCGAGTCCGACGAGGTGTTCCGCACGGCCTTGCGGCGGTACGACGCCGTCGCCGCCGGGCTGCTGGGCGAGTCGGTCCTCGCCCGCATCTTCGACCCGGCCCGGCGCAAGAACGACCCCTTCCTCGACACGCGGCTGACCCATCCCGCGATCGTCATGATCGAACTCGCCCTGGCCGAGACCCTGCGCGCGGCCGGCATCGAGCCGGACCTCCTGCTCGGCTCCAGCCTCGGCGAGTACGCGGCCGCGGTCGTCTCCGGCAGCATCGACGCCGAGACGTGCCTGCGGCTGCTGGTCCGGCAGGCGGAGTGCCTGCCAACCGGCCCGCGCGGCGGGCTGCTCGCGGTCATCAGCCGCCAGGACGGCCGGGACCGGATGCCCGCGCTGCCCGGCTGCGAGGTCGCCGCCCGCAACTACCCCGGCCACGTCGTGGTCGCCGGCACCGACGCCGACCTGGACCGGGCCGAGGCGGCCCTGCGGGCGGCCGACGTGCTGCACCAGCGGGTACCGGTGGAGTACCCCTACCACTCCAGCCTGATGGACGACGTCCTCACCGAGTGCGCGGCCTTCTTCGACGGGGTGACCTTCGCCCCACCGCGCATCCCCTGGGTGTCGTGCGTGGACGGACGGCTCGTCGAGCGGCCCGGTGCCGACCACTTCCGGCAGGTCGCCCGCCGGCCCATCGAGTTCGAGCGGGCCATGACCGCGATGCGGGCCCGCGGCGACTTCCTCTACCTCGACCTGGGTCCCTCGGGCACCCTGCACAACTTCGTCCGCGGCAACCTCCCGGCGGGTGACCCTTCCCGTTCGCTGCCGCTGCTCAGCCCGTTCGGCCACGACCCACGGGTCCTGGAACAGGCCCGGTCGCTCGCGGCACCGGCCTCCACCCCCTCCAGCACTGCGATCACACACCCACGTCCGACTCCGGTGACAGCGAAGACGGCAAGGAAGGCACACGGCATGAAGGTCTACGGTTTCCCAGGTCAGGGGTCCCAGCAGCGGGGAATGGGCAAGGAGCTGTTCGCCAGGTACCCGCGGGAGACCGCGATCGCCGACCGCGTGCTCGGTTACTCGATCGAGGAACTGTGCGTCCACGACCGCGAGCGCCGCCTGGGCCGTACCGAGTACACGCAGCCGGCGCTCTACGTCGTCGGCGCCCTGACCTACCTCGACCGGCTCGCCGAGGACCCCGAGCTGGCCGACTACCTGATCGGCCACAGCCTCGGCGAGTACGCCGCCCTGTTCGCCGCCGGCGTCTTCGACTTCGAGACCGGGCTGCGCCTGGTCCAGCGGCGCGGCGCCCTGATGGCGGAGGCCGGCGGCGGCGGGATGGCCGCGGTGGTCGGCTGCGACGAGGCGGCCGTGCTGCGGGTGCTCGCCGACGCCGGCCTCGACGAACTCGACGTGGCCAACCACAACGCCCCCGACCAGTTCGTGCTGTCCGGTCCGGACGAGCGCGTGGACGCCGCCCGCGCCGCCTTCGAGTCGGCCGGTGTCCGCGCTGTCCGGCTCAACGTCAGCGCGCCCTTCCACTCCCGCTACATGCGGGAGACCGCCGCGGAGTTCGGCCGCTTCCTGGACGGCTTCACCCTGCGGGACCCGGCCGTCCCGGTGCTGGCCAACGTGGACGCGCAGCCGTACGCCCCCGGCACCGTCAAGGCGACCCTGACCGCACAGATCGTCTCCCCGGTCCGCTGGACCGACACGGTGCGGCGGCTGATGGGCCACGGCGACTTCGAGTTCGTGGAGCTGGGCCCGGGCCGGGTCCTGACCAATCTGGTCGCCAGGATCAGGAAGAACGCGGAACCGCTGCCCGCGCCCGGAGCGGAGGAACGACTCGAGGAGCCGCTGCCCGCCGGCCAGTCGGCGTCCGCGGGAGGATCCGCGGCCGTTGCCGTCCCGACGGCGGACACCCTCGGCGCCGCCACCTTCCGGGAGCGGTACGGTCTGCGGCGCGCGTACCTGCTGGGTGCCCTGTACGGCGGCATCTCGGGCCGCGAGATGCTGGGCGCGGCGGCGAAGGCCGGGCTGCTCGGCTTCCTGGGAACCGGCGGCCTGCCCCTCGACGAGGTGGACGGCCTGCTGCGCGACCTGGCCGGCGAACTGGGCCTGGGCGGCTCCTTCGGCGTCAACCTGATGTACCGGCACGGCGCCCCAGAGGAGGAGTCCGCCCTCGTGGACCTGCTTCTGCGGCACGGCATCGACCTGGTCGAGGCGTCCGGCTTCCCGCTGATGACCCCGGCGCTGGTCCGGTTCCGTCTCAAGGGCGGCCGGATCATCGCCAAGGTGTCCCGCACGGACGTGGCCGCCGAGTTCCTGGCCCCGCCGCCGGAGCGGCTGGTCGCCCGGCTGCTGGAGGCGGGCGAGGTCACCGCGGAGGAGGCCCGCGCGGCGGCCGGCCGGCCGATGGCGGACGACCTGTGTGTGGAGGCCGACGGCGGCTGGCTGACCAGCACGGCCGACCTGCTCACCCTGCTGCCCGCCGTCCTGCGGCTGCGCGACACGACCACCATGGGCGGCCACCGGGTGCACGTGGGGTGCGCGGGGGGCATCGGCACGCCCGAGGCCGCCGGGGCCGCCTTCCTGCTCGGCGCCGACTTCGTCCTGACCGGCTCGGTCAACCAGTGCTCCGTGGAGGCGGCCACCAGCGCGGAGGTGAAGGACATCCTCCAGGAGGCCCGCGAGTACGACGTGGACACCGCGCCCTGGGGCGAGTTGTTCGACCTCGGCGTCCAGGCCCGCTACCTCAAGCGGGGGCTGTTCTTCCCGTCCCGGGCGTCCCGGCTGCACGAGCTGTGGCGCCGGCACGGCTCGCTCGCCGAGCTGGACGACGAGACCAGGAGGCAGGTCCTCGACCGCTACCTGGGCGGCGAGGCACCCGCACCCGCCGCGCCCGGCACCGACCCCAAGCAGCACCTGGCGGCCGTGTTCCGCGGCTACTTCGCGCGTGGCTCACGCCTCGCGGTACGAGGGAACCCGGACGCCCGGGTGGACTACCTGGTGCACTGCGGACCGGCCATGGGTGCCTTCAACCAGGTGGTCGTGGACACCGGCCTGAGCTCCTGGCGTGCCCGCACCGTGGAGGCGATCGCCGACACCCTGATGGTCGGCGCCGCCGCCCACCTCACCTCACGCCTGCGCGCGTTCGGCTGAGCGGCGGGCCGTACGCCGGCCCCCTCCGGCCCGCCGGTGGCCCACCCGCCCCGCTCGCGCGACCCGGCCCGGGGCGCGCGAGCGGGGCGGCCGCCTGCGCGGCACCTACGGCCGCACGGGCCGCGCCCTCGCACGGAGCCGGCGTTCCCCGCCCTCGCGGACGACCATGGCCGCGTCCCGGGCGAGGTCCGTCAGGAACACGCTCGCGATTCCGTCCAGGTCGCGGACCATGGCCGGGACGGCCGTCGTCCCCGTACTCCGCAGCCAGTCCGCCTCGGGAGCGCCCCTGCGTCGTGGGGTGGGGGCGGCGGTTCGGCACGGCGGCAGGAGCCTCCGCCCTCCGTCAGGTCACGTTGGTGCCGAGTTCGGCGAGCACGCCTGGGACGAGGTCAACCTCCAGGGTGCGGTGCACACCGTGCCGGGGGGCAGGGCTCGTCGGTCAACATCGCCCGCTCCCAGCCTGTCGAGCTCTTGCGCCCGTCGCCCTGGCCGTCGTCCCGGCACGGGCGGTGGGTCAGCCGGGACCGATGGCCGGGTCTGTTGCAGGTCAGCGGGAGACGCCGTTTCGGTCGAACACGATGTGCCCGTCGAAGACGGTGAGGTCGATGGGCAGGTCGGGGATGTCGTGCGGGTCGGTGGCGCGCAGGTCGCCGCCGAGGACGCACAGGTCGGCGACCTTGCCCGGTTCGATGGTGCCCTTCCACGCCTCGGCGAAGTCCTGCCGGGCGGGGTTGGCCGTGTAGGCGCGCAGCGCCGTCTCCAGCGGGACGCGCTGGTCAGGTCCGCTCACCCGGCCGGTGGCCTTGGACTCGCGCAGCATCATGGCGGCGATGCCCTGACGCCAGTTGGGTGCGGTGATCGGGGCGTCGGAGCCGACGCAGACCGCGATGCCCGCCTCGGCCGCGGAACGCACCGGCCACTGGTAGTCCGACCGTTCGCTGCCGACCACCGTGTCCATCAGGTCCGCGATGGTCCACTTGATGGCCGGGTTCATGTTGATGCCGTATCCGTGCGCGGCGAGCTTCGCGAGGCTCTGCGCGGAGGCGAAGTCGCCGTGGATGACGTAGTGGCGGGCGTCCGGACGCGGGTGCGCCCGGTCTGCGGCGACGAAGGCGTCGACCACGGCATCGATCGCCCGGTCGCCGGTGACGTGCACGCCCAGCTGGTGACCGGCCCTGTGGGCCACTCGTATCATCTCGGTGAGTTCGGCCTGCTTCAGACCGGCGTCGGCGCCGTGTACGCAGAGCGCTCCGTGACCACCGCCCGGGTACGGGTCGTGCATCCAGGCGGTCTCGTTCGGAGGTACACCGTCGGCGAACACCTTGACACCGATGACGGCCAGTCTCCCTGAATCCACGTCGTCCGGTACAGCGAGTCCCTCCAGGCCGGCGGTCAGATCGGCCGCCGAGCCGCCCATCGGAGCGGGCAGCAACAGCACACGCACCCGCGACGCCAGTTGATCCGCGCGGGCCAGCTCGATGTAGGCGTGGAGCGTTCCGGTGTCGAGGCCCCCGCCGAGGATCTCGGCACCACCCGGGCCGAGTCCCGGCTCCGTGTAGCTGGTGATGCCTTCGGCGTGCAGGGCCGCCACGGCCGTCCGGATCGCCTCCATCCGCTGGACCACGGTCGCGGGCGGGACGAGTCCTTGAACGAGTGCCTGTGCCGTCTCCTTCAGTATGCCGGTGGGTTCGCCGGAGGCGTCGGTCTCGATCACTCCGCCCGCCGGGGACCCGGTGCCGCGCGTGATTCCGGCGAGCTCGAGTGCCCTGGAGTTCGCCCACACCATGTGGCCGGAGAAGTCGGTCAGGCAGACCGGGTGATCGGGGGCGGCGGTGTCCAGGTCGCTCCGGTGCGGACGCCGGGCCGGATCGGCCAGGCATTCCGCCAGGTAGCCGACGTCCCAGCCGAGACCGGTGATCCACTCCCCGCGGGGTGTCCCGGCCGCGGTCCGTCGTACCGCTTCGGCGATGTCGGCGACGGACCGCACGGCCGGGTGACTGATGTCCAGCGCGAACGGCGGTCTGGTCAGGGCCCATGCAGCGGCGTGCAGGTGGGAATCGTTGATCCCGGGCAGCACGGTCCGGCCGGCCAGGTCGATCACCTGTGTGTCCGGTCCGGCAAGTGCCGTGATCTCCGCGTCGCTGCCCACGGCGATGATCCGGCCGGCCCGCACGGCGACCGCCCGGGCGACGGTGAACGCGTCGTCGACGGTCAGTACGTCGCCGCCGGTCAGGATGAGGTCCGCTGTCTCCGGCATGGTTGCCCCTTCTGGCTGGTGAACGGTGGAAACTGGATGGGAGGGAGGGAGTGCTCGGCATGGGTGAGCCGGAGGGGCACGGCCGTGGCTTGCGGGACCGTGTCCGGCCACACGCCCTCCGATCGCCGTGATGGGTGGTCGCTGGACGTGGCCGGGGAGGGCGGACGCCTCGTGGTGGTCCGGGCGCTTCCCGCTCGGGGACGAACGGCGTATTCATGCGGCCGGTGCGACGACGGGTTCCGTGTCGCGGTGCGGCGCCGAGCCGGACACCGGACGAAGGGCCGCGTCTGTCGGGACGCCGGCGCTGCCACCCGCCACGCATGGCAGTGTCGGCGGTGTGCGGTCAGAGACCGAGGACGCGGCGGAGCCAGGACAGGCGGGCCGACAGAGCGGCCCGTGTCACCTCGTGATCCGGGGCGAAGACGTCGAAGCCGTGGAAGGCCCCTTGCCAGATGTGCAGTTCGGCCTGCCCTCCCGCCGCCCAGATACGGGACGCGTAGTCCACGTCCTCGTCGCGGAACAGCTCGGCACTGCCCGCCTCGACGAACGCGGGCGGAAGGCCCGACAGATCACTCGCCCGCGCGGGGGCGGCGTAGGCGGACACGTCGGCCGTGGGGTCGCCCGCCTTCTCACCGAGCAACGCCTGCCACGCGAGGAGGTTCATCGCCCGCTGCCAGGTGCCGCTGCCGTCGTACTGATGGCTGGAGACCGTGGTGTTGCCGTCGTCGAGCATCGGGCAGAGCAGCAGTTGCCCGGCCAGGAACGGTGCCCCGCGGTCACGTGCCATCAGGGCGACCCCCGCCGAGAGACCGCCCCCGGCGCTGCCGCCCATGACGACGATGCGGCGGGGATCGACGCCGAGTTCGGCGGCGTTGCCCGACATCCACCGCACTCCGGCGTAGCAGTCCTCCACCGGTGCGGGGTCGGGGTTCTCGGGGGCGAGGCGGTACTCGACGTTGACGGCGACGACACCGAGTTCTTCGACGAGATCGGCGAGGCGAGGCGTGTCCTGGTGGCGGTGACCGCTGATCATGCCGCCGCCGTGAATGTTGTAGAGCCCCGGAACCGGAGCTTTCCGACGCCGTGGGCGCAGCACGGTGATGTCGAGGTCCGGGGCGCCGGCGGGGCCGGGAACAGTACGTTCCTCGACGTCGATCGCACGGTCGCCGACGACGTCGGCGACCGTGGGCAGGGGGATGAACGCCGCGGAATCGCGTATCACCCCGATGGACTCGGGGGAGGGCTCGGACTGCTCACCACGGGGCATGGCGTCGAGCACCGCGCTCAGTGCCGGATCGAAGGGGACGGGGGTGACGCGCATGGTTCTCCCTCACGGGGGATCGGACGAGTGCGGACGGGCCGGTGATCACTGCGGTGCGGCGAAGGCGAGCGCTCGCGCGGGATTATCGATCATGATCGTGCGGAGGGCCTCCTCGCTCACCCCGAGGCGGCGCAGGGCGGGCAGGAAGTACCGCGGGATGTAGTCGTATCCCTGGCCGCCGTACCGCTTGAGCTGGATCTTCTGGCATACGTCGTGGCCGAGCAGGATCTGGTGCGCGTGACCCCGCTCGATCAGTTCAGCGATGCCCCGGGCGATCTTGTGGTCGCTGGTGAGGACGAGGTGTCCCCAGGGACTCCCGGGTGAGGCGAGGAAGTCGAACTCCACGAAGACACCGCGCGCGAGGACGCGGCTGCCGAACGACGGATCCGCGAGGACGTCCATGCCGTGGCCCAGCACGACGTTGGACGCGGTGACGCCTTCCTCCGCGAGGATGTCGAGCACCCGGAACTTCTCCTCGCCGACCCCGCCGACGTGGAAGGTGACCGGGGCACCCGTCACCCTGCTCGCGCGCCCGCTCGCACGTACGCTCTTGAGCTCGTTGTCCGTCAACGGCACCGTCTCCGCGCCGATTTCACCGATGATGCCCGAACGGATCCCGGTGCCGTCCGCCCCGACCACGACGTCGCGCACGATGACGTCGGCGAGTTCGTCGACGGTGCGCTCGTCCATGTCCGCCGGGTGGAAGGCCGGGGTGTACCAGCCGCCGCCCATGACGATGTTGAACCCGCCGGCGCGGGAGAGGCGGAGGAGTGCCTCGGGATCCCTGCCCAGGCCGATCGGGGAGACCTCGACCATCGTGCGCCCTCCGCTGTGGACGAAGGCCAGCACCTCCGCGAGCATTTCGTCGAAGTCGTCCAGCACGTCGTTCTCGGCGTTCGGGCGCCCGTGGCGGGTGCGCGCGAGGGAGGCGAGAGTGAGCGGATCGGCGGCCTCGGGGGAGTCCTCGCCGGGACGGTGGAACCCTGGTGGGCGCCTCAGGTCGACGAAGATGTGCTCGTGCATGAGCGTCTCGCCGAGCGTCGACGGGTCCACGGGACCCGCGACGGTGAGTGCCTGGCCGGCGAGGTTCGGGATCTCGAAGGGATAGCGGCTCACGAGTCGGCCCTCCGGTTCGCCAGGGTGAGCAGTCGTCGGGGGTTGTGCACGGTGAGGGATCCGGCGAGGGCGTCGTCGGCCCCGAGCATCCTCAGGTACGGGACGAATTGCTGAAGGACGAAGCCGTAGCCTCCCCCTCCGTAGGCGAGCAGCTGCGACTTGGCATGGACGTCCTGGGACAGCAGGATCCGCCCGGCGTGGCCCCGGCGGGCGAGCTCCAGCACGGCCGCGGCGACATCCTGGTCGTCACTGACGCTGAGCACCGAGGGCAGCCGGCCGAGCTGGTCGAACTGCACGAACACCCCGCGTGCGAGGAGCGGTTCGAGGTCGTCGGGGTGCGGGGAGAGCGCGTCGCAGTGCCCGACGGCGACGCGCGTGAGGTCCGCGCCCTCCTCGGCGAGCAGGTCGAGCACCCGCTGCTGGGTGGCGGCGTCGCCGGAGCGGTTGACTGAGATCGCGGAGCCCGTGGCCGCCGAGGCGCGTGCCGCCGCGACGAGGACGGCGCGCTCGGCGGGCTCTTCCGGGTCGAGTGCCGCGAGTTCCCCGATGATGCCTGCCCGTACCCCGTCCACGCCCTCGGTGAAGTCCCGGACGATCTCTTCGGTGAGGCTCTCGGCAGTGGGACCGGCGGTTTCCCCGGTCCACGCGGGGTGGTACCGGCCCGAGCCCATGACGACGTGGAGGCCGGTCGCCTCGGAGATCCGCCGCAGACCGGCCGGGTGCCGGCCGCGGCCGACGGTCGTGACGTCCACCAGTGTGGCGCCGCCGGCGCGTCGGAACGCGGTGGCCTCGGCGGTGGCGAGCTCCTCGTCCCCGAGCAGCCAGTTGTCCCTGTTGGGCGCGCCCATGCCGACTTCGCCGAGGAGCTCCATCGTCAGGGGCGCGCGGTACAGCCGGAGCCGGCTCGCGGCCGTGGGACGCGCAGGCCCCACGGCCGCCCAGGATTCGGCCGTGTCGCCGGGCGGGGCGACATCACTCAGAAGGTGTTCGTGGGGGAGTACCGCGCCGAGTGCGTCCGGCTGGACCTCGCCGGTGACGGTGACGACGGTCCCCCCGGATACCTGGGCGGTGGCGGGCACTCCGTCCGCGCCCGCGGTTGGGTCGGTGGTGGACATGGGGGTCACGGTAACAGATGAGATACCTCATCGTATACGATCACGGAGTCCGTTCTCGGTCGGCGGACCGTCGGTTCGGCGTTCCGGAGCCGCCCTAGCGGGCGCCCTGCGCCTCGCGCAGAGCGTCGGCGGTCGCGATCTTGTGCGCGCAGGCGACCTGTTCGATCTCCTGCGCCTGTGCGCGCGCTTCGATCAGTTCCAGCAGCCGCTCGTGCTCCGCGACCGACCGGCGGGCCCGGCCCGGGACATGGCTGAAGGTCGAACGGCGCATGTGGTCCAGCCGCGCCCACTCCGCTTCCAGGAGGGAGACCAGGTGACGGTCCGGGCAGTGCTCGTAGACGGAGAAGTGGAACTCCCGGTTGAGGGCGGTGAAGGACGCGGGGTCGAAGTCCTCGAGCGCCCTGGTCATGCGGGCGTTGATCTGGCGCGACCGCTCGATGTGCCGCGCCGTCATGAGGGGCGCGGAGATCGCGGTCGCGTACCCCTCCAGGCGGGCCAGAACCTGCAGCGAGTGCTCCACCTGGGCGGCGTCGAAGGCCGCCACCCGTGCGCCGATGTTGCGGACGACCTCGACCAGTCCGTCGGACTGCAGTCTGCGCAGCGCTTCCCGCAGGGGGATCGTGCTGACGCCGGTCTCCCGCGCGAGCTGACTGATGACCAGCCGGTATCCCGGTCCGTAGGTCCCGTCGAGGATGCGTGAGCGCAGCAGCTCGTAGCTGACCTCCGCCTTCGACCGCTTGGAGCGGGCCTGCTTCTCCGTAGTGCTCATCGGTGTCCCCCTACCCTGGTCCGGCGTGCCGCAACGCGGCCCCGGTCGTGTTCTCGAACGCTCACCGCGCAAGGACTTCCAGGACTGTACGGCGGAACGCGGCACCGGCGAGAACCTCGTGGTGGTCGCCCGGAACCGTGGCCAGTTCCGCCCCGTCGAGGAGACCGACGACCCGCTCGATCCCGCGGGTCATCATGTCGTCCTTCCCGACGACGAAGACGGGCGGCGTGTCTCCCGCCCAGGACCGCGGCGCGAAGGGCGTGTCGCGCAGCCCCTCGACACACAGGGCCAGACCGGCGGCCCGCGCCCCGTGCGCGCACACCATGCCGGCGATCATCGCGGTGAACGCGTCCGCCGGCTCGGTGCCGTCCGCGACGGCGCGGTGGAGTGCCTCCACGTCCACCGCCTCGAACGGTTCGACGGGGCTCAGCCCGCCGAGGACGGCCCGGCGCGTCCGGCCGGGCGCCGCCCCGGGCAGTTCCCAGGCGAGTCTGGCGCCCATCGAGTACCCGACCACGTCGAACGCCGCGGCACCCGCCTCGTCCAGCACCGTGACCAGGTCCGTGACGAGCCTCGGCACACCTGCCTCGCCTGCCGTCGACGGGGAGGGGCTGTCCCCGTGCCCCCGCAGGTCGGGCACGATCACCTCGCGACCGGCCTCGGCCAGCGCCCGGGCGGTCCCGGTCTCGACCCAGTCCCGGTGGCCGTCGGAGCCGAAGCCGTGCACGAGCAGGACGGGCGGTCTCCCGGAGGTGCGGGCGGGGGCGAAGGTGCGGACGTTCAGACCGGTTCGACTCTGCATCTCTCGCGGACCTCTCACATCGAGTTTCGTATACGATTCGCGATCCTACCGTTCGCCGCCCACTGGCCCGCGACGTCGGATGATCGACCCTTCTCTTTTAAATCATGCATGATAACGTATACGATTATTGAGTCGGGTCAGCCCGGCCTTCACCAGGACGGGCTGTCGCCGTCCGCGCCCCGGGCCCCTGTGGCCGCGCCGGCGCGGACAGGCCCCGCTCCTCCTCGACAAGCGCCTGATGTCGCACACGCTCAGGGAGAACTCCCATGCCGCACCCGCTGGGAACCCAGCCGTCGAAGATCGTCGCAGTTCACCTCAACTACCCCTGCCGGGCGAAGGAACGCGGACGCACCCCCGACCAGCCGTCCTACTTCCTCAAGCCGCCTTCCTCCCTCGCCGGGACCGGCGACGCTCTCGTTCGGCCCCGTGGCTGCGAACTCATGTCCTACGAGGGGGAGATCGCGCTGGTCATCGGACGCCGGGCGCACCGGGTCGCACCGGAGCGGGGCTGGGACCACGTCGCCTGGGTGACGGCGGCCAACGACGCGGGCGCCTACGACCTGCGTTACGCCGACCGCGGCTCCAACCTGCGCTCCAAGGGCGCCGACGGCTTCACCCCGGTCGGCCCCCGGCTCCTGGACGCCACCGGGCTCGACCCCGCCGCACTGCGGCTGCGCACCTGGGTGAACGGCGAACTGGTCCAGGACGCCGACACCTCCACACTGCTCTTCCCGTTCGGTGTCCTGATCGCCGACCTGTCGCGCCTGGTCACGCTGGAACCCGGCGACGTCATCCTCACCGGGACCCCGGCCGGCGCCTCGGTGGTGTCACCCGGTGACGTGGTGGAGGTGGAGGTCAGCGCCCCGGACCGGCACCTCTCCGGCGGCCGGCTGCGCAACACGGTGGCGGACGCCGCCCACGACCTCGCGGCCTGGGGCGCCATGCCCCGCGTCGACGCCGCACTGCGGGCCGACGCCTGGGGTCCGGCCCACGCGGACGAGCCCGCGCTGAGCGAGGACGTCGCCGAAGCGCTGCGGGGGCTGGCCACCGCCACGCTCAGCTCCCAGCTGCGCAAGCGCGGCCTGCAGCACATGACGATCGACGGGATCCGTCCGGCCGACCCCGGCGCCAAACTGGTCGGGACCGCGCACACCCTGCGCTACCTGCCGCTGCGGGAAGACCTCTTCGCGAAGTTCGGCAACGGCATGAACGCGCAGAAGCGTGCCGTGGAAGAGCTGCGCCCCGGCCAGGTGCTCGTGATGGATGCCCGCCGTGACCCCACCTCCGGCACCATCGGCGACATCCTGGCGCTGCGGGCGAAGGTGCGGGGAGCGGCAGGCGTCGTCACCGACGGCGGGCTGCGGGACAGCGCGGCGGTGGCCGCCCTGGGCCTGCCGACGTACTACGCCGCCGAGCACCCCGCCGTCCTCGGCCGCCGCCACGTCCCCTGGGACACCGGCGTCCCGATCGCCTGCGGCGGAGCGCTCGTCCAGCCCGGCGACATCCTCGTCGGCGACGCCGACGGCGTCGTCGTGGTCCCCCCGGACCTGGCCGGAGAACTCATCGCCGACAGCACCGAGCAGGAACTGCAGGAGCGGTTCATCGCCGAACAGGTGTCGGCGGGTGAACCGATCCAGGGCCTGTACCCGCTCGGCCCCGCCTGGCAGGCCGCCTACGAGCAGTGGCGCGACGACCAGCCCTGACGGCCTCCCCCGGCCGGCAGCCGCGGCGCCGCCGCGCCCGCCCATGACCTCGCCCGCAACCATCCACCCACGGAGCAGTCCATGCAGTTCCGCACCGACCCCGCCACCATCCGGGGATCCATCGCCCCCGTCGTCACGCCGTTCACCGAGGACGGCGCGGTCGACCACGACAGCCTCCGCGGCCTGATCCGCTGGCAGCTGGAATCCGGCTCGCACGGCATCTCGCTGGGCGGTTCCACCGGCGAGCCGTCGGCGCAGACCGCCGCCGAACGCATCGCCGCCATGCGCACCGCCTCGGACGAGATCGGCGACCGGGTGCCGTTCCTGCCCGGCACCGGCTCGCACAAGCTGGACGAGACCCTCGAGATCACCGCCGCCGCCCGGGAACTGGGCGCGGACGCCGCCCTGGTCATCACCCCGTACTACGCCCGGCCCACCCAGGAAGCGCTGTACCAGTGGTACGCCACGGTGGCCCGAGAGTTCCCCGACCTGCCCGTCGTCGCCTACAACGTTCCGTCCCGCACCGCCGTGGACATCGCGCCGGAGACGGTCAGGCGGCTGTTCACCGACTTCGACAACTTCGTCGGTGTCAAGGAGACCACCAAGGACTTCGAACACTTCTCCCGCGTCCTGCACGCCTGCGGCCGTGAGCTGCTGGTGTGGTCCGGGATCGAGCTGCTGTGCCTCCCGCTGCTCGCGCTGGGCGGGGCCGGCTTCGTCTCCGCGGTGGCCAACCTCGCACCGACCGCGGTGGCCCGCATGTACGAGCTGTGGGAGGCCGGCGACTTCGACGCCGCACGGGACCTGCACTACCGGCTGCACCCGCTGGTCGACCTGCTGTTCGTCGAGACCAACCCGGCCCCCGCCAAGTGGGTGCTGGAGCAGCAGGGCCGGATCGCCTCGGGACATGTGCGTCCGCCGCTCACGTCGCCCACCGAGAACGGCCTGGCCCGCATCCGCGCCCTCCTCGCCGAGGGCGGCGACCTCACCCAGCAGATCTGACTCCGGAACGAAGAGAGACGCCATGTCCACGAACCTGGCCGCGCATCGCCCGGCCGACCTGCCCGCCGAGATCCGCCACTGGATCGGCGGCGAACTCCTCGACAGCGCCGACGGCCGCACGTTCCCCGTCTGCGATCCCGTCTCCAACTCCTCCTACGCCACCGCCGCGGCCGGCGGCCGTGACGACGTGGACCGTGCCGTCACCGCGGCCGCCACGGCCTTCCCCGCCTGGTCGAAGCTGGGAAACCGGGAACGCGCCCGCATCCTGTACCGGATCGCCGACGCCGTCGAGGCACGCGAGGAGCGGCTGGCCGCCCTCGAGACCTTCGACTCCGGCCTGCCCATCACCCAGGCGAGGGGGCAGGCCCGGCGGGCCGCCGAGAACTTCCGCTACTTCGCCGATGTCATCGTCGCTCTCGGCGAGGAGGCGTTCCGGGCCGGCGACCAGCAGATCAACTATGTCGTCCGCAGCCCCATCGGTGTTGCGGGACTGATCACCCCCTGGAACACGCCGTTCATGCTGGAGAGCTGGAAGCTGGCCCCGGCGCTGGCCTCCGGCTGCACCCTCGTGCTCAAGCCCGCCGAGTGGACCCCCCTGTCCGCGAGCCTGTGGCCGGAGATCCTCGACGAGGCCGGCGTGCCGTCCGGCGTGGTCAACATCGTGCACGGCATCGGTGAGGAGGCCGGCCAGGCCCTGGTGGACCACCCCGGTGTGCCGCTGATCTCCTTCACCGGCTCCACCGACACCGGCAGGCACATCGTCCGCAGCTCCGCCACGCACCTGAAGACCACGTCGATGGAGCTGGGCGGCAAGTCCCCGGTCGTGCTCTTCGCCGACGCCGACCTCGACGCGGCGCTGGACTCGGTCGTCTTCGGTGTCTTCTCGCTCAACGGCGAACGGTGCACCGCGGGGTCCCGTGTCCTGGTGGAGCGCCCGGTGTACGAGGAGTTCACCCGGCGCCTGGCCGAGCGCGCAGAGCGGGTGAAGGTCGGTCTGCCCGCCGACCCGGCCACCGAGGTCGGGGCGCTGGTGCACCCCGAGCACTACGCGCGCGTACTGAAGTACGTCGAGATCGGACGGCAGGAGGCGAGACTGGTGGCCGGCGGCGCCCGCCCCGCGCATCTGCCGGAGGGCAACTACCTCCGGCCCACCGTCTTCGCCGACGTCCCCCGCGACGCCCGGATCTTCCAGGAGGAGATCTTCGGCCCGGTCGTGGCCGTCGCCCCCTTCGACGACGAGGCCGAGGCCGTCGAACTGGCCAACGCCACCGAGTACGGCCTCGCGGCCTACGTGTGGACGTCCGACCTGAAGCGCGGACACCGCGTCGCGCACGCCGTCGACTCCGGCATGGTCTGGATCAACTCCCACAACGTCCGCGACCTGCGGACCCCCTTCGGCGGGGTCAAGTCCTCCGGACTGGGCCGGGAGGGCGGTGCACATAGTATCGATTTCTACACCGAGTCGAAGATTGTCCATGTGATGCTCGGCGAGGCCCACACCCCCCGCTTCGGTGCGTCCTGACCGTCAAGGAGACGTATCCCATGACCACACCTCCCGACGTCGTCCGCTCCGCCTACGCCCAGCTGGTCGTCACCGACCTGGACAGGGCGAGCTGGTTCTGGGTCGACATGCTCGGCTTCCACACCCAGTACGAGGACAAGTCCCTGCTCTGCCTGCGGGGGACCGACGAACTCACCCACCACTCCCTCGTGCTGCGCAAGGGGGAGACCGCGGCGCTCGACCACATCTCCTACCGGGTCCGCACCCCCGAGGACGTCGACCGCGCCGAGCGGTACTTCACCGCGCTCGGCCTTCCCGTCCGCCGCGTCCCCAAGGGCTCCGGCACCCCGGGAGTCGGCGACGCCGTCCGCGTCATCGACCCGCTCGGCTTCCCCGTGGAGTTCTTCCACGACATCGAGCGCGCCGAGCGCCTCATCCAGCGCTACGACCTGCGCCGCGGCGCCGAGATCGCCCGCCTGGACCACTTCAACATCTGCACGCCCGACATCCCCGCCGCCTACGACCACTACAAGGCGCTCGGGTTCGGCTGCTCGGAGACGATCGAGGGCGACGAGCACGAGCTGTACGCGGCCTGGATGTACCGCAAGCAGACCGTCCACGACGTCGCCTTCACCGCAGGCGCCGGGCCCCAGTTGCACCACGTGGGTGTGGCCACCCACGAGTCCCACCAGGTACTGCGCACCGCCGACCTCTTCGGGTCACTGGGCCAGGAGCACCACATCGAGCGGGGCCCCGGCCGGCACGGTGTGTCCAACGCCTTCTACCTCTACCTGCGCGACCCCGACGGCCACCGCGTGGAGATCTACACCTCCGACTACTACACCGGCGACCCCGACCACGAGACCTACCGGTGGAACGTTCACGACGACCGCCGCCGCGACTTCTGGGGCAACGCCGTCATCGAGTCCTGGTACAAGGAGGCGTCCCCCGTCCTCGACCTCGACGGCCGTCCACGGCCCGTCACCGGTCCCGTGCTGGACGAGTCCGCCGTACAGGTGGGCGCCGACGGCCTGGGGATCGTCGACCCGGGCAGGCAGGACGGCTGACACACCTCCGGGCGGCGGCCACGGCCGCCGCCCGGGCAGGAGCCGGACCGCACGCGGTCCGGCTCTTCGGCGTACCCGCCGTCCGGCGCCTCGGCCCCGTCCCGTACCGGGGCCGCCGACGCTGGGGGCGGGCGGCCTGCACGAGGAAGGGCGTCGCGCAGGCCCGGACAGGCGCGGAAGGCGGCGGCCCCCCTCAGCGGCATACCGGATCACGCTCGCTGTGCTCCCGGGTGCCGTCGCCGGCAGGCCGCCCCGCCGCCACACGTCCCGCACGATCGTGCGCACACCGTGGAGCGGTTCGCGCCGTACCTCCGGCCGCGGCTGTCCCGCCGTCACGCCACCACGAGGGCCGGCGGGACGGGAAGGAGCGCGGACGGCCACCGGCCGACCGCATGCGGACGCCGCCGTCGGCGAGGGACGCCGACGACGGCGGGAACGAACGGTGAGCGGGCCGGGTGATCAGTGCGAGGCGCCGCGGTGCTCCCCGGCATCGTCGGCATGGTGCTCGACGGTGGGTGGATCCTGACGGGCCCGGCGGAGCCGGGGCAGCACGGCGGTCCACACGAGTACGCAGGCGAGGACGGTGGCGACGGCCATGGTGAGGGCCATGGTCAGGTCGGCGGCTCCGCCGAGAGCGACGACGGGCGCGACGACCGGGCCGACGGCGAAGGTCGACATGCCGAGCAGGGCCGCCGCGGTTCCGGCGCGTTCGCCGTGACCCGCGAGAGCGAGGGCCGAGCTGTTCGGACTGATGACGCCGTAGCAGAACAGCACCAGCGCGAGGACGACGAGCAGGACGGTCAGGCCGAATCCGGCGACGACCGTGCCGATCAGGGCCAGCGCGGCGGCCGCCGTCGCCGTCGTGCCCACGACGTACATGCGGGCGGGACCGGCCCGGCGTACGAGGGCCCGGTTGGACAGTGAACCGAGCATCGCGACGACCGCGTTCATCGCGAAGACGGCGCTGAAGGCCTGGGGGGTGAGGTGGAAGCCGTCCTGCAGCACGAAGCTGATGGACGCCAGGTAGGTGAAGAACGCCGTGCCTGTGCAGGCTCCCACCAGAAGGAAGCAGACGAAAAGGCGGTCGCGCAGGACCGTGCCGAACCGCCGCCCGGTGTCGGCGAACCCGCCCCGGTGCCGCAGCCCGGACGGCAGGGTCTCGGGCAGCAGGGTGCCGGCGACGATCAGCAGGAGAGCGCCCACGCCGGCGAGGACGACGAAGAGACCCCGCCAGTCCATGACGGCGGCGAGCTGCCCGCCGGCCACCGGCGCCAGGATGGGGGCCAGCGCTCCGACGAGCCCGAGCAGGCTGAGCAGCCTTGCGAGCTCGATACCGGTCGCGATGTCCCGGGCGGCGGCGAGCGCGATGACGACGCCCGCCGACCCGGTGACGCCCTGCAGGAACCGGGTCACGAGCAGGATCTCGATGGTGGGGGCGGCCGAGCACAGCAGCGAGAACACGGTGAAGAGCGCGATGCCCCACAGCAGCGGCCGCCGCCTGCCCATCCGGTCGCTGAGCGGGCCCGCCACGAGCTGGCCGAACGCGAGTCCGAGCATGCACACCGACATCGACGCCTGAGCGAGGCTGCCACTTGTGTGCAGGTCCTTGGCGAGCTGCGGCAGCAGCGGCATGGACAGGTCCATCGACAGCGGCCCGAACACCTCGAGCGACCCCAGGACGAACGCCGCGCGGCGCGCGCTCATGACACGCGCGCCGCGCGGCGCGGACGTCGTCACCGGGACCGGCCGGTGATGCCGAGAACGCGCCGCATCCACGACTCCCGGGTGGCCACGGCGGCCCGGGACACCTCGGCGTCCGGGGAGAACCCCGTGAAGCCGTGGTAGCCGCCGGACCAGACGTGCAGTTCGGCCTGGCCTCCGGTGGCCCAGATCCGGGTGGCGTAGTCGACCGCCTCGTCGCGGAACACCTCGGCCGCGCCGACCGCGATGTAGGCGGGAGGCAGTCCGGACAGGTCGCCGGCGCGCGAGGGAGCAGCGTAGGGCGACACGGCGTCGGTACCCCGGTCCGCACCCAGCAGCGCGTTCCAGCCGGTGTCGTTGTTGTTGCGGTCCCAGATGCCGATGCCGTCGTACTGCCGGCTGGACACCGTGGTGTTGCGGTCGTCGATCATCGGGCAGTCCAGCATCTGTCCGGCCAGGGCGGGGCCGCCGCGGTCGCGGGCCATCAGGGCGACCGCCGCGCTCAGGCCGCCGCCCGCGCTCGCCCCGCCGACGAGGATGCGGGCGGGGTCCACCCCGAGGGCCGCGGCGTTCTCGGCGAACCAGACCAGGCCCGCGTAGCAGTCCTCCGCGGCGTCGGGCGCGGGATGCTCGGGGGCGAGCCGGTACTCGACGCTCACGGCGACGGCGCCGAACGTCAGGACGTCCTCGACCAGACCGGCGATGCCGAAGAACCGGTTGCCGAGCACCATGCCGCCACCGTGGATGCCGTAGATGCCCGGCGCGTCGCGGACACCGCCGCGGGGGCGCAGAACCGTCAGCTCCACGCCCGGCGCGCCCGCCGGGCCCGCCACGGTGACGTGCTCGAATGCCACCGGGCGCTCGCCGACCGCCTCTTCGACGGGAGGCACGAGGGTGGCGAAGTACGCGCGGTTGGCGAGGATCGTGTCGGCCCGCAGCGGGATCCGCTCGATGAGCTCGCGGCAGGAGGCGAGGCCCGGTTCGAGCTGGGGGTCGTAAGGGACGGGTCGCGGGCGCGGCGCGCCCGTCACGGCGTCCCCTCCTCCCTGCTCGGCGCCGGAAGCCGGGGAGTGGTGGGGTGCGGTCGTCATCGGTTGCCCCTGCTGGTGTCGTATACGGAGGGCTCGGTCACCGTCAGGGGCCTTCCGGGTCGACGATGCCGCGGTCGCACCAGAACGGTTCGACGAGAGCCCGCAGTTCCTCGGCCCCGACCCGCTCCACCAGCTCCAGGGCGCCGATGTTCTGCCGGACCTGCTCCAGCCGGGTGGCGCCGACGAGCGTCGTGGTGTTGGCGGGATGGGTGAGCGTGAACGCGACCGCGAGCTGGGCGGGCGTGGTGCCGAGCTCGCCGGCGAGTCCGGTGATGCCCGGGACGGTCGCCACGATCGCGTCGCGGATCGAGCCGGGGTCGCGGCCGATCTCCCGCTCGGGCGATGTGCGTCCGGCGAGGATGCCGCCTTCCAGTACATCGGAGGCCTGCATGCTGAACCCTTCGGCGAACAGCTCGGCGAACGGCTCTCCGTCGGGAATCGCGCGCCGCGCCACGCTGTACTTCAGCTGCGCGATCTGCGGGCCGGGCGCTCCCCGTTCGGTGGCGATCCGCCGCAGGGCGTGGATGTTCGCCGCAGACCAGTTGTTCACCCCCCAGGCCCGGATCAGTCCGGCGTCCGTCAGGGCGGCGAGGTCGCCGACGAGGTCCTCCAGGCGTACGTCGTCGCGTCGCAGATCTCCCAGGATCACCAGGTCCGCGTGGTCGAGCCCGGTCCGCAGGAACGCGTTCTTCAGCTGGGGGGCGAAACCCTCCGCGCCGAAGCCCTCGATCCACAGCTTCACCGAGGCCAGGTACGCGTCCCGCGGGGTACCGGTGGCCCGCATGATCGCGCCCCACAGCACGTCGGTGAAGACGGGAGGCATGCCGGGCATGCCGTAGACACCGACGTCGAACAGGTTGACGCCCTGGTCGAGCGCGTGGCGGACCATGGTGACGGCGTCCGCGAAGTCCATCCGGTCGAAGGTGTGCCACGAGCCGAGGGACAGGACCGACGCCTCGAGTTCGCTGGTGCCGATCCGGCGCCGGGGGAGCGGGGTGGTGGTCACGTGTGTGAGTCCTTTCTCCGGGTCGCTCAGGCGAGCCGGGGATCGATGACGGCCTTGATCTCCTCGTGCCTGCTCATCGCGGCGATGCGGGCGGAGGCCTCCGACAGGCCGACGGGCTCGCCGAACAGCCGGTCCCAGGGCATGCGGTCGGCGAAGGAGGTGAAGAAGCCGATGGCGTCGTGGTAGTCGGCGATGTCGCCGTTGAGGGAACCGACGATGTTGAGTTCCTTGCCCATCACCGTGCCCAGCGCGAGCGGTTCGGCGACCGGACCGGTGCTGCCCACGACCACGACGCGTCCGCGCTGCGCGGCCATTTCCACGGCCTCCCGGCCGACCGACGGGGCACCGGCGAAGTCGAGCACCAGATCGGCACCGCGGCCGTCGGTGAGCTTCAGTACCCGGGCGACGACGGCTTCGGAGCCGTGGGCGATGTCCACCGTCTCGTCGGCGCCGAACTCGTGGGCCAGGGCAAGTCGCGACGGGGGAGCGCCGACGGTGATCACGCTGCCCGCGCCGCTGAGATACGCCACCGCGGTCGCGAAGAGACCGAGCGCCCCCGAACCCTGCACGACGACACGGGAGCCGGGGCGTACCCCGCCGGCCCGGGAGAACGCCCTCAGAACCGTCTTCGCCGCGCAGCCCGCCATCGCGGCCCAGGTGTCGGGGACCGCGTCGGGCAGCAGCAGCTTGGCCGCCCCGGGCACCACATAGGCGTACTCGCACAGACCCGCCGTGGCGTGGGGAGGGACGTCGGCACGCTGCAGGAACCCGTAACCCCGCCGCGAACAGGCGACCGGTTCGCGCAGCACCGTGCAGCCGTGGCACGCGCCGCAGGTCGACTCGGACCAGCCGATGCGGTCGCCGACGGAGAGCTCGCGGCCCAGCGCGTCCCGGGTGCCCTCGCCGAGCGCGACGATCTCGCCGACCATCTCGTGGCCGAGCACCATGGGCAGCATCCCGGGGAAGGTCATCTTGCCCGACCAGATCTCGATGTCGGTGCCGCACAGAGTCGTGCACACGATGCGTACGAGGGCGGCGCCCGGTTCCGGTATCGCCGGCAACGGCAGGTCGGTGAGGTCCAACGCGGCGCCGTGGGTCGTCAGTACGGCGGCTCGTGTCGAGGAGGGAATATCCATCACAACTCCTTCGGATCGAGCGGATCAAGGGCTCGACGATGCGTTAGTCTACGGCTGTCGACTCAAATGTCGAGCCCCTGAGAGCGACGAGGAGCACCCGTGCGCACAGCCGACGGAGACGCCCGCAATGCACCGGCCGACCTGATCCTGCGAGGCGGTGTCGTCCACACCCTGGCGCCGGGCGGCGGGGGAGGGACCGCTACCGCCGTCGCCCTGCGTGACGGTCTCGTCGCCCGTGTCGGCGACGACCGTGAGGTGCTGGCGCTCGCCGGCGCCTCGACCGAGGTCGTCGACCTGGCCGGACGTGCCGTCCTGCCCGGCATCAACGACGCACATCTGCACGCCACCTGGCTGGGGGCCATGTGGCCCGACACCCTCTTCGGCGAGCACGTCGTCCCCGGACCGGCTCCGGAGCGACCCCTCCTCGACGACGCACAGCGCCGCCGGGCGATCCTGCGCGCCGGGGAACTCGCCGCCTCGCTCGGCATCACCAGCTACACGGAACCGGGCCTCGGACCGGGTGAGGACCACGGAGCGACCGGCGCCTTCGGCACCTCCGTCGCCGAGCTGTACCGCGAACTCGCCGCCGAACGGCGGCTGCGGGCCAGGATCACCGTCCTGTGGCTCTTCGGCGAGCTCGACGGACCGAGCGACCTGGAGAACTTCCTGGCCGGCCTCGCCGCCACCGACGGCGCGACGAGCGACCCGCGGTGGCTGCGCTTCGCCGGAGTCAAGATATTCGCCGACGGCATCCCGCCGATGCGGTCGGCATACACGCACCACTGCTACGCCGACGGAGTCAGGCCCGCGCTCCTCGTGGCGGGCGCCGACGACGCCGAGCGTGAGGCGAACCTGGCCCGGATGATCGTCGCCGCGCACCGTGCGGGCCGGCAGGTGGGGGTGCACGCCACCGGGGACCGCTCCATCGACGTGACGCTGGACGCGATCGAGCAGGCGAGAGCCGAGTGCGACGCCGACCTGGGGCACTACATCATCCACGGCGACCTCGTCACCGGGACGCAGCTGCGCCGGATGGCCGCGCTCGGAGTGGGCCTCGACACCCAGCCGGAGATCGCGCTGCGCACCCGCTCCCTGGTGGACGACGCGCTCGGCCCGGGCTCGGCGGCGGCCGCGTGGCCGTTGCAGGCGGCGTTCGACGCGGGCGTGTCCATGTGCCTGACCTCCGACGCGCCGGTGCTCTCACCGGACTGGCGGCGCCAGATCGCGGCCGCCGACGAGTGGATGGGGCCGACGGCCGATCCGCGCCCGCGGATGGAGCGGTTGCTGCGCTGCTACACGGTGGAGCCCGCCCGGCAGGACCGCGCCGCGTCGTGGAAGGGAACGCTTGCCCCGGGGATGGCCGCCGATCTGTGCGTGCTGGCGGCCGATCCGCTTGCCCTCGCTCCCGTCGAACTGCCGGACGTCGACGTGGAACTCACCATGGTGGACGGCGAGATCGTCTACGAGCGCGAGGCATGGGTGGCGACGGCGGAGACCGTCTGACCCGGCCGGGCGCGGAAGGACTTCAGGGCCTGTGCCGGGTTCTCCGCCGTCCCCCGGAGGGCGGGAACCCCGGCACAGGCCCTGGACGGGCGGCCGGCCGCGGTCAGGTGAGCAGCTGGCCGCCGTCGACCGGCAGGCTGATGCCGGTGATGTGCGCGGCGGTGTCGCCGGCGAGGAAGACGGCCGCCGCCGCGACGTCGTCCATGGCCGCGAGCCTGCGCAGCGGAATGCGGCCTTCCCACGCCTGGCGCTGGGGCGAACCCTCCGGCATGCCGACGGCGATCATCTCGGTGAGGACCGGGCCGGGTGCCACGGCGTTGACGCGGATGCCGTGCTCGGCCAGCTCGATCGCGGCCCAGCGGGTGAGCGCGTCCACGGCGGCCTTGCTGCTCTCGTAGCCGCCCATGCCCGGCGTGGGCTGCCTGCCGCCGATCGAGGAGATGTTGACGATCGCCCCGGCGACGCCGGCGTCGACCATCCGGCGGGCCACCTGCTGGGTCATCCGGAACGTGCCGACCACGTTGGTGCGCAGGATGGTGTCCAGGTCGTCGCCGGGCAGGTCCAGGAGTGCGCCGTGGACCGTGAGCAGGCCCGCGTTGTTCACCAGTACTTCGACCGGACCCAACTCAGCCTGTACCGAGTCGAGTTCGCGCTTGACGGAGGCCGCGTCGGTGATGTCGAGAACCCGGCTGTGGACGCCGAGGGCCTCGGCCGTCTCCCCGACGCGCTGTGCGTCCCGGTCGGCGATCACCACGGTGTCGCCCGCCGCCGTGAAGGCCGCGGCCACCGCCCGGCCGATCCCGCCCGCCCCGCCGGTGACGAGGACGGTGCGTGTGCGCTTCATCATTTCTCCCCTCGCGCCGAGACCTTTGTCACGGCGTCCGCTTTATAGTATACAAGCGTAGACAAAAAAGCCGAGGCTTCGGGAGGAGCTTTGAGCGCTGAACAGTCCGTGCCCCGCCGTCGGTTGGGGTCCGGTGGCCCCGAGGTACCGGTGCTGGCACTGGGGTCCTGGAACACCTGGGACCGGATGGATTTCGACGACGCCGTGTCACTGGTCGCGCGGGCCGCCGGGCTCGGCTGCGCCTTCTTCGACGTCGCGCACTACAACATGGGCCCGCACGCGGAGAACGCCCGCACCGACCTGATCTTCGGGCGCGCCGTGCGGGAGGCCGGTCTGGCGCGTGCCGACTGGCAGTTCTGCGGCAAGCTCTGGCTCTGGGACTACCCGGCCACCGGCTTCACCCAGCAGATGGAGACGTCACTGGAGCGGGTCGGAGTCGAGCGCGCCGACATGGTCGTCGTCGGCGACTACTTCGGCGACCTCGATGTGGAGCGGGTCGTCACCGACGTCGCCGAGCAGATCGACGCGGGCCGGTTCACCACCTGGGGCGTGAACAACTGGCGGTACCCCGACCTGCGCGCGGCGATCGACATCGCGCGCGATCGGGGACTCGTGCCGCCGGCCTTCGCCCAGCTCAAGTACGGCCTGGTCCGCAGGTCGATGGCCGAAGGCCGCTACTACGCCCCGCTCTTCGACTCCGGCGAGCTCGCCCTCCAGGCGTCCGATGTCTTCGAGGGCGGCATCCTGGTCGGCAACCTCCGTCCGGACCGCAAGATCGGTGCCGATGTCGGCGGCATCCGGGAGCGCATCGCCGAGTCCTACGGCGAGGTGCGACGGCTTGCCGACGAGTTCGGCACCACGCCCGCGCGGCTGGGCATCGCCTTCTGCCTGGCCAACCCCGCGACCGCGAACGTCCTGGTCGGCGTGTCCAGGCAGGCGCAGCTGGAGGACAACGCCGGAGCGGTTGCCCTGCTGGACCGGGTGGGAGCGACCACGCTACGGCAGGCGGTGGCGGACCTGTGGCTCGACCGCGACGTCGCCGCGGACGGCACCTGGTGACCGGGCCGACGGCCGCCACCCCGCTCAACAGTCGTACGACAACATTCAGGAGGACCTCATGACCGTATCCAGCACGTCCGCCACGCCCGACCGGATCGTCGACATCGCGATCGGGTACATGGGAGCCAAGCAGCTCTTCGCCGCCGCGCGCACCGGTGTCTTCCGTGCCCTCGCCGAAGGCGAGCGTGACGTGGCCGAGCTGGCCACGGCGACCGGTCTCAGCGAGCGGATGGCCCGGATCCTCGCCGACGCCATGAACGGACTGGGACTGCTGGAGCGCCGCGACGGCCGTTACCGGCTCGCGCCGGACGCCGCCGCCCACCTGACGGGCGAGGGCGATCTCGATCTGCACCCCTTCCTCGCCTTCCTGAACGAGATCAGTTACGGCCACTGGCTGCAGTTCGACACCACCGTCGACACCACCAAGCCCGGTGAGCTGGACATGAACGAGGAGCGGTGGGGGACGTTCATGGCCGGAGTCATGCGCTACAACGCGCTGCACGCCGCCATGCTCGCCCGGTCCTTCGACTTCGGGCCCTACCGCGACATGCTCGACCTCGGCGGACTCTCTCCGGACTTCGCCATCGGCGCCCTGCGGGCCAACCCCGACCTCTCGGCCCGCTTCGTCTTCGACCCGGCCTCCACGGAGTCCGTGGCCGCGGCGCTGGCGGCGGCCGGCCTCACGGACCGGGCCCGGATCGACCCCGCACCGACGGACACGGCCCAGCCGGGCGGCGACCACGACCTCGTCATGGTCAACCACGTGATCCACCGCTTCACCGCCGAGCAGAACCGCGCCATTCTCGCCGGCGCCCGCGCCGCGGCCCGCCCCGGCGCGACGCTGCTCCTGCTGGACTTCCTGCTGGACGACGACGACCGGCAGCGCCCGATCGACGCGCTGCACGCCGGTGAGTACTTCGTCATCGACGGCACGGTCGTCTACCCGGAGTCCGAGGTCACCGCGTGGCTGGAGGCGTCGGGCTGGCGCCGGCGCGAGGTGATCGCGCTGCCGGGAAGCCCCCGGGTCGTGGTCGCCGAGGCGGTCTGACGGACCTTTCTTCACCCCGGCCGGACCCTTCGGCAGCCCCCGCCGGGACCTTGGCCCTGCCGCTCGCCAATTGGCTGCGGCGGGGCCATTGCGTTTTTCGCCGACGATCGTAGACTAACGGCCACGACGCGTGAGGTGGCGTGTAGGGAAACTCTTTCCCGCACTCGCTCTCAACCCGTGGGCCGAGGGCTGCGACGGCGAGGCGACAGGCCAATGTCCCCTCGCCGGATCGATCCGGCACCAGCCCCTCTTACTCGAGAGAAGATTCCATGAAGAGAATCTGGCGAGCCAGCCTTGTCGCGGTCGTCGCACTGGCGATGGCCGCTTGTACGAACACCGCTTCCACTTCAGACAGTGACACCCCCGAGGATATCAAGATCGGTACGCTCCTCGACGTCACCTCCTGGGACCCGGCCCAGGCCGACATCGGCTTCGACGGCCCCTACCTGTCGGCCCTCTACGACCCGCTGATCGCCCTGGACGACATGTCCCAGCCCATTCCCGCTCTCGCCGAGTCGTGGACGTACTCCAAGGACCGCCGGACCCTCACCTTGGAGCTGCGCTCCGGGGTGAAGTTCAGCGACGGCGCGGTCTTCGACGCCGATGCCGCGGTCCAGAACCTCGAGCACCTCAAGGCCGGAGTCCGGTCCGGGCAGACGTACGCGAACGTCACCGGTATCAAGAAGGTCGACGAGGACACCGTCACCCTCCAGCTCAAGAAGAAGGACGACGCCCTCCTCTACTACATGGGGCTGGGCCGCAGCTGGATGGCCTCGCCGACGGCGATCAAGGCGAAGTCGCTCGCCACCGCACCCGTCGGCTCGGGTCCCTACACCTACGACAAGGGCAAGTCGTCACCGGGGTCGGAGTACGTCTTCACCAAGAAGTCCGAGCACTGGGACAAGAGGACCTACCCGTTCGGCGCGGTGCACGTGCTGCCGATCGCCGACCCGACCGCGAGCTTCAACGCGATGCTCTCCGGCCAGCTCGACATCGCCTACGCCAACGCCACGGACATCCCCCGGGCCAAGCAGCAGGGCTGGAACGTCGCCTCCGACGTCGCCACCTGGGTGGGCATCCAGTTCACCGACCGCACGGGCAAGGAGCTCAAGCCCCTGGGCGACATCAGGGTGCGGCGGGCCATCAACCACGCCTTCGACGGCGCGGCCATGCTGAAGTCCGTGGGTCAGGGCGCCGGATCGGCGACCAACCAGGTGTTCCCCGTCGGCCGGGGGGTCTACGACCAGTCCCTCGACGACCGGTACGCGTTCGACATGGACAAGGCCAGGAAGCTCATGGCCGAGGCCGGCTACCCCGACGGTTTCGAGGTGACGATGCCGATGTCGTCGATCTTCCAGCCGTGGCAGCCGTCCGTCCAGCAGACCCTGGGCAAGCTCGGCATCAAGGTGACGTGGAAGAACCTGTCTCCGGCCGACTACCAGAAGAACGCCGCCACCTACCCGATGTTCGTCGCCGTCCTGGCCATGGACTCCAACCCGGCGGCGTCGGTGGACAGCCAGATCACGTCGCAGCAGTGGTTCAACCCGAACCCCTCGGTCGAGGACTTCCCCACGGTCAAGGAGCTCGTGGGCAAGGTCGAAGCGGCGACGGGCGAGGCGCAGGTCCCCCCGATCCGTGACCTCAACGAAGAGATCATCGAGCAGGCCTGGAACAACGTCTGGTACCAGGCGAACAACACGTACTTCAGCGTCAAGGGCATCAAGGTGACCCCGATCACCGGAATGATGTACCCGACCCTTCGGTTCATTCAGGCCGGCTAGTACCGGCGGGGCCGCCCGGCAGCCGGGCGGCCCCGCTCCCAGAGGGGCCCTCACATGATCAGATTCACCATCCGGCGACTGCTGTCGGGGATAGTCCTGCTGCTCGTCGTCACCTCCGCCACCTTCTTCCTGGCACACCTGGCCATCGGCGATCCCACCGCCGGCCTGCTCGGCAACAACGCCACCCCGGCTCAGCGGGCGGCGCTGCACGAGCGGCTCGGCCTGGACCGGCCGATCCTGGCGCAGTACTGGGACTGGTTCTCCCACGCGCTCAGCGGCGACTTCGGTACCTCGTGGCGCAACTTCCAGCCGGTCTCGGACCAGATCGCCCTGCGCGTACCGGTCACCCTGTCGGTCGTGGTGAGCGCCACGCTCCTCGCGGCCGTGGTCGGGACCGCCGTCGGTATCACCACCGGGCTGCGTCCGGGCGGACACCTCGCCCACGTGCTGAAGCTCGCGTCGGTGGTCCTGTTCGCCCTCCCGGGATTCTGGGTCAGCCTCGTCCTCGTCATGACGTTCGCGGTCCGGCTCAAGTGGTTCCCCGCGGTCGGCTACGTCCCTCTGACCCAGTCCCCCTCCGCGTGGCTGAGCTCCATCACTCTGCCGTCGGTCGCCCTGGCGCTGGCCGCGATCGTGATGATCGCCGAACAGCTCCGCAACGGATTCGTCGAGGTCAACCGACAGGACTTCGTCCGTACCCTCCGGGCCCGCGGGCTGTCCTCGCGCCGCGTGACCCTTCATGTGCTGCGCAACGCCTCGCCCGCCGCGCTGACCGTGCTCGCGGTGATGTTCGTCGGACTGCTCGGCGGTGCGATCGTCGTCGAGATCATCTTCAACCTCCCGGGCATCGGCAGCCTCACCCAGTCGGCCTCCCAGATCGGCGACATCCCCATCCTGCTCGGGCTGACCGCCGTGACGGTCGTCTTCGTCGTCCTCATCAACTTCCTGCTCGACCTCGTGCTCGGGTGGATCAACCCGAAGGTGCGTGAGATATGACCGACGCCGCACTCCGTGCGCCGGGCGCTCCCGTCCGGGCCGAGCTCAGCCTGTGGCGGCGCTTCCTGCACCGTCCACTCGGCGTCACCGCCCTGGCGGTGCTCCTCCTCGTCGTCCTCACGGGCCTGTTCGCCCCGCTCCTCGCTCCGCACGATCCCAACCTCGTCGACTTCACCCTGACCCAGGCCCCGCCCGGCGCGGAGCACCTGATGGGTGGCGACTCCGCCGGCCGGGACATCTTCAGCCGGCTGCTGTACGGCGCGCGCACGACGGTGTACGGCGCCGCCATCGCGTGCCTGGTGGGGGTCGGGATCGGGGTGCCCGCGGGCGTGGCCGCCGGGTACTTCGGCGGAGCGGCCGACCGGATCTGCTCGTGGATCAGCGACGCCGTCCAGTCCGTGCCCGGCATGATCGTCCTGCTCATCGTCGCCGCGGGCACCGGAGCCGACTTCACGGTGCTCATGGTGACGGTCGGCGTGTTCATGACGCCGGGCTACTACCGGATCTCCCGTTCCCGGGCACTCGCCGTGCGCAGAGAGCCCTACGTCGACGCCGCCCGTGTCGCCGGGCTCACGCACGCCCGGATCCTGCACGCGCACATGCTGCGCGCCGTCCACGCGCCCGTCATCATCCAGTCCGCGCTCACCGCGGGCGTCGCGATGGGCATGCAGACCGGCCTGCAGTTCCTCGGCGTGGGCACCGCGTCGGCCCCCGACTGGGGGCAGATGATGAACGACGGGTTCCGCACCATGGGGACGCACCCGCTGATCCTCCTGTGGCCCTCGCTCGCGCTGGGCATCACCATCGCCGCGCTCGCCTTCATAGGATCGACCCTCGCCGATCTGGTGAGCGTGCGCACCGAGCCGGCCCGCCGACGCCGTACCGCTCCGGCCGGCCGGCATGCGGTGGACGCCGAAACGCCCGCGAGCAGCGGCGCACTGGTCCACACCGTCGAGCGGAGCGCGCTGCGGATCGACAACCTCCGCGTCACCTACGCCACCGCGCACGGCGACAAGGAGGTCGTGCGCGGCGTCTGCCTGGACGTCGCACCCGGTGAAGTGCTCGGCATCGTCGGTGAATCGGGGTCCGGCAAGTCACAGACGATGTTCTCGGCGCTGGACCTGCTGTCTCAGGACGGCCGTTCGAGTGCCGACGGCATCTGGATCGGCGGCCGGGAGGCCGGCGGTCTCTCGCGCGCCGAACGACACGCCCTGCTGGGCACCCGTGTCGGCTACGTGCCCCAGGAGCCGATGAGCAACCTCGACCCCTGCTACACGATCGGCCACCAGCTCGTCGAACCCCTACGAGCGGTGCACAAGCTGACCAAGGCGCAGGCCCGGGACCGGGCACGCGAGGTTCTCCTGCGGGTCGGCATCACCGACCCCGACCGGGTGATGGCCTCCTACCCGCACCACGTCTCAGGCGGTATGGCGCAGAGGGTCCTCATCGCGGGCGCGGTGGCGGGCAAGCCGGACCTGCTGGTCGCCGACGAGCCGACCACGGCACTGGACGTCACGGTCCAGGCCGAGGTGCTGGAACTGCTGCGTGAACTGCAGCAGGAGTACGGCATGGCGCTCGTCATCGTCACGCACAACTTCGGTGTGGTCGCCGACATCTGCGACCGGGTCGTGGTCATGAAGGACGGCCGGATCATCGAGTCCGGTACGGTCGGGCAGATCTTCGCCGAGCCCGCCGACCCGTACACCGCGGAGCTCATCCACGCCTCGCAGGACGACAGCGAGAGCCGCGACGATCTGGACGCGGCGTGGCACGAGGCCGGACAGAAGGTGCACACATGAAAGAGGAATCCGCACACGTGAGAACGGACTCGCAGGCCGCGCCGCTGCTCGAAGTGGACGACGTGGTGGTGGACTACCGGCGCGGCCGCACCACCTTCCGCGCGCTCAAGGGCGTCTCGATGACCATCGGGGCGGGCGAGTGCGTGGGACTCGTCGGGGAGAGCGGATCGGGCAAATCGACGCTCGGCAAGGCCATCCTCGGGCTGGCCGAGGTCGCCTCCGGCAGCATCCGCTTCGCCGGCCGCGACATCACCCACCTCAAGGGAGCCGCCCGCCGCCGCCTGGCGGCCGACCTCCAGGTGGTCTTCCAGGACCCCTACGGTTCGCTCGACCCGACGATGACCGTCGGGCAGATCCTCGCCGAGCCCCTCACCGCCTCGGGTACCGGCCGGGCCGAAGCGCGGACGACGGTGGCCGAGATGCTCGACCACGTCCGCCTCCCCGCGGACACCGTGACGCGCTATCCCAGCGAGTTCTCCGGCGGCCAGCGCCAGCGCATCGCCATCGCCCGCGCGCTGGTGCGCCGCCCACGGCTCATCGTCTGCGACGAACCGGTCAGCGCGCTGGACCTGACCACGCAGGCGGCGGTGATCGACCTGTTCATCGACATCCAGCGGGAGACCGGTGTCTCCTACCTCTTCGTGTCGCACGACCTGGGCGTGGTACGCCGCATCTGCCACCGTGTCTCGGTGATGTACCAGGGAGAATGTGTCGAGACCGGACCGAACGAGACGGTCACGCGCAACCCCGAACACCCTTACACCCAGCGGTTGCTCCTCGCCTCTCCGGTCGCCGACCCGGCCCGGCAGGCCGGGCGCAGACGGAGCTGGCTCGCTCTTCGTGCACCGGCCACAACGCCAGTACCGTAGGGAAGACTATGCCGAAGATTATCGACCACGATCAGCGGCGGCGGGAGATCGTCGCAGTCGCGAAGAAGCTCATCATCCAGGGTGGTTTCGAGGCCGCGACCATGCGCAGCATCGTCGCCGCGGCGGGTTTCGCCAACGGCGCGCTGAAGCGTTACTTCCCCAGCAAGGACAGCATCGTGGCGGCCACGTTCCAGAGCGTGCTCGCGGAGATGAACGAGCAGATGGGTGCGGACGGTCCGTCACCCGACCCGAGGGAGGCGCTGCGTCACGACCTCGAGGCGACGTTGCCGCTGGACCAGTACCGCATCGACTCCGCCCGTGTGCTGCTCGCACTGTGGGAGCACTCGGTGGCCAACGAGGAACTCGCGACGCTGTACCGCGAGCACCTCCACGACTGGCGCCGGCGGCTCGCCGAACGGCTCGCTGCCGCGCGCGGCAAGGGAGAGAGCGCCGACGCGCCCGCGGTGACGGAGCTCGCGGGGGAGATCATCAGCGTGTCCATCGGGGCCAATGTCACCTCCCTGATGTTCCCGGACGGCGCGCTGATCCCGGAGTACCGCGCCTACGTCGACCGGGTGATGCGGAACCTCGACGACTGATCCGTTCACCGGGCAGTCCCCGGGGCGTGCCCTCGTGGCCGCGCCCCTCTCACCCATGCCCGTCCGGGCCGTCGACCCATACCTGTCCCGGGCCCCTGGCCATGCCCGTTCCGGGCCATGACGAAGATGTGAAAGAAGGATCCTCCCATGGATGTGCGAGGCAGGCTTTTCATCGGAGGTGAGTGGACCGACGCCGCGGACGGGGCGGAGTTCACCACCCGCGACCCCGCCACCGGGGAGGTCCTCGGGACCTGCGCCCAGGCCGGACAGGCGGAGGCCGACGCCGCGGTCGACGCGGCACGGCGGGCGCTGCGCGACCCGGCGTGGGCCGGGCTGCCCGCGGCGGAGCGTGCCCGGCTGCTGTGGCGGGTCGCCGACCTGATCGAGCGCGACGCCGCGGAACTCGCGGAGTTGGAGACCCGTGACCAGGGGCAGCCTCTCGAGGTGGCCCGCGGGGTCAGTGTCGCGGGGGCCGCGGAGCACTTTCGCTACTACGCGGGCTGGGTCACGAAGATCGAGGGAGCGGTCAGCCCGGTCTCCTTCCCCGGCACGCTGCACTTCACCCGTCGTGAACCGGTGGGGGTGTGCGCGCTCATCACTCCGTGGAACTTCCCGCTGATGATCGCTGCCTGGAAAGTGGCACCGGCCCTGGCCTGCGGCAACACCGTGATACTCAAGCCGGCCGAGCAGACTCCGCTGACCACCGGGCACCTCGTGCGGCTGTGCGAGGAAGCCGGCTTCCCCCCGGGTGTGGTCAACCTGCTCACCGGCGGGCCCGCGACCGGCCGGGCCCTCGTGGAACACCCGCGGGTGGACAAGGTCTCCTTCACCGGTTCGACCGAGGTGGGACAGGAGATCGTCCGGGCGTCGTCGAACGATCTGAAGCGCGTCACCCTGGAACTGGGCGGCAAGGCACCCAGCGTCATCGCCCGGGACGCCGACATCGATGCCGCCGTTGAGGGCAATGTGCGGGGAGCACTGCTCAACAGCGGGCAGGTCTGCGCCGCCTACTCCCGCTTCTACGTGGACCGCCACCGGGCGGAGGAGTTCACCGAGAAGCTCGCGGCCGCGGTCGACGCCCTGCGCCTGGGCCCCGGCCTGTCCCCGGACACCCAGATGGGGCCGCTGGTTACCGACGAGCACCTGCGTCGGGTGGACGCCCTGGTGAAGCAGGGCACCGCCGAGGGGGCCGAGCTGGTCACCGGAGGAGCGCGCGCCGACGGCCCCCTGGAACACGGGAACTTCTACCGGCCCACCGTCTTCTCCGCCGTGCGTGACGACATGACCATCGCCCGGCAGGAGGTCTTCGGTCCCGTGCTGCCCGTGCTCACCTACGAGGACGAGGACGAACTGGCGGCGCGGGCCAACGACACCCGGTACGGACTGGCCGCCGCGGTCTGGACCCGGGACCTGTCCACCGCCCACCGGCTCGCGGCGGACATCCACGCGGGCGCGGTGTTCGTCAACATGCCGCCGGTCCCCGACCCGGCGGCGCCCTGGGGAGGGTTCGGGACCAGCGGCTGGGGGCGGGAGATGGGCTCCTACGCACTGGACGTGTTCACCGAGACCAAGGGCGTGTGGATACACCACGGGTGACACGGCCCGCCCTGAAACGAGCTGAGAGGAAAAGCAGATGAGTGACCGCACCGCGGCACACGACGACGTTCGATCCGCTGTGGAAGCCTATGTGGCGGCGGTGAGTGCCGCAGACCCGGAGGCCGTCCGGGCGGCCTTCCGTCCGGACGCGCACATGTGGGGCTACCTGGGACGGGAGTTCGTCTCCGCGCCGATCGAGGCGTTCTGCGACGTGGTCGGGGCCGATTCCCGCCCCGACGAGTGGACCCCGGCGTACACCTACACCATCCGCTCGGTCGAGGTGAGCGGCGAGGTCGCGGTCGCCGTGCTCGACGAGTCCGGCTATCAGGGCCATGACTTCACCAACCACTTCTCCCTGGTGCGGGAGGACGGCGTGTGGCGGATCGCCGGCAAGACGTTCTTCCGCCGGGACCCGGACTGAGTCCCCGCCGCACGGCCGGCGAGTACGCCCCCGGCCCCCGCCGTACGACCGGCGGGGAGCGGGGGCGTCAGTGGTCCGGGGCCCTCCGGCGTCACAGGTGGTACGCGTACTCGGTGAACTCCCAGTCGGTGACGTGCCGGTGGAAGCGTGCGACCTCGTCGCGCTTGTACGTGAGGTAGGAGGCGGTGAAGTCCTTGCCGAGCACCTCGGTCAGTGCCGTGTCCGCCTCCAGCTCGTCGAGGGCGGCGGGCAGACTCATCGGCAGCACGGCCGCCTTCGCGGCGTCGTAGCCGTACCCCTCCAGCGGAGCGGGTGGCTCCGCACCGGCCAGTACGCCCAGCAGTGCCGCCGCGACCGTTCCGGCGATCAGCAGGTAGGGGTTGGCGCTCGCGTCGCCCAGGCGCAGTTCGAAGCGGGTGCCGGAGCCGCGCTCGGGAGGGATCCGGACCATCGCACTGCGGTTGTCCAGGCCCCAGTCGATCAGCCAGGGCGCGAGGCTGTCGGGGCCGAACCGCTTGTAGGAGTTGACCGTCGGATTGGCCAGCGCGGTGAGCGCCGGTGCATGGGCGAGGACACCGGCCAGCGCATGGCGTGCGGTGGCGGACAGGCCGTACGGCGCCGCGGTCTCGGCGAAGGCGTTGCCGCCGTCGTCGTCCAGGCAGGACAGGTGGAGGTGGAAGCCGGATCCGCCCGCGTCGTTGAAGGGCTTGGCCATGAAGGTGGCCAGGCGGCCCTCCTTGCGGGCCAGTTCCTTGACCGCCGCCTTGAAGCGGAAGGCGCGGTCGGCGGCATCCATGGCGTCCGAGTGGGTCAGGTTGATCTCGAACTGGGAGCCGTCGAACTCGTGATTGCCGCTGCTGACGCCGATGTTCAGGCCGCGCAGGTGGCGCAGGGTGCGCAGTAGGTGGTTGTCGCCGTCCGCGCGCAGGCCGGCGGTGTACACGGCGCCTTCGGCGTCGCTGTAGCGGCGCCAGCCCTGCGTGCTGTCGGGGGCCGCGTCGCACAGGAAGTACTCCAGCTCCGGGCCCACCACGGGACGCAGGCCGTGCTCGCGGCACCGGTCGAGGACGGCGCGCAGGAGGTCGCGGGGGGACTCGGAGGCGGGCAGTCCGGTGGCCGGGTCGGTGACGTCGCCCAGGCAGGTGGCGACCCCGGGCTCCCACGGCAGGGCGGTCAGGGTGCCGAGGTCGGGGGTGACGCGGATGTCGGGCATGCCGGCGTCGAGGCCGCCGGAGACGGGCACGGTGTCGCCCTGGGGGCTGGTGTGGTACACGGCGCGGCAGAAGGCGAGGCCGTGGTCGCAGGCCGCGGGCAGGTGTTCCAGCAGGACGTCCCGGGCCCGTTCGGTGCCGATGAGGTCGGGATAGGTCACCCGGACCACGTCGATGCCCTCGGAGGCCAGCCGCTCCATCTGGCGGCGGACGGGTGGGGTGGTGGATGCGCTCACCGGTGTCTCCTCGGGGGAAGGGGCGCGTCCCAGGGCTCGGGGGCCGCTGGGGAAGAGGGAGGAAGGCGGCTTCGGACTGCGACAGCAGGAGGCGCGCACTTGTCTGGGCCACACCGTAGGGAGGGCCGCCGCCTTCACACAAGGGGCCCACCCGAGAAATTTATCCATACGGATAGCTCTTGACCGGGCGTCCGCCGCTTCCTATGTTGTTTGGAGTCAAACGAGTTGGTCCGACGTTTCACCGGCCGTCCCACCGGTGTCGAGGCCGAACCGCGCAGGCAGTTCGCCCCCACGACCCGACCGCTCCGTGCAACCGCCTAAGGAATCTCCAGTGACCACTGTCCGCGGATACTTCCACCCGAAGACGGCGACGGGCGCCTCATCGCTGATCCCCTCGCCGCCATGGCGCTACTCCGGCGACCTGCTCACCATCGAGTACCGCACCGACCCGGCCCGCGTGCGCGAGCTGCTGCCCGAGCCGCTTCAGCTCGCCGACGAGGATCCCGGCGCGGTCGCGCTGATCTGGGCGGACTGGCAGTCCTGCTCCGCCTCGGGAGAGGAACTGCTCGACCCGGTGCTCGCCCAGTACAAGGAGGCCTTCGCGGTCGTCCGCTGCAAGTACCGGCAACAGACCTACACTCGCTGCGTCCACATCTGGGTCGACAAGGACTTCGCCATCGCCCGCGGACTGCACCAGGGCTACCCGAAGAAGCTCGGCTCCATCCACCAGACGCGTCCGCACCCCTACGGACCCGCGCCGCGCATCGAGGCGGGCGCCCGCTTCGGCGCCACTCTCGCCGCCGCCGACCGGCGCCTCGCCCAGGCCGTCGTCACTCTGCGGGAGCCCTCCGAGACCAACGGCTTCGTCAACGGCCACCCGATGGCCCACCACCGCTGGCTGCCCTCCATCGAGAAGGGCAAGGGCCTGGCGCTCGACGAACTGATCGAGTCCGGCGCCGCCTCGTTCGAGGGCGGCCGGCCCTGGGTGGGCGACGCCGAACTGGAGCTGTTCGAGGCACCCACGGAGGAACTGGCCCGGCTGGAGGTCCGCGAGCCGATCGCCGCCTACTACCGGCAGGTCGGCGTGGTGTGGGACGGCGGCCGGCTGCTGGAGTCGAACACTTCCGGTGCCCAGTGACCGCGCCGCACCGTGCAGCACCGACCGTCAGGAGCCAGAGGGCATGAGCGAACACCTCACCACCGTCGCCGGAGTCACCGTCGACACCCGGCATTTCATCGGCGGCGAACGCGTCGCCTCCACCGAGACCTTCACCGACCGGTCACCCATCGACGGCAGCAGGCTGGGTGAGATCTCCCGGGGCACCGCGACGGAGGGCGCGGCGGCCGTCGCCGCCGCCAAGGCCGCCTTCCCCGGCTGGGCCGCCACCCCCCGCGCCGAGCGTGCCCGCATCCTGCGCGCCGTCGCCGACGGCGTCGACCAACGCGCCGAAGAACTCGCCATCGTCGAGACCACCGACAACGGCGCCCTCCTGCGCTCCCACCGCCACGGCATCATGCCCCGCGTCGCCCACAACTTCCGCTTCTTCGCCGACTGGCTGCTGAAACTGGAGCACGAGGACTTCACCACCCGCGGCCACACCAACCATGTCTCCTGGGACCCGGCCGGCCCCTGCGTCCTGATCACCCCCTGGAACGCCCCCTTGATGCTCGCGACCTGGAAGGTCGCCCCGGCGCTGGCCGCCGGCAACACCGTGGTCCTCAAGCCCGCCGAGTGGTCACCGCTGACCGCCTCGCTGCTCGCCGACATAGCCGCCGGGGCCGGGCTCCCCGCCGGCGTTCTCAACGTCGTCCAGGGCTATGGCTCCGAGATCGGCGACGCCCTCACCGCGCACCCCGACGTGCGCCGTATCAGCTTCACCGGGTCAGTGCCGACCGCCAGGCACATCGCCGCGTCCGCCGCCGCCCACCTCACCCCGCTCAGCCTCGAACTCGGCGGGAAGTCCCCGCTGCTGGTCTTCGCCGACGCGGACCTGGATCTCGCCGTCGACCTCGCCGTCGAGCAGTACGACAACTCCGGGCAGGTGTGCCTGGCGGCCACACGCATTCTCGTGGAGGAGACCGTCGCCGCTGAGTTCACCCGCCGGTTCACCGACAAGGCGTCCCGGCTCCGGCAGGGTGACCCGCGCGACGAGGCCACCGACATCGGTCCCCTCATCCATCCCCGTCAGCTCGACAAGATCGACGGGTTCGTGCAGCGGGCGCTCGCGGCCGGTGCACGCGCGGTCGTCGGCGCTCATCGCGGCGAGGGTCACTACTACGCCCCCACGCTGCTCACCGACGTCGCCCAGGACTCCGAGATCGTTCAGGAAGAGGTCTTCGGACCCGTTCTGACACTCCAGACCTTCACGGACGAGGACGAGGCCGTCCGCCTCGCCAACGACACCCGTTTCGGCCTGGCCGCCACCGTCGCCACCGGTGACCCCGAGCGCGCCGGACGCGTCACCGCGCGGCTGGTCGCGGGCACCGTCTGGGTCAACTGCTTCTTCGTCCGCGACCTCCAGGCTCCGTTCGGCGGCTCCCGCCAGTCCGGCGTCGGACGCGAGGGCGGCAACTGGAGCTTCGACTTCTACTGCGACCTCAAGAACACCGTCACCGCGCCGAAGGGATGGAAGGCCCATGGGTGAGATCGTCGGGGCGGGCCTGCTCGCCCACGTCCCCACCATCGTGCTCCCCGAGAAGACCCGGCTGGAGCTCAACGAGGGCAAGGAGATCACCCTCGTCACCGGTCTCCGCCGACTGCGCGAGGACGTCTTCGAGCGCGACGACTACGACACCGTGGTCGTCCTGGACTCCCACTGGGCCACCACCGTCGAGTTCGTCGTCACCGCGCAGGACCGCCGGGCCGGCCTGTTCACCTCCGAGGAACTGCCGCGCGGCATGTGCCGCATGCCCTACGACTTCCCCGGCGACCCCGAACTCGCGCATCAAATAGCCGCGTTCGCCGACCGGCACGGCACCTGGATCACTCCGATCGACGACGCGTACCTGCCGGTCTACTACGCCACCACCAACCTGTGGACGTATCTCGGCCGGGGCCTGCCCGGCAAACGCTGGGTGACCATCGGCGTCTGCCAGACCGGCGACATGGAGGACCACCTGCGCCTCGGCAGGGCCCTGGCCGACGGCATCGCCGCCACCCCCGGCCGCCGCGTCCTGATCATCGCCTCCGGCGCCCTGTCGCACACCTTCTGGCCGCTGCGCGAACTGCGCGACCACGAGGCCAGCGACCCCGCCCACATCTTCACCCCCGAGGCACGGTCGGCCGACGAGGAACGCATCGCCTGGTTCAAGGAGGGCCGCCACGACCGGGTCCTCGACACCATGGACGAGTTCTGGAAGTACAAGCCGGAGGCGAAGTTCTTCCACTACCTGATGATGGCCGGAGCCCTCGGCGAGCGGGCGTGCATGGCGAAGGGCCGCCAGTACGGGGAGTACGAGAACTCCGTCGGCACCGGCCAGGTGCTGCTCTGGTTCGACCGCCCCGCCGACGGCTGGACCGGCACCGGTCTGCCCACGCCCCACACCCCGCACAGCCGCGTCTGAGGAGTCCCGACATGCCCGAATACCGCCGCATCCTCCTCGCCGGAGCCGTCGTGCAGGTCGTCGTCGACGGGGACGAACTCGTTGCCGGGGACGGACGCCGCGTGAGGACCGAGGACGCCACGCACCTGCCGCCGGTGGTCCCCACGAAGGTGATCGCCGTCCACCTCAACCACCGCAGCCGCGTCGACGAGTTCCAGATCGATCTCACGGACACCCCCACCTACTTCCACAAGCCCACCTCGGCCCTGAACGCGCACAAGGGCGCCATCGTCCGGCCCGAGGGCTGCAAGTGGCTCAACTACGAGGGGGAGGTCGCCATCGTCATCGGGAAGACGGCGCGCAACATCTCCCCGGCCCGGGCGGGGGAGTACATCGCCGGTTACACCGTGGCCAACGACTACGGCCTGCACGATTTCCGGGACACCGACGCCGGGTCCATGCTTCGTGTCAAGGGCTCCGACACCCTCTGCCCGCTCGGCCCCGGTCTGGTCACCGACTGGGACTTCCACGGCAAACGGCTGCGGACCTACGTCAACGGCGAGGTCGTTCAGGACGGCTCCACCGACGAGATGACCTGGGACATGCACTACCTCGTCGCCGACATCGCCCGCACCATCACCCTGTTCCCCGGCGACGTCCTGCTGTCCGGCACACCGGCCGGCTCCCGGCCCGTCCGGCCAGGCGACGTCGTCGAGGTCGAGGTCGAGGGTCTCGGCCGTCTCGTCAACCACGTCGTCACCGGCCCCACCGCTGTCCGTACCGACGTCGGAGCCCAGCCGACCGAGTCGGAGGAGGTGCTCTCCACCGCCCTCGGCGGCGACTGGGAGTTCCGTGGCATCAGAGCACCGAGGCGCTGACCCGGACGCCGCGGGTAGGCTCGACGGCATGACCGATCCCGCCGAGCCCGCCGGCGAACGCGGCACCCGCAAGCGCGTGACGAACTACGGGACGGGGCGGGTCGCCCTGCTGGATGCCGCCGTACGGGTGGTGGCCAGGGGTGGTCTGCGCAAGCTGACCTACCGGGCCGTCGCCGAGGAGGCCGGAGTCACCCATGGGCTGGTCGTCCACCACTTCGGTTCCCGCGACACGCTCATCGCGGAGGCCGTCGACCACGCCGTCCGTTCCTCGCTCCGTGTCAACGCGCTCGACACCGGCACGGAGACGGTGGACGGCTTCGCCGCCGGCCTGGGGGAGATGGTGGAGACCGGACCGGATCTCCAGGCGTTCCAGTACGAACTGCTCCTGGAGGCCCGGCGCAGGCCGGAACTGATGCCCCACCTGCGCGCCCTGTACGAGGAGTACTTCGACTCCGCAACGCGCCGGCTCTCCCGGGTTCTCTCCCGGCCGGTCGACCGCGGGCTGTCCCGGCTGGTCTTCGCCGCGCTGGAGGGTCTCGTCCTGCACCAGCTGGTCTTCGGTGAGCGAGAAGTGACCGAAGAGGCACTGTCGGAGCTTCGGGCGCTGCTGGAGGGACTGAGCGAGGACCCGGGAGACTCGGCCGGGAGCTGACCGCCTCGTCGTGCTGTCGCCCGAGGGCGTCCGGTGACCCCGCTCCCGCATCTCCGCTCCCGACCCGACCGCACATCTCGAACCATGACGAAACGAGGACTGACGGTGGATGCCACCCAAGACGACTGGATCCGCCGGGCCAAGACGCTCGCGTTTCCCGGCGCGCACATCATCGACGGCGCCGACCACCACGGGGGAGGCGGCACCTTCGCCGTTGTCTCGTCGCGGGACGGCCAGGTGCTGGCCGACGTGGCCGACGGTGGCGCGGCCGAGGTCGACCTGGCCGTCGCGGCAGCCCGCCGGGCCTTCGACGACGGGCCCTGGCCGCGGTTCGCGCCCGCCGAACGCGGCCGGGTCCTGCTGCGCATCGCCGACCTGATCGAGGAGCGGCGGGCCGACCTCGCCCTGACCGTGAGTCTGGAGATGGGCAAGCCGATCGGCGACGCCCACGACATCGAGCTGCGGGCCCTGATCGGCACCTTCCGCTGGTACGGGCAACTGGCCGACAAACTCACCGACGAGTCCCCGCACACCGCACCGGACGCCCTCGCGCTCGTCACCCGGGAGCCGGCCGGCGTCGTGGGCGCCGTCGTGCCGTGGAACTTCCCCCTCACGCTCGCGGGGTGGAAGGTCGCCCCCGCGCTCGCGGCCGGCTGCGCGGTCGTTCTCAAACCGTCGGAGAACTCGCCCCTGTCCGCGCTGCACCTCGGCCGCATCGCCGTCGAGGCCGGGCTGCCGCCCGGCGTTCTCAACGTCGTCAACGGCAACGGACCGGTGGCCGGGAAGGCTTTGGGCCTCCATCCCGACGTCGACGTGCTGGCCTTCACCGGCTCCACCGCCGTCGGCCGGCACTTCCTGCGCTACTCCGCCGACTCCAACCTCAAGCGGGTCTGGCTCGAACTGGGCGGCAAGTCACCCAACATCATCCTGCCCGACGCCCCCGACCTGGAGAGGGCCGCCGCCACGGCCGCCTGGGGCATCTTCTTCAACCAGGGCGAGATGTGCACCGCCCCCTCCCGGCTGCTGGTCCACTCCTCCGTCGCCGAACAGGTCACCGAGGCGGTCGTCGAGCGGGCCCGCGCACTGCGCGTCGGTGACCCCCTCGACCCGGCCACCGAGATGGGCGCGCTGGTCGGCCCGGACCACCTCGACCGGGTGCTGGGCCACATCCACGCCGGCGTGGACGCCGGCGCCCGGCTCCGCACCGGGGGAGACCGCGTCCTGCCCGAAACCGGGGGCGTGTACCTCTCGCCCACCGTCTTCGACCGCGTCGACGCGCACAGCGGGCTGGCGCGTGAAGAGATCTTCGGCCCCGTCCTGTCCGTCCTCACCTTCGACGACCTCGGCGAGGCGGTGGCCCTCGCCAACGCCACCGAGTACGGACTCGCCGCCGGCCTGTGGACCTCCGACCTGTCCACCGCCCACCGGGTCTCGCGCGCCCTGAAGGCCGGCACGGTCTGGGTGAACTGCTACGAGGAGGGCGACCTGACGGTGCCCTTCGGAGGCATGAAGCAGTCGGGCAACGGACGCGACAAGTCCGCCCATGCCCTGGAGAAGTACACGGAACTGAAGACCACGTGGATCCAGCTGTGACCCGTACCCACCGCCCCCTCATCGCCGTCCCGGCCCGCTTCTCCGCCACCGCCTCGGCCCTGCGGTATGCGGCCGAGGTCAACGCCCGGGCCCTGACGGAGGCGGTCTGGCGGGCCGGCGGCGAACCCGTCACCATCCATCCGCACGCTCCCGGCGGCACCTGCGACCCGGCGGAGACCGCCGCCCGCCTCGCCCGCTTCGACGGCATCCTGCTCCCCGGCGGCGGCGACCTCGCACCCCACCGCTACGGGGCCGACGAGGCACACGAGGCCGTCTACGACGTGGACGACGAACAGGACGCCTTCGACCTGGAGACGGCCCGGCAGACACTCGCGCTGGGGCTGCCGCTGCTGGCGATCTGCCGTGGCCTGCAAGTGGTCAACACGGCTCTGGGCGGCACCCTGCACCAGGACATGGGCGGTCCGGGGCGGGAGCACCGGCACGTCGGACACCCGGTGACCCTCACCCCCGGGTCCGTCGTGGCAGGTGCCACCGGGACCGACAAGGTGGAGGCGTCCTGCTATCACCACCAGCACGTCGACCGGCTGGGAGACGGGCTCGCGGTCACCGCGCGGGCCGCCGACGGCACGATCGAGGCCGTGGAAGCGGCCGAAGCCGGCGGCTGGTTCGTGGCCGTGCAGTGGCACCCGGAGGACACGGCACGCGAGGACCCCGCTCAGCAGCGCCTGTTCGACGCGCTGGTCAGGGCCTCGCGCGGTCCCCGCTGAGCCGGCCGCACCAGGGCAGTTCAGTCCCTGGCGCGCCGCCCGCTGCGACGGGGCGCGGGCTCCGCCCCGTCCAGCAGGGACCTGCGGCGGTCCTCGCCGTGCTGCTCCACCTGAAGAACCACACGGCGCAGTCCGGACGCGAGACCGCGGCACTCCTCGTCGCTCAACTGCGCGGTCACGAAAGCCTCCTCCGAGTTGAACGCGGGGAACACGCGGCGCATGAACTCCTCACCGTCCTCCGTGAGGGACAGCAGCACGAGCCGGCCGTCGGTGGGGTGACCGGTACGGCGGACCAGTCCACGCGACTCCAGTGTGCGGGACACACCGGTCAGCGTGCCCTTCGAGATGCCGGCCTCTTCCGCGACGTGCCGGGTCTCCGACTCGCCCCAGATCCACACCACCCACAGGACGACGAACGCGGTCCAGGTCAGATCCGAACCGCGCAACACGGAGTTCTCCAGGTGGTGCCGTACCGCGGAGGCAGCCCGGTGGATGTTGGCCACCGCCGCCATCCGCTCCCGATGAACGGGAATCCCGCCCAGCTTGGCCTCCGCGAGCTTCTCCGCTTCGGTGATGGATCGCTGACCGGGCAAGAGTGCTCCCTGGGTCTCCCGGACGGAACCGGACGGCCTGCCGGCCACCCGGTCGTTCGTCACCGAATTGTACGGGCGGGAGCGCCGCCGACGCGGAAGGGGGCAGGTCGACGGGACGTCGCGGAAGCGACGCCTGGCGCTTCTGTGCCACGCCGTCGTCAACCGGACGGCGGGCTGACCGGTTGACGGCGGATGCCGTTGTCGGCCAGGGGGAGTTCTGCATTTTGTCTAGACCTATTTTGTCTAGACCTCTTGCCCCGTCCCTGATCCGCGGGCTACGTTGCCCGCTGTTCGACGTACTGCGCGTGTCCTCCCATTCCTCTGACGGCAAGGCTGGAAGGAGCATCTCCGCATGCACGACGGGAGTCTGTCCAGACGGACCCTTCTCGCCTCCGCAACCGTGGTCGCTGCGAGCGCAACGGGTGTCGTGGGTGCGACGGCTGTCCCCGCGGTCGCGCACGGGCGCGACCACCGGCTCAAGAAGATCATCTCCCGGATGAGCGTCGAGGCGAAGATCGGCCAGTTGTTCGTACCGTACTTCTACGGTACGTCGGCGACTTCTCCCAGCCAGTTCGACCAGGACCGCAACCTCAGGGAGCTCGGTGTCCGTACGGTGGCCGAGCTCATCGCCAAGTACCACATCGGCGGTGTCATCTACTTCTCCGGCTGGGCGAACAACATCCAGGACCCCCAGCAGGTGGCGGACTTGTCGAACGGTGTGCAGCGGGCCTCGCTCGCCCTGCCCACCCCCATCCCGTCCCTGATCTCCATCGACCAGGAGCATGGGGCCAACGTCCGCATCGGCAGCGGCGCCACTCAGTTGCCGGGCGCGATGGCGCTCGGCGCGGGCCGCTCACTCTCCGACGCGCGCACCGCCGGATGGATATCGGGCACCGAACTCGCTGCCCTGGGCATCCATCAGAACTTCGCCCCGGTCGCCGACGTGAACGTCAATCCGGTCAACCCCGTCATCAACGTCCGTTCCTTCGGCGCCGACGCCCGCGAGGTGGCCCGGATGGTGGCGGCCCAGGTGGCGGGTTATCAGCGGGCCGGCGTCGTGGCCTGCGCCAAGCACTTCCCGGGCCACGGGGACACCGGGGAGGACAGCCACACCGGACTGCCGGTGATCACCCACACTCGTGAGGAGTGGGACCGCATCGACGCCCCGCCCTTCAGGGCCGCGATCGCCGCCGGCGTCGACTCGATCATGACCGCGCACCTCCAGGTGCCCGCGCTCGACCCCAGCAACGACCCGGCCACCCTGTCACCCGCGATCCTCCAGGGAGTGCTGCGCGACGAACTCGGCTTCGACGGAGTGATCGTCACCGACGCCCTCAACATGGCCGGCGTGCGCACCAAGTACGGCGACGACCGTGTGCCCGTCCTCGCCCTCAAAGCCGGCGCCGACCAGCTGCTGTTCCCGCCGGACATCGACGTCGCCTACAACGGAGTCCTGGCCGCCGTCCGCAGCGGAGAGATCAGCGAGGCCCGGCTCGAGGAGTCGGTCCTGCGCATCCTGCGGGTCAAGGACAAGGCCGGCCTGCTCAGCCGCGACCCCTACGTCTCCCCGAGGGAGGTCGACCGGGTCGTCGGCGCCCGCAGCCACCAGCGCGCCGCCGCCCGGATCGCCGAGCGCACCACCACCCTCCTGGTCAACGAGGACGAGGCGCTCCCGCTGCGCGGCCGGCAGCGGAGACTGCTCGTGGTCGGCGCCAGCCCGGCCTTCCCGACCGACGGCACCCGCACCACGGTGCCCGAGCTGGCCACAGTGTTCGACGAACTGGGCTACAGCACCACCCACCTTGTCACCGGCCGGGCGCCCGACGCGGCGACGATCGACGCCGCCCTGGCCGCGGCACGGGGACGGGACGCGGTGGTGGTCACCACCGACAACGTCGGCGCCACCAGCGCGCAGCGCACCCTGGTGTCCCGGCTGCTCGCCACGGGCGTCCCCGTGGTCCACCTCGCGGTGCGCAACCCCTACGACATCGCCCACCTCGGCGACGTCCCGGCCTCCCTGGCCTCGTACTGCTGGACCGAGGTCGAACTGCGCGCCGCCGCCCGGGTGATCGCCGGCCGGGTCGACCCGCGCGGCAGGCTGCCCGTGCCCATCCAGCGGGCCGACGACCCGGCCAAGGTGCTCTTCCGCACCGGGCACGGCCTGTCGTTCGACGACTGACGGCCGTGCCCCGTGCAGCCTTCGGCCCGGCGACCCTGGGACGGACGCGCTCCAGGAGACCGTCGCCACACAAGTGATCAACCGGCGGTGGCCGTGACCCCGGCGGGACGCTCGGCTGGCTTTGCCGGCCGAGCGTTTGCGCGTGGTCGGCTGTTCGGCTCGGCCGCCACTCCGGACCTGCCGCTCACCGACGGCGCCCCCGCCACCCCGCCGGGCGAGATCCGGATCAGCGGCCGGCGCACTGCACTGCGTGGTTCCCGGGTGCCGAAGATCAAGGGTTGATGACCGCGCTGGAAACATGCTGAAGCAGCGCAGCGATCCCGGGACTTCCGGGGTCGGGAGGAATCCCCGGGCGAGCGGCGGGCATGTCGTCCGCCCGGGTTCCCGTTTCCGCCGGCCGTCTCCCCCCTCACCTCGCATCGCCGGAACCGTGTTCCATAACACCGGAGTGAGGGTCAGATCGCTTCTTCCGCACATGGATCCGCTGTCCCTACCGTTTCGGCACCCGCACGAGGACATCGAGGAGTTCCCCCATGCTCCACCGACTCGTCACAGTCGTCCCGGCCGCGTTGACGGCCTCGGGCACGCATGCCGACCGGTCCCGGCTGCTCGGCGAGGGCAACGGCCGGCCCCGGGACATCGGACTCGCCCTGCACCCACGTGCCGTGACCGGTCGGCGCGGGTCCATGACGTCACTGCGCATGCCGGGCGAAGTCACCGGCGCGCTTCATGACGGAGGCAACAGACGATGACCATCGACCCGGCGCAAGCCGTCCTGTCCCGGGGGCAGTTCGGACGACATCTGCGATCATGGCGCGTGCGGGCAGGGCTCACCCAACAGCAGCTCGCCTTGAGGGTCGGTTATCACCACAGCCTGATCAGCAGACTGGAAGCGGGGCTGCGGGAACCCCCGACGCCGCTGGTACCGCGGTTGGACTCCGTGCTGGAGACCGGAGGGGAACTGGCCCTGATCGCCGCCGCGCCGCATCAGGTGCCCCACGACCTGCCACACCGCCGGCTCCCCCCGGGCCTGTTCGCCGTGCCGTCGGGGGAGAGGACGGCGGCCATCGAAGGGACGATGGACCCCGGCCTGTGGCCCCCGGCGCTGCCCGCCGAAGGCCTCCCGTGCCCGCTGCACGGCACGATCGGCTGTCCGATCCCGGACCGGGCGGCCATATCGGTTCTGCTGCACGGACTCACCGGCCCGCACCCCCGGTACACCGATCTGGCGGGCACGGAGGCCGAGCTGCTGCACGGTCTCACAGCCGTCCTCGCCTGGCTGATCCGGCATGCACTGCACCGGGCCGTGCTCGACGGTGTGACCACGGTGGAGCGGCTGTTGCACGCCGTGGTGCGGTGGGCCGAGGCGATCAACTCCACGGGCCGGCTGCCGTACGGGCAACTACGGACCGCGGCCCAGTACGCCCAGGTCGCGGGCCGTCTGCGGGTGCAGCACGGCCAGGGGAGCATCGGCATGGCCTGGTTCGGCCATGGTCTGAGGTGGGCCGAGGCCGTCCACGACGCCCCGGCACGCGCCACGCTGCTCAGCGACATGTGCACCCTCGTCCGGCTCGACCGGGACACCACCTCGACACTCGACCATGCCCAGGCCGTCGGCGCCGTGGACCGCCGCCGCCGCTGGGTCGCCGTCCTGTCGCACTTGTACCTGGCACGCGGTCACGCACTCGGCGGCGACACGGCAGAATGCCTCCGGCAGATCAGGCTGGCGCGGCGCGGCCTGGGCCGGCTCGGCGACCGGGACCGTCTGGAGGCACCGTGGCTCCGCGGTGCCGACGGCGAGATGTGGCTGGAGTCGGCAGTCGGCGGGGCGCTGCGCGACCTCGCCGTGGTGACCGGCGACCGAGCGACGGCCCGGCGCGCGGTCGGCACCACCGTGCGTTCACGTGCTCTGGTGCCGCCGTCGATGCGTGGGACGCACCTGCTGCTCACCCTGCGGCTGGCCGACAGCTGGGCCTGCGCAGGCAACCCGCAGGCCGCGGTCGCCCTGGTCTCCCCGGTGCGCGAAGAGGCGATGCGCTCACGTGACCTGATGATCCGGGCGGAGTTGGGCGGGCTGCACGGCAGGCTGCTCACCGACTGGGGCGGTGTTCCCGAGGTACGGGACTACCGCCTGCACGTGCTGGACCCGGATGTATGACCGTGAGTGCGGGCGGCCGGACTCCTGCATCCGGACTTCGGTCGGCCCGTTCCGCTTGCCGGATTTTGCCAACTCGGGGACCTCGTCCGAAAGTCGTTGACCTGGGCCGCAGCCGGTGTGAGGGTTCGACGAGCTCGATGGCGTGGGCATGCCACTCATGTCGGCCGGCCCGGTGACAGCACCCCCTCGACCCCGATCGCGTTCAGGGAGAGGCGGCTGTTTTGTCATGTCCTTGTCGGCATCGTCGAGCGACGCTTCACGACCTCTCACAAGGAGCCACGATGCTGAGAAAGATGGCGGTGGCCGGGATATCCCTGGCCATGACCCTCGGCGGGGTGACACTGCCTGCCTCCCTCGCCTCGGCCGCGCCGGCCGCCGCACCCCCCACGAGCCAACCGAAGCCCACCCCCGCCGCCCTGGCGATCGCCGCCGCCGACCAGGCCACCCACAGCGGCGTCGACGCCCTCGCCAAGGGACCCGACGAGCAGTACGACCGTAGCCAGGTCACCCCGTGGACCAAAGACCTGTACTCCGTCGCCTACGAACGCACCTACAAGGGCCTGCCCGTGGTGGGCGGCGACGCGGTGGTCCTCGCCGACGGCAAGGGCAAGGTCCGCGCGGTCCAGTCCGCCGCCGACGTCACGATCACCGTCCCCACCAGACCCAAGGTCACACAGGCCCAGGCCGTCAGAACCAGCCGGGCCAAACTCGCGAAGGTCGAGAAGCTCGACTCGAAGCGTCTGGTGGTCCGGGTCAAGAACGACCACGCCACTCTGGCCTGGGAAGCCGTGCTCACCGGGCGCACCAAGGCCGACGTGCCCAGCAGACTCCACGTCTTCGTCGACGCCCGCACCGGCAAGGTCGTCGACACCTACGACGACGTACGGGCCGGCACCGGACACAGCGAGTGGAACGGTCCCGATCCCCTGACGATCGACACCTCCCGCTCGGGCAGCGACTACGTCCTGCGCGACACCACCCGCCCCGGCCTGCAGTGCTCGGACTACAGCGGAGGCTTGTTCACCAAGTCCCGGGACGACTGGGGGACGGGCAACGCCTCCAGCAAGGAGACCGGCTGCGTCGACGCCATGTTCGCGGCGCAGAAAGAGTCGGACATGCTCAAGAACTGGCTCGGCCGCAACGGTCACAACGGAAACGGCGGAAGCTGGCCCGTACGCGTGGGTCTCAACCAGCTCAACGCCTACTGGGACGGCTCCACCGTGACCATCGGCCGCAACAGCGCCGGCAAGTGGATCGCCGGCATGGACGTGATCGGCCACGAGTTCGGCCACGGCCTGGACTCCAACACCCCCGGCGGCGCCAACAACGAGAGCGGACTGGGCGAGGCGACCGGCGACATCATGGGCGCGCTGACCGAGGCGTACACCAACCAGCCGGTGCCGTACGACACTCCTGACTACACCGTCGGAGAGGAGATCGACCTCCAGGGCCGCGGACCGATCCGCAACATGTACAACCCCGGAGCGCTGAACCACCCCGCCTGCTACTCCTCGGCGATCCCCAGCACCGAGGAGCACGCCGCCGCCGGGCCGCTCAACCACTGGTTCTACCTGCTGGCCGAGGGCTCCAACCCCGGTGGCGGCAAACCCTCCAGTGCCACCTGTGACGGATCCACCGTGACCGGCATCGGCATCCGGAACGCCGGCAAGATCTTCTACGGTGGCATGCTGCTCAAGACCAGCGGCATGACCCACAAGCGGTACCGCACCGCCACGCTCACCGCGGCGAAGAACCTGGACGCGAGCTGCGACCTGTTCAACACCACCAAGGCGGCCTGGAACGCCATCGACGTGCCCGCCCAGCCCGCCGACCCGACCTGCACCGGACAGCAGAACGACTTCTCGCTCGCGCTCAGCGCGGCCACGGGTGACGTCGACGCCGGCTCCTCCGTGCGCACCACCGTCGACACCACCACCGTCGCCGGCGGCGCTCAGCAGATCTCGTTGACCGCCTCCGGCCAGCCCGCCGGTGTGGACGTCTCCTTCAGCCCCGCGACGGTCACCTCCGGCAGCAGCTCCACCATGACGGTGTCCGCCTCCTCCGGCACGACCAGAGGAACGTACGTCATCACCGTCACCGGCAGCGCGGGCACCAAGACCCACACCGCCCAGTACACGCTGCGGGTCGGCGGAGGCGGTGACAATCAGCCCACCCCGCCGGACGTGGACGTGGCCAAGGTGCAGGCGCACCTGTCCCAGCTCCACGGCATCGCCCAGCAGAACGGCGGCAACCGCCACGCGACCGGCGCCGGCTACCGAGCCTCCCTCGCCTATGTGAAGGGCAAGCTCCAGGCCGCCGGCTACACCGTCACCGAACAGGCATGTGCCTCCGGCTGCTCGACGGGCGCCGGCAGCAACCTGATCGCCGAATGGCCCAAGGGGAACGCCGACAACGTCTACATGTTCGGCGCCCACCTCGACGGCGTGGCCGCGGGCCCCGGCATCAACGACAACGGATCCGGGTCCGCCGCACTCCTGGAGACGGCACTCACTCTGGCGCAGAGCGACGCCACCATGAAGAACCGCGTCCGCTTCGCCTGGTGGACCGATGAGGAAGCCGGCCTGAACGGCTCCGACTACTACACGAGGACCCTGTCCAGCGCCGAACGCTCCAAGATCAAGGTCTACTACAACTTCGACATGGTCGCCTCGACCAACGGCGGCTACTTCATCAACAACCTCAACTCGGCGGCCTCGGCGCCGATGAAGGCGTACTGGGACTCGCTCGGCCTGGCCCCGCAGGAGAACATCGAGGGGCAGGGCCGCTCGGACGACTACTCCTTCCAGAGCATCGGCATCCCCACCTCCGGATACGCCACCGGAGCCTCGGCGCGGAAGTCCGTCGCCGAGGCCGCCAAGTGGGGCGGCACCGCCGGCAGTGCCTACGACCCCTGCTACCACTCGGCATGCGACACCACCAGCAACATCAGCGCCACCGCCCTGAACCGCAGCGCCGACGGCATGGCGTACACGATCTGGAAGACAGCCGTCGCCGGCGACCCCACGCCGGCGAACGACTTCTCGATCTCGGCCAGCCCTTCGGCCGGCACAGTCGCCCCCGGAACCTCCGCCACCGTCACCGTGTCCACCACCACGACGAGCGGCAGTGCCCAGAACGTGCGGCTGTCGGCATCGGGTGAACCGACCGGCGTGACCGTGTCGTTCAACCCTTCCTCGATGACCTCCGGGCAGTCGTCGACCGCCACCGTCCAGGTGGCGGCGGGCACACCCGGCGGCACGTACACCCTGACCTTCACCGGGGCGGGTGAGGTCAGCCACGCCACCACGTACACCCTCACCGTGTCCGGCGACGGTGGGGAGACCACCTGGCAACTCGGCGCGACGTATGCGGCCGGGGACGTGGTGACGTACAACGGTGTGCGGTACCGCTGCATCCAGGGCCACACCGCCTACCCGGGCTGGGAGCCGCCGAACGTCCCGGCCCTGTGGGAGCGCGTCTGAGACCGGTCCTCTCCGTTCGAGGACAGCGCAGCCGGCGTCACCACGTCACCGTCCCGGGCGGCCTTCTGAGCGGTTGAAGCAGCGTTCGACGACGTTGCGGGCCTTGCAGAGCTCACGGTCGAAGGCCGGTGGCCTGCCGCCGGCCCGTCCGCGCCGCAGCCGGTCGGCTTCCGGTCGGTCCGCTCCGGGATCACGGCCTGGATGCCCCGGCTGCGCAGGACCTGGCGGATCGCCCGGGGTGAATACGCCTTGTCGGCGATGACCACACCGGGTGCCGCCGGTCCGTCGGTCGCGCGGTGGCAGTTCGAGGTCTGCGGCCTCCACTCACCAGGTCACCGCTCTCGACAGTTCACCTTGCCCAACCCCTTGACCGAATCCGGTCCGGCGCTAAGGTCTAGACCTGACGCACTCAGGTCTAGACCTTAGCTCGATCGGCACGGGAGTGGTGATGTCGCACGCGCGAGGACGTGGTGCTCGCACGGCGGCGACCCCGCCCGCAACCCCGACGCCCGACACGACCTGACGCGGCCACAGGGGCGGTACGGCCGCGCAGCGCACGCACCACGACTCATCGGCACCGCCGCGCGGCCCGTGGCGACTGCCTTGACGACAACGAAGGAAGTGGCATGGCATGAACACGAGAAGACGAGCGGCTCTCGCGATCGGCGCGCTGGTGGCTCCCCTGCTCGCCGTCAGCCTCCCGGCGAGCACGGCCGGCGCCCACGGCTGGGTGACCTCGCCCGCGAGCCGGCAGGACCAGTGCGCCACCGGAGTCGTCGACTGCGGCCAGATCAAGTACGAGCCGCAGAGCGTCGAGGGACCGAAGGGCCTGCGCAGCTGCAGTGGCGGCAACACCGAGTTCGCCGAGCTCGACGACGACAGCAAGGGCTGGCGGGTCACCCCGGTCGGCAGCACGTACACCTTCAACTGGCACCACACGGCGCGGCATGCCACCGACACCTGGCAGTACTTCATCGGCAACACGAAGATCGCCGAGTTCGACGGCCACGGCGCGCAGCCCCCGGCGGATGTCAGCCACCAGGTGAACTTCGGCGGCCTCACCGGCCGTCAGAAGGTGCTCGCCGTCTGGAACGTGGCGGACACCGCCAACGCCTTCTACTCCTGTATCGACGTCAACATCGGCGGCGGTGACGGCGGCGGCGGTGACGGCGGCGGTGACGGCGAGCCGGGCGACTGCACCGCACCGGTCTGGAACGCCGGAAGCGTCTATACCGGCGGCGACACCGTCTCCCACGAGGGCCGCACCTGGCGCGCCAAGTGGTGGGTGACGGGCGAGGAGCCCGGCACCACCGGTGAATGGGGCGTCTGGGAAGACCTCGGCGCCTGCTGATCCGGCGGCGGAACGCGCTTCGTGTCCGGCGGTCCCCGGGCCCGCCGCCAGGAATCGGGCGTCGCTCAGCTGTCCGTGCGGATCACCACGACCAGGGTGCGCGGACCGTGCACCCCCTCGACGCGCTCCAGTTCGATGTCGGAGGTGGCCGACGGGCCGCTGATCAGCGTGGTCGGGCGTTCCGGGACCAGCCGGGCGACCGCCTCCGGCACTCCGGGCACCACTGACGACAGGTCGACGACGCAGACGTGCAGGTCGGGGACGAGGGACAGGGCGCGCCGGCCCTGTCCGGGGCCTCCGTCGAGGAAGATCGTGCCGGTCTCCGCGCAGCCGGCCGCGGACGCGGTGACCACGCCGTCCAGTTCGCCGAGCCGACGGGCCGGGACGGCCGGGGAGTCCCACTGGACCTCGCCGTCGTAGCCGGCGAGCCAGGCCGCGTCCAGGTCGGCCGGCGCGCCGGCCCGGCGCACCCCGTGCTCGTGGAGCGCGTCGGCGATCACGGCCGGGGCGCGGTCGGTGGTGCAGGTGCGCACCTGGGCCTTGTAGTCGGCCAGACGGTCCACGAAGAGCGCGAGCCGTTCGTCGTCGGGCAGCGTGCGGCCCGTGCGGTACGCGCGGGGGACCGTCACCTCCGCCGGGCGGGCGAGGGTGAGGGCGTCCCGGACGCGTCCGAGCACCGTCTCGCGTGCGGTCGTGGTCACCGGTTCTCCTCCTGGTGGGGGTGGTCTGCGGTCCGGGCGCCCTCCTCGGCTGCGGCCCGCAGGGTGGCCTCGCCCTCCTCGGACGCCAGCCAGTCGCGGAAGGTACGCCTGGGCGGAGCCGGGACGTCCCGGCTGTCGGTCCAGCCGTCGAACGGTGCCGGGAGGCGGGAGATCTTCCGGTCCCGCCCTGCCACCAGCCGGCCGCCGGGGCCGGCGGCCCTCTGCGCGGCCGTGAACAGACGGGGCCGCTTCATCACCGAGGCGGCCGCCTTCATCGCCAGCTTCTCCACGGTGGTGTCGGCCTGCTCGGTGTGCTGGTGCCGCAGCTCCACCAGGAGCGACGGGATGTCGATCTTCACCGGGCAGGCGTCGAAGCAGGCGCCGCACAGGCTGGAGGCGAACGGCAGCGAACTGTTCGGGTCGTTCTTCGCGGCGTGCATCCCGGCGAGCTGCGGGGTGAGCACGGCGCCGATGGGTCCGGGGTACGTCGACCCGTAGGCATGGCCGCCGGCCCGCTCGTACACCGGACAGACGTTGAGGCAGGCGGAGCAGCGGATGCAGTTGAGCGCCTCGCGCCCGATCCGGTCGGCGAGCGCTGCCGTGCGCCCGTTGTCGAGGAGCACCAGGTGGAACGTCTGCGGGCCGTCCCCCGGGGTCACACCGGTCCACAACGAGGTGTACGGGTTCATCCGCTCACCGGTGGAGGAGCGCGGCAGCAGTTGCAGGAAGACTTCCAGGTCCTGGTAGCGCGGCAGCACCTTCTCGATCCCCATGACGGTGATCAGGGTGTCCGGCATGGTCAGGCACATGCGTCCGTTGCCCTCGGACTCGACCACCGAGAGCGTGCCGGTCTCGGCGATGCCGAAGTTGGCGCCCGAGACGGCCACCGGAACCGTCATGAACTTCTCCCGGAGATAGGCCCGGGCCGCGGCCGCCAGATGGGCCGGCACGGAGTCGAGACCGGGGTCCACGCCCGGGATGGCGGCGCGGAAGATGTCCCTGACCTCGTGCCGGTTGCGGTGGATCGCCGGAACCAGGATGTGCGACGGCTTGTCGTCCGCGAGCTGCACGATCAGCTCGGCGAGGTCGGTCTCGTACGCGGTGACGCCCCGGCCCGCGAGGTGTTCGTTGAGGCCGATCTCCTGGGTCGCCATCGACTTGACCTTGATGACCTCGTCGCTTCCGGTCTCCTCGACGAGCCGGGTGACGATCTCGTTGGCCTCGGCGCCGTCACGCGCCCAGTGGACGGTGCCGCCGTGCTCGACGACCTTGCGTTCCAGCTGTTCGAGCAACTCGGGCAGCCGGTTCATGGTGTCCGTCTTGATCGCCGCGCCGGCGTCGCGCAGCCGCTCCCAGTCGGGCAGTTCACCGGTCACGTCGAGCCGCTTGCCGCGGATGGTACGGGTGGCCTTGCGGAGGTTGCCGCGCAGCTGCTCGTTGCGCAGCTCGTCGTGGGCGGCCGCGGGAAACGTGTGCTCACCGCGCAGGTTGCCGGTCCCGTAGGGGGAGCGGGGTGGGACGGCGGGCATGCCGAGGAAGGTGCTGCTCATCGGGCGGCGGCCTCCGTCTCCGGAAGTGTGCAGGGTGAGGTGCGGGTGGAGGCGAGGATCTGCGCGAGGTGCAGGGTGCGGGTCCCGGCCTTGATGCGGGACAGGCCGCCGCCGATGTGCATCAGGCAGGACGAGTCGCCGGCCGTGCACACGTCCGCCCCCGTGGACAGCACGTCGCGGACCTTGTCCTGGAGCATGGCGGTGGACGTGTCCGCGTTCTTGACCGCGAACGTGCCGCCGAATCCGCAGCAGGCGTCGGCCTCCGGCAGCTCCACCAGGTCGATGCCGTCGACCGCGTGCAGCAGGCGCAGCGGTTTGTCCCCCACCCGCAGCATGCGCAGCGAGTGGCAGGTGGGGTGGTAGGTCACCCGGTACGGGAACCAGGCGCCGACGTCGGTCACGCCGAGCACGTCGACGAGGAGCTCCGACAGCTCGTAGGTCTTGGCCTCGACGGCGGTGACGGCGTCGGCCAGTGCCGCGTCCCCGTACCGTTCGGCGACGATCCGGTGCTGGTGACGCACCGAGCCCGCGCAGGAACCGGACGGCATGACCACGGCCTCGATCGACGGGTCGCCGAACTGCTCGGCGAAGCCGCGCACCAGGGGGACCGGTTCACGTTGGTATCCGGTATTGACGTGCATCTGACCGCAGCACGTCTGCTCCGGCGGAAACACCACGTGGTGGCCCAGCCGGGTGAGCAGCACGGCGGTCGCCTTCACCGCGTCGGGGAACAGCGTGTCCCCCAGACAGGTGGCGAAGAGTCCGATGCGCATGGAGCCTCCCTTGTTCGGTCCGACCATATTAGGCACCGACCCTTCTGTCTGCCACAGTTCGGTCCGACCTTATTGACATGTGAGGTCATCGGTGTCCTACTGATGCCCGCTTCAGCAGCGGCAGGGGCACGCACGGGCCTGACGGAACGGGACACCGGCGGGGCACGCGCACGGCCGCCCGGAACACGGACACCGGCGGTAACGGCCCCGCGACCGCGGTACTCAAGGAGGAGCACGTACGTGATCACAGCGCAACCGGCCGTCCTCGCGGCCTACACCCCTGACGTGACCGCCGTCGGGGACAGTCTCACCGCCACCGCCCTGCTCGGTCTTGTGCCCCTCGCGGTCTTCTTCCTGCTGCTGATGGCGGCCAGGCGCCCGGCGCTCCAGTCGGCGCTCGGAGCCCTGATCACCGCCCTGTCGATCGCGGTGCTCGGCTACGGGATGCCGGTCGGGCTCAGCGTCCTGTCCGCCACCCAGGGCCTGGTCTTCGGCCTGTTCCCGGTGATGCTGATCGTCGTCGCCGCCATCTGGTTCTACGAACTCACCGTCGTCAGCAACCGGTTCGAAGACCTGCGCCGCTCGTTCAGCGCCGTCGGCCGCGGCGACCTGCGCATCCAGGCGATGCTCATCGCCTTCTGCTTCGGCGGCCTCCTGGAGGCACTCGCCGGATTCGGCGCCCCCGTCGCCATCACCGCCGCGATGCTCATGGCGATCGGCCTGCCGAAGCTCAAGGCGGCCGTGACGGTCCTGGTCGCCAACACGGCACCCGTCGCCTTCGGCGCCATGGCCATCCCGATCACCACGGCCGGCAACCTCACCGGCATCGCGCCCGAGGAGATCGCCGCCGTCGTCGGCCGGCAGACACCGCTGCTCGCGCTCTTCGTCCCGATGCTGCTGCTCTTCCTCGTCGACGGCACCCGCGGCATCCGGCAGCTGTGGCCCATCGCCCTGGTCACCGGACTCGTCTTCGCCGTGGCCCAGTTCTGGTGCGCGTCCCACTTCGCGTACGAACTCACCGACGTGGTCTCCGCGCTGGCCGGCTTCGCGGCCGCGGTGATCATGCTGCGGTTCTGGGCGCCGAAGACCCCCGACGACCAGCGCTCCCAGGTCGAGGCAGAGCCGCTGACCCCGCGCCGGGTCGGCCTGGCCGTCCTGCCGTACGTCCTGGTGATCGCGGTCTTCGCGCTGGCCAAGCTCAAGGCCGGCGGACTCGACGTCCCCGCGCTGCTCGGCCGGTTCAAGATCGAACTCCAGTGGCCCGGCCTGTACGGCAACCTGGTGGCCGGCGACGGCTCCCCTTCCGCCAGTGCGGTCTACAAGCTGGAGATCCTCGGCAATCCCGGCACCCTGCTGATCGTCTCCGGCCTGCTGGTGACGCTCGTGTACAGCCTCATGAGCGACGGCGACCGGTTCCCGATGTCCGCCCGCACCGGCCTGCTCGCCGCGGGCCGGACCCTGAAGAACATGCGTACGGCCATAGCCACGGTCGCCACCGTGCTCGCGCTGAGCTACGTCATGAACCAGTCCGGCCAGACCGTCGCCATCGGCACCTGGCTCGCCGCGGTCGGCGGGATCTTCGCCCTGCTTTCCCCCGCCCTCGGTTGGCTCGGCACCGCCGTGACCGGCTCGGACACCTCCGCCAATGCCCTGTTCGCCACGCTCCAGCAGACCGCGGGCAAGAGCGCGGGCATCGACCCCACCCTGCTGGTGGCCGCGAACACCTCGGGCGGCGTGGTCGGCAAGCTGGTCAGCCCGCAGAACCTGACCATCGCGGCGACCGCGGTGGGAGAGCCGGGCTCCGAGCGGATCCTGCTGCGCAAGGTCGTCGGGTACAGCGTCGTGATGCTGGCGGCGTTGGGACTGCTGGTCTACCTGCAGTCGCTGCCCGTCCTGTCCTGGATGCTGCCGTAGGGGCGGACACCCGAAAACCGCGCGCGGGGGTGGTACCGGGCCGCTCGCCCGGTTCCACCCCCGCTCGACGCACCGTGGCCGTCGGCCCTCGCCACCGCGACTACTGCCCGGCGGACCCCGGCTGCTGGTCGTCGACCAGGGTGCCGTGGAAGCCGCGGATGTGCCTCTCGACCAGATCGGCCGCCGCCGTGCCCTCGCCCTCCCGTACCAGACGCAGAAGTTCGGCGTGTTCGTCGTTCAGGGAGCCCGACGCGGCCGGCCAGTCCTCGACCGCCTCCAGGGCACGCAGGATCAGCGGCCGCACGGACTCGCGCACCGCCGAGGTCAGGGTGGACGTCAGCCGGTTGCCGGAGCTGCGGGCGATCAGGACGTGGAAACGGGTGTCGAGGTCGTTGAACTCCGCGACCTCCACGCCGGGGGCCCGCATACGCCACAGCAAGGTCTCCGCCTCCTCGATGTCCTCCGGCGAGGCGTGCCCGGCCGCGGCCTGGAAGCTGGAACGTTCCAACGTGACCCGAGCCTCCAGCACGTCCTCGAGGCTGTAGCTGCCCAGCGCGAAGTGCAGCCGCAGCAGTCTGCCGAGCGCGTCGTCGGGGTGCCGCACGATCCGCGCCCCGGCGTCCGGTCCCCGGCCGGACTGGGCGACCAGCACGCCGATCGTCTCCAGCACGCGCAGCGCCTCACGCAGAGCGGACCTGCTGACCCCGAGCACGGGCGCCAACTCCCGTTCGGGCGGCAGCCGGTCACCGGCCTTGAGCTCGCCTGCCAGCACCCGCGCCTCGATGGTCTCCAGCACGAGTTCATGGGTGCGGGACTGCCGGACGGGCTCCCACTCGACGGACATGACGCACTTCCTCCCGGATAAAAGGCCCCTGAAAGCGACTATGTCACACATGCCATGTGGTCGGACCGGAACCGTCACTCAGAGTATTCGCGCGGGCGGGTTCGGCGACGCTCGGTGTGTCACCAGTGGCCCCCGAGGCCGACGGTAAGGATCAGAACGATGTCATCACGCGCATCATGGTCGGCCTCCCCCGGACGTCAGGTGAGCGATGACGACGCCCTCGCCTGCACCTTGGTCCGGCATCGCATGTCGTCGGTCGCCGCATAGAGTGCTGTCGCGAGGGCGTCCACATCGTTCGTCGCACAACGATCTCGGGCACCCTCGTTCTCGTCTCCGCAGGCACCCCTTGGGCCACACCACCAGGAGGAACCGGTGTCAGACCCGCTACCGCTCACCCCCGAGGAGAAGCTCGCCGATGCGAAGAAGCTGTTGAGCCTCCCGCGTATCGTCGTGATCTGCGGCTCCACCCGCTTCATGACCGAGATGAACGAGGCCGACCTGCGGGAGACCAAAGCCGGGAACATCGTCGTCAAACCGGGCTGTGACATGAAGTCGCCGCACGAACTTCGGTCCGATCCTGTCGAGGCCGAGGCGCTGAAGGCACGACTCGACGATCTGCACCGGGCGAAGATCCGCCTCGCTGATGAGGTGCTCGTAGTCGGCGACTACATCGGGGACAGCACCCGAGCCGAAATCGCCCACGCCCGGTCGCTGGGCAAGCCCGTGCGGTTCACGCACCCCGAAGTCGACCCTGCCGCCTGACTGTCTCGCGGTGGCCTCGGCCGCCGCCCAGTCCGCACCCTCGGCAGGCATTCCTTGGAATTGACCGTCCAGGAGCTGTCCGGGCTAGCAGGTGACTGCTCCGTGCCGGGCTCGTTGACGGAGGCACGAGGCGGGGCGATCCGAGTGAGGCCGAGTGAGAACGCCTGCCACCGCTCCTGCCCGTCAGCACCAGGCGTTGCAGAGGTGGCGAGATCACCGGCAGGTGACCGACGGGATTCTTCACCGGGTCCGGACCGGATCCGCCGCCAGGGAACGCGACTCGGGACGGGCAGGCGCTCCGCGACGAGCCGGACAGCCTCTCGGACAAGGCCCACGGCTAGGACTTGTCCGGCCGATCATGTGCGGAGCGGGACGATGCCAATCGCCGCGATGGTGGTACTGAGGAACGCATGGCCGCGTCTGCCGTAACGGGCGGCAACGGCCACGTGCGAACCCAAGCACTGCTCTGCCCCGCATGCTGACCAGCGGAGACTACATGATGGGGTGCATGAAGTCTCTCGCCGCGGCGGGCCTGCGGATCGTGGACGGGTGGACCGAGCCCGAAGGGCTCGTTCCCCCCATCGTCACCGGCCAGGCACCGAGCTGCCCTCCCGAGGAAGGGCGCGTCGAGGCCACGCTGGACGTCCTCGAGCCGAAGCTGCACGAGAAAGCGAACGCCGACTGGTACCGGCTGTCGGTCGAAGGAGGCCTCTTCTCCGAGACCGACCGCAGGTTCCTGCTCGCGCTCCAGCCCGACGAGAACCGCCTCGCCCGGTGGTACTGCGTCGAGCTGCAGAACGAGTGGGACGTCATGGGCAGAGGTGCTGCCGGACTGCTCGGCAGCGCACCCTGCCGCCCCGAGTTCCGCATGGTCTCGCTCGACGGGAACGTGCTGTGCTTCGCAACGACGTGGGAGCACGCGATCAGCACCTCCGTGCTGAAGGCGCCGCATCGTTCGCAGGTTCTCCGCCGGTGGGCCGAGGCGCTGACGGACGGCACGATGGACGACATGGGCGAGCCGGACGAGCCGCCGCTGAGCGTCGCGGCACGCCGCTGGCTCGACCACCACTAGGAATCTGCCCGACTGCTCACATTCGGAGCCAGACAACAAGGGCTGCCACGTCGAAACCGGGTGGCCGTCCGCCGCGTGAGCCCTCGCGCAGGCGGAAAGCCTGGCTGTCACTCCTCTCCGGAACCGTGTGGCGGATGCCCCGCCGTCGCAGGTACTTGCGGACGGGGCCGTTGCTGTATGCCTTGTCGGCAGCGAGACCGGCCGGCTTCACACGTGGCCTGCCTGCGCCGCGTCTGGGGACGTGGATCTTCTCCAGCACGGCGATGAACTGGGTGCAATCGGCCCGGTGACCTGGAGTGACGATCAGGGACAGCGGACGGCAGCGTCCGTCCGCGCTCAGGTGGAGCTTGCCGGTGAACCCGACGCGTGAGCGGCCCAGGCCCTCACCTCCAGCACTACCTCCACCAGGCGGCCGACGAGCCACGGTGTCTCGTCCTGGTGTTCCCCCTCGTCGGCCCCCCTTGCGGAAGGTTCCGGAGGCGGATCGGTGCGGGCGCCGGCCGCATGCTGGTGCGCGCGCACGATGGTGGAGTCCACCGACATGTCCCAGTCGATCTCACCCGCCGCGTCGGCCGCGGCCTGGACCTGCTGGAGCAGCTGCTGCCAGATGCCCTCGCCCGACCACCGGCGGTGGCGTTCAGGGACCGTCTTCCACGGCCCGAACCGTTCGGGCAGGTCACGCCACTGCGCCCCGGTCCGCACCCGGTGCAGAATCCCGTTGATCACCTGCCGGTGATCCCGCCACCGGCCACAACGACCGTTGCTGACCGGCAGAACTGGCCGAACCTGCCGACCTCGCCGCCGGGAGACGTGGTCATCGGTCGAAACGGCTGACGGTCCCCTATGCGCGGCACGCGAGCCAGACGGCGATCCGCTTCTGCAACTCCTTGTCGGCGCGGGGGTAGTCCCAATGTGCGTACCATTCCAGCTCCTGCAGGACGTTCTCAGAGCGGGCCGGGTGGCGCACCGCGACCACGTCGACACCGACCTCGCCGGTCGAGCAGCTGATGTACACGCTGCTGTCGAGCGCCATCATGCCGAAGCCCGGGTGGCCCGCACGTACGCCAAGGAACGCCGATGCCGCACCCCGGCCCATGATGTCCCAGCGGTCCAGGAGCCGGACCCGGGTCCAGGCTTCCGGTACGGCACGGCGGCCATAGGGCTGGCGCCGCTTCTGCAGGGCGGCCTGGTGCGTGTGCGTGCCGTGGGGAAGCAGGACGAGGAACTCGCGCCGGTGGTCGAGAAGGCCGCAGGAAACCGCCAGGTCGTACCAGTCCTCGTTGAGACGCTCGACGAGCCGTGGGGTTTCGTACCGGTGGGAGAAGCGGCCGACGATGTCCTCGCGACCGTATCCGAAGACGAACGGCATCGTGCCGTCCGGCACGGCGTCCGGGATCACTTCGAGGCCGGCTCGCCGCAGCGGCCGGTACATCTTGCGCTCGCGCTCCTGGATACCCACCGGTCACTGTTCTACCAGGGCCGGCGCGCCAAGAATCCTCCGGCGCGGCGCTTCCTCGTCCCTCCCGACCTCCCGGACCAGATCGGTACAGGATCAGCCACGTGATCGGCCGGACACACCCTAGGCCAGCAGCAGGGGCATGTCCCAGTCGGCCGGTGTGCCGTCCACCGCGTAGGAGTCCAGGGCGAGGGCGGCGCCGGCGGCGCCGTCGAGGTAGCCGGAGACATCGGAGCCGAACGGTACCTTCGTCATGGTGAACCGCAGTCCGAAAGGCAGTGCCGGGTCGAAGGCGGAGACGAGTTCGGTCGCTATGCCGTCCTGCAGCTCGGCCAGCCGGACGTCCTGCCATTCTTCGTTGAGCCGGCCGAGCTGGTGCAGGGCCCCGGCCCAGCCGTGGCACAGGGCATGGTCATGGATACCCCAGGCGGACCGGGGGAGGACGAGCAGCCGGTCCACCGAGGCGCGCGCGAGGTCCGAGAAATCCGTCCGGCCAAGAGCCCGCCCGGCCAGTTGCAGGGCGCGGGAAACGCCGGGAGCCCCGTAACACCAGGCGGGCCACTTGGCGTTTCCGTCATAGGCGGCAGGCCCCCGTTGCCACTGGGCGAAGGAGAGGTAGCCGGGCCAGAACAGGCCGTACCGGTCCGCCACCGCCCAGGTCCGCAGCAGGTCGGCCGTCGCCTCCATGGCTTCCTGCTGTCCCGGCACCCGCACGCCCTGTTCCCATGCCAGGGCCATCAGGGCGAGCGGCCCGGCGACGCCGTGCGACAGGCCCAGGTTGAGGTGACCGCCGGGGAACGCCGCCTCGGAGCCGGTCCGGGGCGCGTCCAGCGCCCACCAGCGCGGCACTTGTGCGCCTTGGTGCTCCACAGCGCCCAGCGACAGGCGCACGAGGTAGTCGAGGACCGCCGTCAGCGGCTCCTCGCAGCTCTCCGACCGGGCCAGCAGGTAACGGCCGACTCCGGTCAGACCACGGACCACCTCGTAGCGCCCGATGGTGGGCAGCGGCCGGTCGTCGACGGGAGGCAGGACGGTCCGTACCAGATCGCGCTGGTAGGCGTCGAAACGCCGGAGCGCGGAGAGGTAACCGCCGGTGGTGCGGTGAGCGAGCAGCACAGCGAACGCCAGGGCCCCAGGCCCCTTGAAGATCCCGCCCGCGGCGCCGGGCCGGCCTGATACGGCGCGGGTTCCCGCCGTGAGATACGCATGGGCGCGCGGCACCTGCCGTGCCGCGTCCCGGGCGGCTCCCGCGTACGCGAGGGCGAGCCCGGGGCTGCCACTGCCGAGGGTGAGTTCGGCCCAGATCGGCTCGGCGGCCCCGTCGTCCGCGGCCTCGGCCGGGATAAGCGTGGCCGCCATCGTGGCGGTGGGGTCGGCGAGCCGGTCCAGGATGTCGGCGGAGACGGCGCCGGCACGCTCCCGGAGGTTCTGGGCCGAGTGGCCGGCCGGGCGCTCCCGCGTCCCGCCGCCGGTGGTCTCGGTCATGGTGTGCTCCCGCATCCCGCCCCTGGTGGTGCCGCTCATCGTCCGCTCCTGCTCTCATGCCGGCGTCGACCGGTGTGAGTGCGCACCGCGCCCCGCAGAACCGCGTACCCGCGTGCCTCGGCCGACCGGTCGATGCCGAACAGACGGTTGTGCCGCATGTGCAGCAGCGACAGCAGGGCCTCGTCGCGGTCGGCCTCCGGAGCGGACAGGATCAGCCGCCCGTACGCGCGCGGCTCGGGCGACTCGGACCACAACGCGCTGAGCGACGGCGCCCCGAGTGCTTCCGCAGCCGACGCCACCGCGCTCCCCGGCCTGATCAGCCGGTCGGCGACAACGCGGTGCCGCTGGTAGACCTGGTGCTCCGCGGTCTTGGTGAACATGTGGTCGACCCAGCCGCACCAGTCCCAGTCCCCGAGGGACTCCAGGAGCACCGCGTGCCCGAGCCCGGCGAGCACGTCGGCGGGGAGCGCCCGCGCAGCGCCCCGCAGAGCGCGCAACTGCACGAGCGCCGACAGGCTGTCCGTGCGGAACAAGCGCTCGGCGGCCTCCTGCAGGGCCTCGCCTCCGTACCGGTCGGTCTCGGGCCGGTAGGTGTCGAGGGTCATCGTGCGCAGGGCCCCGTTCTCGACGAGGGCTCGTGACACACGGCTGATCGCTGGCAGCACCCGGCCGTTCAGCGCCCCGGAATCGCCGTGGAACCGCAGGCGCAGATGCGGCTCGGGGTCCTGATACCGCAGGAAGAACCAGCGGTCGACCTCGTCCTCGATCTCCGCGAGCACGGCGGGAAGATGCTCGGCGAGCAAGGCTTCGTGGGCCGACGGCTCCGCGTACCACTTGGCGAACAGCCAGTCCTCGCCCGGCAGATGGATGCGAGTGGGGGCACGCCGGATCGGCGGGGCGGTCCGTGCTCGCTCGGCACTGTCCGGCGCCGTACGCCCGGCGGGCCGCCGCGTCCCTGCGAGGGGCACCACGATCTCCGTGCTGTGCCCGCCGTTCCAGCCGAGCCCCGCACCGTCGGCCGTCAGGTCCTCGTAGAGGACGAACTGGGGATGCGGGGCGGTCAGTTCGGCGCGCAACAGGTCCCGGTCCCAGCGGTCGCGCAAGTCGATGGGGTACATCTGGTCGTTGCGCGCGATCTGCAGCCGGTCCGGTACGGCAAGGCGCCGGCGCCAGGCGACGAGGCCCTGCTCCCATGCCGCGGCGCCCTCGGCCCTGGCCGCGTCGCGCAGCCGACGGCCCGGCAGCCACCGCTTGGGCATCGCCACCACCCGTCCGTACCGGATGCGCGGCAGATACGGCAGGGCATCATGTCCGGCCCAGTCCCAGCCCGACCAGACCCGGGGCCGCGCCGTCGCGAGATCCATGAGGAACCGGGCCACCGGCGGAGCCTGTGTGTCCAGGGCCAGCATGTGCGGCAGCACCGGGCGGACCGGACGGCCACTGTCCGGGTGCAGCAGCCGCAGTCCGTCGGAGCCGGCGGCGACGAGCAGCGAGCGCCAGTCCAGGCAGCAGGGGTCGTCCCGGTCGTCGGGCACGCCGACGGGGATGCGGTGGGGCAGCAACCGGGGCACCTGCACGATGTTGAGCCCGCGCGGCTCGCGGGGCATCAACTCGACCTGCGCCGCGATCACCGCGTCGTCGGAGGTGACGGCGGTGTCGGCGGCCAGCCGGGCGAGTTCGCCGGTGAGGCCCGCCGCCGCCGCGAACCGCCCCGCGGTGGCGCCGGCCGTCCAGGCGCCGATGTGCGGGCTGCCGAGCAGTCGGAAGTCACCGCGGTCCAGTGCGGCGGTGCTCTCGGAGAGAACCTGGAAGCACAGTTCGAGGCTGCGCGGCGGCACGGCTGCGGGATCGTGCCAGGCGACTTCGGCGAGACGCTGTACGACGTCGTCGGTCAGCACCAGGTCGCCGCCGGACAGGACGGCCTCTTGAAGCAGCTCGCCGATCATCGCGCGCCTGGGGCCGTCCGCCTCGTCGCCGGGGCCGCTGCGTGCGTACGCGGGCTCCGCTCCGTACTCGGGGGGCAGGCCGAGTCCGCGGTGCGGATCGACCAACTCGCCCAACGGTACGGCGCAGGCGGTGCCGTAATGCTCGATGAAGCGCTCGCGGTAGTCCCGCATGTAGGCCAGCGTCGTCCACTCCGGTGTGATGGCCCAGACGGCGGCCGCATACCGGCACACCTCCCGACCCACCGCCTCCGGTACCACGAACTCGCCTGGTATGTGCAGATCCACGTGCAGGGGCGGCCGGGCGTGCGTGTCGCTGCCCGTGCCGGGGACGTCGAGACGGCGAACCTCGTCCAGGAGCCGGTGCCAGGAGTCGCCGCCCAGCCCCGGGGGGTCCTCCTGATGCCGTGCACAGGCCCCCCGGATGTCCCGCAGCGCCTGCGCGTCGTCGGGAAGCGCCACGTCCAGGACCGCCTCGATGCCGTCGAGCAGGGCCCCGTCGATGCGGTGCGGGGTGATCGAGGTGAGCAGGAAGCCGTGCTGCAGGAGTCCCGCCAGTTGACGGTCGAGCCGTTCGGCGTCCAGTGCCGGGAAGCGCTCAGCCAGCGAGACGAGCAGATCGGCATACGGCACCAGGGTCCGTGCCCGCTCGCGCACGGCGCTGACCAGCGCGTTGTCGCGCACCGACTGCTCCTGTCCACCGGTGCGCAGATACAGCCGTCCGTCCCGCAGGAAGCACAGATCATTGAGAACGACGTCCACGCGCCGGCGGACGGAGGGCTCGGCGAGCCAGGCCAGTACCCGGCGGCGCAGCCATGCCCCGTCGAGCCGGACCGCGACCTCACCGGTTCCCGGCTCCGCTTTGGCCGCGGAACCGAACCGGGCGGCACCGACACCCGCGAACAGGCCGAACGGCGTCGGGCGCGCGCCGGCGCGGCGGGCGTACCGCGTCAGGGTGCGCGCGGCGCTCAGGGTCCGCTTGCGGCCCAGTGCGATCGCGCCTTCGTCACTGGTCAGACCGTCCAGACTGTGGGCCAGCGAGCCGCTGGCCACCCGGACTGCCTGGCCGAGCAGGGGATCGGAGGCGAGCTGCCGTGCCCCGGGAACCGGCTCGGCGGCGTCGACCCTGGCCAGAGCGGTGCCGCGCGGACGGCTCGCCATACGCACGAGCACGGGCTCGAGTACCTCGAATGCTGCAGATGCTTGGTGGGCTTCGGACTCCGCCGCCACGTGTGTGCTCCTCGCCGTCGTACGGAAGAGCGGGGCGGGCCCAGGACCGCCCCGCTCGGAAGAGCCCCGAGGGGCCTCAGTCCGTCAGCAACAGATGGGGCAGCGCGTGCCGATCGCGTAGCTGCTCGGCGAGGTGTAGGTGCCCTGGCCGAACGACTCGGCCTGCTCCGGGAGATCGGAGACGCGCAGATCCAGGTCGAGGTCGAGCTCGGGGGCTTCGTGGGACAGAACGATTTCGGTACGCATGCTTCTCCCTTGGATGGTGGGGTGCACGGACTCGAACGTCCAGGGCCGCGGTTGAGGCCCGGACATGCGTATCCTTTGCTCACGCTACTGACAGTCGCTAGACGATAACGAGCCATTGATCAAGGGATCGGTCACTGCTTCCTGAGCACATCCCTCCATGGTTCTGTGGGAGGCGGCCCGAAGGTCACTCGGGCCGTCCGGCGAGGAAGCCCGCGAGGGCGGACGTGAGCGCTTCTGGAGCCTCTTCGGCCACGTGGTGCCCGGCATCGATCCCGTGCCCGCGCACGTCCGGTGCCCACTGCTGCCAGATCTGCAACGGGTCGCCGTACAGCTCTTCGAGGTCGTCCCGCAGCGACCACAGGATCAGCGTCGGGCACTCAATCCGTGTCCCGGCGGCGCGGTCGTCCTCCTCGTGCCGCCGGTCGACGGTGAGGCCGGCCCGGTAGTCCTCCAGCATCGCCCGCACCACGTCGGGGTTCCTCGTGGCTGAACGCCACTCGTCGTAATTCTCCTGCCCCATGCTGTGAGGATCGCCCCGGTACCAGCTGTCCGGATCGGCGTTGATGACCCGCTCGGGGACGTCCGGCTGGGCGAAGAAGAACCAGTGCCACCACTGCGTGGCGAACTCGGCTGTGATGCGGGACAAGTGCTCGGAGAGGGGCAGACAGTCGATCAGCACCACCCGCGAAACCACATCGGGATGATCGAGCGCAAGTCGCAGCGCGACAGCACCTCCGCGGTCGTGACCGGCGAGCGCGAACCGGGCATGGCCCAGGGAGCGCATCACCTCGACCACGTCACCGGCAACGGCCCGCTTGGAGTACCCGGCGTGGTCGGTGGTGGGCGCCGGGCCGGTGGACCGGCCGTACCCGCGGAGATCGGGACAGACCACGGTGAAACCGCGCCGGACGAGGAGCGGCGCGACGCGATGCCAGGTCGCGGATGTCCGGGGATGGCCGTGCAGCAGGACCACCGGCGGTCCTTCTCCGCCGTGGCGAACGAGAATCGATGCTTCACCGGCCTGGACCCGCCTGGTCCTGAAGCCCTCGAACAAGACCGAACCCTCCCATGCTCGTTGGTGCACCGCCCTCGGCACCTACAGGCCCGGGGCAAACCCTCACTCGTCCACCGGCCCTCCGGGCAGCAGACGGGACACGCTGCGCCCTCGCCGACGAGTGCGGAACCGACACAGCCTTCCCCATGCCCCCGCAGGCCCCGTAGACACAAGTGCCTGATCCGCCACAACGGTGTCCTCACGGCGGAGTTGGTACCGCCGGTACAGGGACGGGGGGTCTGCCAGTGCGGACCAGGGTGGCTGGGTTACTGGCGGGCGGCTGAGAGCCGGCCGTCGAAGGTGATGCCGAAGGCGTTCAGTGCGGTCCTCCGGCGCATGGCCCAGCCGGTCCGGCCCTTGCCGGTGGATCGAGGGACATGGTTGCCATGTAGGGCGGCCGGCTCGTCGGGGAAGTGTCCACGGGCGTTGACCGCCCGCCGGATCCGCGCGGTCACCGACTCGATTGCGTTAGTCGCGCAGACGACGGCAGGAAGCGGACGGTTTCCGGAACACCCGTTGTCGCTCCGCAGGCTCGAGCCCAAGGCGCTGCTCCGGCACTCGCAGGCTCCTACACTCGTTCCACACCCGCACGGCCGGGGAAGCGGGTGCGCAGGTTTTCACACCTGTGCCTGGCGAACGGGGAGGGATGACGGAGTGGAGACGAAGCCGGAGGCACCGCGCGAGTACGAGGCGCTGGTGCACGACACGGGAATGCCGGACACGACCGGAGACGCCAGAAAGGGCACAGCACGGCTGGAGTTCGCCTCCAGCGTGCGACTGCCGGAGCTGATCGAGACGCTGAGGCGCGTGTTTGCCACCGACCCGACACTGGACAGCGTCCTCCTCATTCCGGACGGGCGGCCCGTCGGCTCCACCGCACGGGTCCGCTTCGAGCAGCAAGTGGATGAAGCGGGCCAGGGTGATGGAGGACCTCCATTGCGCGGCGGACTGGGCGCTGGGGACCACGGCACACTTCCTGGCACCCCCACGCGGTTCACGGCGTACTGCTACCGGTGCGGGCAGTGCGGACGGGCCACCTACCGGATCGCCGCCGACGAGGCACCGCCTCTGTGCCCGGTGACCGGCCACGGAACAATGCGGATGGCGCAGTGAGCCTGACTGCGGTCGGGCGGCCGCCCACCGCGGCGCTCGGCGGCCGCTTCTTCGTCATCGGCCATGTACCGGTATGCGCATGCTTGCTGTTCGTACTGCTTCTCGTCTGGGCAGGGGCGCCGGGAACCGCCCTGAACTGGAGCGCCGCATGGCGACGCGCTGGCACGCTGGGCGCGGGCGAGGCCCTGCTGCTGCTGTTCGGCACGGTCGTGGCGGCGTTGGTGCTCCACCCGCTCCAGCTACCGTGCGTCAGGCTGCTCGAAGGGTACTGGCCCTCCTGGTGCGGCGGGCTGACGCGGTGGGGTACGCGGCGACAGGAGCGAAACCGGCAGCGCCTGATACGTGCTGCGGAACTACCGGGCGACGCACCGCCCAGTTCGGCGGCCATTCACGTGGCGGGGCTCGCCGACAGCGCGCTGCGGGCCCGCTTCCCTCAGCAGCCGCACCTGGTGCGCCCGACTCGACTCGGCAACGTACTCGCCGCCGCCGAGGACCGGTGCGGTGCCCCCTACGGGTGGGACGGGCCCATGGCATGGCCCCGCCTGCACGCGGTGCTCGGCGACGTGGTCAAGGAGACGGTGGAGGACCGGCGCGACGCGCTTGACGCCGCCTGCCGCGTCAGCGTCGCCTCAGCCCTGTGCGCCGTGATCAGCTCCGTGCTTCTGGCCCGCACGGGCTGGTGGGTGCTGCTCGTACTCGCGCCGCTGCTGGTGTCCGGGCTGGCGTACCACGCTGCCGTGCACGCTGCACTGGCCTACGGGCAGGCCGTGCGTGTCTGCTTCGACCTGCATCGCTTCGATCTCTATCCGGCGCTGCGCCTGCCCCTGCCCGGTGACCCGGACCAGGAGCACCAGGTCAATACCGCGCTGTCGGAGTTCTGGCGGCAGGGCAGGGCGATGAAGGCACGGTACGAGCACCCCGAGCCGGCGCCGGAACGGTGCGCCTGCCGTCCGCGCCGGGAGGAACCTCCGTCCGACGCGGCAGGGGGTTGAGGCACATGGGCGACGCGTGTGCAGCGGACAGGTCAGGCGACTTCAGGGAGGAATAGGGTGAATGCCGTTGAGTGAGAGTCTGCAGCAGCTCATTGCCGAGGCAGTGGCTGCATACGAGCAGGCCACAACACGGCGAGAAGTACCGGCGGTGGAAAGGGCGTTGGCGCTGGCGGAAGCGGTGCACGCGCGCGTACCGGCGGAGCGACCGGGGCAGAGGGCGATCGCCGCGCACATCGCCTCGGCCCTGTTCCTGCTCCGTGCCGAACTGGGTGGTGGCCGACTTGCGCAAACCGACCTCGACCGCGCCTTGGAGAAGGCCGAACTGGCGGTCCGACTGCGCCAGATGGCGGCCGAGCCCGCTCCCCACCTGCCTCCGGTCGCACAGTTCCTCGCCCATGTCGCCACAGTGCGGCAGACCCGGCTGAGGATCACCGGTGACCACCGTGAACTGGACGGCGCGATCGAGGCGGTTCGCTCCGCTGCCGGACACCCCGGAACGGCCCTGCCGGAACACGTCGCGGCTCTGGTCACTCTGGGCGCCCTTCTCCTCGAGCGGCATCTTCTCACCGGAGCCTCGGCCGACCTCGACGAAGCCGTACAGGTCGGCCGGGACGTCGTCGGGATCACGGGTCCGACGCACGGGTCCTACGCGGGAGCCTGCAACAACCTGGCTCTCGCGTTACGCAACCGGTACGAACGCCGGGGGAACCGGGCCGACCTCGACGAGGCCGTCACCCACGCGCGCAACGGAACGAAGGCCGCCGCCGACGGGTTCTCGCGCGCCGCCTGCCTGGGCACGCTGGCCGGCGCGCTGGTCGTGCAGTACGGCCACCAGGGCGATCCGCGCACGCTCGACGAGTCCGTCGACGCAGGGAGAACGGCACTCGCCGAGGCAGGCCTGCCCTCACCCGCCACCGTGCACCCGGAGGACGCCGACGCGTCGGAACCGCCGGTGGGCGGCACTCCCGACGCCGTACCCATACTGATCAACCTGGCCACCGCCCTGCGCTGCCGGCACGAACGAACCGGTGGCCTTCAGGACCTCGACGAGGCCATCGCCACCACCCGAAGGGCCCTGCGGATTTCTCCCCCGCTCAGCGCGGACCACCCGGCCTGTCTGAACCAGCTGGCCACCGCGCTGCAACAACGCTCATACCTGACAGGCGATACGGAAGATCTGGACGAGGCAGTCGATGCCGGCTGCAAGGCGCTCAGACGATGTCCGGCCCGGCACCCGTCGCGCGGACTTCTGCTCAACAACCATGCCAGGGCCCTGCGCCTGCGGTTCGAGCGCGACGGCGACGCCGGGGACCTCGATGAGGCGATCGCCACGGTCCGTCCAGCCCTGCGCTCCCTGGCACCCGAGGACGTTGCCTACGCCTTGTGCCACGCGCAGCTGAGTACCCTGACGCTGCTGCGTCACCAGCTCGCCGGCGACCCCGTCGACCTCGACACGGCGGTCGCCGCCGCGGCCGAAGCCGTGGCGGCCGCCACCCCGGGTGATCCCCATCAAGGCATGTACCTGAACGCCCTGGGCATCGCCCACCAGGAGCGGTTCACGCAGCGTGCCGACCCTGCCGACATCGACGCGGCCGTACGCGTCGGCCGGCAGGCGGTGCACATCACCCCGCGAAGCCACCCCATGTACCCGGCATACCAGCTGAATCTGGGCAACACCCTTGTCACCCGCTGGGTCTGGCGGCTGCAGTACGACGACGGGCTGAACCGGCGCACCGGGGAACCACTTTCGCACGGAGCAGTCGACCTGACTGATCTGAACGACGGCATCACAGCCCACCGCGCGGCCCTGGACACGGCAGAGGGCATCACCGAGCGGGCACGCTGTTCGGCCAACCTGGGTACGGCGCTGCGCTGGCGCTACCAGCAAACGGGCGCGACCCGTGACGCCCAGGAGGCGGAGGACCTCCTGCGGGAAGCGGTACGTCTCCACCCGATCAACGGACCCGTACGCGGCAGTCACCTGTGCGCACTGGCCGAGCTGCTGAGCGCACGTCACCAGCACACCGGCGACCGGGGCAGTGCGACCGAGGCCATTGCCCTCTGGAGACGAGCGGCCCAGCTGCCCACTGCTGCGGTGGCCGAACGGATCGCGGCGGCCACCTCGTGGGGCGGGCTGGCGATCCAGCTCGGCCGGAAGGGGGACGAGGCCGTGGAAGGCATGGCCACGGCCGTCGATCTGCTGCCGTTGCTTGCCTGGCGGGGTCTGCACCGCGTGCAGCGCGAACGGCTGCTCGCCGACTGCGCCGGTCTGGCCCAGGACGCCGCTGCGACCGCGCTGGCCGCGGGCCGACCGGAACAAGCCGTCGAACTCCTGGAAAGCGGAAGGTCCGTGCTGTGGTCCCAGCTGCTCGAGCAACACACCGCACTCGATGCCCTGCGCGCCGCGGCACCCGCGCTGGCGACCCGCCTGGACCAGCTCCGCTCCGCACTGGACGGGTCGGACAGCACGGGAGGCGTCTTTCCGCCACCTGCGATTCCCCTTGCCGACAGCCCCGGTACGCCCGCACCAGCCACCCCGTCACATCACCTCTGGCTGCAGCGTCACGACGCCGTGGACCGCCGTATGGCACCGGCCCGCGAGTGGGACCAACTGATCGAAGAGGTACGCGGCCTGCCCGGCTTCGAGAACTTCCTGCGTCGCTCCCGTCTGTCCGAACTGCGGTCGGCGCTGCCCGGCCCCGTGGTGGTGGTCAACGTCAGCACCCTGCGCTGCGACGCCCTGATCGTGACGGGCGACGCCGTGCGTGTGGTGCCGCTTCCCCACCTGACCGCCCGCGACGCGCACACGCGCACAGTTGGACTCCTCACCGCGATCCACGAGGCCGACCGCGCCACCGGTTCCGCCGGCACGGCCGCACGTATGGTCCGTGAACAGACGCTGCTGGACGTCCTGGAGTGGCTGTGGGAAGCGGTCGCCGCACCCGTGCTGGAGACACTGCGCCTCACCACCCCAGTCCCCCCACACGGTTCCTGGAAGAGGCTGTGGTGGTGTCCTACTGGTCCGCTGGCCCTGCTGCCCCTCCACGCGGCAGGCCGTCCCGCGGAACCGGGCTCGAACCGGCCCCGCACCGGTGACAGCGTCCTGGACCGTGTCATCAGTTCGTACACCCCGACGCTGCGCAGCCTGGTGCGCGCACCCACCCCGGCCGGCGTCCGGCATGCGGGCCGTGGTGCGGAGAGAACCGGAATGCTCACCGTCACCGTCGCCGAAGCGCCCGGGCTGCCCGTCCTGCGCGGCGTACGCCGCGAGGCCGAAGCCGTGACACGGCTCTTCCCCAGTCGGTTTCACCGGCTGCTCGACGGGGCGAGTGCCACCCGCGACGCCGTCCGCACAGCGCTCGCCGGGCATGCCTGGGCGCACCTCTCCTGCCACGGCGGTCAGGACCTGACGACTCCGTCCCGCGCCGGCCTCCATCTCCACGACGGCCTGCTGACGGTGGCCGAGCTGGCCACCGCCCGGCCCGAAGGGCCTGGGGAGCTCGCCTACCTGTCTGCCTGCGAGACGGCCATGGGAGGAGCCGGTGTCCCCGATGAGGCCATCACGCTCGCCCACGCCTTTCAGTTCACCGGCTACCGGCAGGTGGTCGCGACGCTGTGGAGCGTCGAGGACACCCTGGCGGTGCGGACGGCAGAGGACTTCTACAGCCGTATGGCCCGCACCGCCGACTCCGGCCCGGTGCGGGCGGCGGAAGCCCTCCACCATGCCGTACGCGCTCTGCGCGCGCACATGCCCCACGCCCCCGGCCGGTGGGCCTCGTACGTGCACGTGGGCGCTTGAACCCTGAAGATCGTTTTCAGAAGTCAGATCCGGAGCAGGACTGGGGCGACGGTGACGGCGGCTTGGTAGGACTCCCAGGTCCTGTCGTAGCGAGTGGCCGGCCCACGCCACTGTGTGAGGCGGGGCGATGGCCCGTCCGGGTGGGCGGCGAACCGGCGGCCGGCCCAGGACGCAGCCCCCGAGACGGTCCCGCCTCGGCGAAGGCCGCCGGGGCGGGTGGGCGGTTGTCCGGGGCGGCGGCGTCATGTCCGACGGGTGAGATTCGGCCAACAGATGTTGACCGCCGCTGCCGTCCTGGTCCCTCGTTTCACATCCGTCACACGGGAAATACCTGGGTTCGGCACTCAGCTGTCGCCTCAGCCGCGCGTTTTGTCATGCCATGACCATTCGGCCAGGTTTCCCTGCCGGTCTTGCCTTGGTCCGTGAGGCCCCGCCTAGAGTGATCGCCGCGTGACCGGCTTGACCAGCCTGCCAGGGACGCGTAGATCAACGGGGGTTGCTTCGGCATGGCCGACGAAATGGTGCTCAGGGCACAGAGATTCATCAATCTGACCTACAACAACGGCGCGGCGCTGGGGATATCCAAGCTCGCCGAGGACGGCAGGACCGGCTGGCCCGTCATGTACGCCCTGACCCGGGCGTTGCAGTACGAGATGGGTATCACCAGCCTCTCGGATTCCTTCGGGCCGACCACACTGTCCACGCTCCAGTCGAAGTACCCGAAGCTGAACGACTCCACGGTGCCGTCGGCGAACTTCTGCCGCGTCCTGCAGTCGGCCCTGTACTGCAAGGGTTACGACGGCGGTGAGATCGACGGCGTCTACAACGGGCGCGTCAAGGACGCGGTGGCCAAGCTGAAGGCCAACATGGGCGTCGACACCGTCTACGCGGGCAGCTCCCTGGAGCCGAAGGTCGTCAAAGGCCTGCTCAACATGGACGCCTACGTCACCGTCAGCAACGGCTCCGAGGAGATCCGTTCGATCCAGCAGTGGCTCAACAGACGTTACGTGGGCCGCAGGGACTTCTACCTGATCCCGTGCGACGGCCATCACTCCCGCGACGTCGCCAAGTCCATGCTCTTCGCGATCCAGTACGAGCTGGGCATGGCAGACGGCACCGCCAACGGCGTCTTCGGCCCCGGCACCCAGTCCGGCCTGAAGAACCACACGGTCGCGGTCGGCACCACCGGCACCTGGGCCTCCCTGTTCACCGCGGCGATGATCCTGAACAAGCGGAACGTGCCCTTCGGCAACTTCACCGGTGACGTCAAGGCCGGCGTGGAGTCCTTCCAGGCGTTCGCCAAGCTCCCGGTCACGGGCGTCGGCGACTTCCAGACCTGGGCGTCCCTGCTCGTCTCCTACGGCGACCAGACCCGCAAGGGCACCGCCTGCGACGGCGTCACCAGGATCACCCCGGCCCGCGCGCAGGCCCTGAAGGACGCCGGTTACAAGTACATCGGCCGCTATCTGTCCAACCCGTCCAGCACCAGCCTGCCGGAGAAGCAGATCCAGCCCGGCGAGCTCGCGACCATCAAGCAGTACGGTCTGCGCTGCTTCCCGATCTACCAGACCTGGTCCCGCTCGGCCGACTACTTCAGCTACCCCCAGGGCTGCATCGACGCGACGAACGCCATCGAATGGGCCCAGATCCACGGCTTCAAGCCGGGCACGATCATCTACTTCGCGGTCGACTACGACGCCCAGGACGGCGAGATCACCGAGTACGTCCTGAAGCACTTCCGGGGCATCTACCGCACCGTCGGCGAGAACTCCGCCTACGGCGTCGGCGTCTACGGTCCGCGCAACGTCTGCCAGCGTGTCTCCGACGCCGGATACGCCTCCGCCGGCTTCGTCTCCGACATGTCGTCCGGGTTCTCCGGCAACCTCGGCTACCCGCTGCCCACCAACTGGGCGTTCGACCAGATCGCCACCATCAAGGTCGGATCCGGGGACGGCGCCATCGAGATCGACAACAACATCGCCTCCGGCCGGGACACCGGACAGGGCGACTTCGACCCCGGGGTCCCGGTCAACTCCGACCTCGACGTCGACTTCGACAAGGCCACGTACCGGGCGGCGGCGCTCAAGGACGTCCAGGCGTATCTGACGTCGATCGGCGTCCCGGAGACCGGCGGCGAGGGCTGGACCGTGGACGACGACTGGGTGACGTACGACGTCATCTCCACGACAGAGGCGTTCAACAAAATCATGGACGCCGACTGGCTGTTCACCAACCTGGCCAGGGCCCTGAAGCTGCGCAAGGCGCTCATCCAGGCACCGGTGCTGTGGGAGCTGCGCAAGCTGAACCCGCTCGACGCGCTCGCCGACGAGGCGGTGAAGGCCGGGCTGAAGGACGACTGCAGCACCGGCTGGGGGCAGATCTTCGCCTGGGTGACCATCGCCGCCCGCAACTACTGCATGGACCAGGGCATCATCCACGGCACTCCGCTCACCGGCTCGGACACCCGCGCGGTGTGGGACAACCTCCAGGAGCCCGAGTACAACATCCCCTCGGTGGCTTACCTGACCATCTACAACGCGCACCAGCTCGGCATCGCCCGCCCGTCGCTCACCACCGGCCAGGCCGACACCCAGAAGCTGCTGGCCCGCTACAACGGCACCGGCGACAAGGCCGAGAAGTACGGCCGCGAGCTGATCGGGCTCTACAACGTGCTGGAGAACTACAACAAGCTCAGCCGCGCCCAATAGGCCGGACCGATCGTGAAGAATGAGCGCATGCGGAAGCTCTGCGTCCCCGTCGCCGTGAACCTGCTGCTCGGGGTCCCGGCCGTCGTTCCCCTGTTCCTGGCGTGGTACCTCCTGGCCAACGGGCCGCTGGCGGCGGTCGGCTGGACCACGCAGGACCCGAACGAGGACGACGGGATGTTGCTCTGGCTGGTCATCGCCGCACCGGTGTTCTGCCTGTTCGGCCTGGCCTGGGGGCTGGCCAACACCTGGCTGCGACGCCGGACGCCGGTACGGGGCTCCCGCTACTGGCCCGTGTGTGCCGCCGCTTCCCTCGCGCCGTTCTTCGTGGTCTTCGGTGTGTTCTGACAGCTGATTCAGCTCATAGGGAGACAGGAAACGTGGATCACCACATGACACGGCGTACGGTCGTCAAGGCCTGCGCCGTCATCGGCGGGGCCGCGGCCGTCGGTTCGGTGCTGCCCGCCACCACGGCGGTGGCCGACGAACGGCGCGGGCCCCGGCGTCCGGCGACTTCCGCGAACGGCTGGACCATCCAGCCGAACGCGGACCTCGACTCACAGGTGTGGACCCGCCCGGTGGCCGGCACGGGACTGGGCGTACCGGTGTGGATCGGCGACGTGGAGACGGTGCTCGTGCACGTCGTGCGCCGCTTCCACTACGAGGTGCAGGAACTCGCCGCGGTGGATTTGGCCGGCTGGCGCCCGGCCAAGGGCCTGCGCCGTGGCCTCCCGGACTCCAACCTGGCCTCGGGCACGGCCGTTCGGATCCGGCAGGGCGCCGGTGCGGAGGGCTCGCTGTTCCCGCTCCAGGTTGCCGCCATACGGGACATCCTCGCGGACTGCCAGGGCGTCGTCCGCTGGGGCGGCGACGACAAGCCGGTCGACGAGTCGCTCTTCTACATCGCGGTCGGCCCGCACGACGAACGCCTGCCCCGGCTGGCCACCGCCATCCGCGAGGCGCCGTTCCGCTAGGCACCGGCTCGCGGTGGGGCTCCGTGTCCCGCCGCGACGGCTACTTCGAACACCAGTTCACATCATCGATGCGTATGACGAAAGGAACCGACCATGAAGCGAATACTGAGCGTGCTGGCCGCCACCACGGCCGCCATGGGCGCACTGCTCACCCCGGCGTCCGCCGCCGGGCAGCCCCTCGCCCCGAAGGTGACGGTCGCCGCCGACGCCGACGGCGAGACCAGGGCGTGGGCAGCCGCCAACCCGCAGGAGGCCGTGGCCCAGGCCACGGAGTGCGGCGGCAACTACAACACGCTGGTCTACATCGACGGCAACCTCCCCGGTGACGTCAACGGCGACGACGGCAGCATGGCCGCCTACGCGGGCGGCGGGCTGCTCTGTGTGATCTTCAAGAACGAGACACCGGGCAACGCCAACTACATGTTCCTCCAGGCCTGTCCGGGCACCACCGCCAGCAGCGCCTGCGGCACCGACGACGGCTACTACAGCAAGTACGCCGGCCCGCTCTACATCAGCCAGGGCACGCACGGCTGCTGGACCGCCTCGTACAAGATGAAGACCGAAGCGGAGGACCGCTACCTCATCAACGGCAAGCGCAGCTACAGCTGCTGACCGCAGATGAGAACCCGCATGCCGGGTGACGCTCCCACCGGCGCCGGCCTCGGTGCCGCCGCCCCGGTCACCTCCCGGCGAACTCCCAGTCCGATGTGACCGGCCCCGGCCACAAGCCCGCGAGCACCTACTACGTGGACAACGTCGCCACGGGTGCGATCACCAAGGGACTCCTGGGGTCCCTGCTGATCCACGGGTGGGGTGACACGGGACGACGGGCTGTCGGAGGCCGGCTCGCCGGGTTCCGGCAGTCGCTGTGGCCACTCAGGGTCGTACGACACCGTCCGCCGAGGCGAAGAACTGGACCGGGCCCTGCCACAGGGGCATGACGGTGATGGAGGCCGTCGGGGTCCGGCGGAAGCCACGGCCTCCAGCAGGGCTGCCGGCCAGGCAGTGGGCCCGGCCTCGTGTGGGACCGCGTCGGTCCCGACTGCCGCCGCGCGGTGGCCAAGGCAAAGCCGGCCACGAAGCACCTGCTCACCGTGGAGGCGATCGAGTGGTACCTGGCCTCCGCTGCCCGCACCTGGAGGAGTCCTCCCGCTCCCACCGCCGCTGCCGCCTCGACAACCTCCGCCGCGCCCTGCTGGGCCCCGAAACCTGATCACCGACACCCGGCCCACCGGTGGGTCGTCGCGCCCACCCCACACCCCCCGTTCGTCCTCGCGTGGGGATGCGCGCCCCGGGGACGCCGGTGGTACCAGCAGCCGACCGTGCGCGGGACGACGCCGCCGGCGACCGCCGGCCACGTCTGGTCCGGTCCGGCTGTCAGATCGGTCGTCGGGTGCGCCCGCCCTCCCATACGGGTGGGCGCCCACGTGGGGGCGACCGCCTGGCTGCTGGTTCCCTCCCGGACGATACTGACCGAGAAGCGTGATGTCGACGACACAGGCCGGTGATCACCGATGACGAAATGGACACCGCGGCCTGATGGCGGACGGCCCTCGGGGAAACCCTGCTCCCACACGTGGACGGCGGACCCACCCCCGCTGAGTGAGACGTGCGTGTCCTGCGCGGCGCACGGACGCGCACCGGCCGACCTGCTGCTGTGCCTGACCTGCGGCCACGTGGGCTGCAGTGACAGCTCTCGCGGCGCTCACGCCACGGCCCACTTCGACTCCAGCGCACATCCGGTGGCGCGCACCCTGGCACGCGACCGGGAATGGGCCTGGTGCTATGAGGACGAGGTGTATCTGGACCCGCTGGAAAAGCCCGTGCCGCGTTCCACCCCGCGGACGCCTGAGTCGGTCTGGGACTACCCGCGGCCACCCGTCATGCGGGAGGACGACCGTGACGTGCGGGTGGAGTGCGCCGGACAGGTGGTGGCCGAGACACGCAGGGCCCTCCGGGTACTGGAGACCAGCCATCCCCCCGTGTTCTACATCCCTCCGCGGGACGTCCGTACAGAGCTTCTGTTCCCGGCGGTCGCCGGCCGGACCTGGTGCGAATGGAAGGGGTCGGCACGGTACTGGGACGTCATCGTGGGGCATGACGTGCGGCCCCGAGCCGCCTGGAGCTATCCCCGTCCCGAGCCCGGCTACGCACCCCTCGCCGGCTTCTTCGCCTTCTACCCGAGCCGCATGGACCGTTGCACGGTCGACGGAGAGGAGGTCACGGCGCAGGAGGGGGACTTCTACGGCGGCTGGATCACTGCGGAGGTGCGTGGGCCGTTCAAGGGCGCCCCGGGCACCCAACTGTGGTGAGGCGGCGACGGTGACAGCCACTCCGAGGCGACCGTGCTGATCGCAGCCGTGAACGAGTACCTGTGACCAGCACCATCGCAACAGCCCTCAGACGACGTCGAACTCGTTGCCTTCGGGGTCCTGCAGGGCGGCGGCGTAGAGCCCCATGTCCGGCTCGTCCTTGATCCTCAGCACGGTGGCACCGGCCTCGACCAGCTGGTCCACCGCGGCCCTGACCCGCCGCGCGCGGACGTCCAGCGGGACGTCACGGCCGCCACCGACCTTCAGGTCGAAGTGCCACCGGTTCTTGGCGATCTTCGGCCCCGGAACCTGCTGGAACCACATACGCGGTCCGCGCCCCGCCGGATCGACGATCGACTTTGGTATGTCACCGGCCCCGGTCGGCAGATCCTCCGCGGGCACCCCCATCGACTCCCAGTAGGCGCGCCACGTGGCGTACCCGTCCGGCGCGCGCTCGGGCACACAGCCTGCCCAGGGCCCGGGCCCAGAAGCTGCTGGACGCCTACTGCAGCGCCACCGTGCCGCGGAGCCCGTTGATCCTGCGCAAGGCCCGCGCAGGCGCGTACACCGTCATGGACTCGCAGTCCGTCGGCGCCGGGCTCACCCGCGCCAGGCTGGCCGACGAGATCGCGGTCGTGGGCGCCGAACGCGCCGCCCGCGTCATCCTCCGCCGCCAGATCACCGGGGCCGAGGACCCCGGGCCATGCGCGCCCGCATGGCCAAGCAGCACAGGAGCAAGCTCATGCACCCTGCTGCGCGGCCGAACGCGGCCTGGCCGACGACGTCATCGGCCCCGCCGAAACCCGCCGGGACCCGCAAGGGACTGAAGAACGCCTGCCCGCCGCTGCCTTACGACTGGACGGGCCGACGCGGCCGCGCCGCCCCGCACGGGCGCAGTCAGCCCTTGACGGCGGAGCCGACGACCCCTTGGACGAACCACACCAACCACCAGGTCGTCATCGCCGCCACACCCGGCTCGCCGCCGCCGTCGGCCGGAGGGCCCCGGAGAACCGCTACGACTTCGCGCGCAGGGCTGCCGTGCCGGGGTCGACTCCTGCCGGGACGTGCCCCCCGAGTACGGCCTCGGCGACGGCGTCGCGGAAGTATCGCTGCCAGGCGGTCAGGACCTGGGCGGTCCTGACCGATGCCTCTCCGCGGCGTCCGGCGAGTTCGAGGGCGAGGTTGCCGGTGGGGGAGCCCGGCACGGCGCCCATTGGTCCCAGGACCACAAGGAGACGTGCGAACCCCCAGACACGCAGAGTCACGCTGAGCAGAACTCCGGAACGGCGGACTCTTCAAGGAGCCGTGTCAGCGGTCCAGGGCCGGTGGGAGGCGGGGCCAGGGCACGAGCGGGCGGACGACCGCAGGAGAAGGGCCGCTTGCGGTTCTCCTGCGTGGCTGCGCGAGCGGCCCCTGGACGGGGCCGAGCGTCGAAAGCGCGGGTCAGAAGCCGAGGTCGCTGAGGCCGGGGTGGTCGTCGGGGCGACGGCCCAGCGCCCAGAAGTACCTGCGCTCTGATGCCGCGATCGGAAGGGTGTTGATGGAGGCGTGGCGGGTGTGCATCAGTCCGTTCTCGTCGAACTCCCAGTTCTCATTGCCGTAGGAGCGGTACCAGTGGCCGGCGTCGTCGCGGTGCTCGTAGGCGAAGCGCACCGCGATGCGGTGGGCGTCGTACGCCCACAGCTCCTTGATCAACCGGTAGTCGAGTTCGGTGTTCCATTTGCGGGTCAGCAACGCGACGATCGCCTCCCGTCCGGTCGCGAATTCCGAGCGGTTGCGCCAGCGCGAGTCCATCGTGTAGCCCTGCGACACCTTCTGCGGATCACGGGAGTTCCACGCATCCTCGGCGAGGCGGACTTTCTCGGTGGCGGTCTCCCAGGTGAACGGCGGGACCGGGGGACGGGTGGCGTCGGCCATGTCAGCTCCTCGCTCTGTGGCGTTATGCGTACGCTGTGCGCCGCAGGAGAGAACGCTCGTTCTCGCCTCATCCTGTTAAAGTAGAGAACGATGGTTCTCCATGCAAGGGGGCGGACATGCCGGACCGTGAGGCGGCCCAGGACCAGGCAATCAGTGCGGCCGAAGACCTCTTCTACAGTCGGGGCATCCAGGCGGTGGGAATGGACGCGGTGCGCGACGCCTCCGGGTTGTCGCTCAAGCGCCTCTACCAGTTGTTCCCCTCCAAAGAGGCCCTGGTGCTGCAGTTTCTGAACAGGCGTGACCGTCAGTGGCGCCAGGCTCTCGCCCACCACGTGGACACTCACACCACACCTGAGGAACAAGTCATCGCGGTGTTCGAGTGGCTGCACACATGGTTCTCGAAACCGGACTACCGCGGGTGCGCCTTCATCAACTCCTTCGGCGAACTGGGCGGGATCTCACCTGAAGTCGTCGCCCAGGCCCGCCGCCACAAACAGGCCTTCCGCGACTACCTCGTCGCCCTTGTCACGGCCACCGGGCGACCGGCGACACTGGGAGACCAACTCGTACTGCTGGCCGAAGGCGCCATCACCACAGCAGCGATCACTGGCACCTCCCAGCCGGCGACCCAGGCACGCGATGCGGCGCGCCTGCTGATGCTCGCGTACTCGCGGCACGACCGGGCTCACTCCGACGGCAGTCAGTAGCCCGGCTCGACTGCAGATCCGACCTGGAGGTACGCCAAGGGTGCTGGGGCCGCCAAGTCCTCGTCCGCGCGCCCGCCTCGTGGTGTGCGCCCGCAGCGGGAAGCGATCGGCCCAACGCGTGGCGACCGTTCAGCGCTACCCAAGCCAGAGGTGAACGGAGATCGATGTGCGTGTCCCTCGGGATCCACTCGGGGGCCGGGGCTGAGGAAGTGACGTGCCGCCAACTGCGCGGTGGCCGGTTGCGCCAGTGCGGCGAGCAGACCGGCGCGGGTGTGTCCGAGCAGCTGGGCCATCTCGGTGGAAGGCACTACGGAGGTGAAAGCGCCGCCAATGGCCCTGTCACGTGCGGGATGGACAAGCATGGAGGGCCGGGCTTCGTCACCCGTGGGATCCACTGCCACGCCCGGCCGAGGCATGACCACTGACGGAACGACAACCACCATGTACACCGGCAGCGCGATCCGCAACCGACTCTCGACACGCAGAGTTCCCTCGA